>JBGANU010000007.1:0-230945 GCA_044222145.1 Cyclobacteriaceae bacterium
CAGGCTGTCAACACCGCTCAACGTTTGGGTCAAGTCGACATCGTTGGAAGCTATAAGGTACGTGTGCCAATAGATGAATTGTACTTCCCAAGAATTTCAACAGGTCTAAAAGCTTCTACCGACTACAACGGGAAG
Source organism: Cyclobacteriaceae bacterium (assembly GCA_044222145.1). Lineage (GTDB taxonomy): Bacteria > Bacteroidota > Bacteroidia > Cytophagales > Cyclobacteriaceae > ELB16-189. Next base: position 136 of record JBGANU010000007.1, read on the forward strand.
ACGTATAATCTGGTGATCACGTACATCTATCCCACCATAACAGCTGGTCGTTTTGAGGTGGACATGGACTTTGATGGTGAAACTCCGCAAGGTATCAGACGCGGGCAATCCCTTCGCATGAGGATTGAGCTGGGTCAGTCTTCTGAAGAACTATTGCTTCCGATGGGCGGATTCTACAAAGACACCGGTGGCAACTGGATATTTATTCTCGATGGCGAAAACAGGGCGGTGAAGAAAGATATCAAACTCGGCCGCAAGATGGGAAGCGAATACTTTGAGGTGCTGGAAGGACTTGCGCCAGGCGATAAAGTGATTACCTCTTCGTATGAAAATTTTGGGAACAACGAAGTTTTAATCCTCAATTAATGCAACTATTTAAACTTTTGAGCGTCTAATTGAAACGAAACAGTAACCTTTTGAAAAACACCGAGTATTTTAAAACTAAAAAGAACAATCTGTCATCTAACCTTAAACACACATCAATATGATCAAATTAAAGAACCTCGAGAAAGTGTACACCACAGAAGAAGTGGAAACCACTGCCCTCAATAACATTAACTTAGAAATTAAAGCCGGTGAATTCGTAGCCATCATGGGCCCATCTGGTTGCGGTAAATCAACGCTATTGAATATTTTAGGATTGCTTGACAACCCGTCTGGCGGTGAATATCATTTCGGTGAGCACGAAGTGGCGAAGTATTCTGAGCGTCAGCGTGCACAATTACGCAAAGGCTCTATTGGTTTTGTGTTTCAGAGCTTCAACCTAATTGATGAATTGACCGTGTTTGAAAATGTTGAGCTTCCATTGTTGTACATGAAAGTGCCGGCATCGGAGCGCAAGCAGCGTGTAGAAGAAGTGCTGGAGCGCATGAACATCATGCACAGAAGAAACCATTTTCCTCAGCAATTATCAGGTGGACAGCAACAACGTGTTGCGATATCGCGTGCCATCGTTGCCAAACCAAAAGTGATTCTGGCCGATGAACCGACAGGTAATTTGGATTCGGCTAACGGAGAAGAAGTAATGAAACTCCTTTCTCAGTTGAACGAAGAAGGAACTACCATCCTGATGGTAACTCACTCACCTTACGATGCCAACTACGCTCATAGAATTGTGAACTTGTTTGATGGTAAGGTGGTAACAGAAAATATTAAGGAACACTTTCATATTTAATTAATTGTTAATCGTGAATAGTTAATCGTGAATAGTTAATCGTGAATGAATTTTTACGATTAATGTATGACGGTTAACCAATAATGCTGCCGAGAGGCAGACAAAGAGTTCAGGAACAGGTTAGTCCTGATGCGTTCTTCATAGTTTAGGTTAGGTTAAGAATAAAGCCCGGCTCCGTCTCTTCAACGGAATTGGGCTTTATTTTTTTATGGCTGCGTAGGGGGGAAGCAATGTTTGGTTGTCATATGATTGAAATCGGAACCCAACCGATGTGCAACTATGAACACGACCTTGTGCATTACTGAACAGTCAATTAAATGGAATAAAGAAATATGCACTTCGCATGTTCATTTCATTGATTTGTTCGTTTCAATTCCGTTGGCACATTTGTTGGCTGTTCGTGCAACCGGTGTCCATTTCATCAAGTCTAAGGAATTTTAAAACACCCTGATATGATCAAAAACTACCTGCTTATCACCTTGCGCAGTCTGATGAAGAACAAACTGTTCATCTTCATCAATGTATTTGGAATGGGTATCGCCATCGCCTGTTGTATTGTGGCTTATTTGAATTGGGACTACAGCGATAAGTGGGATGCGGGACATGCAAATGCAGATAAGATTTATCGCGTTCAGTTCATTCGCGAATTTCAGGACAAGCATGAGCGCTTCGGAATGGCTCCCATGCCACTTGCCAATTATATCAAGCAAAATTTTAAGGATGTCAATAAGGTGGTGAGGTACATGTCCTCTTATTGCGATATGAGGATTGGCGATGAAGTATTTGGCACAGACATGGTTTTTGCCGATTCTGCTTACTTCGATTTGTTCACCTATCAATTAAAATATGGCTCCTTTGCTGACTTCCACAATAAGAGCAAAGTTTTTATCAGCGATGAAGTAGCCCGGAAGTATTACAACAACGAAGATGTGGTCGGTAAACCGATTACACAGATTGTATTAGGAAAAGACGGTGTACGCAGGCCAAAAGAATTTGAAATCGGTGGCGTGTTTAAAAAACTACCGAGTAACTCCAGCATTCAATTTGAAGTGATTACGTTGATTGATAACTTCTGGGATATCAATCTGGACGAAGACCTGACCGAAACAAGCTGGAAGAAATGGTCGCACGTATTGTTTTTGAAGATTGATGATCCTTCACTGGTAGCCAGTGTTACAAAACAATTGCAGCAGTACATCGAGCCACAAAATAAAGCACGAGAAGATTTTAAAGTCACCTCTTACTTTCTTGAGAATTTTGACGGGATGATGAAACGAAACCGCGCCAATCCGCGGGTAAACAGTGATTATTTAAGAGGAGGTATTCCGGATGAAGCGATCACCGTTCCGTCTGTTATGGCCGCCATGCTTTTGCTGTTGGCGTGCTTCAACTTTACGAATACGTCCATTGCTATTTCGAGCAGAAGATTGAAAGAAATTGGAATTCGGAAAGTAATGGGCGGCATGCGTGCACAGTTGATTGCTCAGTTTTTAGGAGAAAATCTGGTGCTCTGCTTTCTTGGCTTAGTAGCCGGACTTCTTCTTGCTGAATTTCTCGTGCCGGCCTATGATGCTTTGTGGCCGTGGCTTGACTTGAATTTAAGCTATTCAGAAAATGCAGGTTTTTTATTTTTTATTGTCCTGTTACTACTTGTCACAGCAGTAATTGCAGGCTCTTATCCGTCTTTTTACATCACTTCATTTGAACCAGTGAGTATACTAAAAGGCAAAGCTAAATTTGGTGGCACCAATTGGTTCACTCGTATTCTTTTGGGCGGGCAATTCCTCATTTCGTTGCTGTTGATTATCATGGCAGTAGCCTTTTATCAAAACGGACAATATCAAAAGAACTATGACCTCGGATTCTCCACCCATGGTGTGATTTCCACCTGGATTAACAATGAAGGCGAATTCAATACCTATCGCGATGCATTGTCAACCAACACCGATATTCAAATGATTGCAGGCACGCGACATCACGTGGCGAACTCGTGGATCAATGATCCGGTCAAATATGAATCACTCGTTCGCGAAGTAGACATCATGGAAATCGGAGATAATTATTTTGAAACGATTGGTATGACACTGGTGGATGGCCGAAATTTTCAGAAGGACTCTGAAACCGATCGCAAAGAGTCGGTGATCGTGACAGAAGAATTGATCAAAGAGTTTGGTTGGAAAGATAATCCGATTGGCAAACGCCTGGTGTGGCAAGACACGGTTCAATTATTTGTGGTGGGTGTTGTCAAGAATGTTTATGCCAGGGCGTTGTGGGCACCCATTCAGCCGTTAATTATTCGCTATACATCGCCCGACAAATATCAGCAGTTGGTGGTGAAGATGGATCCCAGGAAAATAGCGGATGTAAATGTGTTTATGGAAAAGAAATGGAAAGAGATCTTTCCGAACACTCAGTACAATGGTCAAATGATCGATCAGGAATTGCAGGAGACCAATGACATCAATAAGAACGTAGTGATCATGTTTGGCTTCCTTGGATTCTTTGCTGCCTTAATGACGGGTATTGGCTTGTTCACACTGGTGTCACTCAACATTGTGAAAAAGATGAAGGAGATTGGTGTGCGCAAAGTACTTGGTGCCTCTATCTCTAACATAGCCGGAGTAATTAACATGGAGTTCGTAATTAATCTTGGTGTGGCTACGTTGCTGGGAAGCGTGCTTGGTTATTTTGCCGCCAACTGGTTAATGGATTCCATTTGGGAATATTATTTAAAACTGGGATTCGTGAGTCTTTTCATATCGGTGGTCGTCATGGTTGCCATAGCTATCTTCTCGGTGGGTTACAAGACCATTACAACAGCTTCTCTCAATCCAACCAAAACTTTGCGCGATGAGTAGAAAATAATTTTACGGTGGTTGTAACGTTTCGGCAACTTCTGGCGTCTTATTAAAAAATCTGAGACAAGTACTAATGTAAAATTGGTGGCCTCGATACGGGCCGCGTGATATTGCTTTGCTTATAACTATTAACCTTAACAAAATATGCTCGAAAACTATTTTAAAGTTGCGTTGCGAAACATTCTAAAGCACAAGTTTTACTCCATCTTGAATATTGCCGGGCTTGCCTTTGGACTCACGGCCTGTTTTCTTATCGGACTTTACATTTTTGATGAATTAAGTTTTGATAAGTTTCACAAAGACTCTGAGAATATTTATTGTGTAGCACTTCACGGCAAAATAGGTGGACAAGAGATTTATACATCTTCTTCCTGTCCTCCGCTCTCGCAAGAGATGGTGAGTGAAATTCCCGGTGTTGAACAAGCCATACGTGTCAATCCGTGGAGAAACGTGGTGATGAAATATGAAGACAAAGCATTCACAGAAACGAAGGCTTTGCTGGTCGATTCTAATTTCTTCGAGTTCTTCAGTTTTAAATTATTGGAAGGCGATGTGAAGACCGCCTTGAAGGAACCCAATACCATGGTGATCACCAAAGAGTCTGCTGTTCGTTATTTTGGAGACCAGTCGGCTATCGGACAGCTGATAACCGTTGGCAATGATAACAAAGCTTTTAAAGTAACAGGAGTTGCAGAAGAAGCACCTGCCAATTCACAGATTCAGTATGACATGCTACTTTCATCCGAGTCGGACGAAGACATGAAAGCCAATGGATGGACCAATAATGGGCTTTATACATACTTCCGTAAGAATCCCAAGACCACCATCGAAAGCATCAATACAAAGCTTCGCGCTTTTGTGGAGGAACACGTTGCGCCTGAATTGGAGCAAGGGTTTGGTGTTAGCTTCAAAGAGTTTGAAAAGCAAGGTGGCGTGTATGCTTATTATGCCTATTCGCTTGGCAGCAGTCACTTATATCAAACGGAGCTGAACGATGGTATTTCTCCGCGCAGCGATGTGAAGTATGTTTACATTATGGGTGCAGTTGGGATTTTTATTTTGCTGATCGCCTGTATCAACTTTATGAATTTATCAACGGCCCGCTCGGCTAGTCGCGCGAAGGAAGTGGGATTAAGGAAAACACTGGGTTCGGTTCGATCGAAGTTAGTTGCTCAGTTTTTATCAGAGTCATTTGTGTACACGTTTGTGAGCACAGTGCTGGCGGTGGTTGCTGTTTATTTATTACTGCCCGCGTTCAACTTGCTTTCTGCCAAGGAGCTGGTTTTTTCAACTCTATTAAATCCTGTCATTCTTACTGGCGTCATTGCTGTATTTCTTATTGTTTCATTGTTGGCCGGTAGCTATCCCGCTTTCTACCTCACCTCATTTAAGCCGGTGGATGTCTTGAAGGGAAAGGTTAAAGCGGGTATGAGAAGCAAAGGCATTCGAAGCGCGCTGGTAGTCGTTCAATTTACGATTTCAATCACCTTGATAATAAGCACAATGATCGTGTTTAACCAGCTAAGTTATTTGCAGGAGAAAAATATTGGACTGGATAAACAAAATGTATTGATTATTAGAAATGCAAGGAGGCTGACCACAAACATGACCGCCTTTAAAGAATCTGTAAACGGACTAGCCGGCCTTAAAGCGAGCTACACGAATAACGTTTTCCCTGGTGTTAATAATACGACAGTCTTCCGCACATCTGGTACCGATCAGGATAGAATAATGGGCGCCTACTTTGCAGACTACGATCATTTAAATGTGCTGAAGATTGAGCTGAAGGAGGGAAGGTATTTTTCTAAGGATTTTCCATCAGATTCAACTGCGTGTGTTATTAACGAAGCTGCCGTGAAAGAACTTGGCTGGACAGACCCATTGCATCAAAAGTTGACAAACAATAATGCTGCAAAGCCTTTTGATATGGAGGTTGTGGGCGTGGTAAAGGATTTTAATTTTGAGTCATTCAAATCCAAGATTCGTCCGCTGGTAATTCAATTGACGCCAAAGGCCAACAACTTACTGATTCGTTATGAAGGTTCGGCAAATGAAGCTGTGAAAAAAGTGGAAACCATCTGGAAGCGGACTGCCGCCAACGAACCTTTTGAATATGCTTTCCTCGATCAGAATTTTGATGAGTTATTCAGAGAGGAACAAAAGCTTGGACAACTTTTCACCGTCATGACGGGCATTGCCATCTTCGTTGCCTGTCTCGGGTTGTTAGGACTTGCTTCTTTCACAGCAGAGCAGCGCACGAAAGAAATTGGTATTCGCAAAGTGATGGGCGCCACGGTTACTTCGGTGAGCACGTTGCTTTCAAAGGAATTTATGGTGCTGGTGGGAATTTCATTCGCGATAGCTGCAGGACTTGCGTGGTACACCATGGACAGCTGGCTTAGCTCATTTGCTTATCGGATTGAATTGGGCGTGGGAGTGTTCTTGCTAGGAGGCATCATTGCCGCGTCAATCGCATGGCTTACAGTAAGTTTCCATTTTATCAAAGCTGCGAGATCAAATCCGTCTGATTCATTGAGATACGAATAGGATTGGACAGGAAAGTTGCCACGGATTTACTGATTATTTTTCAGTGAGTCTGTGGCTATTTTTTTGTTTTGAAGTCTCTCGAAGATGAAGATGTTCATGAGTATCAAGAGCATTCCATAAAAAGTATCTTCGACTGGAATGGTGCCCATCCGAACGCCAAGATTCTCCGCGTTGTTATACCACACTACCTCTTGCTCAATTCCTGTTCCCGTGAGGATACCATTTACGATGAAGAAAGGGTTGAGAATAAAAATGAACGCGACATAAAATCTACCAAGATAATCGGGCTTTATTAGCACTCTTAACAACATGATAAAGGCCGCGCAGCTAATAAATGTTGTAGCCGTGTACCAACGGGAGAGATTGAGTATACCGCTGGTCATGAGGTAGAATGCGAGGAAGTAAGTAAAGTAGTTAACAACCGTTTCGGGTAATTCCTTTTTTATGAGATAGTTGATCGCTTCGTAGGTAAACACACATGCGTAGGGCACGCAAATAAAAAACAATACCTCTTCGATTGGAAGGTTGAAGAAATTTATCCCCGTCAGGTATCTAGGATTGAACCCCCACACGCCCATCTTTGTGAACTGAATATCCCACGCAATAAAAATGACCGCGGGAATAAGTATAGCTGGCCAGAGATATTTCCATTTCTTTGAAAAATTAGCTTTGGAATAAAAGCTAAACATGAATGGAAATATGATCGAAAGAAAATCTATCGTGAGATATAAGAACTTATCTTGAATCATCATGCAGCGGGATTATTTTGACTCGGATAACCAATCACGGCTTACCGATTACCTATTGAGTTTGTTGCCGGTCTTTTCTTAGCTCAAACTTCTTAGCCTCATATTTTTTAGGAGCGTAGAGAAATCCAAAGGCTTCGCACTCTTCTTTCGTGTGTTTGCTATGATGGATGTAATGTGCGTGAATCATTCGCTGTAAATAACGGCTGCGATTTTCCGGTCTCCATTTCAATCGCTGATGTACAATGATATCGTGAAAGACAAGATAGAACAGGCCGTAGCAGAAGATGCCCAGGCCAACCGCTAGCATGTAAGGATTGTAAGTTATGAGTGTGTAGTAATAGAATAGACCAATCGAAGGAATACTAAACACCACCGCGAACCAGTCATTTTTTTCGAGTGCGTGGTCATGCACGGTATGATGTGATTTGTGCCAGATCCAAAGAAAGCCATGCATCACATATTTGTGTGTGAACCACGCCACGAACTCCCAAAACAAAAAAGTAGTGATGGTGATAATGGAGCAAACTATAATTAACATCCAGTTCATAATTAAGCCGTCTTCAAAAACTCATTCTGATTTCCATTAAAGTATTTCTGCAACACCGCAAAACGGTGATCAAAAATACGATTTACCTCACGGCCAACAAAAATCCAATGGGCCAACTGGCCGAGCCAACCCAACGGTATAGCGTAGCTCACTTCATCGGTCATCTCCACTCCACCCGCAACTTCTTTAAAATGATGCTGATGGTGCCACAATGCATAAGGACCAAAGCGTTGTTCATCCACAAAATATTCTGGTGCCTTCACGTGGGTGATCTCGGTTACCCAGTGCAATCTCACACCGGGAAGAATTCCAACTTTATAGCGAATGATCTGGCCGGCATAGGCTTTGTCTCCTCCGGAAATGTGGAGAATCTGAAACTGCATGTGCTCCGGAGTGATTTTGGACAGATTTTTTGGTGTGGAAAAAAAATCCCAGGCCGCTGACAGCGAGATGGGTAGAAACTGAGTTCTTTTAAGGTGGTAGATTTTCATTCAGTTCAATAACAACCTCACATAAAAAGGGTTTTAAAAGTTCGTCAAAATCTGCAACTTTCGTGTATTACCTGTCCCTATGCAGTTTTTGAAATCCACACCTACCTTTTGCTTCCTTCTGGCGATCATTTTGTTTTCGTCTTGTCAAAAGTCTGGGCGCATGGCGGGTGCAAAAGATTCAGTTGATTTCAATTTGCACATACGCCCCATTTTATCCGACCGGTGTTTCAAATGTCACGGCCCGGATGCCGGTCAGCGCAAAGCGAACTTGCGTCTTGACCTTCGCGAAAGCGCATTGGCTGCATTGAAGGACAACCCAAAAGCGCATGTGATTGTTCCTGGCAATTCATCCGAGTCAGAAGTATTCAGGAGAATTTCGTCAAAGGACACAGCGGAATTAATGCCACCTGTTAGATCCAATTTGAAGTTGAGTGAAACTGAAATTGAATTGATTAAGAAGTGGATTGATCAGGGCGCGAAGTATAAAAAACATTGGGCTTTCATTTCACCAACAGCGCAGGTAATTCCCGAAGTTGAAGATGAAGCCTGGCCTAAGAATGAGATAGACAAATTTGTGTTGGCAAAAATGGAGGAAGCAGGGTTGCAACCCAATGATGAGGCCGACAAAGAGCGATTACTAAAACGTGTAAGCCTTGATATTACCGGTTTGCCGCCATCTGTGGAGATGCAAGAGAGATTCAGGAACGATGCATCTGAAACCGCGTATGAAAAAATAGTAGATGAATTGCTGGCCCAACCTCAGTACGGTGAGAAGATGGCCACCTATTGGATGGACTTAGCCCGCTATGCCGATTCGCACGGCTATCAGGATGACGGGTTAAGAACAATGTGGCCGTGGCGCGACTGGGTTATCCATGCCTTCAACGAAAATTATCCATATGATCAATTTGTCACGTGGCAATTGGCGGGCGATCTTCTGCCCAATCCAACGAAAGAGCAATTGCTGGCAACGGGATTCAATCGCAATCATAAGATTACACAAGAGGGTGGCGTGATTCAAGAAGAGTATCGCATTGAATATGTAACGGACAGGACCAACACTTTTGGAAAAGCATTTTTAGCACTGACGTTTGAGTGTGCGCATTGCCACGATCACAAGTATGATCCTATTTCTCAAAAAGCTTATTACAGTACGTTTGCCTTTTTTAATCAAGTGCCGGAAAAAGGTTTGCAAGGTGATATAACACTAGCCTCATTGGCCGATCCTCCCAAAATAAAATTCACCACGGAAGAAGTGAATTCGATATTCACCTACATCAATAAAAAAGATACCGCTGCCGTTGAAGTTATGATTATGCAAGATTCCGCAAGGCGAAGACCGACTTATATATTAAAGAGAGGCGTGTATGACGCTCATGGTGAGCAGGTGAGCGTTGGTTTACCGGATGCCATCTTTCCTTTTGATACCCTTACCTACGGAAGCAACAGATTGGGTCTCGCCAATTGGTTAGTCAATAAGAAACATCCATTAACATCTCGTGTGTTTGTCAATCGGATGTGGCAAGAGTTTTTTGGAAGAGGACTTGTGAAGACGGCCGGTGATTTCGGCATGCAGGGCGATATGCCTTCGCATCCGGAATTGTTGGATTGGCTGGCGCTGGATTTTGTAAATAACGGATGGAACGTTAAGCGATTGATCAAGCAACTGGTGACAACATCCACGTATCGTCAATCATCAGTGATCACAAAAGACAAGCTTGCGAAAGATCCGGAGAACATTTTGTTGGCACGTGGTCCGCGCATTCGCATGTCTGCTGAAGCTGTTCGTGACATGGCACTGGCCAGCAGTGGTTTGCTGGTAAAAGAAATCGGTGGTCCCAGTTATAAAGTGTATCAGCCTAAGGGCATTTGGGAATCTGCAACTTCTGGCCGTGGCGTGTTGGCACATTATATACAAGACCATGGCGATAAGTTATATCGCAGAGGTTTGTACAGTTTTATTAAGCGCACGGTGCCGCCTCCGGGCATGTTGATGTTTGATGCGAGCAACCGCGATCAGTGTGAGGTGAGACGTTTACGAACAAACACACCGTTGCAGGCACTGATGTTGTTAAACGATCCGGTGATTCTGGAATCCTCACGCGTATTTGCCGAACGATTGATGCTGGAGAAGTCAACCCCCGAGGAAAAAGTCGTGAAAGCATTTCGATCCATCCTATGCCGCGAAGCGAGACCAGAAGAATTAAAAATCCTGACCAGCTATTTTGAATCTGAAAAAACAAAGTTCAGTCAGTCAAAAGAAAAAGCAAAGCAATTGATCGAAGCGGGTGAATATCCACATGCTGAAATTATAGATACTATAACATTGGCAGCACTGATGCAGGTGGTGCACACGATTTATAACATGGAAGAGTCGATAACAAAAACGTAAGATGTATGGGCAATGAATTTTTAGAGAATCGACTTCACATCACCCGCAAACATTTTCTTGGCAAGCTGGGTTTGGGTTTTGGCTCCGTGGCGTTGGGTTCGCTGCTCATTCCGGATTTGTTTAGTGGCAAAGATGAGTTGAGTCAAACAGTAGGCCTGCCACACTTTGCACCGAAAGCAAAACGTATCATTTATCTTTTTCAAAACGGAGCACCTTCACAGCTTGAAAGCTTTGATTATAAACCTTTGCTCAACAAGATGGCCGGTGAAGAATTGCCGGAGTCCATTCGAAATGGTCAGCGCCTGACCGGCATGACATCGGGACAGAAGAAGTTTCCGTTGATTGGTTCCCATTTTAAGTTTCAGCAATACGGTAGATCAGGTGCGTGGATCAGTGAAATGTTTCCCAACATCGCCAAAGTGGCGGACGATATTTGTTTTATCAAATCGATGCATACCGAAGCGATTAATCACGATCCGGCTCTCACGTTTATGCAAACAGGAGCGCAACAGGGCAACCGGCCCAGCATGGGTGCGTGGCTCAGTTATGGATTGGGAAGCGAAAACAAAAATCTTCCCGCGTATTGCGTGTTGCTTTCGCGCGGAAGAGGTAATGGGCAGGGTGTGTATTCAAAATTGTGGACGAATGGATTTTTGGATAGCATTCATCAGGGCGTGCAATTCAGCAGCAGCGAGGAAAGAGTTTTGTATTTGAAAGATCCGCAAGGACGCGATCGTGCGGATAGCAGAAGAATGTTGGACAACCTTGCTCAGCTAAATGATTTGAATTATCAGGAGTTTGGTGATCCGGAAATTCAAACACGTGTGCAACAATATGAGATGGCGTATCGCATGCAGACTGCCGTGCCGGAGCTCACCGATCTTTCGAAAGAGCCTGATAATATTATAAAGATGTATGGTGCCGATTGCTTAGCACCCGGCACGTATGCTGCCAATTGTCTGTTGGCGCGAAAGCTTTCAGAAGCTGGCGTTCGGTTTGTGCAGTTGTATCATCAGGGTTGGGATCAACATGGAAACATGGTAGGAGAGATGCCGTTGCAGGCGCAAGATGTTGATCGCTCGACAGCGGCCTTGATCATGGATTTGAAGCAACGTGGTTTATTGGATGAGACGTTGGTGATTTGGGGCGGAGAGTTTGGAAGAACAAATTATTGTCAGGGTGATTTATCAAAAGATAATTATGGACGCGATCATCATCCTCGAGCATACACTATTTTCATGGCAGGCGGAGGTGTGAAGGGTGGATCGGTATATGGTGAAACGGATGAGTTTGGTTACAACATTATCAAGGACCCCGTACATGTGAATGATTTTCATGCCACGGTTTTGCATTTGATGGGACTCAATCACGAACAACTTAATTATAAACATTTAGGAAGGCGATACCGCCTCACCGATGTTGCCGGAAAAGTAGTGAGCGGAATTTTAGCTTAATTAAGTGCACAGACTTCAAAATATTAACCTAATCATTTTGATTACGAACTGAAAGAAATTCATGCAAAGAACAAAGGGCATTCTCCTCAATTTTATTTTCTTCTTTCAGGTTCTCCTTCTCTTTTTACTATTCTTTGAAAGCCAGATTGAATTGCCTGCATGGCTTCAGGTTGCCGGTCGACTTCACCCCGTGGTCCTTCATTTGCCCATTGGCTTCCTTATCTTTTTCGTGATCATGCTGTTCGCCAGAAATGAATTTAAGAAGAAGGCGTTTAAAAAAATTGCACTGCTCACGTTGCTGCTGACCTCTGTTGCGGCATCTGTCACCGCGTTGTTTGGTTTCTTTCTTTCCTTGCAAGGTGACTATGGAGCAGATGCATTGACCCAGCATAAAGTGAGTGGAGTGTTGTTGAGTTTTTTATGCTACGTGCTTTTGCTGGTATTTGAGCGCGTAGAAGAAAATGAAATTGTATTTTTTGGACTGGGTGCGCTAACCATCGGTTCTCTTTTGTTTGTCGGGCATTCGGGTGGCACCCTGACACACGGGGAGAATTATGTTTTCGCCCCGGTGAAAAATTCTGAAGAGATACCTGCGGATGCGTCAGTGTTTCGCAAATCGGTTTATCCTGTTTTGGAAAAGAAATGTATTTCCTGTCACAATGAATCGAAAGCAAAAGGAAAACTGGTGATGACCTCGGTTGATGCCTTTAAGAAAGGTGGAAAGAAAGGAGTGGAGTGGGAAGCCGGTAAGCCAGGCGACAGCCGGATGATCAAATACATTCACCTGCCCCTGGAAGATGACGATCACATGCCACCGGATGGAAAGCCACAACTCAACAAGCAAGAGATTGATTTATTAAAACAATGGATCAAGTCAGGTGCTGATTTTGAAGTGAAACTTGCTGATCTAAAAGAAGGTGACTCGCTGAAGATTCTGGCAGCAACTTTTTCGCCCGTTGCTGATGTGGTTGAACATAAAGTATATCCGTTCAATGCTGTTTCAGAAGATGTGGTAAAAAAACTTAACACGCCTTTTCGCTCAGTCTTCCCGTTGTATCAGGGAAGTGCGGCCTTACAAGCTGACTTCTTTATTCGTGAATCATTTCAACCGAAAGCACTTGAAGAATTGAGCGAAATAAAGGAGCAGTTGGTCGTGCTCAATCTTTCTAAGATGCCGGTGATCGATGCGGAACTTAAAATCATTGGAACGTTTAAAAACGTAGAAAAGATTAATCTTAATTTCTCTAAAATACAAGGCGAGGGTTTGTCTTCTTTGCAGTCGTTGAACAATCTAACCTCGCTATCGCTTGCCGGCACGGACGTCACACGCGAATATTTGAAGCCGGTGTTAGGTCTTCCGTTGTTGAAGGAGTTATTTATCTGGAACACTAAGATCACAGAAGCAGATAAGGTAGACTTACTAAAACAATATCCAAACATCTCCATCAGTACTACTCAATTTAAAGATGATCGCGTACTGCGCCTTAGCCGGCCCTTGTTGGTAAATGACGGTCTGTTAAAAAAAGATGAACCCATCGAGTTGAAGCATGCTATGCCGGGCGTTACCATTCGCTATACATTGGACGGAACAAGACCAGACAGCACCACTTCGTTAACATACGATCAACCTTTGCATCAACAGGCAACTTTTAAAGTAAAGGCCATAGCGTGTAAGCCCGGCTGGTATTGCAGCGATGTTTTTGAAATGACTTGCTTTGTGAGCGGACTGAAGCCAGAAGGAGCTAAGTTACTTTCACCAGTAGACAAACAATATTCCGGGGAGGGATCAAAGAGTTTAACAGACGGGCGAAAAGGTTTTATTGATGTGTTGAAAGAACCTTCCTGGCTTGGCTTTCGCGATAATCCATTTGCTGCGGAGTTTGATTTCGGAAAAACGCCTCCGCCTATTCATAAAATTGTGATGAGTTACGCTGAAAATATTGGCGGCTATATTTTTCCTCCCACGGAAGTGGAAGTATGGGGGGGCGATGACGATCAGCACCTCAAACTTATTAAAACCATCAAGCCTGAAATGCCGAAGGAATACTTGCCTCAGCGCATCCAGCCATTTGACATTGATTTCGAAAAGCCAATGACACATTCTGTTTACAAGATCACCGCCAGGCCAATCGACAAACTACCGAATTGGCACTCCGGAAAGGGTAAGAAGGGTTGGTTCTTTGTAGATGAAGTGTTTTTCTACTAAAGTTTAACAATCACAATTTCTATATTAGTGTTCGGATCATGGGTTCCCTCATGACCAGTGTGGAGTCTTTCTCATTAGTGATGTGAATGTATTTCCAGGTGATAAAGCGCAAGTCAATTCGATTGTCCATACTTTTCTTTCTGTTTGTTGCTGCAACGGAGGGGAATGCGTTTCTGCGACCGGGCGGTGACTCTGCCCTTTATTACTATAAAAAGTCACTCGATAAAAGTTTACCATTTCAAAAGACTGTTGTGTTGGCCACAAAATCTTTGGAGTTGGGAATTCAGCATCATGACGACAGCTTAGTCAACCTGATTCAAATTCAACTGGGAATTTTATATTGGCTGGATGGAGAGTTTGATCAGGCGTTGTATCATTTGGATAGGGGTGAGCACATCGCCATTAGTCGAAAAGACCTTTTCAGACAAGCGCAAAGTCTGCACTATAAAGGGCTAGTCATTTATTATCGTTGTAAATTTGATAGCGCCCTTTATTGGTACGATCGTGCCGATGACTTATATCAACGTGTTCGGAATGACAGTGCACTGGCGAAACTAAGAAGTCACAAGAGCCTCATCTACAGTGCAAAGGGTCAATACAAACTGGCCGCTCAAAACATGATTGAGTCGTTTCGGTTGCAAGAAGCAATTCCGGGCTATCGGGATTTATCGGTGCCGTTGCAATTCTCTTCATCAGCTAATGAAAGTCTGTATTATAAAAGCAAACTTGAAAAGGATTTGGAATCCCTAACGTTTTTGGAGCGATCAGTCGACATGAACAAACATGCATTTACGATCTACAACATTGCCCTGGATCACCAGCATTTACAAAATTACAGGGAAGCCCTTGCTTACTTCAAAGCTGCATCAAAGGAATATCAGCAACTTCATCAACCCAGCTTTAAAGGTAGTATTGGCAATGCGTATTCGGCTTTGGGACAGCATGACTCTGCTCACTATTATTTGCGCAACTGGATAGCAGAAGTCAAATCAAGAGGCACACGAATTCATCTCGCAGATGCGTATGCCGCCATGGCGCGGAGCTATCAGGCGCAGCAAAATTGGAAACAGGCAATCTCGTATTTTGATTCAGCTCTTTTGTTGAATGAGAGAATGGGACTAAAACGTTCTGAAGCACTGACACGGAAGGAAGAATCGCAAATCTATTTGAAAACGCATGAGCTTAAGAAAGCACTGCGTGAAATTGAGAGCAGTCTCAACATCGTTCAAGCAATCGGGTGTGTGAAGGACATTCAGGAATTTCTGGAGCTGAAAGCAGACATATTAACTTCGCTCAACCGACACAAGGAAGCATCTGCTGCGTTAATTCAAAGTAAAACCATACGCGACAGCATGGCCAACGGTGAAAACCAGCTTCACATAACCAGTCTTCAAATTGAATACGAGACAGAAAGAAGAAATCGCGACATGGCGGAGTTAAAATCTAAAAATGAATTGAATGAGGCACAAATTGAAACTCACCACCTGCAGATTGCCCTGGCTATTTCTTTGCTAACGATCATTGCCATCCTGGGAGGTCTCTATTACTATCGTTACCAACAGAAGAATAAGGCGGGACGGTTATTGGAAGAGAAAAATAAATTGATTGAATACCAAAACAAAGAGCTGCATTCTCAGAACATTGAAAAGGAGTCATTGCTCCATGAGGTTCATCATCGCGTGAAAAACAACCTTCAGATCATATCCAGTCTGATTAATTTAAAGTCTCATCAATCTTCTTCGGAAACAAGTGAGACGTTGCAGCAACTGTCTACCCGAATATTTACGATGGGTTTGATTCACGAAAAACTCTATCAAAAGGAAAACGTGCGATGTGTGCGATTGGATGTATATCTGGCTGAATTGGGGCATCATCTGATCGCGTCATTCGAAGACAAGTCGCATCCGGTAATTTTTGATTCGGCATGCGAGGAAATAGAGGTGGATATGGACATTGCGCTGTCATGTGGCTTAATTTGCAACGAGCTCATCACAAATTCAATGAAGTATGCATTTCAAGATGATCAGACCGATCGCAGCGTAATTCTTAGGTTGAAGCAGGTGGGAAACAGTTTGGAACTTTCGTTGGCGGATACCGGAGCGCTCAAACCCGGAGGCGGTAATTTTAGTAAATCTTTTGGTCTCCGCTTTGTAGATCAGTTGGTGAAAACGAAATTAGCTGGCGAGCTTAGTCTTAATACAGCACCTTGTTTTAACGCGGTAATTGTCTTTCCTTTTCGCCAGCATGCAAAAAATTAAAATCGTGATCGTGGAAGATGAGTTTATCATATCGGAAGATATCAAAGCTCATTTGGTAGCTGCTGGCTATGATGTGATGGCGGTCTTTGATCAGGCCAGTACAGCATTTGATTTTATCTCAACGGAGACTCCAGACCTTATGTTGGTCGATATTCAGTTGGTGGGTGAAACAAATGGGATACAACTGGTGGAACAGATTCAAACCCGATTGACTATTCCGATTATTTACATCACGGCAAATTCTGATGCACAGACCTACGAACGCGCTAAAAGAACCCGACCACATTCGTTTTTGGTGAAGCCGTTCACTCCGGCAAATTTGTTGGCGGCCATAGATCTTGCGCTCTATCATTTTTCAATCGACCAGCCCGTTACCCATAGTGAGCGAATTGCTTTAAAAGCCTTACCCGATGAGCCGTTTATGGTAAATCAATGCCTGTTCATACGGGCCAACGGAAGATATAAAAAGGTGTGTGGTGATGATTTGCTTTTTGTAGAAGCATCAGGAAGCTACGTGCACATTCAAACCCGGACAGATCGTTATACGCTTTCGCAGAATCTGGCGCAGTTTCAGAAGAAAACACCTCTGCCTAATCTTATTCGGATTCATCGTTCCTACATCGTTAACCTCGACAAGGTTGAGTCGTTTGATGAGTCTTCTGTTTTGGTGCAGCGTCATAAGCTGCCGATCAGTGATCATTATAAAGAAGAATTCCTGGCGCGGATACATTGCCTGTGAGACCGGCAAAGAATTAGCAGCGTTTCGCAAAGGAAAGCAAGGGCTTCATTAAAAAGCAGTTGCTTTCATCGTGATGAGTTGAGCATATTCATCTCAATTATTGCCCAGTCCATGAGTGAAATGTCATTGTTTGTTCGTCAAAACGATAGACATCTGAAAGTCAGAGTACAGGATATTCAGTTCATCAGCGCGGCAGGAAGTTACCTGAATATTATTACAGCAACGGATCAATTTTCGATGACGCAAAACCTCAGTCAGTTCACGCGAAAGAATCCGGTACCTAACTTCATGCGTGTACACCGGTCGTTCATTGTGAATGTGGATTGTATAGATTCATTCGACCATTCGTTCGTGTACATCGGAGCCCATCAGATTCCATTAGGGGCATCGTATCGCGAAAAGTTCATGAAGGCCATACATTTCGCGTAAGCGGCTCTTCAGTTCGTAAAAAAAATATGGCCCTTTGCAAAGTTTAAGTATTGCACCGCAAAACGGCCATTCCTTATTAGGAGTATGAGTTGCAATTTTAAAGGGCGACAACATCTACCCCTATGAGAAAACTACTACTGATTTTGACTGGACTTTGTTTTTACTCGGAGCTATTGGCACAGACGGCCGAGTTGGACTATTCCTACACAACCGGCACCGGCTTTAATGGAGAAGTAAATGCATCTGTCCTTCAGGGTGATGGTAAGCTGATAGTGGGTGGCGCGTTTACATCTTATAATGGAACTACCCGCAACTACATCGCACGTCTTAATGCTGATGGCACATTAGATTCCGGATTTGATCCTGGAAGTTCATTTGGTGCAGCGGTTTTTTCCATAGCGATTCAACCTTCGGATGGAAAAATAGTAGTGGGTGGCTCATTTGCCGCGGCTGTCGCCCGACTTAATACCAACGGAACACTGGATGGCACCTTTGCGTTGACCGGAACCGGACTGGATGGATACGTTCAGAAACTGGCGCTTCAAAGCGCTGACGAAAAAGTGGTGATTGTAGGTGCGTTTACAGCCTACAATGGAACGAGTCGAAGTCGCATAGCGCGATTAAATACGAACGGAACTTTAGACACCAGCTTTGACCCGGGAACCGGATTTAGCGGAGGCATCACAAGAGCACTTGCCATTCAGCAAAACGGAAGCATTATCGTGGTAGGGGGCTCATCGGGATTTTCAAGTTATAACGGAACAGCGCGGCTAAACATCGTAAGAGTAAGTTCGACTGGTGCAATTGACGCCACGTATAATCCAGGAGCCACGTTGAAGGCGAACATGTATGGAATAGCTCTTCAGTCGGATGGTAAAGCTGTAGTGGGAGGTTTTTACAATGGTGATATTACATCTCCTTTTGCCAGCGTGGCCAGAATAAATACCGATGGATCTATCGACAATACCTTCACGCCTCCATCGTCACCTTCGCTGGCCAGCACGGTACAGACCGTGATCATTCAATCCGATAATAAAATAATTTTGGCTGGATGGTTTAATCGCGGCCTGGTTAGGATTAATTCAAATGGAGGTTATGATGGATTTAATAATGTCAGCCAGACACCCAGTGGCAAAGGAGGTTTTGAAGATGCGTCACTGGCGGTAAATTCTGTAGCTGTCCAATCCGATGGAAAGATAGTGGCCCTGGGCAAGTTCGCATCTTTCAATGCGGTCGCACGAAACAACATTGCCCGGTTGACTACCTGTGGTTCGGTCGGTATCACAACTCATCCGGCATCTGCAATTATCTGTGAGAATAACAATGCAAGCTTCAGCGTAACGGCAACGGGCTCTGGACTTTCTTATAAATGGCAGATGAATTCAACCAGCGGTGTTGGTCTATACAGCGATGTTGTCAATGGTGGTGTGTATTCCGGAGCAACAACTTCAGCGCTTGCGATCACTGCGGCAACAATCGGAATGAATGGTTATTATTATCGTTGTCTCGTAAGTGATGGTACCTGTACAATCACATCGTTTGCCAATACGTTAAACGTGAGTGCTGCGCCTGTCATTAACACGCAGCCCACCAATAAAACGATTTGCGAAAATGCAGGCACTTCGTTTACAATCGCGGTAACGAATCCGGGCAGTTATCAATGGCAGGAAGACATCGGTTCAGGATTTGCAGACATCACCAATGCAGGAATTTATTCGGGTGCCACATCTGCCACACTCACGCTAAGCAGTGCAGCCGCCTCAATGAACAACTATTCCTATCGCTGTAAAGTAGGGAGTTGCAATCCGACTATATTTTCTACTGCTGTTCAGTTGACCGTAAATGCGGCTCCTTCAATTACTCAGCAACCAGCTGGTCAGGCTACGTGCGCATCCGGCACAATCCAATTCAGCATCGTGGCATCGAACGCAACAGGCTATCAGTGGCAGGAGAAAATTGGGAGCGGTAGTTTTGCCACGATTAACGATGACGCAGTCTTCAGTGGCACGGCAACGGCCACCCTAACAATCACAGCTCCCACTATTACAAAGAATGGAAATCAATATCGGTGCATTGCAACAGGAGCAAATACCTGTGCGTCAACTTCCAGCAGCGTTGTTTTGTCGCTCTACGCGGCACCTGTGGTGGCCACGCATCCGGCAGATGCTGTGAAGTGTGCGGGGTCATCAACAAGCTTTAGTGTTGTTGTCACGAGTCCGCCTTCAGGCCTCACGTATCAATGGCAGGAGAAGACCAGCGGTGGAAGTTTTGCAAATATTACAAATGGCGGAGTGTACTCTAATGCCACAACCACCACACTTAATCTCACGGGTATCACGAAAGCGATGGACTTGAATCAATACCGTTGCATGATTGGTTCATGCAGCCCGTCTGTATTTTCAAACTCTGGTGTTTTGGGCGTGGATGCATTGCCAGTGATCAACACACAACCTGTTAACTCGATTGTTTGCACCGGCATGACAACTTCTTTTTCAGTTGTTGACTCTGGCATCGCGCTTACTTTTCAATGGCAAAAAGAAACATCATCCGGATCTTCTGTCTACGCCAACTTAAGCAACAGTGGCATCTATTCAGGAGTCACAAACTCAACGCTGACGCTCACAAACGTGACGGTTAACGACACGGGAACAAGGTATCGTTGCGTACTGTCAAATGGTGCATGCACAATTAATTCAGCAATCGTGTTGTTAACCGTTCGCGCGTTGCCAACGATCAATACTCAACCCGTAGATGTAACCCGATGTGAAGGACAAAGCGCTCAATTCAGTGCGAGTGCAAGTTTCAGCGGAGCACCACAGAGTTATCAATGGCAAGTCGACAAAGGTTTGGGGTTTGTTGATTTGCCGGCAGGGGCACCCTATACCGGCATTACTTCCGCAACGCTTAGTCTACTATCAGATGCTACCATGAATAATTATAAATACCGCTGCGTTGTTGGAAGCTGTACTCCTTCCGTTATCTCAAACGTAGCTTCCCTGACTATTAATACACTACCTTCCATTACCACTTCGCCAACTGACCAAACCATATGTGCCGGCACCAACACAGCAACCTTTGAAGTAGCTGCTATCGGTACTGCCTTATCGTATCAATGGCTGCGCAATGGAGCGATAATCACTGAGGCCGCTCCGTTTTCTGGGGTCACCACATCAACACTTACTATCACTAATGTTCCATCATCTTATACAGGTTCTGTGTATTCGTGTCGCGTGTCAGGAGCATCAGGTTGTGCGGACGCGACTTCAATCGAAGCAACGTTGACCGTAAATGAGAATAAGATAACTTCACCTCCGGTTTTTCCTGATCAAACAACAACAATCACGAAGTGCGTGGGTGAAAGCACTTCCGTTTCGTTGACGGCAACCGGCCCTGCTCTTACCTTTCAGTGGCAAGAAGACAAAGGATCTGGATTTGTTGATTTAACCAATGACGTTGTATATGGTGGTGTTACAACTGCCACGCTAACCCTGACCGCTGTGGCAGCATCGATGAACAACAGCAGATATCGCTGTGTGGTAAGTGGTGGAGGCTGTTCATCCGTTACATCCAATCAGGTAACTATCCTGATTCCCAACCCCACAAAGCCTACGATTGCTGTTAACACTTCCGTGAATCCGGAAACACCAACACTGACTGCTTCCTCCAACGCTAGTGAATACTTGTGGTACAAAGATGATGTTAGCACCGGACAAACAACCACTACAATTACAGCAACCACTCCGGGCAGCTACACCGTGAAAGGAAAATTGCAAGGTTGCTTTGGACCGCTCTCTGACGTGCAGGCCATTATTGTGACAGGTGATTTGAAAATGATTGAAGCTCACGACTTAATTTTTTATCCCAATCCCGTGAGTGATCAGCTTGTTATCTCGCTTCGCTTTTTTGAGCAAGATAAGGAGGTTAGTATTTCTATCACGGATATGTTGGGCCGTGCGATGGAACGCACGACAGGCATGGGTAAGCAAGACCTGAAGATTGACGTTCGTCACTATCAACAAGGCCCCTATATTTTGCAGCTGCAACAAAATAGCGAACGCGTAAACCGTTCATTTGTTAAACAATAAAAATCACGTAACAAATCGTAATCATGAAATCGATCAACCAAAATAGATTTAAAGTAGCATGCTCGGTTTTGCTTCTCACGTATGGTGTCACCTATCTTGTTGGATGTGGTGGTGGTGGCGACCCAACTCCTCAAATTTCGGAGACTGAGCAAGCGGTGAAAAACTTAACGGGCAGTTCGTGGAAAATGAAATCCGTGACGATCGATGGTGTTGACAAGTCTTCCTTGTTTACCAGTTTTACGATGACGTTTACCAAGTCTGGCTCCACCAATGGATCTTATACCACCACAGGTGGTGGAGTTGTCTGGCCTGGAAATGGTAATTGGGCTTTGCAATCAGGAGTTAGCTCTTTTACCCGTGCAGAAGATGGCCTTGCGGTGAAAATTGACGAGTTAACAGAGACATCTTTTAAAATGTCGTTGACGTGGAGCAAAACTACATTGGGGCCTGGCAGAATTCAATCACTAAAAGGTCAGTATGTTTTTGCCATGGGTAAGTAGTTAACTTATCTGCTGGTCGACTCATTCACTTCGCAATGTTTCTGTCGGATTGATAGTAGATGCTTTTAGGCAGTGGTAGCCGATGGTAAGAAAAGCAAGCAGAAAATTTATGACGATCGCTCCTGCAAATATCCACACGCTGATGGTGGCTTGATACGCGAATCCTGATAACCATTCGCGTTTAAAATAAAGGGCGATAGGCAGTGCCACTACCAGCGCAATGCTCAGCAGATAGCCAAAGTCTCTCGACAAAAGCAATGCAATGTTCCAAAGATCGGCCCCTAATATTTTTCGTATCCCTATTTCTTTCGCCCTCTTCGATACCGCGAAGGAAGACAATCCAAACAACCCGAGCAGTGCGATCAGTAAAGCAATTGCCGAGAATGCAGTGAACAAGCTACCGGTTAATTGCTCTTGTTTATAAAGTGAATTGTATTCTTCGTCCAGAAAGGAAAATTCAAAAGGAAGATTTCCAGCAATCTGTTTCCAGATGCCCTCAGTAGCGTTGAGACCAGCCGTAGTTTGGCCTGGTTTTAATTTGATCAGCAAGAATTGATAGTGTTCAGGTGTGAATTCAAATACCAGCGGACCAATCGGATGGTGCATGGATTGAAAGTGAAAATCTTTAATGATCGCTACTACATTGCCGGGCCGCTGATTGCCATGTCGTATGCTGATTTGATTACCCAATGCCTGCTCATCACTCCAACCGATCGCTTTTAAGGTGGTTTCATTCAGCGCAAAGAAATGAATGGAGTCGTTGGGCTTCACTTCGCGCAGCAACTCTTTGCCTTTTATGATCTCGGCATTCATCACATCGAAGAACGAAGGATCAACCGAAATGTAGTTCACACCCAGTGAAGCTTGACCAGGCACGTCAATATTTTCCTGCGATTGAATATTGGTGGGAAGTTGCGAGGTGGCGGTAACGCCTGCTACGGAAGGTGATTGCACAAGTGCAGACTGGAACAATTCATATTTCTGGTGAAGGCCGTTGTAACCGATGTTTAAAATGAGTGTTTGTTCACGATCGTAACCAATATTTTGATGCCGTAAAAAATAAAGTTGTTGAATGGTGATGGCCGTGGAGATAGTGAGTACGATCGAAATAGTGAACTGAAAAACCACCAGCGCCTTTCGAAGCGTAATGCTGCCCCAGGAAGAATCGATGGACGGCTTGAATAATTTTACCGGTTGAATAGAAGACAGAATAAAAGCCGGCAATATGCCCGAGAGGAAACCGATGAAGAGAGTGACAAACAGAAATGGAATCAGTACGAGGCCGTCATAGGGCCGCAGTGAAAAATAGTTTACATCTGAAATAGATTGCAGGAGTGGGCGCGCCAATTCAATCAATACGATCGCGGTCAAAAATGAAACGAAGGCCACAAGCAGCGATTCACTGATAAACTGTGTCAACAATTGCGTGCGATTGGCACCCATTACTTTTCGCACGCCCACTTCTTTCAAGCGTTGTGCGTATCGGGCGGTAGCCAGATTCACGTAGTTGACGATGGCCACCACCAAAACGAGAATGGCAATGGTGATGAAAAGATAAACAATGGCAATGCTGCCATTGGGAAGCAATTCAAATTTTAAATTGGAGTTAAGATGTATGGATGCCAGTGGTTGAAGTTTCAGGCTTAAGTTTTTCCCGAATCCTTTCGGATCGTTAGGAAAATTATTCAGCAGATTTTTCATTTTGTTTTCTAATGCTACTGCAGAGGATCCTTCTTTTAACCGGATGTACGTGTGAAACGAAATGCCACTCCACACATTTTCTTCAGCTTGCTTGATCCACGGATGCGATTCCATTGACGCCACCAAATCAAAATGAAAGTGCGTGTTAGAGGGAATGTCTTGAACGATTGCTGTTACTTCAAATTCCCCGGAGCCGATTTTAATGATTTTGCCAACGGGATTTTCTTTTCCAAATAAAATGCCTGAAAATTTTTCCGTCAGCACAACGGAGTTGGGTTTGCGCAGAGCGCGGCTGTCGCCCTCCACAAATGAAAAAGGAAACACCCGGAAAAAAGTTGAGTCGGCATAATAAAAGGCAGCGCTTGTGTTCACCACATCGCCCACGGTTATTTTAGTTTTTGATCCGAGAAAACTGGTGTTGTAAAGCCGCGTACTTTCTTCCACTTCTGCAAACTGACTTAGCACACGCGAGCGAACCATCGGATAAGTGGAGGCATGAGCGTCATCCGGAGAATCATCCCATTGCGTGATCACGCGGAAGAGCTGATCGCGATGATCGAAATAATTATCGTAGCTGGTTTCAAAGCTTACCCAACTGAAGATCAAAAAACACGTGGCCAAACCTATCGCCAGACCCAGTGTATTGATAACGGCATAGACCTTGTCTTTTAACAGCGTTCTCAGAGAAACGAGAAAATAATTGGTTAGCATGATCGTGAGTTTGTCATGCAAATTTCAAAAGAGATGCCAACTGTAAATATGATATAAGTCAGTGACATAACCTGACGGCCAATTTTTTTTAGTCTCGATATCGAACAGCTTTGCCCGATATCGAACCTGACTAGCTCAATACATTTTCCTTGCGAACGATTGATGCCACTCGTGAACCAATTAGTTCGATTGCTTCCAATAATTGTTCGTGCGATAAGCCGGCATTGTCCATTTGAAATGTTACTCTCGAAATTCCACCCAACGCTTCGCTGTGGCGAATTATTTTTTCCGCTACTTCTTCGGGGTTGCCCACTAGAAATGCACCACGTTCACTTCGCTGTGCATCGAAGTGACCTTTCGTTACCGGAGGCCATCCACGTTCCCTGCCAATTTTAGTAAACGTTTCTGCATAGCCGGGATAATAATCTTTTACTGCTTTCTCAGTTGAGGTGGCAACATAGCCAAGCGAGTGTAATCCCACTTTTAATTTTTCAGGAGCATGCCCCGCTTCAGCACCCGCCTTTCGGTAAAGATCAATGAGTGGACGAAAGCGATGTGTCTCTCCACCGATGACAGCCACCATCAACGGCAATCCTAAAAATCCTGCACGAGCGAACGATGCTGGTGTTCCGCCAACACCTAACCAAATCGGCAGCGTAGATTGTAATGGTCTTGGATAGATCGCCTGATCACGAAGTGCTGCGCGAAATTTGCCCGACCATGTTACAAATTCATTATCGCGAATCTTGAGTAAGAGCTCAAGTTTTTCGGAAAACAACTCATCATAGTCTTGCAGGTTAAGACCGAACAAAGGAAAGGCTTCGATAAATGAACCACGACCGACTATCATTTCGGCACGGCCTTGCGAGATCAAATCCAGCGTTGCAAAACTTTGAAATACTCTTACGGGATCAGCCGCACTCAACACGGTGACTGCACTGGTGAGTATAATTTTTTTTGTTTTAGCCGCAGCTGCTGCGAGGATCATGGTGGGAGCGGAGTCAAGAAATTCTTTACGATGATGTTCACCAATTCCAAATACATCCAGACCAACTTTGTCTGCATGTTCTATTCTGTCCAGTAATTGAGACAGAGCCATCATACTATTTTTACCTCGCTCGTCACCCGTTCCTACCGAGGCGGCTGCAAAGCTGTCAATTCCAATTTCCATAGATAACATTTAAACGAATCTTTAAGCAAACATGAGCATCCGTAAATTTGTTCATTTCATGAGCTTCTCCAAAACTGTGCATCGAATGGTATAAACATAGAATGTTAGGAAGCGGTCTTGCTATGCTTTTGTGGAAGGAGGCATGAGCGTTGATATAGTATTTTTCTTAAAATACTGTTAAAAAGTGCTCATTGGTCGAATTTCCTTAACTCAAGTCAGATGCATTCGTTACTTTCGATAAACCCAAAAATCACAAAAACTATGAAAAAACAAGCTTATCTAATGGCTACGCTGGCGCTTATCGTTGCTTCGGCCTTCACGTTTATTCAATCGCAAGACTGGAAAATTGCAGAAGGCTATTCTATAAAATTTGATGGAGGCGATCCTTCCGGTGAGTTCACCGGATTGAAAGGAACAATTCAGTTTGATGAGAAGAAATTGGCTGCTTCAAAATTTGATGTCACCATTGATGTAGCGTCTATCAATACCGGCAATGGCATGAAGAATACACACGCAAAAGGTGCTGGCTGGTTTGACGTAGAGAAATATCCAACCATCGCTTTTGTTTCATCGGCAATTACAAAGACTGCTACTGGTTTTGAGGCAAAAGGAACATTGGAAATGCATGGTGTGAAAAAAGAAATCACACTTCCGTTTACATTTGCCAACAATACATTTGCTGCTAACATGGAAGTGAATCGAATGGATTTTAATTTGGATGATGGCAAGCATCCTAAAATGGCTCCCACTCTGAAGGTATCTATCAACGTGCCGGTAACAAAGTAATTTGTGACACGAGCTATTTTTTATCAATCATTGGTTGCTGGAATATTGGCTGCAATTGCGGCCAATATTTACAACCAAATTTATTTCTTTGCCACGCAAATTGATTATTCGAATATTATCAACGTAGGAAGTTTAGTCGGATTGAACCTGATGGTTTCATTGGTTGCCGGTTTACTGTATGTGTTGCACATCAAGCTCTTTAAAAGTAAGGGTGCCATCATTTTTAACTTTGTGTACAGCGTTGGATCATTTGCCTGTTTAATCATTCCCCTGGCCATCACGCTTCCGCTTTCTACTCCGTTTCCTGAATTGTTTCCGGGACTCACCGTGCCCATGGTGTTCTTTCCGGTCATCGCCTGGATGACAATTGATCCGCTGTTTAAGAAGAATATTACCTAAGACGAAAGACAATTATACTTTGAGTCTGTTGTTCAGTTTGAAAGACAGTCTTTTCTTCTCCATAGGATGCATGTTCTTTAAAACGCTTAGCAGCTCTTTTGCCCGCGCGCTATAGTTCTTGGATTTCTCAAGGTTGCCTTGCGCATCGTAGAAATAAGCGATGCCCAAATAGGTATATGGCGACAGCGGAAACTTCTTTTGCAGGATGGAGAAAATGTCTACGGCCAATTCTTCATCGGCAGCTTTTCGAAAAATGTATTCAAAAGATTGCTTTGGATCGGTAGGATAGAGGGTGAGATAAAGTTGAACGGCTTCAAGCGTCAGGTCGCGCTTCTCGCTATTCGAGCTGATGACTGTTATCAGCTCCCGTAATAGTTCTCCATTCACGGTCAACTTGCCTTTGAAGTCGCGCAAATATTTTTGGGCTTTCTCGATCTCTCCGTTTTTAATCCATGAGAGAATCTCCGTTTCTGTAGGCGCCAGTTTGTTGGCCGGTCGCGCTTTGGTGAAGGATAACACATCTCGTGGCACGGAAGAAAAATCAAGTGTAGATGCGTTATTCTTTTGAATTGCATCGAGGAATTCATGAATCAGCAGGGTTAAGTATTCATAGTTGACGAGTTCAGTTGAATTCGATTGTGCCACTGCTTTTGGTAGAGCATAGTGGTCGGTGTGATCAAGATGTTTAAACTTTATTGACCAGGCCGGAGCATAAATCAACGAGTCGACAAAAAAAGGCAAGCTGGTCTCCACAGGACCTCTGATCTGCAAAACAGGAATTCGAAACTTTCGCTTGTCATAGAAGGGCATTTGCTTTACGCCATCCGCAAAGAAACATCCCTCACATACAATGGCTTTCAGGTCGCGATTTTTAAATTGATGCATTACGCCAATTTCTGCCAGGTTGCCAATGAAAGAAATATTTTCAAGATCAGCATATCGCACAACCTTCGCTAGCTTGCTGATCACAAATCCAACATCTTCAACCGACACAATTTCTTCTTCCATGCTGTTGTCGTTCCAATTGTAATGAAGAGGATCGACTCCTAATCGGGGATAGGAGATCACAACGTAACCTTGGCTTGCCAAATATTCCATCTGAATGGATTGCATCAACAGTCCATTGGCGTTTGTGTGCAGCACCACGGGAAACTTTTGCAAAATCGGGTCTGCATTTCGCACGACAGGAATCGGAACTTTAGCAGCATCAAGTAACGCTGCATTAGAGATGTTGAAGGTTCTGGTCAGCGATTCTAAAATTTCGTACATGCCGTCTTTTGAATAGGGCTGCTCATTGTTCAAGTCAGAAAAATAACCGCCATAGGTCATGTAATGATTTGACGAATCGACTTTCGCGGGATACCAGATGTACAACGGAATTTTTCGATACTGTTTTGATGCTTGCGATTCAAAGGCATCAAAATGGTCCTGATAAAATCTGGAAGAGTCAGTAATCGTTAACGTTCTGTAGCCAATGGAGTAGGGGCCGGGTTTTAGCTTGCCCCACTGCTGGTATTGGGCAATCGCAACATGCGATAAGACAGTAAGTGTTAGAAGTAAAGAGGTAATAAATTTCATAAACCCTTCCGATCATTCCTTCCATGTCTTTTACGTAAAACATTTTCTAAGGTATTTTATTCGATGCAGGGCTCATCTACTATTTATGCAGTTGATCTAATTCATGAAATCAAATTGGGTGATGATGATCCTTGCCAGTTGCAGCATCACCGGAAATCAATTATCCGTGTTTAATGCTCCGTTGCAATCCAGTCGGGTGGCTTATGTGAGACTTGGATTGTTGCAGCCTGAGCAATGCTATTACCGTTGTGCGAAACGAGGACGTAGGGTAGCAAAAAAGGAACAGGACAAGAGATTTAATTGCGCCCAATTCATGAGTTTTTTAATTTCAATACAACTACATTTCGAAAATAATCACCCGTCATGACCCTACCTTTTTCTGTCGATCAGTTCTTCACAGTCTTTGAACATTACAATTTGTCGATCTGGCCGTTGCCCGTGGTGTTCTATATCCTGGCAATTGTATCGAGTGTTTTTATTTTCCTAAATGTGATAAAGTCGAACCAGGTGGCCTTTGCAGTCCTGGCATTCTATTGGGCCTGGATGGGATTGGTATATCACATTGGCTACTTTTCGGAAGTTAATCCCGCAGCCTATGTGTTTGGCGCCCTGTTTATCATTCAGGGTGTGATATTCTTTTATGTGGGTTCATGGCGCGAGATGATTCCCATGAGAATGAGTCTTGACGGTTCGGGAATTATTGGATTGATTTTAATGGGTTATGCATTAATCGTCTATCCACTTCTCGGGTATTTCGTTGGGCATGCTTATCCCCGAACGCCAACTTTCGGTGCACCTGGCCCAACCACCATCTTTACATTTGGATTATTATTTTTTTCCATCTATCGCATTCCCTGGTACGTCATCATTATTCCGCTGCTTTGGTCGGTTGCTGGCTTCTTCGCGGCTGTACAGCTTTTTGTGCCGGAAGATTTTGGTTTAGCGGTTGCAGGGCTTTTGTCGGCAGCAGGTTTGCTGTTTTACAAACCCAAGCCCCGCGTGTGGTAGTCGTCCTTTATTAATGAGTCCTTCGATAATGACTTTATGAAATATTTGATCGCAGTCTTTATACTATGTTTGATCGCTTGCTCGTCTCCTGAGAAATATGCGCCCATTGATGAAGATTTTTGTAAACAGATTCACAACAACAATGCTCCCGGCCTTTCACAACAACTGGCACCATTCGATAGCGTATTGACGTCTAAAACTGGTGTGTACACGCTGGAGGAAGGAGACATCTCGATGATTTCAAGAGCGTGGTTATGTGAGTCGGCAGAAAAAACTATTGACATTCAGTATTTTATTTTCTCTGCGGATAACATTGGGCTTATCGCGATTGATTATTTGTTGCGTGCGGCTGATCGCGGTGTAAAGGTACGATTGCTGGTGGACGACATCATGGTGGAAGCCGATGCGGATGAATTGCTGGCACTGGATGCGCATCCTAATTTGTCCATCAAAATTTATAATCCAACGGCCAACATCGGAAAGAATCTTCCCGAGAAATTGTATAGCCTCTCCGCTCACTTTCGTGACTTCAATCAACGCATGCACAACAAAACATTTATTGTGGATGGCAAAGTAGCCATCACCGGTGGCCGAAACATTGCCGATGAATACTTTGATTACGATCATGAATACAACTTTCGCGACCGCGATGTATTGCTCATCGGAAAAACCCCACAGGAAATGGAGAAGTCGTTTGAGCTTTTCTGGAACAGTGATTTAAGCGTTGCTGTCTCCGATCTGGTGAGTGTTGACAGCGTTGCCCTGAAGACAAAAGTGAAATACGAATACCTTCATCAATATGCGTGCAACCCCGAAAACTTCTGGCCGCAGGTGCGTGAAAAAATAAAATCTGTTCCCATAGCTTTTCAGCGCATACAGGAAAGCGGAGAACTGGTGTGGGCAAACCATGTGGAGTTTGTTTCGGATGTGCCCGGAAAAAATTCTGGTGACGAAGGTTTGAAAGGTGGAGGCGTAACAACCGACTCGTTAATTAGTCTGATCCGAAAGGCGAAGACGTCTGTTTGTATTCAAACTCCGTATTTGGTCACCACCGAATTGAGTCAAAAGCTTTTTGAAGAAACGGTGAAGCGCGGTGTTGAAGTGAAGATACTTACCAATAGTCTTTCGTCAACCGATAATCTGGAAGCGTTTAGTGGTTATCAGCGCGAACGGGAAACGCTGGTGAAACTGGGTGTAAAGATTTATGAATTTAAACCCGATGCCGCCATACGGTTTAAGATCATGACGGGTGCGCTGCAAAAGAAATTGAATTATACGCCACGTTTTGGCTTGCATGCCAAGTCGATGGTGATTGATCAGGACATTGCAGTAGTGGGTACGTTTAATCTTGATCCGCGCAGCGCTAATCTCAACACCGAATGTATTGCGGTGATTTACGATCGCACCATTGCCGGAAATTTGTTTAACGCGATGGCCGAAGACTCCAAACCGGAAAATGCATGGGCCACAACGGCAGTGTACAATCCCGATGATGAAGCTAGTTGGACAAAGCGATTTAAGTTGTGGACGCGAGGAGTGGTGCCTAAGTCGATTCAGTAACTCTTAAACAAGATAGATAGGCTAGAGTTTAACGTCTATTTTTTTATCTTTAGCTCAGCTTACTTTAAAATGAACACACTAATCGTATGAAGATGATAGCCATTCTTTCACTTTTCTCACTCGGTATAGTTTCATCAGTTCTGGCGCAGACTTCTGATGAGAAAGAGGTAGCTGCAAATGTTGAAGCGCTCAGGAAAGCCATGATCGATGCCGATAAATCATCTCTTGAAAATTTGACAGCAGCGGAATTGAGCTACGGTCACTCTGCCGGCAAGATTGAAAATAAGACTGAGTTTGTAGCGTCTATCATAAATGGCAACGATGATTTTAAGACCATCACCCTGTCTGACCCAACCATCAGCATTGTAGATGCGATAGCTATTGTTCGTCATACGTTTACTGCCGAAGTACTGGTGGGTGGTGTTCCAAAGACTCCAAAAATTGGAGTGATGCAAATATGGAAAAAGCAACAGGGTAAATGGAAGCTACTTGCGAGGCAAGCTTTCAAGCCTTAGTGTGCACTAACAGTATTCTCAGTTCACGACTCAATTTATTTTGTTCCAGGCTTCAAGCTTCAGGCCACAAGCTGCAAGCTAATTGTAGTAACCGATCAGCTTGTCGCTTGAAGCATGTAGCCTGCAGCCATTTGATCATTTTAATCCATCACTCACTCCTCAAGCTATCACCGGATTTGCCAACCCGGCTAAATTTGAAATGATTATCAAAACAACGTTGTGCATTTCTTTGTGGTTAAACTTTTTATTTCAAACCTTTAACCGCAGAGTACGCGGAGTTCCGCGGAGAAATTCTTAGTGCAACTTTGTGTGTATTTTCTTTGCGCTCTCTGCGGTTAAAATAATCACTCGCTCCTCAAACTATTCACCGGATTTGCCAACGCAAATTAATTTGAAGTGATTATCCCCTGGTCATTGTTGGCACTGCACATAATTTATGTCGTTTGATGGTTGATCACAAGACCAACTTTAGGAGGAAGATCTCGTCTTCGCAGAGTCTCCGACTCGCATCAAAACTTGATACTCAGCATAAACGTATGTTCGTCATTAACCGAAAATTTCTTTATATCGAAAACACCGGTTGATATTATGCATTGGTCTTTCGTTACCCATATTAAGTCTGTGATAACCAAATCTCCCAGGTCAATTTTCAATTTAGTTTTGATTGTTCCGCCACCGCATTCGGTGAGTAAAAGTTCACTTGGAACAAATACAAGTTCATTTAAGTCAACAAATGAAAATATAAATCTGGAATCGGGAGACAATTTGTAGTTGTGACTTAAATAGTAGTGTCCACCATTTTTCAAGTCAATGAAAAAATCATTTCCACCTTCCCAATCCGAGTAACTTGACAGAACTGAACTCATCTCTTTCCAATACCCATGGATCTGATACTCTTCGAAATAATATCCTTGTCTGTGGTTGCAAAGCGAGTCTGTTTTTCCGTTTTCAAGTCCAAATAAGAAACAGCTGTCTGGTTTTGAATACAAATGTGAGGCAGATTGCAGAGGAATCTCAGTCTCAATGATTTTGGCTTTTAATGAATTGTACTCTGTATCTGAAAGTTCCTTAAATTTTAAACTTACGCCATTGAAGGTTGTGTCTCTAAATTGCTTCAGTTGAAACGTAGGATCAGCTCCATCTTGTGCCATTGCCAGTTTGCAACAGGTCGCGAGCATGATTGTGATAATAAAAAAACAATGCTTCATCTTACTTGGAAAGTTGCTTCCACGCTTTTGACGACAGAAGTTTGTTTAGCCTGGCCTTCTCATCTTCAGCAGCATACCGAGAGCCATAGCTCCAATCATCAGCCTCTGAATGAACCAGCCGGTTTTTTTGTCTGCATAGATTTACACTAAATACACTTGGGGTTAGTTTCACTTGCTTGGTTTCGTACTTGACCATATTGTATTCCTCGTCAGTAATTTCATTGACAATGCTTGCATCAAAATTCAAGGTCAGCTTGTTTGCTTTTAGAGTATAACTTCCCTTGTAATAGGTGTCTCCGGATAAACATCGAATAACCAATCCAAACTTCTCAGTTGACAGAAAGAAAAGGTCTGTTCCGCAGCAATCACATTCTGCTTCGGCTTGACATGTAGTTTCATTGAAACCATTGGCCAATAAAAACACCTGCCCGGTTAAGTTCTGACTTTGAACAATTGTTTGTAGGCCACATGCCAGTATTAGGGCCAATAAAAATCTCATGATTAATTTCAGATTTTGCGATGCGAGGTTAATATATGAATTTATTCAATAGCATAACCGTCATTCAAGGCACTGCCCCCGGCCAAGGATGGAAGACAAGCTCGAGTAAAATTTGAATGAACTTTGTTGGATAGCATCAAAAAACAGCACCCCTAACGTGACCACTGGATGTTGAAATGCGTCATTGACACTCTATCATCTTTCACAGATAGTAATAGTAAGTTCTGCATTGTGCGCTGGCCTGGCCCAGAGGCGAGGTGGCGTGTTAGCATGCGGGCGGCAGCATCTTTGGGCCTTGATTTTTTTCGTTCTTTTTGTATCAAGACAAAAAGGACAAAAAAGAAAATATGTGCGAATGACGTTGAGGTTCTGTTAAGTTAAATTCTAAGGAGAGTATTTCACGAATTTTTAGGGAGTTGGTATCAATAGGTTGTTAAGACAGTTTGATGCTTCGCATCATTTGCTTTTTCTTCACCGCTCCACGTCTGCCTACGCGCAAGCTTCGGCAGATATGGCCGCGCCTGGCTGCTGAAACGCCCAGTGAACGCAGAAAAAATTAGGCCCCTAACGTTACCACTGGAGGTAGAAATGCAATTGAGATTTTACCGGGAGATTAGAAAGGGCGTGGGATATTCTTGTCCGTTTAAGACGCATTTGTGTCCTATCGTAATTAAGAAACCCTTCGCACTTTTGTTGCGCAAGAGGCGATCATTTAACACACAAGAATTGTATGAAGAACCAAAGGACGGCAACTGAAAAATTCCTGCCAATAAATTTAATAGTACTTAGTCTGTTGACTAGTTTGATGACAAATGTCAACGCACAAAATCTAATTGGCAACGCAGCAACTTACTATTGTCCGCCCTGCGGCCGAATCTGCGATCAAAAAGAATTTACAAAGCCCGGTGAGTGTTATTATTGTGCGATGCCGCTGCTGAGGAAAGAACGGAATGAAACCATGAACATAAAAAATATGAAACGACCTACTATTTGTTTTTATCTCCAGGAAGGAGTAGAAGTACTTGATTTTGCCGGCCCGATGGAGGCCTTCGCGTATGCGGGTTATGATATATTCACCGTCTCCAAAACAAAAGATACCATTACTTCGCAGGGTATTTTAAAAGTCATACCCGACTTCAGTATCAACGATGCACCCGCTGCCGACATCATGGCGTTCTTTGGAGGTAACTCCGGCAATGCCTACAATGAGCCCGATGTGATCGCTTGGATAAAAAGTCGCGTAGAGCAAACGGAATATTTCTTTTCAGTTTGTTCGGGTGCATTTATTTTAGGAAGAGCCGGTCTTCTGGAAGGTCAAACGGTGACAACGTTTCACACGCGCATTGAAGAATTGCAAAAGCAACTTCCGAATACAAAAGTTCTTTCCAACGTACGCTTTGTTGACAATGGCCGCGTGATTACAACAGCTGGTGTATCGGCAGGTATTGATGGTGCCTTGCATTTGATTGTAAAACTTGATGGCGAGAAGAAAGCGCGAGAGGTAGCGCAATATATGGAGTATGACAAATGGACTCCAAAGGATGGCTTGATTCTATCCAAAGAAAAATAGCATAACTCTTTTTACCTAAGCTTCATCGTTTGGCTCTTCATGTGAGGAGTTAAGCGATGAAGCTTTCTTTTTTAAACAGTTCATCATCGTTTTGTTCACTGAAAGACTGTCCGTTTGTGTCGCATGGTTGACCTATGATGTGAGATGTGAGGCCTACACCTTTGTCTCATCAAAGACAAACAAACTAAATCTAAAAAATCATGAAAAAACATGCGTCACTCTTCAGCCTTATCACACTTACGTTTTTGATATTGCTGATGCTCTTCCTGCCTTCATGCAATGAAGACTCTCTTAACCCCGCACTCGTCAGAGAGTTTAGTTTAACCTCTGCCAGCAATGGAGCTACTTATCAGATTAAAGTAGTGTTGCCGGAAAATTTTGAATCGTCTGGTAAGAAGCGCGCTGCCATCTATCTTCTTGATGGTGAAGAAAACATTAACCTCGTAGCAAATCGCTGCAAAGAAATATCATTATGTAAGGCAACCGAGAATGTTGTCGTGGTGAGCATTGGCTATGGCAGAAATCGCAACATGGATTACACTCCAACGTCAAAAACCTCAAAGAATGGTGGTGCACCTGAGTTTATGGCGTTCATCGGAAGTCAACTCATTCCCAAGATGGAACAGGACTTTCCAGTGGATACGGCACGATCAGCACGAGTAATCCTTGGTCATTCTTTTGGAGGATTATTGGGCGCCTATGCTTTCGCCACACACAATAAAGTATTTGGTAACTACATTCTGCTAAGTCCATCACTTTGGTTCGACAACGAGGTGACGATGTTATATGAAAAGGAAAACAGGGCCGGCATGCAAACTCGTCAGCAGTTGGTATTCATGGGCCAAGGTGCATTGGAGAACTCCGGCCGCATGCAAGCACCCTTCGAGGCCTTCTATCAAACACTAGTGAAAAGTTACTCCAACATCCGGATTGGTCGCCACCTGGAAAAAGACATGGATCATGTCGGATCTAAGAATCCGAACATCTGTCATGGTCTGGAATTCTATTTCGAAAACAGAAAGTAAAGCTTTTAAAAAATAGTTATAAACCATCAAAACTCAAATCCCATGAAAACCTGCTTAAATATTTTAGTGCTTGTTCTTTTGTTTTGCAATCACGTTACAGCGCAATCCGATTCGATTGTCATTCATAAAGCACATCGTCCTGAGCAACAATTGACGATAGCACCAGCCATTGGCATTCATACCAATTTTGGAACAGATTTCCTGATGTCTAATCTGGTGCAATGGAATCTGAACAAACGACTTGCTGTTGCCTCGTATTCATCCTTTAATATTAATAATGTAACGCAGCGAGATTTCAATTTCATTAAAACAGATTACAACTATTCGTTCAATCAAAAGTTTGGCGTGGGTAGTACTATGTATTCCAAAAAGAATACTCACACATTTTTGGTGATGATGGGCATGAAGTACACCACCTATCAGGAAACATTGGATAATCCTAATCTGGAGAAGGTGAGTACATCCATTCGTGCATGGAGCCCGGACTATGGCCTGATGTACAGTTTAAAGAAAGATTGGAAAAAGTATTTTTTTACGTATCGCTTTTACCTGCCGCTCAGTCCCTGGCTGACACACGGTGCTAACCTGGAGAATGTACAAGGCACGCTTCGCGACATTGCTTTGGAGTTTGGCGTAGGAGTGAAAATCAACTAGAGAAATTCATTAAACAATTTACTGCTATGGCACTGTTCACATTTTGGTATGGTCGCGATCACCTGCCTCAAAACTGCATGAATAATCTTTCAATACAAAAGGAGTTTGATGTCACTTCTCTTGCATCGTTGATGAATTTGGAAGAAAAAAATATTGAGACAAGATTTCAAGGAGGTAATGAAGCCTGGGTAGCGAGGTTGGAAGATAAGCCTGTATCGTTTGGATGGTTAGGTCGCGAAAAGGCACGCATTGGCGAGTTGTCGAAAGTGATCGACATTCCGAAAGGAAATATTTACCTGTGGAACTTCAGAACGCTGGAGGCCTATCGCGGAAGAGGTTATTATGTACAACTATTGCGTACCATATTAAGTGCCGAATCAGGCAGCAGCAAACGGATATGGATTATCTCAGCTCCTGAAAATCAAAGTTCGTTCAACGGAATTGTAAAAGCCGGCTTTCAACCTGTTGGCGATATCATGTTTGATTATAAGAATGATGTGGTGCTATTAGCCAACACTGTTGATGAACGAACTCAGGCTGGTGCCGATCTGCTTCATCTGCCCATCACCACTTCGGCTGTGCGACCTTGTTGGAGGTGTGTGAGTAAAGCCATGATGAAAGAGGCATTGTGCGATTGCTACGAACATGATCTGCCCTGTCGGTGCAATAATCAAAACAACGTATCAAACACAATTATCAACGCTCTTACTGTATAACATACAAAACTATGACTGCTGCAATTATTGGAATATCGCTTGGACTATTGATCATTTTATTTATCTCCATTGTCGATTTAGATAAGAAGATTATGTATGGTCTCATACTGACTGGCATTGCCTTCTTATACGTTGGATTCACCTGGAGGGACATTCCTTCTTTAAACCTCACCATCGTGCAGGCGGTATTTTTTGTTCTGCTTTCTTTGTATGGAATAAAAAGTAACTTCTGGATATTGGCAGTGGGCTATTTCTTGCACGGACTTTGGGACATCGTTTATCCGTTGTTACCAACTGCAGATTTGCTCCCTCCGCACTACGATCTGTTTTGTTGCTCGATTGATTTTGTCACCGGTGTTTACCTAGTCTTTCTTGCGTACCGATCAAGAGTTAAACCATCTGCATTTTAATTAGATATCGGATAGTATATCTTTCAAACAAAATTTGCGTATTTTAATCAGTGTCTTAATCATGTTTCCGGGATCACATCAAAACGGCATCATCTACGCATGAGAAAATTTGCATTCATCATACCGCCCTATGTGGAGTTGCTCGATCTGGCCGGCCCCGTGCAGGTTTTTACTGAAGCAAAGTTTTATGGATTTGAGGCGCCCATTGAATTTTATTCGTTTCAAGTTGAAAATGTTTCGACAGCAGGCGTTGCGTTTGGAGAAATAGCGAGTTACTCGGAAGCAAATTTGTCCGCAGACGATTTTCTATTTGTGCCGGGGATGAGTTTTGAATATGTTACCAGTGAGGCGTTCAAAGCAGAACATAAATTTTTTGAATGGCTAAGAAAGTGCGCTGCCGAAAAAGTAAATATTTGTTCGGTGTGTAATGGCGCTTTTGCACTGGGCGAATCAGGTTTGCTGGATGACAAAGAGTGCACAACACATTGGAGGCGTGTGAAGGAATTGCAAACGGCTTTTCCAAAAGCAAAGGTGCTGGAGGATATTCTTTTTGTGAAGAGCGATAATATTTATACGAGCGCTGGTATTAGTTCAGGTATTGATCTGGCGTTGGGCATTTTGGAGATTTTGAAGGATGCACGATTTGTTCACAAAGTAGCCCGCGGACTGGTGGTATACCACCGAAGAGATCAAGCTCATTCTCAACAAAGTATTTATTTAGATTTCAGAAATCACATCAATCCTAAAATTCATGAGATCCAGGATTACCTGATTGAGAACCTGGCAGGAGAAAATGCCATTGAATTCCTGGCGGATCGTGTGGCGATGAGTCCGCGGAATTTGAGTCGTGTGTTTAAAGAGTCGACAGGTTTAACTATTGTTGAGTATCTGACGCGACTTCGCAAAGAGCACGCTAAAACGTTACTGAATAATCCGGACTACACGATTGATTATGTTGCTTCGCAATGCGGCTATAAAACCGCACGGCAATTGCAAAGGATTTTGAAGGAGGATGAATGAAAGAATTGATCGGTTTATCGATCTGGTTTCTTATCTTTATTGCGTGAAGTAATGTTTGGAATATGGACATCAACTCAGAAAAAGCTGTCTTAATTAAGGAGATTGAGCAATTGGAGGACGTATCGTTGCTCCGGGTTTTGCGATCTATGTTGCACTACGGTTTAAAAAATGAAGGGCGCGTAACCCTTGAACAATACAACAAAGAAATAGAAGAGGCTGACGCTGAAATAGAAAAAGGAGAACTCTTAACACATGAAATGGCCTTGAAGGAAATCCGGTCATGGAAAGATCGATAGTCTGGAATAAGAGGCCTGCCAGGTATTTAATGCAAGCACTCAAGAGGATCAGTATCGATTCACTCCTTCAAGCGGAACGAGTTGAAGAGGAGCTGCTAAGATCCATTCAGGGAATTAGCTCAAATCCGGAAAAATATCCTCCCGATAAATTCAAGAAAAATAATCAAGGTGATTTCAGAGCCTTCGAGAAAATGTCTTTTCGGATCGCGTACAAAGTCACGGCAACCCAAATAAGAATACTTCGCATAAGGCACGTCAAGCAGGAGCCTAAAGAATTTTGATTATAAAATGAATATGACACACTCTAAAAAATTTTTACTGATAATTCTGATCGCCAATATTTTATTGGGGAGTCTATCAGCCTTTGCCCAAAAATTTATTCAACCACCCGTCATGAGCGACAATTGGTCGAAGGACTACGAACCGTTTCGGATTGCGGGGAATGTATATTATGTGGGCACATATGATCTGGCGTCTTATCTGATCGTTACTCCGGCAGGGAATATATTGATCAATACCGGCCTGGCAGAATCGGCACCGATGATCAAAGCTCATGTGGAGAAGTTGGGATTTAAGTTTTCGGATATTAAAATATTACTGGCAACGCATGCGCACTATGATCACGTGGGTGCCATGGCCGCTGTAAAAGAAATGACGGGTGCAAAAATGTTAATTGAAGAGAGTGACGCGCAAGTGCTGGGCGATGGCGGTAATTCAGATTATTCCTTTGGCGGCAAAGGTGCCACATTTGAACCGGTGAAAGCAGACGGCTTGCTGCACGATGGCGATACCGTTAAGCTCGGTGGCACACATGTCATTGTCTTGCATCATCCGGGCCACACGAAAGGTGCCAGTAGTTTTTTAATACATACGAAAGATGAAAACCGTACGTACAGAATAATAATCGCGAACATGCCCACCATTCTTGACGACACAAAGCCAGGCATGGCTACTTATCCGGAAGTTGGAAGCGAATATGCATCCACACTGGACAAGATGAGAAAATTAGATTTTGATCTCTTTTTGTCTTCTCATGCTAGTCAGTTCGATCTTCATAAGAAACACAAACCAGGAGATCGCTATGCTCCTGAAGTCTTCATCGATCGTAAAGGGTATGACGCCAGCCTCAATGAGTTGACCAAGGCGTATACAAAGAGGTTTGGTAATAAATGAGGAAGACTTCGTTTCCTAACTCAATATAGGCAAGATCAAAAGCGAAAACTAACCTCTCCTTTTCCAATAGCTTTTAAAGGCTCCATAAAATACACCAACCTTCCCACAGGTTTTAAAAACCAGATTCTTACTGGAATAGGCCGTCTAATAATGGTTTGGTAACAAGCTTACCAGCAATTGCGACACCAGTACCAGCTTTCCAGGCACCTCCATGTCCATCTTTGCGTATAATTTCTGGTAGACGAAAGTCATCAGAGAATCAGATACAAAACATTAAACATTGCCATGATATTCAGAAATCAAACATCACCCACTATTGTCGCCAATTCTATTAGTAACAAGCCCATCGACCTTTCGCAAATGCGGGGAAAGAAGGTGCTCATCAAATTTCATCGCACCAGCGGTTGCCCGGTGGCGCAGCGCCAGATCAACGAACTGGCCGAACAGCAGGATAAGCTGAATGCGAAGGGCATTCAAACCATCGTGTTTCTCCATAGCAGCGAAGAGAACATCACACCAATTTATAAAGAAGTGCCTGGCCTGCATATTATTGCTGACAAGAATAAAATGTATTATCAGCTTTTCACATCGCGGGTTACGTGGACGGCTATGTTTTCACCCGCTTCGTTGCGTGAAAACTTTCGCTCCTTTCTGAAAGGATATTTTCCACACTTCAGCAAGTTCGAAGGCGGAGTAAGCACGTTGCCATCTGATTTTTTATTAAATGAGAGCGGTCGCATAGTGGACTATCACTATGGCGATCACGTTGGCGATTGGTGGACGGTACCCGAGATATTAAGTAAACTATCGGCCAATTGAAATTGAATTTATTCACAAACACTCATTATAAATGGACGTACAACAAGTAATTAATCCAAATAAAGCACTCTGGGAAAAAGGTGACTTCACGCGCATTGCTGAGAGTATGCGCGAAAGTGGCGAAGCACTCGTAGCTAAGCTCGGTATTGTGCCGGGTCTTCACGTGCTCGATCTTGGATGTGGTGACGGCACCACTGCTTTGCCGGAAGCAAGATTAGGAGCTACCGTGTTGGGCGTTGACATTGCGCGCAATCTGGTGGGAGCCGGAAACATACGAGCCAAGAAAGAAGGACTTACCAACTGCATCTTTCAGGAAGGTGATGCTACAAATCTGTATCAACTGAAAGACCGCTCATTCGATCTGGTGGTGAGCATCTTTGGTGCTATGTTTGCGCCCAAGCCATTCGATGTCGCAAAAGAGATGGTGCGCGTCACGAAACCCGGTGGCCGCATTGTGATGGGCAATTGGATTCCGGGAGATCCTACCATGG
Source organism: Cyclobacteriaceae bacterium (assembly GCA_044222145.1). GTDB lineage: Bacteria > Bacteroidota > Bacteroidia > Cytophagales > Cyclobacteriaceae > ELB16-189. The sequence goes on from JBGANU010000007.1 coordinate 41,875, forward strand.
TGGCACAGGTGTTGAAGATCAGTTCGGCTTATACACCGCCACCACCGGAGGGTTTTGTGAGTCCTATGTTGTGGGGTGTGGAGAGCCACGTGATTGAACGATTTGGAAAAGCGGGCATCGCCCCGGAAAAAATTTCGTTTGTCCGCGATACGTACACGTTCAATATTTCTTGTTCGCCTCTGGAGTTTGTCACTTTGTTTAGAAAATACTATGGCCCTACCATGAATGCCTTTGAAGCGGCTGAGAAGAATGGTAAAGCTGCCGAGCTCCAGAACGAGCTGGAAGTGTTGTTCAAAAGTCAAAACACGAGTATCTTAAAAAACACAACCTCCATTCCGGCAACATTCTTGCGCGTTACAGTTAAGGTTTAAGGAGTGAGAGTTTTAGTTTGCCGTTGAGTAGTTCAATTAGCCGCGGGGTCTTCGGGTCTTGCGGCATTGAATTCCGCTTGTTGAGCTGATCGAGATCCCATTTCTGATCATGGTTTATCTTGGACATCCTTTTAAAAAGTGACGGGGCATGGAGCTAACCGTGTTTTTAAAGGAAATCTTTCGTCTTGAGCTGACCTAGTCATGTTTCATTTATCTGTCCAATTGCTATCTTGTCAATAATTTTTAAAATCGTTTTCGCTGTCTCGTTGGCTTTATGAAGGTTTTGATCTGCTGCTTGTTCATTCTTTCATTTACGATCGGGCAGGTCTTTTCGCAGGATGCAATTACCTGGAGTGAAATTCAGAAGTCAGGTAAAGGAACCGTGACTGTTTATTGGTTCCCCAATGATCCGTTCGGCTATCAAGATGCAAACGGTCAGATGAAAGGCATTGAAGTAGACATCATGAAGGGATTTCAGAAATATCTGAAAGAGCATGATGGAATAGACTTGTCAATCCGATGGGTACAGGAGAATACTTTTAAGGATGTGCTGGCCCGCATAAAAGCTGATTCCACCGCAGGAATTTTTGGTGTAGCCGGATTCTCGTTCACGGAGGAAAGAAAAACGTTTATGAAATTTTCTCCTTCTTATATGGCAGACATGGCGGTATTGGTGTCTACTCAGGATATTCCCATTGTACGGTCGCGTGAAGATTTAAAGAAATACTTTGATGGGGCAACTGCTTATACAGCGCAAGGTACCATTCTCGAGAAGGAGCTCATTCAATTGCGGGATGAGAATGGAATAAACTTTAAGATAGCCTACACGGGCGGGAGTACTGAACTGATTGAAGTGCTGCGTTCGCACAGCAAAAGCTTTGGCTACCTTAATCTTCCCATTTATCTGATGGATGTAAATAAGGGATTATCAAAACTGAATCGGCAAAGTTACCTCACCAAACGATATGAGGGGAGGGGAATAGGCCTGCCTAAGAAAAGTGATTGGGACAAACCACTCAATGAATATTTTGCCAGTGCAGAATTCAGGGATAACATCGAGACATTTATTGGGCAGTATATCAATGTTGATCTGTATCGTTTTATTGAAACATTGAATCCGGAAAACGAGGTAGGTCTGCTCACCACAGAAAAGAGCCTGCAGCAGATGCAAATCAAACTGCAGCAGTTAACCATTCGGGATAAAAATGAAAAACAATTATATCTGATCGCGATCATTTCAATTGTCACGGTGTTGCTGGTGGTCATCATTATTCTGTTTAGAAGACAGCGCCAAAGCAATTTGCTGCTCAAGGAGCAAAAGGCAGAAATTGAAGCGCAGTCCGATCAAATCAAATTGATCAACGATAATCTGGAACTCATTGTGAAAGAACGGACGAGTGAACTGGAAAACAAAAACAAGGCACTGGAAGCATACGCGTTCATTACGGCACACAAGCTGCGGGCACCGCTGGCACGCATTCTGGGGTTAGTGATACTACTTGAGCGAATAGAGCTGGGCGAGCAGGATAAGACTATTCTCAATCATTTAAGTCAATCGGCAAAAACACTGGATGAAATTATTCATGAAATCATGAAAGCCATTGACAAATCCGATACATCAAGCGAAAGAGATACTGGTAAATGATCGTACGCTTTCGTGCGATCAAATTCGTTCGAAAATGTTCGCCTCCGGACATTTCTAAAATCAAGATAAAGCCAAACATTCTCTAAAGACCGTTTTAAATTCTGGCACAATTATTATTCCTACATTTAGAGAATAATAATTCACTTCATGAAAAATTATCAACTGGGGGAGTTTGAAGAACTCGTTATTCTAACGGTGGGCATCTTAAACAATGCTGCTTACAGTGTGGCCATCAAAGACGAAATTGAATCTCGGCTGTCGCGAACAGTGAGCATGGGTGCATTACATACTGCACTCAAGAGAATGGAGGACAAAGGCTATCTGAAGTCGTATTCCGGTGAATCGACAGAGGAGAGAGCAGGCCGCCCCAAGCGATATTTTGAAATAACTGCTCTTGGCAAAAAAGCCATGCAGTATTCAAAGTCAACGCGTGATGAAATGTGGCGTGCTATTCCGAAGACGGTGTTGCAAACTACGTTAGTCAATAGCCAATTGTGAATAGCCAATGGTTAATGGTCAATAGTGAATGCGTCAAGCTCATTCGCTATCGACAAATGACGAAAAGAAAATGAAAGATAGTCCTCCAAAACTATTTCTGAAGTTCTTCCGCTGGTACTGCCACCCGGGGATGCTCGACTACATTGAAGGTGATTTGATGGAAGTGTATGAAAGAAGAAGAATTAAAGCTGGAAAGCTTAGAGCTGACTTAAGGTTTATAATAGATGTATTGCTTCTTTTCAGACGAGGCATTATCAGGCCAACAGAGGGATATAGAAGTTTAAATAATTACGGTATGCTTAAAAGTTATTTTAAAATTGGCCTGCGGAATCTTTTAAAAAGTAAAGGTTACTCCGCCATTAATATTGGTGGCCTTGCCTTGGGCATCACCTGCCTATTTCTGATTCTTCAATATTTAAAGAGAGAACTTGCCTACGACCAATTTCACGAAGGTGCCGATCGTATTTATCGTGTCGTGTGGGAAAACGAAAATCCGCAAACACGCACTCCGCATCCACTTGCACAAGCGATGGTGCATGATTTTCCCGAAGTTGAAAATGCGGTAAGCCTTTCGCCTATCTGGGGTCCGGGCTTGACGAAAGAAACCATTTCGTTTAGAAACATCGAGAAAGACATTCGGTATGATGAGACAAGTGTTTTGGCTGTCGATACTACTTTTTTTAAAGTGTTCTCCTTTCCATTAATAAAGGGCAATCCGGATAAGGCGTTGAAAAAAATGGGAGGTATTCTCCTCTCAGCGAAAGCTGCCGAACGATATTTTGGACAAGACGATCCAATTGGCAAGTTCTTATCTGTTAATGATGATAAACAACTCATTGAAGTGGTTGGTGTTTTCAAAGACGTTCCGGAAGAGTCACACTTTCATTTTGACTTCCTGGTGAGTTACGTGTTGGAAAAAGCGCTCGAAGATCCGAACAGTCGGTACTATACGTGGAGTGACTTTGGACATTTTAATTATGTCCGTCTCCAACCAGGTACAGATGCTAAAAAGCTGGAGGGTCAATTGACGGAGTGGTTGAAGAAGTATGTGGATTGGTCGCCTGAAGATTTTAAACAACTGGAGGCCAATCATCAAGGGCTTAAACTTCAACCGATCACGGATATTCACCTGCATTCAAAACTGCGATGGGAGCTGGAAGCCAACGGCAACATCGAGTATGTGTACATGATGATTGCGGCTGCCTTCTTGATCCTGGTCATTGGTTGCATCAACTTCATTAACCTTACGACCGCACAATCGGCTGAGCGTGCCAAAGAAATTGGCATACGAAAAACATTGGGAGCCATTCGCGGGCAATTGATTTTTCAATTTACAGGCGAGGCCATTATGATTTCCTTTTGTGCGGTGGTCACGTCCGTTGTTTTTATTGAGTCGTTTTTACCATTCTTCAATTCGATCACCAATAGTTCGATGAGCTTTTCGTTTGGCTCACTTATCCTTATTATCTCCGGGATAGGCCTCTTGGTAGGAATCGCTGCAGGTCTTTATCCTTCCCTTTATCTAGCAGCTGTTAAGCCAACTGCTGTGTTGAAAGGAAAATTTCTTCAAGGCCCGACAGGCGCAACGGTGCGAAAGGGATTTATCATTTTTCAGTTTAGTGCTTCGATGATATTGATTTGCGCCAGCGTAGTGATCTATAATCAACTCAACTCCATCAAACATCGTTCACTTGGATTCGGTAAAGAAGTGGTGGTTATTCCGGTGAAAAACCGAGACGTCATGGAAGGACGTTTTGAAGAGTTGGAAAATGAGATATCCAAAGTCCAAGGCATCACACAGGTGTCGGCCACCTCTAACATACCTGGGCGTTCGTTTAACCAAAACTCTGTTCATGCAACCTCCGATCCTTCTCACGCGATTGATGTTTCTGAAGTGATGGTGGATTATGATCTCCTCAGCGTTCTTGATATTTCATTGGCAGCTGGTCGTAGCTTCGTTCGCAACAATCCTTCAGATAAGAGCCATGCTTTCTTACTCAATGAAACAGCCGCCAAAAATCTACATCTTGATAACCCGATTGGAAAAGAAATTGTCTGGGATCGTGATGGAGATGCCATCAAAGGCAATGTAGTGGGCGTAGTGAAAGATTTTAATTTTCAATCTCTTCATCAATCGATCAAGCCATTGTTGTTTAAATTGGAGGATGACGCTTTCAATTATGTTGTCGTCAAGATCAATACAACCGACTTCAAGAGTACGATTGGTGCGCTGGAGTCAACCTGGAAAAAATTTGACAACCGCTTCCGGTTTGAATTCTTCTTCCTGTCCGAGAGTTTAAATCAGCAGTATCAGGCCGAAGAGCAAATCGGTCGGGTGATCATTGTTTTTGCAGTCGTTGCTATCGTCATCGCAAGCTTTGGTTTACTTGGAATTGCAGCGCTCACATTCCGCAACAAGACAAAGGAAATCAGCGTAAGAAAAGTGTTAGGAGCTGAGTTTGGTAGTATTATTTTCCTTTTACTAAAAGACTTCACCCTACTTATTATTTCCGCCATTGCGATGGCAACACCGCTTGCTATTTGGATGATGAACAACTGGCTACAAAACTTTAATTATCACGTGGAGTTGAATCCGTTCATTTTTATCGGAGCAGGGGTGCTGTTGGTGTTGATTGCGTGGATTACACTTGGCTATCTCACTTTTAGGATAGCTCGTGTGAATCCAGCCACCACGTTAAAGAACGAAGGGTGATGAGACCTACAGTATGAAACAAAATCCCCCAAAATATTTCCTGAAGTTCTTCCGTTGGTACTGCCACCCGAGGATGCGGGATTACATTGAAGGTGATTTGATGGAGGTATATGAAAAAAGAAGAGTTAAAGATGGAAAGCTTAAAGCTGACGTAAGATTTATAATAGATGTCTTACTGCTTTTCAGGCCCGGCATCATCAGGCCAACAGAGGAATATAGAAGTTTAAATAATTACGGTATGCTTAAAAGTTATTTTAAAATTGGCTTACGCAGCCTCGTGAAAAACCGGGTATTTTATTTCATCAATATCTTCGGCCTATCGATAGGCCTGGCGTGTTGCCTGTTTATTGGTGCGTATATTTATTCAGAGTTACACTATGACACCTATCCGGAGCACGCGAAAAATATCTACCGCGTAGAGTTGCAGGCGCTGGGAAATGGAACGTGGGTTAACTACGCCTCGGTTGATTTTGGAGTGGGGCCGGGGATAAGCCGCACCTATCCCGAAGTAGCTTCGTACACCAGACTTGGTAAATGGTTTCAGCCGTATCTGCGATACAAGGAAACTATTTTAAAAGAAAACAATCTGGCTATAGTCGATTCAAATTTTCTAACATTCTTTTCTATTCCATTGCTGGCTGGCGATGATAAGACCGCCCTGATAGAACCTAGCACGCTCGTCATCACGAAAGCGTTCGCGGAAAAATATTTTGGAAACGAAGACCCGCTTGGCAAAGTGTTGACGATTGGAAATCAGCGTGAATTAAAAGTGACCGGATTGATTGATAAAGTACCTGATCAATCGCACTTTCATTTTGAAGCCTTTCTGAGTGGTTCAACGTTCAGTGGCAGGAGAGAGTCGTGGAGTAATATCGGAGACTACACCTATATCGAGCTTCATGAAAATTCAAATCCGGAAGAATTGCAAAATAAATTTCCTGATCTGGTGATGAAATATGTGGTGCCCGAAATTAAACAAGACATGGGCGTAACACTTTCGGAAGCTCAGAAGTCTGCGAATACATTTGTCTTTCGGTTGCAACCGCTGACCAAAATTCATTTGTTCTCTCACACGGACAGTGAACTCGGGCCAAATGGTGATGTGAAATATGTTTACATATTTGGGGCACTTGCTGTGTTCATCCTGCTGCTTGCCTGTGTTAATTTCATTAATCTTTCTACGGCCACTTCAACAAAACGTGCGAGAGAAGTGGGCATACGTAAAGCGATGGGCTCGATACGCCTTCAGCTGATCTCCCAGTTTCTGATCGAATCCATCATGCTGGCCGGGTGTGCATTGTTCTTTGCTTACGGAATTGTATTGAGCCTCTTGCCGCTCTTCAACGAGCTGACTGGAAAGTCGACAACCTTTCAACTTTTTGTACAGCCTTCCATCTTGCTCGTGATTACAGGCGGAGTAGTGTTGATTGGAATTCTTGCTGGAATATATCCGTCCTTCTTTTTATCGTCCTTTAATACAATCAAAGTGCTAAAGGGAAATACTTCTGCGGCAACTAATAGAAAGGATGGTCTTAGAAGCGGACTTGTTGTCTTTCAATTTGCCGTGTCAATTGCTTTGGTGGTTGCTACGCTGGTGGTGTATCAGCAGTTAAGCTTCATGCAAAATAAAAAACTTGGATATGATAACGAGAACGTGCTGGTGATTCAAGACACGCACATGCTGCGAAACAATGAAAAGACTTTTAAAGAACAACTTCACAAAGACAGCCGCGTGATTCATGCTACAGTCGCGCGGCACGTACCCGGACAAAACGAGATAGACGGTACGCAAGCGTATCCAAAAGATAACGATGTAAGTGGTGAGATACACATCAACATCTACCATGTAGATTACGATTACCTGTCAACATTGGGAATAGAACTTGCTCAGGGAAGAAATCTTTCATTGGATTTTCCTTCCGATTCGTCTGCCATTGTTATCAATGAGACAGCAGCAAGTGAATTCGGGTGGTCAACAGGATCTGCCATTGGCAAAAGTATTATTACGTCTGGCCAGCATGAATACCATGTCGTGGGCGTGGTGAAGGATTTCAACTACGTTTCGGTGCGTCAAAAAATTGCTCCATTAGTGATGATGCTGTCGCGCAACAGAGGCTCGATACTTGTGAAGCTGAATACAACTGACATTTCTGATTTCCTGACGGATGCAAAAGCACAATGGGCAGCACTCAGTCCGGACGTAGCCTTTTCCTATACTTTTTTAGACGATCAGTTCTCGGCACTTTACTTTGCGGAAGAGCGGACTGGAAAAATTTTCACCACGTTCGCCATCGTTGCGCTGGCCATCGCAGCTCTTGGACTGTTTGGCTTGAGTACATTTTCTACCGAGCAACGCACGCAGGAGATTGGTATCCGAAAAGTGCTGGGCGCTTCGGCACGGCAGGTTGTGTTCATGCTATCAAAACAATTTCTGATACTGGTACTTGTCGCCTTTTTCATAGCGGTACCCGTAGTGGCCTGGATTATGAATCAATGGCTGGAGGATTTTGCGTATCGAATTGAGATTAGCTGGTGGATCTTCGTTGCAGCAGGTGCACTGTCTTTTATCATCGCCTTTATTTCAGTCGGGTTTCAGACGCTTAAAGCTGCTGTCGCCAATCCGGTGAAGAGCTTGAGAAATGAATAGCGTGGCCAGTTACCGGTTACTGGTAACTTGTAACATATCGTATCGAAAATTATTTTAATAAAAGTGGAAACTAAGTCGCCACCCCAACCCTTCCTCCGCTTCTTCCGCTGGTACTGCCACCCGAAGATGCAGGATTACATTGAAGGAGATTTGATGGAAGTATATGAAAGAAGAAGAATTAAAAGTGGAAAGCTTAAAGCTGACGTAAGATTTATAATAGATGTCTTACTGCTTTTCAGACCGGGCATCATTCGGCCGACAGAAGGCTATAAAAATTTAAACACGTACGGTATGTATAAGAACTATTTTAAAACAGCGTGGCGTAATCTGACAGGCAGAAAATTATACGCGGCCATAAACATATCCGGTCTCGCCTTGGGTGTCACCTGCGCGTTGTTGATTTTTTCGCTCGTCACTTATCATCTTAGCTTTGATAATTTCCATCATGATTCCGATCGCATCTATCGGTTTGTAACCGAAGAGCATCGTGATCAAGTTGATTATACGGCCAGTGTGCCTCCTGTTTTTGGAAAGGCTTTCCGCGAAGACTATTCATTTGGAGAAAAGGTAGCCCGACTTTGCACGGAAAGTGGCAGTCTCATTACGCTCGAGGAAAATGGAAGCAAAAGAAAGTTCAACGAAACGATCGTGTTTGCTGAGCCCGAATTCTTCGACATCTTCAACTTCCCGCTGGTGGCAGGTAAGCGTGAGGGCTTGCTCGAAGCGCCCAACACGGCAGCCATAAGCGAACGAATTGCCGCAAAATATTTTGGCGATGAGTCGCCATTGGGCAAGACATTCCTGATGAACAATCGTATTCACTTCACCGTAACCGGTGTGTTGAAAAACATTCCTGACAATACCGACCTGCAGGGCGAAATCTATCTTTCCTACAGCACCATGAAACAGTACAACCAATGGTATGCCGCTGACGATGCATGGGGAGGCATAACCGATGCCATTCGCACATTTGTATTGCTGCGTCCTGGAGTTGATCCTCTGGAAGTTGAAAAGGTGTTGCCTGATTATGTGAAAAAATATCGCGCCAAAAGCAAGAACGTACATCACTATAAACTTCAACCGTTGAGCGATGTGCATTTCAACCGGCAATATTATGGCAAGATTGACAAGACCATGATTTGGGTATTGTCGTTAGTAGGTTTCCTGATGGTGTTTACCGCTTGCCTGAATTTTATCAACCTGGCTACGGCACAGGCAAGCACACGAGCAAAGGAAGTTGGCGTGCGCAAAGTGTTAGGCAGTGTGCGTGGTCAACTGTTCTGGCAGTTCACGACTGAAACAGGATTGATTGTATTGTTGGCAACCATCATGGCATTGTCAGCTTCGTATGCCGTATTGCCTTATGTAAATGATTTTTTCAATACGCACGCGGCAATCAATTTAGTATCGGACGTAAGGCTTCCATTGTTTTTGTTGACGATCATCATCTCGGTTACTTTTTTGGCTGGCGCTTACCCGGGCGTTATCCTGTCAGGTTTCAAACCAGTGCTGGCATTGAAGGGAAAACTGCAAGGCAAGACCAGCGGAAGCTTTAACATCAGGCGCGGACTTATTATCACGCAATTCACCATCTCACAAGTTTTACTGATCGGCCTCATCGTGGTGGTTTACCAGATGAAACACTTCGCCAATACCGACATGGGTTTTAATCGCGATGCAGTGGTCATGATTCCGTTAGGCTCCAACGACATTAAGCTAACCACACTCAAGCAACAATTGTTAACCATCCCGCACGTAGAAAATGTATCGGCTTGCTTTGCTGCTCCGGCTTCTGAAAATTATTGGGGAACATCGGTGAAGTTTGACAACCGTTCTGAAGGCGAAACCTTTTCCAGCAGTTTCAGAGGAGCGGACGAAGACTATCTCGCCACATTCGGAATCAAACTCGTGGCCGGAAGAAACCTGACACCATCGGATACCGTGCGTGAATTTTTGGTGAATGAAATGATGGTATCCAAGTTGGGGTTTTCTTCTGCCGAAGACATCCTGGGTAGGTCTCTTACTGTCAATGGCAATTGGACAGGACCGATAGTAGGAGTGATTGGTAATTTTTACGAAGCATCCTTGCGTTCTGAAATAGCGCCTGTGTTTATGACGACCCGGAAGGACAACTATAATTCGTTCGCGGTGAAGATCAATATGGCCGATGTATCGACCACCTTAGCAGCACTTGAAAAGACCTGGAGCGACATGTATCCCGAATTGATTTACAAGTATGATTTTTTGGATGATCAGATCGCCCAATTCTACAGCGAAGAGCAATCACTCATGACGATGATTCAGGTTTTTGCTGGCATCGCGTTGGTGATTGGATGCATGGGCCTGTATGGATTGGTCTCGTTCATGGCCATTCAAAAAACAAAAGAGATTGGCATACGCAAAGTGTTGGGTGGTAATGTATCGCAGATACTCTGGATTTTCGGAAAAGAGTTTTTGCGTTTGGTGTTTATCGCTTTCTTGTTTGCTGCACCGATTGGATGGATGCTAACATCGCGCTGGCTATCCACGTATGCAGATCCTGTAAAGATGGGTGCATGGATGTTTATTCTGGAGCTAGCAATCGTAGGCGGTGTGGTGGCTTGTACGGTTGGCTTCAGATCTATAAAGGCAGCGTTGGCAAATCCCGTGGAGAGTTTGAGAACGGAATAAATAGTTGTTCGTTGTTAGTTAATGGTTGTTGGCAAAATCAACTTTCAACAACTTCTGTCCCACATCGTCTCCTGTAAGGGACGATGTGATTGAGTGAATGTTATTCACACGCATCGTCCTCTTCGAGAGACGATGCTTGACCCGAGCTGAGTGTCACTTGTCAGCCTGAGCATGTCGAAGGCGCATGAGAACACGGACCGGTTTCGACAAGCTCAACCTGACAGAATTTTGCGTCCCACATCGTCTCCTGTAAGGGACGATGTGGTTGAGTCAATACCATTCACAGCATCGTATTCTTCGAGAGACGATGCTCGACCCAATGGTTTGATAACGGAGTGATCGGCTGTAAATCACATAGACGGCACTACTTACACACGCTTTCTACCACCTCCGTTCCCACGGTTGTCCACTGATCGCCATAGATGGATTCGTAACAGACTTCGAACTCAAATTTACTTTCATTCATCGCGGCAAAAATCTTATACGCCCAGATGATATCTGTTATGTGAAAGGGTTTTATGGAACTGCCCGCTGGCAATACCCTGTTTTTCACAGCCGAGCTTAAATGTGGAAAATGATTGGTTCCGATCAACTTAACAAACAAAGAGTCAGCATTTACTACCTCACCGTTTAGTTTCATCACTGTACTTTTGATGATGGCCGGGCCGATTCCATTATTTTTCAATTCAATGTACAGGCCTTGTTCTTCGTTGATGCTGGTTAGCCATTCCAAATAGGGCCAGGCAGCTGCGTGCTGCTGACTTTGCATGATCTTCGCCTGATACATATAGACGGTTACGGTGATTACGTTGATGACGATCGCGATCACGCCAATGGCAATGCCTGTGTCGATTTTGCGTCTTGGTTTTTCAACTGATTCTGTTTCTTCCATAGCGTATTGATATCAATAAAGGTAAAGTGATTTGAGGCATGACTTGAAACCAAACAAGCAGAACTTTTTTGTTGACCATTTTAGCGCGTAGGTTGGTAAGCCTCCTGACAGGGCTTAGCAGAAAATTTTAGCGCGATAGTGAAAGGAACAATAAATGATTAAAGCTTGCCCCATTTTGTTCGATGCACATGATACCAGATCGTCCAGCCGATGAGTGCGGCAAAGGGCACCGATATTGCCATGGAGTAAAAGATTAATTGCCCTGCGTTTAAGCCAACTGCCAGCTCCCTGACAAAATATTCCGTTGCACCGGCAGCCCATAGTCCAAGTGCAGCACCCGTCATGCCCTTCAAGTGCCGTTTTATCCGGCCTTTAATAAAAGATTTCTTAAACATGGGATATAAGCCATAGACAAGGCAAAACATGGAAACGATTATCAGGTAATGAAATACACTTGGCTTGCCGGCATTGAAATCATAAATAAAGAGAGCCGACAGGTTTACAATAAACACGGCTGCACTAAAAACATAACCGATGCTCTTGTGCAACTTCGTGCCTTTGACAGCCAACAACAGATAAGCACCAGTCAGAAGACCTGTGAACGCCATTACCACATGAAACGCACCGGCCGTGGAGTGGACCCATCTTGAGATTTCAATCATACTTGCAACGGTTCAGGTATATTCATTCTCACCTTGAGGAGTTGTGAAGATATGAAATTGAACGGTATCTTGTCCAGCATCGTCCTATTCGAAAGACGATGCTCGACCCGAAGTGAGTTTCTCTGTCAGCCTGAGCCTGTCGAAGGCGCATGAAGAACGCTAACCGGTTTCGACAAGCTCAACCTGGCAGAATTTTCCGTCCCACATCGTCTCCTGCAAGGGACGATGTGATTGAGTGAATGTTATTCACACGCACCGTCCTCTTCGAGAGACGATGCTCGACCCGAACTGAGTTTCACTCGTCAGCCTGAGCCAGTCGAAGGCGAATAAGAACATCAAGAGGTTTCGACAAGCTCAACCTGACAGAATTTTCCGTCCCACATCGTCTCCTGCAAGGGACGATGTGATTGAGTGAATGTTATTCACACGCATCGTCCTCTTCGAGAGACGATGCTCGACCCGAACTGAGTTTCACTTGTCAGCCTGAGCATGTCGAAGGCGAATGAGAATACCACCCGGTTTCGACAAGCTCAACCTGACAGAATTCGAGGCGATGCTCGGCCCAAGTATTTGTTACCGGCCGTGAAAAATTTTACATTCAATGAATTTTATAATATGAAAAAGTACCTGCACACCACCTTATACTATCTCGTTGGCATTGTTGTCATCTATCTCGTGAACATGGTAAGCCCCAACCAACATGACGGTGGACTGGGCCTTGGCAGCCTGCTGTTGATCTTGTTTGTTCTGGCTTCTATTATCCTACTTCTAATCAACATGTTCAAAGGATTCAAGAACAATGAATACCTTATCATAGCAGGCATTCACCTGCTAGCATTACTGATTATGGCGATTACTTTCTTTTTATAATCACCTGCATCCAGACAAAATCTTAACCTTATCGGGCGCTCGAAGAGAACCCCGATGATCACATCTTTACAATGCGTCACAAGACACTTTCACTCTTTTCAGCATCAATCAATCATCAGAGTCCCGAGACGGTGACTCTGATGGGGCTAGAGACAATAGGATGAGTTGTCGATTATCCCAAGGCAGCTTTGTAAGTCTGCAACACTCGGTCGCGCGCCAACTTATGATCCACAATGGGCTTTGGATATTGAGGTGTGTTGAGTTCGGGTATCCATTTTTTGATGTACACCAGTTTCGGATCGAACTTTTCTGTTTGAAGTGCCGGATTGAACACACGAAAGTAAGGTGCGGCATCACAGCCGGAGCTGGCCGCCCATTGCCAGCCTCCGTTGTTGGCGGCAAGATCGAAGTCCAATAATTTTTTAGCAAAGTAGGCTTCACCCCATCGCCAATCGATTAATAAATGTTTGGTGAGAAAGCTCGCCACAATCATGCGCACACGGTTATGCATGAAACCTGTTTCGTTCAGTTCGCGCATGCCGGCATCCACAATCGGGTAGCCCGTTTTGCCATTGCACCATGCTTTAAATTCTGTCGGGTCATTGCGCCATTCAATCTGATCGTAGGCCGGCTTAAATGATTTTGTTTCTACCTGCGGAAAGTGCCACAAGATCATGTGATAGAAGTCGCGCCAGATTAATTCGTTCAACCAGATCTCATTTTTCTTCAATGCCACTTGTGCCAGCTTTCGTATGCTCACCGTTCCAAATCTCAGGTGAACGCTCAATCGCGTGGTGCCCTGGATGGCCGGGAAATTTCGTTGCTTGTCGTAGTGCTCTACAATGGATTGTTTGATGACGCGCTCCGGAAACACCGCGCCTGTTTTTTCAAAGCCAATCTCTTTTAACGTGGGAATGGTTTGTGTACTTATTTTTTTGAACGAACCGAAATATTTTTCAGTAGGATAGCTCTTGAGATAAAACGTATTGAGTTTCGCTTTCCACTTGCGGCTGTAAGGAGTGAAGATGGTGTACGGCTTGCCATCATCTTTCATCACCTCCTCTTTTTCAAAGATCACCTGGTCTTTGCAGGTTTTTAATTCCGAACCTTTCGCGAAAAGAATTTTACTGACTTCTTCATCGCGCTGTTTTGCATATGGCTCGTAGTCGTGGTTGGTGTACACGCGCTTTGGGTGCAGCGTTTTGTAGACCTCAATGGGATCTCCATGTAAGACGAGAAGTGATGAACCAAGTTCTTCCAGTTGATTTTTTAAAACCTCCAGCGATTGATGAATGAACTCCACGCGCTTGTCGGCTTTGTCTTCTAGTTTATCCAGAATGTTTGAATCAAAAATAAAAACCGGAACTACATTTTTGTTTTCCCGCAAGGCATAGTAGAGCGCAGCATTGTCTTGCAGGCGCAAGTCTCTTCTGAACCAGAAGACGGTAGTGGTTGAATCAATCGGTGATTCAATTTTTTTGAGTGCGGAGGACTTCAAGTTCTTTTTCTAGTTTGGCAATGGCCTCCATCTGAAACGCATATTTTTTCAAATCCCCCGAACGTTGGGTATGCATCGCCTCTTCGTACAATTTTGCCAGCTTGCTCTGCAGCTTTTTGGAAGGGTTGGAAGTGAATAAATTAAACATGAATTGGTCTTTCGAATCTAACAATGCGGGATCGTAATTGTTTGGCATTAACTTAAATTTTCTGCCGCAGTCGGTTCGTATTGATAAAATCTCTTTTGCAGCAGGACATAGGCACCCGCCATCAACACCACAGAAAGCGCGAAGCCCAACTTGCAAAGGATTAGGAAAAAGACCAGCAAGAAAAACCAGAGAAGAAACTGCGTATAGCTTTCCATGTTCTGCTTTTGTTTAAATAATTGTATGTGAAGGAAGGTCAGAAAGGAAACGCCAAAGGTATAGATCATCATCCAGTTGACGAGCGCGATTTTCCGGCCAACCGATCCGCTCAGCAAAATCATCTCGGGCAATAATAAAATGAAATAAACCAGCAGATAATTTAAGAACTGAGAAACTATGCTTTTCGGCAACGACCGACTCCAATGCAAGTATATGTCTTCAAACCGCTTTAACTCAAACACAAGCGAGCTGTGCGCAACGAGAGCAAACAACAATGTGAGCAGGGGAATTCGCACATCATCCAATATGTCCATCACCTGAAGCACCATGTATAAGATGGCGATGGAAAGAAGTTTGCTGATCAATGCGCCCATCTTTTGCTGACGCAGCAGATGGCTGATATAGAAAAAAGGCAGCACGCGATTGAAGGGAACCGTCAAGGTCGGAATTTTGAAGGCCGTGGCAACGTGATGTTGATGAGCTCTTCGTACAGCGATCCATGCACTCAGGCCACATAACAACACCTGATAGGCGATGATGATAACCGCATGAACAGAGAAACCCTCCTTTGCCGCTATGGCTAAAATGAACAGCGTGTAAACCATGACGGGAAGGAACAACGTAAACTGCAATGCCAGAAAAGCTATGAATGTTTGCCGAAGTGATAACGTTGCCAGCTCGCGCAAGAAAGAATATTCTGACTGCTCACTGGTTGTTAAAATAAAGTGGAGGCATTTGAGTTGGTACAAAGTCCATGCAAGCATCACCGCCATAAAAAATACAATGGAATTGAACATTCCATAAATGAGCGACACATGATACGAAATCACCTGACTGGATTCCACAACTCCAAACATCAGAAAGAAGATGACGAAGAACATCCCCAGATGCTTTGTGTAAAACGGAAGGGCCAGGCTGCGATATAGCATGGTATGAACTGACTTCATTCCATTCTCGCGGTTTGATGTTCAACGATGATTTTTCCGGTTAATGAAAATCCGGTGTCAACAAATGCCTGATGCGATGTAAAAAGGAATGACGTGCCCGCCTTGCTGCGCTCGTGGATAAGATTGAACAACACCGGAATAGATGAATCTTCCAGGGTAATGAGCGGCTCATCCAATAAAATAAGTTTTGTGTTGCCGATGAACGCCAGTGCCAGCGAAAGTTTCTTAACCATGCCGCTGGAATACGTTTCAACCCTATTGCTCATAAAACTTCTGATGCCCCACGTGTCGATCAATGATTCCACATTTTGATCGTTGTCTTTTCGGGTGGCTTGAACAAATTTCAGCAACTCTGTTCCGGTGAGGAAGGGCGGATAGAGAGGTTCAGCTTCGGCATAGCTGATTTGTTTTCTATAGTCAACGGGATTTTTAATCAGATCTATGTTGTGAAGGGCAACTGATCCTTCAAAGGGGATAATGCCGCCCAGGATTTTCATCAGCGTTGTTTTTCCGGAGCCATTTTTTCCCTGAATCCAGTAAATGCCGTCCGTGATTGTCAGCTTCTTTATTTCTAAAATCAAATGTTGACCGTACGACTTGCTTACTTCTTCAATCTGTAGCATTTAAGGGAATGATTTGCAATCGGTTAACGTAGCGAAAAAGGCAAAGTTCAATGTTAATTTAAATTTACTTAAATGTTAATCAGATAATACGAGCTTAACATACCGGTAATATTGGCAATCTACATTTGTGCTAAATATCAAAATAATGAAGAATAGCGCACTCCTGCTTAACATTGCATTCACGGCAACAGCAGTTTTTTTCGCGATTTCAAGTGGCTGGTCACAGAGCCCCACACCGGTACAAAACTTTGGCGCCTCGCCACGGGCCTACACTACCCGCAAGTCGTTTTGGACAGAATTCAATCTGGGCGGAACACTTTCGGCCAACAAAAAATGGCAATATCAAATTGACTATCAATATCGCAGGGCAGCAGATGCGAGCTATATACAAGGAGGCGCTTACAACAACATCTTTAAGGAGTCGTACCAACAAGTGGTTCGCCCATGGATTCATTATTGGGTAGTTCCCGGTTCGGTCAGACTTTCGCTTTCGCCAATCGGTTATTGGATTACTTGGACTCCATCTCAGGAGACTTCCTTAAATCCCAACAAAGATGGAGTGAAGACAGGACAGAGTGTTTTTCCGGAATTTAGAATTTGTCCACAGGTGACTACCATTCACAACATTGGACGAGTTCAGTTCATACAGCGCTATCGTTACGAATTCAGATACCTGGGTGAGCGCAGGGCTGCAGACAATAACTTTTCTGATTTGAGCAAGGGTTATGATTTTGCACCGACAAATGTTGGCGATCAGAGTGCAGCTTTAGGTTGGTATGGTCATAATCATGTGGGAAGATTACGCCTTCAAACAAGACTTCAGGTGCCGTTGAACGGTTCAAAGGTTGTTGAAAAAACCTGGTACATCAATACCTGGAATGAATTGTTCCTGGCCAATGGCCGTCATGTGAAAAATGACAAGCTTCTAAATCAAAATCGTTTTGTGGCCATGCTGGGTTATCGTTTCAAAGGTGAAATACCCATCAAGATCGAGGGCGGCATTACCTATCAAACACTGTTCAATTATAACATCGATACACCTCCCAACGATGCAGGTGTTACCTATCAGAAATCAAACGTGGAAAACAATACAGCCTTCACGATTTATGTGATCTGTGATGAGTTTCACAAGCTCTTCAAGAAGAAGAGTGAATCGCAAAAAGAGTAACTAGATTTTGGCCAACGTGGGGGCCATTGATTCGTGCCGCATGATTTGCTTGAACCAAAAGGTATAGCGATCCGGGTGGGTGGCAATATCTTTTTGAAGAGTGGCCACATTCATGTATTTCCAATCTTCTACTTCAGCCGGATTGATATCAGGTGTGCCGTCAAAACTTCCGATGTAAACATGATCGCACTCATATTCGGTGAGCCCCATGTCCAGTTTTGCTTTGTAAATAAATTTGTAGGCAAACTCAGGATGAAGTTCAATACCCATCTCTTGTTTTAACTTTCTATGCGTGGCTTCAGCCATATCTTCACCTGGAAGGGGATGGCTGCAACACGTGTTGGTCCAAAGACTTTTGCTGTGATATTTTAAGGGAGAACGTTTTTGTAACAGCAGTTCGCCTTTTGAATTGAAGAGCAGAATAGAAAACGCGCGGTGCAGCAGGCCTTTTTGATGAGCCTCGAGTTTTTCCATCGTGCCAATGGCATTGTCCTGCTCGTCAACCAAAATCACATGTTCCATCACAGCATATTAAATTGATGTCTCAGGAAAGAATATGCTAATAAACGAGCTTTATGTCGCTTTCGGATGCTGATGCGGGATTTTAACACATGATCGGAAGGTGTATTTTGTATTTTTCTAAACAGCGCGCGATAATAAACATACGCTACGTACACACCAAATCGGGCCGACCGCGGAAGTTGCTTGATGCCTTTGTATCCTTCGTCAAAATCAAACTTGATGCTCTCTTCAATTTTCTTCTTGCTCGCGTCATCAAATTTAGAAATGTCAATTCCCGGGAAGTAGGTGCGGCCCATTCCTACATAATCGGCATTTAAGTCGCGCAGAAAATTTATCTTTTGAAAGGCCGAGCCTAAATTCATAGCAGAAGGTTTGAGGCGATTGTACATCGCACCATCTCCGTTGCAAAATACCCTCAAGCACATCAACCCAACCACTTCGGCCGAGCCTAAAATATATTCTTGTATGCCCTTTTCATCGTAGCTAACCAACGACAAATCCATTTCCATGCTTTTAAGGAATTGATCAATCAACTCGCGATCAATGGAAAACTTATTAACGGTTTGCTGAAAGCTGTTGAGTATCGGATTAAGACTTATCCGCTCGTCAATCGCCAGGAGTGTTTCCTTTTTGAATCTCTCTAGTAGACTTCCTTTGTTATAATCATGGAAGGTGTCCACAATTTCATCGGCAAATCTTACAAATCCATAAATCGCGTAAATGGGATCGCGCAATTCTTTGGCCAGGCAACGGATGCCAATCGAGAACGAAGTGCTGTAGGCTTGGGTGGTTAACCGGCTGCACTTGATCGAAACGTTGTCGAAGAGTTCTTTTTGATTCATGCAGATGATCTCAATTTACAAAATACAAACGGTTTTATGATTGACCGCTCTCTTTCCGTTCCCTCTTTATCAATTCATCCGCCACCACTTGACCTGAAATAAGCGATGGAGGCACCCCCGGGCCGGGCACGGTAAGCTGTCCTGTGTAAAACAGGTTTTTCACCTTTTTGTTTACGATAGATGGTTTTAAGTTGGCCGTTTGTAAAATCGTATTGGCCAGCCCATAGGCATTTCCCTTAAACGCGTTGTAGTCGGCAATAAAATCGTTGTGCGCATAACTGCGCTGATAGACAATATTTTCCCGAATGGTTTGACCCGTTAAGGCTTCCATCCGGTTGATCACAAGGTTAAAGTATTTTTCGCGAATGGCCGGTTCATCTTTTAATCCCGGTGCAACCGGAATTAGAATGAATACATTTTCATGGCCTTCTGGTGCCACGTTCGGATCTGTTTTGGAGGTGCAACATACATAGAACAACGGATCGTTGGGCCACTGTGGATTTTCGTAAATGTCTTTCGAATGCCCGGCAAAATCCCGGTCGAAGAAAAGATTATGGTGCAGCAGATTTTTTAGTCGCTTGTTCACGCCCAGGTAAAAGATAAGACTTGATGGCGCCATCGCCCTCGATTGCCAATAGCTTTCACTGTAGTGACGGTAGGCTTCGGGTAAAAGATGTTGTTCCACATGGTGATAGTCTGCACCGGCTACTACATAGTCGAAGTGTTGAGCGTTACCATTTGAAATCACTTCTTTGATGTTTGTGCCGTCTATCGAAAACTTTTCAACGGCACTGTCAAATTGAAACTTTACACCTTGCTCTTTCGCCAGCGTCATCATGCCTTCGATAATCTTGTGCATGCCACCCATGGGATACCACGTGCCTAGCGCGATGTCGGCATAGTTCATCAAACTGTAGAGCGCTGGTGTTTTTGATGGAGCCGCTCCTAAAAACAAAACCGGAAACTCCAGCAATTGAATGAGTCTGGGATCCTTGAAATGTTTTCGCACATACGTGGCCATCGACTGAAACACGTGCATCTTAAAAATGCCTTTGAAAAGTTTTGGATCGATGAGTTCCGTGATGGAAAGTCCCGGCTTGTAGACGAGACTGTTGATGCCCACATTATATTTATATTCTCCTTCTTCCAGAAAAGTTTTCAAATGCGAACTGCTGCCCTTTTCGATTTGCTCGAACAAAGCGTAGAGAGAATTCAAGCTCGCGGGAATGTCCAGTACTTCGTCTTTCGAATAGAAGATTCGATAGGAGGGATCTAAGCGTGTTAGCTGATAATAGTCGGATGTTTTTTTTCCGAAGCGCTGAAAATATTTTTCGAATACATCGGGCATCCAATACCAACTGGGGCCCATGTCGAACAGATAACCGGCTGTTTCAAATTTTCTACAGCGCCCACCGGGTGTTGAATTCTTTTCGAGGACAGTTACATCAAATCCTTTTTGCGACAGACTGGTTGCGGCCGACAATCCTGCAAACCCTGAACCAATAACAGCTACCTTCTTCATCTTGTAAATTGATTCAGCAATCTGGCGATAGCATTAATAGCCTACCAGTTTTTTTTGAATTTCTTTGCGCGCGTGGAAAATGCGGTTCTTAACCGTGCCGATAGGAATGTTCAAATGATCGGCTATCTCATTGTATTTGTAACCGGTGGCGTGCATTTTAAACGGGATCAATAAGTCATCTTTGATATCGTTCACGTTTCGCCATACTTCTTTGAACTCCACGCTTTCCCCGGGGCGATTAAAGGTGTGGGTGTCTTCCACGTTCAGGAAATAGAGTTCCTTGGTCGTGTCATTTGAAGTTTTGGCGCGTTGATTTTTACGGTAATTATTAATAAAGGTGTTTCGCATGATGGTGAACAGCCAGCCTTTCAGGTTGGTGTCGTCTTTGAACTTGTCGCGGTAGGTCAAGGCCTTTAATATAGTGTCCTGAACCAGGTCTTGCGATTCTTCGCGATTGCTGGTGAATCTTCTGGTGAAGGTTCTGAGTGTGGGGCGCAAACTCGATACCTGCTGACTGAATTCAAGAGTTGTCATGATTTTATTTTGTTTAACTGTTTTATAAAAACATTAAACAATATTAGGCCGAATTGTTCATTCAGCTCTTAAATCCATGTTAAATGAACACTCGTGTTTAACAGAATCGAAAGAGAATGCCGATTTCATGTGAATTTGAAAGACAGGAGTTAAACAAGATTAGTGCAGCGACTTGAGCAGGTCGCGCAGGTCGGATGCCTTCTCAAACAGCCTTACATTTTTAGGAACATGGAAAGCAGTGTTGCGCGTGAGGTAGCCGGTGACGAGAATTGTGGATCCTGAAAAATCTTCTGACAACGTAGTGAGGTATTTTTCTAATTGCTTTGGTGATGGTGTGGAGGTGAGTGACGTGATCAGAATTCTGGGGCGATAAACCTCAAAAACTTTCTTTAAATCCTCGTGCGGAAGTGACTGCCCGAGGTAGTACGTTCGAAACCCGATGTGGCGTGTGATGTAGTGCAGGAACAATAGCCCCAGTTCATGCATTTCACCTTCTGGCAAAAAGAGAATCACGCGCTGTGCCGTTTTGGGAGGTATTGGCAGGGATGCAATCGAAGAAATAAGTCGCTGACGAATGAGATTGGAAATAAAATGCTCATGCGCAGGCGTAACACTTCCTGAAAGCCAGAGCACTCCGATTTTTTCGAGGAAAGGATAAATAATTTCCATGATCGTTTTCTCGAATCCATACTTGCGAACATGCTTGGCCAGAATGTCTTCAAAGTGTTCTTCATCCAGATCGAGCATGGCAACCACCAGCTGATCGATTGGAATCTCTACTTTATTTTTTGCATCGCTCAACACCTCTACCTGTTTGGCAATGTCTTCACTGGAGAGACCCGCTATTTTGGAAATTTTTACGCCTTGCGAATTGAGTACCGAAATATTGATGATCTTCTTAAGATCTTCATCTGAATAAAACCGGATATTGGTGTCCGTCCGCTCCGGTGCGATAATGTGATAGCGCTTTTCCCAAATCCGGAGTGTGTGGGCTTTTATGCCCGATAGCCTTTCCAATTCTTTGATGGAGTATTTGCCCATGATTCGAAATTAGTCGTTAGTCATTCGTCTATGGTTAACAGTCAGCGTCTCTCGTTGACTGTTAACCATTCAACCAATAACCCAACAATTGAAACAATGTTCTAACTTTCCTCCTAAAGTTGACCTTTTTTTAGTGAGCAAAAAAAATATTCCTACTGACGATTTGCCTGAGTTTGAACCAGCCTTGAAGTGGTTTCGACAAAAAGAGTGGGTGCCCTTTCAATTTCAACTTGAAGCGTGGAGACATTACTTAGATGGATATAATGGCCTTGTGAATGCACCAACCGGCAGCGGCAAAACATTCTCATTGTTAATCCCGGTGCTGCTTGAATTTATGCGCGACTCATCACACATGAAGTCAAAGCAACCAAGAGGTCTTCAGGTGATTTGGATAACACCCATACGGGCGCTGAGTAAAGAAATAGAATATTCTGCCAAGCAAGCGATAGAAGGATTGGGATTGAATTGGAAGGTGGGTGTGCGGTCGGGCGATACATCGGCCAAACAACGACAGAAGCAAAAAGAAAAACCTCCCGAGTTTTTGATTACCACACCGGAGAGTTTACACATGCTGCTCACTCAAAAAAACTATCCCGAATACTTTAAAAATTTGAAAGCGGTGATCGTGGATGAATGGCACGAGTTGGTGGGATCGAAGCGCGGTGTTCAAATGGAGTTGGCACTTTCCAGGTTAAAAGGTATTACCGGTAACATGAAGGTGTGGGGAATATCGGCCACCATCGGCAACATGGACCAGGCCTTGCATGTGCTGTTGGGTAGCTATTATGAAAAGGGCAATTATAAAATCATACGTGCCGATATTGAAAAGAAAATTGAAATTCATTCTGTGTTTCCGGATGAGATGCAACGCCTGCCGTGGTCGGGGCATCATGGCATTCATTTGTTAGAGAAAGTGATAGCAATTGTCAAGCAGAGTACCACCACGTTGATCTTTACCAACACACGTTCTTTTGCAGAGATATGGTATCAGAAAATGTTGGACAAAGCGCCAGAGCTTTCGGGATTGATAGCCATGCATCATGGATCGATCAACAAAGAACTGCGCGATTGGGTGGAAGATCAATTGCACGAAGGAAAACTAAAAGCCGTGGTGTGTACCTCCAGTCTTGATTTGGGTGTCGACTTTCGTCCCGTAGAAACAATTGTTCAGGTGGGGAGCCCAAAAGGCGTAGCGCGATTTCTTCAGAGAGCTGGTCGCAGCGGACATCAACCTGGTGCAGTAAGCAAAATTCATTTTCTTCCAACGCATTCGCTTGAGTTGATTGAAGCAGCAGCGTTGCGCGAAGCGATGAACAGAAAGATTGTGGAAGAACGGCTTCCCTACATGCGATCGTTTGATGTGTTGGTTCAATACTTAATTACGCTTGCCGTTTCGGATGGCTTCCGGCCCGAAGAAATTTATCGTGAAGTAACCGGCACCTTTAGTTACGCCAGTGTAACGGAAGAGGAGTGGGGCTGGCTGTTGCAATTTATCACAACGGGTGGCTCGTCATTAACCGCTTATGATGAATATCGGAAAGTAATTATTGATCAGGGAGTTTATCGCGTAGAAAACAATCGCATTGCATTTCGGCATAAACTTTCAATCGGAACGATTGTGGGCGACACGGCACTGCAAGTGAAGTATGTCTCGGGAAAATACTTGGGTACGATTGAAGAAGGCTTCATATCACGAATGAACCCTGGCGATGTGTTTTGGTTTGCGGGCAAAAGTCTTGAACTCGTGCGCGTCAAAGAAATGGAAGTGCAGGTTCGAAAGTCTGCGCGCAAGTCAGGTAAAGTGCCATCGTGGCAAGGTGGTCGCATGCCATTGTCTTCGCAGATGGGAGAAATGATTCGCCTGAAGATAGATGAGGCCGCAAAAAATCGCGAGAAAGATGAGGAGATGAAATTCATCCGTCCGATGCTGGATTTGCAAAAGTCACTGTCGCACCTGCCGTCACAAGATGAATTTCTGATTGAATATCTGCAAACAAATGATGGCTATCACGTAATGATGTACCCATTTGAAGGGCGATTTGTACACGAAGGTATTGCGGCCTTGATGGCCTACCGCATTTCACAAATTCAGCCAATCACGTTTTCTATTGCCATGAATGATTATGGATTTGAGTTGTTGTCGGATGTAGAGATTCCGATTTATGAAGCCATCGAAACGGATGTGCTGAGTTCCGAAAATTTATGGAAGGACATTCAGGCCAGCATCAACTCCACTGAGATGGCACGCAGAAAATTCAGAGACATTGCCGCTATCTCGGGTTTGGTGTTCAAAGGATTTCCCGGAAATAAAATAAAAGACAGACACATTCAATCTTCCTCACAATTGTTCTTCAATGTGTTTCACGATTATGAAGCGCATAATCTGTTGTTGCTTCAGTCGTTTGAAGAGGTGATGGACTTTCAACTGGAAGAAGCACGAATGCGTAAAGCGCTGGACAGAATCTCAAAACAAAAAATAATCATCAAGGAGCCTGAGCGCCCAACACCCTTCGCCTTCCCAATTATGGTAGATCGCATGCGCGAAAAATTGACCTCAGAAAAACTGGAAGACAGAATTAAAAAGATGATGATCACCTATCGTTGATAGTTGTTAGTTAACAGTCATTAGCTGACCTGTGACTTTTCGAACAACTAATCACTAACAACCATCAACTATTATTCTCCAATCATAATAAACGCTCCCCAATAAAAAGGCTCGGGATATTTTTTTCGAAGGTCTTGCTGTGCCTGAAGAAAAGCGACATGCTTGTCCATACCTTTCAGCCAATTCGCATAGAAGTTGTTCATCAGTTGTTGAGTAGCCTGATCGTCCACATTCCATAAACTCATAATCATTGTTTTGGCGCCCGCTACCAAGAACGCGCGTTGAAGTCCGAAAACGCCCTCACCATTTTTCACCGTACCCAATCCGGTTTCGCAAGCAGAGAGTACCACCAACTCGGTACCTTCAAGCGACAGGTTCATGGCCTCGTAAGCGGTAAGCACTCCGTCTTCATTGCCTCCCGCGGAGTTTGCACTGGCGAGAATAAGTCCGGAAAGAAACAATGGGTTGTCTAAGAATTTACTTTGCTCTGCCGAGGTAATGGACAGTTCGCCATCATCCAAAAAGAAACCGTGTGTGGCAATGTGCAACACCGATGGATTTTTGGTTTTCTTTATCTCGGCCTCATTGGCTTGCCTTGCCAGCATGGTAGTGGAAGTAACTCCCTTGGTCTTAAATTCATTGGCAATGTTTTCAACTTCTACTTTAGTAGCGGGTAGAGGAGGAATGCCATCGCCTCGTAAGAAGACTCTCAAAAATCCTGAGCGAAGCGATCGTGACAAGGCACGCGTAGTACGTTCAGTCTTCTCATCTTTTTCCGGTTCTGCAAGCGCCAGCGTTTGATAATCGGGGTATCCATACAGATAAGCGCCCGATTTACTTTTTCGCTGACGTGGTGTTTCAAGAATGTCGCGTGTGTTGGCTTTCAACTCCAGAATGAGTTCATCCACCAGATATTTTTTCGAAGCGGGATTGTAAAGTGTATTCGGATTAATCTGGTCAAATACGCCATCAGGACTGAAATACACTTTATTGATTCCTTTCAATTCATCGCCAAGTGGTTTCCAGAAGACATTGTAGCTGATGGTGTCGGGCATCTGAAATTTTGTGGTGTTGCGGTAGAAGCTGAGCATGCGGCCTTCCATCTGCCCACCCGATGCCCAACGGAAAACACGGGGACCTGTTTTTGTTTCTGGTGTTAGGATTAACGCGATATAATTAACACGACCTGTGAAGTAACCCTCTTCTTCCTGTGTATACGTTCTGAACCGAAGGACTTCAACAGCTGCCTCGCCTGGTTTTAGTTTTGATTGGACTTGCTTCCACGAATACGTTTTTCGTACAAATACATTTTTGAATTCTGCCGATTTTAAAACCAATTCTTTTTCGAGGGCTTTCGCGCGATTGTTTAGTGAGTCGCCCAGTTTAATCGCTTCACTGGTTCCTTCACTGTAGGCTTTGGCCAACTGCTCCTTCAGCGATATCCAGTTGTCGTACTGATTGATCAACTGAGGATTGTTGCTTTGCAAAATTGCCTGCTTTACTTTTTGTGTGGCATAGAAGATAATGCCTTTTGTATTTAAGGATAAATCGTAAAGAGCTCCTAACTGTGCAGGGTCGTTGCCGAGGCGATCAAGAACGAAACTGATGTAGGCCTCCTGATCAATTTTAAATCGGCTGAAATAGAATTTCGATTTTTCTTCTTCACTAAGAATTGGAAAATAGTCATCAATCTGCGCGTAGTAGTTGTTCACCAATTCAGTAAAATAGCCAGTTGCTTCAACGGGTTTGTTATCGCGCCATTCGGTGAGCGCCAGTTTTTGAATCACCTCTCCGTATCGCGGGTGTCTCGCGCCCAATAATTTTTTTCTTAGTAATAATGCCTTTTGAAGATACGGTTTGGAGTCAGGAGAACTTTTCCCCATCAACGCTTTTCCGATATTGAATTGCGTGGTGCTGTACTCCAAACTCCCTTCACCCAGTTCTTTCAGGAAAATGGCATCGGCCTGGCGATACAGTACAAGGGCACTATCATAATTGCCTTCGGAGTTGTAGGTATTGGCAATGTTATTCAGTCGCGAAGCTTCATCGATACTTTGCGGACCATTTACTTCAATCGCGATTTGAACAGCACGTCTCAGCAACCTCCTGGCTTCCGCAGTTTGTCCCTGAGCGATCAATGTGTTGGCGAGATTGGTAAGTGTTTTGGCGTAATCAGGATGATTAACACCAAATGCAATGCTATCGTGACGCAACACAATCTTATACAACTCAACGGCACTCTCGTATAATGAAAGTGAATGCAATGCCAGTGCATTATTGTTTAACGTGGCATAATAGGCTTGTTCCACTTCCGGCACGTTCAACTGATTTCGGTAAAATCCTTCCGCGGTTGAAAAAAGTTTTTGTGCCTCGGGTATGCGTCCTTCATTGACATACAAGTTTCCCAGGTTCACGGAAACATTGTTGATGTTAAGCGATGTGTTGCCTTCAACAGACCGAAGTATTTTTAGTGATTCTTCAAAGAATTTTTCAGATCGCGTGTATTCTCCCGTGAGGTTATGGATGTCGGCATACTTGTTTAAGATAAGAGCATACTCCACTTCTTTTTTATTGAAGCTGTTCATGCCGGCAGTGGCAGTATTCTTTGCGGCTTGAATATTTCCCAGGTTGATCAGTACGTCCAGATAGTAGCTTAACGACTGTGCATATTCAGCTGAGCCTTTGCCATACAACGCTTCGTCTACCGTCAGTAGCTCTTCTCCGCGCGTTCGCGTTTCCGCGTACCTTCCTAGTATGCTATACGTGTTCAATAAATTAAAAAGAACGGAGCTAAACGAAGGAGTTGTTCGTTGATTTAGTGCGAGGCGCAATGTTCTTTCTTGTTCCCAATATTGTGCGGCCTGGGAATACTGCTCTTTGTTGTAATGTGCTTCCGCCAAAACGCTGACTGTGGCTGCCGCAAGTGTGTCTTGCCGATTATCAAGGAGAGGCCTTATCTGATTTTCCTGTGCCAGGATTGGATCATAGTTATGCGCTCTCGCCAGGGCATCCAATTGCTGAAACCGCTGCTCCAACGTTTGCCCAAATGAGAAGTGGACGATCAAATACGCAGTCGCTAGAAATAATCTTTTCATACAGTACTTAAAAAATTCAAGATAGCACGAAGAATCACGAATGAAAATACCTTTAAAGAGGTATTCGTAACCAGACTGTCGAAAAGTAAGTTCAGGTTGACATTGATTGACGAAGGCGTGTAGCTTTTTGCTGATTCAAAAAATACCACTTTGTTGGTATTTACTCCTGGCTCCGTTTCGCCTAGATTTATTTACCCAAACCCAAATCCTTATGAAGATCATATATGCCTTCCTTGCTGGATTTCTATTTTTTTCTTTTCAGGCACAAGCTCAAAACAAAACACTTGGTGTCGGCACAGCTTCCCCCAATCCGAATGCAGCACTGCATGTCGAATCCCCGGGCAGTAACCAGGGTTTTATTATGCCACGTTTGACAACAGCGCAACGCAATGCGATGTCAACCGTGCCCTTAACAATTGCTGACGATGGCCTCATGGTGTATGACAAAGACGTGAAGAAGATTTTTATCTGGAATGGAAGCGCGTGGCTGCCGGCATCCACTGCCAAATACCTGATCACCGATCCGGCCAGTACAGACACCGCACTAACAGCTAAGTCATACAGCAATCAACCACATGGCTATGCCATTTCTGGAATTCAAAAAGGAACTGGTGATGTGGCGGGCTATTTTCTGGTCGACAATCCGGCAAACAACTTCGCAGCCATATATGGTGAGCAACGAGGCACCGGTTCGTCCGTGATGGGAGGGAAGTGGGCATCAAATGGAAATGCTGGTTTTTTCATGAATGGTTATGTCGGCAATACTGCCAACGCGCTTTATGTAGAGTCGAATAGTAACATTGCCAATGCAAGTTCGATGGCCAGCGTGATGACAGGCAGTGGCGGTAATGCGGGGTATTTCAATTTGAACAATGCGTCCAGTATTTATGCAGGATTGTATGGAACAACGAGTGGAACCGGACCGGCAGTAATGGGCGAGACTGCTTCGGGATCAGCAGGTATCATGGGATTAACAACGGGTGCCAGTAACTCAGCAGGGATTTTTCAAACTAACAATGCCACGAATAACAATCCGGCACTTTCTGTCACAACGAATGGCACTGGGTCAGGTTTACGCGTCAACAACGCAGGCACCACGGGAAACATTGCCGAATTCCAAGGCGGTGGCAACTCTGTTGTGACGATTACAAACAACGGATTAACGCTCCTTAATAGCACTAACAACTGGTCAACTTTCTCGTCTGCTAACAACTCAACCAGCCTGGGTATGGGGGGTGCATTTTGGATAGATAATCCCGCTAGTACAAATACCGCACTGTATGCTGAAACCCACGGATTAGGGCCTGCATTTGTAGCCGACCATAACAACGCTAGTGGTTCGGTGATTGCTGAGTTCAGAAACACTGGCGCTGTTCGGGCCAGCATTGATATCACGGGAAAAATAACCGCCACCTCGTTTCAAGGTGATGGAAGTTTGTTGACCAACCTTCCAGGTGGCGGAGGTGGCTGGGGATTGAATGGAAATGCCGGGACAGTTGATGGAGCAAATTTTATTGGAACGACTGATAACGTTCCGTTGAATTTTAAAGTCAACAACACCAATGCCGGACGAATCGATGCGACATTGTTCAATACATTTTTTGGCGCTGGTGCCGGTAACAGCACTATGACCGGAAGTCAAAATAATTCGATAGGTGGTGGCCTGGCTGCAAACACTAGCGGATCTTTTAATAACTCAATTGGTAGTCCGGCTTTCACGGCAAACACAACCGGTAGCAATAATAATGCATTTGGTCGCTCCGCTTTGCTCAACAATACTGTGGGAAGCTTCAATGTGGCAATGGGAGACCGGGCATTGTTGTTCAATACAACAGGCTCCAACGCAACTGCTATTGGAACAAATGCCATGCGAAATGCAAATGACACAGCAACTCCATTTACAAATAACAATGTGGCGGTTGGATATGCAGCCTTGATGGGAACTTCCACTGCGGCAAATAATACAGGCCTGCAAAACACTGCGATTGGTTATCAGTCTTTAACGGGCATCTCTTCAGGTGGCAGCAACACTGCTGTTGGATTTAGTTCTCTTTCTGCCAACGTTACAGGCTCAAGTAACACAGCAGTTGGTTCAGGTGCGAATGTGTCAATTGATGGTTTAACCAACGCGACTGCAATTGGAGCGAATGCCACAGTGGGAGCTAGTAACTCATTGGTTTTGGGCAACAATGCAGATGTTGGAATTGGTACATCCACGCCAACTTCAAAATTGGATGTGGTAGGCAATGTAAAGGCTACGCAGTTTGTTGGCGATGGAAGTTTGCTGACAAACGTACCAACCGGGAGTATTGTATTACCTTATACAAACTCTGTTAATTCATCCTCAACTTTATTTGATGTAACAGCAACTGGTACTGGTAATGCGGCAAACTTTACGTCAAGCAGCGGCACGCTTGCAACAGTTGAAACATATTCCTCTGGTGTAGGCTCTTTCTTTGCACAAAACACAGGAACAGGAACAGCCGGTTATTTCAATACCAGTAATGCAGGCAGTACAACGGAATCTGTTTCTATACTTTCATCATCTTCCGGTTCTGGTTTAAAAATAAATTTGACGAATGCCTCTAATGCTTCACCGGCCATAAGCATTCTACATGCGGGCACAGGTAACGCTATCACTGCAAATAAGCCTATTCAAGCCACCAACATCACCGCTACTGGAAACCTAAATGCCAATGGCCTTACTTATACCTGGCCATCATCACAAGCCAGTGGTGTTTTAACCAACAATGGAAGCGGTGGATTGAGTTGGGCAGCAGCTGGGGGCGGGTTAACCTTGCCATACGTTCAAAGTACGGCAGTCGGAACAACCGCATTTGATATTACCAATAGTGGAACAGCCGGCTATGCTGGAAGTTTTTCTAATACGAATGGTGCCAATACAGACAATGCATTGTTTGTGTCAGTCGCTGGGAACGCAAATGCAATTAGAGCATTATCGACTGGAGGCCCTGGTGCCTACCTACAGATTTTGAATGCAACAAGTCCATATGATGCTCTCTTTTCAACGACTGATGGCACAGGTCCGGCCGGCAC
Source organism: Cyclobacteriaceae bacterium (assembly GCA_044222145.1). GTDB lineage: Bacteria > Bacteroidota > Bacteroidia > Cytophagales > Cyclobacteriaceae > ELB16-189. The sequence goes on from JBGANU010000007.1 coordinate 72,661, forward strand.
TTTCATCACCACAAATGTGGCTAACAGTTCAGCAGCTGTTCGCGGTCAAACAAATGGAACGGGTCCTGCTGTTTATGGTCTCACAACGGGCACTGGACCTGCTGGTCATTTCGAGAATACCAATCCGGCAAACAGCAACAGAATTTTGGTTGGAATTACAAACAGCACGGGTGGTGGTGCCGGTGGCTTCATTACCAATAATGCTGGAAATACAAACACAACGTTGACGGCCGACACCAATGGAGCAGGTTTGGCATTTGGCGCAACCAACACCGGAACAAGTACGGCTGGGCAATTCGATATCAACAACGCAAGTAATTCGGCACCCGCACTGAAAGCGCAGACAAACGGAAACGGAAATGGACTATTAATTAACGTCACGAAAGTGGGAAATACACAACCAGCAATTTCTATCACACATTCCGGCACAGGCAATGCGATTACGGCAAACAGACCTATACAAGCAACTGATATAACTGCGACCGGAAACCTAAATGCTAATGGCCTTACGTATACCTGGCCTTCATCACAAGCTAATGGTGTGTTAACCAACAATGGAAGCGGTGGATTGAGTTGGGCGGCAGGTGGAGGATTTACGTTGCCTTATTCGGGTACCGATAACGTCACATCGATTGCCGCATTCAGCGTAACAAAATCCTACACAGATGGTGCTGCCGGAAACTTCTACATATCGAATGCTTCCAACTCCAGTTCAGCTTTGGATGTGAGCACGGATGGCGTTGGTAGCGCGGGAACATTTACGCTAAATAACATCAGTAACACCAATCCTGCTTTAGCGGTGTCCACGAATGGTGACGGTGGCGGTATTCGAACGCAGTCAACGGGAACCAGCCAAGCATTGATTGTAGTGCAAAGTGGCGGTAGTAATGCTATTGATGTAAGTAATAGTGGAAGTGGTTCTGCTATCGGACTCAACCAATCCAACAACGGACTGGCAATTGAAATACAAGGAGGAGGTCTTCGATATAATGTAACAAATGTCTCCTCAGCAGGAGCCATCACTGCGCGCAGTAACGTGTACAATGTCACGGTGACTGGGACATTTACGCTGAGCTGGACACCTCAAACAGGTGATGCTATCTATGTTTTCAATGCAAACGGAAGTTCTATCACATTCGCTGGCGCGAGCATAAACGCAAACGCCCTCGCGCGAATGATCTATATCGGTGGTGCTTGGAGAGTTAATCAATAAAATACCAAGTGGATAAACTGATGACCCCCATTTCCGATATTCCTCGGTCTGTGTCTTCACAGACCGAAATAAAAAATTGGGAAGTGATTGAGGGCATAGGGTTGGTAGTGAAGTTAAAATACACCTTTCTAGGTATTTACAATAGTGCAATGAAGACAGACCTTTATTGAAACGCTAAAAAACCATGAAAAAACTTTTGCTTCTATCCATAATTGTTTTCACTGGATCAATTCTAAAAGGGCAAAACAAAACTTTTGCGGTGGGCACCACAACACTCAATCCTAACGCAGCCTTGCAAGTAGATGCGCCAAATGGTAATCAAGGCGTGTTAATACCAAGGCTCACAACATGCCATGAAAGCAATTTCTAAAAATGGAGATGGTGTTTTCCCTGCGGGCGTGATCATCGGAAAAGCCCTCGAAAATTATAATGAACAAACAGGAGTAATAAAAGTTTTGGTGAACATAAAATAATTTTTTTCTAATAGAATTCTAATAATACTTTTTAAAAAATGGTTGACAGGGCTATAATACAATTTTAGATTTGGGAAAAGACGATAACTCTATGATAAAAAGACTACTACTTTTTGTATTGATTTTAATGTTTGGATGGAAAACGTTTGGTCAAAATAAAACACTAGGTGTTGGCGTGGCTTCACCCAATTCTAATGCTGCGTTGCATGTGGAGTCGCCCACCGGTAATCAGGGCTTTATAATGCCTCGGCTTACCACGACTCAGCGCACCGCCATGGGCGGATTACTAACAACAACCGATCAGGGCTTGATGCTCTACGATACCGATTTGAAAACAATTTACATTTGGGATGGCGCATCCTGGAAAAGCACCGCACAGGTGGCGGGTGGCAGTAAACTTTCGTATCCTTACAAAGACAGCGTTACTACGAATCCGCCTGCTGGTGTAAACGATGTGTTTGCACTAAAGTACAATGGAACCAACAACGCCCGTGTGATGCGTGTTGAAAGTGTTAACCCCAATAACTTAAGTAGTGCCTTGAGTGTGCTGCAACAAGGCAGAGGTTTGGCAGGATATTTTGAACAGGCGAATGACACCACCTCTACTTCTGCGTTGTTTGCCCGCATACGCACCAATCGTGTTCAAACCAATCTTGCGCCAGTGGCCGTGTATGGTGAAGCAACAGGGACAGGTGCACTGGGCGGTGCTTTCTGGAACGTAAACCCGGCCAACACCTATCCGGCATTGTACTCCCGCACATTGGGTGCGGGAAGTGCAGCTTCATTTGAAATACAAAATGCGGCCAACTCAGCGCCAGTGTTATTTTTAAAAACAGATGGAACCGGTAATGCCCTGCAGACACCCGGCAAGATTCAGGCAGGGCAATTCATTGGCGATGGAAGTGGGTTGACTAACCTTCCTGTTATTCAGTTTCCTTTCGCGGACACCCTCACCAATCTGGCCGATGGTCAAAGTGCGTTAAGCCTCACCAACAATAATACAGGGGCTGGTGGATTTGGACTCATTTCACTTACCAACTTAAATCCGCAGAGTAGTTTCTCTCCCTTGTTCATCAACAACGTAGGAACTAACGGAGCGGCTGATATGCTGATCACAAATGCAACCAATACCAATGACGTGATTGGTGCAACAACAAACGGACTTGGGCGAGCTGGTTTTTTTAATGTAAACAACACGGCCAATAACTCCAGCGCATTGCTGGCGCAAACAAACGGCATTGGAAGGGCGATACAAGGTATCAGTACCGGAACTGGAGCAGCCGCGAATTTTTTAATTAACAATGTTGCCAGTAGTGCGTCATCTGTTAATGCCAGTACTAATGGAACAGGCGCGGCATTATTCGGTAGCACTTCTAGTGGATACACAGCAGTTGCTGGTCAGCATAATGGCTCGAGTAATGGATTTGGTGGTTTATTTGAAGTGACTAACGCAAGTAATACCTATCAAGCCATAAAGGCGACAACAGCCGGTACTGGTGGAGCTGCAAGATTCGAAAATACCAATGCGGCCGGCACCAATCCTAACGTAGAGTCAGTAACGAATTCACCCGGAGGTGCCTTGCGTGCAACTTCAACAGGCACTGGTTATGGAGGCTGGCTTGAAATAAACAATGCGTCCGGCTCGGCTTCAGCTTTGGAGGCAACAACGAATGGAATCGGTAAGGCTGGCAATTTTTCGATCAACAATCCTTCAAATGCAGACAATACGATTAGAGTCACTACCAATGGCACCGGTGATAATGGTTGGTTTGAAGTGACCAACTCGGCCAGTACGGGATCTCCCGTGGTGGGCATTACCAATGGTATTGGAGTCGCGGGTTTTTTCCAGGTCAACAACGCTACATCAGGAACAACGGCTATTCAAGGTATTACAAATTCAAACGTAGGAGGAGCGACTCCTCCGGTTGCAATCCTGGGTACTTCCACGGGGACAGGCGCTTCTGCAGGTTCGTTTAGAATTAACAATGCCAGCAATCCCTATGCTTCTCTTTATTCCGAAACAAATGGAACCGGATATGCGGTGATGGCAAAGCAAACCAACGCTACGGGCGGCAATACGGCCTACTTCGAGATGTCAAATGCAAGTAATCCGGGCAGCGCCATGTATGCTAAAACCTTTGGAACCGGAAATGCAGTTGGCGGGTTGACAACCGGCACCGGAACTGCCGCGAGATTTGAAGTTTCCAATTCAGGAAATTCCAGTTCAGCAATCGAGGCGGTAACGGATGGAACAGGCTCAGCTGTTCAGATAAATCAAACGAATGGTGGCTTTGCAATTGAACTGTTAGGAGGCGGAGTAAAAATTTCCTCTGCAACATATGCGGCCCCTGTAAGTATCACAATAAGAGCGGCTCTGTATGAAATTTCGTCTGGGTCGGGACTAGTTACCTTGCCAGTAACTGGACCAGTTGGAGAAACTTGTTGGGTTTCAAACACAACCGGTTCTAGTATCACGGTTTCGGGATCAGCTGTTGCAAACTCATCGGTTCGTCAATTTATTCGATTAACAGGAGGTTGGCAAATTGTAAACTAAGCTGATGCGTGAGTATAATCCTCGGTCTGTGTCTTCACAGACCGAAAATAAAAAAATGATTCATGCGGACGCATTAGATATTGAATGTGCAGAAGATATGAGTTGTAACAGAAGTGTATTTTAGATTTTGTTTGAGTCAACAGCAGATAGAAGGTTTATTGTATAACACATTAAGAAACTAAAATCCGAAGTCCCTCTCTTCTCCAATAGGAAAAGGGCAGGGGATAAGGTGACTACCATGAAACAACTTGCCCTCTTGTCCCTTGCATTTTTTGCTTTCAGCGCAAATGCTCAATTTATTACCAACAATGGCATCGACATCAAAAACTCTGCAGTTGTCTACACCAATGGCGATTGGGTAAATCTCGGAAGTATAAAAAATGACGGGACAATTATCACCACTGATAACTGGACGAACAACGGTACGCTCGATCCGACAAGTACTGGAGGCTTTGTGCTGAACTTTGCCACAAACAAAACCTTCATTCCTGGTGGCAACAGTTTTGGTTTCCTTCGCAAAGAAGGTGCAGGGCAAGCTGACGTGACCGGTCAATTCTCTGTGAAAGACAGTCTGTCTATTCAGGGTGGACTTATTAAACCAGTGACAGTAACGGATATCGTTACCGTTGCTGAAACAGGAACCGTGAAGAGTGTAGCGGGTTCATTCCTGGAAGGTGGCAACCTTGTGCGCAAGGGAACTGGTAATTTATTTTTTCCGGTTGGTAAAAATGGGATTGCCATGCCTATTACGTTTCTAAAAGTTTCAGGTACCAATCCCAGTGTATCCGTGACGGTTGAAGATGCACCAGCAGGTTATACCGCTGGCGCTGGCGTGGATACGCTTGCCAGTTTTCCATATGTCTGGAAATCAGTGAAGACAAATGCAACCGACACAGCTACTTACGTGGAACTGCAATACCCCAACACCTTGCCGGTTCCCGCCAATACGATCGTGGTAAGAAAAGTAAAAGGCCAGAACAAATACGAAGGCATGGGAGCACGATTGGTTAGCAACAGTGGAGGCGTTGTTAAACTGAGAAGTTATTCACGCGGGTTGCAGGGAGTATTTTCTGTAGCAAGTGGTTTTGCCGGCAATCTGGAAACAGATTCACTTGCATTGGTGAACTTGTTCGACAATGCAGCAGGCAATTCGTGGACTAAGAAAGCAAATTGGAAAGGCGGTGATCTTGCCACGTGGGAGGGCGTTACGCAGACCGGGCAAAGTATCACATCCATTGTGCTGAATGGAGCGGGTGTAGCTGGTAAAGTGCCAGATGAAATTGCCGATATACTGGCGCTTCAGACGGTCAACTTATCCGGCAATGCGCTTACGAGTATTCCGGATTTTTCAGGACTTACAGCATTGACGAGCTTAGATGTATCGAATAATAAACTTGACTTTGCATCGCTCGAAGCAAATGCCGGCATAGCCGGAATTAATTATGCTAATCAGGCAGACATTGGTTTGCCTGTTGATACATTGGTGGCCGTTGGTTCCCCTTACGAATTTAAAATGACCGTTGGCGGAACAGCTAATCAGTATCAGTGGAAACGAAACAATGTAGCAGTTGATGGCGCTACAACAGATCAATATTCAATCACTGCGATAGGTCGCGCTAATTCAGGAACGTATGTAGGTGAAGCAACAAGCCCATTGGTTCCTGGCCTTACGCTGAAAACAGCCAATCAAAAAGCAACGGCAGTCGCAGACATAACCGGTAAGCTTCAGGTGAGTGCTGCAGATCCTGTAACAAAGGGAAAAATGACCTTACTCAAAATCAACCCAGTGGGCACACCTTATACAAACACGAGAAGCGTGGCGGTGGGTGCCGATGGAACGTATACGATGGAGAAAATCGTATTGGATGATTACATCATGCTTGGGCAGGCCGATACGATTGCGTACGAAAACTATTTTCCAACTTACTATCAGGGTTCGGTATTTTGGGAAGCAGCCGATACGATTCGACTTAATGAGAACAGAAGTGATGTCAACATCATCCTTACCGGTTTGCCGGTTCCTCCAAAAGGACAAGGAACTATTAGCGGTATTTTTGAGCAAGAACTTCCGGGTGGCAGACTTGATGAAGTTGAAAATCGTGGTCGGGTGTCAGGCGCAAGTGCTTCGGTGCGAAGGAATCAAGGTTCGGGAAGACCTACAAAAGTGATGGCGGAGGAAATAATAGCTTTTGTTTACACGAATGAAAACGGAGTCTTTGAATTCGATAATCTTGAAGAAGGTACTTACTTGTTGAACATTCAATATCCCGGTGTACCGATGGATACGAAATCGGATATCGCCATCACGATAGGGCCAAAAGCGAAAAAAGAAGACCGGCAGGAGGTGACAGCACTGGCTACAGGAGGAAAGATTGTGGTCACACGTTCGCGCATTGTTGGTGTGAGCGAGGAAGAGCAGAATATGATTCAGGTTTATCCCAACCCGGTAAGTGCCGATTTATATATCGACTTGGCCAAAGGCAGTGGCGAAGCCGATATGATCATGTTTGATGAAATGGGAAGAGAGACGTTGACCAAACATCTGCAGGAAGGTAAGTCACAAACTGATCTGAGTCATTTGAACAAAGGCATCTATTTTCTGAAAGTATATCGAAGTGGGAAAGAGACCGCAGTCGTAAAAATTGTGAAGTGACGACCGTGGCAGTGGTGGTGTCGTTTTTTTTTGAAAATACAAACATAAAAAAACGACTAATAGGTATTGAAAAGCCAGGTCAATAGAGTTAGTTTTAATGCATTGAAAATTTCCTTTTATGAAATATGTCCACGGGGTAAGTCTTAGAGTGTTAAGTGTAATTCTCGTGTTAACCTTGCTCGGCTATTCAGCATGTAAGAAGGACAATCCTACGCCTGAACCCGAGCCTACTGCCGAAGAGGTAGCCCTTGGTAAACTAAAGGGAGCAGCGTGGGTGCTCGGTTCCGGTGGCGTAAAAGTAGATGACGTGGTGGTAGATCTCTATGCTGGTCTAAGTATTGCATTCACAGACGACAAGAAGTATACGTCAGTAAACGGTGGTGTTCTTTGGCCAGCCAGCGGAACATGGAGTTTTAAAAGCGGCTCGGATGGAACCATTATCGTGCGCGATGATGGTCTCGAGGTTACTATTGCTTTTCCAAGTGCCAGTACCCTCACGCTTACATTTACCCGCACAGGTGACACTGTGTTTGAACCCGGAGGTAGAAAAAGTGCCGTGGGAGGCAAGCATGTGATTACACTTGGCCGCTGATAAAATTACAAGACGATTTTTCCCAAACACCCCAAAAACCAAACCCCTCGCTGAAGTTCTTCGGTGAGGGGTTTTTAGTTGTATAGAATTTTGATGTCCTTAAAAGATGTTTCTGAAGAGTAGAAACAAACTGCCGGCCATGATCATTACCACCGGAAGTGTAAGCAACCATGCAATTAAAATGTTCCGGACTGTGTCGGGCTGTAAATTTTTCACACCCTTGCTTGCTACCATGCTACCAGCAATTCCTGAAGACAACACATGCGTAGTACTTACAGGCCAGCCAAAATAGCTTGACAGCCCAATGGTACTGGCAGCAACCAGTTCAGCACTTGCACCTTGTGCATAGGTGAGGTGTTGTTTCCCGATTTTTTCACCGATTGTTTTAACAATTCTCTTCCAGCCGATCATTGTTCCCAAACCGAGCGAAAGTGAAATCATCACGATCACCCAACCTGGTGCGTAGTCAGTTGCCTTGGTAAGTTTTTTCAGAGACCCCTGAAGAGATTTTTTATCGGCTGCACTAATTCTCGCTTCATCTTTCTTGATCAGATCATTTAAGTTGCGTGTCATGACCAACAAATCTTTGCGTACAACAAAGCGATCTTCTTTCTTAATCTGGTCAACACTTTGAAATGTTGAAAAATTAGACTGAAGTCTCTTATTCATCTCCAGCGATTCCGATAATTTTTTCCGGTCGGATTCTGCCAACGGTGTCGGATCGATATTCGTGGCGATCAATTCTATTTTTTTGAGGGGATCAAGCATGTCACCGGTTTCTACATTTGCATTCAATGCAAAATATCCGGGAACAATTCCGATCAGAATCAGCATCACCAATCCAACTCCTTTCTGACCATCGTTTTGGCCATGGAAGAAACTGACACCAGTGCAAGTCAATAATAAGATACCTCTTATCCAGGGTGGTGGAGGTGTGTTTTTCTTTGGCTCTTTAAATAAATCATCGCCTGAAGGGGAATCTTTGGTCAGGTTTCGAAGCAGAAACATCATGATGATAACCATCGTGAAACCAAACAACGGAGATATTAATAAAGAGAGACCTATTTTTTGCGCCTGTCCCCAATTAACAGCCACACCGGCTGCATCGGGCAATAATGAATAGGCGATGCCCACTCCTAAAATTGAGCCGATGAGCGTGTGCGAGCTTGAGCACGGGATGCCCAGATACCAGGTAGCCAGGTTCCACGCAATGGCGCTAATGAGAAGTGCTGCTACCATCGAAATACTATGAGCCAAATCCTGATCGATCAGCGACTCCACCGGCAGGAGATTCACAATGCCCATCGCCACAGTAATCCCTCCTAAAAACACACCAAGCGAATTCATAAATCCCGACCACACTACTGCCACCCAGGGTTTCAATGAATTTGTATAGATAACGGTTGCCACCGCATTGGCTGTGTCGTGGAATCCGTTGACAAACTCAAATCCAGAGGCTGCGATCAGGCAAAGAACCAGTAAAAACGCGTAGGAAAATTCTAACTCAAACATGAGATCGGAATTAAAAAGGTTGATTTCGGCTTAAAATTGCAACAAAGGTAAAGCTTGGTGCACTGCCCAATGTTACGCCATTGTTAACAAATGATCGGTAACATTTCCGTCAAGATTATTATAAAATTCAGTCTGAGCAACCCTGTTTGTCAACTTCTTGCAATCAAATATTCATCGCTTTGAAGGCCAATGATTTAGATTTTTTGACCGAGCGCGAAAGGCCAGAATTCGACCGGATAGGCGTGCTTTTCTAATCGCTTTTTTTGGATATTCGCCCCCAAAGAATGATTGCTATAAACGAATTTGTGGTTGAAGTGAGATGAATGTTGATATCAAAGGTCAGTCGATCAAGTTGTTTCCGGAAAAAGCTATTGAACTGATTGGATCTGGAATTCTTTTCATCGCGGATTTGCATTTCGGAAAAATCAACCATTTTCGGAAGTCGGGGATACCCGTGCCGCTACAGGCGAACGATCGCAATGCGGAGCAGCTGATCGATTTGGTTAATCGAGTAAAGCCATCCCGTGTTATTTTTTTAGGAGACTTATTTCATAGTCACTACAATGAAGAATGGGAGGTGATAGGTCAGGTGATGCGGCACTTTACATCATGTAGTTTTGAGTTGGTCAAGGGTAATCACGATATCATGAGTAAACTTCAGTACGAGCGTCACCATGTTCAGGTGCACGAAGGCCCCTTGAAAATCGGTTCATTCATTCTCACGCACGAGCCCATGGAAAACAACGGCACTGACTTTTATAACATAGCAGGTCATATTCATCCGGGCGTTCATCTGTCGGGAAAAGGCAGACAGTCGTTGACACTGCCGTGTTTTTATTTCGGTGCGCGCCAGGCAATACTTCCGGCCTTTGGTTCCTTTACGGGATTGGCCAGAATCACTCCGCAGAAAACCGACCAGATATTTGTGGTTGCGGACGGTAAGATTTTAAAAGTGGACCAACCCATATGACGTTTCGATTTGTCGTCTTGTTATTTTTTGTGTCCGGCATAAGTCAGGCGCAGGATACCACTCGTTTGTCGGTCACTTTTGTGGGTGATATCATGCAACACGATTCTCAAATCGCTGCTGCTTATGACACCTTAACCAAAGGTTATAATTACCATGACTGTTTTCAGTATGTGAAGCCTGTCCTTGATTCGGCCGACTTGACGATTGGCAATCTGGAATTGACGCTGGCCGGACCACCCTATAAAGGCTATCCGCAATTCAGCGCTCCTGATGAGTTACTGACCACTCTTAAAGATTCGGGCTTTGATGTATTGGTGACGGCCAATAATCATTGTGAAGACCGCGGAAGAAAAGGGTTGGAACGAACCATTGTCATGCTGGACAGTTTTAAGATTGCGCACACCGGTACGTTTGCCGACACGGTTGATCGACTGAATGATTATCCGTTGATTGTTCGGCAAAACGATTTCTCGTTAGCCTTCCTTAACTATACATATGGAACGAATGGCATGCCCGTTGAAAAACCCAACATGGTTAATTTCATTGATACCACTCAAATCAAAATAGATTTAATGCAGGCAAAGCTATCCAACCCTGATGTCATTGTTGTTTTTTTTCATTGGGGATTAGAATACCAAAGTCAGCCCTCTAAGTTTCAAAAAAACCTGGCCGACTTTTGTTTTCGTCACGGAGCCAAGCTGGTTATAGGCGCTCATCCGCATGTATTACAACCCATGGAATGGAGAAAAGACAGTGATCAGTTAATTGCCTATTCGTTGGGTAATTTTGTTTCCGGCCAACGCAAACGTTATACAGATGGTGGAGCAATATTGAATGTTCAGCTTGAAAAGATTGTAAGTTCCGACAGCTCCTCGCAAGTGTCCATTCGAGATGCCAACTATCAATTGGAGTGGATTTATAAGACGGGCAGGAGTAAGAAGTTCTACATTTTGCCTGCAGAATTTGAAACAATGGGAGTTGATTCGGTTTTGACTGTTCCCACACTTCCCGCTAATGATAAGAAAGCTTTTGATTTGTTTATGAGCGATTCGCGATCGCTGCTAAATAAATTCAATTTGAATGTTCCTGAAAAAGCGATTCGAAAAAGGGAAGATTAGAAATCTATCTTCTTCTTTTGTTTTTTGGTCGGCCACCGCCACCATTTGAAAACATAAGACCAATCGAAAACTCGAGTCCCGTGAAGTCAACTTTGGCGTCTTTGAAATCAACTGGTTTCATTTGATTGGGTCCGCCAAGCACCCCACCCACATAAGATCCCTGGAGTGGAAACTTGGCCTGACTGGACAAGTAATTTGTCTCGAGTGAAATTCCGAATTGAGACGTGACATTAAAGGTTAGCTCTGCGCCAAATAGATATCCAAATCCCGGATGATTGGCAAAGGTCAAATCAGAGTTGGCGACATCCCAATTTTCGTACTTGCGAATTGCCCTGTCAAGATTTCCGTAGTTCAATTTTTGAGCAAATCCATAAAAAAAGAATCCACCACCTTTTAGATCCAACTCAACACCGTTGCCCTTTAGTTGAAACACTAATTCTCCCGGAACCAACACGGTGAAGTTGGGTCCCAGTAGCGGATCTTTTGATTCGAAGGGCAAGCCTTTCATATTCAAGCCCGACATTCTGTAGAGTGAAGCACCGGTTTCCAGAGCGATGAAGCGATTGATGTCCACGCCAACTCCCCGAATGGAGAACGGACTCATAGGAGTTGAGAAATATCCATTCTTGGGAAGGAAGTAAGAGAACGATAATCCAACACTCTGCGCCTGAGCCGAAAAACTCCAGCACATTCCAACTAAAAGAGTTAACAGTATTTTTTTCATGCGATTCAAATTATCAGATGAGCACTTGAGAATCATCTCTTATTGTAGTCACTAAACAAGGCTTGCATGTAAGCTTTGCCCCACTTCAGATCATCTTCGTTTCCTTCTTGTTTGATAAATTTTCCGAAATCAAAATCGTAAACATTTTCATGTTGCGGATCGATGTATCCGTAGCCATTGTGGAAAATGTAGGTGGCAAATGGCTTGACACTTTTTGATAATATGTTTTTGCTGAAGCGAAATTCATCGTTGGTGGCATGCAACTGTGCTAATATCGTTTTAGCAATGTCAGTCTGACCGGCAAGGGTGGAAATTACTGTATCTTTTTTTGTCACGGCTCCTCCTAACCACAGCATCGGAATTTTGAAACGACTTTTGTCTTTTAACTCTTGCTGGTCGGGGTGCCGATGGCCGTGATCTGCCGTGATGATTACTAACGTATTTTTCCACCAGGATCTTTTACGTGCCTGTGCGATGAAATCGCCCAAACATTTATCGGTGTAGATACAGGAGTTGAGAAACAATGTGCCATCATCCTTTCCGGGAATAACAGGTTTCATCGGCACATCAAAAGGCTCGTGACTACTGAGTGAAAGCATCACTTTGAAGAATGGATTTGTGGCCGAGTCACATTCCGTCAGGAGCCGATCAAATACATATTGATCATGGACACCCCACTTTGAGTTGTCGAGACTTGCATCAAAATCATCGTCTTCGGTAATGTGGCCAAAGCCAGACGTGGTGAGATAGGACTCCATGTTTGCAAAACCCGTGTCGCCACCGTAAACAAATGAAGTATGATAGCCGAGTGAGCTTGCAACCTTCGGTAAGTAGGGCAATGATTGTGTTTTGGAAGGATACTTTAGTATAGACGTCAGCGGTTGTGCCGGATAGCCGCTAAGAATGGAAACAATTCCTTTATCGGTTCTGTCGCCACTGGCGTAAAAATTAGTAAACAATACACCATCATGAACAAGGTTATTGATGTTCGGTGTGATGTTATCAAGCCCACCGAGTGGCTGGATAATTTTGGCGGTGAAGCTTTCGAGAATGATGACAATGATGTTGGGCTTTTCGGTGTTGATCAGCGTGACTGTTTCACCCTGATCAGATTCCATTTTCTCTAATAATTTTTCCGCGTCCGTTGGATCGTAGAAATCTTTTGGATAGGCATGATGTTTATCGACAGCGCTGTAGAAGAAATTCCAAACAACATTTATCCCGGCATGATTTGGAAATGCTTTTGTTTTATGAAAATAAACTACACTCGTATTTAATGGGGCTACACCAAATCCACTCCGGATAGGGGCGATCAATGCGCCAGTGGTCAGGAACATCGCGATGGCCCATAGTCGGTTAGCAGATGGTACCGTCAAAAAGCGTTTTGAGATATAGCGAATATAACCCCACAGAAAAGTTGTGAACAGAACGACAAATACAAACACCAGGCTAATTAATTGCCCGGGACTTATGCTGGCTACGCCTTCGGCTCTTGCGTACATCAGAGGTGTGGTATCCATTCTAAACCCCCAATGTTTATACAATTCAAGATCAGCTATCACTATGCTGACGGAGATAAAAAGCAGAAATATAGTTACGGTGTAGTGAACCACGTAAATGATTTTCTGATTGGAAATCAAAACGGACAACGTAAGCAACAGACCACTCAGTATTAGCCAATAGCTTGCCATGGCCAGATCCATTCTCCATCCTAAGACATTCAAAAAAAGCAGATCCGTAAAGGGAAGAGTGGACGCCTCATGAAATTCGTAGATAAGAAAGACTATGCGGCTGACAACAAAAAAAGTGAACCAGTACAGACCAATTAAACCAAAAAGCTTAAAGCGTTCTTTCATAGATGAAACACGAAGATAACGGAATGGTATAATTCTACTGCCTTTCGTCTAAAAGATGTTATGAAAGAGAGTAAAAGGTGCTACTTTTCGATCTTATGAATTTCTTCTCATCAAATAATCTATCGCCAATGAAACGAGTTGCTGTTTTGTTTATCGTGATTTTATTTTTCTCATGTGGTGAGAAAAAAACTCCTGCTGACTTGATTGTTCAGGGAGGAACAATTTACACCGTTGACAAAAGCAAGCCAACAGTTGAAGCAGTGGCGGTTCTGGGCGACAGGATTATTTATGCGGGTGACTTAGCTGGCGCAGAAAAATTCAAAGGTGAGCGAACCAGAGTTATCGATCTTCAGGGAAAGACGATGACACCGGGCTTCATTGAAGGTCACGGTCACTTTATGGGCTTTGGTTATTCAGAATTAAATCTGGACCTGACCAAAGCAAAAAATTACGATGACATAGTAGAGATGGTTCGTGCGGCCGCGCTCAAAGCTCAACCCGGTCAGTGGATATTAGGTAGGGGATGGCACCAGGAGAAGTGGGATAAAAAACCAACTGCCGTTGTCAAAGGATTTCAAACGCATCAGCCGCTGAGCGAAGCATCTCCCAATAATCCAGTGCTGCTTGCGCATGCAAGCGGGCACTCCATCCAGGCCAACGCAAAGGCAATGGAGATAGCCGGTGTGAATCAACTATCAAAAGAAAATCTACAAGCATTAACCACTGAGGGCGGTGAAATTATCAGAGACGCGAATGGAAATCCAACGGGCATTTTTAATGAGTTGGCGATGAATTTGATTTACAAACATGTTCCTGAGGCTGATGACGAGCGCGCCCTCAATGCAATTGATCTGGCAACACAGGCATGCCTGCGAAATGGTATCACAAGCTTTCACGATGCCGGTGCATACGGAAGGGACATAGCGCTTTTCAAAAAAGCGAAACAAGACAGCACGCTGGGTGTAAGGTTATATGTGATGTTATCAGGAGATGACAAGGAGTTGGTGAATGAATGGTTGAAGAAGGGGCCGGAGGTGGATTCAACCGGATGGTTGACTGTTCGATCTGTCAAACTTCATTGTGATGGAGCCTTAGGTTCGAGAGGAGCATGGTTATTGGAGCCTTATACGGATCGCCCGGATTTTTACGGAATGGCTACCATATCGATGGACTCTGTTTTAGCGCTGTCACGATTGGCATTGAAGTCCGGTTTTCAAGTTTGTTCACATGCCATCGGAGATCGAACCAATCGTGAAATCCTGGATCGATATGAGACAGCGTTCAAAGAAAATCCTGACGTAAAAGATCATCGTTTCAGAATTGAACACGCGCAACATCTTAGTCCAACGGATATCCCAAGATTTGGAAAGCTTGGCGTATTACCTGCCATGCAAGCCATTCACATGTCTTCCGATAGACCCTGGGCCATTGATCGTTTGGGCGAGAAGCGAATTAAAGAAGGAGCCTATATGTGGCAATCGCTCTTGAAAACAGGCGCCAGAATAATAAATGGAACAGATGTGCCTGTTGAACCCATCAATCCAATTGCAAGCTTTTATGCATCTGTAAGTCGCAAGACGTTGAAGGGCGAGCCGGAAGGAGGTTATGAGCCAGAAGAAAAAATGACGCGTGAACAAGCGCTGGTTTCTTATACGCTGGATGCCGCTTATGGTGCATTTGAGGAAAACTTGAAGGGTTCGATTGAAAAAGGAAAGCTCGCGGATTTTACAATTTTCTCTCAAGACATTATGACTGTGGAAGAATCAAAGCTCCTTGCTACAGAAGTGGAGATGACGATCGTGGGTGGAAAAGTCGCTTACAAGAAATAAAAAATCCCCTGATTTATCAGAGGATTTTTTGAAGTCGGGAATGTGACGGATTTTATTTCAGGAACTTGTGTGCTCTTTCCATCAGCATGTTACGATCGGCAGTAATGGTTGGATCGCTGTAGATGCGGGACGATAGTTCGGCCACAACGCCTTTTTTGTAACCCAATTTCTCTGCGATCTGCTCGCAAAAATGTATTTCACTTTTGAACACCTGACCATCACTTTTCATAAGTTGAATCAGATAGTAAAGGTTTTCGAATTTTTGATCTTCTGCTAAATTGGAAAGGTCGCCAATCGGTTGAGGAGACTTTAACATCTTATCAATTTCGTCTTTTGACATACCATTGGCCTTGCCAATCATGTGAATAACTTTGGCTTCCTTGTCGGCCACTTTGCTGTCGCTGGCGGCCAGGTTAATGAGAACGTTAAGCTGTTGCTTGATCATAAAAAAATATTATTTGTGCAAAATTATATACGATGTTATCGAAATTTAGTGAAAAAACTGAGAAATCTTACACCTCAAAAAAAAAATCGCGGAATGAGTGATTTTAACAAGCAACCCTTATTTTCACCCCCGGTCTTTACACCAAAAATAAGAATAATGAAAGCGATCGTATTTATACTCATGGTGTTTGGTTCGGCTGCAATGGCGGTAGCTCAGGAAAGTGAGACCCGAACCGTGGATGCGTTTCGGGGCGTACGAGTTGGCGAAGCCATTGACGTGTACCTGAAAAAGGGGACCAAGGAAAGTGTGAAGGTAGAGGTATCGGGTACCAAGTTATCAAATGTAATCACTGAAGTGTCCGGCACGTATTTGAAGATTCACATGCGCGAAGGAAACTATCGCAACCGAAATGTAAAAGTTTACGTCACCTATGTAAACCTGGAAAAAGTTTCTGCCAGTTCTGCATCAAATGTTTTTTCGGAAGGACCTATAAAAGCAAACTCATTTGACATTGATATTTCAAGTGCGGCCTCGGTGGAGGTGAGCCTCGATGTCGATAATCTAACGGTAGACGCATCGAGTGCGGGTGATGCCGTGTTGGAAGGAAAAGCAAATTCATTTCGTGTTGAGGCCAACAGTGCCGGTGATATTGATGCATATGGCCTAGAGGGTGGCATTGTAAGAGCCAATGCAAATAGCGGAGGTAGTATTAAAGTGACTGTCTCAAAAGAACTTGATGCTCGCGCAAACAGCGGTGGATCAATCCGCTATAGAGGTAATCCAACCAAAACAAATACCGACTCCAGTAGCGGAGGTTCGGTTAAAAAGTCCAACTGATATAGAGTAAGATCGATGTAAACGTGATGTTGGAAGATCATTTTCTTACCAACACACGGCTCGGTTGCATGGACTTTCCATCTTGTTTGTTTCTCTCCCAGTTCATTTGCGCAATGGAGAAGTTCTTAATGTAAGAAGGGTCTGACGTATAGATCGTAGTCCAGATAGCTTTCTTAAGTTTAAAGTTTATCATAACCATTTTCTTTTCGGTATAAGACGCAAAGCCGGGGGCTTTAGTTTACCGATTAGAATATTTTTTACGGCAAAGAGCTTTAAATGGCCTTATTTCGGGCCAAATGACGCATGATGGACGTGTTTCCATTGCCTTGCGTTACGCTGCAATCGTTTGTCGGTGTTGCGGTATCATGACACCAATCAATTGATCAGGCAGAGGCCTTGTGATCGCGAAGCTTACGTTATTACATTGAAAAGTCAGTTCACCTTCGTGCGATTGATCAATAGTGTTCCAGGTTCAGAATTATTTATTGCTCTGAATGATTGTCGCCAATCACTCGATGGAGTGCAACGCGAATTGACTACAACATACCTCCGCTTAATTTAAAGAATCGCACCTCACATGATTTTAATAACCCGTCTATGCAATCGATGCAGGACTCACTTTTGGAAAAACTTATAATATTTTGATAAAATTTGGGTAAAAAATTACCCTCATTACTAAATTATTCTACTATTTTTGGCGCCATCACCACTAAAAAACAACCACCTTATGGCGCAACTACGATTCGAAGCTTTAAAGAAATTAAATGAACGC
Source organism: Cyclobacteriaceae bacterium (assembly GCA_044222145.1). Lineage (GTDB taxonomy): Bacteria > Bacteroidota > Bacteroidia > Cytophagales > Cyclobacteriaceae > ELB16-189. Next base: position 90,209 of record JBGANU010000007.1, read on the forward strand.
CCCAAAGTTCATGTGGAAACAACCTCTCCTAATATTTCAAAAATTTTTGGAGAGTATGTATTTGGCATGGAGGAAATGAGGGCCACACTAGCTCCTGCCGTTTTCAAGAAGGTAAGCAATGCAATTAAGAACCATGAGAAAATTGACGAAGTAACAGCTGATGCTGTTGCCTCCGCTGCAAAATCATGGGCGATTGCAAAAGGAGCAACTCATTTTACACACTGGTTTCAGCCAATGACTGGCGGTACTGCTGAAAAGCATGATTCGTTTTTCGATGCACTTTCAGGAATTGAAAAATTTAAGGGAAGCGAACTGGTTCAACAAGAGCCCGATGCTTCTTCCTTCCCAAGTGGCGGTATCAGAAGTACATTCGAGGCCCGCGGATATACAGCCTGGGATCCTACTTCGCCCATGTTTCTATATGGCAAGACATTAAGTATCCCAACGGTATTTGTTTCTTATACAGGGGAAACACTTGATACAAAATCGCCTTTGTTAAAAGCACTGAAGGCGGTTGATCTGGCTGCAACGCGTGTATGTCAAATGTTCGATAAAGACATTCAACACGTAGTAGCATCACTTGGAGCTGAGCAGGAATATTTTGTTGTCGACAAGGCATTGTTCAATGCCCGCCCTGACCTGGTCATGGCAGGTCGTTCGGTATTCGGTCATGCGCCAGCCCGCGGTCAGCAATTAGAAGATCATTATTTTGGAACCATACCTTCGCGTGTATATGATTTCATGCGCGAATTCGAGATTGAATGCTGGAAGTTGGGTATCCCTGTTCGCACACGTCACAATGAAGTGGCTCCAAGCCAGTTTGAAGTGGCTCCGCTATTTGAAGAAGTGAACGTGGCAAATGATCACAATCAGTTGATGATGGATGTGATGAGCCGGGTGGGTGAAAAGCATAATCTGAAAATATTATTCCACGAAAAACCTTTTGCAGGATTAAACGGAAGTGGAAAGCATAACAACTGGTCATTGATTACCGATACAGGTGTTAATCTCTACGCACCGACCAGTTCAGCAAAAGACAATCTCTTGTTCTTAACGTTCTTTGTCACAACTATTAAAGCTGTTCATGAATACGGAGATTTGTTAAGAGCAAGTATTGCAACAGCGGCCAATGACTTCCGCCTGGGCGCAAACGAAGCTCCTCCTGCAATCATGTCAGTGTTTATTGGATCGCAGATGACGGCTGTGTTGGATGAGTTGGAAAAAAAGGGAAATGTGAAGATTGAGAAAGGCGATAACATGTATATGAAGTTAGGTATCGATCAGATTCCTGAGATCATATTGGATGCCACCGATCGTAACCGCACATCACCTTTTGCCTTTACGGGAAATAAATTTGAATTCCGTGCGGTAGGTGGAAGCGACAATTGCGGAACACCAATGACTGCTCTTAACCTGATTGTAGCTGATCAATTGGATAAATTTTACGAGGCCGTAACCAAGGATATCGAAAAGGGAACGGAGAAGCGCATTGCGATTGTGAATGTGTTGCGTAAATACATAAAGGAATCTAAAGATGTTCGTTTTGAAGGCGATGGTTATTCAGACGAATGGGTGAAAGAAGCAGCTAAGCGTGGTTTAGGCAATGTTAAAAATATGCCCCGTGCTGTAGATGCTTACCTGTCCAAAAAATCGCTTGAGCTTTTTGAAAAACACGGAGTGCTTACCCACAAAGAAGTGGAAGCCCGCAACGAAATAAAGCTGGAAAGCTATATCAAGAGAGTGCAGATTGAGGCTCGCGTGATTGGTGATCTCGCCATGAATCACATCATACCGACTGCTATCGCATATCAAAACAAACTGATCACCAATGCAAACGGATTGAAAGGATTGGGTGTAGACAACAAAGCTGTTGTGACAACCATCAAAGAGATATCCGAGCACATTGATGTGATCAAGAGTGGCGTGCGTTCCATGGTGGAAGAACGCAAGCGCATCAATAAGTTAAGTGATACGCATAAGAAGGCCTACGCATATTGTGACGATGTCAAAGAGAAATACTTTGATAAGATTCGCGATGCCGTAGACAAGCTGGAACTTCTTGTGGATGATGAAGATTGGCCATTGGTGAAATACAGAGAATTGCTCTTCTTAAGATAACCTAGTACCTATTACCTAAACCTGTAGAAAGGCCGGTTGCAAAAAATTGCGACTGGCTTTTTTATTTTCCGGCCTGAGACGAAGATCCGTCAGGCAATAGATCAAGCACAGCCTCACGAATTAAATAGGGATGGGACCACGGCACAAAGTGATCCATGTCGTCTTTCAATACAAATTTTAACGGTGCATTAACGATCATCTTTTTCGCGAAGTCGGCATTGCCTGCCGGAACCAGACTGTCTTTTTTACCCTGAATCACAATGGTGGGGGTTGTGATGTTTTTCCACAACGGAATCATTTCCTGAAGCTCTGGTTTGAGTTTATAGATTTCATCGTTGGATGCACGCATAGATCGGGGCAGCATCCATTTCAAAAAAGGAGTTGCCAGCGGGGCGCGAAACCATGTTTCATTTGGCTCAAGGTCTGGATCAATGGATCCGGCAACAATCACGAGGCCATCGACTAACTCTGGATAATCCATCGCCATCCTGGCGATCAATGGACCTCCAAGTGAATGGCCTACCAGTATGATGGGGCGATTTGCTTTGTGCTTCTCCAAAATTGGTTTCAAATAGGCAGCCTGTTTTTTTAGTGATGGCTCAGCCACTCCAAAGTTAGAGGCGCCAAACCCTGGTCTGTCTACTGTAATTAATTGCGCCTTCTTTAAAAGGATAGTGTCTGCCAGAAAGTCGATGAAGGCACTTAGCGAACCGGGTGAACCATGAACGAAGACCACCAACGGCAAATTTTCGTCTCCGGCTTCTACATACGTAATAACTCGTTTGCCGGCTTCGAAGGAATGGAAAGTTCCTTTCTTTTCTTTATCAGCAAAGTAGGTATCAATTTCCTTTTTGCTCATGCGGAACTGCATACACGAATCCATTAGGAGGAGTGTTCCGAAGAAAATAAAAAGTGTAATGACCCACTTCCGTGACCGAATCCACCAGGGTCTCATACTCAGATTTACTGGATGTTAAGGGTTTTCTTGTATAGATTGGAATTGTTCAACACCTCAATCGCCTTCTTGACATCCTGGTCGTACTTGAATGCTACTTCTACAGAACCTCTTTCAAGGTAATAGCGAGAAGCAATATCTTCTTCCAGCAAAAGTTTGATCTGATCTTTGAAGGTGATCAAATCATTTTTTCTGCTATCCGCTAGTTTACTGTTAATCTGCTCCAGTTGCGTTTTCAGTTCAGGATAGTAGCGCTCTTTCTTTGCTTCACTGGTAAACAAGGCCAATCTTTTTTCCAACTCTGTTCGGTAATTGATTGATTTATCCTTCATCCAGTTTACGAACTCCTGATATTCCTGATCGGTCAAACTAAATTCAGACGCTGACGCAATGGAAGGATGTTTGGAAGCATAAAGTGTTGCATAGTCGAATAAGTAGCCGTTGATGAATAACGCCTGTGTAATCACAGCGGGATCAGAACCTTTCGTGGCAATGTCGGGATCAATACCACCGCCATCAAAAACGGTTCTTCCTTTTGAAGTTTTAAATTCTTTCTTGAGCGAATCTGGTATCGACTCTACACTTCCATCTTCTCTGCGATGTGTATAATCCAATACCTGAATGCACCTGCCGGTTGGCGTGTAATATTTTGCAGTGGTGATTTTGATTTGAGAATTATAGGAGAGCGGGCGGCTCAATTGAACCAGTCCTTTTCCATATGATTTTTCGCCAATGATAACTGCGCGATCATAATCCTGAAGCGTGCCGGCCACAATCTCAGAAGCAGAGGCACTTCCGCGATTAATCAACACAGCAACAGGAATATCAAGGTCAACTGGGTTATTGAGAGTTTCATAGTGAATGTTGCTGTCTTCTACTTTGCCTTTTGTAGTCACCACTTTCTTTCCTTTCGGGATAAAGATGTTGCAGATGTTGACCGCCTCAAATAACAAACCACCCGGATTACCCCGCAGATCAAGTATAATACTCTTAGCACCTTTCTCCTTCATTGTTACGACAGCGTTCTTCACTTCTTTGCCTGCTTCGGGCGTGAAATCGGAAAGCTGTACAAAACCGACATCGCTGCTCACCATTCCGAAATAGGGAACGTTGCTTACCTTTATTTTTTCTCTCTTGAATTCCAGTTTGATGGGATCAGGCACACCAATTCGTTTCACCGTCAAGCTTACGGAAGTACCCACTTGTCCTTTCATTAAACGATTCGCCTCTTCTTGTGTGATCTTGGAAAGTTCTACTTCGTCCATCTTGATCACCTCGTCACCAATCTTTAATCCATTCTTAAATGCCGGATAACCTTCATAGACTAGCGTGACTACTGTTCTGTTGCCAAGCTCACGTGTGACGGCTCCAATGCCACCGTATTGACCGGTGTTCATGGTGCGAAAATCTTCCACTTCATCTTCGGCAATGTAGTTAGTGTAAGGATCGAGCGAATTCAGCATCGCATCAATGCCAGTTCGTATCAATTTATTTGGATTGACTTCATCTACATACAAAGCATTTACCTCTTTGAAGAGAGAAGCGAAGATGTCGAGGTTCTTGGCTATTTCGAAATACCGCTCAGCGGGGGGTGTAAAAGACAGAAGACCTAATACGATAAACGGAAGGGAGATTAAGGCGATCTTTTTTTTCATGCGGACTGATTAACTCTGAAATAACGAAACGTATCGCGATCAGGTTTGGTGCAAAGTTACCGGAATTTAACAAAAATTGATTGTGAAGAACCCGATCACGATCGGACAGATGTAAGAATTTGGATTAAATAACGGGTTCTGTTTTTTCTTGGTTAACTCCAGGCCTTTTTGATGAATCTAAGCCAGTTGCCACCCATCACATTTTCAATGTCCGATTGAGAATATCCCCGCTGTGAAAGCAGTGTTGCTATTTTCTGCAAGTCGGCAATTGTTTCAATATCATAAGGACTTTGTTCTTTACCAAAAGCACCATCGAGATCAGAGCCAATGCCAATGTGCAAGGCATTGCCGGCAATCTGACAGATGTGATCGTAGTGATCGATGAGTTTGTTAAGATTGCAATTCATTTCTTTTGGTGTTGACTTTTGTTTCACCCAACCTGGTATGATCATCCAGGCGTCCAGAACACCGCCAATCACTGCGCCCCTTTCAATCAAAACTTTGATCATGTCATCACTCAGCTGGCGATTGTGATCTACCAACGTTCTGCAGTTGTGATGACTCGCCCAAAGATTTCCGTGGAAGTGGTCCAGTGCTTCCCAGAAACTATCATCACATAAATGAGTGACATCAAGAATAATATTGAGTCGTTCGATTTCTTTGAGTAGTTCACGACCTATCGTTCCCAATCCGCCCGTAGCATTTGTGCCTTGCGCATATCGGCCTGGGCCGTAGTGAGCAGGGCCAATGGCACGAAGCCCTTGTTGATAAGATCGCTCAAGATGCCCGGGAGTAATGATGGAGTCGGCACCTTCTAAACTCAGGATATAACCGATTGGCTTTTTTGCAGAGGTTGATTTATTCCAATTTGCTAAATGGACTTCAAGAGATGTGAGATCGGTGATTGGCGTAAGTTCGCCTTCTTCCTCCATTGCTTTGTACCATGAAAGCTGCGCCTGTGTTTGTGCCCACGCCTGATGAGGTGAATGCCATCCCGGCAAAGGATTATCGGGTGCAACATAGCGCGCTATTTGCGTGGCCACCACCAATCCAATATTTCCTTTTCGTAGTTCTTCAAAGTTCACAACGCCCTTTCCACGATCGGGTTTGTCATTCAATCCTTTTTCGCGTTCGCGGATTTCGGAGATGGGTCTGCGGTAGTCGCGGTTCCATTCCATCGCATTCATGCTCAGGTCGAGATGGGCATCTACTATGAAGTTGGGCATTTCGATTGTATAAATTAGGCGTTAATAGTTAACCGTTAATCGTATGGTTTATGGTATTTGTTTGCACAATTAAACTATTAACGGATTTCGATTAACGATTTGATTAAATGGTAATTTTTCTTTTGCGTGCTGTGATGTTCCAGGTGCCGTTGACGCGATTGTTTTCAATGACCGACACCGTTTCATGCAGAGCAACTGTTGGGCAGATATGAAAAGGAACTCCGTACAGGACATCACCAACTATGTAGGTGTTGCCTTTCGGGGCTTTTAAGATGAGATGTTCTTCGCTGTGCCCAACTGGCTGCAACTCTGGTGCGTTCAGAAAGTAAACACGGTTACTCAATGGATTTTCTGATGCGACAGATTTATGACCGAGATCAATGCAAAGAGTCTCATCATCTGTTTTGGAAATGATGCGGGTAACCAATATCGCAGCAAACACAAATTTTTGTTCAGCGAATTTTAAATGATATCCATGATCCCAGAAAATGAATGTGCCGGGACTGCATTCAATATTTTTTCTTTTAGCATGAATGGAGATCGTAGTGTTTCCACCGGTTACGATCGTGGTCGACACTCCGGTTTCTTTTAGAATAGCTTGTTGCAATGCGTCAACTCTGGCAAAGCCCTCATCGCTTCCTTTTGAGCGAATGTTAAAATCAGAATCGTTGTGATGCCCGTCATACGCGTGGAGGCCAATAGGATCAAGACCTTTCAATGATTTGATATGATGAAAAAGGGCCAGTGCTTTCTCCGGAACAATCCCCGTGCGATTCATGCCCACGTTTAGATCCAAAAAGATTTTGATCACCACGCCCTGACCTACAGCGGTTGCTGATAACTCGTTAGCAGTTGCTTCGTTGTCAAGCAGACAGGCAAATTGTGTGTTTGGATATTTTTTGATGAGCTGACTCAGTCGCGCTCCCCTTGGGCCAATGGCCTGATAGGCGAGTAGAACATCAGGCGCAGCGATCATCGCCAGCATCTCGGCTTCGGCAATGGTGGCGCATTTAAATTTTTTAATACCCGCCTCCATCATCAATTTGCACACGTCAGGACATTTGTTTGTCTTCACATGCGGACGAAGTCTGGTGGTATCGGGCACAAATTCTTTAAGTATCCGCAGATTCTCTTTGATACGATCGGGATAAACCACCAGTGCCGGGGAATCCAATTCGTTTATATTATCTATTTTATACCAATTTTCCATATTTAGTCTTTAGTCGTTAGTCCTGAGTCTTGAGTTAGTGCTTAGTTTTACTAAGGACTCAAGACTAGTGACTGATTACTGCTCCAGTTCAAACATTGCCTCGATTTCCACAGGAATATTATCAGGCAGCGAACCCATACCCACAGCACTTCGCACGCCAACTCCGTTGTCTTCACCCCATACTTTGGCAAAGAGCTCGCTACAGCCGTTGATTACAAATGGATGGCGTTCAAATTCAGGAACCGCATTCACCATCCCCAGAACTTTTATCACACGCTTTATTTTGTTGAAGCTTCCCAAGTTCGCTTTCAGTGTGGCGAGTATTGCTAAACCAACTTGTTGTGCAGCAAGCTTGGCCTCGTTCATATCCATATCCACGCCAACTTTGCCGATGATCAGGCTTTTGTCTTCTTTAACCGTTCCATGGCCGGAGACGTAAATAAATTTGTCCACCTTTAAAAAAGGTTTGTAAACTCCAAGCGGAGTAGGAGCAGGAGGCAACGTTAATCCAAGTTGTTCGAAGCGTTGATCGGGAGTCATTGAAATAAGGAATTTAAAATGTTGAATTACGAATTAGAAGATGCCGGCCTTATTGAAAGGAATTTATAGTCATTACGCCAATCAATCCGCAGACAGAAACAATTGTTTCCATGAATGACCAGGAGCGAATTGTATCGCGAATGCTGAGATTAAAATATTCTTTGAATAACCAGAATCCGGCATCATTCACATGAGAGAACAGAAGACTGCCAGCTCCAACAGAAAGGACCATCAGGTTGGGGTTGATTTCCGGATGGCTTGCCAATAAAGGTGCAACGATGCCTGCAGCTGTAAGACCCGCCACGGTTGCAGAACCTACGCACAAGCGAATCATACAAGCAATGCCCCAACCCAGTATCAGGGGATGAGCATTCATTCCTCCAAGGAAACTTGCGATATCATTACTTACTCCACTATCTATTAATATTTGTTTTAATCCACCGGCACCGGCCATGATCAACATGATCATACTTACGTCTTTCACAGAATCGCCATAGATACCCATGATATATTTCATCGTGAGTCCTTTTCGCAAGCCTATCGTATAGGTAGCATAGCCCAGTGAAATCAACATCACGATAGCGGGATCGCTGAGAAACACGATGATTTTTTTTAGAATACCATCGCCTTCAATCATTGGATTGACGATAGTCGTGAACGCGAGTAACAGTACCGGTAGCAATGCCGACACAAATGAATTGGCCATCCCCGGCAATTTATCGTCAGGAACGCTTTCCGATACAAACGTCTTTAATACAGAAGCTTTGAGATTCTTCAGCGTCTTTGAAAACAAGAGGCCGGCAATAATCACAGTTGGAAATCCAATCATGGTTCCATACAACAACGTCTTTCCCATGTCGGCATTGAATTGAGCAACCAATGCAGTTGGAGAAGGGTGAGGTGGAAGAAAGCCGTGAGTGACTGATAGGGCGGCCAGCATCGGAACCCCAACATAAACAGCAGGAAGTTTAAACCGATAAGCAACGGAGACGATTAATGGAAATACTAAAACAAATCCAACATTATAAAAGAGCGGAATACCAATGACAAACCCCGTCATCATCAACGCCCATTGAATGCGACTTTCGCCAAAGAGCTTCATCAGCCCACCGGTTATTTGTTGAGCCGCTCCGCTGTCTGCAACTAGTTTGCCCAACATGGCTCCGCAAATTACTACCACAGCGAGAGAGCCGAGCATATCGCCAATTCCTTTTTGAACCGAGCCACTGATTTTGCCAACTTCAATTCCCAGTAATAATCCTGCTATGATTGAAACGATCAGGAAGGAAAGGAAGGCGTTGATTTTAAAATGGGAGATGAGCAGTACCAGCAGAGCGATACAGACGAGGACGAGGAGTAGCTGCATTTCTTAACTGTTTGAAGTTTTTATAATAGGATTGGATTTTCCCTCACCCATCTAAAATTTATCGGATATCAAATGACTTAGCTGTCCTCTCCCCAGGGAGAGGGCGATTCCGGTCTGGCAATACCTGAAAAATTGGATGAGTGAGTGAGAATTGAGAATTTGAAGCAAACTAGTAGTAGTTGAAGTAACTGTATCGGATTTTGATTGCCTAAAACTTATCCGGTATTTGAATGATCCGCACTACAATTTCATGCGGGTCTCCGTCTTTATCTAACAGATTAAATTTCACCATCGGATTGTCGCGCTTGATATTCGTTTCCACGTGAATAATTTCATTGTCTTGTAAATGTTTTTCTAATTCTTTTTGAAGGATGAAAAGAGCATTTGCAAAATCGACTTCAAGTGGACTTGGATTGTAAGAACTGGTCTTCATGTGGTGGTTCGTTGATAGTTGTTGGTTGTTCGCCTTTGTTAGTACTCGTCTAGTTTCGGTTTTTAGTCGATCTCCTACAGCACACTCGCACAACCATCAACCAATAACTAGCAACTACCAACGAATTAGTGCAGAGGCCCACGTGAAGCCACTGCCGAAGGCGGCTAAACAAATTACGTCATTTTCTTTGATTCTTCCTTCTGCCCAAGCCTCACTCATGGCAATAGGAATAGAAGCGGCTGTGGTGTTGCCATAGCGCATGATGTTATTGTATACCTTGGTATCTGGCAGGGCTAGCTTTTCCTGAATAAACTGACTGATGCGCAGGTTGGCCTGATGGGGAACCAACAAACTGATGTCCTCCTTCTTCATGTTGTTGGTGGCGAGGGCCTCCTGAATTACTTCCAGGAACTTTACAACGGCATGTTTAAACACCTGGCTGCCGTTCATCACCACTTTAAAGGTAGTGGTGTCAAGAATTTGTTCGGGCTGTCGCTCTTCGCGTGGTCGGCTGCTGCCCGGATCCTTTACATATAATTCTTCGGCAAAGCGTCCATCCGAATGAAGATGCGTGGAGAGAATTCCTGGCTTATCTGAAGGTTGAAGAATGGCAGCACCAGCGCCATCGGCAAAAATAACGGCTGTGTTTCTTCCGCGAGTTGTTGCATCGATGGCCGTTGATTGAATCTCAGCACCCACCACAAGAATGGTTTTATACATCCCGGTCTTGATAAACTGATCAGCAACGGACAGCGCATAAATAAAACCTGAGCAGGCATTTCGGATATCAAGCGCTCCAATTCTTCCGTCCAGTCCAAGTTCGCGTTGTAACAAAACACCCGAACCCGGAAAGAAATAATCAGGCGTAATGGTAGCAAAAACAATAAAGTCGATGTCTTTTTCGGTGAGGTTGGCTCTTTGTAGAGCTATGCGTGTTGCCTTCGCGGCCATGTTAGCAACAGTATCCTTGGCGGGATCAATCCATCTTCTCTCTTTAATCCCTGTTCGTTCAATAATCCATTCATCGGTGGTGTCCATGATGGTGGATAAGTATTGATTGGTGATGACCGTTTCTGGAACGTGATGTCCGAGGCCGACAATTTTGGAATACTGCATAGTGCCGTTTTTAGGTGGGGCCTAAGGTAAGGAATTGTTGGGAATGCAATAACCAAGAAGTCAGAAGATAGAATTTAGAATGCAGAATATAAAGTTCATGGGAGATACCCCCTTCTGACTTCTATATTCTAAATCCTGACTTCCTTTTATTATTTACTCTTCTTCACCAGCCCTTTTGTATTGTCACCCGAATGGCGGTCGATTAATTTATGGATCGGATCGATGCCGGCTTTGCGGGGTTTAGCTTTGACCAGAATGGTAAATGTATTTTGCTTCTGGGTGATCTTATGCTTTTTCAAATAGATCAGACTGTCCGCGCCCGCTTTACTTTTTCCATACACCCCAATGTCAATCCAATCGTTAATCGGAATGTTCGTTTCCATACCGGTGCTGTCGGCTCTCAGCTTCTCTGCAGAAGCATGCAGCGATACTTCAAACTGATTATTCGGCAATTCGCGATAGGTTGCCGAGTCCGTTTTATTTTCAAACAACGTAATCGTTTCGAACATGTCTTTAATAATGTACTGCAAGCTGTCGGGTGTTACTCTTCGAATCTCTTTTAACAAATCTGCAGATGTTGGATAAGGAGCATCTTTAAATCTCCAGGTCGTGTTAAATCTTTTGAAAGCAGCATTAACACTATCTTCACTGATGTAATCCTGCAAGGCGAAAAACACAAGCGAAGCCTTTTGATAATGAATATATCCCTGACCTTCCACGAACTCAAGTGGTTGTTCTTTCTTTCGTTCAAACGCCCGGCCACTGAGGTAGCGATCCAATTCATACTTCAGATATTTTTCAATTACTTCTGGTGTGAACTTGTGCTTCAATACCATCAGCGCGGAGTATTGCGACATACTTTCGCTTAACATGGCGTTACCTTTCACACCAGCCTCCATCACCTGATGCCCCCACCATTGGTGGGCAACTTCATGGGCCGTGACATAATACGCCATATCCAAATCTTTCTCCGGATCGCTTACTTTTTGAATGAAGCCAATGCCTTCGCTGAATGGAATTGTGTTGGCAAAAGATTGCGCAAACGAAGAGTAGCGTGGAAACTCCAGGATGCGCAGTTGTTTGTATTGAAATGGACTGAAATGGGCTTCGTAGTAGGTGATGGCATCTTTCATCGCTTCCATCATTTTATCGATGTTATATTCATGGCCCTTGTTGTAGTAGATTTCCAGGTTGATGTTGTTCCACTTTTCACGCTTGATTTCATAACGTGCGGAAATCATCGAATAGAAATTACACATCGGTGCATCCATCTTGTAGTGGAAATATGCGCGATTGTTTTCCTCCCATTGCTTCTGCAGATAGCCCGGTGCAATAGCAGTCTGGCCTTTGTCCGTGCTGATAACCATTTCAAAGTTTACATGATCGGCATCATCACCAAATAAACTCATGTTTAGCCCGCGTGGATCATCGCGCTCCATCATGCGCTCTTTTTCCGGAAGGCCTTTTTCTTTTCGATCGTTGTCATCCGCCATTTCCGCATTTTCGGAATATCCCAATGATGGGAAATACAGGTTATTAAAAAATGTTCCGTTGAAGATCACTTGATTATTGGAACGCCCCGTCTCTACAAATCCTTCTGTCGTAAACGAAGTCTTGAAATCCATTCGTATGCTGTCGCCAGGCTGAAGTGGTTGCTCCAGGGTGTAGATGGTGTAATCGAATTTATCGAACTTTTCTTTGATGCCATTCTTCCGGTCGAACTTCAGGTATTCTGTCTTTAATTCGGAATCAGCATTTTCCTGAATGTGCAGATCGGCAATGGGCTTGTCCGTTTTGTTCTTTAATATGAAATAGCCTTCGGCAACAAAATCACGCGTAGACGGAAAGATGTCTACTTTAAGATTGATATCTGTGATGCGCGGCTGGGGTATGAACTCATATTTCTTCAGCGTTTTTTCATAATCGATTTGCAATTGCTCACGTGCATCTTTGTTTGAATACTTATTTAAAATATTTGTGTTGTAAAAGATATAGAAGCCGGTGGAAATGAAAATAAAAATCGCTCCTGCTATCAATGAAATCAAGGCTCGCGAAAGACGAAGCTTACCAGACTTCCATCGCATCTTCATAACCGATTCAGAACCTCGCACCGAAAATATGACGGCCAGCGCAAACAATAGGATGACAAAGGCAAACCAATACACCTGAAACCAGGTGAAGGGTGTAACAAAGTGCCCGTACACATTCATGTCAGAATAAGTACCAAGACTTCCGCTTCCAAACTGGAATAGCGGATGTTCAAGTCCCATCTGACTTAAAAACCCTACTAGAATGAAGAAGGCAATGGCGACAGCAAAACCCAGAAACTTGTTGTTTACCATGACTTGGATAAACATGGAGAGTATGGTATACAACACCAGGAACGCCAGCGTCTCGGTGTAGAGCGAACCAAAATAAACTCCTAATTCAAATTTGTAATAACCATAAGAAGCCTGAATGATCACACCACAGAAAATCAATCCAAGCAGCAACACCAGGTACACCAACAGCAGCCCGAGAAATTTTGAGATAAGGTTAATGAAATCAGGCATCGGCATGGCGTCAATGATCAGATTGAGATTGACCGAACGTTCTTTCCAAACCAGTTCACCGGAGTAGAGCACCGCAATAATCACAAAGAACAAGTTGAAACCGCTCAACAAACCAAGAACGGAATAAGTAGTGGGGTAGGAGCTTGTTCCATACAGTTCGTTGAGGTTGATGGCATTCAGGAACATCAACAACATACCCGCAATAACAATTGCCAGGAAGGGTATCTCCTTGAAAACCATTTTAAAATAAAATATCGTAAGCCTTGCGAGCTGACCGATGTGCGTGGCAAATCCCGTAAACTGTTGAACTACCGGAATTTTTGTTTCATCTGGCTTGATGAACGATCGTTCTTCTTTGGATGCCTTGCTTCTGAACGTGGAGTTTCGAACAACATTAAAGCTGAACGCGAAATGATTGATGATGAGCACGAGTATTCCCACGCCTACCCAAATCAATCGATTATAAAGGATGTAACCTTCTAATGGTATTTGTAACCCATTGCGTTCTGCGGGAGTCCAGTATTGTGTATGAAAGCCAAAAGCCCGCACACCAAACGGATCGAGCAATGCAGCGATTTCTTTTTGTTCCAGATCGCGCAGCATGGATTGACTAGCGAGATAGAGCACGAGTAACAGAATGCCTTGTGTGTAAATCACAATTGATTTTCGGCTCAGCGCACCACTTGCAAAAAATATAGCGCCTGTAAAGAATAAATTGGGAACAATGAAAATGAGAAAGGGTTGCCAGTAGGTGATGATATTGAATGGCATTAAGCGGTCGGCTTCACGGGTAGGCCAGATGTCGCCAATCATGAATGCGATGGGCATGCTGGCTGCGACTAACAAGAGCACTACAAATGAACCCCAATAGCGGCCCATGAGGTATGAAATTTTTTGAATCGGTGTGCTGAACAAAATGGCTTCTGTGTTGTGTTCGAAATCGCGAAGCACAGCCACGCCCATTATGGCAGAGGATATCAGCGACATGAATACACCCATGATTACCAGCATCTGGCCAATCACGATGGGGGAATTTTCTTTTACCTGCCCCACAGCGCCACCGATCTGAACAACATCTGTTGTTACTGCCAGCAGGCAAAGTGTGAACATGATGCCGAAGTAGATATAATTAGCCGCACGCGCTTTGCGATATTTTAACTCGAATAGAAAGAAGTCTTTGAACATGGTGTAATCGTTAATGGTTATTAGTTAAAAGTTAATCGTTAAGTGGTGATTATTAACGGTTAACTATTAACTACTGTCTGTTGTGCACCGAAGATATGGGTGAAGTAAACGTCTTCCAGATCAGCTGCAGCGCGTTCAAACGATGAATCAGGTTGCGAATCACTCAGTACGGAGATCTCGGGGCGGCCGGCAATCAAACGCTCGGAGATGATGTTGAAATTTTTGCGGTATTCTTCCAACTCCGGCTTGGTGATTTTTTTCTTCCATACTTTGCCGGTCACTTCGGCAATGGCATCGAGCGGACTTCCTTTGTACAGCACCTGACCTTTGTTGATGATGGCCATGTCGGTACAAAGTTCTTTCACGTCTTCTACAATGTGCGTGGAGAGAATGACAATTGTATTTTCTCCGATCTCGGAAAGTAAATTCAAAAAGCGATTGCGTTCGGCAGGATCGAGACCCGCAGTTGGCTCATCGACAATAATTAATTTAGGATTTGCCAGCAATGCCTGTGCAATTCCGAATCGCTGCTTCATACCACCCGAGTAGCCGCCCAGATTTTTTGTGCGTGCCTGCCACAAATTTGTTTTCTGTAAAAGCGCATCCACCAAAGCTTTGCGTTCGCTTTTGTTGCGAATGCCTTTTAATACCGCGAGGTGATCGAGCAACGTAACCGCATCTACTTTGGGATAGACACCAAACTCTTGTGGCAAATAGCCCAGCACTTTGCGCACTTCTTCTTTTTGCGTGAGCACGTTAATATCACCCATTTGGATCGAGCCACTGTCCGCCTCTTGCAAGGTGGCGATGGTGCGCATGAGCGAAGACTTGCCGGCTCCATTGGGACCGAGCAATCCGAACATGCCCTGATTGATGGTGAGGTTTACATCTTTTAGCGCCTGCACTCCATTGGAGTAGGTTTTATTCAGGTTTTGAATGACGAGCTGCATGGGGGAGGAATTACGTTGGGGTTGTTACAAACCATTAAGTAATAAAAAATCCACCAAATAGAGAAGTCGAAATTAGTCGGCAAGTCTGAAAAGACCGAAAGTCCGCAAAGCAGAGAACATCTGACTTGCGGACTTTCGGACTATTTGCCTTTCCGACTATTTACATCACTACATTCACAATCCTGCCCGGCACTACGATCACTTTCTTCGGAGCCTTGCCTTCTGTCCACTTCATGACGATTTCGGAGGCCATCACCAGTTTCTCGATGTCTTCTTTTGGCATGTCGAGCGCGAAGTTCATCTTGGCGCGCACTTTACCGTTGATGGAGATGGGATATTCAAACGCATTTTCTTTCAAGTACTCTTCGTTGAAAGCAGGATAAGATGCGTCCAGGATGGAAGTTTTGTGACCCAACTTTTCCCACAGTTCTTCAGCAATGTGGGGAGCGAAAGGAGAAAGCACAATGGTTAGTGGTTCTAGGATAGCGCGCTTGTTGCATTTCATCGAACTCAATTCGTTGGCGCAGATCATGAACGCACTCACCGAAGTGTTGAATGAGAAGTTATTGATGTCTTGCTCTACCTTTTTAATTAAGGTGTGAAGTGCTTTCAATTCTTCTTTTGTGGGTTCGGCATCACTGACTTTCAAATTGCCGGTTCCATCGTGGAAGAGGTTCCAGATGCGTCTTAAGAATTTGAATACACCATCAATACCGCTCGTGTTCCACGGCTTTGATGCTTCCAACGGGCCAAGAAACATTTCGTATAAGCGCAGTGTGTCTGCACCGTAATCGTTTATGATTTGATCGGGGTTAACTACGTTGTAGTACGTTTTGCTCATTTTCTCAACCGCGGCACCACAAAAATATTTGCCATCTTCTAGAATGAATTCGGCATTAGCGAAATCTATTTTCCATTTTTTGAAGAGTTCTAAATTAAGGCCTTTGTTATCGTCATAGATATTAACATCAACGTGCATTTCCTGAAATAAATTTCTTTGAATGCTAATGTGACCTGATTTTCCCTCTTGAGTTTGTAGTCTGTTAGAAACTTCGATTTCTATTTTTTGAATAAGTTGGTTGTCAGCGATAGTTGGATTTCCGCTTTTAAAGCGTTCCATTAAATTTTTAGAAATGAAAATGGGAGGAATCTTTCCTGATTCGAGGAGATCATTTGGGCTAGTTCCTAACCAATTTGAGAAACAACGATAAACAAATCTCGAATCGCCCGTAATCTTCCCTTGGTTAATCAACTTCTTAAACGGCTCATCAAATTTGATGTAGCCTAAGTCGTGCAGCACTTTTGTCCACAAGCGTGCATACAACAAATGCGCAACAGCATGTTCGGAGCCGCCAATGTAAACGTCCACCTGATTCCAATAGTCAAGTGCTTTCTGATCCGCGAAAGCATTCTTATTGTGTGGATCCATGTATCTCAAAAAATACCACGCAGCACCAGCATGTGTTGGCATGGTGTTGCTGTCACGCTTGGCGTTAGGCGAAAAGTTGATCCAGTCTTTTAAGTTCGCCAACGGACCTTCGCCATTGCCGGAAGGTTTGAAGTTATCAGAAGGAGGGAGTTCCAATGGCAACTCACTTTCCTTCATGGCATAGGGCACATCGTCTTTGTACGTCACAGGGAAAGGTTCTCCCCAATATCGCTGACGGCTCCAGCCCGCATCGCGCATTTTATAATTCACTTGTCGCTTGCCAATGCCTTTCTCTTCGAGCTTTTTAATCACAATATCAATTGCATCGTGCATAACAACGCCATTCAGAAAATCAGAGTTTTCAAGAATCGCTTCTTTGGTGGGATTTGCTTCTTCACCGTTGTAATGTGATCCAATGATATTGGTGATGGGAAGATTGAAATGCTTGGCAAACTTATGATCGCGTTCGTCACCGCACGGCACGGCCATGATGGCACCGGTTCCATAACCTGCCAACACATACTCGCTTATCCACACCGGAATCTCTCTTCCATTGAATGGATTGATGGCATACGCTCCGGTAAACGCACCCGTGATCTTTTTTACTTCCGCCATACGATCAACTTCAGAGCGGCTCTCGACATACTTCAGATATTTTTCAATCTCTTCCTTCTGCTTAGCGCTCGTGATCTTTTTCACCAACTCGTGCTCGGGTGCAATTACCATGAAGTCAACACCGAAGATGGTATCAGGACGGGTTGTAAATACAACAATCCTGGATTCTGAATTCTGAATTCTAAATTCTAATTGCGCCCCCACACTTTTTCCTATCCAGTTGCGCTGGATGTCTTTCATTGAGTCGCTGAAATCTATTTCATCTAATCCTTTTAACAATCGATCAGCGTATTCTGTAATGCGCAAACTCCATTGACGCATTTGTTTTTTCACCACCGGAAAACCACCGCGATAGCTGACACCATTGATCACTTCATCATTTGCCAATACAGTGCCCAATGCTTCGCACCAGTTCACATCGGTGTAAGCCAGGTAGGCAAGACGGTATTGCATTAAAATTTCCTGCTGTGCTTTTTCGCTGAACGATTTCCAATCGGCAGACGTGAAGCTTTGCGTTTCAAATTTTGAATTGGGAACAGGGTGACTAGCGTTGCCTTCTGCCTCAAATATTTTTACCAACTCTGAAATACGTTCAGCTTTTTCTTTCTTTCGGTTAAACCAGCTATCGAAGATTTGCAGGAAGATCCATTGTGTCCATTTATAATAGGAAGGATCACAGGTTTGTACCTCGCGGCTCCAATCGTAGCAGAAGCCAATTTTCCCCAACTGCCTTTTAAAGTTGTTGATATTATCGGCTGTGGAAATGGCAGGGTGAATACCATGCTCCAACGCGTATTGCTCAGCTGGCAAGCCAAAGGCATCGAAGCCCATGGGGTGCAGCACATTAAATCCTTTTACTCTTTTAAAGCGTGCTACAATGTCGGAAGCGATGTAGCCGAGCGGATGACCCACGTGCAACCCGGCCCCGGAAGGGTAGGGAAACATATCCAGCACATAGTATTTGGGCTTAGGCGAATCATTAGAGACTTTATAAACCTGTCCCTCTGTCCATTTCTTCTGCCACTTTTCCTCAATGTTCTTGATCTCTTCTTTTGTGTATTCGGCCATTTTTGCTAGTTCTCGATTTATTAGAACCGCAAAAATAGTCAAAGGATTTTGCACGCCAAGGCGCAAAGCCTGCAAAGAAATAATCTGAGAAATGCTTCTGTCCGATGACTTTATCTCACCGTTGCCTTGTCAATCCGCTTCGGGGTGTCCTCACCCGAAACAATCGTCTTCGAACTCAACGCAATCGCACGGATGGCTGCGGTGATGTTGGCCATGTCAAGCGATTCGAATTCATCGTCAACCGAATGGTAAAGTTTATCGCTGTCGATCTGATCGGTTGAAATGGAATGCGCAGGAACGCCAAGTCGGGCGAGTGTGGCATTGTCCGATCGATAGAAAAGATTTTGTTCCGGATAAGGGTCGGGTTGAAATTGAAATGGTGTACCCGTTAGGTTCTTCTGTAAGATCTGACCAAAATCTGATCGCTCGAAGCCTGTTATGAACGCACTGTTTTGTCCCCACTTCGATGGCTTGCCAATCATTTCAATGTTGAACATGGCCACTACTTTATCGGCATCGAGTTGTCTGGAAAAGTGTTGCGAGCCATAGCCGCCAATCTCTTCAGCTGTAAAGGCGGCAAAGATCAGTGTGCGGTTGTTGTTATTTAATTTCTTAAAATATTTTGCCAAAGAAATCACTGCTGTAGTTCCTGAAGCGTCATCATCGGCACCGTTGGCAATGGAATCGCCTGCAACCGGATCGAGAATGCCGATGTGGTCATAGTGACCGGAGAATACAACCATGTCTTCGGGTTTGGTCTTGCCTTCCAGCATGCCCACAACATTCGTCATCTTGATCGCTTCAATTTTCTGACTTGCTTTTACAGAAAATGTTGAGGCTTTGCTCTTACCCAGCACAAACACTTTTGTTCCCTTGCGATTGTTTAAAAATCGTTTTCCAAAATAACCTTTGAACTCTTTAAAGTTGCTCGCAAACTCCGGAGCCACTAATATTAATGATGAAGAAGTGTCTCTTGCCATTCCAAATGCTTTGCCGAAGAAGTACTGATCTTTATTTGTGGCTTGCGGGTCCGCTTCAATTGTCTTGATCGATAAACCTTTGTCGAGACTTATCTCCGTTTTTTCGGAGACGAGCAGTAGGTTCTTTTCCGTGATTTTTTCACCGTCAACGGTAACCTCAAGTTTTGACAGACTGATCTGTTCCTTTTGAAATTCCTGACGGAAACCAGTAAGACCTTTCAAAGGCTTCAATCCTATTTTCGAAAACTCACTTTCAATAAAAGCTGTGGCTTTCTCAATCTGAGCCGGCTCTTTTGCCGAGCGCCCCATCATATCATCGGCAGACAATGTCTTAATAATGCGGGTGACATTTTTTTGCGGAATGAGTTTGTTCACCTTCTGCGCAAATCCAACTGAACCAATAAACAGAAATGAGAGGAGTAAAAGTTTTTTCATGACCAAAAGTTAGATCGGAAAGGTAAAGCGAAGCGGTCAATTAGCAAAATTCAAAAAGGTTGTTAGTTGATAGTTGTTAGCATGGTCACAGACTATTCTCCCATTGACCGGTCACCATTTGACTAACATCCCATCCGGCCCATTCAACAGTTCGGTAACACTTCTTACCAGGAGCCAGTCGCCTGCTGGATATTTACCGTGTAATCGAGCAAAAACACAGCTATGACATCACGGTTTACATGCTTATTTATTTTTCTGGGTATCACGACCTTCGCTCAAACCAAAATCTCCGGAATCGTGAGAGACGAGAGCGGAGAAATTATTCCCGGAGCTAATATTTTTATTCAGGATTCTTACGATGGCATCAGCTCTGATGTTGAAGGTAAATTCTCTTTCGCAACAGATGAGACAGGAAGCAAAACTCTTGTCGCCACTTTCGTGGGATTCAAACAGTTTCAGCAAGTAATTGAGTTGAAAGGCCAGCCGATTGTCATCAACATACAATTAAAAGAAGAAATCAATCAACTTGATGCGGTGGTGATCTCTGCAGGTTCTTTTACTGCCGGAGAAGAAAAACGAAGGACAATACTGAAAGCGGTTGACATCGCCACAACTGCCGGAGCAACAGCCGACATAGCCGGAGCATTGAATACATTGCCCGGCACCACAAAAGTAGGCGAAAGCGGCCGCTTGTTTGTACGCGGTGGCGACAGCAACGAAGCGCGCACGTTCATCGATGGCATGGTGGTGTTGGATGCTTATGGACCATCCGCACCGAACACACCATCGCGTGGAAGATTTTTGCCGTTCATGTTCAAGGGCACAAGCTTCAGCACGGGCGGTTATTCAGCTGAATATGGGCAGGCACTATCATCTGCTTTAGTTTTGAATTCAAAAGACAAAGCTGATGCAAATCAAACCGACATCGGAATTTTATCAGTGGGTACTGATGTAGCGCACACACAAGTGTGGGACAAATCTTCCTTGTCGGGAAAAATTCAATACACAAACATCCGGCCTTACTTTGGTTTGATCAGCCAACGCGTGGATTGGAAAACAGCTCCTGCTTCGCTTGAAGGAAGCGCAGCCTATCGCGCACAGGTTGGCAAAGATGGCGTGCTAAAATTCTTTGGCAATTTCAATCGCTCCGATTTCTCGATGTACAATCATGAGATCCTTGATCCAACCATTAAACATCAGTTTGATCTCACCAACAACTATCGCTACGGCAACGGAACGTATCAGCAATCATTGAATAAAAATTGGTCCGTACGCGGTGGGTTGTCTTATACCTTCAATCAAAACGATGCGAAGCAAGACGGGGCTCCGCTGGGCGAAACCGAAAAAGGTATTCATGCCAAAGCTGTTTTAGAAAATTCTATTTCCGATAAGGTGGAAGTAAGATTTGGAGGTGAACTGATTGACCGCAACTACACAGCTTCTCGTCAAAATGAAAATTCAGGTGCTTTTGAGACGTTATCATTTCAGGAACCAATTGCATCTTCTTTTGCAGAGGCAGAAGTGTATGCCAATAAACACTTCGTGACGAAGGCCGGTGGAAGAATGGAGTACAACGGGTTGACTGATAAGTTAAGTGTTGATCCTAGATTGTCTCTCGCTTACAAACCAGGAGGTAACGGTCAGTTTGCTTTTGCGTATGGAACCTTTCGACAGTCGGTAAAAAATCAATACGTGATGCTGAACAATAACCTCAATCCTGAAAAAGCAGAGCACTTTATTTTGAACTATCAGATTGTGTTGGACAGAAGAACATTCCGGTTGGAGACGTATTATAAAAAGTATTACCAGCTCGTGAAGTTTGAGAATCGCGATCCCCAACTGTTAACCAATCTGGGTAATGGCTATGCAAAAGGTGTAGAACTCTTCTGGCGCGATAATCAAACACTGAAGAACGTTGATTATTGGATGTCGTATTCCTACTTGGATACTAAGCGCGATTACTTGAATTATCCAACAGCAGCTACACCAAGCTTTGCATCAAAACATAATTTTTCATTTGTCTACAAACATTTTATCACTGCCATGAAAGCACAACTTGGCTTCACCTATAGTTACGGAAGCGGCCGTCCCTACTACAACCCGAACAACTCCGATGATAAATTCAATTCAGATAGAACACCCTCTTATCAGGACCTCAGCGCCAATGTGGCTTACTTGCCCAAGTCCAATTTGATTTTGTATGTGTCGTGCACGAACTTATTAGGCCACGATAATATTTTTGGCTACCAATACAGTTCGCAACCCGATACTTCGGGAGCGTACGTCAGTCGAGCGGTACGTCAGCCTGCAACGAGATTTTTATTTGTAGGAGTGTTTATTACCATCACAAAGAATAAGTCAATTAATCAGCTCCCTAATTTGTAGTCAACGGTCATTAGTTAATAGAATAAGTCTCAATCCTTAAATAATAAGAAACATGAAAACACTTATTTTGATTCTCACTTTGATTTCATCCGCAGCATTTGCAAACGATGAAAAGTACATAGGCATGATGTCGAAGAATATAGAGGCGGTTTATAAAGCGCAAACGGCAGACGAGTATCAGCAGGTTATCAATGCATTTGAACGAATCGGTAATGCAGAGAAAACAAAATGGGAGCCATTCTACTACGCTTCCTTTGGCTACGTGATGATGGCGACACGCGAGCAGGATGGTGGAAAGAAAGATCAACTACTTGATCTGGCCGCGTCTTCACTTGAAAAAGCAAAGGCGGTGAACGAGAATGAATCTGAAATTGTGGCAATGGAAGGATTTGTTCACATGATCCGTTTAACGGTTGATCCCGCCACGCGCGGACCTAAATATTCTGGAATGGCCATGCAATCATTTGGTAAGGCCATTGGATTGAATCCGGAAAACCCACGCGCTCTGGTGTTCATGGCGCAGATGCAATTTGGAACGGCCGAGTTTTTTAAATCGCCCACAACAGAAGCATGCGCTACTTTAACAAAGTCACTAGAAAAATTTGAATCGTTCAAGACCGACAATCCGGTGGCACCTCAATGGGGAAGGGGAATGGCAGAAGGGTTGAAGCCACAGTGTAAATAATTTCCCAGTCTGATTTAAAAAAATTGTATAATTGGTCATGACATTCTGGAGTTATCTGAAGTCGCGATGGGTACTCATTGGCTGGTTGATTATTAGCGGTGGCATCATGACATTTTTTGTTTGTGACTCTTGTTCAGATTCGCTCGAGTGGTATGTGAAAGCTACTTTGTTTACTGCAGCCATCTGGATTTCCATGTGGTTGGGTAACGAATTCATATCACATTACCTGGATCAAAAAATTTCGTGGACAAAGGAGCCTGTTAAACGTTTTGGAATTGGAATAGCAGGGATGCTCGTCTACACAATCGTAGCTATTTTTCTTTTAGTTAAATTTTCAGAAGTGGTAATGGGACTCAATGTGGGTGGCGTGATGGGAATGATGTACGGCACGGTAGCTACCACATTTGTCATTACGCTCTTCATGACAAGCCGTTCTTTTTTATTTAGCTGGAAGCAGGCCGCCATTGATTCTGAAAGATTGCAAAAAGAGAGTATCGCTGCTCATTACAATAGTTTAAAAAGTCAGGTTAATCCGCACTTCCTGTTCAATAGTTTAAATGCATTGACCAATCTTGTATATGAAGATCAGGACAAAGCCGCAAAATTTATCAAGCAGCTTTCGGAAGTGTATCGTTATGTGTTGGATACTCAGAATAGAGAAGTGGTGACGTTGAGTGAAGAGCTTGCTTTTCTCGATTCGTATATCTTCTTGCAGAAGATCAGATTCGGAGACAATCTTAAAATTGAGATGGAGCTTTCACAGACAAAATCGATGGTAGCTCCGCTCGCCTTGCAACTATTAATCGAAAATGCCATCAAGCATAATGTCGTTTCATCTGATGATCCTTTGCAGATCAGATTGTTCGAACAAAATGACTTCATCGTGATTGAGAATAATCTACAGAGAAAGACATCCTTAGGTGAAGTCTCTCCCGGAATAGGCCTCGAGAATATCAGAAACCGATATAAATTCCTCAGTTCAAAACCTGTGGAGGTTGAACAGTCAGCTGAAAAGTTTGTAGTCAGGCTTCCGTTAATAGAAGTAGTGTAACGATGAATATCTTATTGATAGAAGACGAACCGCAGGCAGCACAACGCCTGGAGAAATTGGTGAAGGCAATTGTGCCGCACGCTATCGTGCTGGCTAAAATTGATACGGTTGAGAACTCCGTTCAGTGGCTCAAAGAAAATGCAGCACCTGACCTTATATTAATGGACATTCAATTGGCAGATGGCATTAGCTTCTCCATTTTTGATCGGTGCGAAGTGAAGTCTCCCGTCATTTTTACAACTGCGTATGACGAGTATGCCCTGAAAGCCTTCAAAGTGAACAGCATCGATTACATTTTAAAACCAGTCGATGAAGGTGAATTGAGAGCGGCCATTCAAAAGTTTGAGACCTTGACCGGAAGCAAATCAGTGGCACCCGATAAAATGCTCGAAAGTATTGGTCTTGCTGTTCAAATGCTGACCAAAAAATACAAGGAGCGATTTGTGATCAAAGTAGGAGAACACCTCAAGTCGATTGAGGTATCGGACATACTTTTTTTCTATAGTTTGGAGAAAGCAACTTTTGCCCAAACAAAAGACGGTCGCAAACATATTTTGGATTTCACCATCGAACAATTGGATGGCTTGATAAATCCAGAGCGCTTCTTTCGCATCAATCGAAAATATCTGGTGGCTGCCGATGCCATTCAGGATATGATCAGTTACACCAACTCCAGACTAAAGCTTGTTCTAAAAACATCGGACGACAGTGATGTGATTGTCGCCCGGGAACGAGTACAGGAGTTTAAAGACTGGCTGGATCGATAGTAGTTGTTGTTACTCCGATCGCAGTGACTTAACTGGATTTACCGTGGCTGCCTTGAAAGATCGAAATCCAACGGTGACAAAAGCAATCAAAAAAGTAAGACCCAATCCCGTCAGAAAAATAACCGGGCCGAGTTCTATCTTGTAAGCAAACTCCTGTAACAATTTATTCATGATGAACCCCGCGATGGGTGCAGCGAGGGCGAAGCTGATCAGAATGAGTTTTATAAACTCTTTTGAGAAAAGGAATACAATACTTTCCACGGAAGCGCCCAGCACTTTTCTAACGCCTACTTCTTTCGCTTTTTGATTGGTCATGAATGCCACAAGTCCATACAATCCCAGGCATCCAATAAAAATTGCCGTGAACGAAAAGATGTTGAGCAGTGCGGTAAGCCTTCGCTCACCTCTGTAAAGTTGACGCACCTGTTCATCTACAAACTCGTAACTGTAAATGTATTCCGGATACGCAGCCTCCCACTTTGATTGAACAAGTTTGAGTGTGGCAGGAATATTTCTGGAATTTAATTTCACTGAAATGCTTTGGTAGCCCGATACATTATTCAATAAGACAACTGGTTCAATCGGGCGACTTAACGAAGTGGTATTAAAATCCTTCACAACTCCTTTTACAGGAACCTGCTTGCCCCACAACGATAATTCCCGGCCAATTATTCCCTCATTGCTAAGACCGACAAGGCGTGCAAGCTTTTCATTTACAACTACGCCATTTAACGTGTCGGCATCTGCCAGCTGCTCACCGGCCGCAAGTTTAATTCCATATAGTGTTAAGTAGTCTCCATCCACTTGTTTTATCTGAGTGTCAAACTCTTCCTCTTTCCCCGCAAGGGAGAAGTTTGACGACATTACGGCTTTGAATGAAGGAGGAGCGTAACAAAGGCTTGCTTGTTCAACGCCTTGCAATGTCATTAACTCATGTTTAAAACTTCGCACGTTTGATGATCCACTTTCTTTCTGTTCGCCAAGGTTGGGAATAGGCAGTGTAATGATCGCCTGACTATTGAATCCTAAATCCTGCTGCTGCATGAAATTTTGTTGCTGCAGAAACACGATCGTGCCGATGATAAAAAATTGAGAGATGAAGAATTGCAGCACCACAAGTCCCTTGCGCAATGCATTACCGGACGAACGATTCCCGGAAATTTGATTTTTAAGCGCCAGCACTGGTTGAGATTTCGAAATGGTAAAGGCCGGATAAAGTCCTGCAATTAGCGAGATAAACAGTGTGACACTTATCAGATATATCCAAATGCCAAAGTCAGAGAATAGGTTAAGTGACAATGATAAATCCATCATCGGATTGATAAATCCCAACAACAGCCCTGAAGCCAACAATGAAAAAGCAACTGCGATAATCGTGATGAGCAAGCTCTCCGTTAGAAACTGATTGATCAACTGCCAGCGCGAGCTTCCTAGTATTTTACGAATGCCAACCTGCTTTGTCCGTTTGATAGCTTCTGCCGTTGCCAGATTTATAAAGTTGATACAGGCTGTGAGAAGTAGGAAGACAGCAATAATACTGAAGGCAATGTATGCCTCCTTCGGCATCTTGGTGTTGTAGTTACCAAAACGCAAGTCGGAATGAATTTCACTAAGTGGTTGGGTTAGAAAAGTTTTGTCAACTTCCTTGTCACCATCGCCCAGGTATTTTTTCACGAAGGGTAACATTCCTGACGTAATGCGTTCAATGGATGCTTTCTCTTTCAATAAGAAATAACAGTTGTCGTTATCTGAAATGTCGTTCCAGCCGCGCTGGTCCAATTCCCGTTTTATGGTGCTATTGGAAAACATCAGATCGAAGGGCAGGTCTGTATTCACCGGATAATCCTCCATCACGGCAGCGATAGTATACGCGATGTGATTGTATTCAATTGATTTTCCAAGCACGTCTGTGCTCGCAAAATATTTAAGCGCAAACTTTTCCGAAATAATGGCTTGATTGGGTTGCGCTAGTCCTTCAACCGATCCTGATACTATCTTTCTATCGAACAACGTGAAGAACGCAGGCTCCGCAAAACCGACTCCTTTCGGTTCTTCATATTTTCTGACTTCGCCATTGGGCTGAGGCACGGTGATCAAACTTCCCCGGTGATAGGAGGTGAAGGCCACAGCTTCAACATCTGTAAAATCATTTCTAAAAGCTTCCGGCAACGCGGGAGGAATGCCTTGCGTGTACGTGTAGCCATTGTTTCCTTTCGACTTTGAAACCAATCGATATATCCGGTCACGTTTGGCGTGATAGTTATCGTAACTCGTTCCATGTTTCACGATCAGAAAGAGCACGATTGATCCGGTGATCCCGAGCGTAAGCCCGGAGATGTTGATAATGGTGTTCGCTTTTTCGCGCAGGAGAAAACGAAACGCAGTCGTAAAGAAATTTCGAATCATGATTCTTTGTCAAAGTTTTTGGTGAAGAAGAAGTATCCTAGAAAACTAAAAGCCAGGCTGAACGACATGATGGCAATAGAGTGAATTCCGATGCTATAATTGCTAATGATGGACAGACCCACGCCAATCCCCATCAGGATCAAAAACCATTTCATGGCCGTTCTTCGCGAATCATTTTTTGTGGGCTGCAAGAATTGCTCGACCACTTTTTCGCTCAATCCTTTTTCGATCATTTGAGATTTTAGCCGATGGTCAAAAATTGACTTCATAATCGAGAGTATGGCGGTTAGAAATACATAGATGATTAGAATGATCGCTGGGATATCAATGAACTGTCTGGACATACTTATATCATGCCCAAATTGATAAATATCTTGTGCCTGCAACAAAGCGGGTACCAAAACGAGTGTAGCGAGTGATACTATTTTTTTCATACTTCGATTTTTATATGTACTTAAATTAGACCGGCTTCTGGTTTTAATGTTGCAGTTAGTTTAAGAAATTAAGCGCCTGTATCTTTTTAGAATAGTCATTGTATATTTCGATGGCCAGAAAGGCGAAAGGAATAAATCCGGTCACCACCAAGAGATACAAAGCCATTTTTTGCAAGCCAATGACCCAAGAGATTGTATTCTGATTGAAGATGTAAGCTAGAATACACACCACGAAAAGGCCTGCAAACAGAAGGAGCATCAAAACCGACATAGAAAGTCTAATTTTTGATTTTTCAATTTTGGCGATGACGAGTTCTGAAAGGTCAAAGTCGAATTCCGGTTTTGCGGACTTTTCAATTACTTTGAATACGGATCGATAAGCATTTGCTCGTGCGCGGCATTGCTCGCATTGTCGCAGGTGATTTTTAATTTCATCCGTGCCTGTGTTGGTCAGGACAAACTCCTGAAGCACCAATTCTGAAATGTGAAAGTTTTTCATAACTCTTCTCTTTTATAGTGCAGAAGTATATTTTCTTTCAATGTTTTCCTTGCCCGAAACAAATAATTCTTCAGTGTACCTTCCGGCAGTTTCGTAATGTCCGCCATTTCGGCATAGCTCATTTGTTCTTGATGGTAGAGCGTGATCAGCGTTCGATAGAGTGGGGTAAGCTTATCAATTTCTGTAGTTAAGATAGTCCCCAGTTCGCGCTCCTGAAGTTGATACAGGGTATCGTTCTTAAAGATATCCACTTCACGATCGCCCAGCGTAACAATCGCTTCTTCTTGATGATCAGAGTCTGTTTGAACGCTATCAAGCAATACTAATTTTTTCTTTTGCAGATAGTTCAGGCACGTGTTGTACGTGATCTGACCAATCCAGGTCGATAGCTTCGCTTCAAATTTGAAGTTGCCCAAATCTTTGAACGCCTTTAAATAAACGTCTTGCGCCAGGTCTTTCCGATCGCGACTATTGCTAATCATCTTGAATATAATCTGTGCAACCAAACCTTCTGTGTTTTTAATGATCGTTTTAAAGGCAGCGGTATTTCCACTTACCACCTGATCAATCAGTTGTTTGTCAGAAGGGTTATTTACAGATTTCGCGCTCACCTGATGGATTAGACAGCCCAGTTGTGGAAATGTTGCAGAAATTATTGGAACATGATTCTGTTAAATTATGAATTCATCGCTGAAGCGCGCAGGCACCCTGAATTTTTGACTGACCTTTTGTTAACTTTATCAGGTAAATGCCATTTCACCATGAAAAAGACCTGCCTCGTACTTTTCTTAGCCGCCTTTTACAGTAGTGGATGGGCACAATCCACGCTCGATTCACTCGATGTGCTTGACTTCATGGATGGCGTGGTGGAAACACACCTTCGTGACAAACACATCGTAGGTGCAACCGTATGTGTGGTGAAGGATGGGAAGATCATATTGGCCAAAGGCTATGGATTTTCAGACATCAAAAAACAAACTCCTGTCAATCCTAATGAAACACTATTTCGAATTGGCTCTATATCCAAACTATTCACATGGACGTCTGTGATGCAGCTGGTTCAACAAGGCAAACTGGATTTGAATACTGACATCAATAAATACCTCAGAGATTTTCAGTTGCCAGCCACTTATCCCGAGCCAATCACACTCAAACATTTGATGACGCACTCACCGGGTTTTGAAGATCTGGTCATCGGATTATTTGCGAAAGATTCTTCCAAAGTAAAACGCCTCGGTGAAATTTTGTCGAAAGAAATACCGGGTCGCGTAAGACCAGCCGGTGAAACTGCTTCCTACTCTAATCACGGCACAGGCATGGCCGCTTACATTGTGGAGCAAGTGTCGGGTATGAATTGGTTAGACTACGTTGAAAAGAATATCACCACACCGTTGGCCATGACCTCGACATCGTTTCGTCAGCCGTTGCCGTTGAGATTGAAAAGTAGTTTATCGAAAGGCTATGTCTTTGCCGGAGGTGAGTTCATAGAGAAGTCATTTGAATTTGTGCCACTCGCTCCCGTTGGCGCTGCATCAACCACAGCATTGGACATGGCTAACTTTATGATGGCGCATTTGCAGTTGGGAACGTTCCAGGGCGTTGCCATTTTAGATAGCGCTACGTCAAAGTTAATGCAGAGTCCGGCCTTTCAGCATGCACCGCATGTAAACCCGATGCGCTATGGCTTTATGGACATGAGTCAAAATGGTGAAGAAGTAATTGGCCATGGTGGCGACACATTTTGGTTTCACTCCAACATGGCGCTGTTGCCAAAACATAATGTTGGACTATTCATCTCATTCAATACCGACAAAGGTAGTGGAACCTACATGGAAGTATTAGAAGCTTTTATGGATCGTTATTTTCCTGAGAAAAATCCTTTACAGCCTGTTATAAAAGTCAAAGCAAAGTATTTGCAAAAGTTTGCCGGTGAATATTGTGCCAACCGTTATGCGTATCGCGATTTCACGAAAGTGATTTCCTGGTTTGGACGCGCGCAAATCAGTGTGGTGGATTCAACGAAATTAAAAACCGTGATGGGCGAACAAGTAAACTATTGGGTGCCCATCGACAGTCTTACGTTCCGAAAAGAGCATGCTTCCGATGTCATTGAGTTTAAGAAGGGCAAAGACGGCAATATCCAACGTCTCTTTATTGGTGGCCTTCCGATTTTTGCTCTTGATAAAATGTCCGGTTGGAATCTCGCCAGTATTCATAATCTGATTTTAACCGTGTCGATCATTTTTATTTTGCTTACGCTGATCGGAGGTCCGATGAAATTTTTTATACGCAAAGGGTACAAGCGCGAACTCAATGCAGCACGCAAAGTTCCGCTGTCGGCCCGGCTCACTTCCTGGTGCGCAGCCTTTTCGTTCTTCATGTTTTTCATCTTGTTGGCCATGGGCATGGGCGATCAATATGAAATTGTTTATGGAGTACCCACGTTGGTGAAGGTTGCTCTCGCATTTCCATTGATCGCCACTTTCTTCACGGTGTTTGTCTGGTACTTTGTGATCATGATCTGGATCAACAAATCTGGTGATGTGATGGATCGATTGAGCTATTCTTCTTTTGGAATTGTGTGCGTGTTGTTTATCTGGCAGTTGAATTACTGGAACTTGTTAGGCTATTACTATTAGAAAACTTTTTGTTTCGAATGACGTGTATCAATTGTGGGGCAGAAGCGCCTTCAAAGTTCTGTCCGGATTGTGGCCAACCGCTGCCTCCCAAGAAAATCAGATTCCTCAATTTATATCACGACTTCCAATCCAGGATATATGGATTTGATGGCATGTTTCCCAGAACACTTCGCGACTTGACGATCTGTCCGGGTGTAGTTTCGCGTTCATACATTGATGGGAACCGCGTGAAGTACAATGGTCCGGTTGGTTATTTCTTTTTGATGATAACCGTCTTTTTATTGTTGCTGTCGCTATTCGAAGTTTCTTTTTATGACTTTATAGTGAAGGCGTCACAGATTACACCGGTCAAGGAGAATTCTGGAATGGAGCAATTCATGAAAATTTTTTCAGACTGGATTGCGGATAACATGAAGGTATTTTCATTTCTGGTTATCCCCTTCACAACCCTCGCTTCGCTGATCATGTTTCGAAAGAGTGGATTAAATTTTCTGGAACATTCGGTGATGGTATTTTATATTCAGGGTCATGTGTATTGGCTCACCATACTTTCACTTTTTATTTACGTGTTTTCAGGTCTTAATCCGCTGAGGCCGATTCAACCTTTCGTAGCTTTGGTATTGTATGGCGTGGGGTGTTCGCAGCTATTTAATTATCAGAATAAGACGAAGGCATTCTTCAAAGGCATCGGAGTATATTTAATGGGGATGCTCTTCTTCCTTACATTTTTTATAGTGGCCGGAATTATCTACATGTCCACCCATCCCGAGTACCTGGAAATGATTCGGCCAAAGAATAACTATTGAAACACGCTGTGAAGTCAGTGATGATGGGTCAATTCGATTTCATCAATCCATTCTTAAACGCATAACTCGCGGCCTGATACCAGACGACTGCCTCTTCCAGGGTAGTTGCGTCAGGTTCCGTTTTCACAAGTGATCCATCCATAAAATTTGGAACATAGGTGTTCACTTTTCTTTGTGGATCAAGTTGCACCATCTTGTCGTTATGAATATAACCGAGATTTTGATACGTGCTGATAAAAATGCGCTCGCGTCTAGGTTCCAGTTTGTAGATATCATAGCCATAGAACTTGCTGGTGTATGAGAAGTTTAACAAACCAAGAAGGGTAGGTCCCATATCAATCTGACTCATCAATCGCTCCATTTTATTAGGAGCAATGTTGGCAGGAGAATAAATCATCATCGGGATGTGGTATTTATTCACCGGCAGTTCTGTCTTCCCTGCACTTGATGCGCAATGATCAGCCACGATGACAAACACAGTACTATCAAACCACGGTTTGTTTCGTGCTTCCTTTAAAAATTTATTGATCGAGTAATCTGTGTATTTGACGGCACCTTCTCTTCCTGTATGCGATGGAATGTCAATTCTTCCATCTGGATAAGTATAAGGCCGGTGATTCGATACGGTCATCACCTGTGCGAAAGCAAGTTTGCCTGAACTCACCGTCTTGTCAATCTCTCTCAACGCAAGGGTGAATAAATTTTCATCGGCTACGCCCCAGATATTTTCGTAATCAATTTCCTCTGGCGATAACGCATTCCTGTCAACTACTTTGTAATTGTTAGCGGAGAAAAATCCATTCATATTATCGAAGTATCCGTAACCTCCGTAGATGTATTTGCTTTCGTAGCCTTTTTCATTGAATACTTTTCCAAGACTAAAGAGGTTGTCATTATTCGGTCTGCGCACAATACTTTGCCCCGGTGTTGGCGGCACGCAAAGTGAAAGCGCTTCCAGTCCGCGTACGGTGCGTGTTCCGGTAGCATAAAGATTGGTAAACACCAGACTGTGTTGCGCTAATGAATCGAGGTGCGGAGTTATGTTTTCGGTGTTGCCAAACATTTTCATAAAGTCGGCACTGAAACTTTCAACGCTGATAAGTATCACATTTAATTTTCGCTCGGGTCCGGCATTTGAAATTTTTCTTTCAATGCTAAATGGATCGGAGTTTACGAATTCACTTTCCGGAGTCTTTACCAGTTCACGGACTTTTGAAGATACCTTGTCACGATCGATCGTTGCGTAAAACTGATCGTAGTCCAGTTCGTTGTTGAGGTACGCGGCAAAGAGTTCATACAGTCCGTTGCCCGACAGTTCATTCACAAATGCATTGGCACTAAAGCGATGCATCTTATTGTTGACAGCAAAAAAAGAGATAAACGGAATTAATAAAATACTCAACGCCCAGGCCGTTCTTTTCTTGAATCGAATAGAATGTGCGGCAGCGAGCTTGATGTAAGGCCGCAGGAAATAGATAATGGCAGCTGTTATCAGAAGGAGCGCGACAATAATCCATTCAATAGGATATGACTGTCGAATGTTGCCAATGACCTCGGTTGTGTAAACCAGGTAGTCGACAGCAATGAAGTTGAAGCGACTATTGAATTCGTCCCAGAAGAAAAATTCGGAAACTGCATTAAATAATATCCCGAATGTGAAAAAGAAAAAGATGCCATACAAAAGGAAGCGATGCCAGTTTTTGCGAAACAGCTTATCCGGCACCAGCCATAGATAAAGCATTAATGGGATGATGAAATATCCAGCATTGATCAGGTCATAAAACAAACCCAGTGTAAAGATTCCAATCGCATTTAGGAAAGTAAAATCTACTCCCGAAAAGGACTTGATCAGCAGAACGATTCGGGTGAGTAGTGATATTACTACGAGCAGACTTGTCATTAAAGCGGCAAGCCCAAAACGATGTGAGAGTATACGTTGGATAAAGGTTTTCATTTTACGATTTGCATGCAAAATTAAGGATTGAGTTGATCCCTCACTGAATTACAAAAGAATTCATTTGTGGCGAACCGTTACTTTTTTTGAGTAACTTTCGATAACGTTGGATGTATGACCAAAAATAGAATCACGGTAAAGAAGGTGTCGTTTGATGAGGAACAGCAGTTAAAAGACCAGACTTTCCTTAAACTAAAGCCCGTGGAAAGACTTAGAATTCATGAGCAACTCAGAAAAAAGATATGGGGTGCTCAATACAACAAGACGACCTGGAAAGGAGTGCGAGTGCTTAAAAAACCGGCCTACTCATGAGTTTTTTTGGTAAGGCCCACGAAAGACTGCTTAGGAAATTTATTCTGAGAGGAGTTGATTTTGTTTTAATAGGTGGGCATGCTGCTGTTTTTTATGGTGTTAGGCGAACTACTTCCGATATTGACATTTTAGTAAAACCAACCGAAGATAATGGGAAGCGAATTATCTCTGCTTTTAAAGATTTGAAGCTCGAGATTAATAGCATCGACCCAAAAGATTTTGTGAAGGATCAGGTATTCACGTTTGGCACAGAGCCCGATGCTGTTGATATCATGAATTTTTCCAAAGGTGTTTCTTTGGAAGATATTTTTGAAAATGCGATTACTAAAAAAATCGATGATCTAAAATTAAGGATAATTGATATTCGTGATCTTATCAAAAACAAAGAGAGCCTTGACAGAAAGGGTGAGAAAAATTTAGTCGATCAACAGGATATACTTGCTTTACGTAGGATTCTAAAAGCCAAATGACCTCTGACTTCTCACATCTTACCGCTCTAATTACTTAATGTCTTCCCACCATTTCGTATTCGGGAAAGATTTATTGAATTCAACCACTTCTCCTATCAAAGGCGTTGTCAGGCGTTGACCTAATAGTTCGGCAGCTTTGCTCACACGTTCTGCAGGTTCTTTCCACGGATGTAAACCGAGTGTGAACTTGGCCCAATGCACAGGCAACAAAACATTTCCACTCAAGTCTACGGCAGCCTGCGCAGTTTGCTCAGGCATCATGTGAATGAACGGCCATTGTTTATCGTATTGGCCACACTCCAACATCGATAAATCAAACGGACCATATTTTTCTCCGATGGCTTTAAAAGATGCATCGTAACCCGAATCGCCACCAATGAAAATTTTCTTCGAAGGAGTTTTTAAAACATACGATGACCACAGGGTTTGCCCGCGTTTAAAACCTCTGCCTGAAAAATGCCGTGCCGGTGTTGAGGTGAGCTCAAATCCTGGAAATACTTGCTCAGTCTGCCACCAATCAAACTCTTTTATTTTGGTGGTGTCCACTCCCCAATATTCAAGGTGCGAACCAACACCAAGGCCAACACAAAAAAGTTTGGTTTTAGATTTTAATTGCAGAATGCTATTGTAATCCAAATGGTCATAGTGATCATGTGAAATCACCACCATGTCGATGTCTGGAAAATCTGCAATGGCGTAAATCGATTTGGTAGGATAGTATTTAGAACCCATGAACTGAAACGGTGAGGCACGATCGCTGAAGACGGGATCGACCAGAATATTTTTTCCATCGGCTTTGATCAGATAGGAAGAGTGACCAAACCAGATGATGATGGGTTCTTCCGTTGTCAACGATTTTAAATCGGTTTTCACAGAAGGTAACACCGCAGTTGGTTCGCGATCCACGCCTTTCTTGAAAAAAAAATCAACCATCATGTTGGGATAAGAAACGCCTTCAGCCATCATGGGTGTCTCGTATACGTTTTGAAAACTGCCATCGCGGTAGTTTGGTGATTGTTTGATGCGTTCCAACCGTTTGCCGGAAGGTAATTTTCCAAAGGAAGCTTGTTGCATAGCGATAAAGGTTACCAGGACAAGAAGTAACAGGAAGCTAACAATGCCAATCAGGATTCGTTTTAAGATTTTCATAGAAAAGTTGCTACTTCAGGCAGGGGAGACGAGTAAGTATAATAAATATTGTAGGTAGAAGTTCAGAATTTAAAAACATTTTGCTGTTCATCATTAGCATCAGCTGCCGATCAATTTTTTTGTTCCTTTTTCTTTGATCTGCTCCAATCATCCGAGCTGTTTTTATTCCAGTTTATTTTTAACACACCGAAAAATAGTCCAATGAAGCTAGTTATCACTCCAATCAGAAAATAAATCAAATCGAAATTAAGTACTCCCTTGATAATTGTGATTATTCCAATAACCAAGGCGTACAAAGAAACTAATACTAACTTATCAGATGCATGATAAACGTTTTCAGCTATTAAACTCAATACTTCCTTGTCAAAAAGATTAAAATCTTTTGAATAAATAGTACCTCTACTTTCTATCGCTAAGATATCCTTAATAGGTTCTTTTTCGACTTTAACATTGCCGGTGTCAATAAATTCATAGATCAAGTTGTACCTGTCCCGATCAGTCTTACTTGATAGAATTGAATAAGCTTCAAAAAGTTCTATGAACTGATCCGCAGTATTTGCTCCCGATTTGTCGGGATGAAGTTTTAATGCCTTTGACCGAAAATTACTTTTAATCTCCTCGAGCGTGCAATCTTTGTTTACTCCAAGAATTTTGTAGTAGTCCTTCATTAGCAACTACTTCATAAACTCCGCAATCAACCGGTGAAAATGATGTGTTCCGGTTTCTCTGGCCACTGAGTATCTTCCGTGCTTGTAGAACCGCGAGCGAATTCCCTTCTGAACATTTTGAACGATGTCCTGATCTTCCATTTCAACAGTATGAAGATCAGCACCGGCACCCTGCCTCAATTTATTCTCATCCAACACGTAAGAGAGAAACGACACTTTGGTTTTTGAGACTCCAATTGGCTGCACCACATTGATGGATAAACCCCAGGGATAAAAATTAAACATCATGTTCGGAAACACCCAGAAGTAATAAGCTCCGATTTTTTTGCCGTGATCTGGCGATGACGAAGGAATATCCAAAATGTAATCCACATCTTTAGCCGCTCCAATTTGCAGACTTGAATATTTGTATAGCTCAACCGTGTAGTTACTATAATCGATCATGGCGTTTAAACTGGAGTGTACAAATGGAATATGAAATCCTTCCAGGTAGTTTTCGCAATAGAGCGCCCAGTTGGCATCGATGATGTAATCGCGAGAATGCTCGGGCCTGAACTGAAATTCATTCAACGGCATCCAGCTTACGCGCTTCATCATGTCACTAAAAAAGTCTTCTGATTGAATGGTTGGATTCAATGAGGCAAATAACAGTTTGCCCCACTTAAAGAGCGGAAGTTTGTGAAGGTTGTCTGCTTCTGATGGAAAGTCTTCTACTTCTTTAAATTCTGGCATCGAAAGAAATTTGCCGTCAAGCTGAAACCTGCGGCCGTGGTACTTACAGCGGAAATCATTGAGTTTGCACGACTTTTCAAGAATCAGATTGCCACGATGTGTGCACACATTGGACAGACAGTTTAAATTACCCTGCTTGTCATGCGACAACATCAGCGGCTCGTCCATAAATTTTTCCAGAAAATGAACAGGAGTAACCCAACCGGGCTCTTTCACTAAATCAGTATCGCCAACAAATTGCCAGGTGTGCGCAAAGATTTTTTCCTTTGAACTTTCATAAAAGCTGCGATGAAGGTAAAAATCGGTTGAAATGGTTTTGGCTTTGGCAATATTGGGGTCAACGGAAAGAGGCATGGTTCAAAATTTTCTAAATTTAGAAAAGATCGGGTAATTGCCGGAATTGTCAAGCAGGTGACTTTGCCTGAACAGACTTCTACACACTTTTGCAGCATGAAAGCAACAACTATTATTTTCTGGGCAGCTCGCTTGATCGCAGCGGTTATCATGTTTCAAACGCTGTATTTTAAATTTACCGGTGCGGAAGAATCGGTGTACATTTTCACAACCGTGGGCATGGAGCCGTGGGGAAGAATAGGAGTGGGTGTGATGGAGTTGATTGCTTCCGTGTTGTTACTCATCAATGCTACCGCATGGTTAGGTGCCGGACTTGGTCTTGGTCTGATGGCTGGCGCGATTGGTATGCATCTATTTTTATTGGGGATAGAAGTGAAAGGCGATGGAGGTCAACTTTTCTTGTATGCGGTAATCGTAGCGCTTTGCTCAGCATATGTATTGCTGCACGATCGCGAGAAACTAATCCATTTTGCAAAAAGAATACTGGGTAAGTAATTCTATTTCTTAGAAAGCGCTTCCAGCAAAGCGTCTGCGTCAGCTTTATATTCGGTGTTGATGAGGTATCCTTTTAAGCCTTCGGTCAAATAGTTGGGCACGGATTGTCCAGCTTTTACTTTGGTGTCGATGTCGCGGATTAGATCCAATACATCTTTTTTGGATGCGAGCGCAGAGGCTTCAATTTTACCACGCAAAGATTCAATGGCAGGCAATGAAGTTTCTGATGCATTTACAACGGAGCCAGAAGATTCTTTTTGTTTAACGTTATTTTCTATACAGGCATTGTATAATACCAGAAGCGTGTCGATATCTTTTCTCCCGAGATCGCCACTTTTTATTTGTGCACTAACGGATTCACAGTCTTTCAAAAACTCAAGCATGGTTTTCTTGAATGTGAGGTTGGGGATTTCTATCCCTTCGCCAAAGCGCTTCATCAAATACCTTCCGTCATAAGCAAATTGTTTGTCCATACGAAAACCATACAGACTTAGGTATTCCCCGGTCTTTAGCACCTGCATGTAGCGATACCTGTTTTCGTAGCTTACAGTTTTATAAAACTTGTTGTCGATGTAAAGTGTCTTTGCCTCCGTAGCGGTGAGCAGTTTCTTTTTTTTATCGGAAGTAATCTGCACGCGGTCAATGATGTCGTACGTAAGGATTTTAGCTTCACCACGCAGTGTATCACCTTTGGCAGTGATCACATAGTCAGATTGCGCGTGGCTAATTTGAACGAAAATACCCAACCCCAAAACCAACATCCATTTTTTCATGTGTGCTATATTTTGTGGCAAGTATAAATGAATTCAGGTATTGCCAGAACGATTTCTACACAAAAATTTAAAAACAAGCTCGCCAACTTATTTAGAAGACTTAATTCGGCCGGCTTCTTTCAGGGCCTTTGTGATGATCCACTCCAATTGTCCGTTCGAACTTCTGAATTCATCTGCAGCCCATTTTTCTATCGCCTTTAAAATTTCAGGATCAAGCCTGAGTACAAATGGTTTTTTGTGAGCCATTCAAAAAATATTATTGACTTGAAAATAATGCTTGCAACGCTCTCGTCATGCGGTCCATCTCTTGCGTGCCCAGCCGAACGCGTTCGCCATTCTTTAACTTCACTTCCACTACTTTGTTTCCGTACACCATGATTGACTTTAATTTCGTAAAATAATTTCTGTGAAAACCCCAGCCACCTGCTCGAATTATCGATTTCAGATTTTTGACTTCAAACGTTTCAATCTCTTCTTTCTTAATTGTTCTCCAGCGCCATTGATTGGGGAAAAAGCGATACTGAATACCGTGACGATCAATTCTGGTTTCTAGTTTAATCAATGAGATCATCCAGAGGATTCCGGCCAGTCCGATCAACAGAACAAAAAATACAATCAACAGTTCGTTGTCAGACATGGGATGATCACCCCAGGGTTCGCCCTGAAATATTTGCCAGTAGATGCCGTATAGAAAAGGAAAGATCATGAGAAAACAAGCCGGTACGATGATTATCCACAGCGCCCGCGCTTGTTTTGCTGATTGAATTTCTTCAAAAAATAATCGATCCATTTTATTGATTCAGCGTTCCGGTGTTTACAACCGGACTCACGTCTTTATCGCCACACAACACCACCATCAGGTTGCTCACCATAGCTGCTTTCCTTTCTTCGTCAAGATCAACAATGTTTTGTTTCGAGAGGTGCTCGAGTGCCATCTGCACCATGCTCACAGCACCTTCCACAATTTTGAAACGTGCTGCCACCACCGCAGTTGCTTGTTGTCTTCTCAACATCGCTCCGGCAATTTCCGGTGCATAGGCCAAATATCCAATCCGGGCTTCAACCACATGAATGCCGGCAATGTCAAGACGATTTCTCAGATTTTCTTCCAATGCATGATTCACTTCCAAATGGCCGGAGCGAAGTGTCAACTCGGTGTCCGTGTCGAAGTTATCGTACGGATACATTCCAGCCAGCGTTCTCACGGCAGAGTCGCTTTGGATGCGTACAAAGTTTTCATAATTGTCCACTTCAAAGGCAGCTTTAAAAGTGTCCTTTACTTGCCACACCAAAATCACACCGATTTGAATCGGGTTACCCACTTTATCGTTCACCTTTATTTTTTCGCTGTCGAAGTTTCTCGCACGCAACGAAATATTCTTCTTGCTGAAGAAAGGATTCACCCAGTGAAAGCCATTTTCTTTTATGGTGCCCTTGTAATCACCAAACAACACCAATACCACAGAACTGTTGGGATTGATGAAGAAGAACCCCGGCATCAGTAAAAAAGAAAGCACGGGTAGCCAAATAAACATAGGACTGCGCGTGGCAATTAATCCACCTATTCCCAGCAACAAAAGACCAATCGTAATTGACAGTACCAGGTACCCCGATACCGGAGAGAAGTTTTTTTCCGTGTTCATAAGAGTGATATTAAAATGATATTATTTTGATAAATATAACGGATGGCGCCTTAAAAAGTTAGGGTTGCATATCTTTTTTTGAATCCCTTTATTGCGACTTAAAT
This sequence comes from Cyclobacteriaceae bacterium, assembly GCA_044222145.1. Taxonomy (GTDB): domain Bacteria; phylum Bacteroidota; class Bacteroidia; order Cytophagales; family Cyclobacteriaceae; genus ELB16-189. Next base: position 130,368 of record JBGANU010000007.1, read on the forward strand.
ATTTTCTGGATGGTCAATTATAATCCCAAGGTTTGGTTTTCAATGGTTTTTCATGCCTATAGCCGGGCTGTTATGCGCACGCTTACGCCCGCACTTATTTTTATGGGCATTTTCTCGACCGTGCTCTGCTATGTGCTATTAGACATCCTGCGTTTCCACGAAAGTGATTTTCACACCACTATTTCCATGCACTCACTGCTCGGTATTGTGTTGGGTTTGTTCCTTGTGTTTCGCACCAACTCCGCATATGATCGCTGGTGGGAGGGAAGAAAACTCTGGGGCAGCCTCGTAAACAACACCCGCAACTTTGCACACAAGCTCAACGCATGTCTCGATCCTAACGATACAGAAAACCGTCAATGGTTTGCACAAATGATTCCCAACTTTGTGATTTCTGTGAAGGAACAATTGAGAAGAGGAGTGAATATAAATGACCTCGATATCACAGATGACAAGTTTTTATCCAGACTGGAGGGCGTAAAGCACATTCCCAATCGCCTTTCTTCCATGATGTACGAGCGCGTGAATAAATTGTATGAAAAGAAAATGATCTCCGGTGATCACTTGTTTCTTTTAGATAAGGAGTTGAAAGAGTTTTCTGAAATTTTGGGAGGATGTGAACGTATTAAATCGACACCCATTCCTTATTCCTACACGATGTATATCAAGCAGTTTATTTTTATCTACGTGATTACGCTGCCGTTTGCGTTTGTCACTACCTCGGGTTACATCACGGTGCCCATTGTGATGCTGGTCACTTTCGTTTTGTTGAGCGTGGAACTTATTGCTGAAGAGATTGAAGATCCGTTTGGACGCGATATCAATGATTTGCCCACGGATGAGCTGACGGAGAAGATCAAAGGCAACGTAAGGGAAATTCTTTTGTAATCTATTCTGGCAAGACCCAGATTTTGTTGACATCGTGGGCGGTCACCCACACTCTTCCGTTTTCGATGCGCACAGCTCCGCTTCCGGAGGGCGGCCCAAATACCGATGATACCGTATTGGTCTGTGCACTGATTACTGAAAGCAGTGGACTCTTTGCCCGCACATAAATCTTGTCCGTGCCTGACGCAATATCACCACCGCTGCCAATTGCTTTCACGTCAATGGTGGCAGCCACTTTGGTTGATACCGGATCAATTCGGGTTACCGTTCCATCGCCCTGATTCAACGTCCATACTGCACCTGCGCCCGCTGTCAAAAATCTTGGAGTTGGCCCAACCGGAATAGTCGCCACAATTTTTTCTTCTTGTGGACTAATTTTTTGAACCGACCCCGAAGTTGTGTTGGTGATCCAAATGGCACCGAATCCGAAGGCAGCCGCATACGAATGGGGTTCAACTTTAATTTTCTTCACAACTTTATTTTTGAAAGGATCAATTCGCGATAGTTCACCCAATGAATTTGTCAGAAGCCAAACGGAGCCTGCCCCAATGGCGATAGTTAGCTCGCCCTCTACATCGGCCAGTCCTGTTTCGATGATGGCCAATACTTCACCCGACAAAAGATCAATGCGATATAAATTTTTCTGTTCACAGCTTGCCACCCACAACGATCCAAAACCAATTGCCATAGCCCCGCAAGGTTTGGGAACAGCTGCAGACAGTGTGGGTTCGGCTTGATCAAATACAAGTTTGTCAACGCTTTTTTCATTGGTTACCCAAACGCCATCTACATCGCTGCACAGAAAATCAGGATATCCTTTTAAGGTAATGGTGGCAATCGCTTGTTGATCGATGGGAGTTTCCTGAGCCGATAGTGGAAGTTCTTTTGCAAAAAGTATGAACCCAATCAGCCCTGATCGCAAAATTAATTTCATAGAAACCTTAAAAGGCGACTGTATAAATAAAGTATAAGATGATCAGCAAAACCATCACGGCATACATCACCAGATCCACCCTAACATAAGGCTTGTATTGACTATAGAGCTCTTTCAGTTTTTTAAACATTGTTTGTATCAAAATATGGTGTGAAGATACGCGTTTGGTGAGGATGGAAGAAGCTAATTCAAAATGAATAAATCCTGTTTTTTATTCTAAAGTAGTGTAGTTTAAGGGCTGATTTTGTTGGTATGAATTGTTTTTTGAGGCGTGCAGGATTTTTGCTGATTGTTTTATGTGCTGCGTTCTTTACTGTCTTCGGACAAGAAAACGTAACCTTTCAGACCAACCCTACAAGTCTGAGGTGGTATCAAATCAACACAAAAAATTTCAGGGTTCTTTATCCGCAAGGGTTTGACGTGCAAGCGCAACGTGTTGCCAACACATTGGAACATATTCGCGAGCCGGAAGCTGCGAGCATGGGCGTGAAGCCAAGAAAAATTTCTGTGCTCCTTCAAAATCAATCTTCCATTTCAAATGGATTTGTAACGCTGGCTCCCAGGCGATCGGAATTTTTTACGATGCCTGCGCAGGACTATAACTTCACCGGCAACAATGATTGGTTGAACTTATTGATGTCACATGAATACCGGCACGTTGTTCAATTTCAACAAAGCATTACCGGCTTTAATAAACTGGTTTACGGAGTTTTTGGGCAGCAGGTGGTGGCAGGTTTGGCTTTCGTAGCTGCGCCCCAATGGTTTTGGGAAGGTGATGCTGTTGCGACTGAGACGGCCTTTACTCACAGTGGCCGTGGTCGCATCCCAAACTTTGATCTCGTCTTTCGCACCAATTTTCTGGAAGGGAGGACGTTCAATTATCACAAACAATATCTGCGATCGTACAAGCACAATATACCCAATCACTATGTGCTCGGCTACCATATGGTTTCTTATCTGCGAAAGAAAACAGGCGATGCCGAAGTGTGGAACCGAATTGCCAAACGAGCCTGGGGTGCTCCCATTATTCCCTTCACTTTTTCAAGAGCGATAAGAAAAGAAACGGGATTGCATGTGGTGGATTTGTATCGCGAGATGGCTTCCGAATTAAAAGATAAGTGGACTTCGGAACAACAAGGATTAGTGTTTACGCCATTTGAAAAAATCAATCCGCGCCCTCGCACGACTTATACCGACTATCAATATCCTCAGCCATTAGGTGATGGGAGCATTGTTGCAATGAAATCGGGCATTGGTGACATTGAGCAGTTAGTTGTTCTCAGCAATGGGAAAGAAACTGCAAAGTTTGTTCAGGGTCCTGTGAACGATGCAGGTCAGTTAAGCGCAGCGGGCAGCCGGGTAGTATGGAACGAATATCGGTATGATCCCCGCTGGCAAGTAAAATCATATTCGATGATCGTGGGTTATGACTTTGACACCCGCACGAAACACATCATCTCCAATCAATCACGTTATGCATCGGCTGCTTTGTCACCCGATGGCCAAAAAGTGGCTACCGTTGAGAGCGGAACAGATTACAAAGTAAGCCTCGTGGTGCTGGACTATATAAGTGGAAGAGTGTTGAAGAAATTTGATAATCCAACGAGTCAGTTTATTTCCATGCCGCGTTGGAGCGCGGACGGACAGTCGATTGTTGCCCTTCGCTTGACATCCATAGGAAAAGAGGTTATACGACTTAACTACGAAACAGGTGAAGTGACTTTGTTGATGGCTGCTTCTACTAAAAATGTAGGTCATCCTGTTCTTTATCGTAACTACCTGTTATACAATTCGCCTTATAGCGGTATAGACAACATTTATGCATTGAATGTTGAGAATGGAAAGAAGTTTCAGGTCACCTCCGGTAAATACGGTTCGTATAATCCTTCCATCTCTGCGGATGGAAAAACGTTGTACTACAATGAACAAACGAAGAATGGATTCGATATTGTAAAAACGGAGTTAGATCCATTCTATTGGAAACCAATCGAGTCGGTTTCTCAACAAGGCGTTGGATTTTATCAGCACCTGGCCGATCAGGAGGGGAGACCCAATCTCTTAGATAGCGTTCCGCAGAAAGCGTACGCCAAACAACCCTACAGCAAACTAAAAGGAATGATTAACGTGCACAGCTGGGGGCCTTATACAACTTCCAGTTTAACCTATTTGGATCTTGGAATATCATCTCAGGATTTATTGAGCACCACTTCGCTTGACATGGGCTATCGCTATGATGCAAGTGAGAATACCGGAAGCTTCCGGACAAAAATCAGTTATCAAGGATTGTATCCGGCAATTGACGCTGAATTGATCAGCGGCCAACGAAATGTAAATACATCGGTGTTTGGCAGAAGTGTAAACTTCAATTGGCGTGAAACAGGATTATCGAGCGGCTTGCGTATTCCCTTGTTGCTTACACGATCGAAATACAATACAAAACTGGAGATCGGAAATTTTCTGGGCGTTACGAACGTGACTTCGTTCAAAAATAAGGTCACTGAGAAAGGAAAGTTGATTAGTTCGGGAACAGGAAGAATGGTGCCTGCCAACGATACATTGTATTATGTTTTCACCGACAAGGTGGACGATGGCACACTTTACTCCAATCGCTTTATGATTTCTTTCTCGCGTACACTAAAGCAAAGCAGAAGAGATTTCAATCCCAGATGGGCCCAGCTGGTTGACATTGAAAATTATAGCACTCCGTTTGGAGGCAACTTTAAAGGAAATCTTTTGGTGGGCAGAACCACACTTTATTTTCCTGGCCTGGCCAAGCACCACTCGATATTTGTACGGGCAGGCTATCAGACAAGGCTTTCATCGTATGACTTTGATGTATACACGTTTAAGAACAGGATATTTAAACCTCGCGGTTATAAGTATCAGGCCGATACAAAATTTTATGCCTTTTCAGGGAATTATCAAATGCCAATCTGGTATCCGGACATAGCGCTGGGACCCATTCTTAACATTCAGCGCATAAAGTCGAATTTCTTTTGCGACTACGGTCAGGGAGAAGGCAAGTCATATTTCTACAGGCGCCTGTCCTCCGGACAAATTCAGGTTTACAACATCAACAATCAGGCGCGATACCTTTCAACCGGTTTGGAGCTGACTTTTGATGTGAACATCATGCGTTTTTTGCCACAGTTCGAGCTGGGCATCCGCGCCAGTTATTTGACAGCCAATGCATTTACCAAACAAGGCCCTGTGTTTGAATTTTTGATCGGAAATATCCCGTTGTGAGTCTTCTCAAGGCTTGAATATCGGCTTATTTAGCTTTATTTTTGGCCACTCTATTTTAGAATTCATTTATAAATAAATACGCGAGATGGCAGAGATTGTCCGAATGCCCAAGATGAGTGATACCATGACGGAAGGTGTCATTGCTAAATGGCATAAAAAAGTTGGAGATTCCGTGAAGTCGGGTGAGTTGATGGCGGAGATTGAAACCGACAAAGCCACCATGGATTACGAATCGTTTAATACTGGCACTGTTTTATACCTGGGTGCCAAAGAAGGCGAGGCCGTTAAAATAAATGACGTGCTCGCTGTGGTGGGAAATAAAGGAGAAGACTATGCGGCCCTGCTAGCTGGTGCACAAAGCGCGGCATCAACAGGCGGCAAAGTGGAAGCACCGAAAGCAGAAGCAACGGTTGCTGCGGCAATAGATACTTCCGGTATCAAGGCCAAGATTGTTCAAATGCCGAAGATGAGTGATACGATGACGGAGGGAGTTATTGCAGCATGGCATAAAAAAATTGGGGATGAAGTAAAGGCTGGTGAACTGATGGCTGAAGTGGAGACCGATAAGGCCACCATGGAATATGAATCCTACGATGCAGGAACACTTCTTTACATCGGAGCAAAAGCGAAGGAATCTGTACCCGTGAATGGCGTACTCGCCATCATTGGTGAGAAGAATGCCGATTGGCAAACTCTTTTGAAAGCGTTTCAATCGCAAACGTCAGGTGTTTCAGCGAAGCCTCAGGCAGAGGCCCCACCACAAAGCAACGGAGCTGCTTCTGCAGTCGTAACTTCTGCAGAACACTCGTCCAATGGAAGATTAAAAGCCTCTCCACTTGCCAAGAAAATGGCAAAGGATATGGGCTATGATATTGGCAAGATTCAAGGCTCGGGCGAGAATGGACGTGTGACCAGAAAAGATGTTGAGAACTATAAGCCATCATCCGCTGCCGCACCAGCTTCAAGTGCTGCCGCATCGAAGAGCGCTGCACCTGTAGTGTTGCCTCAGGTGGTGGGCAAAGAGAGCTTTGAAGAGATAGCCGTTTCTCAAATGCGCAAGACTATCGCGCGCAGACTTTCTGAAAGTAAATTCTCTGCACCTCATTTCTATGTGACCATGGAAATCAACATGGACAAAGCAATTGAGGCACGCAAGAGCATGAATGAAATTTCGCCTGTGAAGATTTCGTTCAATGATATGGTGATCAAGGCGGTGGCATCAGCCATTCGTCAGAATCCGGATGTCAATGTATCCTGGCTGGGCGATAAGATGCGGAAGAACCATCACATCAATATCGGTGTGGCCGTTGCTGTTAAAGACGGTCTGGTTGTTCCAGTAATACGATTTGCCGATAATAAATCGCTCTCGCACATAGCACTTGAGGTAAAGGAGCTTGCTCAAAAAGCACATGACAAGAAACTTCAGCCCAGTGAGTGGGAAGGAAGCACGTTTACGATCTCTAACCTGGGTATGTTTGGTGTAGAGGATTTTACGGCCATCATTAATCCACCAGATGCGTGTATCCTCGCCATTGGCGGAATAAAGGAAACAGCGATTGTGAAGAATGGACAACTTGTTCCGGGAAGCGTGATGAAGGTAACGTTGTCAAGCGACCACCGGGCGGTGGATGGCGCAGTTGCTGCAGCCTTCCTCAAAACGCTAAAAGGCCTGATGGAAGATCCCGTTAGAATATTGATCTAAGAGACAATCAAATGCCGGACTAGTTCCGGCTTTTTTTCATTTAAAACAGATTTGATCAACTGTATCATGCAGCCTATTCACGCCACTACAATTCTTGCGGTTCACCACAATGGGCAGGTTGCCATCGGTGGAGATGGGCAAGCCACCATGGGAAATACCATCGCCAAAAGCAACGTTAAGAAAATACGAAAGCTGCAAGATGGAAAGATACTGGTTGGATTTGCCGGCTCCACGGCCGATGCATTTACCTTGCTGGATCGCTTCGATGAAAAGCTTAATTCCTATGGTGGCAATATGAAACGTTCTGCCATTGAACTGGCGCGCGACTGGCGTACCGATCGCTACCTCCGGAAGCTGGAGGCCATGCTTATCACGGTCAATAAGGAAGAAATATTGATGGTATCGGGTACTGGCGATGTGTTAGAACCTGATCATCAGGTTGCGGCCATTGGCTCGGGCGCTATGTATGCGCAATCCGCTGCACTGGCATTGAAGAAACACGCTCCACATCTTTCAGCCGAAGAGATCGTGAGAGAAAGCTTATCCATTGCGGCTGACATCTGCATTTACACCAACCATAATTTAGTGGTTGAAAGTATCTCTTGATTTTTAAAACAAAGACTTCATTTAGTAGATTGGAGGAATGATCCGCAAGGCCGAACTCATTCTCTTCGCACTGCTCGTGTCGTTTGCAACAACAGCTCAGGAATTCCGGTATCAGAATTTCAACGAGCTCAATGGACTTTTGAGTTCCGAGACGTATGAAGTATTTCAGGATAGCAAAGGTTTTATCTGGTTTGCAACCGATCGGGGTGTTACCAGGTATAACGGTGGCGAATTTCAAAACTTCACCATACGCGATGGCCTGAGCGATAACACGGTGTTTGGATTTTACGAAGATTACTTACACCGTATTTGGTTCCGCACTTACTCGGGCGCGTTATCGTATTATCAAAACGACTCCATCCGACATTACAAATACAACGCTGCGCTAATGCAGGAGTTAGGTCGGTCTATTCTAACAAAGATCTATGTCGACTCGCTCGACAATCTCTGGTTTTCTTCTGTGCTTCCGGGAAAGGCCGGGCATATTGACAATCAGGGAAAACTTTTTACAATCGATAAAGGAATTGACGAGTATCTTTTTTTATATCCGGTATCCGGAAACGATTATTTAATCGGCTATACGCCACGCTCCTCGAAAATAAAATCAGTGAAACTCGGTGACAAGATGTTTCCCGTTGAAGTCTCCGATCTTCTGAAGGGAAGCCCTCACATTTCGTATGTGCATTGGAATGGAAATATTTTACTTTCTATCAATCGAGATATCTTTTGCTTTAAGGAGGGAGGATTCAAAAAAATGTTTACCTCAGATCAGGGTATCATCAACTTATCGGTTGATCGGGACAATATACTATGGGTGAGTTTTTTTGATGGAGGGGTTAAACGATTTTCCGACAATCAATTTGAGGTTTTTACCGAAGTTAAATTCTTGAGAAAGGAGTCGGTGGGAAATGTATTGAAAGATCGGGAGGGCGGTCAGTGGTTTAGCACGCTGGACCACGGAGTTTATTACGTACCCAATATTGAAATTGAACTCTTGCAATGGAGTGAAAATGGAAAGGCCTCTTGTGCAGCCGCTGATGGCAACACGTTGTATGTTGGAAACTATCAAGGCGAGCTCACATCTCTGGATGCCAGCACCCGTGCTGTCAACTGGACCAAGAATTTTAATGTCCCCATCAATTCTGTTTTTGTTGATAAACATCGAAACATCTGGGTGTCAGACATCACTCAACTCCAATGCTTCAATTCGGCCGGGACAAAAATCTTTGACATTCGGATGATTCAGGGTGCGAAGAGTTATCAGGAAATGACTGATGGTACTGTATGGGTAGGAAACAATACAGGCCTCTACAAAGTCTCTCCCAGCGGAGTGGTACTTGCCCATGGAATTCTGCAGAAGCGCATATTCAGTATGTTTGTTGCAGATTCGCTTATCTACGTGGGCGCTATAAATGGACTTTCCACCTATACGAATGATCTGCTTGAAAAGGAGAATCCTCGCATGAGGATCAAGAGTCGGATTTCTGTTATGCACGGATTAAACTCTCAGGCGCTACTGATTGGAACCGTGGGAGAGGGCTTGATTATTTTATCAAACGGGAAATTGAAATACTGCAGCCGGTACAGCTCATTGGGCGACATTATTTACTCCATCACACAAGTAGGTAGCCATCTTTGGATAAGCACAGAAAACGGGGTCGCTCGGGTGCCAGCAGATAATCTATTAACAGACAGTTTGAAAATTGACCTACTAACCCGAACCAGTGGATTGATCTCGGACAAGAACAATATCCTGGTATCAGCCGCAAGTAACATTTGGTCGTTTTCCGACATTGGTATCTCCGTCATTCCAGATCGTATACGTGCATTTCAGAATGAAGAGCCTATCGTGTATTTGAGTAAAATAGAAGTCAATGACCAACCAATAAGCTCTCTTACAAAAATATTGTCGCCTGATCAGAACAACATCACTCTTGAAATTGGGGTCATTTCATTTAACAACAGGAAGTTATTTTATCGGCATCGGTTAAACGAGACCGCTAATTGGAATCAGACTCAAAACAAAACAGTTTCATACTATTCCCTGCAGCCAGACGATTATCATTTTGAAGCGCAAGTTTCAACCGACAATAAAAACTGGGCTTCCGTTCCACTGAAATTCGATTTTGAGATATTAACACCCTGGTGGCTGACGTGGTATTCTATTTTATTTTATTTGATAGCGATAGGCGGACTTGGTGTAGTGGCTTACCGGGTAAGAACAAATGACTTCAAGCGAAAGCAGGCCTATCTCGAGGTCATCAACAATCATCAGCAGGAGCTAATACAATCGGAAGTGGAAGCATTGGAACGAGACCGTAGGAGGATTGCCAAGGATCTTCACGATGGTGTAGGTACCGCTCTCACGAGTGTTAAGTGGATGGTGAATGACGCCATTCGCCACAAGCCGTTGGATCCCGAACACACTTCTCGCAAAATCAATGACAATTTCAACGAAATCATTCTCGAGATCAAACGAATTATTTATGATTTAAACCCGCCTGCGTTGGAGCGCTATGGGCTTGAAGTCGGTCTTAAAAATTTTGTCGATCGGGTAAACGAGCGCACGGATATTAAAGTCCAGTTGGATTATTTTGGCGCAGGTGATATTGCTTCAAAAGTTTCTACCACCATCTATCGCATTGTGCAGGAACTTGTGAATAACACGCTGAAGCATTCACACGCAACTGAAATAAAAATTCACGTAAATCATTTTGATGATATCATCAACGTGATGTATGAAGACAATGGGATTGGTATGCGGGAAGTGCAATACAACGGTTTGGGAATTCATAATATTGAATCCAGAGTGCAAACGCTCAAAGGAAGAATGAGTTTGGAATCAAACGAAAAAGGTACTTTTTATAATTTTGACATACCCTTTAAAACAACGGCATGACGCGCGTACTTTTGGTTGATGACCACACACTTTTTTTAGACGGTCTCGAGTTGCTGCTCAAACGTTTTTCCGGTCAATACCACGTGGTCGGAAAAATTCATGAGCCATTGAAGACCCTTGACTTTATTGAACAGACGGTGATTGATCTGGTCCTGATCGATATTGAAATGCCAGGCGTGAACGGTGTGGATTTGCTGAAAAGAATACTCTCCCGATTTCCGCAGGTAAAGGTGGCAGTTGTTACGATGCACGATGAAGATCAATTTATTCACGAAGTAATGACGGCCGGTGGATATGGCTTTTTATTGAAATCGTGGGATAGCGAAGATTTGCTTCAGAAAATAAATACCATCATAAAAGGAATTAAGGTCTTCCCAAGCCGACCGAAACGAGCCAATCAATCCGAGCATTTTTCCGACCGTGAAACGGAGATACTTAGATTGCTGGCAAAAGGTAAAAATAGTCTGGAAATAGCCGAAGAGCTTTTCATCACGATAAATACAGTAAAAACTCATCGCAGAAATATGCTTCGAAAGCTAAAAGCGACCAATACCTCGCAATTGCTTAAGTTCGGATTTGACAACAACCTCATTTAAAATTCCCCTCTTTCAATCCCAGTTTTTTTAAAAATACCACTTAATAGGTATTTCATGGCTTTGTATTTCCCAGCATTTTTGTTCAAGGTTTTAGCCAAGAATAGCCAGCCATATCGTGAAAAAAGGATCTCAAACACTAAAGACATTAACCGACCGGGAGCTTCAGGTGCTTTCGTTAGTTGCGAGCGGTCTGTCTTCAATCAAGATTGGCCAGAAACTAAAAATTAGCTCTGAAACGGTGAAAGTTCACCGAAGAAATATGCTTAAGAAAGTAAGAGCTCATAATACGTTTGAGTTGATGCGATTAGCTCTTAAAAGAAAATGGATTTGAGGTTTTAGAGTCAGGTTTAGGTTTAGGTGAGAAGGCCCTCTGGTAAGAGGGCCTAACTTTTTTAGTTAAGCCTGATCAATGGCCGCCAGAATAATAGCACAGGCAATAGAAATCTCGTCATGACTAATTGTAAGCGGAGGCGCTATTCTGAAACTCTTTGGATGAGATAGAAACCAATAGCAAATCACACCGTTTTCTTTAGCATACTGAACAATTCGGTTGACGCGATCTTCTGAATCGAAGTCAATGGCAAACATCAATCCAATCCTCCTAATCTCTTTTATTTTGGGATGCTTTAATTTTTGTTCGAAGAGTCTGCCTTTTTCTTCCACCGTATCCAACAACTTTTCATCCTCCATTACTTGTAGTGTTGCCAATGCCGATGCGCAGCATACTGGATTGCCGCCAAATGTGGTGATGTGGCCCAAAGCCGGATCGTGTGTCAACGACTTCATGATTTCGCGACTCGAAATAAAAGTCCCGATTGGAAGTCCACCCCCAAAAGCTTTTGCAAGAGTTAGTATATCGGGCACGATATTGAATTGTGTGAAAGCAAATAGGGTTCCGGTGCGACCCATTCCACATTGAATTTCATCAAGAATTAATAGCGCTCCGGTTTCACTGCACTTTTTTCGAAGAGCCAGCATATATTCCTTTGTTGGTATTCTCACACCTGCATCGCCCTGAATGGTTTCCATGATAACGCAAGCTGTTTTTTGTGTGATCTGGGTTAGATCATTTGGATTATTAAACTCAATGAAAGTAATGTCGGGTAGTAAGGGACGAAAGGCTTGTTTCTTTACTTCATTTCCCGAGACACTCAATGAGCCGTGTGTACTTCCGTGATACGATTTTTTGAAGGATATGATTTCCGTGCGACCTGTAAACCGCTTGGCAAGTTTTAAAGCGCCTTCATTTGCTTCCGTGCCGGAGTTTACAAAGTAGCAGCAATCAAGGCTGTGCGGAAGAAGTTGAACTAGCTTTTGCGCCAGTAAGTTGGATGCTGATTGAATATATTCTCCATAGACCATCACGTGCAGGTGTTTGTCAAGTTGTTGCTTGACAGCTTCAATCACTTTCGGATGCCGATGCCCAATATTACTTACCCCGATGCCCGAGATCAGATCCATATATCGCTTGCCATCCGGAGAAAATAAATAAACTCCTTCGGCTTTCGCGACACTTATTTGAAACGGATGTGGCGTGGTTTGCGCCAGATGGTGCAGAAATACTTCGTTTGAAAAATCCATTCCATAAAGCTAAGGTGTTCGTCAAAATTTGAAAACGGTTTAAATGAAAAGGCCTCGCAGTTTCCTGCAAAGGCCTCATTCACAAACACCCTTTTCTTTAACTATCTTATTTATTGATGTGATTCGGGCAACTGTGTTGGTTGCAGGAATCGGGGTACTGCTGTGCCTCAGCAGCCTGGGAGATTAAAACACCTATGACAATTGCAACGAGCAAAATCAACAACTGCTTGATTCTGCTCCTTACACCAGCGTTTGATATTCGTGTCGCTTTCATAGTTTTCTCGTAATGAGGCTACAAAGATGCAGCGCATTCGCAAATGTGTTTCTGCAAAACGCATTCAAATCCTACATCGGTAGTTACTTATGATAAACCGATACGTTGATTGCCGGGTTGTGTGAAGTATAGTGTACTTGTTTATCAAGTATCTGATTGACAAGCAATTAATGTATCGCGGCTCTGCTATACCTCAAATTCTGCTGAGGTGCGACTAACAGATGAAGGGATTTTAGTGACAAAACTGGTATCAAGTCCTACATCAACTGCTGTCCGGTAAGAAAGTTCAGGTGCAAATTATCTGGAGCGTTAGCCGTTCATTTTCAGGAAATCAATGATTTCCTTTCGCGCATCACGGGGGGCATCGTCATCGTATGCTGCAGTGGCAATTGATTTGAACAGTTCAGCAACTGTTGAAGGTGAAAAACCTAGTTTCTTCGCATAAATGGTAGCGATTTCCAGCTCGGAATCTTCAACCACCTTATCCAGCTGAATCATATAAACCAGGTGGTAAATGGCTTCTAATTTCTCCAGCTTTTCCTGAGGGATTGAAAACTTAATGTTCTCAAGTTCAAGACCTGGCTTGCTAATATCATCGGGGTTAAGTCTCAGTTGAAATCCCCACTTTAAAAAACAAATAACAAAACGACTTTCAATTTTCTCCTCGGCCATAAATAATGCGAGAATATTGAAGTAGCTGCGCTTAACCGATTCTAAGGTCTCCTTGCTGATGGATTCTTTCATGACCTAAATTTCAACAATTTAATTGAATCTCAAGCGATTAGCCAATGTGGAGGTTTAAAAAGTCTCAAATCAATCGTCTAAGCACTCGGTGCATACAAAAAAAGGTGCCCTCTGGAGGACACCTTTTCTTAAAATGCGCTTGATTATAACTTGGCAAGTTCCTGCACCAAATCAATGAGCTTGTTTGAATAGCCCCACTCATTGTCATACCAGGAAACTACCTTTACAAAACTGTCATTTAATGCAATACCTGCTTTGGCGTCAAAGATAGAAGTGCGTGCATCGCCCAGGAAGTCCTGAGATACTACATCGTCTTCTGTATAGCCTAAGATTCCTTTCAATTCACCTTCTGAAGCTTCTTTCATGGCAGCTTTAATTTGCTCATATGAAGCTGGCTTGGCTAATCTAACTGTTAGGTCCACTACGGATACGTCAGCAACCGGCACACGGAAAGACATACCCGTTAATTTTCCTTTCAACTCAGGGATAACCAAGGCCACGGCCTTAGCTGCACCGGTTGAAGAAGGGATGATATTTTGGTAAGCGCCACGGCCGCCTCTCCAGTCTTTGCTCGAAGGGCTGTCCACTGTTTTTTGAGTTGCAGTCACAGCATGTACTGTACTCATCAGACCTTCCAGAATTCCGAATTTATCGTTCAACACCTTGGCAATAGGGGCAAGGCAATTGGTGGTACAAGAAGCATTTGAAACAATCGTGTTTTGTGCTGTAAGTTTCTTGTGATTCACACCCATTACAAATGTTGGTGTATCATCTTTTGCCGGAGCTGACATCACTACTTTTTTGGCGCCAGCAGCAATGTGCTTTTGGGCATCGGCTTGTGTAAGGAACAAGCCAGTCGATTCAATTACTATTTCTGCGCCTACTTCTGACCATTTCAAATTGGCAGGATCTTTCTCGGCTGTTACTCTGATTTTTTTTCCGTTCACAATAAGATGACCATCCTTTACTTCCACGGTGCCGTCGAAGCGACCATGTGTTGAATCATATTTCAACATGTAGGCCATGTAATCAGGGTCGACAAGATCATTGATTCCAACTACTTCAATATCCTTCCGGTTAACAGCGGCTCTGAAAGCAAGCCGGCCAATTCGGCCAAATCCATTGATTCCAATTTTAGTCATTTGTTTAGCGTTTAAATTTTCAAGACGTCAAAAATAGAACACGGAAACACCAAAACCAATTCAAAAATCGAAGGCGTTTTTCAAAGGGGAGTTGCAATCGGTTTCAATGGCAATTTATCGATCCCAAAGTCTCAATTATCAGATGATAGTTTCTTTGTTTTAGTTAAATTTCAATCAAATCTGCAAAATTGAGTTCCCTTTCAGTGCCTAAATTTTAACCTACAACCTCATGCAAAAACTAGTATCTATTGGATTGCTCCTGCTTGTCGTATTTGGATGCAGCAACGTTCAAACGGAAAACGCCAGCAGCATTGATAAACGTGTTGACTCGGTTCTTCAGCAAATGACACTGGAAGAAAAAATCGGGCAGTTGAATCTTCCTTCAGCGGGTGCATTTACTACCGGAGCCGTTGAGAGTTCAGATATCGCGAAGAAAATTTCAGAGGGGAAAGTAGGTGGTCTCTTCAATATAAAATCAGTAGCCAACATCAGAGAGATGCAGAAGATAGCGGTTGAAAAAAGCCGATTAAAAATACCGTTGATTTTTGGAATGGATGTCATTCATGGATATGAATCTGTATTTCCTATTCCACTTGGGTTGAGTTGCAGTTGGGATATGAAACTCATTGAACATAGCGCCAGGATTGCAGCACAGGAAGCCAGTGCAGACGGTATCAACTGGACCTTTTCACCGATGGTGGATATTTCCCGCGATCCCCGGTGGGGCCGCGTTTCAGAAGGCAGTGGCGAAGATCCATATCTCGGTTCTGAAATAGCCAAAGCGATGGTGAAGGGTTTTCAGGGAAATGATCTTGCTGCCAATAATACCATCCTGTCATGTGTTAAACACTATGCCTTATATGGTGCCTCTGAGGCCGGTCGTGATTACAACACGGTTGATATGAGTCGTCATCGTATGTACAATGAGTATCTACCGCCCTACAAGGCAGCCATTGATGCAGGAGCCGGAAGTATTATGGCTTCGTTTAATGAGATTGATGGCATTCCGGCTACCGCCAACAAATGGTTGCTCACCGATGTGTTGCGCAACGAATGGGGATTTAAAGGATTTGTCGTTTCGGATTATACCGGAGTGAGTGAAATGATCAATCACGGTTTTGGCGATATTCAATCTGTTTCAGCGAAAGCATTGGAGGCAGGATTGGACATGGACATGGTGAGCGAGGGATTATTGACAACGCTTGGGCAATCTGTGAAAGATGGAAACATAACGGAGCAACAAATTGAGGATGCTTGCCGCAGAATTCTGAAAGCGAAATTTCTATTGGGCCTTTTTGATGATCCTTACAGATACTGCGATGAGAATAGAGCCAAAGCCGAAGTATTTAGTGCAGCAAACCGGGCCGAGGCGCGCAAAGTTGCCGCACAAAGTTTTGTACTACTGAAAAACCAGAATGATGTACTTCCCATTAAAAAGTCGGGGACTATCGCACTGGTTGGTCCACTTGCCGATGCGAAAGAAAATATGACAGGCACATGGAGTGTGGCCGCGCGATTTTCCGAATCCATTTCATTGCGTGAAGGACTGCAAAAAGCCGTTGGTACAAACGCGAAGGTTCTTTATGCCAAAGGATCCAACCTCGATGAAGACGAAGTGTTAGAGGCCAACTCCACTTTGTTTGGCAAGTCGCTCCATCGCGATAAAAGAACTGCAACGGAATTGCGTGATGAAGCCATGCGAATAGCGAAGAGTGCAGATGTAATTATTGCAGCAGTGGGTGAAGCAGCTGAAATGAGTGGCGAAGCGGCAAGCCGAACCAACATTCAAATTCCAGAAACACAAAAGGATTTGTTGAAGGCACTACTCAAAACCGGCAAGCCAGTCGTGTTGGTGTTGTTCACTGGCAGACCGCTGGCTCTAAAGTGGGAAAGTGAAAATGTTCCGGCCATTTTAAATGTATGGTTTGGAGGGAGCGAAGCCGGTGACGCTATTGCTGACGTATTGTTTGGCGATGTGAATCCATCCGGGAAGTTGACGACTACATTTCCTCAAAACGTAGGTCAGGTGCCGATTTACTATGCACATAAGAACACGGGCAGGCCTTTGAATGGAAAGTGGTTTCAAAAATTTCAATCCAATTACTTGGATGTCTCCAATGAGCCGGTCTATCCTTTCGGTTATGGATTGAGCTACACAACTTTTGCGTATGACGATTTGAAATTGGATAAGAAAGAAATAACTGACAAGGACAGCTTGCAAGTGACGTGCAGGCTTACCAATTCGGGCAAACGGCAAGGTGAGGAGGTTGTTCAGCTTTATATCAGAGACCTGGTGGGATCAGTGACCAGGCCAGTGAAGGAGTTGCGGAAATTTCAAAAGGTTTTGCTTCAGCCTGGCGAATCCAAAATGATCACATTCACCCTTACAAATGATGATATTTCCTTCTATAGAAAAGATCTTACTTGGGGAACTGAACCTGGCCAATATCACGTATTCGTGGGAGGCAATTCTGTTGATCTGTTGAAAGCAGAGTTTCAATTGAAGTAGTTGCCGAACAAGAACGTGATCCTAACCTAAACCAAGATTGCACGATGAACAGACTAATGGCTTTAATCGCGTTGCCCTTCATTCTCGGAGGAAATCTCCTTACTACCAATAAAAAGAAAAGGAATGACCGACCAGTACCGGTGGATTTGTCTAGGACTTATGAGACTGGAAAAAATTCTGGGACAGCGGGACCACTTTTGATTCGAAAACCGAAATTCTAAGAATAGGCCCGGTTTGTATTCAGCAGGTGAAAACTAAAAGCCCAACTACTTGATCGTCAGTAGTTGGGCTTTCTTTTTTGTAGTCTGTACGGGAATCGAACCCGTGTTACCAGAATGAAAATCTGGTGTCCTAACCCCTAGACGAACAGACCGTTTTGTAAATCGAGCCGCAAAGATAAGTCCCTGCGCTTTATTTGCAAAAACGCGCTCAATTATTTTAGCTACAGGCGGCATTTACAAACACACACATTTGTACGTGAGCCGACAATTTCCCGGTGCCACCTTTAATGACCTCATAACTTGCACTTTACAATAAGGCCTTTCAATTAAAGGCTTTCGTGATTACCCTTTGTAACCTCTGTTTAGCAAGTATTGGAATGGCCAACCATCAACCTTGAGATACATTTGCCGTACAAGCGGATAATTTATTTCAGGTGTTGGTTCGAGTTGTCGCGGGCATCCCCAATTAATCTCATTTGTGAAATTCTAGTTTATGACGTTGGAACAGACAGAAATAGGAGTGTGGCAGGATTTGTTTACATCGATCATTGAAGATGCCGATGCGAACATCCTGCTGCTGGACGATGAATTCAAAGTTATCAATCTTAACCCCGGATTCTACTGGATATTTTTAGAGAGCTATGGGGTTGAGTTGCGCAGAGGCACCTCCATTCTTAAATCGATGGAGTTGGTAGACCCTTCCTTAACACGCCTTTGGAAGCAGAGATGCATGACAGCATTGGGCGGTTCATCTGTAAAAGTAGAAGAGGTTTTTGAAGTGGATGGGAGAACGTATTACTGGGAAATTCATTTTAAATCAGAGGCCCTTCGTGAGGGTGGTCAAATAATTTCAGTTTTTAGTCGCGATGTCACAATTCGTAAAGCATATCAAAAAAGAATTCTTGAAAACGAATCGAACCTCCGCTCGATATTAGACACGCTTGAGAATAGTTTGTGGTTGGTGAATACACAATACGAGTTGATTGATTTCAACAAGACGTTCTATCAGTTGTATAAAAGTACCTTTGGTGTTCGGCTGGCCAGAGGCAAAAGTATTATTGAATTGATACCCGACCAGTTTCCAGAGTTGCGCCAGCGTTGGCAGGAACGCTATGAAAGCGGACTGAAAGGAAAGCCTGGAAAATTTATGGATTCGTATGTGATCGAGGGAGAAACCAGGACGTTTGAAGTTCGCAGCTATCCGATTACAACCAACGGCGAAGTGACCGGACTTACTATTTATTCGCGCGAAATCACAAAATATAAGAAAGCGGAAGACTTATTGAAGACCCAAAACGAGGAGCTTATCAAGATCAATAGTGAGTTGGATCGTTTTGTGTATTCCGCTTCACATGATTTGCGTGCTCCACTCATGTCTGTCAAGGGAATCTTGAATATGATTCGTATTGATCCGGACAAAAAGAATCTCGATCACTATGTTGGGTTGATAGAGACAAGCGTAAACAAACTCGATAATTTTATATCTGACATTATCCATTACTCACGAAATTCCAGAATGGATATTGTGGCCAAGTCCATTGACTTTAAAGAACTCGTGAGTGAGTCCATCGCTTCGTTGAAGTACATGGAGGAAGCGGAACAGGTGAGAAGTATCATAAAAGTAGAGACGAATGATTTGTTTTATTCGGATGCAAGCCGCCTCTTAATTATTTTTAATAACATCATCTCCAATGCTGTTCGTTACCGCGATAGATGGAAGGATTCTTATTTAAGAATTTCGATCGTCTCAGATGCGAAAAAGGCGGTCATTTCATTTGAAGACAATGGTGTTGGCATTGCTCCGGAATTTCAGGACAAGATTTTCAAAATGTTTTTTCGTGCCAGTGCCGATAGTAAGGGTTCTGGACTAGGTCTTTACATCGTGAAGAGTACGGTAGAAAAGCTAAATGGAACCATTCGCTTAAATTCTAAACTTGGTGAAGGCGCAACTTTCGTGATCGAAATTCCAAATCTTAAAACCGAAGTGGAGAATTGATAGTTATCGCTTCCTTTTATTCTTTTTTGTCGTGCTTTTTGAGGTGGGCTTGGGCTTTGCCGGACTTACTTTAGCCGAGCCAGGTGGAGGCGTAGATCGTTTTGGTTTAAATTCTTTCTTTGTCACCACGATTCGCGAAAAGCCAATGGCCACTGACAGATAAATGTCGCGTCTTACGCCATACACATCCGGAGCGCCAGCACTTCCATTTAGATCCGGAGCTCCGCCCGGAGTCTTCAACTGTTGAATATAGTTGGAGGTGCGCGGGTCAAAGACTCCAAAGTTGGCCCGTCCATCAAAATTCAAACTCCAGTTATCGTTCAAATCAAAATCGGATCTCAGCCCTACTCCGGCAAACAATTGAATCGGTTTAAACTTGTCTTTAGAAACATATACCTGGTTGTCTACGGCCGGTACAAAAACACCATCATACGATACCGTGTAGCCTGGATCGGTTGGTATCGAAACGTGCGAAGGGTACTTTAGTTTGGAAGCCACGAAGGTCATGGTTTCTTTGCCCTCTACCAAATAGCTGGTGTTGAGTGATGCAACCAAACTCAAGCGGAAAAACGAAATGTCGTTGATGTGCAACTTCAGTGAAACCGGTACGCTAAAATAGTTCATGGTCACATTGCGGGTGCCTGCATGACCACCGTTTGTATTTTGGATAATGAATTTTTGACCCACCTGTAAGTATGAAGGGGAAATCAGAAATCCATAACCGACATAATCCATTCCGTAATTAAAACCGAAAGGGCTTGTTCGAACCGTGAGCTCGCCAAGGAAACGGGGGTCTTTCTGCAAGCCCTGATCGATGGTGAATGGTGCGTTGAGCCCGGCAAAGACACCAAAGGACTCAACATTCTGGCCTACAGCCAGATGAGGGCAAATACAGATGATCAACAGCGCAAGGGCGAGCCTCATCAGCCTTAGTAGTGTTTAGGTGAAAAAGGAATCAATTTTTGATTAAAAGCCTCCCTTTCAAAATCACAGAACTACAAAACTAAGACAAAATGCGAAACAGGAAAGTCTAAAACGACCATCTGGAAGCTCTTGAAGATTTTTTTACCGAAAATGAAAATGAATTACGCCAGGTTGTGATAGACATTCTGAACATCATCATCCGACTCGAGCGCTTCAATGCATTTCAGTACATCGTCCTGGTCTGCCTCACTCAGTTCTTTTGTGGTGGTGGGTATGTATTGAAGTTCAGAGCTCTTGGCGTCCAGGTGCTTTGATTCAATGAACTTCTGCATGTGTCCAAATTCTGTGAACGGAGTGTAAACGATAATTTCGTCTTCCTCCTTCACAATATCCTCTGCACCCGCATCGATAAGGTCAAGTTCCAGCTCATCCAGATTTAATTTGGCTGGGTCAAATTTGAAAACTCCTTTGCGCTCGAAAAGAAAAGCGACTGAACCTGAGTTTCCCATGGCGCCATTATTTTTTGAAAACAGCAGACGGACGTTTGCAACGGTGCGGGTTGGATTGTCCGTGGCGCACTCTACTATAATGGGCACACCGTGTGGTGCATACCCTTCGTATATCGTTTCTTCAAAGTTCTTTTCTTCTTTTTGAGAAGCCCGTTTGATGGCAGCCTCCACGCGATCTTTCGGCATGTTCAAACCCTTCGCATTTTGAATGGCCATCCTAAGCCGGGGATTATTTTCTGGCAACGGGCCGCCTTGCTTTACAGCGATGGCAATGTCTTTTCCGATGCGGGTAAATCCTTTTGCCATCTTGTCGAAGCGGGCAAACATCTTGTGCTTTCTCTTTTCAAATATCCGTCCCATGAGGTCGATTCTTGTGTTAAAATGTGGTTGCAAAAATATAAATCCTGCCCTTATTATCCTTATCTGCTATCCCTGCTTGTATCAATTTTTGTCTCCCGTCAACGTCCGCACTCGGACAAATATGTTCGAATAAAGCCGAACTAGATTTTTGAAACCCTGCTTTTGAGTTCCAACAGCAGATTCCTCCGTGGCACCATCCTTGTCGTTTGAAACCATATAAATCCGTCCTATGATTAAGAACTACCTGCTCACCACCCTCAGAAACATCTCCAGACGCAAAGGCTTCTCTATATTAAATGTGCTGGGACTTTCAATCGGGTTGGCCGCCAGTTTACTCATTCTGCAATATGTAAAAGACGAGTTGAGTTATGACAGCTTTCATGCAAATGCAGATCAATTGTACCGCGTTCAGTATGATCGTTATCGCGAAGGGGAATTGGTTTTTAAAAGCGCCACTTCCTTTCCAAAGATGGCGCCTACGTTAAAAGCCGATTATCCGGAAATTGAAAATAGCTGTCGGCTTTATCTTCAATATGGTGGAGGCGTGATCCGTTACAACGATGTGAGTATAAAGGAGGATAACTTATTCCTGGCGGACCAAAGTTTCCTTGAAATGTTTTCTTATCCCGTAATCAAAGGTGATCGAAACACAGCTTTAAAGGAACCCAACACTGCTGTGGTAGAGGAAGCGACCGCTCGCAAGTATTTCGGAAATGAAGATCCCATTGGGAAACGCATTCGATTTTCATCTAATCAAGAGTATGAGATTACGGGTGTAATTCAATCACCGGAGAACTCGCATTTGAAATTCTCTTTTCTATTTTCGTACAAAACATATCCTGGACTGGAAGCAGGTGCCGAACACAATCAATGGGAAGAAGCATGGGGCTGGTATGATTTTTACAATTACATTCAATTGAAACCCGGTGCCGATCCCAAGGCATTGGAAGCAAAGTTTCCTGGTTACATCAAAAAATATGGACGCGAAGGCGATGATAAAAAAATAGTGTTCACCCTACAGCCGTTAAAAGACATCCATCTTTACTCTGACTTAATTCAGGAAGCTCGTGTGAATGGCAACGGCAAGTCGGTGTACTTTCTTGCCATCATTGCCTTCTTCATTTTGATTATCGCGTGGGTGAATTACATCAACCTGGCTACGGCTCGCGCGGTGGAGCGTGCCAAAGAGGTAGGTGTGAGAAAAGCAATTGGTGCAGCACGCACTCAGTTGATGGGGCAGTTTGTTTCCGAGGCGTTTGTTGTCAACTTAATTGCTGTTGCCATTGCGCTCGCGTTGTTGAATCTCGCCATTCCGATATTTAACAACTTATCTGGCAAAGAACTTACACTTAGCATTTTTAGCGATCGCTACTTTTGGTATGCTGTCGGCTTGCTGTTCTTGTTAGGGTCGGCCTTGTCGGGATTGTATCCTGCATTTGTACTATCGGCTTATCAGCCATCGCGAGTGCTGAAGGGTTCTATGAAAGGAACACGTGAGGGAATGTTGCTGCGAAAAGGATTAGTGATCACACAATTTGTTGCATCTGTTTCATTGATTGCCGGAACGATCATTGTGTATCAACAATTGAAGTTTATGCAGAATCGTAATCTTGGAATAGATATCAATCAAACCTTAGTAATCAACGCACCGGGCGTTGTTCAGAATGATTCGCTGTACGCTTCCACCTACAATTCTTTTAAAACAGAAATGCTTCATCATCCAGCGGTGAAAAACATAGCTGGTTCATCGGAAATTCCTGGTAACCTGGTGTACTGGACCAACGGGGCAAAACGAATTGGACTTGATCAGGATCAGGCCTCCATGCAGATGTATCGGATTGGCGTTGATCATGATTTCTTTGACACGTTCGGAAATGAAATTTTGGCTGGGCGCGGATTCTCTCGCGAATTTAATGATGCACGTAACGTTGTATTAAATCGAAAGGCAGTAAGTGATTTTGGTTTTAAAACGTTGGACGAAGCTGTTGGAAGCAAAGTGAGTATTGGAGGAGATACGCTATCCATCGTGGGTGTGATTGAAAACTATCATCAGGAAGGGTTGAAAGTGGACTTCCGACCGATGGCGTTTAGTTTTTTTGACGCACCTCAATCGTATTTCAGTGTCAAAGTCAAACCTGAAAATCTGGAGCAAACGCTGGCTTATGCCAAAGAGAAATACAGCACACTCTTTCCTGGTAATCCATTTGATTATTTTTTTCTGGATTCTTTTTTCAATCGTCAGTACAAAGGCGACCAGCAATTCGGAAAAATCTTTGGACTGTTTTCGTTACTCGCCATTTTTGTGGCTTCTCTGGGATTGTTTGGATTAGCATCATTCACGGCTTCGCAACGCACCAAAGAGATTGGCATTCGCAAAGTGTTGGGTTCATCGGTGCCTAATATTTTTTTATTGCTATCGAAGGATTTTCTTAAGCTGGTGATCATTGCTAATGTGATTGCCATTCCGTTAGTGTGGCTTTTGATGGACAAATGGCTGGGCACCTTTGCCTTCCGAATCGAAATTGGCATTTGGATTTTTGCTGTGGCCACGGTCATCACAACGTTCATTGCATTGGCTACCGTCAGTTACCAATCAATTACTGCTGCTTTAGCCAACCCCGTGAAGTCATTGCGGTATGAATAGATACTATTAAACTTCAACTGTTTACAACACCTTCGATGAAGGGTTAGGTTTACGCAAGTGCTCGATAAATATTTATTGGAAAGCAGGTGTAACTATTTCGGGAAAGCAAAGTATCCCAGAGATTAAACCGTTTCATTATGTTTCAAAACTATCTCACTTCGCTTTGGCGCTATATATCCAGGAATAAAGTATTCACATTTATCAATGTGACCGGTCTTGCCATTGGCATGCTCGCGTGTATGCTCATTGCTCAGTTTGTTTTGCATGAATTGAGTTATGATAATTTCCTCGACAAGAAGGACCGGATATTCCGATTGCAATTAGATCGCTTCGACAAAGGCGAACTTTCAACACGATGGGCTGCTGGTGCCGCGGGTGTTGGTCCAGATATCAAAGCAAATTTTCCCGAAGTGAAGAGCTATGTCAGGTTACATCAGAGTGGTGTCACGCTTTCCTATGGCGATACTTTTTTTAAGGAGGATAACCTGTACTTCGCCTCCGAAGATTTCTTCAAGATATTTTCTATTAAACTCATCTCAGGAGTCGACTCAGTTGTTTTGAAAGACCCCTTTAAGTTGGTGATCTCGCAAACACTGGCGCGGAAATATTTTCACGATGAAAATCCAATCGGGAAAACGTTGCGTGCCAATGGACGAACAGACTATGAAGTTAGCGGTGTGTTTGAAGATCTCCCCTTCAACACGCATATGAAAATTGATGCACTGGGTTCATTTGCCAGTTTGCAAAAGTTATGGAACGACCCTGTCACCTCATGGAATTGGGACGGCTTCATGACTTACCTGCTGCTGGACGAACATGCCGACCCAAAGGCATTAGAGTCGAAGCTTCCTGCGCTCACCAAAAAAATTAATGGAGAGCAGATGAAGGAGTTTAATGCTGATATGATTTTCCATTTGCAACCTGTTTCCAGCATACATCTGGATTCGGATTTTATTGGAGAATTCAAGCCAAATGGAAACATGCAATCGGTTTACTTCTTAACAGTTGTGGCTGTTCTCATTTTGATTATTGCATGGATTAATTACATCAATCTTTCCACCGCAAAATCAATTGAACGGGCGCGTGAAGTAGGTGTGCGCAAAGTGATGGGAAGTTTTCGGGTTCAGTTGATTCAACAATTTTTAACAGAGTCCTTTTTCTTGAACGTGGTGGCCGTTGCGTTGTCGGTTGTATTTGCATTTTTACTGACAGGTTGGTTCAGTGGCTTAACGGGTCGCGAGCTGGGTTATTCCCTTTTTCAGTTGCCAGCATTCTGGTTGATTCTATTGGCCATCACCCTATCAGGTGCCTTGTTATCGGGCCTTTATCCTGCCTTTGTCTTATCATCGTTTCGTCCGGTAGAGGTATTGAAGGGAAAATTTAAAAATTCTGATCGGGGAGTCTGGTTGAGAAAGGGGATGGTGATCACGCAATTTGTTGCGTCCATTACGTTGATGGTTGGAACGTTTACAGTTTATCGACAGATAAAGTTTATGCGGGATCAGAAGTTGGGTGTCGATATTGATCAGACAGTTGTGATTAATTCTCCATCAGTGACGGACTCTACGTACAAGCACAAGTTCGGAGTCTTTAAGCAAAAGATTTCTCAATACTCCGAAGTGGCGTCAGTCTGTGCCTCCACAACTGTACCCGGTGGTCCGTCCGATTGGAATGCGGGAGGTATACGCAGGCTAAGTCAACGAACAGATGAACAGAAGCAGTATCGAATCATTATGATGGATGGTTCATTCATAAAAGGCTATGGTTTACAAATGGCGGCTGGCCGGGAGTTTTCTGATGCTACTATTCAGGAATACAAGAATGTGATATTAAATGAATCGGCCACCAAGTTGATGGGCTTTGCCAAGGCCGAAGATGCGATCAATGATAAGATCTTTTTTTGGGGCGATACCTTTAAGATTGTGGGCGTAGTAAAAAATTACCACCAGGAATCACTGAAGAAAACGTATGACCCGTTGATCTTTCGGTATGGAGAAGCTCCCAATGGTTATTACTCTGTCAAATTCAATACCCGTCAGGTGAAAGAATCGATGGCCATGTTTGAAACGATATGGAAAGAAGTATTTCCAGGAAATCCATTCCACTATTTTTTTCTAGATGATCACTACAATAAGCAATACCAGGCCGATCAGCAGTTTGGTAATATTTTCGGAATTTTTTCAGGGCTGGCAATTTTCATTGCCTGTCTCGGGCTATTTGGGTTGTCATCACTTACTGCTTTGCAACGAACGAAGGAAATTGGGATTCGGAAAGTGTTAGGTGCATCGTTGCCGGGTATTCTTCAATTGATAAGCAAAGACTATGTTATATTGATTGGTGCTGCCATTGTCTTGTCTGTTCCCTTAGCTGCGTGGATAATGAACTCATGGCTGCAGGATTTTGCCACGCGCATCCCATTATCGTGGTGGATATTTGCTGTGCCAAGTCTTACGGTAATCGCAATTGCGTTGGTTACAGTAAGTGTTCACACCTTGAAAGCCGCCATGACTGATCCTGTGAAATCATTGCGATATGAGTAATGTGCTAATCGTTAACGATCTTTTACTCAAATCGGGGAAAAGAAAAAGGGTTTCCAACTTCAACGTTGTTGGAAACCCTTCTGCTTAAACTTCGTTCGGAATTTTGTCTTACTAATCCGTTAGTTCAATTTGAATGACAGACCAGCCAGGTAAAGGCCACCGATTTTATCGGCACCAAAGTACTCGCGTGTATTGTTGTTCAAAGCATTTCTGGCATTGATAAAACCGCTTAACTGATTTGTGAAATGATAAGAGGCTTTCATGTCCACCAGGAATTTGCCGCTAACATTAAAGTTCACCGGGGTTCTGTTGCCATCACGGCCATATTGAACGTGTGAAGCAAAATAATAACCGTTCACATTAACGTTAATTTTTTTACTCGCCTTGAAGTTGAGGTAATAACCACCGTAGTAAGCGGGCGTGCTTTTGTGCGTTTCATTTGTGCTGGTCGTTGAGTTGTCGTAGCTGGCGAGCAGGTTGTCAACTTTTGTCTTTTGAATAGTCACGAAAGGTTTGAATTGAAACTTTTCATTTGGAACAAAGTTGATTGCAAATGTTGCACCCATCTGAGAAGCCACTGTAGGAATATTTTCAAACTTCTCGACAATCATGGGGTTCGCAAAATTTCCGTTGAATCCCTTGAAGATAAGAGCCGACAGGTTTTCAATTTTTTGAGAGAACACGTCAAAATCAAGTTGAATGTTTTTGGTCAATTGACTTCTGTAACCAAATTCAATCATATTGACGGTTGAAAGTTTTAGGTTCTGATTGGCTTGTCTGGTGTACGTAGCATTAATACCTGGCGCAATTGCATCCGGAATCACCTGGTTGTAATTAAGGAAGTTGTTTCCAATGAATGAACCACTGTTTGAACGCGTTACCGCTGCCCTGATCAAATTAGTTTTGTTTAATTTATAAGTGGATGCAAATTCGTAAGCAAGATAAGTTTTGTCAGGCACCGAAAATCTGTCGGCACGACCGGCTGCAATGATTCTCAGGTTCGTGATCGGCCTGATGTCGGTGCGAACGAAAGCTGATGTTGTACCGATTGTTGATTTCTTGCCATTTAAGAAAACTCCGCCATCATTTACAAAGTCCGCATCGTTGTAGCTTGCATATTGATAGCTAACGCCAGGTACGATTGAAATTTTCTCTCCTGCTTTTACTTCGTATTCGGCATAGCCATCGGCCACCTGATAGTTATATTGATTTGGAGGCGCTCCTACATTTAAGTTGTCGTGACCATTTAGAATAGATGAGCGAAGTGTAAGCCCATGGATCTTACCGGATAGGTTAGCATACTGACTTTCTGTTCGGTTGGTGGTGAAAGGTGTGTTGCCTGGACCACTCAGGAAATTTTTCTGTACTTCTGAGTTTTGAAGACCAATGCTCAGATCAAACACAACATGTTCGTTCGCTTTGAAGTTAAAGAAGCCGTTAGCGCCCACTTTCTTCATCGCTTGCTGATAATTTGGATATACCGATGATGCATTGGATGAGAGTTTATCTACCGATACATAATCTCCCGTGTTTGGTTGGAAGTAGGTATCATCAAATCGGTCGCGTTGCTGATAGTTCGTTGATAAGATGTAGCTGAACTTGTTGTTAACAGTTTGTCCATAAGAACCGTTGGCAATCATAGTGGAGGGAGTGCCGTATTGCAAAGAAGCATTGGCATGCGTTTTACCGCTCACGCGCTTGGTGATAATGTTGATTACACCGGTCACGGCATTCGGTCCGAACAATGGAGCAGAAGGACCGCGCACAATTTCGATTCGTTCCACGTCATTTAAGTCAATGGGCAACGTCTCCCAGAAAGTTCCGCCAAGGTTGTTGTTGAACACCGGACGGTTGTCAATCATCACCAGCGTAGTGAGACTGGATTTTGTATAGTCTTCACTCGTTCTCAATACGTTGTCAAATCCACGAAGGTGAATGTCATACACACCATTTGTTTCCTGGCGAACGATTACTCCGGGAGCCAGTCGCAGTGCTTCCATGATGCTGGTAGAACCGGCTTTCTCAATATCAGATTGTGTAATCGTATAGCTTGAAAGAGGTGCATCGAACAAAGTCTCTTCTTTTTTAGAAGCAGACTGAATCGGAATGTTCATCAGTTCTTCTAATGAAAGCTCGTACAGACTGTCGTCTTTCGGTTGATCAGTCGATTGTGAAAATGCTGTCGCTGTTGTGATGAGCAGCAAAGCACCAATGAGAGTAATGTGTGTTGGTTTCATTTGGGGTTATTTTTTACGGCTGCAAAAATTGCTAATCCAATTTTTTTGATTGATGGAAATGACCGGCAAATCTTACATTGATCAGGAAACAATGGGTTAAGGTCGCGTTGGTCGTGGTTTTGAACTGGTTAAGGGAATTTGATTGTCGCAGATAGGCTTCACGAAACCGGTTGAAATCAATTTAAAGTGACTTTTCATTAGAAGTTCCGACTGTTGATAGTTGCGTTAAAAAATCTTGAATCGAATAGGGGTAAGGGAATGGAGGATTGTCTTTACGTTATACAAACACACTTAAAGACATGAAAACACATTTTAAGTTACTTGCTTTGACGATTGTTCTTTCGATGGCAAGTTCGGCCAACGCACAAATTCAAACCATATTTGGCAGTGGAAGACCAGTTGGCGGATACGGTGCCATCGCCAATAAATTCACCAGCATCGGCAGTGGCTACGCCAACATGACGGAAGTTTATGGTGGTGTTTACCTGGGCAAGCGATTGATGCTCGGTGCCGGTTTTGCGGCCACCACCAACTACATCGCAGTGCCCTCTCAATATAGTATTGACCCATTAAGAAGGATGAGTTATGAATATGCTCAGGCCGGTATGATGACAGAATACGTGATGGGTTCTGATAAAGCCATCCATGTAGCGTTTAATCTTTTTACGGGTGCCGGGTTTACCATGCAATATGAACGACCCGACTGGAGGCATGACTTTAATAATAACTATGACAATTATCCAGGCTACACCGGCAACGAAAATTTATTCTTTGTAGCGGAGCCAGGAGTTCAATTGGAGGTGAATGTATTTAAATGGATGCGCTTCAGCCCGGGAATATCCTATCGCGCTACTTTCGGAAGTACAGGTGCTGGTTTGACGGATGCGGATTTGAGTAAACTATCCTACAATGCCACGTTGAAGTTCGGTAAGTTTTAATCCGACTCTAGCCGTCCGATTTCTGTTTGACATCAGTAAACAGTGACTGGACGGCTTTCTGATTTTCTAATTCCTTTCAGTAGCTTAGCACTTTAACTGCCGCTACTTGATTTCACTTTTCTCATTTCAACTTTCCTACGCAAGTCTCACACTCGTTTTTATCGTTGCCTTGTTCATTGGCATGGCCAAGACGGGTGTGCACGGTGCCGGCATGATGTCGGTGCCCATTCTGGCAAACGTTTTTGGAGGTCAGCTTTCCAGTGGTATTATGTTGCCCATTCTGGTGTTGGCCGATGTAATGGGCGTTTGGTATTATCATCGTCATGCATCGTGGCAACATCTTAAAATTCTATTTCCATGGGCCGCCATTGGCGTTGTGTTGGGCACCATCACCGGCAGTTACATCAATGATTCCGTTTTCAAAGTGATTATGGCCATTACCATTGTGATCAGTGTGATCATCATGGTGTGGTTGGAAAGTCACAAGGAAGAAGTGCCGCATAAAAAATGGTTTGGTGCGGCAACAGGCGTGGCAGGTGGCTTCACCTCCATGGTGGGCAACCTCGCTAATTCAGTAATGGCCGTTTACCTGTTATCCATCAGGCTTCCTAAAAATTCTTTTATTGGCACAACGGCCTGGTTTTTTTTGGTGGTGAATTGGTTTAAGGTTCCGTTTCATGTTTTCGTCTGGCACACCATCACACTCAAAACGGTTTGGCTTAGCCTGATCACACTGCCCGCCATTATTCTCGGGGCCATCTTAGGAATTTACATCGTTGGTAAATTGTCGGAGCGCATCTATCGCTGGTTCATCATCACCATGACGTTAGTAGCCGCATTGTTTATGATGATTTAGAAGTTGATCGTCAGCGTTTTCTTGTTAATTATTTGTAAAGCCGCATTCCATCCATCAAACTTTTACAACTTTAGTTGGTTGTATGCGTGAAGGGATGATGAGCGTAACTGCAATCTCCCTTAGTTTGCGCTATACTTTTTATTAAAAAATATGAACCTAATAAGCCTCAAAAGCATTTAAGCAACATGGATAAGTCCTTTGTACAAAAGCTATATCAATCACACCAGGCATGCCCAACCTGTCCATCGCCTGCGGAGGTATCAGAATTGTTTGGCCGTTTGCTGGGAGCGCTCTTTCCCGATTTTGCCAAGGAATCGTTCCCCACTGTAACAGACTTTGAAGTTCACCTGAAAGGTTTACAAAGTGCGTTGCAGGAAATGATTCGCGTGTCGCCCGGGTTGCGATCAAAGAATGAGAAAGAAATAGCGGCAACTTTTTTTGACTCGTTACCAAAGCTTCATCAAAAACTGGAGCACGACATTCAAGCCATGTTTGAAGGGGACCCGGCCGCGAAGAGTAGGAGCGAGGTGGTCCGTACATATCCCGGCTTTTATGCGATTGCCGCCTACCGGCTTGCACACGAACTGCATCGGTTAGGCGTTGAGGGTATTCCACGCGTGATCACTGAACATGCACACAGTAAAACAGGTGTGGACATTCATCCGGCTGCAAAAATCGGAGAGCACTTTTGCATCGACCATGGAACCGGAATTGTAATTGGCGAAACAACTGTTATCGGCAATCATGTAAAAATTTATCAGAGCGTTACGCTGGGTGCGTTGAGTGTTGAGAAAAACGATGCTGAGAAAAAACGACATCCCACAATAGAAGATCATGTGGTAATTTATGCAGGCGCTACTATTCTGGGTGGCGAAACCATTATTGGTCATGACAGTGTGATTGGCGGAAACGTTTGGCTAACGCGAAGTGTGCCGAGTTACTCTAAAATTTACTATCAGGCGAAGATGTATAATGGCGATACCGAGGAAACCGATCTGGTGGTGTTCAAAGCCGATAAGAAGCCACATTAAAAAAATGATCTCATGAAGTTATCCGAACTGATTGGCAATACTCCGTTGGTGGAATTGCAGGTAATCCCTGTTAATAAAAACGTAACGCTTTACGGTAAACTGGAAGGTGACAACCCAGGCGGTAGTGTAAAAGATCGCGCAGCCTATGGCATGATCAAAGGTGCGTTGGACAGAGGTGACATTAAGCCAGGAGATAAACTTGTTGAGGCAACTAGCGGTAACACCGGAATTGCATTGGCTATGATTGCCCGCATCATGGGATTGAACATGACCTTGATCATGCCCGATAATTCAACACGTGAGCGAGTGTTGGCAATGGAAGCGTACGGAGCGAAGGTGATACTCACGCCTCATGAAAAAACGATTGAGTATTCCCGCGAGCTGGCGGAAGAAATGTCGGTAAAAGAAGGTTACTACATTCTCAACCAGTTTGCTAATCCGGATAATTACAATGCGCATTATAAAACTACCGGTCCCGAAATCTGGAATGACACCAATGGAACCGTCACACATTTTGTATCGGCCATGGGTACTACCGGCACCATCATGGGTGTATCGCGTTATCTGAAAGAAAAAAATGCGAACATTCAAATTGTTGGAACGCAGCCAACCGATGGATCGAGTATTCCGGGCATCAGAAGATGGTCGCCAGAATTTTTGCCAAAAATTTTTGAGCGCGAACGCATAGATCGCATTGTAGATGTAAGCGAAGCTGAAGCAACACTCATGACGCGAAGACTGGCGAAAGAAGAGGGCATACTCGCGGGTATGAGCAGTGGCGGTGCGTTGACGGCCGCATTGAAAATAGCCTCCGAAATAAAATCAGGAGTGATTGTCTTTATTATTTGCGATCGGGGCGACCGTTACCTTAGTTCGGATTTGTTTGGATAGCCTGGCGATGTTATCTTTTGAGTTGATCTATGACAACTTTCAAGAGAACTACCGCTTCCGATCCTGATTTTCAAAAACTCATCGTTGATCTTGATAAAGAATTCTGGGTGCGATATCCGGATACGCAACAGAATTTTGCTCCGTTTAATTATGTTGATGAGCGCGCTCGCGTTGTCCTCGCTTTCGCGGAAGATGAACCTGTCGGCTGTGGTTGTTTTCGCCCCATGAAAGAGGAACACACCCTGGAGATTAAGCGCATGTATGTGGTGCCGCATCACCGCAGCAAAGGTATTGGTAAACTAGTTTTGAAGCAGCTTGAGCAGTGGGGTGCAGAAGAAGGCTTTCGCGTTGCCATGTTGGAGACGGGTATTAAACAGCCGGAGGCTATCGCGGCTTACGAGAAGTCGGGATACGTCAGGATTCCCAACTATGAGCCGTATGTGAATATTGCTGAAAGTATTTGTATGACGAAAAAATTATAAAGGATGAATCATTTAGACAATACTACTTTAATTAAAAGTAAACGTCATGCTACGTTTGAAGCGGATTTAAAAATCAAAGGTTATTTTGTATTATCAAAAAGAGAGGAGCGGAGCAAGACCGAGATTCGTCATGGATCCACCAGACCGTTCGCAATGCTGGTCCCCGCTCTTTACTTGTCAAACCTGAACAGTTCATTAGGCCTTTGAGCCTGTGTTAAGCATGGATAGGTAAGCAAGTATTCTCTTTTCAAATTGTTCAACCAAAAATAATCAAAATGATGAATTACGTTGGCGTAGACGTTTCAAAAGACA
This sequence comes from Cyclobacteriaceae bacterium, assembly GCA_044222145.1. Taxonomy (GTDB): domain Bacteria; phylum Bacteroidota; class Bacteroidia; order Cytophagales; family Cyclobacteriaceae; genus ELB16-189. Next base: position 163,430 of record JBGANU010000007.1, read on the forward strand.
GCTTTGATGCCTACAACATCGAGCTGGGTGGTCGTCAGTTTAGTAATGATGAGGTAGGATTCAAGTTATTTAAGAAGTGGACAAGTTCGTCTGTGCATGTGGTCATGGAGGCGAGTGGACCTTATTACTTAAGGTTAGCCCATCAACTACATGAATGGAACATTGTGGTATCCATAGTAAACCCACTGGTGATCCGCAGATTTTGCCAGATGAATTTACAGCGAGCAAAAACTGACAGCAAAGATGCGGTATCAATAAGTCAGTTTGCTCATCTCACTAATCCTGTTGGGTGGACTCCAGCCCCTGAGCATTTACAGCAAATGCTTCAGATGCAGAGTGTTATGGAACAATTATCCAAACAACTAACTAGCACCATGAATGCCCTGGAAGCTTTAAAACAGCATCCAAAAATTGACAAAAAAGCTTCTCGATCTCTGGATCAGGTAGCGCGTATTCAAAAGGAACAGATCGCTCACCTGGAGAAAGAAATTGTGGATCTTACCAAGCAACATTATTCGACAGAGTTTAACTCACTGATCAGCATTCCTGGTATTGGTAAAAAGACTGCGATGTTATTAATACTATCAACAAGTGGTTTCAGTCGTTTCAAGAATGTAAAACAGCTAGTTGCCTTTACTGGAATAGCGCCACGTATTTTTCAATCGGGTAAAACAGTAAACAGAAAACCCAGAATTAGTAAACTAGGAATGTCGGATCTAAGACGATCATTATTTATGTGTGCGCTGCAAGCTATTAAATGCAATGAAGCATGTAAGAATCTCTACGAACGTTTTAGAAAAAATGGTAAGGCTGCCAAGGTTGCTTTGATGGCTGTATCGCACAAACTTCTGAGGCAGGCATTCGCGTTAGTAAAATCAGGGATGGCATTTGATACAAAACTTTCATTACAAATGATCAAATAACACTTGCTTTTTATCACAGTTCATTGCGAGGGAGGTACGACCGAAGCAATCCCCGTATTTGATTTCAGCTTAGCGGGTCGCCACGCTTCGCTCGCGATGACGGTAGTGCGTTCTCTTTTTGTTTTTGTTCTTACATGGCTATTAGTCTTCAGCCTTCAGGCACAGGAAGCTCCCCGATTTCAGGATGAAGTAAACGCGTTAGTGGCGGGTGACTCTGCCATCAATAAGAAAAAAGTAATTCTCTTCACGGGGAGTTCTAGCATCCGATTCTGGAAAGACATCTCTACCTATTTCCCAAAGAAAAATATTTTAAATCGTGGGTTCGGTGGATCGGAGATGAGCGACCTGATCGATTATGTTGATAAACTGATTGTGGCGTACAAGCCCAGGCAGATTTTTATCTATGAGGGCGATAACGACATTGGCTATGGAAAAAATCCAGATGACGTTTTAAAGCAAGCCGACCAATTGCTCACCTTGATCCGACAAAAGCTTTCTACAAAGGTGCAGGTGGTATTTATTTCCCCCAAGCCAAGTTTGGCACGTTGGCAATTGAAAGACAAGTATGTGTATTTTAACAGGCAACTAAACGCCTGGACAAAACAACAAAAGAATGTTGCGTATGTAGATGTTTGGAATCCAATGCTCGATTCCAATGGCGTTGTGCGCAAAGATCTATTTATTGAAGATGGACTGCACATGAATAAGGCAGGCTACGACATCTGGGCGAACGTGATTGGTCCTTATATCAAGTAAGAAGCTAGCTATTGTCTTTTTTGCCGACCGCCTATTCGTTCACTTCATGTACTTCCAGTTTCTCACTTTACCTTCGGCCAACCATTCAATAGTAGTTTCCATTCTCTTTGTTCTCGTAGCATCGGTCTTGGCTTCTTCTATCCACTCTACATAATCTTTTTTGTTGCTGTAGCTAAAGCCTTCGAATGTTTTTAAAGCAGCTTTATTCTTTTTGAGTTCGTTTAAAAAGTAGGAGGGGACTGTCAATTTTTTTTCCGCTTTGGGTTTGCTTTGCTGAGGAACTTTTACTTCTTCGTCATTGAGTTTTGCGGCTTCCTTAATGTATGCCAATAGAATTTTGTCTGAAGGTAAATCAGTCAGTGATGTAATGCGATCGAAGTGCCCCATGGAAGTTCGCCCTGCCTGCTTCATCACGTGTTTGGGGTCGCTCATGATCGAGCCTTTCCAAAAGCTAAACGCACAATGCTGTTTGAACGAAGCCATGCTGCATAAAATACCTTTGTACTCAAAATGCGGGAAGCCCCATTTTATCGTCTCGGTTACTTCGGTGCATCCATCGTGGACCAATTCACGCAAATGTTGAAGGATGGGTTGAGCAAAGGGTGCAGCCTTTGCAATGTAAGCGTCAACTTTTAGATTTTCTTTTCCCATATTATAATGTGTTCAGTTGAAACCAAGTTATCAAACTCTGGATTTACTTCGATGTGTAAAGTTGTAAATTTACATGTGCGGGTTTTTTATCTAGCCAATGAAATCTCTTTTCCTATTTATTATTATACAGTCGCCTATTCTAGCAATTGGCCAAAATCTTTACTTTTCGGGCAATCTTTCGGCATATTCTTATAAGTACAATTACGAAGGCGATTATCCTTTTAAACACACCACATACACAGATTATAGCCCTTCTACCAATAGCCAGTTGGGAATAGGTTATTCCTTTAATCAACAACACTTTGTTGAATTTGGGATATCCAAAATAGGGCTTCGATATGCATCTATTGATGCACCGCAGGTAGTGGCACCACGCGGTTGTATTTGTATCGTAGGACAAGCTTTTGATATGGTAACTGATGACTATAAATCGGTTACCAACTTTAACTTTAGCTACAAGTATGGTGTATTTATGCCACGCCACTATAACCAGCAACGGTCGTTTCAGCTATTTGGCCTTCTTGGTTTAACCATACAGAACAACCCGCCAAGAGCCGATGTCCTGTTCAAACCTTTAGCCCCTCCGATAGCTGGTGAAGCACATTATACGTACGATAGAACCGATCAAGCTAAAGTAGTACTACGGCTTGGTATTGAGTTTGAAAAAAGAGTAGTAAACAATTTTTATTTCTGGGGTGGCTTCACGCAGTATATCGGGTTTTCGCCTCAAATGACTACCTACATTAACTATGAAGAAATGAATGGAACAGTCCATGAGGGGTTACGTTACACAAGTGGTTCGGGCCGAAATATTTCTGTCGGCTTGCGATATTACGTGCCTCTAAAAAAGATAGTATCGAAAGGATTAGATTCGACATCGGTAAAGAAAGGCTACCTCTATGCCGGATTTGATTTTGGGAGATACAAAAATAGACAAGTCAATCATAGCGATAATGTTTATACTTATCCTGACAAGGTACCTCAAAAGTTTCAAAGAGAAGACCGAAGGTTTCAAGGTGCTTTTCTAGGCTACCGGAGAAACAAAAATTTCTATGAGTTTGGCTTTTATGTAATGCCCGACAATATCGGCTATACATTTGAAGAGAGATATTTTAGCACCATCAACTATACAAGCATGTCCTATTTGTATGTGCCGTTGCGATACAAATACAGTGTGGTTTCCGTAAATTCCTTGCGCCAGGCTTTTGAACTCATCCCCAGCATAGCGCTTTCCACCAGTTATTATTTACCTTATACAGTTCGTTCAGATGTAATTCGGGACGGTATTAATCCTCCTACCGAAACATTTAAACATAATTCGTTTCTCATCGGAACGGAAGTGGGAGCAGAATTGGCCTGGAACATTGGACGGATAACGATAGCCGGATATGGAAGATATTTCGTTGCCTTTCGGCAATCGCGGCAAGTAGATTATCAAACCGTGATCAACAACAAACAAATTTCAGGTTCGATTACTTCCGTATCGTCAGGTTTCTGGAATGGGATTAGTGTTCGTTACTTGTTTAAGTGAAAGACCACGCTGCTTGCCTTTGTTGGTTTTATTCGCCAGCAAACAATATGGCTGTGCAAGTAAGTTCGTTTAAGATCCCTAAGTCGATTCGATCATATCCATTCTCCTATAGCTTACTACTTACAAGAAGCGATGGAGACGAAGACGACAACCATGTCTGAACCTTTTGCTTCAACTTTGCGTACTTAGTTCAGATTGATATATTTACATCATTCAATACAAAATGTCACTCAGCACAAAACAAATTGAGAAGATTTCAAAAGCCCTTGGCGATGCCAATCGTTTGAAAATTCTCCAGCATATTTCAAAAAAAGGAGGTTGTGGCCAATGTGCCGATATCCAGGAAGAAAGCGATCTGGCTCAGCCTTCGGTAAGCCATCACATCAAAGTATTAGTAGAAGCTGGATTGATTGAGCCTGAAAAGGAGGGAAGGAATCACAAATACAATCTGAATGAAAAGCTTCTAAAGGACTACACAAACAGCATTAATCAGCTGAAATTCGTATAATTTTTTTTCTCAAAAATACATTGAAAAATTTAAATACATCAATGAACTAAATGCAGACAGAAAACGTCTAGTAGTCCGGGCCCTTGAAAGGCTCTTTATTTTGAATCAATACATCGAAATATTTAAATATATAATTTAATCAATTTAAACCCCGTTCATCATGAATCTACCTGTTTACCTCACTTCTTATCCGCTCGGAACATCAACACTTGCCAATCGAATTGTAATGGCACCGATGACCAGAAGCCGGGCGCTTCAAAATCTACCCAATGAAATTATGGCCAACTACTACGCACAAAGAGCTTCGGCTGGCCTGATCATTACCGAGGGTGTTTCGCCTTCTCCCAATGGATTGGGCTATGCAAGAATTCCCGGACTTTTCTCAGCTGATCAAGTTGCCGGTTGGAAGCTCGTTACAAAGGCTGTGCATGAGAAGGGAGGAAAAATTTTCGCTCAGCTAATGCATACTGGTCGCATTGGTCACTCACTCAACTTGCCTGCCGGTACACGGTTGGTTGCGCCATCGGCCATCGCGGCAGCAGGTCAGATGTGGACCGATCAGGAAGGCATGAAAGATCACCCCGTTCCGCAAGAGTTGACAGCCGAACAGATCATCCAAACAAAAGCAGAATATGTGAAGGCATCGTTGAACGCCATAGAAGCAGGCTTTGATGGAATTGAGTTGCACAGCGCAAACGGATATCTGCTCGAGCAATTTTTATCACCTCATTCCAACCAGCGGAGTGATTCTTATGGAGGATCAATTGAAAATCGCAGTCGGTTTGTTCTGGAAGTGACAAAAGAAGTGAGTGATGCAATCGGAAAAGATAAAGTGGGTATTCGCGTGTCGCCCTTTGGCGTATTTAACGATATGCCCGGTTATCCGGAGGTTGAAGCAACTTATACTTACCTGACCGAGCAATTGAACACAATCGACATCGCTTATATACATATTGTCGATCATAGTTCGGGTGGTGCACCAGAGGTTCCACTCAGCATGAAGAAGACAATTCGTGAGAAATTTAAGAACACACTGATCTTGTCGGGCGGCTACACCGTTGCGCGTGCGGAAGAAGATCTTACTTCGGGATTTGCCGACCTCGTTGCGTTTGGTAAACCATTTATTTCCAATCCTGATCTGGTGGAGCGTTTCAGAAAAAGTTTTCCACTCAATTCAAAACTTGATTATGGTAGCTTCTATACGCCAGGCGAAAAAGGATATACGGATTATCCGGCTTTTAAAGATGAACTGGTAAACGCTTAATAAACTTATACATGATAAATTTATGTCTACAAAAATTAAATCTGTCTCTGTTGTAACCGCTCGCGTGTTACTTGGCCTCATCTATTTTGTGTTCGGTCTTAACTTTTTCTTTCATTTCTTGCCAACTCCACCTCCTCATGGTGGTGTTGCCGATGCGTTCACAGGGGGGCTGTTTCAATCAGGCTATTTCTTTCCGATGTTAAAAGGGTTGGAGGTTGTGTTAGGAGCGCTGCTTTTAGTGGGAGTATTCGTGCCGCTGTCGCTTGTGGTGTTGTTCCCGATCAGTTTGAACATTTTTCTGTTTCACGCTTTTTTGTCTCCAGAAAATACCGTGATGGGAATTGTGGTGGTGTTGCTGAATGTTTTTCTGGCGTGGTCGTATCGCGAATACTTCAGGCCATTGTTACTGCGGAAGACGAGTATAAGCTTGTAACGATCGTTGGATCAAAGAAGAAAAGGGTGGCATCATGCTGCTCTTTTCTTTTTATAAAACTTTTGCCAGACCATACACGCCTACAAATAGGATGGACATGACACTGATCCAAAATGCGATGTTGTAAAGCAAACCTGCTGGTGGAAGCAGTGACTTTTCATATTTGAAACGGATCGCGGCAAAGATGACGATGAACAACATAAACGATCCAACAATGCCGCCTGATAGTACCATCAACACGGGTAGTTCAATGAAAAGATAAGCACAAGCCCATGTAACTGGAAACGACCACGCGAGAATGGCAATCAGTCTGTTCCGCTGAGTGAGATCAAAAAAATTGATCCAACCCAGTTGACCAAAGATATCGGAGAACAACCTCGTCCAGGCGGCAAGAGAGGCGAACAGGCTTGAGAACAAAACAAAGAATGCGCCTACCAGATATACGTTCTTGATTCCAGGCCCCAGTGATTGCGTGTAGACCAGGGCAATCGTTTCGATCACCTCGTTACCCTGAGGGATGATTTCGTGATGATGTAATACAGCAGCTCCCAGTAAATAAAAAGCAACGGTCACAAGCGTATAAATGATCATCGCTACACCAGCATCTAAATACATCACCTTGATCCAGCCTTGCGCCCTTCTTTTCCAGGCAGCGGTATCTTGCTTCGGACCAGCATAAGATGCATATCCTTTCTCCAGGCACCAGTAATTGTAAGCAATGATCTCATCACTGGCAACGCCTGTAATGCCAAATGCACCGATAGCAATTCCGACTACTTCACCAGATAAATTGAATCGAAGACCGTTCAGAATGTCGGCAAATGAAAAACTATACTCGGTGTAGCGAAGCGAAATCAAAGAAGTGATAGTGAGTGCGGTGAACATAGCGATCATTAACAATGAGAGTTTTTCGACCCACTGATAGCGGCCATTAAAAATGAGACTGGCAACTAACAAAGCAATCACGATTGTCCAGGTGAAAATAGAAAACCCTGAATACAACATGTTTAATACAATCACGGTGCCACCTAGAATTCCGCCAACTTGTATAATCTTAAGTGTTGCCAATAGAAAGATCAGCCAAACGGTCCAACGGCCTCTGCCGATTATCGGTCCCGGAAGTTTTTGAAATGCCTGCATCGCAGTTTCTCCCGTAAGAATAGCGTGCTTTCCAAACTCCAATTGCACGGCAACTTTAGCAAGGCAACTGATGATGATGATCCACAACGCAGCGAAGCCAGCTTTAGCGCCCAACACAGTAGTCGCAATTAACTCGCCCGATCCAACAATAGAAGCAGAAAGAATAAAACCCGGACCGAGAAATGCAAGACTGCGAACGAAAGAGGTGGGAGGCTCTTTGGTGGTGGCTTCAGAAATAATGTATGGATCAATTTTCATTGAATCGTGAAGGAGTTAATGGTTACAAGTTAATCGTTTAATGATCTTTATGTTTGTGTATCCTACCATTGACTACTAACCATTCACGGTTAACTTGATTAACGTTTCCCAAATACATCATCTATCTGCTTTTGAAGCGCCTGATAGGCGAGAGGCGCCTCGCGCGGTAAGTTATTCCATCGGCACTCGAGCACAATCTTGCCCTTGTAATGGATTTTTTTCAACGCCCTGAGGTAAGCGCGAAAGTCATCGTTCATGGTGCCGGGTGGTGTTCTGTTTTCCTTTTCGGCAATTTCGCAATGCACGATATAGCCTTTTCCTTTTTCGATCACACCAGCCGGTTCATTTTCCTTTAACATGTGATAAATATCAGCGCATAAACGAAAGTTCGGATGATCAACTTTTTTCACCACGTCAAGTGCGTCTGCCAATGTGGTGATAAAATTAGTTTCGGTGCTGTTCAGATTTTCAAGGGCCAATGTAATCTGATAGCGTGCCGCCTGCATTGCCACTTTTCTCGCGATGGTGATGAACTGCTCTTTGGCTCGTTGTGGATCAAAGCCATCCGGCAAACGTCTGGAGCCTCCACTTCCCCAGGTGATCATGTGGATATTTAAAGCCTGGCATCGTTGTAATACTTTTTCGGTGTAGTTGAGAACGGCAGCCTCGTCTACAGTTGGGCCTACTACTTTTAATTCTCCCGGTATAAACAGATTGACAGCTAGCAATGTGGTTTTCAATTTTCGGATGGCGGATGCGTTCTTCTGAAATTGTTGATCATCAACCTTTAGTGGCGATGATATTTTGGCATTGGATTCGATCAGAAATTTATAACCGGACGAATGCAACAGACTGTCGTTTTCATAATCCTGCACAATGCCGATCTCTGGTTGTTGGGCGAATGTCGTAAAGCCAAGTAGCGCCAGCCCGAGAGCAAAGAATAGTTTCATAAACCGCTTGTGTAATGGTTATTTAAAATTAAGGCATAAGAGAGACACCGCCTCCCAATTGGTTCTATATTTGAAAAAATATAATTATGAACACGTTAAAGTTAAACGTCCGATTATTGTCGGTTTTCTTATTTGTCCTGATCAGTTCATTTGTGTCGGCACAAAAGCGCGAGTTTTATCAAATCATCACCTACAAACTGAAAGATAACACGCAGCAAGCGACCGTGGACGCGTTTCTCAAAAACGCCTACTTGCCAGCGTTGCATAAAGCCGGCATTAAAAATATTGGTGTATTCAAACCGGTGGAGACAGATACCACCTATGGCAAGCGCATCCATGTTTTGATTCCATTTACGTCACTGGATCAGTTTTTGAAAATTTCGGATAAGTTGAATGAAGACGCTACCTATCTGGCGAACGGAAAGGAGTACATCGAGGCACCTTATACGAATCCACCTTATGTAAGAATGGAATCGACATTGCTTCGGGCATTTACGGGTATGACAAAGATGGCCACGCCTGCCCTCACCGGCCCGCGATCGGAGAGAGTGTATGAGCTTCGCAGTTATGAAGGCCACACAGAAAAAATCTACAGGAACAAAGTGGAGATGTTTAACAAAGGTGACGAGGTCGGTCTGTTCAAGCGTCTTGGATTCAATGCAGTGTTTTATGCTGAAGTGATTTCGGGAAGTAAGATGCCTAACCTGATGTACATGACTACTTTTGAAAATCAAGCATCACGCGATGAGCACTGGAAAGCCTTTAGTGCCGACCCACAATGGAAGCAACTGTCTGCGATGCCAGAATATCAGCACAATGTCTCAAAGAATACGCAATACTTTTTGCGTCCTACTGACTACTCTGATTATTAATCGTAGCCTAATGTTCTTTTAGATAATGTTCGCGCAGAATGTCTTCTGCAAAATCGTTGGTCAGATCGCGAATGGCCGTGTGAACGTGATTCGCATCGTTTTGTGTGTTATCGTATTCAATCAATAGCATCGGACCTTGAATACGATAATACGTGCCAGTGCCTGGCGTCAGTGCACCGGCCCATGCAAAAGAAAGGTTATCGATGCCAGCTTTTTCAATTTTTGCCATGAGCTTATTGGAAAAACCGAGTTGATAATTTCGCACATACACCTGCAGCAGCCGATCCAGAATTTGGCGTTGAGACTTACTCATCTCTTTATAACTGATTCCCATAGGTTCAATCAGCTGCGCTTTGCGTTTGTTGCCCATCACAATTTCCGGAAGTGCTTTGTCAGAAAAGATGGCTTTTTTCTTGAGCTCGTCTGAAAGTGAATTGACTAACTCAAAGCCAAGTTCTGTTTCCAGTTTTAAAATCTGTTTTCCTTTTTCTTCTCCCCGCGGAACAGTTCCCGGATTGCTTCCCCAAAAAGTAGGCGTGGAAGAACTTAGTTCATTGTTCACCGAAAAGAAATTGATGGCGAGGTGATGACCTTCCATTCGCCAACCCCACGGTTTGTCTTTTTGAGGCGTGCCAAAAATGGTGATGTAGTAGTTCAATGGATCGCGATAGTTATCGTCCGGTCCTCTTGCTTCTATCTCTTTCAGGATGATTTCCATCTCCATGATGGCATTGGCTTTTTTGTAGCCCTGGTCGCTGAGTGATGCCTTCAACAGTGCAAGGCCCGCTGCGCGTTGTTCGGGCGAGAAGGTTCGGAAACACGCGCCATTTCTTTTGGTGGGCACAAAGTTCCAGTTAAAGCGTTCTTCATCGTTCAATGAATATTGGGCCTTTTGTTTTTGCTCAGCGTTGAGAGTGTTCAGGAATTGATTCGCTAAAGGAGCAAGGTCTTGTGCCTGAATCTGACTGGAAACAAGGCAACAGATAAACAGTAGTTTTCGCATACATGAAAACTACTAAAAGCAAGTAGGTTATCCTACGATTGTTTTATGCGTGGGAGTTGTAACGGATCAGGCGAAGACAGGCTACGCCACGCTTCTTAGTGAATGATTAATAATCAGCGGCCCGCCTTCGTATTTCACAGATGATTCATCCTCAACACTGATCAACTCAAGCGTTCTTACTTTACCCAGGATGATCACCGATTTACCTTTTACCACTTCGCAACGAACGATCTGGCAAGAGAGCTCTCTTAAATCCAGGGTGCAATTGCCTTCAATCCGGTTGATCACCAATTGCTTGCAAATACCCTTGAAGCGTGCCACGCCATCACCGGCCAAATCAAACTCTACGGTACTCCTGCGGCAAAAAATCAGACCTGAAAGGTCAAAATTTCCGATGGCGGTAATTTTTGCATCGCCATAATTTCCAATCAGGATCGAGTCATTTTTCTGATCGCCTATGAACTGGATGTTTCGCTCTACTTGCTGTTGCTTTACCATAGGGAAGGGTTTTTAGATTTCGACTTTAACAAAGAAACCAGACCCTATAGCGAAGGTCAATTAATCACTTCCGAATATAGAAATATTAATGGCTATCACGATTTAAGTAATTGACAGAGAGAGCGTTTGCTGTGAAGTGGCTTGTAAAAAATATGAATAAAATATGACGCTTCTGAGAGCTAGATGGTCATAATTTCCATGATTTTCTTCTCAAATTCCTCGTTGGGAAGAATGGATTTGCTCTTCACTTTGGTTTTGTAGGTGTAGATGGTGTTCACCGAATAGTCGAGGATGCGTGCAATTTTTTCAGTGTCGCTAATGCCCATGCGGATGAGGGCAAAAATCCGGAGTTCGGTGTTGAGCAGTTGATTGTCTTTCAGAACAATTTTGTCTTCTTCCTTGAAGTACGAATTGACGATGGTGACGAAGTCGGGGAATAGTTTTAGAAATACTTTGTCGAAGCTTACAAAGAGCTCTTCGCGTTCGCGCTTTAGATTGACGTTGCTGATGATGAACCGAATGTCGTCATACTTTTTGGCGGTAAGCTTTTGATCGATGGCTTTGAGTACGTCTTCAATTTTATCGAGGTAATCTGAGTTGATGTTGAAGTAGTATCCAATGTACTCTTCCTTGATTTTATCGGCTTCGCGCAGCTGATGATTAATCTCCTGTAAGTTATGATTGGTATTCGTGATCAACACCTCAGCGGCTTTCAGTTTTTTCACCTGCCGGGCAATGATCACAACAAATACCAGAACCAAAACGCCAAGCACCGTCAAGGCCGAAGAATAAATGAGCCAGGCTTTTCGCTGGCTCTCCACCGATCTCAATTCTTCCGCGGCAATGATTGGAAGTATTGATCCGATTTCAATTTTGCGTTGCTTAGCGCCATAGTACAACGCATCTTTCATGGCCTCTTCAATGAAACTATAAGAAGCTTTAACATCTCCCTTCTTATATAAAATATCGGCCACATTGTTCATGGCCGCGTTTTCTTTTACTGCAGCTTTGATGTCGCAGATGGCTGCCACCATAAAGGCTGCCAGAGCTTTGTCTGTTTCACCTTTGCTGAGGTACATACTGCCGAGATGATGGTTGTTAATGGCGCGTTGATGTGACGTGAGCGGAAGCTTGTTCAGCAGGTAATTTACTTCTATCAGCGCCTTGTTCACATCGCCACCTGTCATGTCTTTGTAATTGCTGATGTAAAAGTATTGATAGGTGTTGGGTGTGCAGTACGTCAGAGCGGAATCCAGAAAGAGTAGCCCATTTTTGATGTAAGTTTGGTTGTAGTAGGGATTACTGTCGTACACACCCAAATCGAAATTCGCGCGGCCATTCAACCAATAGTAATCCCACTTCGAGCTATCGGGCAGGTTTTTTGGATTAATAGTCTTAATGGAATCGAACGCTTCTTTGTACATGCCGGCTGAGACGAGAATAAAACACTCCTTGACCTTTACGTAATTTATTTTCGCGGGGTCGCGAAGGCGATAAGACGTTTCGGAAAGTTTGCGGGCATATTTAAAAGCGGAGTCATAAATAAATACTTTGTATTCGTGAAAGAGTTTGTTGTAAAAAGTAAACTGATCTTCCGTTGATGACTCAGGTATGGAGCGGAGTTTTTCTTTTAAGCCTTTAATGCGATCGAGCTTGGCTTGTACATACACGTCTTTGTTTTTTATCGCCACGTTGACTTCCCGAAGCAAACTATCCAGGTTCGACTGCGCGATTGCGCCTTGACTCAAGGCGCCAAAGCACACGATTAAAAATATTTGTATACGTCCCTTCAAGAAATCAAGCACATTAATTATTTCCTTTTCTCACAAGCTCCATGCTTTGCAAGATAATAAAAGTTGCTGCCGTAAAATGTTGCGATGGCGAATCATCAATTAACCTTTTTACCCACCAACGTTTGCCCCGCCTGAAGCAAGCTAAGACTTTCTACTGTGCCCTGATCATTGGCCGTGAAAATGATCTGAGCGTTTACCACCTTGAGATAAAATTCTTTTTCAGTCCTGGCAAAGAGCTCAAACTTTTCCTGCCCGGTTGCCTGACCGAATAATTGCTTTCCCTGTCGGGTGATCGTTATTCCGAAAGCGGGGGTGATTTGATACGAGCCCACATATTTTTCCAGAGTTGCTTCCGGCACATCCACGTTGCTTGACTGTATTGTCACACCGAGTTTTTTCAGCGCGTCAATGCCGCTCGCATTTCCCGGATTTAACTCCACCGATTTTTTATAATTCTCGATGGCCTTTTCTTTCTCACCATTTTTCAAGAGTGCCTCTGCATAACTGTCATATGCATTGGATGAGGTGGGAAATGCATCGACATTTATTTTGAAAATGGTCAGTGCTGTCTTCGCATCTTTTTCTAGATAAGAATAGCCCAGAACATTGATAGCTCCTTCGTTGAAGTCATATTCGTTGGGTTTGTCTTTCCGGAGATCAAAGAAGCGCTTATACGCTGCTTCTGCTCCACCAGATTCTAGACTGCGCTTAAGTTCTATGGCAACATTTGGTTTCACCGTTCGCAACGGAGAATCGGGATTGAGCAAGTGAAAGCCAATGTCATCAACACTTTCGGTTGAATTGGTAAGCACCACAACGCCCGTTCCTGTTTCTTTTACAAATCCCGCGAAAGCGCGATAACCTCCGGTGCCACCGTTGTGCCAAATCACATCGCCATTTTTTCCTTTCGCGATGTGCCAGCCTAATCCCACGCGCATGCCACCCGCTTTGTCATGTCGCACTTCATGTGTCTTGTTCATAGCAGGTTGAAGCGGAGTTTTGGTCAGGCCAGCGTTGGCCGCCAAAAATTTCAGCATATCATACGTGGAACTGCGAATAGCTCCGGCACCGGCAAAGGTTGGAATGTCCCAGTTCTTGACTTCTACGCCCAAATCATGACCGATCGCGAAATTCTTTTTCATCTTTTCATCCAGCGCGATTTTTGTTTCATTCATCAACAACGGAGAGGCAATGGTCTTTGTCATTAATGCTTCGTACGTCACTCCTTTATTTAAAGCAAGGGTGTGACCCAACAGGCCTTGCGCCAGATTGGAGTATTCATAGGCCGAGCCAACATCTCGTGGCAATTCGTAATGCGAAAGAAAAGTGTACATCTGATCAACGCTGTAATCAGCGTAGGGATTTGCCGGGTCTGCGGGTTTCATGTTGTCGGGCATCCTTGGCAGAGCCGATGTGTGATCAGAAAGATGACCAAACGTGATGAGTGTTGTTCCTCGCTTGGGAAGGGTAACGGTAGAAGGAAGATAGGATTGGACGGGATCGTCAATTTTCAGTTTGCCATCTTGTGCCAGTTGTGCCAGAAGAATGGCCGTAAAAACTTTTGAAATAGATCCAATCTCATAGATCGTGTGTTCGTTCACCAGTTGACCATTGCCTTTGGTGGTGCCGAAATTATAATAGTGTGTTCCATTTTTATCAACAATGCCCACAGCGATGCTGGGGTTAGAGCCTTGTTGAACTCGCTTCTCTATATTTTGAACAACATCTTCAGGTAGTTTTACATTCGATTGGCCATGACTTAAAAACGTAATCGAAAGAAGGAGAGTCGATAAAATAAATTTCATAAGGTTCTAATTTAATTGATGTTTATAGGGTTGGAAATTTCCAGGGCTCGCGATAGCCTGGTTTGAGCAGGGCATTTGCTGCTGAATCGTTTCCAAAATTTCGTAAGGACTCATTCCACATTAATTTATTTCCTGTGCGGTAAGAGATATTGCCCATGTGCGCGAGCACGGCAGAGTTTCTTCCAAACTCAACATCACAGATGGGTTGTTTTCTTGATTTCATGCAATCAATAAAATTCTTAATGTGTTTTTCATGATCTTTTGTGTCGGCAGGTTGCAGGGGTATCAACTCTGTCTTTGGTTTGTCACCTTCAACTTCTGCAATCACTTCCCAGCCTTCACGGTTTACAACAAGCGTTCCATTGTTTCCGATAAATGCCACACCATAATTTCTTCCGTACGGACCTTTTGCAATTCCACTCACATGGTCCCACTCTAAAAGAAAGTCTCCGAAATCGTAGATCACGGATTGTGTGTCGGCAGTTTCAATGGCATTGTTGGGATAGGCATAGATGCCGCCCGAAGACGAAATTGATTTGGGTGTGGTGACGTTCATGGCCAGCAAGGGAATATCAAGCAGGTGCACGCCCCAGTCGGTTAGAAGGCCACCGCCTTGTTCCCAAAAGAAGCGCCAGCTTCCATGAAAGCGATTTTGATTGAAAGGTCTTTTAGGTGAAGGTCCCAACCACATATCATAATCTACACCGGCCGGCACTGCTCCATCCGGCACCTTCGGACTTGCCTTCCCATAATCAAAGTATCCCCACGTTTTTATTTTTCTGATCGTACCCAGTTTGCCCGATTGCACAAGTGCCACAATATCTTGCCAATGTTGGCCGCTTCGCTGTTGCTGACCAACCTGAACAACCCGGTTGTACTGGCGTGCTGCTTTCAACATGACATCGCATTCGGCAATGGAGTTTGCCAACGGTTTTTCAACATACACATCTTTGCCAGCCTGGCACGTGTGAACGGCAATCAGGCAGTGCCAATGATCGGGTGTGCCAATGATTACCGCATGTATGCTTTTATCCTCCAGCACTTTCCGGTAGTCTTTATAAAGTTTTGGTGTTTTGCCAGTCAGTTTATTGATTTCCGTTGCACGTTCGTTCAGAATATTTTCATCGACATCGCACAAGGCTGCGCATTCTATCTCCGGAAACTTCAGATGGTCTTTAAGATTGTACATGCCCATGCCTTTGCAGCCGATCAGGGCAACTGAGATTTTATCATTTGCCGAAATACCCCCGCGTAGGTGATTCACGATGAGAGGTGAGAGGGCAACTCCGGCCACAATCGATCCGGAGTTTTTAAGAAAACTTCTTCTGCTAGTCATAGTGAGTGGGGATTTGTGTGGCTGTTGGAATAGGGAAGCGTGTAAAAGATACTAAAAATTGAAGATTTTTGACGGTCGATAAAACAAAATTGTGATGCACGGGGATTCTTTTAATAATTTGCCAAGTCAAATGCCGCTATGTGAACACGAAACGCAAAATTGCGCGGCTGTTCAACCGGCATAAACGAAAAAAACAATTGTTGAACCTTTAAAAACTAATGTAGACGATTATGAAAAAGATGTGGAGACTGATGTTGTGTGGCTTAGTACTGGCAATGGGGATGACAGGCTGTTTGAAGAATGAAACACAGCAAATTCAGGCGTTGGCCAATGTGGCGGTGTATCATTCATCGCCCGATGCCCCTGAGATGAATATTTTTATTGATAAGGTGGCTATTACCACGCAACCTTTTAAGTTTAAGAATTACAGCAACTACTTAACGGTGGAAGAAGGAGATCGCAACTTCCGTTTCAATAACTATACAAACGGAACAAACATTGTTGACTCCACCATGAGTTTTGAGGTAGGAAAATCATACTCTATCTTTTTGGTGAATACGTTATCCAATATCGAGTTGTTGAGAACAGCAGATGTTGCGGCTGCACCACCTTCGGCAGGAAAAGCGATGATCCGTCTTATCCATTTATCTCCAGACGCTCCGTCTGTTGATGTTACCTGGGCGGGTGACGCCTCTGCTTTTTTTGCTGGGCAGACGTTTAAGCAGGCATCAGATTTTAAAGAGATCAGCGCCAACACGTACTCAATGACCGTGAAAGAGAACGGAGGAAAAGGTGTGTCCATAGTCGTGAAAGATATTATTCTGAAAGAGGGACAGTATTACACCATATTAGTAGAGGGATTTGATACACTTCCAACAGGCAATTTGAATGCGTTGAGTGCACGGGTAGTTCAAAATTAAAACCTGTGTGTTTTAGGGTATTGTGATGTAGTGCTTATCTTTATTCGTCACTAAAATATTTGCTATGTATACCTACGGAAAAGTAAGTTCAGCGGAAGCTTTGAAAATGATTCAACACGTTGTGGTGGAAGCTGAGAAAATCAGTAAAACGGTAGCGGTGGCTGTTACGGGTCCGGAGGGAGAGTTGATTTCCTTTCTTCGAATGGATGGCGTGAATGCTGCATCTGCTGTTATCGCGCAAAGCAAAGCACATACCTCAGCGCGCGACCGCAAGACAACCCGTGAAATGGGTAACTACATGAGAGAGAAGAATAGTCCGCCAGCATTTTGGGGAGACAAGCAGATCACTGGCTTCGGTGGCGGTGTTCCCATCTTTCAAGATGGCAATGTCATTGGAGGTATAGGAGTAAGCGGCTTATCTCAGGATGAAGATGAACGCATAGCACAAGCAGCTGTTAACGTAGTTTATCATTAACATACTCAATCCAATCCACGACCTGGCCGCATTTTAACTGATTTACCAAACTATAATATAATTACGAATGAATCGATCAATCAGCCCTGTAACAACATTAATCGCAGGCATCTTCATCTCTTCTTTACTATCGTGTAAACCTTCCGGGCCACCTACCGACCTCACGAAGGAAGTGTTAATTCCAAAACCTGTAACGGTGACTGCCACAGGCGGAAGATTTTCTTTAACAGACGATAGCAACATTTATGTATCTGCCGATGACTTGACTGGTGTAGGTCAATACCTGGCGGATAAATTAAACCCATCCACAGGATTTGATTTGAAAGTTTCCGTTTCATCTGAAGAGCCAGAGTCGGGTAATATCTATTTAACTACTTCCAATGCCGATGCTCAATTGGGTGATGAAGGATATGAACTTATTATCGCAGAAGATTTAGTAAAGGTATCAGCGCCCAAACCAGCGGGATTGTTTCATGGCATTCAAACAATTCGTCAGCTGCTATCGGCCAAAGCTCAACTATCAACTAAGCAAGAAGGCCCATGGGAAATAGCCACGGGTTCCATTCGTGATTATCCAACCTATGCCTGGCGTGGATCCATGCTGGATGTAGCCCGCCATTTTTTTGGTGTGGATGACGTGAAGCGTTATATCGACCTGATCGCGTTTTATAAAATGAATGTGATGCACCTTCACTTAAGCGATGATCAAGGGTGGCGCATCGAAATTAAATCATGGCCTAACCTCGCGAATCATGGAGGCAGCACGCAAGTAGGAGGTGGCAAAGGCGGCTTCTTCACGCAAGAGCAATACAAAGATATTGTTGCGTATGCGCAAGCGCGATACATAACTATCATTCCTGAAATTGATTTGCCTGGTCATATCAATTCAGCGCTTTCATCGTATGGCGAATTGAATGGCGGAACCATTGTACCAATTGAAGGCCGCGTGAAAGTTGATGTGTCACCAAAAAATGATTTGGGCACCAAAAACAAACCAACTGAATTATACACCGGAACGGAAGTAGGATGGAGCACCCTGCGTCTTGAAAAAGAGGCGACCTTCAAATTTGTTGACGATGTCATGCGTGAATTGGCCGAGATCACTCCTGGACCTTATTTACACATTGGTGGTGATGAGGCACACGTCACCAAGAAGGAAGATTATATTGTCTTCATCAACCGTTTCAAAGACATTGTAAAATCGCACGGCAAGAAAATGGTAGGCTGGGAAGAAATTGCGCAGGCCAACATCGACTCTACTTCAACCACACAACACTGGCATTCGCAGAAGTATGCACAGATGGCTGCGGAGAAAGGAAGCAGAATCATCATGTCTCCCGCTAACAAAACGTATTTGGATATGCAATATGATTCCACTTCTCGAATTGGATTGCATTGGGCCGCTTACATTGAAGTGGACAGTGCTTATAACTGGGACCCGGCCACCAATGTCGATGGCATTTCGAAAGACATCATCCTGGGAGTGGAGGCACCTCTTTGGTCGGAGACGGTGACCAACATGGATGATATTGAATATCTTGTGTTCCCTCGTTTGCCCGGCTATGCCGAAATCGGTTGGTCTCCGCAAGGAAGATCATGGGAGGAATATAAAGTCAGATTAGGAAAGCACGGTGCGATGATGAAAGCACTTGGCATCGACTACTATCAGTCGAAGCTCGTGCCGTGGGTTGAATAGCCTAAAGTTCAAAGCTATCAACCTAAAGCTTTATGCTTTCAACTTTTAGCTAAAGCCTAATTATGGTGAACATTGATACAGTTCGAAAGCTCGCACTCACTTTCCCTGAAACGGACGAGCATGATCATTGGGGTCGTCCTTCTTTTCGGGTAAAGAAGAAAATATTTCTAACGCTCTGGCCAACTGAAAATCAAGCGGTATTGAAATTATCGCGTATCGATCAGTCGGTGTTTATGGAATATAACTCGTCCGTATTTTATCCGGTGGATAATAAATGGGGTGGGCAAGGATGGACTTGCGTGAATTTGAAGAAGGTGCGCAAAGATATGTTCAAGGATGCCCTTCAGCTTGCCTGGAAAGAGGTGGCACCCAAAAGTTTGGTGAACACAAAGAACCAATTGTGAGAGAGATTGTTTTACCAGAAACCCTGAACACTGGATTATGAACTGGAATGATGTTTTGCAATATGCCACTAAGGGCAACCTTACTCCACCGAAGAGAGTTGTGAAGAGCGATGAGGAGTGGAAAAAAATTCTAACGGCTGATGAATTTTATGTCACACGCAAGAAGGGGACGGAGCGCGCCTTCACCGGGGAGTATTGCGAAGCACATGATCCTGGAATTTACGCGTGTCGTTGCTGTGGTACTGTTTTGTTTGATTCACGCACCAAGTTTGAATCAGGGACTGGCTGGCCAAGTTTTACTCAGTCGGTTGAACCCAATGTAATCAAGTACACAAAAGATGTAAGTTTTGGCATGACGCGCATAGAAGTAGAGTGCAGCGTTTGTGATTGTCATCTCGGCCATGTTTTTCCGGATGGACCACCACCCACCGGATTGAGATTTTGTATTAATTCAGCTTCTATCAAGTTGGTGGAGTAGTCTTGGCCAACTTGTGTCCTTCATGTTTGCTTTGCGTCCTCTGTTGGTATGAATTCATTTACCACTAAGATCACAGAGGTTGCACAGTGTGCACAAAGAAGTAAAACCAACTTGTGTCGTTTGTGCTTGCTTTGTGTTCTCTGTGGTTAGGGAATTCATTTACCACTAAGATCACAGAGGTTTGCACTGAGTGCACAAAGGAGCAAAATCAATTTGAGCCCCTCGTGTTGCCTTAGTGCGCTTTGTGGTTAAGTTTTTTTTACCACGGAGGGCACAAAGGTTGCACAGTGTACACAGAGAAGTAAGACCAACTTGTGTCCTTCGTCTTTGCTTAGTGTTCTCTGTGGTTATGGATTCATTTTACCACTAAGTTCACAAAGGTTTGCACTGAGTGCACAAAGGAGCAGAATCAATTTGAGCCCTTCGTGTTGCCTTAGTGCGCTTTGTGGTTAAGCGTTTTTGTTTTTTTACCACGGAGGTCGCAAAGGTCGCACAGAGTGCGCAAGGAAGTAAGAACCAACTTGTGTCCTTCGTGTTTGCTTAGTGTTCTCTGTGGTTATGAATTCACTACCACTACAATCACAAAGTTTGCTACTCAATCTGAAACTTACTGTTTTCGGTAATCCCTTTCCAGTTATCGGTTCTAAACGGCACGGCAGGAAATCCTTCTTTGTTAAATAAATTGGCGTCATCCGGATTGTCGGCCCACGCGAATCGCACGGCCACAGGAGTGGTCATGATATCCGTAGAGACAACAACTTCATTCCCTTCGACCCACGCTTTTGCGTAACTAAACTTTTGATCGCTGCCTGCGATCTCAAAACCTTTCAGATATCCATATTTATCTTTCACCAGTAAGCCACTGCCCACATTGGCAAATGCTAGTCTGACTTTGTTGCCTTCTACTTTCATGGATTGATAAGTTGGACCGCTATAAACAATCTGTTGACCGTATACTTTATTTAGTGCAATGGCCGCAAGTCGCTTACCAACATCTTGCTTATTGCGCGGATGAATATCGTTCGCTTCGCCTATGTCGGTAGTTACCGCCATACCAGTGTTGGGCAACGAAAGTGTCATGGTCTGTGCTTCGCGTAATTCTGCCCAGGTGCTGCCACGTTCACTGTTTCCATTATCGGAGTTGAAACTTGCCAGCTGCACAAAGTAAAACGGGAAGTCACCTTGTTTGAAGTGATTGCGCCAATCTGTTATCATCAATGGAAAAGCAGTGCGATATTGGTATGCACGCCCTGCATTAGATTCACCCTGATACCACAACGCGCCCGCTATGCCATAATTAAAGAGTGGGTTGAGCATGGCATTGAACAATAATGTAGGGTAACTATTGGGCCCAACAGCAGAACTATTGGCAGATAACTTTTCAACATTGTAATGCCAATCGCCAGCCAGCGTTGTTGCGTGGGTGCCAATTGTAATTTTCAAATCTTTGGCTTCTCCATAAATGCCACCGCCACCACCCGTATCATCTACTCGCACAGCAATGACATTTCTACCTTCTTTCAAGACGCCAGCCGGTATCTTGTATTTTCTCATTTCGTTGTACTTGTTTTTTGTTGCGCCAATTTTGTTTCCGTTGACATAGCTTTCATCTGAGTCATCAATCATGCTAAGATCGATTGTAGCTTCTTTGCCGGCATCGTTGGCCGTGAGTTCAATCGTCTTACGAAACCAAACTAATCCGTCCAGATCTCCCAATCCATTATACTCCCACAAGCCGGGTAGTTTCATGGTCGGCCATTTGCTGTCATCATACGAAAGATTTTTCCAGTTCTCCACTTCTGCTGGCAATGGAATGTTGACGTTCATTTCTTTCAGTTTCTTTGCCATCGCTTCATTTTTTTGTTTTGCCAATTCGTCAAGATCAACGGATGGCATGGAAGCAATCATGTCTTTGAATTCACTACTGTTCTGAAAAGCTTCACGGCTCGTCCACGTTTCTGAATGAGTGCCGCCCCATGAGGTGTGGATGAGGCCTATAGGAATGTTTAACTTCTGATAAATTTCTCTGGCAAAGAAGTATCCCACAGCTGTGAAATCTCCTGCTGTTTCGGGCGAACACACTTGCCATTCACCACCTTTTACATCTTCTTCTGGTTTTGTCGAAACGCTTTTCTGAACTGCGAAGTGACGAATGTTCGGATAGTTAGCCGTTGAAATTTCTTTGTCGGCATGGTTGACCGCACGTAATGGCCACTCCATATTGGATTGACCAGAGCACACCCAAACTTCGCCCACTAAGATATCGTTGAGTGTAATAATATTTTTTCCTTTCAAGATAAGTTGAAAGGGTCCGCCAGCAGATTCCGCGCTCAGCGTAATGATCCATTTTCCGTTTTTGTCAGCCTTTGCACTTTTTGTTTGCTTATTGAATTGTGCGGTTATTTTTTCATTCGGATCGGCCCATCCCCATACGGTAATGGGTTTGTTGCGTTGCAGTACCATGTGATCGTTGAGCACTTTGGGCAGTTTGATGTTGGCGACCGTGATGAATGATGCACAACAAACGAACAAAAGCAAACCAATTTTTTTCATACACTTTGTTTTTAAGTTAGCGGAGCCGAATTTAATCAACTAAATTGAGATTTGGTTTGATGCCAGGTCGTTCATAAAATATTATTTTGAATCACTTTGTCCATGAAAATTAATGCTGAATCGAATTTAATCACGTGATGAACATCACTTTATCTACAGAAAATATTTTACTATTTGGTTCACTGTTGCTGTTTATCAGCATTATTGCCAGCAAAACTTCTTTTAAGTTTGGTATTCCTTCGCTGGTTCTTTTCCTATTCGTTGGGATGTTGGCTGGATCGGACGGACCCGGTGGAATTTATTTTAATGATCCCGCAATCGCACAGTTTCTCGGTGTGGTGGCATTGGCATTCATTCTTTTCTCGGGCGGTCTTGATACAAAATGGGAGAGTATTAAACCCGTTCTCTGGCAAGGCATTTCGCTCTCTACCATTGGTGTGTTGATTACCGCACTAACTGTTGGAACTTTTTCTTATTACCTGCTCGATTATTCTTTGCTGGAGTGTATGTTGCTCGGAGCTATTGTATCATCCACCGATGCAGCTGCCGTTTTTTCTATTCTTCGTTCGCGAAGTGTTGGCCTGAAAGGAAACTTACGTCCGATACTCGAGTTTGAAAGCGGAAGCAACGATCCGATGGCTTATTTCTTAACGATCAGTTTGGTGTATCTTCTCAAGGATCCCAACGCGTCTATCCTTTCGTTGATTCCAAAATTTTTCATGGGAATGATTTTAGGAGGTGCGTGCGGTTACGCATTTGGTCGCATCATGATTTGGATCATCAATCGCATTAAGCTCGACTTTGAAGGTCTGTATCCTGTGTTGATTCTTTCCCTGGTCTTTTTCACATTTTCATTTACCGATTTTATTGGAGGCAATGGGTTTCTGGCTGTTTATATTTCAGCTATTATTTTGGGTAACAACACCTTTCTTCACAAGAAAAGTTTGATAAAGTTTTACGATGGACAGGCATGGCTCATGCAGATTGTAATGTTCCTCACGTTAGGACTTTTGGTTTTCCCATCGCAGATACCGCCCATCATTGTTCCAGGTTTGCTGATTTCGTTGTTCCTGATTTTTTTTGCAAGGCCATTGGCCATTTTTATTTCACTGGCCTTTTCGAAAGGACTGAACGTTCGCAAGAAATTTTTTTTATCGTGGGTGGGATTGCGTGGTGCCGTGCCGATTGTATTTGCAACGTATCCATTACTTGCCGGCATCAGTTCGGCTAATACAATTTTTAATCTCGTGTTCTTCATTTCAGTATCATCCATTTTATTGCAGGGCACCATGCTTCCTGTTGTGGCGAAGTGGCTACACGTAAGCGTTCCCGAAAAGTTAAAACGGAAATTCCCGCTGGACATTGAAATGAAAGATGATTTCCGGTCAGAGTTGGTGGAAGTGGATATTTCAGCTAACTCTTCTGCTGTGGGTAATCGCGTGTTGCGATTGGGCTTGCCGAAAGACGCCATGATTGTGATGATACATCGCGATGGAAAATACATTACTGCCAATGGCGATACCGAGATCATGGCCGGTGATCATTTGCTGATGATGGCCGACAACAAAGACACCGTAAAGCGTGTGCAGGAAATTTTTCAGGTAAAATAGAACTGTTCAGTTCAACTTTTTGGCAGTTCACTGCATCCTTGTGAAGGCTGCTTGGAGAATGCTTTGAGGGAAATTCGTTTCATTCTACTTTTACTGAGTCCACGTCACTACTAAAACAGTCGATTATGTTTAAGAACTATATGAAGATAGCATTGCGGTCTTTGTGGAGAAGCAAGGTACATTTTGTTATCAACGTGCTGGGTTTAAGCTTGGGTATCGCCTGTTGCTTGCTGATTGTGTTGTTTGTAAAAGACGAATGGACGTTCGACACATTTCACACCAAGGCCGATCGCATCTATCGGGTGTATGCAAGTGAAAACTGGGGCGAGAACCAGCAGTTCTTTAATACGATCACACCGTTTCCGATGGGCCCCGCCCTGAAAGATAATTTTCCGGAGGTAGAAGCGCAGGTGCGTTTCAGCAGAGTGCGTGCGGGCATGCAAGTGAAATTGGGCGATCGTCAATTTACAGAAAGCGTGTCCATTGGCGGTCAGGATTTTTTTGACGTGTTTGATTTCAAAGCTGTTAATGGAGATAGTAAAAGTGCATTGCACGGACAAAATAATGTTGTGATCACGCAGCAAATGGCGCAAAAGTTTTTTGGTGAAGTTGATCCTATCAATAAAGCCATCTCCATTCAATTGGGAGAAAACTTCGAAGAATTTTTCATTAAAGCAGTGGTGGAGAACACACCCATTAATTCCAGCATTCAGTTCGATATGATTATCTCCGATTTGAACTATCCCAAGTTGTATAGCGAAGAGGTGTTAACGTCTGGTTGGTTTAATATCAATCCGGAAACCTATGTCTTGTTGCGAGCGGGAGCCGACAAATCAGAAATCGAGAAAAAATTTCCGTCTGTATTCCGCACGCTTTTGGGCGAAGAGAACTTCACACAGAGTAGGTACACGCCCGGCTTGCAGCCCCTTACTTCCATTCACCTGGATACGCACTACCCGGCCGGCATAGCGCCCGTGAGTAATCCACGCTACTCTTATATATTGAGTGCCATCGCGCTGCTGCTGTTGCTCGTGGCCTGTATCAATTTTGTAACACTTTCTATTGGCCGGTCAATCAAGCGGACAAAAGAAGTTGGCATTCGTAAAGTAGTGGGTGCAGAACGTTCGCAGTTAATCTTTCAATTTATTGGCGAGGCGGTTGTAATCACATTGGTATCGTTGATAGTGGGCTTGCTGTTGGCGGTTGTCAGTCTGCCGCTGTTCAATGACTTGTCCGGGAAAAAGTTGGTGCTCCAACCCGATGGTTTTATGGCGCTGATCATGCTTTTGTTAATTGCCATTATCGGTTTGATTGCCGGAAGTTATCCTGCTTTTGTGCTGTCTAATTTTAAACCGATTGCCATTTTAAAAGGTGGAAATCACACCGCAGGAAGTTCAGGTAAGCAAACACTGCGCAAGGTGTTAGTGGGCGTACAATTGGTCCTTTCTATTTTTTTGGTGTCCAGCACCATGGTGATGCACCAGCAGTTGCAGTTTTTGCAAAACAAAAATCTTGGATTCAATCGCGAGCAGTTAGTTGTTGTTCAATTGAATGTTCCACGAGGCGCCCGCATAACGGAACGCATTCGATCAGGATTGGACAAAGCAGAACAATTTAAAATTGAACTGGCTAACCTTTCTGGAGTGGCAGGTGTGTGTGGAGCCTCTCATGATTTTGGCGGAGGTTGGATGAACGTAGGATATACCGATGATAAGGGAACCTATCGCACTTTCGATGTAAACGTGGTGGACGATGATTACATACCGAATCTGAAAATGGAAATGTTGAAGGGGCGTAATTTTTCCGATGCGAATACATCAGACATACGAAGGGCCGTCATCGTAAACGAGGCATTCGCAAAGGAATACGGCTGGACAGATCTTGTTGGTAAAAAAATTCCCGGTAAGGATTTCATTGACCACGAGGTGATCGGTATTGTAAAAGACTTTAATTATGCTTCGCTCTATACAAAAGTTCAGCCACTGGTGTTGGCGATGAATCCCGCTATACCATTGAGTGGTTCTGAAAATTTCAATGTTGGCAATACGCCCATGCCAAAGTTATTGATCCGATTAAAGCCGGGAAATATACCCGCTACACTTGAACAGGTTGGCGCAGTATGGCAACGGTTGACCGCGGGTGAAGAGTTTGCCTTTACGTTTGTGGATGAAACATTGAATGAACAATACCGCAGCGATCAAAACCTGGGTAAGATTGTGAGCATTGCCACGCTGCTTGCGATGATGATTGGTAGTCTGGGTTTGTATGCGTTGGCTTCTTTGGCGATGCAAAACCGCACGAAGGAGATAAGCATTCGCAAAGTAATGGGTGCCACCGAGCAATCGTTGTTGGTGCTGCTGTCTAAAGAGTATGTGTTTATGATTGTTGTCTCGCTGGTTGTATCGGTTCCGTTAACCTGGTATCTGATGAGTGGTTGGTTGCAATCATTTGAATATCGTGTGCCCATCAGTTGGCAGGTATTCGCCTGGGCCGGTGCATTGTCACTGATAGTGGCTTTACTCACAATCAGTTATCAGACCATTAAGACAGCATGGACCCGACCCGCAGAGACATTGAAGTATGAGTGATTCGTGATCTAAAGTCAGCTCTCTTTTTTGACAAATAGCAGACCGCACGCTGAGAAATTGCTACCTTTGAAAGCAATTAAGATAGCTTTTCATGTTGAAGGTCTGTTGTTGTCTGATCGGTGTTTTGTTTTTCAATCAACTGGATGCCCAAAAGTTTTCTGTATCACAGGGAGAAATCAGTTTTGCATCTCATGCCGAACTTGAGTTGATTAAGGCATCTTCGAACAAACTTGCAGGGCTGATTGATGCCACCACCAATCACCTGGTGTTTAAAGTCAACAATCAATCTTTCAATGGATTCAACAGTGGCTTGCAACGCGAGCACTTCAATGAAAAGTATATGGAGACCGAAAAGTTTCCGGCCTGTAGCTTTGATGGTAAAATTATTGAGAAGGTGGACTTTGCCACCAACGGCACCTACGAAGTGCGCGTGAAGGGAGAGTTGGATGTGCACGGTCAAAAGCAAGTGCGAATTATCAAAGGCAAGCTCACCGTGAGAGATAAAACAATCTTTGTGGAAACCACTTTTTCTGTTCCCCTTGCCGATCATAATATTTCCATTCCAAAAATTGTAAGTCAAAAAATTGCAACCGAGATTGAAGTGATTGTTACGGCTACGTTGTTGCCCGTCAATGGAGGATGAAAAGATTAGCCTTTGTTATTTTACTGTTTATTCATTTTGCCAGTAATGGACAGGCTCCGCATTTTTTTTCAGTGGAGTTACTGCGCAAGAAGGAACCGGTTCAGGTCAATGTCATTTTTCCCGATCGCGTAGGTTATCTGTGGATAGGCACCAACAAAGGTCTCTTCCGGTTCGATGGTCATCAAAGCATTCAATTCAAAAAATCAGATGGACTGCCCGATGAAAATGTAACAGCCATCGCTCAGGATAGTGTTGGCCGAATTTGGTGCGGACATAAAAGTGGTGAGTTGTCTATTCTGGAACATAACAAGATCATTAAGTTCGAGCCCAATGAAGGATCAGCGGTTGGCTTGGTGTCGGATATTCTTTTCGATCGTTCGGGCACGATGTGGTTCTCTACTAATAATGATGGGCTCTATTATTATTTGAATCAACGGCTGTACCGCCTGGACGAGGCCGAAGGACTGCGCGATCTTTTCCTTTATGATCTCGAACAAGATCACGAAGGAAACATTTGGGCAGGTTCGGATGGAGGGATCGCGATCTGCACGCTTGTTGGCAACAAAGCAACGATCAAAACTATTTCTCAGCAAGACGGACTGCCAGACAACATCATTCATAAAATCCGCGAAGACAAAGACAGTACGTTTTGGCTGGGTACAGAAGATTCCGGAATCATTCATTATTTACCCGCGACTAAAAAATTTGAAACACAAACGAACCTTACGCTAAAGCCGATTAACGATCTGGTGGTGGAAGGAAATAATATCTGGTTAGCCACAAAAGATCAGGGTGTGGTACTCTATGATAAGGTTCAAAAAAGTGTAGCGCTTTTTAAAGACGACCTGCCGTCCATTGAAACGTTGGCAAAAGATGCAGAAGGAAATATTTGGTACGGATCGAAGACCGGATTACTTCGCTCATACGGTAATCATATTTCTTTTTTGGGTTTAGAAAATGAATTGAATGACCAAAACGTATTTGCCCTTGCCTCTGATGAGGATGGTAAGTTGTGGTTTTCAACTCAGCAAGGTTTATATGTGCGCTATAAAGACAAGAGTGGAAACTATAAAATTGATTTGCCATTGAAGGGCACTTCGTTTGAACGACAGTTTATTATCTCCTTGTATGCCGATGCCAACGGCTTTGTGTGGGCGGGCAGTTATGGCCAAGGTGCGCTGCGCATCAACACCAAATCCTATACGACTACCAGTTTTTACAAAGAGCTGAGAAATGGAAATGTGTTGGGGATCACCGGCAAAGACGATGTTGTTTGGCTTGCAACCTTGGGCGGAGTAACGCAAATAACCGCTGGGCCACGATTGGAATTTAAAAATATTGGCAGTGCCGAGGGTCTTGCTACTGACTATATTTATCAGGTATTCATTGATAGTAAGGAACGAATATGGCTGGCAACGGATGGCAAGGGCGCGGACATGATCGATAAAGCAGGTATTCATCATTATACAAAAGGACTTGACTCGAAAGTGGTGTACGGATTTGCAGAAGATGTAAACCACACGATTTGGGCAAACGTACAGAACGATGGATTGTATTCGTTGGAAGGCGATATCTTTAAACTTCAAAGCGACTCCATTCTTAGTGCATCGCGCAACAGCGAGATCAGTTGCCTTACAAGTACACGACCTGGCAATCTGATCATGGCCAACGATTTTGGTTTGGAAGTGTTTGCATTGCAACGAAAGCAACGCTACTATCTTGGAACCGAGCAGGATTTTCAAGACCGCCATCCCAACTTAAATGCCACGACCAAAGATGCCAGAGGAAATATTTATTTCGGAACGGAGAAAGGTATCGTGGTGTATAACGGTGGCCTGGCCAATCTCTTAACTAATCCTGTGCCTCATATTGAAAGTTTGAAAGTCGCCAACCAGAAGATTGAAACGGATGGTGGACTTGTGTTTGGCTATGAAGAGAATAACATCACCGTCAACTATGTAGGTTTCTGGTTTCAAAATCCGGAAGCCGTGAGTTATAAATATCAGTTGGAAAACTATGATCGTGATTGGATTTCCAGCGGAGACCGCACGGCAACTTATTCCAGTTTACCACCGGGCGATTACACGTTCCGATTAAAAGTTTCGAATGACGATTCATTTCAATCCACACAGGAAGCTTCGGTTCACTTTGTGATTAAGCCCCCGTTTTGGCGAACATATTGGTTTTATGCTTTGATGGCGGTTGTGATAGTAGCGAGCGCCTACGGACTCATTAATTATCGCGAGAGAAGATTGCTGGCCGACAAACACGAGTTGGAAGAGAAAGTGAAAGAAAGAACCAGCGAGATATTAAAGATGAACTCCGAGATCAAACAACAGGCGGAGGAGATCAAAGCCATTAATGATAATCTTGAGAAGCTTGTGCTGGAGCGAACAAAAGAGTTGGACCGCAAGAATAAAGCGTTGCAGGAAGCAGCTTTTATTAACGCGCACAATCTGCGAAGTCCGGTGGCCAGTATTCTTGGGCTCATCCACCTGATTAAGAAATTGAACTGGACTCCGCAAGACAAAGAGTACATCGATCACCTCGATCAGTCAGCAAACCGATTGGACGAAGTGGTGAATACCATCAGCGAAGCCATCGACAAAGGTGATGACCTTCATTTTCCGGAAAGAATGGACGATGAGTAACTTGTTCGCCTGCGGACGATAACGTTCATATGCGGTTGCAAGCGTCCATCGCATCCTTAATTTCACACAAGAAATCAACTATGGACATGGCATCACAATTGCCAAGTCAGCACCAAACCTGAACCCATGTTTCGCAACTATCTGCTCATCGCTTTACGCAATCTTCAGCGTCAGTTTTCTTACTCTTTTATTAATATCCTCGGGCTGGCCATTGGCCTTGCCTGCAGCCTGGTCATATTCATTTATGTGTATGGCGAGTGGAGTTATGATCGTCACTTTACAAATGCCGACCGGATTTATCGCGTAGGCGTTTCTTTTTTTAACATGGGTAAGTTCGCCATCGGCCCCGAAGCATTGGGCGATGTGTTGCCGGCAGAGTTTGAAGGAGTGGAAGCTTTCACGCGCGTGAGGAGTGAACGCGAATTATTGATTAAGGTAAAGGACCGGCAGTTCACTGAGCGTGGATATTATACCGACTCTTCTTTCTTCCGGATGTTTGATTATCGTTTTGTAGAAGGTAGTCCTGACAAAGCACTTGCCAGCCCGTATAGTATCGTCATCAGCGAAAGCATGGCTCAGAAATTTTTTAACAATACCAACGCGCTTGGTAAGACACTTGAAGTAGGGAAGAAGGGTGTTGCCTACACCATTACCGGTATTGTGAAGGATGACTTGCATTCGTCTCATTTGAAAGCTAAGATCTGGCTTTCGATGGAAGGTGTGTTGACGCATGAAAAGATTTGGACGTCAGCCGGATTTTATAATTATGTGATGTTGAAAGAGAAGAACACACAGCAAGATTTAGCGCTGGCACTCAATCGAATTTTGGAGAAAAATGTGTACCCGGCTTCGGGTGTTGATCCATCTAAAGTTTCGTTCGAGAAATATCAGCAAGATGCCAACTCTGTAAAGTTTTTTATTGTTCCATTAAAGGATCTTCACTTGCGGTCTGAACTGATCTATGAGTTATCGCCCAAAGGTGACGAAGCTAACTTATACATCTTCGGAGGTATCTCTGTGTTTATTCTGGCGTTGGCTGCAGTAAACTTTATTAATCTTACTACGGCACGTGCAGCACGCAGAGCAAAAGAGGTGGGCATTCGCAAAGCGTTGGGTACTTCGCGATCAAAATTGATTGTTCAGTTTTTGTTGGAGTCTATGCTGGTCTCGACTATCGCGTTGATTATTTCATTGGGATTGGCAGAAATATTTATGGCGGGATTTCAATGGATTACCGGTAGTCCATTAGTGAATTCACTGTGGGCGAATGGGTGGAGTATCGTGTACATGTTGGTTTTTGCTGTGGCCGTGGGATTACTGTCCGGTATCTATCCCGCTTTTTACCTCACGGGTTTTAATCCGGTGAATGTATTGAAGGGAACTTTTGCCGGCAGCAGCAGAAGCAACTTCCGTAATGTGTTGGTGGTGTTTCAATTTTCTATCAGCATCGGTCTTATCATTTGCACCGCCATTATTTTCCAACAGTTCAGATTCATTCAAACCAAAGACCTGGGCTTCGATCAGGAGAACATCATCACGATCGATAATATGGACGCGCTTGGTGAATCGGCCCAGACGTTCAAACAAGAAATGTTGAAGCAAAGTGGTGTCACCATTGCCAGCATGCACACTGGTGAGCCGGGAAGTAAGTCGGTGATGAGTTACAATGGTTTCAAAACAACGGAGATGGAAGACTTCCTCACCATCAATACCTACTTTGGTGATAAGGACTATCTTGACCTGATGGGTTATCAATTGGTGAAAGGCACTCCATTTCCCAAGGGCATGGAATCGGATACAACCTCTGTGATCCTGAACGAGTCTGCTGTAAAGGCACTGAACCTTGGTGACAATCCAATAGGAGCTGAAGTAAATAAAGGCATGCGTGTGATTGGTGTGGTGAAAGACTTTCATTGGGAATCGTTGCGCAATGCCATTACACCGGTAGCTATTTTGTTAAGATCCACCGGCCAGCAACTGGCTGTGAAATTGAATACAACTAACGCATCGGGCTTTTTAGAAGTGGCAAAAACGAAATGGTTGCAGTTGCATCCGGAAGACCCAATGGAATATCATTTTATGGATGCCAACTTTGGTGATTTGCTCAAACAAGAACAGGTTTTTGGTAAAGCCATCGGTTTCTTCACGGGACTTGCTATTATCATTTCATGTCTCGGTCTTTATGGTCTTGCGGCATTCACGGCCGAGCAGCGCACAAAAGAAATTGGCATTCGCAAAGTAATGGGCGCAACACCCTCCAACATCGTGATCATGTTGAATAAAAAATTTACGCGACTGGTGTTGGTGGCCATTGTGATTGCCGTTCCCACGTCTGTCTATTTTATGTTGCAATGGTTGGATGGGTTTGCTTACCGCGCTGAACTGCAACTGTGGATTTTTGCCGGCTCGATCGTGTTGGCACTCGTGCTGGCGTGGGTCACGGTTGGTTATCATTCATTAAAAGCTGCCCTTATCAATCCTTCGGATACGCTGAAGTACGAATAGTGAATGTGGATTAAAACACGCGAAGGCCTGACAAAAGTCATAATTCGTTAACCGTTTTATAATCAATTTGTGCTGTCGAAAGACTTTCTTTTGCAGCATGGATATCTTCAGCATTTTAATTGTTGTTCTGTTTGTCACCGCCATTGTTGATTTGGTTGTTGGCGTAAGCAACGATGCGGTTAACTTTCTTAATTCTGCCATCGGCTCGCGTGTAGCCTCTTTTCAGGCGATACTAATTGTAGCCAGTCTTGGAATTTTATTGGGATCAACTTTTTCCAACGGCATGATGGAGATCGCACGGAATGGACTGTTCAATCCGGGCTACTTCACGTTTCGCGAGGTGATTTATATTTTTCTGGCGGTGATGCTCACCGATATCATCCTGCTGGATATCTACAATGATTTCGGTTTGCCAACATCCACAACCGTTTCGTTAGTGTTTGAATTGCTGGGTTCGGCTTTTGTGGCCGGCATCTTAACCTCGCTGGATAAAGGAATGGCATGGGCCTCTATCCATTTCAATGAGATACTCAACTTCTCCAGCGCCATCACGATTGTGTCGGGAATTTTCCTTTCTATTTTTCTGGCCTTCATCGTAGGTACTATCATTCAACACATCTCGCGCATCATCTTCACGTTCACTCTCAAGGATTCGTTAAAGAAATATGGCGCGTTGTTTTCTGGATTGTCCGTCACCACTATTTTTTATTTTCTATTGATCAAAGGCGCGAAGGGCAGTTCCTTCATCAGCGATGAACAAGTGAAATGGGTGATGGCCAATGCGTGGACGATCAACTTTGTTTCGCTCATTGTCTGGAGTATTCTTATTCAGCTGCTGGTGTGGTGGACAAACGTTAACCCGCTGCGCATCGTGGTGTTGCTGGGCACGTTTGCGTTGGCGATGGCCTTTGCGGGAAACGACCTGGTGAATTTTATTGGCGTGGCCGTTGGCGGTTATCTGGCCTTTCAGTCGTGGTCGGCTTCTGGCGTTTCGGCCGATGAATTTAATATGAGTGTGCTTTCTCAAAAGTTTGCTACACCTACGTGGATCTTGTTGATCGCAGGATTCATCATGATCGTCACACTGTGGACGAATGCCAAGAGCCGAAAAGTAACAGACACCGAAGTGTCATTGGGCAGGCAGGACGAAGGCGATGAAAAATTTAAATCAACGTGGCTGTCGCGTGCCATGGTAGGTGCCGCTATTTATGTGGGGCAGTTGGTTGAGCGACTGGTTCCTAAAAGCTGGTCGAAGTCGTTATCAAAACGATTTGCAAAAGATGCCGAGGACGAAAAAGAAAAAGATAAGCCCTCGTTTGATCTGGTGCGTGCAGCGGTGAATCTGTTGGTGTCCAGTGTGCTCATTGCATTTGGCACATCACAGAAACTTCCGTTGTCGACCACCTTTGTAACCTTTATGGTGGCGATGGGAAGTTCTTTTGCTGATCAGGCCTGGGGCCGTGAAAGCGCTGTGTATCGTGTGGCGGGTGTGATGCAAGTGATTGCCGGCTGGTTGATCACGGCAGTGGTGGCGTTTTCATCGAGTGCGTTGTTGGTTTTTATTTTATTCAAGACGGGCGTTCCCGGAGTTTTTGTGCTGGCGGGCTTAGCGGCTTTCCTGCTCATTCGCAGTCATCTCATTTTTGCGAGAAAGGAAAAGAGCGAGTCTTCTGCCAATCAGGTGTTCTCCAGCGATCTCGAAAGTTTGTCGCAGGCGATCGATGAAAGCAAAACCGTGACGGTTAAAAATCTGGCGCTGGCCAACAAAGTGTATTCTACCAGCATTGATGCGTTAGCAAAAGAAAAGAAAAATGCTATCGCCAAATCGTTGACAAAAATCCAGGAGCTGCGCGAGCAAAACAGTAAAGTCCAGACGAAGATCATCAAGTATGTTCGCAAGATGCCTAAGAAAAACCTGGCGGCTAGTAGATTGTATTTGCTGATGTTTGATTACATGCAAGACCTGTATCAGAGCGTTCAGCTCATCAGTGAAACCAGTGTAGACCACCTCAATAATTTCCATTCGCAACCTTCGAAGGAATATTTGAAAGCGATTGAAGAAATTGAAAAGGGACTGAGCAACTACGTCACGCAGGTAGGTGAGGGGATAGCGGCCTCATCCTTCAAGAACAACGAGAAGCTGGCCGAGCAAAACAATGCGGTGATTGCCCTTATCAACAAGACCATTGACAGAGTAATCGTTGAGATTCAAAAAGGAGAGGTGGGCAATCGCATTGGATTGTTGCAGATGAAACTGTTACTGGAAACCAAAGACATCCTCAACACGGTGCAGAGTATGTACATACTCTATCATGACTACCACAAGCAAGACAAGTAAGTTCGATTGCGAGATTTTCAGAAAGATCATTTTGTGACGCTGCTATTACATGCGCAAATTGCTATATTCGAGATTATCAACAACGGTGATGTCCGGATGTTGGGTAATTGCTCCGGAAATTGTGGCTACTTCAAATGACTGACATAATAATTATCGCACTCGTTGGATTATTTATCACGACAATTTTCGGGACTATTTATTTCTTGCCGACAATGTTGACCAAATGGAGAGCATCGACTTTGGGGCTTGATTTAACGTACGGACAAGCAAGAATTATAACGAAAGCCTTTTGTAACAAAAAGGAATTCTTGTTGACAGTTAAAGAGATTTGGGTTTGGACTAACATTCCTGTTGACAAATTAACGAATCACTTTAACGCTAAAGGTGACTTGACAAATTTGAGAGACGGAATAATTGAAATGAAACAGAAGAACAGAGACATCGATTTCTCGACACTTTCGACTTTTGACTTAGCGGGGCGAGATTTGAAAGAGGAAATAGAAAAAGCAGAAAAGAGAAATTGGGTCTTCGATTTGACGACCGAGTAGGAACAACCGCCACCAACACTATGCATATTTCATTGCCGGGTTCCGTGTTGCATTGTAGTTTGAGTTTCTTAAATTCGTTAGGCCACGGCCCGGGTCGCAGTTTCGAAACATCTGCCGCCAATATGCGCTGGCAAACCGCATTGGACAATGAGACATTTACTAATTGCATTGACATTTCTGGCATCGGGACAAGTTTGGTCACAACCGACAGACAACTACGTAAAGACAATTGAAAAATTAAGAGGTAAGGGTAAACTGACATCAAAGAGTTCAATTGACAAAACATTTGTAGGCTCCGTGACATGTTACTACTACAAGGATTCAGTTGTTTTAATAAGCAGTTTAACGGACGCAGAAGCTGCTGGGACTGAGACTTTATATTTTATAAAGGATGGTATTCTTAAAAAAGTATTTGTGATCGATGCAACGTTCGACTCGAGTGACGAATGGGAGGAATACTACTCAAAGCATAAGTCAGTTGACAATTGTTACAAATGCCATGAAAAACCAAATTGTATCGTGACCGATATAGGATTTGGCGACAGACCGAAAGTATTTGTGACTGAGGGCAAGAGAAAAAATGAACTGACCGGAGATGACAAAGAAAAAATGTTGCGGGATGTTAAGCGGACGTGTGACGAATTAAAGATTCTTGTAAAAGAGTTTGAGTAAATGCAGGCCCCTAACAATGTGGGGATTTCATTGCTGGAGTTCAGTGTTGCGTTATAGTTGTTGTTTCCTAAATTCGTTCGCCCACGGGGACAATTCGCAGCTTCGAAGCAACTGGCCTAATGTGTACGGATCGTTTGTGGTAAGGCGCTACAAAGATTGAACAACCCATAAAATTGGATAATGACAAATCAAGACATACTTGAAGACGCAAAGGAAAAATTTGAAAATGGCGCTGACTATATTGACATTTCCAAATTCTTGAATGAGAGTGGAGCAGACGAAGCGACAAGAAAAAAAGTATTTAACGAGTTAGATATCATTAAGAAAAGTAGGGCAACTAACAAAGTGGAAATTAATTTTGGTAAATTAATGATAGGACCACCACTGACTGTTTTCGGGGCCTACCTTATTTATACAGGGCAGTTCTCATGGAGAACCTTGCTTGTCCTCGCTATAATTGTCATAGCCGCAGGAATTATTTCCTTGGTTGAGATAAGTAAAGTCGTCAATAACATCGTGAGGAAATAGCAACACCGTGCAGAGTATGTATTGTACGTTTCATAATAAATACAAGAAAAAGTCTGAGCTTGCCGCACTCCTTTCCGCACAAGCTCAGACTTGTTGTTCACCTACTTTCTGTTATCGGGCTGTATTTTAATCAAGTACTCTTTCGGTGGCGTGCCGCCCATCAGGTTCTGAATAAAATAATCCCAACGTCTGCGCATCATATAATAAGAGTCGGCACCGTAGCCGTGGCGTGCATTCGGGAAAATGATCAGGTCAAAATCTTTATTGGCTTTCTCCAACGCTTCCACCACTAAGTAGGTATTGTAAGGTGGCACGTTGTCATCCATGTTGCCATGGGCCAGCATCAGTTTGCCTTTCAGATTTTTTGCGTTGATCTGATTGGCCTGCACTTCATAGTTTGATTTGTTATCCGTTTTCTGTAACAAGCCAATGTAACGCTCGCCCCAGTCGTCTTCGTAGTTGCGATTGTCATGATTACCCGATTCGCTAATACCGACTTTGTAAAAATCGGGATAGTTGAACATGGCAGCAGCGGTTGCGTAGCCACCACCCGAGTGTCCCCAAACGCCTACTTTTTCCAGATCGAGATAAGAATATTTTTGTTGCAATTGTTTTAACCCCGAGATCTGATCGGGTAATGTATTTTCAAACATGTTGCCATAGCACGCATCGTGAAATGCTTTTGAGCGATTGGGATTACACGAGCCTTCCAATGCCACCACAATGAAACCCAGTTCGGCCAGCGCCTGATGATCGCTTGCACGAACTGCAGCGAACGACCAGTTGCCAACGCTTCCGCCCTGCGGGCCGGGATAGATATAATTAATGACGGGATATTTTTTGTTCACATCCAGATTGGAGGGCTGATACATGAAGCCGTATAAATCGAAATCATTGGCGGCTGATTTTACACTAAATGAAATGGGCGCTTTCCAACCGGTAGCTGTCAACCGTGAGATGTCTGCTTTCTCCAACGTTGCAATCGACTTTCCGTTTGCATCTCGCAGCACGGCCACATTCGGAACGGATACCTGAGAATAATTGTCGACAAAATATTTTCCATCCGCAGAGAAGGTGATGGAGTGATCAGCATCTTCAGGTGTTAACAATACCAGATTCTTTCCGCTGAAGTCGACTCTATAATAATGTCTAAAGTAAGGATTGCGTCCGGCTTCTTTTCCACGGCCCTCAAAATAAACCGTGCGTTTGGCTTCATCTACTTTCAATACGCGTGTCACCACAAAGTTTCCGGTAGTGATGCGATTTTTTAACTGACCGGTCTTCAGGTCATGTAAATACAAGTGACCCCAATTGTCTTTCTCAGAATACCAGATAAACTCATTGGTCTTCGGCAAGAACTTCCAGTTGATGGCACCCTGGCCCGATTCATATTGCGTGGCCACAACTTCTTCATACACGTCACGCACATCACCGGTGGTGGCATCGGCCACGCGTAAGGTTGCTTTCTTATGATCACGCGGTGTCGACACAAAGGCCAGTTGCTTGCTGTCGTCACTCCAGGCGTTGTCGTCAAACGAACCATCGCAGGCGATGTCGTCACACAAAGTACTGCGCCTGTCATCGGCAGCTACTTTCAGTTTGGTGATGGAGTTGTTGGTAACATCAATGATCACGCGTTGTATTTTAATGATCTGTTCATCGCCCGGCAACGGATACTTCCATTGACTGAGCTCGGGTGCACCCACCGTTGTTTTCACCAGGTACATATCTTTTACATGACGCTGGTCCTGAAGAAAGGTGGCAATCTTTTTCGAATCGGGCGACCACAACACGATAGCGCCATCGGTATGTTTCCAGCCTGCGTTGTCGGTGGCGTAGCCAAAATCTTTTATACCATCGGTAGTCAGTGGCGATTCAGTCTTGGTGGCAACATCGCGCAGCCATAGATTCCAATCCTTTACAAAGGCAATCTTTTTTCCATCGGGTGAAAGAGCTTCACCGCGCTTCACTTCAGGTGTTTCAGATTTTTTATCACCCAGTCCAAGTTCAGCTTCTGTGGCGACTACTTTTTTCGCACCAGTTTTGGAAGTGACCAACACATAATCATACGAAGTGGGCGTGGCAACCCGATACCAGAAATTGCCATCAGGCAACCAGTTGGGAAGCACCGACCCTCTGTCGATGAGCTTGTTCAGGTTGGGACCAAGTTGATTGACTGCCTTATCGTAGTCATCGTTGGTGTAGGCCCGTTGGGCAACCAGCGCATGATAAGACGAAAGAAGAATGACGGCACCAAGCCAGATTTTTTTCATAATGAATGGATTACTTTTTTCGAGTGAGGTAAATTTAATGATTTAGGATTAACAGTCTAGTCTTTCTTATTTGGTACCTTGTAGCTTTAAAATTTACACGATTGAAGTGATGCGTATACTACTGGGAGCGCTCTTGTTGTTTCTTTCATCTGTTGTGTATGGACAGTACCAGGCTGAAGAATTTCAGGCGGCATTGTTGCAGGCAAAGTATGGTGCCCTGCTTGTATACAATGGTCAGAAGAATTCATTCACGATCAAGTTTGTTGCAAAAACTTTCGAGCCAACCGACAAGGATAATTTTGTGCGTGTGGACGATTACCTGATGAGTTCAACCATCATTCCGTTTATAGATAAGGTTGATTTTAATGCGATGACCAGAGTGACGCAGCAAGAATTTTTGACTGCCTGGAAGAAATACGAGAAGGAGTGGGTTGAGGAACAACTAAAAACAAAAATTAAAGAAAAGGAAGAGTTCATGGAAATGAATGGGCGGCCATTTCTATACTGGGTCTTTGATATGCCCAAAAGTGACGATCCGTATGCGGTGGATAAGCAAATACATTTGGTGACCGCTTGTTTCGATCAGATGCTCATCCTCAGCGGGCCCTTGGAGAAAAATAAATCAGAGGCCGTCTTACGTGATAAATTGGTTGGGATCGCAAAATCCCTGGAGCTTTATCCGGCCCGTACTCAAGACATCAACAAATTGTATCATGACTTGCTGAAGTGATAGAGGCCTGCCGATGCCAGCGTGTCACATAAAATGATTTGTGCGAATGACGTTCACCGGGTGATGAAAGGCGATGATCGCATATCGGTCGAAATATTTCTTTTGCAGATGATCGAGAATCAGGGTGCAGTTATCATCCGATACAATGGTTTCGATTTTTACATTTTCACCTTCCCATTGGTTATCCCGAATGCCGGATAATCCTTTTCCCGACACACTTGAAGTGGTGTAGCCTTTGGCACCCAATGCCACAATTTCTTTTTCGATCATAGAAGCGAGAGCTTCTTCTGCAATAATGGTGAGTAAGCTTAGATTCTTCATAGCCATAATGTTAGTTGAAAATGAACAACGCTAATTCGTGATAAAGCGGTAGACCGAGAATAATGTTGAACGGAAAGGTGATGGCCAGCGCGGCTGTCAGGTAGTAAGAGGGGTTAGCCTCCGGAAGTGCCACGCGACAAGCTGCTGGTGCAGCAATATAAGATGCACTTGCTGCCAACACTCCCAGTATGGTGGCACCGCCCAGGCTCAAACCTACCAACCGGCCCAGCGAAATTGCTATTAAGGCATGCACGATTGGAAAGAGTATTCCGAATCCAATCAGAATCAGACCGCCCTTTTTCAAATCAGATAGCTTCCGTCCGGCAACAAGACCTGCCTCGAGCAGGAACAGCGTCAACACGCCTTTGAAGGGAACATCAAATAAAGGTGATACTTGTTCCCAACCTGTCTTGCCAACTAAAAACCCGATTGCTAAAAAGCCGAGGAGCAACAGACTGCTTTTACCGGCAATCAATTCGCGACTGATTTCTTTGATCGATACCGGAGCTGAGTCTTCACTAACAGGAGCGTTGATACGTGCGAGTGAAATGCCAATCAGGATGGCTGGTATCTCCATCATCGCCAGCATGCTGGGCATAAATCCTTCAAAGGAAATACCCAGGCTTTCATGAAAGGCCATGGCAGCGCTGAAAGTGACAGCCGATACCGATCCATAATGAGCGGCCAGAGCAGCCGAGTTGTACACGTCAAATTTTCCGGCCTTGCGCATGATCCAGTAGGTCCATAACGGAATGGTGCAGCACAACCCAATCGCTAAGAGTGCGGGCTGATACACTTCGGAGAAAGTGGCGAGCGATAATTTATAACCTCCCTTCATACCAATGGCAACCAGCAGGTAGATGGTAAGCGATTGGTATAGTGAATCGGGAAATTTTAAATCACTTTTCACTCTTGCGGCAATGATGCCGAGCAAGAATGCAAGCACCATGGGTGATAGTATGTTGGAAATCATATAGTCGGGTTCTACAGTTGGTTTAGTTGTTCAGGAATTCCACTTCTCCGGTTTCGAGATGATACAAGGCGCCAACAATTTTTATTGAGTTGTCGCGGACGTGCTTGGCCAACACCGGCTCCAGATTTTTTAACTGTTCTACCTGCATCAGAATGTTTTCGCGAATGGCAGCATCCAGCAGATCCGAAGGTTGTTTTTCTTTTGCTTTTAGCACCGCTGGTTTAATGGCATTGATCAGCGTTACGATATGGCCGGGTACTTCCGGCAGCCGAACGGCCGCGCCCACTGCACCACATTGCGTATGACCCAGCACTACGATCAGTTTTGTTCCCAATATCTCTTCTGCAAACTCGATGCTTCCCCACGATGCGAACGTGGACACCTGGCCCGCTGTGCGGATGATGAAGAGATCACCAAGTCCCTGGTCGAAGATGATTTCATTTGGCACGCGTGAATCCGAGCAGCCAACAATCGTGGCAAATGGCGATTGGCCCCCGGCAAGTTCTTTGATTCGTTGAAAGTCCTGATGTGGCTTGATGGACTTGCCTTGTCTAAAGCGCTGGTTCCCTTCGTGTAAACGCTTCATGGCGTCATCAATAGAAACTTTCTCCTGTGCATACGCCACGTGATGGCCAGCGATCAGCGTTGTCAGCACAAGGGCAATTGGCAAAACATTTTTAGCGGTAAAAATTTTAGTGGATTTTGAAATGAGATAGAGCGGCCATTGAATCAGATGTCTCAGCATCGTTTCACCAAACGCCAGCAAGGCAATCACCATCGCGCCATCCAGCAGGTAAGCGATTACCGGATGTTGGCTGGCATCGGAAACTCTCACGAAAACAAGTACGAAGAAGGCGGCCAGCAGGCCGGTCTTTTGAAGTTGTTGTGTTAGGGTCATAGATTTTTTTTTGGTCGCGCAAAATTGAAGACTAACAGTCATATTTTTTTATTTATCTTTCGTATGAAATGCATAAACTATATTTATGAACTATACATTGAATCAACTGCAGGTATTTCTGAAAATCGCGCAGCTCAAGAGTGTCACCAGGGCAGCTGAGGAATTGCACCTGACACAGCCAGCCGTTTCTATTCAGTTAAAGAATTTTCAGGATCAATTTGATATTCCACTCACGGAGGTGGTCGGAAGAAAAATTCACATCACCGATTTTGGACTGGAGATTGCCGAATCCATTGAACAGATTTTAAACCAGGTGCACACCATCAATCACAAAACACTGCAATACAAAGGGCAACTGGCAGGAAGACTTAAGCTGTCGGTGGTATCGACTGGTAAATATGTGATGCCCTATTTTTTGTCTCCGTTCATGAAACAACATCCGGGCGTTGAGTTATTGATGGATGTTACCAACAAAGCACGCACGATAAGAAGCCTGCAGAATAATGAAGTTGATTTTTCGCTGGTATCGGTGTTGCCTGAAAAACTGAACATTGAGCGACTAGATCTGCTTCAAAATAAGTTATACCTGGTGGGCAACTCCGACCATAAATTTAAGAAAGCAAGTTACGGCAAAGACCTGTTTAAAGAACTGCCGCTTATTTATCGCGAGAAAGGATCTGGCACGCGACAAACGATGGAGAAATTTATTGAACAAAATAAAATTCCAGCGATCAAGAAAATGGAGCTCACCACCAACGAAGCGGTGAAGCAAGCGGTGATAGCAGGGTTGGGCTATTCGATCATGCCGCTGATCGGAATAAAAAACGAACTACGTGATGGAGACTTGCAAATTGTGCCCGTTACAGGTTTACCGATTAAAACTGTCTGGCGATTGATCTGGATGAAAGGTAAAAATCATTCGCCCGTGGCCAGCGCGTTTTTGCAGCACATCAGAAAGGAGAAGGCCGCCATCGTGCAAAATAAATTTGATTGGTATGAGAATTATGCGTGACCGCTTATTATTTCTATTCAGGATGTTTATGTAAACTGATTTGGTAATCACGATTTCTACCTGTATTTTAAATCATCATAGCTTTCAAAAAATGCTGAGGTGACATAAAGCGTAGCAACAACCCCTGCCCGACATGAGACAAAAACTAAACCTGATCACGCTTGGCGTGAAGGACATTCGCAAGGCGCTGGACTTTTATGAAAACGGACTCGGCTGGAAAAGATCGGATAAGAGCATGGATGATTTTGTGGTGTTCCCTTTGGGTGGAATCATGCTGGCGCTCTATCCGCGCGAAGAGTTGGCAGCTGATACCACGTTAACGTATCAACCCACAGAATTTTCCGGGTTAACGATTGCCTACAATGCTAAATCGGAAAAAGAAGTAGATGACGTGTTGCAACAGGTAAAACAGCTTGGAGCCACTGTGGTGAAGCCCGCTCAAAAAGTTTTTTGGGGAGGCTACAGCGGATACTTTAAAGACCTGGACGGCTACGTGTTTGAAGTAGCCTTTAATCCTTTTTGGGAGTTTGACGACAACGATAATCTGAAACTGTAAACAGAAGTTCAAAGAACTTCAAGACGAGTAAGCAAACAAAGACTCATTTAAATAATTTTAATCATGATGAAAAAGAATTCTAATCTTATCGCGGTATTGCTGACGAGTGCAGTTGTTTTTGTTACGACTTCCATTTCCTCAGCGCAAACACTTGAGCATAGTCGTTGGGACGAACTGACCGCAAGTGAATGGCCCTTGGCGTTGAAGAACTCCAATCGCACCTGTATTTTACCGATTGGTATTTTGGAAAAGCACGGACCCCACGTGCCACTTGGCTCCGATCTTATTCAAGTGCGCGAGTGGTCGGCACGCGCTACCAAAAAAGAATATGCTGTGGTGTTTCCCGATTTCTTTTACGGACAAATCAACGAGGCCAAACATCA
Organism: Cyclobacteriaceae bacterium; assembly: GCA_044222145.1. Taxonomy (GTDB): domain Bacteria; phylum Bacteroidota; class Bacteroidia; order Cytophagales; family Cyclobacteriaceae; genus ELB16-189. The sequence goes on from JBGANU010000007.1 coordinate 206,906, forward strand.
GCCGGGTGCCTTTGCCTTACCCGAGCGTGTAGTGTGGGATTTACTGGAATCCACTTGCGATGAGATCTCGCGAAATGGTTTTGATAAGATTGTGATCATCAACGGCCACGGAGGCAACCCACAGATGATACGCTACTTCATGCAAACACGTTTGGAGAAAGAACGCGATTATGCTATTTATTTTTTTGAACCCGGTTCCGATGCCGACTATCAAAAGAAGTTAACAGCCCTGCGCAAGTCCGATCCGTCTTACGATCAGCATGCAGGCGAACGTGAGACCTCGTCTTTATTATATCTTCGTCCGGACCTGGTGAAGATGGACAGCGCCAGTAACGAATCGGGCAAAGACCAAAAACGATTGAGCATTCCAAATGTGTACACAGCCATCGGCTGGTATTCCAGTTATCCTAATCACTATGCGGGTGAAGGTTCAAAAGCTACACGCGAGTTGGGGCAACTGGTGACCGAGCATGTCATCGATAATTTTGTAACAGCGCTGAAGGCCATCAAAGCCGATACAAAAGCGCTGCAACTTCAGAAAGAGTTTTATGATCGTGTGAAGAAATGAGGGAATTAGTTGCTTGTTAATCGTTGTCGGTTAGTCGGAATTTCACTGCCTGTGTTGGTGTTTGTCTCTAAGCTTTTTCGTTTGTTGGTGAAGAATACAGGCAAAGGCGAGCGATAGCCGACCAGAATAACTGTACGGTCGCCTTTATAAGTCTTACTAAGATGATTCCGACTTGAAGGTTTAATTATCTAGGTGAACCTGAATTAAGTCATGAAACAAGGACTCCCCACTCAGAACTAAGATATCCCCACTTGAGTGTTCTTTGATACTTAAGCCGAAATAATTACCGGATAAAAGTTTAGGATTAGTATCTAAATATTCGGCCTTATTCATGTCAAAAATCAGGAACGCATTATTTAAATAATTATTGATCCACAAATAGTTCCGGGAGTCAACTAATACTATTCTTTCTTCACCTCCATCGAATTTTGTCGGTTGAAAAGGTGACCAAGTTCCGTTATTATAAACTAGATGTTTGCCATACGTACTGAGGATGATATTACCTTGTTGGTCTTTAACCACAGTTAAACCTTTATCAATGCCATTCTTCATAAAATAATCAGTAAAAGAAATTACTTTCTTGGTTGCCTTTTCAATAAAGACACACGTGGTCTGGCTAGTGAACGCAAAAACGTAATACTGATCTGTTTCAACAAACGAACTAACAAATTCATGATAGGGATCTGTATACAGCAAATACGCAAGCTTAGAAGCAGAATCAATCAAACTAATGTCGGAGGTATTATGGTTGAAGTATAAAATCTGACCGTCATTGGTAGGATAGTAAGCAGACCCATCATAAACGGCCCCCTTTGCATAAACTACAGGTACTGATCCGGGTAATGTTCCTTGTCTTAAAATATTAAAATTTTCATCTCTGATTTCATACTTTTCAGAATACCCCAAAACATAAACCCTATCTGTTTTATCGTAGTCAAAGGAATACAAATCCTTAATATTATATTTTTCCGTTAGATTTGTGAAGGAAAAAATTCGCCTTGAATCAACTTCCTTTTGGCAGGAGGTTAAGATCATAAAACACAGCAAACTATACTTGGTCATTCAAAATTTATTTAATTGAAAAAATTATATTTCCCCAAATTTAAAATGTTTTGGTTTAGATGACCAACTTTGTAATATCAATGTTCACTAAGTTTCCGGCCATAATTCCTCTCTGTCACACATCGTCCCTCGAAGAAGGCGATACTTGATGATCCAATCGCTTATAAACATTAAATTTAGGGATGGATTTATAGCGAATCCAACTTGACAGCGGAACCTACTTTTGCACGTTCACTTGTCTAAGTTAGCGAGCGATTGCAACACGTGCTACCTGCTTTCCCGACAATCCCTCGTTCTGTATCTAAGTCCAATTTGTGAAAAATATAAGTTTAATGATCCAGAACGCATGTACTCGAGGTGGCCCATTGTTCCAGGGCGGAGATGATGCTCAACTGGAACCTTTAATCGTTGTCGATTAACAGAGAATTTAAGGACCAGCGCGGTTTCAACGGCAACGACTCCGCTACGGCACGCTTTTTTTTACAGATACAAATAATCTTCAATCTGTTCATGCGTAAAGCAGGTAATTGTGGAGCGGACTTTAGCTCTTGCCGCTGGTCAGGATCTTTTCTCCATTCGCAGTCAAAGTCAGATTTTTACGATACGGTTTTAAAAGTTTAACCAAAGCTTAATTTTATTTATTTTGCGTCCAATCGCCTTGCACCATGACCGATTTTTACTCAACTACTACAGCCAAAATATTCTACGATTCAAGACTCGACTCCTTGTTTTTGGAATATCTGGGACCTATAAAGAACGATGCACAGTTTATTGAGATTAACACCGCTGTACTCGAAGCATTCAAAAAATTAAACACTCAAAAATTTGTAGCGGATATCAGAAAGATGGGGATCATCAGCCTTGCCTCGCAACAATGGGTGGTGAATACGTTGTTGCCGGGCATGATTAAACACCTGAACGGAAAGAAATTATATCATGCACAGTTTTTGGATCCGAAAGAGATACTGGCCAAAGTTTCTGCTGGGAATATCAAAAAGAAAGAAACCGAAGTAGCTAAAGATTTTGAAGTAGCTCAGTTCGCGGATGTAGCCAAACTTCATGAATACTTGAAGCAGGCTGGGAAGTGACTCACGGTCTGGCATCGTCTATCGAGAACTCTGCCGGTAGGTGGAGAATTACGCCTCGTTCCGAACCGGAGACGATGCTCGATTAGCCAATGATAATGTCTATTTTAGGTGTTCCATCTTCTTTTTCAACGTATCTAAGGAGTCTACCTTTACACCATTGAGGTAGTAGTATTGAGTCGTGTTGATCGTCTCTTGTTTTATTTCAATGCTTGGGGTAGAGTTCATCTGAATTACATAATCGACTCCTTTGTTAGCCAAGAATCCAACCAATATTAACAGCGAGTTTTTGATTTTCTTTCGCAGTTTCTTTTTAAAAAAACTCAATGCAACGGGCCCACTACGTTCTTCTCTTTCATGAATTTCTGCCCAATCGGAATTCGTAGCAAGAAAATCCTGAATTGCTATCAATCCTTCGACAGATGTTAATTGGATCGTCAGTTCTTCCATAGGCATGAAGAGGGTATATCGTAAAGATAAAGAAAGACGGACTATTGCCGCAGTTTCCGGATAAATCTAAATAAGCCTGGTAGCCTGATCACCATTCTCGACAAACGGACGTGTGCAATTGACAGGTACCGAAGTATTTCTTTTTGCTTAAAGATGTTGCAGCCTAATAATCGATAACTCACTTTTTATGCGAAACTATTCTTAACCAAACCCTTTTGATGATTAGCTCGCTTGACGGCAAAGGCGTCTCTTATATTTTGCTCACATTTATCATGTCACCGAGCAGGTTTCGCTCTACCAACACCTGATCACCAACGTTTATGAATTTATAAAAATTTTTGTCGACCGGAATGGAATGACTTGTACCTGGTTGCAGCTTTAATTTCGTTTGACCGAATTGATTGTTCTTTCCGATTACCACAAATTGCCCTCTTAGAATATAACCAACGTACTTTTGTTTATGGAGTGATGGCTTTACTTCTTTCCAAAAGTATAAGCCAAAAGCAGCCGCCACGAGGATGGGAACCCACAATTGTTCAAAGTATTCAGTAGCATTTTTTGGATAAAATTCTTTATACGAATGCCGAGTTGGAAGTATGGGATAAAACAAAATGAGCATCACTGTGATCCATGTCACTCGCCACCAGTTGAACTTCTTCAATTCAGCACCACCCTTGTCGATTTCTTCTATTCTTACCCGGGTGTAATGCTCCTCGTTCTTCATAAATAAGATGTCGCTGCCATTCGAAATATAGAAACATGCCTATTCATTGTCAACGAACCTCAATGCGTACAATTCTAGTTGGTTATACTATTTTTGTTGATGAGATTTCAAATACGGAGTCATTATGAAGTGCAATAATCACACACCAGCGGGTAAATGAATCGCCTGCAAAATATACTCCGGATGCTTTTCTTCCTGCTGGCAATGGGTTTGATTTTCTATTTGAATGAAAAAACGGGTGTCAATCTGGGAACCGTGGCAAAGTTCAAATACGAAACTCTACACAAAGTGAATTCCGATTCGCTGGACAACAAGGCCAGGCTCGACTTACTTGTGCAGGAAACCACTAAGCTGAACGATCAAATCAAGGAGGATTCGTCTCATGCGCAAGATATGATCTACTATCTGATGGGCGTAGTGTGCCTGTTTGTGGTGAGTGAATTGATTTTTTACGGCAGAAGGAAGAAAGTGTGATCAATAGGAGGGAATAGATAATTTACGTGAATAAATAATCACCATGGATAATACCAGAGTATTTAAAATGCCTGTGGCGAGTGTCTATCCGCACTATGTGAAAAAGGCAGAGAAGAAAGGACGCACACAAGAAGAAGTGGATACCGTCATCTGCTGGCTGACGGGCTATACCAGGAAGTCGTTGCAACAGCACCTCGACAAGAAAACGGATTTTGAAACCTTCTTCGCGAAGGCACCACAGTTGAATCCGAATGCTTCAAAAATAACCGGAGTCATTTGTGGCTATCGTGTGGAAGAGATGGAAGACAAACTCATGCAAAAGATCCGGTACATGGATAAGCTCGTGGATGAGCTGGCCAAGGGCAGACCGATGGAAAAAATTTTAAGAGCGTAGGAAGAGAGCTTCTTTGCGAACTCCGTGGTAAAATGAATTCATAACCACAGAGTACACAAAGCAAACACGAAGAACACAAGTTGGTTTGATTTCTCTTTGTGCCCTCCGTGCAACCTTCGTGCTCTCAGTGGTGAAATGATTTCTGAAAAAATTCTAATCTTTACACGTAGCATCATTATCCCCCTCCCAGAGGGGGACGAAGGGGGAGGACATGCAAGCCGACAAAGACAACTTTCATTTGTACAATAGCAATCTGCAGCCATTTGCAAATGACTTGCGGAAGCGGATGACGAAGGCAGAAGCTTGCCTCTGGAAATACGCCTTGCGTGCGGGTTCTATGAAAGGCTATTCCTTCAGAAGACAAAGGCCGGTGTTGAAGTACATCGCAGACTTCATGTGTAAAGAACTCATGCTGATCATTGAGGTGGATGGTATCACCCATCACAGCGAAGCGGCTAAGGTCAAAGACAAAATAAGACAAGATGATCTGGAGAGAGTGGGTTTTACGGTACTCCGTTTTGCTGATGAAGAGGTACTCGAAAATATGGAGGGTGTTATATCGCAATTAGAGTGCTGGATTGAAAGCAGTAAATTTCCACCCCCTAGCCCCCGCGCGCGGGGGACAAGGCGGCACCGGAAAAAGAATGAGAGTAAAGAATAAGATGTAATTCAGTCTGTACACCGCGCAACCTTCGTGCTCTTAGTGGTAAAAAAGAATTTCATAACCGCAGAGGACACGAAGCAAACACTAAGGACACAAGTTGATTCTTACTTCCTTTGCGCTCTCCGCGCAACCTTAGTACTCTTAGTGGTAAAAAAGAATTTTATAACCACAGAGCACACAGAGGTAACACAAGGACACAAGTCAATTACTTCTTTGTGCCCTCCGTGCAGCCTTCGTGCCCTCAGTGGTTAAATGAACTTCTTAACCACAAAGCACGCAGAGCAAACACAAAGGACACAAGTCAATTACTTCTTCGTGCCCTCTGTGCAGCCTTCGTGCTCTCCGTGGTAAAATGAATTACTTCTTCAACTTCTCTTCCAGCACCTTCATAAAATAACCGCCCACTACGCTGCGTGCCTGAAAGCCCACCATCTTACCATCGGTTGTTTCATGCCAGTCGCTGAGGGGCACACGTGTACTTGTTTCGGTAGCGTATTTGTAAACCGGATTGACCAGCGCATCGAAATCTTTTCGGTTGTTGGTCAACGAAGCCGTCCAGATGATCCAGTCTGATTTCGTGTAAGTCTTGCGACTATCCAACGGCAAGCCAAATGCATTTTGTTTGGTCAGATAATATTTCACTTCCTTCTGATACACGTCAGCAGGAAATAAATTCATGTTGAGCAGCTTGTCCCACACCAGATTATATTTTTGACTCCACGTATTTTTGTCGCTGAACGTCAAGGAGTAGTGGTCGCCATCGGCAGCCATCTCTAACCATTTCGTCACCATCTCTTTTGTACGTGCGCGATATTTGTCAGCTTCTTCGCGTTGCGAAAGAAGATCACAGATCTGCACATAGCCGCCTAAGGCTACAATCGCCTTCACCGATAAATTAGCGTTACGCGCTAAGTGCCCCGCAAAGTCATCGGTACATAATTGCAGTTTTGGATCGAGCCCTTCTTTGCTCAGGTAGTCGGCCCATAGCTTCAAGGTGGCAAAATGTTTTTTGGCATACTCACCGTTGCCTTCTACTTTGGCAATGGCTGCGGTGAGTGCAATCATGTTACCACATTCTTCCACGGGCATGTCTTCACCATACGTCTGACCATTCGCTTTGGGATACGTGCCAAGGTCATGTGCTGCAAACGGCTTCGTCCACTTGCCGCTTTCGCTGTAGTAAAAAATACCGTTGAGCATGCCTTTGAGCAACTCCGGATTGTACGCCAGAAATAACGGAGCGGATGGATACGTGACATCCACGGTGTTGATGGAACCATTGCTGAAATTCTCCTTCGACAAAAATAAAAGTTCTCCTTCCGGACTCTTTACTAGTTTATGCGCTGCAATCGACTGACGATAGGCGAGTTCGCAAAGCGCTGCATATTTTTCACCTCCTGCTTTTAGGGCATCGTTGTGAATGGTGGTGTTGATGGCCTCGCATTTCTTGATAATCGTTGCATAATCTTTTGAGGCGGCCACTAATTCTTTTTCGATGGTCGAACCATTTTCTTTCCACCACGGCTTCAGGTTCTGACCAAAGTATTGCACCGAATACAGATCATCATAACCGAGCATGATCGTTTGGTCTTTAGCAGTTGTTGAAACTTTGCCGAGATCAACCACCGTGCTTAACACCAGACTTTTGCCTTCAGTAATGTTTTCATCTTTGTTAGCAAATGGTTCCGATACATCTTTTGAAATGCGTTGACTAACATTTGCACCGGCAGGAACAGCCACATACAGATAGCCCCAGTCGATGCGCACGTCATCGCCACGCTTTTGCAGAACAGGTTGTTCTTTGGTGCCTGCTTTTAAAATGGTGAGATCACCGGAATTATATTTCTCTGCAGTTACCAACTGGGCCGAGTTGTTCGTAGCAATGTCGGTGCTGGCGCCAACGTAGAGCGACACGTCATGTGTTTTGCCGTCATTGGATTTTACGGATGCGTTGATGTAGGAGATTGGTCGCGCCAGAATATCTAATTCATTAATCAATAGCGGTGAGGTGAACGTGAGTTTCAAATCTACGTTGCCGCAGGTGAAATCATAAATCGTTTGTGTGGCGTTGAGCGTTACATTCTTTTGCACGGCCACTTTTGTTTTTTCTTCTTTCGGAATTATTTTTTCTACGATGCCCGCATCGAGATATGCTCCGCCTCCGGTGTTGATCACGTGCAGGGCAATCACGTTGTTGCCCACCTTCAGATGCTTTTGCATCTCAGCTGTGATCGGTATCATCTTATAGGTGCTGGCACAGCAACCCGCCTGATACACCAGCTCGCCATTGAGGTAGACAAACACATCATCATCGTTGGTTTCTTTTAAAAATGGTTCGGTCAGTTTTGTTTGGGTTAAGTTAAATTCCCTGCGCATCCAGATATCGCGGCTGGTCCACATGGTTTTGGAAATGCCTTCGAGGTTGCCGATAGGCGCTATGGCGGTGCGCCAGTTGCTATCGTCAAAGCCGGGCTTCATCCAGTTGTCGGCAGGAGCGGTCTCGGTGATTTTCGCTTCATAGTTCAGGGCATCGCTGGCCGGCAGCAAAGTGTTGTAGGTATCTTTTTTATTTCCCAGGAAACGATAGTCCACGCCATCCACTTTCAGGATGCCGATGAGCGATTGATCGGTGCCCGTCCAGTGTTTGGTGGGCTTGTCGGTGAGTTGGTTGCTGTTGCTCCAGATGCTGAAATACGGATCGTGCGTGATGAGCGGGTAGGCCGGTGCCTTGGACTGGCCGTTTGCAAAACCCGATAATAAAAGAAGAGCAAGTAGAAGACGAAGCTGTTTCATGTGTATGTAATAATAGAGTGGTGTTACCTGATTTGTTCCTGTGCCGCCTTTATGCTGACAGGAATGTTAAGATTACAAAGGAATATGACGCTGTGCAAGGCACTTGCTGCCTGCGGTGTAGTTCCATTTAGAAGTTACACGTACTACCAGATTCTTGCCCAGCGCTACCACTTACTAGCTCAACTCCGCCAGATTCTATTTGGTGATAACCGCCCGCACAAGTTTGAATTAGCTTGGTTGAATAATTAAATCAATGACGAAACACAAGACCCTAATTCCCCAATTCCCAAGTCCTAAACCGATACGGGAAAAATACGGTGCCGATACGGGGAAAATCCCGTTGACTTTAATAACAGTGCGATTTAACTATGTAATAACGGCAATTTGATAAATTGCTATAGGGGAAATATCAATAGTGCCGATAATCGGAAGTTGGGCATCATTTGCTTAAAACCAACAATATGGATAAAGAGACACTTCTCAAACTAGTACCACCAACAATTTCAATGATTGTAACAGCGGTGTTTGGGCTTGTTGTTGGAATTTTAGTTGAGAAATTCAAAAACAGATTTCGGACAATTACCTACACGATAAGAACGCAAAAAGTTACTCCGACTCTTTCCACTAACCTAGGTGGACAACTTAAGATTACCCTGAACAATCAAGAAATAAACACTTTGAAGGTAGCCACCATTCAGATTGAAAACGGCAATAACGTGGACTTTGAAAATATTATTGTGAAATTTTGGATTGGAAAAGGAGGGATTTTTCAAGGTAACGAGGGCTATCTTGTTAATAATTCTTCGTGGATTTACTGGACGGAGGAGTATGCTTCTCAATATGACAAAGCAGTGAAGGAATTAAACGCACTTCCACTAGACGCACAAACAGGACTTCGAGACATTTCTAATGAGTTCCAAACAAGAATTGACTACTTAAATACAAATCGGAATTATTTTATTCCTGTTTTTAATAGAGGCGAGAGTGCGATCTTTAATTTTCTAATTGAGGATCCAGTTGACGGAACAATTGTTGATATCTTTCCATCACTAATCTATAAATCAGTAAATTTTGTAAAGAAGCCTGACGACAATAGTCAAGCGCAGACAGATTTATGGATTGGTGTGGCTATCGGACTTACAGTTGTTTCCTTAACTGACTGGGCATTGGTGACCGTTTATCCGAACGAAAAATCAATTATAATTTGGTCGACAATTGTTGGAGTCTCATACTCAATAGTTGGTTATGGGATTCTTTATGTTTTTAGAAGGACAATGCAGTTTTTCAAATGACGCAAACGAACGCCCAACACAAATGCTTGCGCAATGATGGGGCTCAGTGTAAAATCAATGTGGTATCTTCGTTCAATGTTTGGTTGCGTGAGATAGTGAAGCGTTTCAAAGTCAAACCACTTCGCAAACACAGACATTAAGCCAATTAACCGATAACTATACGCTATGACAGACATATTGACTATATCAAAGATTATTGAAAGAATAAGCTCCGGTGACATAAGGATACCTGCCTTTCAGAGAGACTTTATTTGGGAGCCTGACCAAGTAGCATTTTTGCTCGACAGCATTTATAAAGGATTTCCAATAGGGACAATTATATTATGGAAAACCGACAAACGCTTAGATAGTGACAAAAACTTGGGTTATTTCGTTTTACCCGAGCCTAAAAAAGACTATCCTGTCAATTATGTCTTAGACGGACAGCAACGCTTGACTAGCCTGTTCAGTGTTTTCCAAACGGTTCTCACGCCATCAACAACAGAGTGGGTCGATATATATTTTGATTTAGGCGCAGTGGAAGATATTCAGGAATCAACATTTGTTGCTCTTGATCAAACTGAAGTCGACCTTAAAAGACACTTTCCTGTTAAAACGTTTTTCGATTCAGTTGAATATAGAAAAGCTACAAAAGATTTGAGTGATACTCAGATAGCGAAAATCGACACGGTACAGCGAAAATTCATTGAATACCTAATTCCTAATATTGTTTTCGAGACAGACAATATGAATCAGGTTGCAATTGTTTTCGAGAGAATCAATCGGGCAGGTACAGAGTTAAATGTTTTTGAACTTCTTTCTGCTTGGAGTTGGTCTGGTACATTCGATCTGGTTGACAAATTCGAATCACTTCAAGAAAAAATAGCCGATCACGGATTCGAAGATTTGTGCAACGACCGCGACCTGCAATTAAAAATTACCGCGGGAATCATTAGAAAAAATACTCTTCCTAGTACAATTATCGGCCTGAAGGGAGAGGAGATAAGAAGGGAATTTGTAAGAGTTGAGAATGGAATAATAGGAGCAATAGACTATTTGAAGCGAGAATTGAACATAGAGCATTATAAACTACTTCCATTCCCTGCAATTTTAGTTCCGCTAAGCTACTTCTTTGCAACTGTTAAGGCTGATGGGCAAAACTATACTAGCAAGCAAAATGAAGTTATAAAAAAATGGTTTTGGAGATCTCTTTTTTCCAGGAGGTTTACTTCTGACGTTAATGAACGTCAATCTGCGGATATATTGCAGATGGAAGGTTTGATTCAAGATGAGAATTATTCATTTAAACTTCCGCCATCTGAAGTTAAGGTTGATTTTCTGAAGAGCGTTTTTTCTGCGGGTAACGCAAATTCAAAAACGCTGATATCAATGTTGAACCAATGTAGTCCTCACTCATTACTAAGTGGAGCAAAGATTGATCTATCAATGGTATTAAAAAAGGGAAGTAAGCATGAATACCATCATATTTTTCCAAAGAAACATCTTGAGACTTTAGGCATCTCCAAAATTGACATTAATAGCTTGACAAATATTTGTTTTTTAAGCCGATCAGATAACAATACAATAAAGGATAAATCTCCTTCCACTTATGACACTCTTATCAACACGACCAATAGATCGAACTACTTAACAAGTGCCTTAATTCCTTTAGACTTCAATAGTATTGATTATCCAAGTTTTTTAAAGAGGAGAAAAGAGTTACTTGAGGCAAAGGCTAAAAACTTGATGAGTTAAGTTAACTGAATCTAACAAATGTTTCTGTAATTTAATTCTTCGCAGAGTCTCTCGCCTCGAGGACTCTGTCGGAGAGGAGCTATCCTGCCAGTTTTGATTTTCTATACTCTTGGTTTGAATTGCGTTAGCTGGCACTAAATGAAATGAAGCACTTCGGGGCAAAGCAGTATGCAGACATTATTATTTTTACAATCAATAATGCTGATATTCGGGTGTTTGTGGCAAGTGTAAAAAATATTCGTATAAATTGGCAAATATGAAAAAGACAATTTTACTAACACAGAACGGATTAAGTGGAGCAGTTTCCAAATGGCTATTCGTAATACTTGGCCTTTCAAATTCAATAAATGGAGTTAGAAATTTGACTGAGAGTCCTTTGACGAACTGGGGACTTGGATTGGGTATTTTACTTTTAGCAAGTGGACTTCTAATGGCAACTCTCGGAATAATTTTATTTAATCCGACAAATATGTTCGCTCCCAAATTTGTAATTGACGACAATGAAATTCAGATTCGAGAAGACGTACATGTAAGGACAAAAAGGATAAACTGGGACGACATAAAAGAGATTACTTATAAATCTTTTGCATTGGACTTCTTACTAAACGACAACTCAAATAAATTAATCATTCTTCGAACAAATGGAGAGACGTCAGTTGAGATAAAGAAATCAATCCGAGAAATTGCTGACAAGAAATCTATAAATATAATTGGGGGTTGATAGCCGCAGTTGAGTTGCAAACGCGCTGACTTGAAAAGAATTAATTCTTCGCGTCTCGTCTCGAGGACTCTGTCGCAAGCGTTGTCTTTCTTTGCGCGAAATCCCATTGCGTTTAATAACAATGTAGTTTTAACGATGTAAAGTAATTCGGTAAATTACCACAGCGGAAATATCATCAGTGCTGATATTCCAATATTGGCGGTAATACCCTTGGACAATGAAACAGTTGACAATAGCATTAATGATTAGCGTTTTACTTCAATTATTCGGTTGTACTGGACAAGAAAAGAATATTACCGACAAAGAATCGGACGACATGCAAGAACTTATTGATGACTTTGAAAAAAGACCTATCTACAAAGTATTAACCGCTGACATAATTAAAAACATTGATGACGATAATCTTGAACAAGCGATTGCTGACAATATTCAAACTAAGTTTAATGAAGACTATTCAAATGAAGAGGAAATTGTTAGAAATCTTTCATTGGGACAAAGGGCATTTTATGTGACCTGGATTCTGGAAGCAGAGGTAAATAATGGTGGATTTAACCAATTCTATTTTAATTCCAGCGGACAGCTTGCCGACTTGGCAGAGGATTCCTTTAAAATAATTGGTGCAGTCAAGTTTGCTGACTTGGTAAAACAAGCTAACTCAGTATATGACGACATAAAGGACGACTTGGAAAAATTCAACGATGGAACAATCGAAAGTTTCAGTAAGTCCTATGAGCAAAATCCATTAAACGAGCTTGACGACAAATTCTATAAATTGTACAAGGATGAACCATTGGGTCAAATTAGAATAAAGTACATACGGGAGAATGTAAATGAATTTGTGAATGAGTAAAGGGTACTACCACCAGCAACTTGTTTGCGCTATGGCCGTTCGACCAGTTAATTTTTAGTAACTTTATTTAAACAACGTTTGTGCCGTGAAGAGCACGCAGCTTCGGAAGCGGCCACATCATTGGCGGTAATTACTTCATGACATGGCGGACCTTCTAAAGAAATTGACTGTTGACAGGGACTTTGTGTTTTCGGGAGAGCGAAAAGATCTGATCGCTATTCTGCAAGAGGCGCGGGTGGTCAATTTCAAACTGATAGATCACACGGAGATTAAGTTTTATCCTGACATCTCATGGGGGACGATGGTATTTAAAGGTGGACTTCAGGGACTTAAACTTGAGGGAATAAATGTAAGAGCCAAGACAAGCCCCCTTGGCACAGACAGACTGAAAATCAATTTCCGGACGAGGATAAGACCAGAACACTATTTCTTATTCGGCCTATTCATATTCTTCTTCATCGTTAATGTATTCACCAACGAACCATGGTGGATTTTCCTTTACCTTTTAGGGCTGTGGATAATATGTCACGGTTGGTTCCAATTCATTTACAGAGCACAAGAAAATTATTTGATTGACAAAGTAGTTAAGAAACTCAGATTAGTGAAGATGTAACTGCCGCCAACACGGGAAAAATGAAATGAATAGATTAAGGATTTTATTGATGATTCTGGTTGTAGCAAGCATTCCGGTATTTGGCCAAACTAAACCTTGCACGACAGTTTACCAGACAGTGGACAACGACCCAACTTATCCCGGTGGAGTACGTGCACTCATGGACTATTCTGGACAACATGTGACACCTATTATTAGTAAATACCATAATAAGGATGAAGAGTTGTCGGCTAAAGTGATAATCACGTTAACCATTGACACTAATGGGAATGTAGTTGACGCAACGCTTTCAAATCATAAGTTGCCAAAAGACTGTCAGGAAGAGATAAGAAAGGAATTGCTGAAAATGACTCATTGGACACCAGGTAGTTTAAACGGCCAAAAGGTCTGTTGCAAATTTGCCTGGATTATAAGCTGTGTTAAATGGGGTTGAGACAATCAATAACGACTTTATTTCTTCGCAGAGTCTCTCGTCTCGAGGATTCTATCGGAAAAAGAGCACCGCCTGCCGGTTTGATTTTCGTAAGTCTTAGTTTGAATTGCGTTAGCTGCCATTACTAACATAATCCCACCTTTGTATCAGAAAGATGACGGACATAGCATTGAGAACGATGCTGAGAAGTTTGTAAAAAAATCACCACTATGAAAAAGAGAATGTTAGGAAACAGCGGACTGGAAGTATCCGCGCTTGGTCTTGGATGTATGGGCCTGAGCTTTGGTTACGGTCCTGAGACAGATAAAGAAGCAGCGATCAAATTAATTCGCAGAGCCTTTGAACTTGGCGTGACATTCTTTGATTCGGCAGAAGCATACGGTCCGTATAAAAATGAAGAACTACTGGGTGAAGCACTCGCGCCCATCCGCGATAAGGTTATCATCGCGACAAAGTTTGGTTTTGAGAAAGGTCAAACTGCACTGGGCATGAACAGCAAACCTGAAAATATCCGTAGCATGACGGAAGCTGCTCTCAAAAGACTTCGCACCGATCGGATAGATTTATTGTATCAGCACCGTGTTGATCCAAATGTGCCGATGGAAGATGTTGCGGGCACCGTGAAAGAATTGATCAAAGGAGGAAAAGTAAAACATTTCGGTCTTTCAGAAGCAGGTGTTGAAAGTATCAGGAGAGCACACGCGGTGCAACCTGTTGCAGCGTTGCAAAGCGAGTATTCCTTATGGTGGCGTGAACCTGAAAAGGAAATACTTCCCACACTCGAAGAATTAGGAATTGGCTTTGTGCCGTTTAGTCCACTTGGCAAAGGTTTCTTAACGGGCGCGATAAACGAGCACACAAAGTTTGATAAGACTGATTTTCGAAATGTTGTTCCGCGGTTTGCCGAAGAAAACAGGAAAGCCAATCAGATAGTGGTGGATAAGATCAGTGAGTTTGCCAGGAAGAAAAATGCAACGCCAGCACAAGTAGCACTCGCCTGGGTACTTGCTCAAAAGCCGTGGATCGTTCCCATTCCCGGAACGACAAAGATGACGCGCCTGGAAGAGAATCTGAAAGGAGAGCAGTTAACATTAACAGAGAGCGATCTTGCAGAAATAGAAAGCGCATTCTCCGGTGTTCAGGTACAAGGCGCGCGGTATCCGCAACACCTTCAGGCACACGTAGGCAAATAGCCATAAAGTGTGGCAGGAGTTTGCAACTTACACCAATGTCAAATTGAGGTTGGATCAAACCCGTCACCAATGCAAGCGTCTACCTTGTGCCGTGGCAGCTTAAAGTACACAAGGTCATAAACGTTCAACGGATCAAGTAATGGCAACATCGTGGCCTTTGTGCAACCTTAGTGAGCTTAGTGGTTAAAAGAAATACTTAACCACAAGGCGCACAAGCAAACGAAGGACACAGTTTTTTCGGGTAAGAATTACGGATTTGGACACGATGCGTGTTGTCTTTATCACACAGAAGAGAATCTACCCATGAGACCATTTTATTTGGTAATATTAGAGCATGAAGAGGTCGTTTATCGTTTTGCTACACATTGGTTTTTGGGTGTGCTACTTCGCATTGATCGTGATCATGCTTAACGTGTACTCCAGAGCCATTGTTAATTCAGCAGATCAGACAGGTAGAATTTTGAATGCGTTTTACAGTGTCATGCTCTTTGCATTCTTCCCCTCATTCATTTCATATTGGTTGTATTATTTCATATTGTTTCCTAAATACCTTCAGCAAAAAAAGATTTTTCTCTCCATACTTTTTGGGTTTCTTATTTCAGCTGTAGCATCGGTTGTCGGCTACATCATCCTGCGTTTTTTTATAGAAACAGGCCGCATTATTGATATGGACGAAGGCGGCAAATACGGACGGTCTACCGCGGGCAGGGCCATCCTTGTCATGACTTTTATTGGTGCCATCTGCGGTAGCGTAGCAGCGGTGATAAAAGGATTCATCACCTGGTTTAATGAAATCAAACTAAAAGAAATGTTGCGGGAGAAAAACCATGAAATGGAAATGGCATTGATAAAATCTCAACTCGACCCGCACCTTCTGTTCAACACCATCAACAACATTGATACATTAATCTTAAAAGATGCCGTGGCAGCATCGGAGTACCTGAATAAGCTTTCGGATATCATTCGGTTTGTGTTGTATGAGACCAGCACGAATAAAATCCTCCTTTCGCAAGAAATAGAATACATAAAGAAATACATCGACTTGCAGAAGATAAGAACGGCAAACGAAACCTATGTGCAGTTTACCGTGACCGGTGCCATTGGCAATCAGGTGATCGCGCCCATGGTGTTTATTCCTTTTATTGAGAACGCCTTTAAGCATACCAATAATAAGAAACTGGAAAATGCGATTACCATCAGTATCCACGTAAAAGAAGAAACGATACAACTGATATGCGAAAACCGGTATGACTCAAAGTCAGCAAAGCAGCCCACTGGCGGGTTGGGAAATGAACTTGTTCAAAAGCGGCTTGACCTTATCTATAAAGGAAAGCATACACTAGAAGTGCATAAAACGGACGAGCTGTACAGCGTGAACTTAATTGTGCCCAATGAATAAATATACGTGTATCATTATCGAAGACGAGCCTCTTGCACTAGAAAAGACCCGCGATTTTGTGAGCAAGGTCCCTTTTCTCCAGTTAACCGGCACGTTCGACAATGCACTTACAGGTCTTGATTATTTGAATAACAATAAAGTGGATTTACTTTTCCTCGACATTAATATGGATGAGTTGTCGGGCATAGAGTTGCTGGAGAGTTCTAAGATAAACAGCCAGGTCATCATCACCACAGCCTATCAGGAGTATGCACTAAAGGGCTATGAATTGCACATCACCGACTACCTGTTGAAGCCGTTCACATTCAATCGTTTTTTGCAGGCTGTGAATAAAGCGCAGGAAAATCTGGCTCATCATGCACTGGAACATAAGGCCGACTTTATTTTCGTGAAGACAGAAAACAGGCTGGAGAAAATCATGCTGGACGAGATCGTGTACATTGAAGGGATGCGTGACTACCGAAGAATTCACACGGTGAGCAAAAAGAAAGTGATGACGTTGCAGAATTTTAGTGAGTTCGAGAAAATGATCCCAGCCAGTCTGATCTGCAGGGTGCATAAATCGTATATGGTGGCGCTCAATAAAATAGAATCTATTGAACGCAGCAGAATAAAAATAGCCGATCAGTTAATTCCGGTTTCGGAAACATACAAGGAGGTGTTCTTTCAACTTATTAACAACAGGGTGTAAAACCCCGTTTTGTCTTGCAGACGGAAAACACGCACATGCAGACATAATCCTTTGCTTTGCATAACGCAATTGTGAGGCCCCACCCAGTCATGTTCTTTTGTTTAAAAAACAAGGGAATTATGAAAAGAACATTACAAATAGGCCTCATACTAGGTATGATTAGCCTAAGCGAAAGCACGCTCGGTCAAACCTCGGAAGGAGCTCAACCCATCAAGGCGGACAAAACAACAACGACCTACCTGGGTTTGTTGATCAATGCTGTGGGCACCGACCTCAATTATGGAAAGTCGAACCGTGCGTTGGCCGACAACAAGAAATCGGTGAAGGGTGCACAACTTGGCGTGTCGTTTCAAGCGGGTGTTACACCGACATTTACACTTGTCTCGGAATTGTATTTTATCATGAAGGGCGGAAAACTGCAATCGAATAGTTCAGTTGGAGGCAGCAACTCAACACTTCGTTTCTACACGCTGGAGATGCCGGTGTTGGCCCGTTTTAATTTTGGTAAAATGTATTTCAATGCAGGGCCGTCCATTGCCTATGCTGTTGGCGGAACAAATAAAACAGAAGGTCATGCTACTAAACTTATATTTAACAGTTCAATGGATGGCTTCAAACGCTGGGATGCAGGTGTGCAAGTGGGCGCAGGTTATCGGTTTAAGATAAAACAAAGGAGTGTGGCATTGGATGCGCGATATTCTTACGGTTTAACAAACGTATCGCACAATCAGGAAATGTATAACCGGTATTTAAACATCAGCTTAACGTTCTTCAAGCCGTGGAAGAAAAATCCGCTGGGAATAAAATAGAAATTCATTAGCACGACATCTCAAAAACAGTTTAAATTTTAACAAATGAAAACAATAGATTCAACATATAAACACATAGAAATCAACGAGAATGACATGAAGATCACCAACGCGAACCTCATTCGCTGGACAGGTTTATCAGCGATAGTGGCGGGAGTTATCTTCGCGGGCATTCAGCCAATCCATCCACCTGATTTTCTTCCATCGGTTACCACCGGAAAGTGGGCCGTCATTATCACGTTGAAGCTCACCATGTGCTTCCTGTTCTTGCTTGGAATTGCAGGACTGTACTTTCGTCAGGCGGAGAAAGCGGGCTGGCTTGGGCTGACGGGCTTTATCCTGTTTAGTATTTCGTGGGCATTGCAATCTGGCTTTGTCTTTGGCGAAATTTTTATTCTGCCACCGCTGGCAACTGCGGCACCACAGTTCGTAGACAGTTACCTGGGTGTTGTGAATGGAAGTCCGGGTGAGATGAACATTGGTGCAATTGTTCCGGCCTATATGTTTGTAGGTATCTTTTATCTGCTCGGTGGTGCTCTGTTTGGTATTGCAACTTACCGTGCAGGTGTGTTGCCGCGCAAGCCATCAGCTTTGCTGGCGATCACGGCCATACTAACACCCCTTGCTGCGCTTCTTCCACATCCGATCCAACGGTTTGCCGCAGTGCCGATGGGAGTAGCGCTGGCATGGCTTGGATATGCGCTGTGGTCGGAGCCGCGGGAAAAAGTATTGGATTCAACACCAACTGTTTCTGAACCCGTACAAAATTTATTTAAACTGGCTGCAGAGGCAAGACGGACTGCTCACTAGCTAACAAAACAAATAGCGATTTCATTTGTCAACTTTCCATCTACTAAAATCAATTTCTATGAATTATTTATTGATAAATCATTCAACGAAAGCCACTGATTCTTTTTTGAGACTATTTCAAACGGCTCAGAAGAACTTATCTATCGTAAGTAGAGAGGCGAGGTTAACTCGTCTCTCAAAGAGGGGAAGGCTTTCGTTGGCAGGGAGGCGTAGCTCTGCCAATACTTAAACGATTTTTTTAATCAGCTTGATCTTGAGTAGTTAAAAAATTAAGTAGTCTCTTTGCGAACCGTCCTTGTGCTCTCTGCGGAAAGAATTAACTCTTCGAGAGCACAAACGCTTCGTAGAGAGAAAGCCGGATTGAGAGAAACCTTCCTGAATGGGTGATCTGCTCTTCAAAAGTATTGCAAGTACAATCGCGAGCTCCTTATCTGCGTGCCTATGCTCCAGAAAAACCATGTCATCGCATAATGCCTTTGAAAATCTAAAAAATGAATCCCCGAAAAGTTGATGTGTTAGTGATGTAAGATTTTTTCTGAATTTGTAATTTTTTAATAATGGGAATCTGTGAAAAAATAATAAAAATTAGGATGTAGCTTTTTATCAATACCTAAAATGAAGTAGAACACGGTATGTAATGAATAGGAAGTATTCATTCTGCCCCCGCGGCAATTCCTTTTTATTTTTGGATACCTATGGGGTTTTCTGCACTTCGTGTACTGACGGTTATCATCTTTGCGTGCCTCATTGCTCATACTACCATTCGCGCACAAAATCTGGAATCAATTGGTAAGGAAGATCCTTTTAAAGTAAATGGGGGAGTCTCCTTAAATCAAATTTTTTACAAAGCCAACGGCATAGCCAACAGGCGAAATCCTTATAGTTATTTCCTCACCGGCAATCTCAACATGAGCCTGTATGGTTGGAGTGTTCCGCTTTCTTTTTCAGGGTCCAATCAAAACAGAACATTCCAGCAGCCTTTTAATCAATTTAGTATTCGGCCAAAGTATAAATGGATTCAGGCGTATGCGGGTTATTCCACCATGTCATTTTCTCCGTACACACTTAACGGTCACATCTTTCGCGGTGGCGGTGTGGAACTCACACCGGGTAAGTTTCACCTGAGTGCTATGTATGGAAGTTTGCAGCGGGCGGTTGAACAAGATACCATCAGGAAGACGGTACCTGCTTTTCAGCGCAATGGCTTCGGACTGAAGACAGGTTATCGAAATGGAAACGATTACCTGGAAGGTTCCTTGTTTCATGGAAAAGATGATATCAATTCATTAAAGAAAATTCCATCAGATGATAGTCTCCTGCCCGAAGAAAACATGGTGCTTGGCATTTCATTGGGAAGAAGCTTTCTGGAAAAATTTTCCGTTCAGGGCGTGCTGGCAACAAGTGCGTTAACGCGCGATGTGCGAGCTGAGAAGCGTGATGATTCAAATGTATTTTCAAAATCGGGTTCATTGTTTACTTCCCGACTATCGACATCGTATTACAAGGCGATGAAGGGAGGGTTTTCCTACCGGGGAACTAATTATACCGTAGGAGCAGGCTATGAGCGAATTGATCCGGGTTATCGTACACATGGCGCTTACTATTTCAACAGCGATCTGGAAAATTATACGATCAATGCCTCGACAACATTGCTGGAAGGCAAGCTGAACCTGAGCGCCAACGCAGGAAGGCAGCACGACAATCTCGACAATTCAAAAGTAAGTACCATGCGAAGGTTTGTTGGATCAATGAATATGGCGTATTCTCCAACCACCGCACTTTCGATGTCGATGAGCTATTCCAATTTTCAATCGTTCACCAATGTGCGTTCGCAGTTTGTGAACATTAATCAGCTTACGCCTTATGATAATTTGGATACGTTGAAGTTTACGCAGATCACACAGAGCGTTAACATGGGCACCAATTACAACCTGGCCGGGGACGCCAATCGCAAGCAATTTATTTCAGCTAATCTTTCCATTCAGAATGCGGCCGAACATCAAAGTCAGGTTACCCAAAACAGTGGCTCGCGGTTTTATAATCTCAATACATCGTATTCGCTGAGTTTCTTACCATCGTCAGTCACCATGAGTTTTTCATACAATGTCAATCAGAACAAAAACCTGGCGTCCGATCTCGTTACGCATGGCCCCAGTGTAGCTGTTAATAAAAGTCTGATGCAGCGAAAGCTGAAGCTTACGTTAAGTTCGGCTGTTAACAATTCTGTGTCAGAAGGCAAGTTGATGAACAGAATAATTAATGTGCGGGCGGGCACTACTTATTCCGTGGCGAAGAAGCATAATTTGAATTTCGGTTTGGTGATGGTCAATCGGAATTCGAAGATGACAACTGGTCCAAAATCCTTTACAGAGTTTACGGGCACACTGATGTATGGTTATTCATTTTAAATGGAGTTGATGAAGATTAACAGACTACGATTAAAACTGGCAATAAATATTCTGGTGAGTGCATTCGCGCTTTGTGGACTCTCAGCAAGCGCTCAGGAAAAGATAATTGACAAAAAAGAATTGAAGGTGCTGGCGAGAACTTCCGTTGATTCTATTGTGCTGCGTTGGGCCCCGATGGATGTCTCCTCCTGGATTAATGGGAATAAATTTGGTTATACCATTGAGCGATATGTGGTGGTTCGTGATAAAAAGGTATTGAAGCAACCTGAGAGGAAATTGCTGACCACCATTCCCATCAAACCACTTCCGCTTGAACGTTGGGAGCCACTTGTGAAGCAGAACAAGTATGCAGCCATCGCAGCCCAATCACTGTATGGCGATTCGTTTGAACTTACAACACAAGGCACTGATGTTTTTAAAATTGTGAATAAAGTGAAAGAGAATGAACAAAGATTTTCGTTCGCGCTTTTTAGTGCTGATTTGTCGGTGCCCGTATCGTATGCATTGGGCCTTCGGTTTACCGATAGGGATGTGAGGGCAGGGGAGAAGTATTTGTATCGGATAAAATCAATTCCGATGCAAACGGGTTATGATACATTGAAAGGAAGTGTATTTGTGGGACCAGAGAAATATATGTTGCCGGCACCATTGAATTTCGCTGCGGAATTTAAAGGACCGATCGTGTCGTTGAAGTGGAACCAATTTTATCATAAAGGCATCTACTCTGCGTATTCGGTTGAGCGCTCTGCCAATGGTAAAGATTTCGTCCCGATTTCGGATGAACCACTCGTAACACTAAGCGAAGATGGAAAGCAGGAATCGCGCTTTCAATATGCGACAGACTCTTTGCCGGACAATGTCAATGAGTATCACTATCGCGTTCGCGGTCTGTCGCCCTTTGGCGAGACAGGTCCGCCTTCCGAAGTTGTTAAGGGAAAGGGCAGTGTTTCAATTAGCGCAACGCCTCGTATTATAAAGGGCTTCAGCGAGAACAATAAGACGATCAGGATCAATTGGGAATTTCCAGATGAATTGAATAGTCAGCTAAAAGGATTTGATGTGTATCGGTCGCATACACCAAAAGATCTGGTGATCATAAATCAACAATCCATTAAAGCAAGTGAACGAAGTTTTGAAGATATTTCAGCTAAGCAAACGAACTACTATCAGGTAGTTGCTACTTCATTAAGCAATGAGCGGTTCAAATCACCTCTCTTTTATGCACAGTTGGTTGATAGCTTCCCGCCCGCACATCCTGTGGGGCTCAATGGTAAGATCAACGACAAAGGGCAGGTAAGTTTATCGTGGTTGCCCAATAAGGAAGAAGATATTTACGGGTATCGGATATACAGAGGTAATTATTTGAAAGAGGAATTTTCGCAAATAACAACCGAGCCAATCCGACAAACTTATTATGTGGACAGCGTAAACCTAAAAACACTTAATCACAATGTTCACTATCAGGTAATGGCGATTGATGTCAATCAAAACTACTCGGCTCTTTCAGAAGTGCTCACACTTACATTGCCGGATAAAGTGAAACCAGCGCCACCGGTTTTTCTGCCATCAATATCTTCGCGCGAGGGAGTTACGCTTGAATGGCAACCCAGCGGGAGTGATGACGTGGTACGGTATGATATATACCGAAACGATGGACAGCGGTTTGAGAAGATAGCGTTTCTTTTTGCTATGCCGGATTCAGTTTATCGTTATGTCGACAAGGCCTCACCGGAAGGTAAGTCGAGCACATACACCGTAATTGCCGTTGATGATGCAGGACTTGAGTCCGATGCTGCAACACCGATTACCGCGGCAAAAATTTTAAATCCGATAAAGCCTCAGGTCATACTTCGAACGCCAGATGTAGATCGTGTGGGTAGAAAGATCTCATTGAAATGGAAATACGAAGTCACCGGTGTTACACATTATCAGGTGTATCGCGCAAAGGAAGAGGAGCCTTTGAAATTATATACCACAATCGCGGGAACAAGTCAGTCTTTTGAGGATAAGCAGGTTCAGATGAATTCAACTTATCGATATAGAGTGATTGCATTGTTTAGTTCCGGAGCGAAGTCGGAGTTTAGCGGAGAGGTGGTGGTGAAGTATTAGGATTTGGGACTTAGGACTTAGGGCTTAGGAGTCGGGAGTCTGGAATTGGGACTTGGGTCTTGGTAATTGGCACTTGGGGCTTAGGACTTGAGAATTGGAGATTAAAAATTAAAAAAGATGATACAAAAGTTAGAGGATTTCCGAGTGTATAATGCGGCTGTAGCATTGGGTGAAGAGGTTTGGAAAATTGTTATGACGTGGGATTATTTTCAAAAGGATGCGATAGGTAAGCAACTTGTTAAAGCTGTCGATTCGATTGCTGTTAATTTATCAGAAGGCCTTGGCGGGTATCATTATAAGGAAATTAAAAACTTCAGTTATTATTCACGAGGCTCATTGTTCGAGACGAAAACATGGCTGACCAAAGCAAATAAACGCAAGCTTATTAAGGACGATGATTTCTTAAGACTGATCAATGATCTTGAGCTAGTTGGTAAAATGTTGAACAGCTATATCAATACACTAGGTCCCTCAACCGTTGACGAGCCTCTTGAAGAATATAAGACTGAACTACGAACTGAAAGCCCAACACCAAGCCCTAACACCCAAGTCCCAATTCCTGAACATGATTAGACGTTTAAAACGATATCTATTCTTATTTCCGATACTCATCGTTCAGGTTGCCTACGCGCAGAACTATCCAGTTCGCGTCACTCCAATATTATCGCCACCCTACACACCGTTTCTGACAGATTATATTGAAGCAGGATCAGATAAACTGGCGCTGCACATTACGCTTAATGACGTCACTATTCCGCAGTATC
>JBGANU010000039.1:0-8850 GCA_044222145.1 Cyclobacteriaceae bacterium
TTTGACAAGTAAAGAGCGGGGACCAGCATTGCGAACGGTCTGGTGGACCCATGACGAATCTCGGTCTTGCTCCGCTCCTCTCTTTTTGATAATACAAAATAACCTTTGATTTTTAAATCCGCTTCAAACGTAGCATGACGGTGCATGTTTGTGATGCCTGTCGCGAACGCAATTAATGATTGATATTGACCTCGGTCTGTGCCAGGCGCAGACCGAGTAATTTTTTCGGGTGATTTTGTGATGCAGATATTCACCGCCAGGAAAAGCCGACATGCTGAACTCCATTTAGATTCAGCCAATTTTGGATTTCGCTATAACAGGTGTTGGTATGATAGTGTTGTTTCAGGTAGGAGAGAAGCTGTACCTGATCGTCTGGTTGAATCTTAAGAACAGCGTAAATCTTGTTGACCTCGTCAGGCAAAATGGTAATCGAATATTCATAGTCACTATCGCCCCAATATTCTTCTACGGTTTTTCCAATATCATAACCTTCAACAATAAGGCTGCCATCTGCCCCGAAGAATGCTTCGATGGTGACTTTGATCTCATCTGTTTCGAATGCAAAAAGCATGACCCTTTCCATCTTTCAAAGTTGGCTAAAAGCTACTTACTTTTATCTTTTCCTGATTGAAATCATTTTTTTACTAATCGAAAAGCAACATCTTGCTTTCGTTGTTCAAGTAAATGATATGAATTCTGTTCAGTCCTATATTGCCGAACGTCCACGTTCTCAGGCGGAAATCATGAGTGTGCTGCGCTCCATGATCCTGGATATCGGTCCGCACGTGCAAGAAAAAATAAGTTATACGGTTCCCTATTTTTACTTCCGCGGCCCCCTTTGCTACCTCAGCCCAAAGTTTGATGGCGCCTACATTGCTTTTGTACGAGGCAATCAACTGTCGAATGAACACGGCTTGCTGGAGAGTAAGGAACGGAAATACGTTCGCTCTATTCATTTTTACAGTCTGGCGGAATTGGAAGAGAAGGAAGATGACATCCGTGCCATATTGAATGAGGCCGCGCTTCTAAATGAGTATTATTTTCAGCAGAAGAAATCGAAGAAATTGGCTTCGGTAAAAGTCAGGACAAGAAAATAGAGTCTTTGCCGTTCGTCCGCCAAAGTTAGACGCGATCAATTCTTTGTTTGTTACCACAGCGTCTTTAGCTTTAACAAATTTTAGTGGTTTGATTCCCTACTACCATTCCATACGTCCCGAGACATTGACCGGTGACGAACTTGATCAGCTTCTTGAACTGGGCTGGTATCGCATGCATCAGTTTGGTGGCTACGATCTGGAACACAATATTTACAATACAAAATGCATATCGATCTTCGATGCGGGTAAACTAGTTGCGGCAGGCTATTTTGACGTGGGTACAATTTCAGGAACGTCCATCCTTCATTTCTTTGACCCGGAGTACAGTCGATATAGCCTGGGCAAATATCTCATTCTGTTAACCATCGATTACCTGAAGGAGCGCGGCTATACGTTTTACTACCCGGGCTATTTGGTGGAAGGCTTGCCGAAGATGAATTACAAACTCTTTTTGGGAAAAGAAGAGGCGCAGTCCTTCGATCCCGAAGCGATCGGCTGGAAGTATTTTGACGAGCGCATATTAACGCGTCAGCCCGATGATGGAAATCAATTAGCTTCCTATTAGATTAATCTTTATACTGGCATTCGTTACATCAGTTTAATCATCCCTACCTATGAAATACGTCATCATTTTTTTCTTCGCCCTGATCGTCTGCGGCTCAACTGTAAACGCTCAAACCGGAAAATCAAAAGCCCGGCTTAACCACACGGCTATTTTTGTAAAGGACATTAAAGCCACTGATTTCTTTTACAAAAATATAATTGGGTTGGACACCATACCCGAACCATTTCACGATGGCAAGCACACGTGGTTACGAACAGGCCCAGGCACGGCTTTACACATCATTCAAGGCGCCACCGAAAAGAAAGAGTATTACAAGAATCAGCATACTTGCTTCAGTGTGGAATCGGTAGAAGAATTCACAAAACTTCTGGCAAAAAATAATATTGGTTGGGAAGATGTGCGGGGCACCAAGAATGCGATCACCACCCGCATTGATGGAATAAAACAGTTATGGTGCCAGGACCCCGATGGCTATTGGATTGAAATCAATGACGCGAAGGACTAAGTATAAGGATCACGAATAGACGTAAGACTGCTCGTCAACCGAACAGTCTTACGCCTCTTATCAGTTAATGTCTTCCCCTGCTGTGACTACCGGAGTGATTACCACCGCCACCTCCGCCAGGTCGTTGAAAATTTGGTACTGATGTGGACCTTTGTGAAGGTTGACTGAAAGTTCGCTGCGAACTTCTGGTGTCACTTGACGATCTGTTTCCATGTTGTTGCCAGATCGGATTGGAGTTTGACGAGCCAGATCTATTTCTTGAATCATGGCGTTGCAAGCTACTCCAGTCGCGCTGCTGTGTTCTGTTAAAGTCAGTGGAAGACCGATCGCTTGATGAAGATTGAGTTCTCCAGGAAGATCTTCGCTGTTGGCCGCCCTGGTTTTGAATCCAATCATTACCAGACGATCTGCCGGATCTTCCGGAATTTCCCCGGCTGTCATTCGATCTATTTCCGTCAGTGACACTGCGATGGTGGCCATCATTTCCCTGACGACCGCTATGATGATCATCATCTCTACCTCTGGTATAACCCGTTTCGCGATGCGATGATCGATAGTGTGTCAGTTGATCGTTGTGTCTGTTGTAAACGATGATGGAAGTAGCACGATAGGGCCGGTACATCTGTTGCGCATAACCAATTCTATGATAGTGACAGTATGAATAATAAGGTCTGTAAGATTGCCACCAGGGATTGTAAACATAATAGGGAACAGGCCTCCATGAACTCCACCATACCGGGCGTGAGTTCCAACCCCAGGGCGACATCCATGCAGAATAATAAGGACCATAAACGTATTGCACTGATGGCCACGTCCACACGTTTACAGTGGTGCGCGCTGTGCTTGTGCCCGCGTTGACTTTCACCTCTTCAGTAGGTTCGATAATGGTTTCGATTCCGTAGATATCGGCATCACCGGTGATTTGCAACACTGCTTTTCCATTGTCTTGTTTTTCCAATTCAATCACGGCAACATCCTGACTTTCGGTTTCAGATACAACTGCCTGCAAAATAAAAGCATGCACGTTGCCTTCATTGCGATCAATTACTTTGATGTAATCGATATCACCATCACCGTTAAGGTCAAGATTGTTTACTTTGCTATCAGAAGAATTGAGCATTCGTTCAAATTCTTCCGGTGAGGTTGACTTCTTAAATAATTCAAGCGCACCCTCCAGACTGAAATCATCACCCGGCACTTCGGCCTGATTTTGTTGTGCGTTTACAACTGTCCATCCCAAACTCAGGAACAGCAATAAGATTGTTCCGTGTACTCCAACCGTTTTCATAGCGTTGTTTGTTTTTGTTAAATACGTTTAAAACAAACAAAGGGAACGCCAGACTTGATAATCTGGCATAACTATCCCAACTGCCGCGCTGTTATCGAACTAAAAGGTGACTATTTCAGCCGTGAAGGATCAATCACAACGTGCTTGATCGTCTTTCTGAGATACGTATACGTGATGTGCACTAAGCCATTACTGGTCTGAATGATGGCAGGGTAGGAGTACTCGCCCTTGTCGCGCTCCAGCGTGAGAATTGTTTTCCATTCAAGGCCATCACGCGAGAGCGCTATATTCAACATGTTTCGTCCGCTTGGAAACTCTCCCTTCGATTGCGTGTGATTATAAACAATCAGTTGCCTTCCGTCTTTCAAGGTGACTGCGTCAGTTCCAGCGTTTGGATTGGGGAGCGAAGTTGCCTGCAGGCGACTCCAGGTCTTTCCATTGTCGGTTGACCAACTTTGCCCAACTGCTCCTTCCTGTGTGCGACAAAGAATCTGCAGTTTGTTGTTGCCATACGTCAAGACGCTCGGTTGAATCGCATTGAACTCTATGCCATCGTTAATGGGACCAACCACCTCCCATGTCTTTCCAAGGTCTTTTGTCAATTCAAAATGAACTCGCCATTTATCTTTGTCATTTATTTCTACCTCTGTACTCGAAGGGCAAAGTATAGTTCCATCTGCAAGTTGGATCGGTTTGTTCTTCACCGGGCCCACCAGATCATTTATGATTGAATTTTTTCCAAGCCGCTTTGAATCCGACCATGTTTTTCCTTCGTCATCAGATGTCATGAGCATGCCCCACCATTCACTCGGACTCGGACCAACTTTATAAAACAGCATTAGAGGACCTTGCTTTGGTTTGAACAACACAGGATTCCAGCAGGGATATCGCACAGAATCATTTTCGAATCCGTTAGCCACTTGCACCGGATGTGACCAACTGCCTTTCTTGTTCACGGATGTCCAGATTCCTACATCTGCATTGCGTTCGTGTGTGCCACCAAACCAGGCGGCCATTACTCCATCCGACAATTCCACCATGGTAGAGGCGTGACATTGTGCAGTGGGCTTATGTTCCAACGAATAGATCAGTTCGCTGCTCACAAAACTAGGATCACTGGCTTTCATCACATCGGGAATCTGTGAGTAGACAAGCGAGGGAATTAGCGAAATGATGGTTGCGTAAGTTTTAAGGTTCGTGCTGATATTCATGCGTTCAGGATTTCTTGGTGATGAAGGTGCCGATCAGGAAACCAGTGATAAAGATAGTTGATGTTCCAAACACAATGGATAAGTAGGGATGAAACTGATTCCAGAAAGTCATTTGCGGATAAAAGTTTGAAAGCGTGATCAGAATAATAACTCCAAGCCCAGCGACAACGCTTAAGACTGCGGCTGTTACATTTTTAATGTTGGTGAACGCACTCAGCAAAAATAAACCGAGTACACCACCACTGAAAACAGAAGCAAACTTCCACCAGGTATCCAGTGCGCTTTTGGTATGGATCATAGCGATGCCCACAATCATTCCCAATAATCCAATGATAGCGGTTGAAAGATAGAGTACCATCATCTTTTTCTTTTCGGTGATGTTGGCGTATCTCACAAAGTAGTCGGTGAGAATAATGGTGGCAGAGCTGTTGTAGCTGGTGGAGATGGTGCTCATGCCCGCAGCGAAAATCGAGGCCAGTAATAATCCAGTTACACCTGCTGGCAATTCGTGAGCAATAAAGTAAGGAAAGATGCGATCGGCTTGTGTAGCCGGATCAAGATCGGCTGGCAACATCAGCGTTCCGGATTGGTAGAGACCAAACAGTGAAGTGCCAATGAAAAGAAATAGTAATGAAACGGGAATGTAAAGGATAGCGCCCCAAAATGCGGACCGTTGTGCTTCACCCAACGACTTCGAAGTAAGGTAACGTTGAATGTAGTTTTGATCGGCACCAAAGTTCTGAAGATTGATAAATACGCCATAGATGAACACCACCCAAAAAGTCGGCTGTGATAAATTGAAACTGAAACTCCCTAAATCAAATTTGTGCTGAGCTGTTCCTGTTGAAATGATTTCTGAGAAACCGCCTGGCATCTTAAAAAGAATCAGCACCACACACACCACGGCACCAGCAATCAACACGATTGCCTGAATGGCATCGGTCCAGATGACCGCCTGAATGCCACCGAGTATGGAGTAGATCATCACCACCAAACTTGTCACAATAATAACCGTGATGATCGGCCAGCCAAACATGAGATTAGGTACAAGCGCCATCAGGAAGAGTATGGTGCCAATTCTCATGATCTGAGTTAACAGATACATCGAACTTGCATAGATGCGTGCCCACGCACCAAACCGATTTTCCAAATAGGTATAAGCCGAGGGACTGTTTACCGCGCGGTACAGTGGTACAAAATACTTCACCGCCATGAAGGCAGCGAAAGGTAATGACAGACTAAAAACAAACGGGTTCCAGTTTCCATGATACGCGCTTCCGGGCAGCGCGAGATAGCTGATAGAACTGACAAACGTTGCGAAGAGTGAAAGTGAAATCGTCCACGCAGGAATCTTATGATCTCCGGTTGTGAAATTGGAAGAAGATGCACTTCGTTTGTAGAACAGGGCTCCGATAGCTACCAGCGAAAGTAAGTAGGCAAGGAAGACAATCAGATCTAAGGCACGCATGTAAACTCTTACCGAAGCGTTATAACAAAGTCATTTCAATTTTTCTGAATTCTACTTCAGCGCCTTCGGCCTGCACGGCAATGTTTCCTTTATTGACGGTACAATCAAAACCATCGTTCACGAGATCGCCATTCTCCCAGACTTTAATCGTGTTTCCTTTACATTCAATGATCATGGTGTTCCATTCACCCAAGGGCTTCTCTGAATTATCGGTGAGGTTCACGACTCTGCGTTCCTTACCTTCTGTGATGCCCCAATTTTCCTTTGGTCCGCGTCTTTTTTCCATCTCAGGCACTTTGATGTCTTCCACGATGCACCAGAAGTCGCCCGCGTTGCCATGTTCCATTTGAACTTCCAATGATTTGGGAAACATTTTATAAAGCGCTCGTGGCGTGGATGCGTGAACAAGCACACCACAGTTTCCTGGCTCACCTACAAACCGATACTGAACTTCAAGCCGATAGTTTTCATAAACTGAATCGGTAATCAAATGTCCATTGGGCGTGCCGAGACTCACCAGCAGACTGTCGCGTACGATAAATGGATTTCTTACCACCGTATCTGTTCGATCCATGTCCGGAACATCCACATGCCAGCCGGAGAGATCGCGGCCGTTGAATAATTGTTTAACTAAAACCGAAGACGCTGGTTCCTGCCTGGAGGCTTGCTTACAGGACACTATTGAAATGACTATAATGACGGCAATCGCGAGTGGTCTCATGTGGAGTTTTTTTGCCAAGATAAATAAAGTGGCAAGATGGACAAGACATGAAAATTAATTTGTTCCTCTTAAAACGAGTTCGATGATTTAGAATTTATTCTCTATCTTTTCTCTTCAATTCTATGAAAGTAATAATAGCTTGTTTATTTTCATTCTCCGCCTTTTGTCAGGTACAAATGATTGAATTACTTCCCGATCATTTATATGGCGAACCCACTAATGAAAATAACAACCCTTCATTTAACGATACACAAAAGCGCCTTTGTTATTTGCGCACCACTCGGGGACGCAAGAGTGAATCGATACTCGTTTCTGAAAAGAAAGCCGATGGTACGTGGGGCGATCCGTATGTAGCATTTGAAAGCAAAAAGGCAAGCAATGCGATTCGGGGATTGAGGCTCAACTCAGCCGGAGATAAAATTTATTTTGGTTGGAACAATGATTTATATTTCATGGATTACCTCAGTAACAATACGTGGAGCAAACCCTTACTTATCAAGGCTCCTGTATCGGGTGAAAACATGGAGATTGATCCCGCTGTTTCGGCTGATGGCCAAACTTTGTTTTTCTTGCGGAATGTCAGGAATGACAAGCCTCAAGATTCGGAGGGAGGTTGGAAGTTTGTTCCTTATTACTCGAAGAAGGATGCTTCACAAGAGTGGACAATGCCACGGCCTATAAGGCTGGAAGGTTTCAAGGACATCCTTTGGCGGTTTTCTGTGGACAACAAGCAACAGCTTGCCTTCTTTCTTACCAGCTCAACACAAAACAGCTTTAATAACTACGTGGCAGATTTCAGAGACTCCGTTTGTACCAATATTCGTAAACTGGATTTTCATGGTGGCGTCATTCAGTGGTTGAGCAGCGATCTTACCTCAGGGCTAATTGCGACCAACACAACACCACAAAAGATTGGAATCATTCGCTTCGCGGAACCTTTAAGCAGACCTCGGGAATTACCAGTTATGGTGGCAGCCCGTGAGGCTTTACCTGAAGTGAATACAACAACTGTTGTTAAACCGATGGGTAAATACTATGCGCTACTCATTGGTGTGTCGCGCTATGACGAGTCATCGCTGTCGTTAGAACAACCGGCTAAAGACATTGCGAAATTAAAAGACACCTTGTCTCGGCACTATGAATTTGAACCCGCAGACATTCGCACGTTAACGAATCCCACAAGGCAAGAGATTATGAGCGAATTGTACAGACTGCGAAATACCATCACGGTCAATGATAATTTGTTAATTTTTTATGCGGGTCATGGGTACTTTGATAAAAGCATTAACCAGGGCTATTGGTGGCCGCGCGATGCATCTGCAAAAGACCCATCCTTCTGGCTTTCTAACAGCGATCTGCGTGAACAAATACGTGGAATTAATTCTGCACATACGCTGCTGATCAGTGATGCTTGCTTTAGCGGTGCCATACTGCGCGAAAGGAGTGTGGATGAAATTCGGAAAGCGCCAATGGAAATAAAAGTGCTTTACAAAACTAAAAGCAGGCGCGTGATCACAAGCGGAAATATGTCCACCGTGCCCGATCAATCGGTGTTCTTTAATTATCTATTAAAACGACTTAGTGATAATGAAGAATCTTTCATACCAGCGCAAGCTTTGTTCAACAGCTTAAAACTCGCAGTCATTAACAACAGCCTTAATATACCCATGGAAGGAGTCATTGCAGATTCCGGAGATGAAGGTGGGGATTTTATATTCATTAAGAAGAAGTAGGAGTATTACCACTACTCCCCAATACTCCAGATCTTTTCATAACCCATGGCCACTTCTTTGGCTTTAAGATTTAGCAATACATACTCAAGTGTGGCAATCATCTCGTCAATCTTGCACACTTTGATTAAACTCTTGGGATCAGCGCGAACGGCATCCCCATTAAATGGCACTCCACTTCTGAAATTGATCGTACCTTCAGCATACGTTCCATTGCGGTTGTCCTTGGTTTCATCGCGGCCCCTGATGGAGAAGTTAATAGCGG
>JBGANU010000026.1:0-50359 GCA_044222145.1 Cyclobacteriaceae bacterium
TTCTAAGACATCTTTTTGGTGGTCAATTTACCCCGGAAACCGGTGGTCAATTTGCCTCGGAAACTGGTGGTCAGTTTGCTCCGGAAACTGGTGGTCAGATTACTCCGGATTTGGGTGGTCAACTTCTCCGGAATCTCCACTACCAGCGAGGCAGGCAAAGTCAAGTGTTCTCATCTGAAAATATGGCATTTCATTTCCTAGGAGGTTACGATAAGTTAAACTACGCATCAGAGGGTGTTGTTCAAATGCTAAAAACTCAAAGTTATTCGCCAATTTATAAAGCACGAATTTGTGGTTTGTTCGACCAAACTAGAAGAACCAAAATAATAGACAAGGTTCGGGAGTTCTTTGGAGATGAAAATAAGCAAAGATTTGTTTTGCTCGACAAGGGTGCGATAGAGTTTTACTATCCTCTTTCGATTATTAACACAGAGTTCAGCTTGAATCTTAGTCCAGAAGAGTATCAAGATGAGATAATTAAATTTCTTGATTCAATTTCCAAACAATCACCGTATAAAGGGCAATTTCTCGAATTTGCAATAACAAAAGTTGAACTGGCCGATCGGGTGGCTAAGAACATGACCCAGGAAAAATTTGATGAGATTCATCAAACTATTTTGAATCTTTTAATAGAGGCCGACAGGCTTGCCTATAAATGAGTTGACGTTTTGTCCTCATTCCATTTCTCCAATCTTATTAACACAAAGCCGGGCCATTGAAGAAAGTACAAAGCTTCACTTTCTCACAAACTTAATATTCCTCTTCAACCCCTCCAGCTTCGTACGCTTCACTGCCGATTTACTAAACAGTTTTTCAAACACATCCTCGGTAATTTCTTTCCACTCTTGCCGGGTTATGCTAGCTAAATCTGGATGAGGATTAAACCTTGGTTCCTGATGCGGCTTTGAAAAACTATTCCACGGGCACACGTCCTGGCAGATGTCGCATCCGAAAATCCAGTTTTCGAATTTACCTTTTACCTCTGTTGGTATTTCTTCTTTCAGTTCAATGGTGAAGTAGGAGATACATTTGCTTCCATCTACTACGTAAGGCTCGGGAATGGCATCGGTGGGGCAGGCGTCCATACAAGCGGTGCAGGTGCCACAATAATCTTTGATGGGTCCATCGTATTCCAGTTCAAGATCAAGGATAAGTTCCGAGAGAAAAAAGAAACTGCCGATAGAGCGGTTGAGCAACAAACTGTTTTTCCCAATCCAGCCGAGTCCGGATTTTTTTGCCCAGGCCCGCTCGTGAACCGGAGCCGAGTCTACAAACGCACGACCATGCACTTCGCCAATTTCTTTTTGGATCAGATCCATGAGCGTCTTCAACTTGTCTTTGATGACAAAGTGGTAATCTTCTCCATAAGCATACTTGGCAATCTTGAGATCGCTTGTTGATGTCAGATCTTTTTGGGGATAGTAATTATAAATCAAACTGATGACCGACTTCGCTCCAGGCACGAGCAATGTTGGATCGAGGCGTTTATCAAAATGATTTTCGAGATAGCTCATCTTGCCCTGATATCCGCGCTTGAGCCACTCTTCCAGATGCGGTGCTTCTTCTGCTAAAAATTCTGCTTTGGAGATGCCACAATACGTGAAGCCCAGCTGAGTGGCAAGGGATTTTATTATGTGCGTGTGTTGAGATGTACTTTTCATTGACCTTCTCCCCGTCCTTCGAACACCCTCTCCCCGGGGAGAGGGGAAGGGAGTGAGGGTCAGTCAAACAAACCCGGCCGCTTTGAAGTTGGCGCTACAATTTTCAAATGCTTATAAGCAAGTTCGGTTGCCTCTCTTCCACGTGATGTTCTTTTTAGATACCCTTCCTGGATTAAAAAAGGTTCATACACTTCTTCAATGGTCTCAGCTTCTTCACTCACCGCGGTAGCAATCGTGGTTAAGCCCACAGGCCCGCCCTTGAATTTTTCAATGATGGTTGTAAGAATACGATTGTCCATATCATCCAATCCATTCTCATCAACATCTAAAGCTTTGAGCGCCATTTGAGCAATGGCTTTTGTGATTTTGCCATCGCCTTTTATTTGCGCAAAGTCTCTTGTCCTTCTTAGTAAGTTATTGGCGATACGCGGTGTGCCTCTGCTTCTTCTCGCCAACTCAAAAGCTGCATCATCCGCAATCGGTGTGTTGAGAATCTGAGCAGAACGTTTTACAATTTTGGTGAGCAATTCTGAATCATAATATTCAAGTCGCGCATTAATGCCGAACCGTGCCCGCAAAGGTGACGTGAGCAAACCGGCCCGCGTGGTTGCGCCAATGAGCGTGAACGGATTCAGATTGATTTGAACCGATCTGGCATTTGGCCCGCTGTCGAGCATGATGTCAATTCGGTAATCTTCCATGGCGGAATACAGATACTCTTCTACAATCGGGTTGAGTCGGTGTATCTCATCAATAAACAAGACATCATTCGTTTCCAGATTAGTAAGCAGACCTGCGAGATCACTTGGCTTATCTAGAACGGGTCCTGATGTTATTTTAATACTCGAACCAAGTTCGTTGGCTATGATGAATGAAAGCGTAGTCTTGCCAAGTCCTGGAGGGCCATGCAACAATACGTGATCGAGCGACTCATTTCGTTGACGCGCGGCTGAGACAAACACTTTTATATTGTCAACCACTTTTTGCTGCCCACTAAAATCCTGAAATGAAAGTGGACGCAGTGCTTTCTCAACTTCTTTTTCACCGGAATTCAATGCTTCGCGGTCGGCCTTCAAATAATCTTCGCGCATGGTCTGTAACTCTTTCAAAAGTAGGATAAAAAACATTATCCGTGTCTTAAAAAATTGCCGGACAAAATTGTGTTTAGAAAAAGGAAGGCCGCCAACAGGCTGTAGTGAGAAATAAACTTAAAAAACTAACTTGCAACCTTATTGCAACTAGATATATGACGAATCGGGCTAAAAACGTTATTTATTCATTGATCCTTTTCATTTCGGTAATGAGTGTTTGGCTGTATCGAAAGTATCAAACAGTTGAACCGATCAAGATTGAAGGTGAAACAATGGCCACCACTTATCACATCACGTACTTTGATAAAGAGGGCCGCAATTTTAAACCAGCCGTTGATTCGTTGTTGGTGTTGGTTAATAAATCAATCAACACTTATGATCCCGAATCGGAGATTTCCAGGTTCAATAAATCGAAGTCGTCCTTAAAATTTGATTTGCCGTATCTGCTTCCTCCACTGAGAAAATCGCAAATGGTAGTGTCAGGCTCGCAGGGTGCATTCGATCCAACTGTAATGCCACTTGTTAATGCCTGGGGATTTGGACCAGCTAAGCGAGTCAGACCAGACAGCACCAAGATTGACTCTTTGAAATCGTTGGTAGGCTTTGAAAAAATTCAATTTAATCAGGACAGCGTCTGGAAGCTTGAACCGCGCACGCAGCTGGACTTTGGTGGCATTGGTCAGGGATATGGTGCCGATGTGATCAGCGAGTATCTGAGATCAAAAGGCGTCACCAATTTTCTGATGGAACTGGGCGGAGAAGGAATGGCCTCGGGTAGAAATTTAAAAACCGATAAGCCGTGGGAGCTTGGGATTTTAGATCCAAACTCAACACAAGACAATCAGTTTTTTAAAGCTTATGTTTCGTTGGAGAACAAATCATTTACGACATCGGGAAACTATTTCAACTTTCGCGAGGTTGATGGCAAGAAATATTCACATACCATCGATCCGGAAAGTGGCTATCCCGTGGAACGCGAAATACTAAGTGCATCTGTTTTTGCGAATGATGCTACTACTGCCGATGCGTGGGCCACAGCATTTATGGTGATGGGACATGAACGTGCCATGGAAACATTGAAAAAACATCCTGAGCTGGATGCATTTTTGATTTACTCAACAGCCAACGGTATTACGACATTCGCCACCGAAAAAATTACACCGTTTCTTAAAATCAACGAATAAGCTTCACTCTTCACGCAGCAAATGACGATTAAGTTACTCGTACTTTTTTTAACGCCACTGCTTTCGGGGTTGCTGGTTTATCTCATACCGACTACAAAGAATAGCAACTTCAAATTGATTCTGGTGTTCGCGGGCTCTTATCTGTTTGCCATCACCGTTACTCACATTCTTCCCGGCTTGTATCGCGAACATCAGGAAGCGGAGTTAATCGGTCTGTTTGTGCTGGCTGGTTTTTTCTTACAGCAATTGCTGGAATATTTTACTTCGGGTGTAGAACATGGGCACCTGCCTGCCCGGCAGGCAAGCATCCACTCACATGACCATCACTCACACGAACATCATGATCATGGACATCATCATGAAAGCCATCACCAATCTGTATCGGCATTAGTCCTTCTGCTGGCGCTATGTGTTCACGCCTTTTTGGAAGGCGGGATGTTGGCGCAGCCGGATGGAGTTGGATCATTGTATGACATGAACGTGATATTAATAGGCATTGCCTTGCACAGAGCGCCCGCTGCATTTGCGTTGATGGCGGTGCTGGCGTCACAACTTCATTCCAAGTCGAAGGCCATTCCGCATTTGATTGTGTTTTCATTGGCGGCACCTTTTGGATTACTACTAAGTACCTATTTTGTCGAAGCGGAAATACTATCCACCGCTGGGTTGATTTACCTCTACGCACTTGTGTGTGGAAATTTTTTACACATCTCTACCACTATTGTTTTTGAAAGCAGTCCGGAACATCGCTTCAATGCAAAGAAAATGGCCGTAGCAATTTTTGGAGCGTTGGTGGCAGTGGGAGTAGAGTACGTGATGTGATTTTTCTTTGCCTAGATTTGTCAAATGCTCAGACGGCTTCTCACGTTATCGACACATAAGATATATCAGCTGCCAGTGTTGGTGCTCATGCCGCATAGCCGTTGCAATTGCCGTTGTGTGATGTGCGACATCTGGAAGGCAAACCAGAACAAGACAGAAATCTCCACGGAGGAGCTGGCCAAACACATTGAGACGTTTAGAAGGTTAGGCGTAAGGCGCGTGGCTCTTTCAGGTGGAGAAGCGTTGATGCATACTAATCTGTGGAAATTTTGTGATCAACTGAAATCAATCGGCATTAAGATCAGTCTGTTATCCACCGGTATCACGTTGAAAGCAAACGCCAGTGATGTGATCAAACACGTAGACGATGTGATTGTGTCTCTGGATGGAAGCCCGCCACTGCACAACGAGATTCGCAATCTGCCATCAGCTTTTGAAAAATTAAGTGAGGGAGTACGCGCTATAAAAGAATTGAATCCTTCTTTTCGGATTACAGGGCGATGTGTTTTACAGAAACTGAATTATCGTGCGTTGCCCGACATTATCGCAACGGCACAGTCGCTAGGCCTTGATCAGATTTCTTTTTTGGCGGCCGATGTTTCTTCCACTGCTTTCAATCGGCAAGATTTGTGGACGGACGATAAGATTGTTCAGGTTCAATTAAGTGATGACGATGTGATTGAGTTTGAAAAAATAGTTGTTAAAACCTTTCAACAGTTGGATGATTTGTATCGGTCAAAATTTATTACCGAGTCACCGGAGAAAATGCTTGACCTCGTACGCTACTATAAAGCGATGAATGGTCACGCTGACTTCCCTGCTGTCCGTTGTAATGCGCCTTGGGTGTCGGCCGTGATCGAATCAGATGGCGAAGTGAGGCCGTGTTTTTTTCATAAATCTTACGGAAACATTTCATCTGGGTCGTTTGAAGAAATTCTCAATTCGAAGGAATCAATTTCGTTTCGAAAAAACCTTGATGTCAAAAGCGATTCAATTTGCAAACGGTGTGTGTGCTCATTGCACCTGGGCATCACGCAGTGATTAGACTTCAATCATTGTCCACAACGGATTCCTTTCCAGAATTTTGCCTCCCACTTTTTTCTCGATCCTGCCTTTCAATTTTTCAATTTCTATGGCGATGTATTTTTTTCTGCCTCCGATGGTAAACGTGTCTTTTAGTGTATGAGTAAGATCAAGTTCTGAAGCGATTAATTTTGGTTCTCCGTCAACAAGCACGAGGGCCATATCTGAAGGATTGATCGAAAGTAAGTTCTCGGAATAGTTATGGTGTTTGATTGGGGCAATAAATAAATCGGCTCGTTGATTTGTAGAGATATTGGGTTGAGTCAAATTAAAAATAGAAGCCGGTATTTTAGTAACCATATCAAATAGAGCTTGGCTATCTGCTAAATTCGTTTTTGAAGCAATTTTCATTTCGTCAAGAAGTGTAGGCGAACCGGTAAGCGTTGAATCTGATCCGAGGGCGACCTTCATTTTACTTTTTAGTTTAGCGATCGGTGCTGTCGATTCGAACATCCAAAGATTGGAGGCCGGACACCAAACGACAGAGCACTGTATTGATTCCAGCAATTGAATATCAGACTCAGTCAAACCAATTGCATGAACCAAAACAGTATTCTTTTTCAAAAGACCCAATGCATTCAACTTTGAAACCTCAGTAAATGCCAACTCATCAATTCCTTCTGCTACATGAATGACAAACGGTGTATCTTTTCTTCGGGGAAAATCTTTTGCAATACTCTTACCCAGTTGCAACGAGTGGGCCCACGCCACATCTTTTAGTACTTTAACAGGGAATTTATTTTTCCCTAAGAGCCTGTGCCACGGATTGTGATGAACAACTGTGGTCACTCCTGAGATAAGATTTTTGATGCCGCCCCATGTTAGCCGATCGTCACGATCTACTTTTTCAATCTCCTTAATGGGCGATTCAAATGGATTGTAAATATCTTTTGTCCACTCTACATAATTCTTATAGGGTGGCGTGCCGAGTTTCGGATAGAGATTCATCTCCAGATGATCATGTGCATTGATCAGCCCCGGATAAACAAAGTGGTTTTTAAAATCAATTGTTGTTTCTGATTTTTTTGTCGGAAGTGAGTAGGCTGCCTCAGCTATCAGACCTTTCGCGATACGCACATCTCCGGTTATGACGTTCAGACCGTTGTGCCAGGAAATATTTTTCAACAACAAATTCACCCGTTCACTTTTTGCGCACAAAGTCCAAATACGACAGGCGAGTTATTGAAAGAAGGTTCTTCCAGGGTGGTGATAACTACTCCGTGGCTTGAAAGGCAGTGAACATAATCCTGAAAAAGATGAAGATGATGCTGTATCTCAAATGTATTGCCGGTAATCTTGTCTTTGAATGTCCGCCTGGATTTCAACAAGGTGAGGAAGGGATGAAAGTCGGTAATGATAATGACGCCATTTTTGGTTAACCCTTTAAGTAGCTTGGTGAGCGCCAACTCCATTTCTTTAATGTGCCCGAGCACTAAGGCACATATAATAACATCGTATTGTTCTTCTTCCAGTGTCAGCGACACAAGGTCTCCGCATCGAAACTCAGCTTGTGGACAACGCAGCTTTGCAATTTCAATCATACCGGGAGAAAGATCAATGCCCACAACCCTCGATGCATGCAACTCTTCAGCTTTCGAACAAAATTTTCCTGTTCCACAGCCGACATCGAGAAAGGTTTTGCCTGTCAGATCAGGAAGAAATTTTTCAACGAGGGAGTCAGAGAAATTTTTGATGGGATTATTTTCATCGGAGTAGGTTGACGCCCAGCGATTGTAACCTTCCAGCGGAGACAGAACGGGAATGTCTTTTTTGCTTTTCAACCACTTCATTATAAACCTTGTATTTCGGGTTGACGATAACGGAGCCAGTATTTCATTAAAGCTTTTAATTCGTATGGATGACTGAAGATATTCGTTCGGTAGCGCATCGATGAAAACGCTTTAATCATTTTTCGCTGCCAGGCCGAAAGTTTATAATCACTTACCGTTGGATACTGAGCATGAACAACTGTTTCAAAGTCGTGAATGTAACGCACCATTTCAGGTGTCAACCACGGTGTGAGGAACTCGCGATGCAAATCAAAATTGAGCCACTCTTCTCTGGTCCACTCTTCTAATGTCTGCGGAAATGAAAAACCTCGCGCAGCAGACTCGGCATATAGATCTGAGCCCTCCGTTGGCACGGGCGTATACACATAAATCACAATTTCGGTCTGAGGATTGATGGACTTAATTTCTTTTATGAAAGCAACCTCATCATAGATTTGCTGCCAGACTTTTTCTTCTGTTGGTGCGGGCAGCCCCAGCACAAATGAGTACTCTGGAATGATTCCGAATTTTTTAATCCGTGCTGCGAATGATTTTATTTTATCTCCAGTTTGCTTCCCGCCTTTATCCATTTGATGAAGGAGTTGGTTATTACCGCTCTCGGCTCCAAAGAATATCATGGTACATCCCGAGTCGGCAATCGCCTGAAGAGATTCGTCTGTGAAGAGATCCATCGTATCAATTCTGCCTTCCGCCCACCATTTCATTTTTTCCGGTTTGACGAGGTTAGCAAATTCTACAGCCCGTTTTTCGGAAACAAAAAAATTGTTGTCGTGAAATTGAAAGGCATTTCCTCCAAACGTTTCCTTCAAATACTTAATGTCTCTATAAATATTTTCGGCCGACTTGCCTTTCCACCGCGCTTCAAAGATTGGCACTACACCACAGAACGAACACGTAAACGGGCACCCGATGCTGGAGTGATAAGCAATAGTTTTATGACCAAGAAACGTCTTGCCCAGGTATCCTTCAATCGAATAAAATTTATTTAGCGTTGCGTAAGGAAGTTGTGGGAGCGAATCCTGATCGTATATCTGTGCTTTTTTGGTCTTGATTATTTTTCCGTCTCTCAGGAAAACTAAATTCTCGATTGCCTCTAATGACTCCCCCGTTGCAAGAGCATGTAAAGCTTGAGGAAACGCTTTATCGCCCGGACCATTCACGACAACATCAACAATGCCAGATTGAACTACAGTTTTGTAATGATTGGAGGCAAAGTATCCGCCCCAGATAATTTTCAATTCGGGAAATTGCTGGCGAATTTTTTTGGTAAAAGGAATTGCCTGACGAAGTTGTGGGCCCGGCATAACCGTTGACGCGAAAAAACCGAACTCACCCGTTTGAAGGTAGGAGATGATTTTTTGAAGCGCTTCCTTTTCCCGATTGCCATCAACGATTGCATACTCTACTATACCTTCGATTGACGCGGCAATGGCAAGTATGGCATTAGGAATAATCTGTACCGAATTGCCAGCACGAGGGTTAAAGAGTAAAACTTTTTTCATTCGAATTGGAAAGTTAATCAAGATAGGATTAATTTCTATTTCATTTTGAATCAAGCATCATAGGTGAAAGCTCACTTTTAATCTTTTTCTTGCGAAGTCATATGCGAGTCATTCACCTTTCTTATACAGTTCCTCAACCAAACTATTCCGATCCGGAAGCGTGGCTGCATCGCATAAGTTTTTCGGTGATCGTGATGGAAAGCATGACGGCCTTTGCAGAAGTGATTGGAATCTATCACATAAAGTATCGTGGTGAAATTGAGAAAAATAAAGTGAAGTATTATTTCACTGGGCTTGGCAGATGGCAACTGCTGTTGCCGATACAATTTAACCGCACCGTGCAACAACTAAAGCCCGATGTGGTGATCGTTCATGGTCTGATTTTTTCCTGGCAAGTGATCATGCTTCGCTGGCAGATGGGAAAGCATGTCAAAATTATTGCACAGCATCATGCCGAACGACCTTTGCGCGATATCCGTCAATATATTCAACGATGGGCCGATCGCTACATAATGGCCTATTTGTTTTCGTCACTTGATTTGGGAAGGCTTTGGGTGGAGAAAAAACAGATTCGAAATGAAAGTAAGATAAAAGTAGTCATGGGAACATCATCTACTTTTTATCCTCTCGATAAAAAACTAGCGAGAACAACTGTTAATGTTCCGGATGAGAAAATATTTTTGTGGGTAGGCCGACTCAACCCGAATAAAGATCCATTGATAGTGGTGAAGGCTTTTAATCGATTTGCAAAGCTTCATGCAGATGTGAGTTTGTTTATGATTTATTCAACGGTTGATCAGGAATTGTTAAACCTTATGAGGGTTGAGGGTCTGACCGATAAGATTCATTTTGTTGGTCCGGTTAATCACGACCAACTGCAGTGTTGGTACAACAGTGCTGATTTCATTGTATCGAGTTCTCACTATGAAGGAAGTGGAATTGCAGTTTGTGAGGCAATGTCGTGTGGTTGCATTCCAATAGTCACGAACATACCTTCTTTTGTCATGATGACGGACAACGGAAACATTGGATTGTTATATCCGGCAGGACACGAAGACTCACTTTTCAATGAGCTGGAAAAATCTCTTTTGCTCAATCAACAGAAAGAAAGAGAAAAGGTGCTGACGCAATTCCATCAGCAGTTGTCGGGTGAGGCTAATGCCAGAAAAATTATGGAGATCATAAACGAATCATCCGCCAGCGATAAATGAAAAGGAAGATCGCGATATGGATGCATGGGGGAATCGGCAACGGAAATTTTTCGCAGGGATATCCCATGCTGGAAAAAATCGTAGATAGGTTGTGCGATACGTATGAGATCGTTGTGTATTCCCATACTCCCCCAAATGTTGGATACAAGCATGAGCGTATCCCTTTGAAGTTTCCACCGCGCACAATCGCGTCTGGCAAACTGCGTTGGCTGTATCTGTTTTGGTTTTTCGTGGCGGACAATCGGAAAAGAAAATTTGATTCGATAATTGCATTTTGGGGATACCCGACCGGTTTTTTTGCTGCAATGATTGGTAAGCTTTTTCGAATACCGAGTATCATCAGCGTTCTTGGAGCCGATTCATCCAGCATCAAATCAATTAACTACGGAATTTTTCACAAACGCTTCCCGCGATTTATCGCCACATGGTCATATCAAAATTGTTCTACGTTGCTGGCCATTTCAGAATTTCAAGCCAATCGATTGAAGAGTTTTGGAATAACTCGTCCTATTCGAGTGGTGTCCTGGGGCGCTGATGCAACGATGTATTCATTTACGGAGAAAAAGCTGAACGATGTTCTGCAGATTATTCATGTAGCGCATATCAATCCCGTTAAGGACCAGTTCACTATGATAAGAGCATTTTCTCTTATTCGTAAAAGCCGTCCGGCTAAACTGAAGATATTCGGTCTGGATACCATGAATGGTGCGCTTCATAAATTTTGCCATGAACTTGGTCTAGATGATGACGTTGAGTTTCATGGTGTGGTTCCGTATTATGAAATGCCTGCCCATTTCAAAGAGGCAAATGTGATGTTGCATACTTCATTGTCGGAAGGTCAATGTATGGCGTTGACAGAAGCAGCGGCATGCGGTGTGTTGATGGCTGGAACCCGGGTAGGTATTTTACATGATCTGGGAGATGAGTGTGGTGTGGCCGTAGATGTTGGAGATCATGGAGGATTGACCACCAAAGTGCTGGCGCTGCTCGATAATCCTGTTGAGTTGAGGAGAAGAATAGAGAATGCTAGGAAGTGGTCTCAATACCACGATTTTAATTGGACCGTGCAGGAGTTGAGTAAATTATTGGACTCTTCTAATTGACTTGAATTTGTTTCAGTGATTTGCCCTCGAGCTGATAGATTTTATCAAACAGATTTACTGAAGAGATTTTATGCGTCACGGCAAGTATTGTTTTTTGTCGATGGGCAAGACGTTTGAGAATCGAAAAAATTTCCTCTTCCAGTTCGGCATGCACTTGATTGGTGACTT
This sequence comes from Cyclobacteriaceae bacterium, assembly GCA_044222145.1. Classification (GTDB taxonomy): domain Bacteria; phylum Bacteroidota; class Bacteroidia; order Cytophagales; family Cyclobacteriaceae; genus ELB16-189. Next base: position 11,616 of record JBGANU010000026.1, read on the forward strand.
CATCCAACAACAAAATTTCAAAGTCATGGTAAAGTGCTCTCGCGATAGCAATACGTTGTTTCTGTCCGCCTGAAAGTTTTGCTCCGCGTTCGCCAATCGCAGAATCGATTCCATGAGGAAGTTGTTCCAGCAGTGCAGTCAAATCCAATTCTTTAATAAGTAAATTAATCTTGTCACGATCTACCAAACCAGGCTCTACTCCAAATGCGATGTTTTCAACAAGCGTTCCATCCAGAATATAAGGATGCTGTGGAACGTAAGCAATTTGACTTCCCCATGATTGGTCGCTTTGAATAGCCTGTCCATCTATCCATACATGGCCGTTTGTTTCTTTTAGAAGACGAAGTAGAATTAGAAGTAAAGTAGTTTTTCCGTTTCCTGATTTTCCGGTCAGTGCAACCATTTCACCTTTTTTGATTACCATCGAAACGTGATCTAACAATAACGCTCCGTTGGTGTATTGAAAAGATATTTCCTTCAGCTCAATCTTATCTCTAAAAGAAAAAGTCTTCTGCTTCGAAATGATTTGATCCTGTGGGATGGCGGGAGGATAGTTCAATTCTTCGATTACATGTTCATGCGTTTTGATTTGTTGCAGAGAGAGCATGATTCGGTTTACGGATGGAATTATCCTGAACGTGGCGCCTGCGCATAGTCCAAGCAGCAATAGTATTTTTTTTGAATCCTGGCCGGTTGCTGTGACGTAAATCACGAGCGAACAAATCATGAACCCCACTGTGATTTCCAGCAGCCGGGAACTATCCGTTTGCAACGTTTGACTTTTGATAAGTGCCTGAACAAATTCTTGATGCGCTTTTTTGAACTTGCTTTTAAAGAAATTTTCTTTTGCTGATATTTTTATCTCGGGGAATCCTTCCAGCATACTGTAAATGTTTTTCTGTGCGGATGGATACTTTTCTTTGAGTATGGTGCTAATACTGGAAAGATCCTTTCTGTTTCTATTGTACAGAAACAACACAGGCAGTAACACAACACCAAGTATAGTAATCATCCGATAGTCAAAAACGGCAATGCCGGATAAAATGAGACATGCAATGAGCGCTTCCGAAAATATCGTAGTGGCAGGAAGAACTACGTTGTTGGCAAAAGCTACAGGATGACTAGAGATGCGATTTGCCTCTCTGGAATAATCCAGCTGCTGGAATTTTTCGAGGTTAAGTTGAAAGTGCTGATTAATCAGTCGGGCTGCAAGGTCACTGCTTATGCTGTAAGCGAAATTGGCTCTCACTCTTGTGATCCAGGCCGTGATCAAATTTTTAATAAGCACCAAGATTAAAATACAAATTGTGATGGCAATGATAAATGATTTGTAAGATGTGAATGTAAAGGCATGATAGAGGGTGTCGAAATAAGTATTCGTGGAGATTGCTTCCGGTGTGATGACAAGAAGAAGCAACGGAAGAAATGAGGCAAGGCTGAAGAAATCCAGTAGAGAATTAATCGTCAATAAAAAAGTTATCGGTACAATCCTTTTGCGATGCATGACCGATAATAAGCGATAGGCTTTTAAGAACTTTTTCATGCTCAGATCAAATTGATTGACGGCCGAAACTCAATTGCGTATGATCTTTATCCATGGGAAGACAGATTGATTAGTATTCAAAAGCTTTCTACTGATGATTGAGGATACCGATTTTGGATTGAACATAATCTGATGTTTAAAATCTTTCAGGTCATGGAACGTATGATGAAAATAGTTGGCGGTCATGCCGTCAAATCCAATTGACGCAAAATAGTCCTGGCTTCTGCTGTGCGCAGCTTGTGCTTTTTCGGGTGAATCATAAAACGGAGTGTCAATGATATGAATTTCGCCAAGTAGTGTAACAATCTCGAATAATCTTTTGATAAGTTGTTTCGGTTCAGAGAAATATTGCAAGCTACTGGCGAGTATGATCGTGTCAAAGGTATGTTGCTGTAACCTAACCGTAAAAATATCGCCATAGATAAACGAGACGTTTTGATGCGTAGCAAATAGCCGGGCGCCTTGTAATAATTCAGTTTCGTTTACATCAATGCCACAGGATTCTGTGTGCAGTGAATTGGCCAGAAGATGTGTGAGCCAGCCGTTGCCACACCCTACTTCCAAAATTGTATGCAGGGGTTTTGATGCCAGATAGCTGATTAATGCCGCTGAAGATTTTTTTCGAATGGCCCATTCCTTTTTTTGAGAATGTGAGTTTGAGATCTCAGGAAGTTTCATCACCGCTTCATCCGTATAAACGCGATTTTCTTTTTCACGAAGTTGGATGTACTGATCTTCGAAACGTTGCGAACGCGCCAGTTCCTTTTGATAAAAGATGTTGTGGTCAAATACAAGAGATGAATTGTTAAGAAGATTTTCCCGCAAATTCATCTTTCGCTCCTGAATTGAAAAGTTACTATAATGTGATCACCCCACCTGTTGAAGGGAAAGCTTTCTCTTAACTGCGAATCTAATTTTTGAAGGGAACGGTATAGCTTTGGATACTGGATTGGGAAATTGGCCCGCGATGGTGGAGGTGATACCAAACATAACCCTTCCGACTTTATAAATTTAAACTCCGCGCCAAATGCTTTTTTGATCTGTGACAACGAGTGATAATATGTTTTGAAATACTCACCTTCTAAATGTGCCATCACGCCATCTTTATGGAAGCGTCTGAAGGCTTGCTTAAAGTGCCCTTTGAATACTCCAAGAATTTCCCAGATGCAAACGGGTGGCATGATTACCCACGTGACATGTGCACCTGGATTTAAAAGCGAAGGAAGATTTTTCGTAACCCTGGAAACGTCATCTATGCAGTTGAGTCCGCCAAAATTGGAAAAGACGTAGTCAAACTTTTGTTCATCTAATTTTTCTAAATGTTCATATGAAATTTGCTGGCAGGCAAGCCGTCCATGCAATTGATGGTGTACGATTTTCTTTTCAAGCTGCGCAATCATTCCATCCGAGAGGTCTGTGGCATGAACGGAATGACCTTGCTGAACAAAATGTAAAGCGTCTATTCCTGTGCCTGCATTGAGTTCAAGCACATGAGATTTCTCTTTTAAAAATTCAGAAACGTGAGCATACACTTGCTTTCTCATATCCTGCAACACTTGATTCCGACTGTCGTCCTCATCGTACTTGACGGATTGTTTACTGAATGCCTGATTGACCGTTGAAAGAATGGGCATAAAGGAAGGTTCTGTATTATGCACTTGCTCTGCTAAGTTTTTTCAATTGTAATGAATTGACATAACAAAAAGGCAAATGATAAATCATAGAAATGATTTTTTTTAGCTGCACTAAGGCAGGCATAGAAGGATGACGAGTAAGTTGTTTTAATTGATTGATGCCTCGTTGTATCCGATAACGGTTGTGGACATAACGATGAAGGACTTTGTAAAAATGAGGACTGTAGGTGCCTGCGAACATCATGGCCAAATCATCTGAGTCACTCCAATTTTGTTTTTCTTTCAGCATACCTCGTACATGTTCATAAAACTTTGTGCCGGGTAATGGATACGAAACGGAAATGCCAATTTCATCAGGCATTAGTTGAAGCACCATTTTCAAAGTTGCATCTATGTCCTCACGTGTTTCACCCAGATAGCCGAACTGCAGAAAGAACGCCACTTTGACTCCCTTTTGCTGAAGCAATTTTCTGGCTTGCTGAATTTGCACCACGGTAGTGCCTTTGTCCATGGCGTCTAATATTTTTTGCGAACCAGATTCAGCTCCGATCCAAACAGTTTCCGCGCCAGATTGCGCCAGTGCATCAATTGTATCTTCCTGCAACAATAAGTCGGCCCGCGATTGAATCTTGTATCGAATGGACAAATTCTTTTTCAGTAATTCATTTCGAAATTCTTGAACCCAACCCGGCTTCAATCCAAAAATGTCATCACTCATCCAGAAATGATCAGGTTGATAATTGTTAACCAGTAAATCAATCTCTTCCACTACACGTTGAGGCGAACGTGAATTGTAACGATTTCCATAGATAGGTTTAGCGCACCAATTGCATTTGAAAGGACATCCTCGTGTAGTAGCAAGATTTAATGAAAAATATCCATGATGTTTTAGCCAAATAGCGCGATACGACTCTATATCAATCAGGTCCCACGCAGGTAAAGGCAGCGTATCTAAATCCCGAATAACGGACCGTGATGGATTGACAATCGTTTCATTACTTTTCTTAAACGCGATTCCTAAAATGTTTGAAGGGTCATCTTTTTGTTCAAGCGTTAATAAAAGTTCTTTCAATGTTTCCTCGCCTTCGCCCCGCACCACATAATCGGCACCATGCTGAAAATACTTGTCGTAATGATCGGATGCATCGGAGCTTGAAATGATTACCGTGCAATCATTTTTCTTTCCTTCTTCAATCATGGTGAACGCAGCTTCTCTCATAACCGTGAGACACATCTTGGTCAGATAGTTGAAGCCATCATCATAGATCACTAAGTAAGTTGGGTGATGCAGCTGAAGTTGTTCGGCAATCTCGCCTGGATTATTCCTGAGATTGGTGTCGAATAAAGAAACATCGAATGATGGAGAGAGATCGCGTACCACGGCCGCAGCCAAAATAGTGCCGAGCGGTGGATACGGTTGCTTGAACCTCCATTGCTTGGCATCGAGTTTATAAAAATAAGCGTTGGCGAATAGAACTTTAGTCATTCCAGTTGATCCCTCGTTTCATTCCAAACTCTTCCATCTTTTGTTGATATTGATCTAATACTTTTCGCTGATAATTTTTTGGATGAGCTTTGGAGACTGTTTCGTTTGCTTTGAACGCTATTTCATAATCTTCCTTTGAAAGAGTGTGCTGGTAGGATCTTTTCCAGTACGATGAAAAAAGCTTCATGATAATGCGGTCGAAGATTCTGGCCCCCGTCCAATTCATGAAAAATTCTAAAATATTTTTTAATGCACTGGACTGTACATCCGACATATGTTCGATTGACCGTGGCGTGTGATTGGGTAAGAATTCTTTTATCCAGTCATTGACTGTCACTAGTTGTTGATAATATTCTTTTCCATACAACGGAAGTAGCGTAGCCAATTCAGTTGCTGTAAAGACGTTCTTTTCCTGAATTTCCAAATGCTGCTCATCTACAAAATAATTGACACAAAAATATTTGCGTGAGTTGCGGAGAAAGATCAGTTGATACATCCTTAACATAAACCGCGTCAACCATACCCGATTAGATTTTGTAACAACAAAGAAATCCAGATCAGAAGCTTCATCCATATAGTTTTTTGACAGCGAGCCGGATGCCATCACTGCCCTCACGAATGGAAACTTTGAGATAAGACGCGCTTGTTTTTTGGCAACAGGCAAACTGTTTAACGCCATCTGATTTCCTTTCACTCTTCTGCTGGCCAACGCATAATTATTATGAATGCTGTAAAAATTGGCAACCGGGTAAACAAGAGATGTGTCACTTAATTTTGCTAGTTCATGTACTACATGTTCGGGCGTAACGTGATTCGTTGGAAGGTGAGAGAAAATTTCTGACGCAGTTAGCGGATAGTGAAAAAGATCGAAGTATAACAGCGTCTTGAGTATACTTTTAGATAGGGTCGTATGTTCACAATTGCTCTCCACGATTCAAATTTATGAGTTGGTTGGCTTAGTTAAAGGTTGGAATAAAATCAGCGAGCCCAATAAGCCAAGAAAAATAATACCTTTTTGCAACTCCAATGCGGTCTCGGTGACGCAAAGTGTTAAAAAAAGAAAGGTACAGCCCACATACAAAAGATTGCCAGAATGATAGGATACCCACATCGGCCAAATGAAATAGATCAATAGAATGCCAAGACCCAGAATTCCGGAGCCGAGTAATGTATAGAGATATTGGTTGTGCGGATCACTGGTCCCTAACACATTTGAAATGTTTTTGTCGCGACCTGTTTGGGCAATAGTATGCTCCACATCTCCGGTGCCCACACCCACTAGCCAATTTATCTTTGGAACGGATTGTACACCTAGCGACCAAAGTGAAGCTCTGATGGTGGTTGACTGTGTTTGAAATCCGGGTTTAAGATAAGGCCATGTTGATGAGATTTCCTGAAAGTTCCTGAAACGACTGACAGGATTTACGTAAATGATTCCTGCGAACAGAAGTATCACCGCCACTGATCCGGCTATGGCAACTGACGATGAATATCGTTTTAAAAATTGAACAACAATATAAATGGAAATGAGTAGCAGACAAAGTAGTATGATTCGGGTTGAGAGCAACACAATGAATATTCCAAAATAGAGAGAAAGGGTAAGCAGCATTATTTTTTTAACGCGCGACAATGCAGCATAATTTGGTGCGTAAAAATGAAAGATTAATAAAAGGCAAAATGTAAGATACAAGGAAAGGTAAGCCGGGTGTATTCCGATGGCTGAACTTAAGTCAGCGTAAGAGATAAGTTTCCAGGCGTTTGCTTGTTGGTTATAGATATCATAAAATGATGTGCTGGTGAAGGAGTCGAATGTGAAGGCCGGAGATATTTCATTAATCTTGATCAATGCGCTTAGTAAGCAGACAATTGTTGCGGTGAAACAAGAAATGATAAACACGTGCAATAATTGCCGCACATCGTTATAATCGAGCTTGATGGATGCCAGTATAAAAGGCAAAACAAACAGAAATACTTTTTTTTCGAAATTGAACCACGCGGTTTGTTTGTCACTTGAATAAGCGACACCAAACAGGTTCATCAAGAAGAACAGCAAGAAAACAATGACAAAAGGCTGTGCAATTAGGTGGCTCCACTTTTCAAACCATTTCCCATCCAACATCCAGGCCAAGCCAAAAAGGATTAGTCCGAGATGACAGAATGTTACGGAGAAGGGCATGGCTGCAATCGCCAATGCAAGCGGTCCACTGAATTTTATGCGTTGAATGCTAAAAGCACTCATTGTGTCAGTTTAAGCAGTGTATTTTTATTGATCTCTTTTCGTTCGGGATCATAAAACCAACCCCATTTATTGAAATAGGTGATTGCACTTTTCATGTGAATGAACAAAGCCCTGATGTCTTTGTAAGAACTTCTTTCATGAATATGAAAAATAGTGACATGCGGATAGAACACAGTGCGATATGATTTATGCATTCTTCTGGTCAGGTCAATATCTTCCGTGTAGAGAAAGATTCGTTCATCGAAGATACCCACATTTTTGATGGCCTCCATTCGTAAGAACATAAAGCAACCCGAAAGGAATGGAACGTCCATCACTTTATCATATCCGGAAAAATGCAGTTCGTATACTTTATTTTTTGCGGTCAGAAGTTTAGATCCAATTTTAAAAAAGCGTCTTAAAAAAAGTGTAGAGGGCGATGGCAATAGTCGGCACAAATACTGTAAGCGACCGTCAGGGTAAAGGACTTTAGGCATCGCCATTCCAACCTCTGGATGCTCATCCAGCAGTTGACGAAGTTCTGGAATGACGTCTTTGCTAAAGTACACATCAGGATTTAGTACGATGTGGTAAGCAGATCCGCATTGAGATGCCAGTTTGAGAGCGATGTTATGAGCTGCCCCGAATCCAAGATTTCGCCCGTTATTAAAAATATATTCAATTCTTGGATTGTTGATATAATTCTTCAGTTCGTTTTCCGGTGAGTTATCAACTACAAATAGAAGGCTGTTTAATTCGCTTTCCAGAAAGCTGTTGATAGCATTAAGAACAATCTCAGGCTTGTTCTTATAAACAACAATGGATGCCGTGATTTTAACTGACATATCGGGTCTCAATCAGACTTAGTGCAAGATTAAAGCGACTAGAAAATTTACGCAGCAAATTGTGATTACTCTTTGCAGATGTACTGGATGCATTTTTGTCGTGCCTTCTATGCACCACTAACTTCTCGGGAAGAAATAGCACACGTCCGTACAACTCACCGATCATGCCCAACCATTGGTCGTGAACAATTAATCGAGTGGGAAAGGGCAATGCTTTTTCGAGCAACGATCGTCTGAACGCCATACAACAACCCATGTATGAATTCTTGATAAGATTTTTAATAATTCCTGTTGATGAAGAGTTGAATTGAAAAAATGAATCATGAAGCGCATCCAAATTATGATTCACGATTTTGCAATCGCTTACCACAAGATCATATTCCTTCAAATAAGGAAGAGTAGTTTGTACCTTATTCGGCATCCACACATCGTCTTGGTCAGATAAAAAGATGATCTCCCCACGACTATGCGTAATCGCATTTTCAAAATTACTCACGAGACCGCTCTGCGGATTCCTGATGATTCGAATACGCTTGTCTTTGAAGGTTTCGAGAATAGTGAGTGTGTCATCAGAAGAATTGTCGTCCGAAATGATGATCTCATCGTCATCTGCTAATTGAAGTCGGATAGATTCAAGCTGGCAGGGCAGAAAGGGTGCTCCGTTTTTTACAGCCATGCAAACTGAAATCATGAATCTATAATTGTTTGATAATTGTAAGTTACAACATCTAGTTAGAAGACCAATGAGAAGTCTTGAAATTCAAGATTATGATTATACCTTAAGATGGGGGGTAGTGTTGCATTCGCTCTTCTCAAGCGAGTCAAGGCATACAATAGAGAGTAACACCATTGAAAGTCCGATTGGATTATTTAAATATTGATTGGTAAGAGATTGGAAGTAAACGAAAAGAGCAGCAAAGAAAAAAAAGTCACGGGCATCGCTCACATCAGCCCTTCTATATTTTTGATAAATCATTCCTAACAGCAACGCCCAAAACGCCAGACCGAAAATTCCCTGCTTGTGAAAAATTTCCAGATAGGCTATTTCCATATGAATAGGCCGCGATGGAATGCCATGACCAAAGCCATGGCCAATGAAGAACGAAGGAAGCGTAATTTGTTCTATTACTTCCCTGACTTGCCTGAACCGGCCGGCATCGGAATAGTTTCTGTCCCCCAAAAGTGTGGAATCAGGAGTTGATTCACTTGTATTTTCAGATGTATGAAGGGAGTCAATTGCCTTGCTGCTTTGCGTAATGACGAGTTGCCCCGTGAAGAGTGTTAATAGAGCCAGGGTTGCAAAGAGCAAAGTTTTGCCAAATAAGGACTTTGATAAGTAATAACACGCCAGCGTCAGGGACAAGGCAAAGATGAATCCTCGTGTTACAGAAAAAAGAATTGCGGCCACAAGTAAAGTCAGTACAAAGAACTTGCGCTGCGATCCCGTGATGATGACGGCCAATGCAGCCAGGCAGATATATAAAAAACCCTTATAAAAGAAAGTCAATTCTCCTCTGAAGAAAAATTCCTGAGTATCGATAACCAGATGGTAAAAACTTAAAAAAGGAACTACACCGGTGTGAATCAAGATCAATACAACAAAGAACACACCCGACAATAACATGCCAGATTGTTTGATCATCTCAGTGACCTGGTCAGCACGTTGCTTATTCTGAATGGCGAAACCAAAGAAGGGCAAGAGGAAGAAGTACAACAGTGGCTTGATATCCTCCCACCAATAAATTCGATCGGCACCTGTCGCAAGGCCACGCCACAAGCCAATAGTCAAAACAATGGCGAACAAGATGGTAAGAAGCCAATATTCTCTCAATGTCTTTTGACCGTTCAGCACCAAAATAAAAGTTGTCAGCAGCGCAACGCCAAAAAGAATCATTCGCAAACTAATCGGTCCCCACGCAGTTAGTCTTCCGCCACCACCCAGCATAATTTCAAACAGAACAACAGATGATAATATGGAAATAAATTTTTTCATCATTTGAGAGAATATCGAAGTGCTGTCTTAATGAACTGTACGTCTCCCGTTTTAAAAAATAGTTTCAGGGCGCGAGGATAAATGATCCAACTAACACTGACAACATGAATGCTCGTCTTTTTATATAACATCACCGCCTTGCAGAAAGAAATGAAACGAATTAATAAAATTTCCGATGGAGTTTTCTCCACAGTTCCCGAGAAATTGTGATAACATTCAGAATCAATCAGAACAAAATCCAAATCATTTTTCATAAGCCGATCGCAAAAAACAATATCACTGTAATCCAAAGCGAACTGCTCATTGTAACCATTGGCTTGTTCAAAAGCGGCTACAGAAATCAGTATGCCGCTGTTAATGACTTTAAATTTTTTCAAAGAGTGAATTCCGGCTGTGAGATTTCTGGCGCGAACGCCTTTTCCAAGCACGAGCCTGAATGGCGATAGAACGGTTTTAGAATCGTACAAAAAGGGCACAAACATTTTGTGCTCCGGAAATTTTTCAATTCCCTTTTGGTAATCGAAAAATAGTGAACCAGGAAATTCTGTATCCTGATCGGCCAACAGAAGCCATTTTTTTTTCAACGCGCGTGCCAGTCTGCAGCCTTCATTATACGCACGGCTAACGCCTGCGTTGGAGGGTTCATGCTGATAAGTGATATCCCACGTATCTGAAAAGGGCACAGATCCAGGTGTTGGACTATTATCAAATACAAACAGACTAGTCTTTATAGATTTCGGAATTCCGTTTGTCAGAGAGTTGAACGACTTACTTTCAGCCAATAATTCTTTATACAATACAATCACAACAAGAGTGTCGTGAAAGGGGAATAGGGTGGTCGTCAACGGTAAGTCGTATTTCGACCCAAGTTATACATTCCGGAAAATTTGTTATTCCAACAGCCATTAAGCGGTGTGCATAATTTCTTTTGAAAGAAACTTTTGATTTTGTGGAGGGTAGACGTAATTTAAAAAGTTTTGTACTACGTCCCATGAAACTAATATCCGATAACAGTTCCTATCAACAATCCTATGAGGAAAGCATAAAAAATCCCGAGGCATTTTGGTCGTCCGTGGCCAGTGATTTTGTGTGGAAACGAAAGTGGGATAAGGTGCTGGAATGGGATTTCCTCAAACCCGAAGTGAAATGGTTTGTCGGGGGCAAGCTAAACATTACTGAAAATTGTATTGATCGTCATTTGCCCCATCGCGCCAGCCAGGTTGCTATTCTTTGGGAGTCTAACGACCTGGGTGAGCCTTCGCGCCACATTACCTATCAGGAGCTTCATGATCAGGTTTGCCGCGTGGCCAATATGTTAAAAGTGGCCGGAGTAAGGAAGGGTGATCGTGTTTGCATTTATTTGCCAATGGTACCGGAAGTGGCGTATGCCATCTTAGGCTGCGCAAGAATTGGTGCTGTTCATTCTGTTGTGTTTGCTGGATTTTCTTCAGGCTCCCTGGTGGATCGTATCAATGATTCAGGATGCAAATTGGTGCTTACTTCTGATGGCGCTTTCCGTGGCGATAAAAAAATCGATTTAAAAGGAATTGTTGATGAGGCGTTGACAAAGTGTCCAACCGTACAAAAGACAATTGTTTTAAAGAGAACGGGAGCCAAGATAAATATGAAGCAGGGCTTTGACCTTTGGTGGCATGAGGAAATGGCAAAAGTTGAAGCGAAATGTGCCCCTGAAGAAATGGATGCGGAGGACTTATTATTCATTCTCTATACATCAGGCTCTACAGGAAAGCCAAAAGGAATGGTTCATACGTGCGGAGGATACATGGTGTATACCAATTATACTTTTCGCACCGTGTTTCAATACAAGGAAGGACAGATTTTTTGGTGCACTGCCGATGTAGGTTGGGTGACCGGTCATTCCTATATTTTATATGGACCTCTCTCAACCGGTGCAACTTCGCTTATGTTTGAAGGTGTCCCCTCATGGCCTGACATGGGAAGATTCTGGCAGGTAATTGAGAAGCATAAGGTGAATATTTTTTACACAGCGCCAACGGCTATTCGCTCTTTGCAAAACGCACCCCTGAGTTTTGTGGATCGCTCCGATCTTTCATCGTTGCAAGTGTTGGGCAGTGTGGGTGAACCTATTAATGAAGAAGCCTGGCATTGGTACGACACACATATTGGAAAGGGAAAGTGCCCGATTGTTGATACCTGGTGGCAAACCGAGACGGGAGGCATCATGGTTTCACCTATCGCCAATGTAACGAAGTTGAAACCTGCGCACGCCACATTGCCTTTGCCTGGTGTTCAGCTTGCGGTAATGGATGAAAAAGGAAACGAAATAGCCGATCAATCGGGTCATGTCGAAGGCCGACTGACGATTAAGTTTCCATGGCCGTCTATGGCACGTACAATTTATGGCGATCATCAAAGATTCAGAGACACTTATTTTTCCACCTTTCCCGGAAAATATTTTACGGGAGACGGATGTAAGCGCGATGAAGAAGGATACTATAGAATCACCGGACGCGTTGATGACATTATCATTGTATCAGGTCACAACATGGGAACTGCCGAGATAGAAAGTGCCATTGATGAACACTCTGCAGTTTGCGAGACCGCTGTGGTAGGATACCCACATGACATTAAAGGACAGGGAATTTATGCCTTTGTGATTTGCTATGAGAAACCCCACGAAGAGGAACATCTAAGAAAGGAGATAAGAGATATTGTTTCCAAAATTATTGGCCCGATTGCGAAGCCAGATAAAATTCAATTTGTAAGTGGATTGCCGAAAACGCGCTCTGGCAAAATTATGAGAAGGATACTACGAAAAGTGGCGGAAGGCGAAACATCTAATCTGGGAGACACAACTACGCTCCTTGACCCGGCTGTGGTGGAAGAGATAAAATCTGGAGCGCTATAGCATGAAAGACCATAAGAAAGGTTACATAACAGGGAATAGTCGGATTAAAATTTCTGGCTTTAATGATTCTCTTATGAAACCTGTTTTTTGGTTCCTGATGTTCCTTTCATTCATTTCCTGCATCGACCAAAACGATTATTCTCTTAAGTCAGTTGAGGTCAGCCCTACTGTCGCATTACCACTTGTGTTTGGTGAACTTGCCATTCAGGACTTAATCAAAGGCGAAGACTCAGCGTATGTAAAAGTCGATTCCGATGATGTGGTCTACCTCTCTTATTCGCAAACATTAGCCACCCAGGGTATCCGGGAATTATTTACGGTGCCCGACAAAAGTTTGAACAGGAGTTTTTTCGTACCACCTGCTACCATTCCACCTCATACCAAAGATATTCGCTCAGATAGCATTGTTGAAGTAGTTGACTTGGGATTGAGCCCGGAACAGCTTAACGAAATTTCGTTCAAGGCAGGCTCTATATCTTACTCCACAACCTCCAGTAATCCCAGCCTTTCGGGTAAGTACGAAATTAATATTTCATTGCCTGACTTTGTTTCGAAGACAACCGCCAAGTCAATTAATACCAACATAGCCACAACCGGATCAATCAACCTGTCCGATTATGTGGTGAAATTGAATAAAAACAAATTCAACTTAAAAATGGTCTTGGTACTTAAGAAAAGTACAAGCCCGTTAGTAATCAACAATAGTTCATTTGTAAATCTTAAGCTTTCTTTTCTTGGAATGGATTTTAATTACATCCTCGGATTCTTTGGAGACCAAACGGCAAGCATTCCTGCCGAAACGGTGGACGTAGGCACCTTTGGCTCATCCCTTTCAAAGGCAGATGTTTCTTTTGCTCAGCCTAAAATTTCATTAGAAGTCACGAACGATAACGGTGTTCCCTGTCAAGTGAATTTTACCGAATTCGAAGCACAGAATAGCACCTCGTCCCTGGCCGTCACACTGAGTCCGTCCAGTCCTATTGCAATCGCTTATCCAACACAAATTGGTACGTCAGCCAAAACAACGGTTTCTATTGCGAATGTAAAAGAGCTGTTAGATTTTGCCCCCACCCGGTTTTATTATAAGTCAGATGCCAGAATAAATAAAGGATTAATCTCTGGTAATAATTTTTTGGCAGATACGAGCAAGCTGAAAGTGAAACTGAATGTTGATGTTCCGCTCTATGGGCATGCCTCTAATATTAATCTTCTGGACACCATCAAAATTGATTTGGGTAATGTCGATCAATCATCGGTCAATAGTGCCTTTCTAAAAACGAAGATATCGAACGAACTGCCGTTGGATGCGAGAGTGCAGTTTTACATGACCGATGACAAGTACAGAATAATCGATTCATTGTTATTGACTTCACAGACAGGATTAGTCAAGGGTAGCACTGTCACTCAATCGGGCGAGCTGCAATCGCCTGGCCTGTCCGATCAGCTCATTCAACTCGAAAAATCAAAAGTGGATAAAATATTCACAGCAAAATACATCATTATCAGGGCAGCCATGAATACATCAAAAGATGCGAATGGTGCGTTGCCAGATGTAAAATTCAAGTCGAAATATAAAATGTCAATTGACCTTGGTCTCTTGGCTAATCTTAAAGTCGGTATCGGTTTATGATGAGGACCAAACATATCCTGCTCCTGATACTCATCGCTTGCGGCAGTGTTTCCTTTGCACAAGTGGAGGGCACGCTGCAGTACATGAATACCTTGCCGCAATCTGTGGTGAATAATCCAGCTTTTGTGCCCAGCTATAAATTTTCATTGGGTCTTCCATTCTCTTCGTTCTACGCAGGGTATACTAACAATGGGTTTGCCTACAATGACCTGGTAACACGGAAAGATGGAAAAGTAAATGCCGACTTAACAAAGTGGATTAACAAGTTGCCATCCAAGACCTATATATCTCCCGCCATAAGCTTAGATTTTCTTCGCCTTGGAATAAAGATAAATTCCAAATTGTATGTGACCGCCAACGCGACTATCAAGTCCTATAGTTATTTCCTAATGCCGAAGGATTTTGCCTCTGTGTTTGTAGAAGGCAATGCTCCGTATGTGAATAGCAAAATCAACCTTTCGCCCGCGCTTGAATCTGTTTCCTATCTCGAAACTGCCCTGGGGGCATCGTATCAGATCAACCCGAAACTCACGATGGGAGGAAGACTGAAGATACTCAAAGGCATTGCTAACATCACAACTCAATCATCCAATATGTCAATTGCGGTAGATGAAAATTATTACCTCACGGCCAGTGCTGATCTGAGTGTAAAGACATCGGGCATAAACGACATCACGAATTCCGGATACAATTTTTCGAAGGAATTTAAAAACTACATGAAAAACAACGGTGTGGCCATAGATGTTGGTGCTACCTATCGTCTTTTGGATAAGCTTACACTAAATGCCAGCTTGATAGATTTGGGCGGGATAAATTGGAAAAACAATTTGTATCAATACTCGCTCGATAAATCAAAGGCGAACTATACCTTCTCAGGAATTAATGCAACCGATCTGGTTAATGGCAACGCGAACGATTACATGCAAGCCCAAACTGATTCCATCAAAGCACACTTTAAATGGCAAGAGGGCAGTACATCATCCTATCGGACAGCATTACCCACAAAAATGCTTTTAGGAGGCAACTATGAGCTGGTGAAGAACTTCAATGTGGGAACAGTTTTTTTTGCTGAGAAATTTCAGGGAAGATTTTCTCCTGGATGGACAACCTCTGTAAATAAGAATTTTGGAAATGCTATTAGCACCTCGTTAAGCTACACGCTTTCAAATCGCTCGTTCAACAACTTTGGTGCTGGACTTTCTTTTAACATGACGCCTATTCAATTGTATGTCATAGGCGACAATCTCCTTCGCATGCCAGCGTCACTCATCGCTCACCAAAATCTCAATAACTATATCAACAACTCACAAGTGATAAATATTCGGATGGGCGTGAATATCGTGGTAGGAAGAGACAGGGGTCAGAAATCTTCGCTCGGCTCTGGCGGTTCTAAATCAAAACCCGTTAATTCCAAGAACTCCAACACTGCTGGGAAAAAGGCACAACAAACTCACATCAGGGTAAGACAAAGCAAGAAAAGATAATCCCTGACCCACAAAAAAGCCCGATCATTTCTGAGCGGGCTTTTTTTATGAGGTAATGAAATTCTCAGCTTCCACAAGCTTCACAGGCATCCGGATTGTCTAGTGAGCAAGCCATATCGGCACGCTTCTGATCATAATCAGCCAGCGGTAGTTGCTGGTAATGAATAGCGTGCTGAGCTTCCGAGACAACAGACTCGTGAGCGGCAACTGTTTCCGCTACCGCTACTGTGGCTTCAACCTGAGTGGCCGGCTGTTGCATCTGAGCTTTGTCAACAGTAAACTTGATAGCATCGGCAGCAGCAGTTGACCGCAGATAATACATACCGGTTTTCAAACCTTTCTTCCAGGCATAGAAATGCATGGAGGTTAGCTTTCCAAAATTTGGATCGGTCAAGTGAATGTTCAGGCTTTGTGACTGGCAAATGAAGGCACCGCGATCAGCCGACATATCGATAATTGCTTTCTGCGAAATTTCCCAGACGGTTTTATAAATGTCTTTGATGTTTTGAGGAATTTCAGGAATGGATTGAACGGATCCATTGGCTCCAATTAACTTTTGACGCATGCCCTCGCTCCATAACCCCAGATTGATCAGATCCTTCATCAAGTGCTTGTTGGCAATAATGAATTCGCCTGATAAAGTTCTTCTGGTATAAATGTTTGAGGTATATGGTTCAAAGCATTCGTTATTTCCAAGAATTTGTGAGGTAGAAGCCGTTGGCATAGGTGCCAACAACAAAGAGTTACGAACTCCATTCTGTTTCACTTCTCTCTTCAGATTTTCCCAATCCCAGCGTCCGGATGAAGGAGTAACGCCCCACATATCAAATTGAAATATGCCTTTGGAAACAGGTGAGCCTTTAAATGTTTCATAAGGTCCGTTCTGTTTGGCTAATTCCATTGATGACTCCATCGCTGCAAAGTAGATGGTCTCATGAATATCGGCATTTAAACCCCGAGCTTCAGGAGAATCAAATGGCATGCGCAACAAGATGAACGCATCGGCTAAACCTTGCACACCAATTCCAATAGGTCGGTGGCGCATATTCGAGTTGCGGGCCTCTTCAACCGGATAGTAGTTGATGTCGATCACTTTGTTGAGGTTGCGTGTCACAACCTTTGTGATCTCATATAATTTCTGATGATCGAATTTGCCATCTTCGGTAACAAACTTTGGCAACGCAATAGAGGCAAGATTACAAACGGCCACCTCATCTGGAGCAGTGTATTCAATAATCTCAGTGCAAAGGTTGCTTGACTTGATTGTACCTAAGTGCTTTTGATTGGATTTGCGGTTAGCGGCATCCTTATACAACATATAAGGCGTGCCTGTTTCAATCTGAGCTTCCAGAATTTCAAACCATAAATCCTGAGCTTTTATTTGTTTGCGATACTTACCTTCTTTTTCGTACTTCTCGTACAAACGTTCGAATTCTTCACCCCAGCAATCAGCAAGGCCCGGAGCTTCGTTTGGACAAAAAAGCGACCACGATTCGTTATTCTCAATGCGTTTCATGAACAAATCCGGAATCCACATAGCATAGAAAAGATCGCGGGCGCGCATTTCTTCCTTTCCGTGATTTTTCTTCAACTCAAGAAATTCAAATACATCGGCATGCCATGGTTCAAGATAAATCGCAAAGCTTCCCTTACGTTTTCCACCGCCTTGGTCAACATAGCGAGCAGTCATATCAAAGTTTCGGAGCATCGGCACAATGCCATTTGATGTGCCACCAGTTCCTTTAATGTAGGATCCTTTGGCGCGCACATTATGAATGCTTAAACCGATGCCTCCTGCAGACTGTGAAATCTTAGCGGTTTGCTTAAGCGTATCGTAAATTCCATCAATACTATCATCCTTCATGGTGAGGAGGAAGCAAGAAGAAAGTTGTGGCTTAGGAGTGCCCGCGTTGAAAAGAGTTGGAGTGGCGTGAGTAAACCACTTCTCCGATAGTAGATTATACGTTTCAATAGCAGCTGGGATATCTTCACCGTGAATACCAACCGCTACACGCATCAACAAATGTTGTGGGCGTTCTACCACTTTGCCATCTACCTTCATCAGGTAAGAGCGCTCCAATGTTTTGAAACCAAAGTAGTCGTAGCTGAAGTCTCGATCGTAAATAATCGCATCGTCCAACTCGGCTGCATTGTCTTTAATAACCTTCCAGGTTTCTTTGGAGATCAGCGGAGCATTCTGGCCAGTCTTTGGATCCACGTACGTATACAGACGCTTCATCGTATTGGAGAAGGACTTGCTCGTAACCTTGTGGAGATTAGAAACCGCAATTCTGGCTGCCAGCTTGGCGAAATCAGGATGCCTGGTAGTCATCGATGCAGCCGTTTCAGCTGCAAGATTGTCCAGTTCTACGGTGGAAACACCGTCATACAAACCATTAATCACTTTCATCGCCACCTCTACTGGATTGACAAATTTGGGATCTAAACCGTAGCAGAGTTTTTCAACGCGGGCAGTGATTTTGTCAAACTTCACGGACTCCCGATGTCCGTCACGTTTTAATACTAGCATTTCTAAAAGGGTTGTGTGTGTAAATGGAAAGTTTAAAAAATGTGATCGAACTTAATTAAAAATCTTCATTCAATGAAAACTTCGGAGTAGTTTCTTTTTTCTCCATGCTGTTCATCACGCCAGCCTTCTGATATTCGGCTACCCGCTTCTCAAAGAAGTTAGTTTTGCCGCGAAGTGAAATCATCTCCATGAAGTCAAATGGATTAGTGGCACCATAAATTTTCTTGCCCACCAATTCATTCAACAGACTTGCCGCAAAAAAAGCCAGCACGTGCGTGATGAAATGACGCTCGCCATCATTCAGATTTACAGGAAGAGCATCTGTTACAAATTCCTTTTCTATCTCAACGGCATCCCGGATAATGGCAATCACCTGATCAACAGGCAACTTGTTCACAACATGTTTTGTATAGAGATGGCAAGCGAAATCGCAATGCAATCCTTCATCTCGCGAAATAAGTTCATTTGAAAACGTAAGACCTGGCATCAGGCCTCGCTTCTTCAACCAGAAGATAGAACAGAAAGAACCAGAGAAGAATATTCCTTCTACGGCCGCAAACGCTACTAGCCGTTCTTGAAAATTTCCCTGATCAATCCAACGCAAAGCCCAGTCTGCTTTCTTCTTCACACAAGGCATGGTTTCTATGGCGTGAAAGAGTTTGTCCTTTTCTCTTGGATCTTTCACATAAGTATCGATCAAAAGAGAATAAGTCTCAGAATGGATGTTTTCGATCGCGATCTGAAAACCATAAAAAAACTTGGCTTCTGTGTATTGAACTTCGCCTACGAAGTGCTCAGCCAGATTTTCGTTCACAATGCCATCACTTGCCGCAAAAAAAGCCAGCACGTGCGTGATGAAATGACGCTCGCCATCATTCAGATTTACCCATAAAAAAACTTGGCTTCTGTGTATTGAACTTCGCCTACGAAGTGCTCAGCCAGATTTTCGTTCACAATGCCATCACTTGCCGCAAAAAAAGCCAGCACGTGCGTGATGAAATGACGCTCGCCATCATTCAGATTTACCCAATCCTTTAAATCCTGCCCTAAATCAATCTCCTCGGCCGTCCAAAAGCTGGCCTCAGCCTGTTTATAGTACTTCCAAATGTCATGTTGACGAATAGGGAAAAGAACAAAACGGTCCTTGTTCTCCTTTAAAATGGGTTCAGCGAGTAGAGGTTGACTCATGGTTTAATATTTTGGGGTTGTATACAATAAGAAAGAAGCAATCATCGGTGCTAATAACAGATTGTCTTTCATTTCGGTCGTCATAAATTTTTTGTGAGATCTAACTTTGCTGTGCCAGAGAGAATTTCAATCGACAGCATCGACAAAGATTCTAAATCACAAGTGAAATTCAAAGAGAGAAAAAGTCGTGAAAAATTATTTGTAGTGGTATAACATAAGTCAATCTCGTGAAAATAGATTCATACTCACTTAGTTAATCATCGCCTGCGAAGTGAAGTATTAATTGAAAAAAAATTGAAAATATTTTAGTTAAAAAAATGAACGTTCAATCGGTTTCGAAATGCATTTAAAATCCTTATATGAGCACACCATCTTGACTTAACGTTTAACCTTTAATAGCCTGTTTTTTGGGGAGAAAATGGCTTATTTGTAAGATTTTTAACGATTTCCAGATGAGGGTTTGTTTTTCCAAGGCATTGGCCTATCTTTGCAACCCATTTTAAAAAGCTATAAAAGTCATGTACGCAGTTGTGGACATCGCAGGAAAACAGTTCAAGGTGGCTCAAGACCAATATATCTATGCACCGCGTTTGGAAGGAGAAGCTGGATCAGCCGTATCGTTTGATAAGGTTCTTCTTTTAGATAACAACGGAAGTGTAGAAGTTGGCGCCCCTACTGTAAAAGGTGCAAAAGTATCTGGTAAGATATTAGAGCATGTTAAAGGTAACAAGGTGATCATCTTCAAAAAGAAAAGGAGAAAAGGTTATGCTGTGAAAAACGGTCATCGCCAGCAGTTCACCAAAGTTCAAATTGAGAGCATTGGTTAACATACAAGATTCATCTATAAACGATCAACGAATAACGATTTTCAACCATGGCACACAAGAAAGGTGAAGGTAAAGTAAAGAACGGCCGCGAGTCGGAAAGCAAACGTCTTGGCATCAAGGTGTTTGGTGGCCAAAAAGTAGTTGCAGGTAATATTATCGTGCGTCAGCGCGGTACAAAGCATAACCCTGGCAGAAACGTAGGTATGGGTAAAGATCATACGTTATTTGCGTTAACTCCAGGAGTAGTTGTGTTTAAGAAGGGAAAAGAAAATAAATCTTTTGTCTCTGTTCAGGCAGAGGCTTGATCTTGACGCACAAACTGTTTGAAAGCCCCGGATTCTTCGTCCGGGGCTTTTTTTTGCTCACTACCCGAGGGGTATTTTTATTGAGAAAGTGCGTTTAAAAAAAAGAGCTGTGCATTAAAAAATTGAATGTTTGAACGGCATTAATGGCCAAATTTAAAGCAAGGAGTAGCATTTTATTCTTGAATTGGCCCAACCCGCCAAAGAATTTATGTTAACAAATTTAAATGCCACCATTTTCTTTTTTTGAATTTATGGTCTACTTTGGGCTTTTAAAATTAATCTTCTAACCTAAACCTAAACCTATGAAGAAGTTTTTACTAGTGTTCTTCGCGTTCGGTTTTGTGCTCGGCACAGCCAGAGCGCAAGAGCGAGTGATTTCTGGTAGGGTCTCATCCGCTGAAGACGGATCGGCTTTGCCAGGTGTGAACGTGGTCGTGAAAGGCACCACAAATGGATCCGTGACAGACGCGGAAGGAAATTATAAGCTAAGCGTTTCAGGATCTGGAGCCGCCCTTGTGTTTTCTTTCATTGGTCTTAAGACGGAAGAGATTGCAATTGGAGAAAGATCGGTAATCGATGTCCAGCTTGGCCTTGATGTTACTCAACTTTCTGAAATTGTAGTAACAGGATCTGGTATTGCAACAGACAAGAAAAAGCTGGGTATTGCTGTTGAGTCTCTTGCTGCAGACAAGTTGCCTCAAACCCCTTCGGCTTCTATCGATCAGGCGTTGATCGGGAAAATTGCAGGTGCCCAGATATCTTCAATCAGCGGTAACCCTGGCGATCCGGTTAACATTCTCTTGCGTGGTGTTAACACCGTACAGGGAGGTACCAAGCCACTGATCATGGTTGACGGAGTTCAGATGTCGGCAACAGACATCAACTCATTAGACCTTAGCAACGTGGATCGTATCGAAGTTGTGCAAGGTGCAGCTTCTGCATCTATCTATGGTGCACAGGGTGCTAACGGTGTTATCCAGATCTTTACTAAGAAAGGTCAAAAAGGAAAAGTGGCTGTCAATTTTTCAACCAGCTACTCATCTAACCAATTTCTGAACGTTGGAAATGTTCACAAAGCTTACAAGCACCCCTACATTACGGATGCAAATGGCCAGTTAACCGACAAAAACGGTAATTTGTTGGACTACGATCAATATGGCGCGTTGCCTGGTATTTCCTATGTATATGGTGAAACAGGTGCTTCCGCGGCTTTCCCGAATGGAAATGGTGCTACACGTTATGCCATACAGGACATCAGAAACGATTTTAGTAAGAGTTATCCTACAACCGGCAACATTCGCTACTACGACCACTTTAAGCAGGTGTTCCAAACTGGCTACACTACCAACAATACATTGAGCTTATCCGGTGGTGGTGAGAAAAGCGATTACTCTATTGCGATTGCCAATAACCATACCCTTAGCCCTGTTATGAAAAACGGTGCAGTTGACAGAAGTAACATCACTGTTAACGTGGGAACAGAGTTATTTAAAGGATTTACAATTCGTTCAATTACTCAGATTGTATATACTAAAAACGACTTACACCCAGGCTTAGGCGCTGCTGGTGGTGAAGATTATGGAAGAGGAAATTCACTTGGAAACGTAAATGGTGTGTATAGCTTCCTGAACACGTCTCCTTTCTTTGACTTGACTCGTAAATTAGCAGATGGAACCTATCCTGGTTATCAGGAAGCTAACGGTTTCTTGAGCGTTAACGCTCTGAACCCATTTTACCGTCAGGAATATGCAAGCCAATTGGATAATAAGATTGACTTGATTCAGAATTTCAACGCCAACTATAAAGTGAATAAATTCCTTGAGTTGGATGCTAAATACGGTATCAACTACAGAACTGAAAACTCAAAGTGGACCTATCAGAATCAGTCTAAGAACTTAAACTCTGACTACTACTTTAATTACGTGGGTGTTTTTGCTCCAGATCTTAATGGTGAGTTGATCAACTGGCAATACACGAATACATTCAAAAATTTCCTGGCTAATGCTTATTTCAGAACAGATTTCCAGGAAGACTTTGGTATGAGCTTGCCAATTCAAACCAGCACGCAAGTAGGATTTGACCATCGTACCCGGAAGTATCAGGAGCTTGATACGTATGGTGTTGGGTTGTCATTGTCTCCTCCAACTAACTTAAGTGCGACTGCCGATCAGGTGGTTTACAAAGACTACACTGAGCCGTTCACGACTTACGGATACTTGGTGAATCAAAAAGTTGATTTCGGAGATTTTGGAGGTTTTACAGCCGGCTTTAGAAGCGACTGGTCTTCTGCATTTGGTGGCGGTTCAAAACCATTCACATTCCCTCACGCAGACGGTCACTTCCTGCCTTCAACTTTGTGGAAGGATAAGGGACTTGGCGAAACAATCAGTTACTTTAAGATTAGAGCAGCTTACGGTCAGGCCGGTATTCAGCCTGGTCCTTTTGACAGATATCCACAGTTAAATCAGCAAAACCTGGGAACAGGATTGGTTTACAGTGTTCCTACAACAAGGAAAAACCCAAATCTTCAGGTTGAAGTTTCAACTGAAACTGAAGTGGGTACCGACTTTACCGTTAATGCTAATAAGGGAGGCAGCTGGTTGAATTCTATCAATGGTTCATTTACCTACTGGCAGCGTAAGAGCGCGAACGTAATCTATCAGGTGAGTGATGCTCCATCACTTGGATCTGTGGATCAGTTGAACAATGCCATTAATATGTCATCAAACGGTGTTCAATTCTCATTGAACATTCCGGTGTATCAGTCGTCAACCTTCAAGTGGGATTTCACGACCAACTGGGGACATCAGATCTCGAAAATTGATGCAATTTCAGGTGGTAACGATATCATCTGACTCCAGGTCAGATCATTGGTCAAATTTATGGCTACAAGGCACTTACTAGTGTGGATGCCGTTCGTAAGGATGGAACTCCTTATATCAAAACTGATGCAGAAAAGGCATTTTATGAAATCGTTGATGGTCGCTTGGTAGACAAGAGAACTTATCAGATTCAATTTGCTGATGAGAAAACTCCAATGGCGAGCCCGAACCCTAAGTTCAACTCTTCATTCATAAACTCTTTGGCATACAAAGACATCCTCACATTTAGCTTCCAGTTGGATTGGGTGTATGGCTCACATATCTACAACCAAACAAAGGAGTGGATGTACAGAGATGGAATCCACGGAGACTATGATGGAGTTGTTACCATCGATGGAAAGACAGGTGCATTTCCGGCTTACTGGTGTAGCCCTTACTACAACTTGTGGGGTAGCAGAAGAGGCGCTGGTAACTTGGCTACGAAGGACTTCTTTGTTGAAGACAATTCTTTCATGAGACTAAGAAACGTTTCAATGGCTTTCAATCTTGACAAACTTTTAAAAATAAATGGATTGAAAAAACTTCAGTTGGTATTGACTGGCAGAAACCTCATGACGTGGACCAAATACACTGGTTTCGATCCTGAAATTAGCTCTGGAACAGTGAACTCTTCATTTGACAGAGGGGTGGATCACAACACGCTTCCTAACACAAAGTCATATCAGGTTGGGTTGAACATTGGCCTGTAATTTTTGTAAACTCAAAAAGATAAAAATCATGACTAAAAATAAATTTGTTTATACGATTTTCACTGCAGCTCTTGTTCTGGGAACATTTGGCTGCAAGGATCAATTAAACGTAGGGAATCCTAACGCACCAACGGTTTCAGCGAACGTGAACAATGAAGCTGGACTATTTTCCCTGGCGCAAGGAGGTGTATATATTAATGGCTTCTTGAATGGAGATGGTTGGCTAGGTAATAGCTACTTCTCATTGCCGATGGGATATAATGAATTGATGGGAGACAACGTAGGTGCCTCCGCTTCAAATAATCAGGTGACAACAATTGCTCAGCCGGATTATATTCTTTTGGATGACGGAAGCAAGAGAACCAATCCATCATCTCAAGTTGGTATCATTCGTACGTATAATACACGCGCCTCAACGGGTGCAGGCAATAATGCCATTCATTACGAATGGCTGAACATGTACGCGCTTAACAATGCTTGCAACTATGTGTTATCTATTGTAGAAACTATTCCTTTTACTGGCGATGCCGCTTCAAAGATTGCCACGGTTAAGGCATGGTGCTATTGGTGGAAAGGTTATGCCTATGCGTCTATTGGAACTAAGTATTATGCCGGACTTATCGTGAACGAATATGCAGAGAAGACCAATGCGTATGTTGCCCATGATCTTATCTTGGCTGAATCAGATAAATACTTCAATCAGGCTGCTGCAACATTGTCTAGCATATCATCGACTTCCGATTACGAAGATGCACTGAGTAAGTTAATTCCTGAACACTGCCAAGTGGGAAGAGGTGGAGTTCTTTCAATTGACGAGTGGAAGAGAAACATTAACACAATGCTTGCTCGTAATATCTTGTACAACAAACTGGCTTATTTTGTTAATGGAAGCACATCTGGTTCAATTAGCAAGACGAACTTGGGTACAATGTCTGCGGCAGATTGGACGAATGTCAAGAACCTCACCACTAATGGCATTAAAGAAGGTGATTTGATATTTACAGGCAGAACAACCGGAACGAATGACTTTTTCTCTGCTTCCGGTGGTAGTGTTGCATCATTAGCCGCCAGCCCTGCTTCAACGTCAACTTTTAAAGTAAGCGAACGGGTAATGCAGTGCTTCAATGCAGCCGATCAACGCGTAGCCAATAACTTTTCAAAAACCAGTCCATACTCTAATGACTATATCTACACTTCTCAAAACACCTTGGTAAACAAGGGTAAGGGACTTGCAGGCGTGTGGACATATGCCAACAGAGATGCCGGAGCTTATGAACTCGTCATGGCCGGTTCTTATGAAGAAAATGCTTTGATGCTTGCGGAGGCCAACATTCGGACGGGTGCCATTGATGCGGGCCTCGCCCTTGTGGATGATGTTCGTGATTTTATGGGTGCCGGAGTTCCGGCTGTGTCTGGAACTGGTTTATCTCAAGCTCAGGCCCTTCAGGAATTGGCGAACGAAAGAAAAGTGGCTCTTTTGTTCAGAGGCATCTCGTTCTACGACAACAGAAGATGGGGATGGTCTTATGATGTTGCTGCCGGTGGAGGAAGCTACAATCAAAGAGTGGTTTTGGGAACAACGGTGTATACCAAAGTTCTTATGAACTACAATTTCATGGATTATTGGGATGTTCCGGCTAATGAAACAGCCTTGAATCCTCCTGGTGATGGAAGCGTAGATGTTAAGAATCCACTGTATTGATTTTATCACGCCTTAGAAAAGAAGGGTTGTCTGAAAAGACAGCCCTTTTTTTGTAATTCATAGTTGTATAATGCTAGTTGTGGCTGTTAGACTGACTTGCGGACTATGTTGAAGAAAATAATACTCGCTGGAGGGTTTTCATGTTGGCTGTTTGCTATCAAGTGTCCAGGGCAATCTACTGCACTTTCACCGGTGGAAATTCAGAAACTTGTTCCGACCCGCATCATGAATTTTAACAGGGATGGAGAGATCAAGGGAAAACTAATGAAGGTTGGAGATTTGCATTACTCACTATGCGAACACCGTTTTAGAAATAAAGGCAGCCAGACGGTAAGAGTGCTTTTGTTTGATTTTAAAGAAGCCCGGATCATGTATGATCAGGCGACCCGGGACTGGGTGAATTATGCAGCAATAAAAAATGATTCGATAGTCCGTGGACCGGTTGCCATCACAAATTGCATGGGATGGGAATCCTACAACCGGGAAAAGAATTTTTCTCAGATATCGCTTGGTATTAGCGACAGATTTCTTCTAATGATTACGGGAGAAAACGTGGACCTGGAAATGCTGAAAGTAATATTAGGTCAATTCCGTTTCGAAAATTTCCCAAAATAAATCCTAGTCTTTAGCGCAACATCTTGAGCAATGTTGTAAGTCGACTTTTCAAATTCCTGCGATCGACAATGAAATCGAGGAAGCCATGATCCAAAACAAACTCAGCACTCTGAAATCCTTTTGGTAAATCCTTTCCAATAGTTTCCTTAATGACGCGTGGTCCCGCAAATCCAATTAAAGCGCCTGGTTCTGAGATATTGAAATCTCCCAGCATCGCGTAGGACGCTGTTACACCACCCGTTGTTGGATCAGTTAGTAACGATATGTAAGGAATCTTGGCTTCATCCAATAACGCAAGTTTGGCGGATGTCTTTGCCATCTGCATTAGAGACAATCCGGCTTCCATCATACGGGCACCTCCGGATCGTGAAATCATTAGAAAAGGTGCTTTAGTCTTCAGCGAGTGAGTAATAGCCCTGGCTATTTTTTCGCCCACTACCGATCCCATTGAGCCTCCAATGAAATTGAAATCCATACAGGCAACCACAATGTCTAGGCCGTTCATTTTCCCATAGGCTGACCGCAAGGCATCTTTTAATTCAGTCTTTGCCTGGGATTCCTTTATCCTTTTTGGATAAGGCTTTGTATCAACAAACTTTAGCGGATCGGCAGATTCCATGTTTGGATCTAACTCCGTGAATTCATTATTGTCGAATAAGATTTCAAAGTATTCCTCAGATCCGATTTTGACATGATGATCTTCCTCCGGCACGACATAAGCATTGCTTTTTAACTCACGCGTGTGGATGATTTTTCCACCCGGTGACTTAAACCATAATCCATCGGGAACTTCCCGTTTGGATTCGGTGGGTGTCATGATTCCCTTATCAGTACGTTTGAACCAAGGCATATCGATTTTGTTTAGAGCCAAAAAAACCGATGAGGTTTCTCATCGGTTTGATTATTTCTTTTTATGCTACATCAATTGAACTATCCAGATATACTTCCTGAATGGCATTCAAAATTTCTACACCTTCTTTCATCGGTCTTTGGAAAGCCTTTCTTCCGGAAATCAAGCCCATGCCACCAGCACGTTTATTGATAACTGCAGTGCGCACAGCATCGGCCAGGTCACTTGCTCCTTTTGACTCACCACCAGAGTTAATCAACCCTGCGCGGCCCATGTAGCAGTTAGCTACTTGATAACGGCAAAGGTCAATTGGGTGATCTGACGTCAATTGGGTGTAGATTCTCTCATCCAGCTTACCATAGGTTGAGCCTCCGGTGTTAAGAGCCTTATACCCGCCATTGTTTTCCGCAAGCTTTTGTTTGATGATATCGGCCTGTATGGTTACGCCAAGGTGATTAGCCTGGCCAGTCAAGTCAGCAGACACGTGGTAATCTTTTCCATCTTTCTTGAACGCGTTATTGCGGGTATAGCACCACAAGATAGTTGCCATTCCAAGCTGGTGAGCTTCTTCAAAGGCTTTTGCCACCTCAACAATTTGACGTGTTGAGTTGTCGGAGCCAAAATAGATTGTTGCTCCAACCGCAACGGCACCCAGATTCCAGGCATCGCGAACAGACCCAAACATAATTTGATCTGCCTTATTCGGATACGTCAGTAATTCATTGTGATTGATCTTCACAATGAAAGGAATTTTATGTGCGTACTTCCTTGACACGATCGCAAGATTTCCAAATGTTGTAGCCACAGCATTGCAACCGCCTTCGATGGCCAACTTTACAATGTTTTCAGGATCGAAATAGATCGGATTCTTAGCAAATGATGCTCCTGCACTGTGCTCAATACCCTGATCTATTGGTAGGATCGATAAAAATCCAGTTCCCGCTAAACGGCCGTGATCAAACATCGCTCCGAGGCTTTTAATTACCTGGGTGGAGCGATTGGATTGGATAAAAATCTTGTCCACAAAATCCGATGTCGGTAAGTGAAGTTGATCTTTAGAAATAGTCTTGCTCTTGTGATCAAGCAGATACTTGGCGTCCTTACCAAGGATTTTCGAAATGTTGAGTTTTGCTTGTTTTGCCATAGCGGTTTTGGTGAGGGGCAAATATAAGGGGATGGGTTAACTCATCCAATAATTGATCAAACAACGCTTGTTAGCAATAAAAAACCCATCTCTTTGGCGATTTTAGAATACCTCAAGAGATGGGTTTTGAGCCTGTTGTTGGCTATTAATTAGCTGAGATGTTAGCCAATTTTTCTTTAATTCTGGCTGATTTGCCCTGGCGGCCTTTCATGTAGTACAATTTGGCCCTGCGCACTTTACCTACCTTTGTTACTTCAATTTTATCAATGCTCGGGCTCAGGAATGGGAATATTCTCTCCACGCCAACACCATTAGAAACCTTTCTTACGGAGAAGCTTTCTCCATTTGTGCCTTTTCCTCTGCGGTATAATACCACGCCTTGAAATTGCTGAATTCTTTCCTTGTTACCTTCGCTGATCTTAACGTGTACGTTTACAGTGTCACCAGCTTTAAAATCAGGGAGATTAGTCCTTTTTGCTGCTAATTCCTGCTCTACAAACTTTATTAAATCGGCCATGATACTCGCTTTTTAAAATGGATTGCAAATGTAGGGAAAGTATTGAGAATACGGAAAACTGATTTAAGAATTTGTGCCTTTGGCTACCTTTTTTAAGGTTTCATCAGGTCCGGCCGTCTTTCTTGTGTTCGGGCCACAGCCATTTCATGTCGCCATTGGTTGATTTTAGATTCATGACCAGACAATAATACCTCAGGCACTTTCCAGCCTTTGTATTCTGCAGGACGGGTATAAACAGGCGCTGCGACCAACCCATCCTGGAAAGAATCAGTCAAGGCCGAAGTTTCATCGGACAATACTCCCGGAATCAGGCGAATGACTGAATCTGCCAGCACTGCTGCTGCCAATTCGCCTCCTGAGAGGACGTAATTGCCGATGCTTATTTCGCGGGTAATTAAATGTTCCCGCACACGTTCATCCACACCCTTGTAGTGACCGCAAAGGATAATTAAGTTCTGACGCAAACTCAATTCATTAGAGATATTTTGAGTCAGGAGTTCTCCGTCTGGGCTCATGTAGATGACCTCATCATATACCCGCTCGGATTTGAGTTTGGCGATGCACAAATCAATAGGCTCAATCATCATCACCATTCCGGCACCTCCGCCAAAGGCGTAGTCGTCAGTTGCTTTGTGTTTACTGGTCGAATAGGGCCGTAAGTCGTGCACCTCGATTTTCGCAAGCCCTTTTGTCTGAGCGCGTTTTAAAATAGAATCTGAAAATGAGCCATCCAGCAATCGTGGCAAACACGTAATGATATCGATACGCATGATGGATGAATTTATAAATTAGGAACCAAAGTTCTATAGCTCAAGAAAGCCGTCTGGCAAGTCTGTTTGAATTTTCTTTTTGCTTTTGTTGACACTTTTAATGAAGGGGCCATTTACCGGGATAAGAATTTCTTTTCCAGAATGATCGACCGAAAGCAGTCGATTGGGGCCCGATTCGATAATTTCTCGTACATCACCTAGTATCCCATGTTGTGCATCTACCACTTCGAAGCCTACTATCTCATCATTATAAAAATCCCCTCTCTTCAGTTTGGGCCTAACTGTTTTCGGAAGATAGATGCTACAACCTTTGAGAGCCTCGGCCTGTTCAAATGTGTTTACGTCTTCAAATTTGATGAATCCTTTTTCTCCCCGATCGGAATAGCTCTCAATAAAGTAAGGGACCAAACTATGCTTTATTTCAAGAAAGACGGATTCCAAAGATTCGAACTCACCTGCTTCACTAAAAACAGCGGTAACCCCGCCTTTTAAGCCATGCG
The DNA here is from genome assembly GCA_044222145.1 of Cyclobacteriaceae bacterium. GTDB lineage: Bacteria > Bacteroidota > Bacteroidia > Cytophagales > Cyclobacteriaceae > ELB16-189. The sequence continues at coordinate 41,858 of JBGANU010000026.1, forward strand.
TTTTGGAGATATATCCAATCTTGAAGCAAGAATCAATTTCCATCTAAGATTTCCAGATTCGATTTAGTACTAATAAAAAATGCCAACACATAAGCGCTGGCATTTCTGAATATTCCTTTTCGTAAGGTTAAGCCTGTGCTTCCGCAGCAGCTTCTCCTTCTGCAGGAGCTTCGGCTACTGGAGCGGCAGCGGCCGCTTCGGCCTTCTTGCGAATAGCTTCAGCGCGAGCCTCTCTCACCTTGGTTTCAGCTTGCTTACGAGCTTTAGCAGCCTCGGCCTTAGATTTTGCAAGTGTCTCATGCTTGCCTTGAATTTTAGCTTCTTTGGCTTTCAACCACTCAGCTAATTTAGAGTCGGCTGTTTCCTGTGTAATTGCGCCTTTTACAACACCGATCTGCAGGTGTCTCTTTAACATCACACCACGGTAAGAAAGCATTGCCTTTACTGTATCGGATGGAAGGGCACCATTCATTAGCCAATGAAAGGCGCGGTCATCCTGAAGATTAATTGTTGCGGGGTTAGTCAAAGGATTATAAGTCCCTATTTTTTCAATGAATTTGCCATCTCTTGGAGCTCTGGCATCTGCCACTACTACATCGTACATCGCCAATTTCTTGCGGCCTCTGCGTGCTAATCTGATCTTTACTGCCATTTGGTTAGTTTTTTAAATGTTGGATCTCGTCCGTTTTTTAAAGGACTGCAAAGGTAAAATTAATTTGAAGATTCACCAATCAGTTTTCCCAAATGAAGCGAATTGTGCCATTGTTCGATCTGTGAGATGAAAAACAGTCGATTTATGCGCTTTTTGCTATTAAATTTGCTTAAGCGATTATTAAGTTTTTTAATATAAGAACACTTTTCTAGTTTTGTTTACTTCACAATTCAACTATGGACAAGTATTCTTATGTCTCCAATGCCGATGTTGGCTATCTGGATCAGCTCTATCAAACTTATAAAAAGGACCCCTCTTCAGTAGATGCCACCTGGCAGAAATTTTTTGAGGGATATGATTTCTCAGTTCAACGATACGGAGAAAATGGTCATGGAACCTCGGATGGGGAAGATGCCATCACGATTAAGGAGACTCAGGTGCGCAATCTGATTTTTGCCTACCGCTCTTTCGGACATCTTAAGTCAGATACTAATCCAGTTCGGGAAAGGCGAGATCATAATGTCAACCTCGATCATAAGAGTGTAGGATTGTCAGACGCGGATCTGGATGTGGAATTTGATGTAGGTGCCGAGATTGGAATGGGGCGTACCTCTTTGAGAAAGATCATCGAGAAACTAAAAGTAGTGTACTTAGGCACAATTGGTTTTGAATATAATTTTATTCGCAATGATGCCGTTCGCCAATGGTTCTTTGAGAAATGCGAGAAGGAATACTATACTTATAATCCTTCGCAGGAGGAGAAGAAACAAATACTTTCAAAGCTGAACGAAGCTGTCGTATTCGAAAACTTTCTTCATACAAAATTCCTCGGGCAGAAGAGATTTTCATTGGAAGGTGGTGAGAATACCATTCCCGCTTTGCAGACAATTATAAATAAGTCTGCCGAATTGGGCACGAAGGAAGTTGTTATCGGAATGGCCCATCGCGGTCGGTTGAATGTGCTGTCTAACATCCTCGGGAAAACATACGAGCAGATATTCACAGAATTTGAAGGCAATGTTAATCCAGATCTGACAATGGGTGATGGTGATGTAAAGTATCACCTCGGGTATGCCAGTCACAATACAACACCTTCCGGAAGCAAAATTTATGTAAAGCTGACGCCAAACCCTTCGCACCTGGAAGCGGTGAATCCTTTGGTAGTTGGATATACGCGTGGTCAGATCGATGACGAATACAAAGGTGACCTGACAAAAGCGATGGCCATTCTTATCCACGGAGATGCGGCTGTAGCGGGGCAGGGGATTGTATATGAGGTGGCACAGATGTCGGGGTTGGAAGGTTACACGACAGGAGGTACCATTCATTTTGTTATTAATAATCAAGTCGGATTTACAACCGATTATGATGATGCCCGAACGTCCATTTACTGTACGGATGTTGCCAAGATTATTGATGCACCGGTTCTCCATGTGAATGGTGACGATGCGGAGGCTGTGACGTTCTGTTCAAAGCTAGCAGTTGAGTTTAGGATGAAATTTGGTCAGGATATCTTTATTGACATGCTGTGTTATCGCAGACATGGGCACAATGAAAGTGACGAGCCAAAGTTTACGCAACCTAAACTCTATAACCTGATCGCCAAGCACCCCAATCCACGCGAGGTGTATGTGAAGAGATTGATTGAGCGTGCTGACGTGGATGCTGCACTTGCAGATGAGATGGATAAAAATTTCCGAGCTCAATTACAGGATCGATTAAACGAAGTGAAACAGAAGCCGCTTCCTTATAAAGTTCAGAAGATAGAGGAAGAGTGGCAGAAGTTGCGCAGGGCAAAGCCAGAAGATTTTGAAACATCACCTGAAACAGGTGTTAAGCAATCTATTATTGATAAAGTAGGTAATGCGCTGACCACCATACCGGAAGGTTTTAAGCCGTTGAAGCAGATTGAAAAACTTTTGAAGGATAGAAAAACAGCTTTCTTTGACGATAAAGTGTTGAGCTGGGCCGAGGCTGAGTTATTGGCTTATGGTTCCTTATTATCAGAAGGAGTGCCTGTTCGTATGTCCGGGCAAGATGTAAAAAGAGGTACCTTCTCACACAGGCATGCTTATTTCTTTGATGCAAATACAAACGCACCGTATTGCGGACTGGATAATATTGAAAAGGGCCAACAGAAATTTCATATCTACAACTCTTTGCTTTCCGAGTTTGGCGTGTTAGGTTTTGAATATGGTTATGCGATGTCATCGCCACACGCTCTCGTAATTTGGGAAGCACAGTTTGGAGATTTTGTTAACGGTGCGCAAGTAATCATTGATCAGTTTTTATCCAGCGCTGAATCAAAGTGGCAACGGATGAATGGGCTTGTGATGTTGTTACCTCACGGCTATGAAGGTCAGGGTCCGGAACACTCAAGTTGCCGCCCCGAACGTTTCTTGCAACTCTCGGCTGAGTACAACATGATCGTTGCTAACCCGACAACACCAGCCAACATCTTCCATTTATTGAGAAGGCAAGTGTCATGGGAGTTTAGAAAACCTTGTATTGTCTTTTCTCCTAAATCGTTGCTGCGTCATCCGGGTGTTATTTCGCCTGTAAAAGATTTTATCAAAGGCTCTTTCCAGGAAGTGATCGATGACGAAACGGTGAACGCCAAAGATGTTAAAAAGATAGTGCTTTGTTCCGGCAAGGTGTATTATGACTTGTTAGAAGGTCAACAGAAAAAGAAAGCAAAAGATGTAGCCATCGTAAGAATAGAGCAGCTTCACCCTTTCCCCGAAAAGCAAGTGAATGCGATTATCAAGAAGTATAAAGGCGCTAGAATTGCATGGGTGCAGGAAGAACCATCAAATATGGGCTGTTTGTCATACATGGTTCGTGTGATGCCAGAACAAAAACTTGAATTTGTTTCGCGCAAAGCAAGCGCGTCACCTGCCACGGGCTATTCGAAAGTTCATAAAGCGGAACAAGAAAAAATTGTATCGCAAGCCCTTGAGGTTTAAAATAATCTTCGACACAATCCATTTAAAATAAAAGTATGGCACAGCAAGTTAAAGTTCCCACCGTTGGTGAGTCGATCGCAGAAGTGACCATTGCGAATTGGCTAAAGAAAGACGGTGACTTTGTAAATGTGGATGAAGTAATTGCTGAGCTTGAATCGGATAAGGCAACGTTTGAGTTGCCGGCACCGCAGGCTGGTATACTTAAAATAAAAAAGCAAAAAGGTGAGACGGCTGCCATTGGCGAAGTAATCTGTGAGCTTGCCGATGGCGGGCAACCTACCGCAGCACCAAAAGCTGAAACCAAACCAACATCAACCCCAACCCCTTCAACGCAAACTATGAAAGCAACTGGCGGAGTGAAAGAAATGAAAGTACCTACTGTAGGTGAGTCCATCACCGAAGTGACCATCTCAACCTGGTTAAAGAAGGATGGTGATTTTGTGAAATTGGATGAAGTAATCGCAGAGGTGGAATCAGATAAAGCAACTTTTGAATTGCCAGCTGAAGCCAATGGCATTTTGAGAATTGTGGCGAAAGAAAAAGATACACTACCGATTGGAGGACTGATTTGCAGAATTGAAATCACAGATGGCGCTCCGGCTGCTGCGCCAACGGCAGCAGCATCAACTCCGGTTTCCGCACCTGTTGGTTCCGGTGATAAATCTTATGCTGCAGGGCATCCATCTCCAACAGCAGCAAAGATTCTGGATGAAAAAGGAATTCCGGCAAGTCAGGTGCAAGGCTCTGGTGTTGGTGGACGGATAACACAAGCAGATGCTGCCAAAGCTCAGGCGAGCAGTGCGCCAAAAGAGTCAAAGCCTGCTGCCGCCCCAATGGCACCTCCAGTAATAGCTTCTGGAGGCTCGAGAAATAAGAGAAGCGAAAAGATGACGTCTCTTCGCAAGACCATTGCCAGGAGATTGGTGGCTGTTAAGAATGAAACCGCGATGCTTACGACCTTCAATGAAGTGGACATGAAGCCGGTGATGGATTTGCGATCGAAGTATAAAGATCAGTTTAAAGAAAAATATGGCGTGGGACTTGGGTTTATGTCCTTCTTTACAAAGGCCGTGTGCGTTGCGTTGAAGGATTTTCCAGCTGTAAATGCACAGATAGCAGGTGATGAGATTGTTTTTCACGAATACTGTGACGTAGCAGTTGCAGTTTCAACACCGCGCGGATTGGTTGTTCCGGTTATTCGAAATGCAGAGGCGTTGTCTTTCAATCAAATTGAAAGTGAAGTGATGAGACTAGCCACACGCGGACGTGAAGGAAAACTTTCAATTGAAGAAATGACAGGCGGAACCTTTACCATCACAAACGGTGGTGTCTTTGGTTCGATGCTATCAACACCGATAATCAATGCACCGCAATCGGCAATTTTAGGAATGCATAACATTGTTGAGAGACCTGTCGTGAAGAATGGCGAGATTGTGATTCGCCCCATTATGTACCTCGCACTCTCTTATGATCACCGAATTGTAGATGGCCGTGAGTCTGTTAGTTTCCTCGTGCGCGTGAAGGAAATGCTGGAAGATCCGGGACGTCTGATCCTCGGGGTTTAAGTCAATAGAATTTGTACATCCATGTTTGAATTATCATTTCAATAATAGTTTATGCAATACAACGTCATTGTGATTGGATCCGGCCCTGGTGGTTATGTGGCTGCTATTCGTTGTGCTCAATTGGGTTTTAAAACAGCGATCATCGAAAAATATGCTACCCTTGGAGGCACGTGCCTCAATGTAGGTTGTATTCCGTCAAAGGCGTTGCTCGACTCGTCCGAGCATTTTCACGATGCATTGCATACCTTCAAAGAACATGGCATAGATATTTCAGAACCCAAAGTCAATATTACACAGATGATTAGCCGCAAGGCTGGAGTGGTGAAGGCCAACGTTGATGGCATCGCCTTCCTCATGAAGAAAAATAAAATAGACGTTCACACAGGTGTGGGTTCATTTGTTGACAAGAACACGATTAGTGTAACGTCATCCGATGGGAAAGTTACTCAGCTGACCACCGAAAAAGTCATTATTGCTACCGGTTCAAAACCTACCGCTCTACCTTTTGCACCATTTGATAAGAAAAGAATTATCTCAAGCACGGAAGCATTGGAATTGAAAGAAGTTCCGAAGCACTTCATTGTAGTGGGTGGTGGTGTGATTGGTATGGAACTAGGCTCTGTGTTTGCTCGAATTGGCTCTAAGGTTTCAGTTGTTGAATATATGGACAGTCTTATTCCTACCATGGATGCAACGATGGGCAAAGAGCTTCAAAGGTCAACTAAAAAATTGGGCATGGATTTTTACCTTGGCCATAAAGTCACCTCTGTTGAAAACAAGGGCAAAGAAGTTGTTCTTAAAGCCGAACCTAAGAATGGAGGCGCAGCAATTGAACTGAAGGGAGATTATTGTCTAGTGAGCGTTGGCCGAAGACCTTACACCGAGGGATTGGGTTTAGATAAAATTGGTATTGAATTGGACAAAGGAAAGATTCCTGTTGACGATCACCTGAAAACAAAAGTTGATAACGTCTATGCCATTGGAGATGTTGTGCGTGGTGCAATGCTGGCACACAAGGCAGAAGAAGAGGGCGTGATGGTGGCAGAGCAACTAGCCGGACAAAAACCACACGTTAATTATTTATTGATACCGGGAGTTGTTTACACCTGGCCTGAAGTTGCCAGCGTTGGTTATACAGAGGAACAGTTGAAAGCGGATGGCAAAGCTTATAAGGTGGGTAGCTTTCCTTATAAAGCATTGGGAAGAGCGCGCGCCAGCATGGACCTGGATGGATTGGTGAAAATACTCGCAGATAAAAATACAGACGAAATTTTAGGTGTTCACATCATTGGTGCACGTGCTGCAGATATGATCGCAGCAGGAGTGACAGCTATGGAATTCAGAGCTTCAGCAGAAGATGTTTCGCGCATGTCACATGCCCATCCCACTTATATGGAGGCTGTGAAAGAAGCTTGCCTTGCGGCTACCGCAAATCGGCCGATACATTTATAAAGTGGGCGAACCGCCTGCTGTCAGACGATAGTTTGTCCAGGAGCGCATCGCCAACAGGATCACTATTGGCAGAAGGAAAACATTTAATTGTTGCGGTAAAATAAACCATGCTATCAATAGCAATAGCTGTAAATAGCTCGTCAGTTTAAAATAAGAAGCAAACCAAGCAGGTTTATCCTTTTTCCACAACCCAAAAACAATTGGCAGATGCGTTGGCAAAGCCCACAGTAAATTGAAATTGTTGGCGGCTGCCTTGTGATCGGTTGCCACCCACAGCAGAAGCAATAGCCATCCAATGATTCCAACCACCCCAAAGAGTAAAGCATCAAACCATTTTGAAAGTTTTTTTCCTCTGAAGTCGAAATAGGTGAGTGCACTTCCAACCAGCAACGCAAATCCGAAAACAATCCAGGGTTGAAAAAATTGGAATGAACTTGCCACCGGTTGGTATTCATAGATGATCAGCGAATCTGTGATCAGTGGATGAGCACCAGCCGAATCTATCAGTGTTGCATGATTAAATGACGACTCGATGTAATCGGGAAGAAACATGTATTCCCGCGGAGAAGCCTTTTTGTCCATCGGCAATCCCAGGCAAATGTCAATTCCTAAATCACCCCAGGGTTGCTGCTTTAAATAAATTTCTGTGAGGTCACGAATTGTGTAATCAGTTTTAATGTAACTGTTGTCAAATTTCACACTACCTCCAAAAACATGTTCCACCACATCTCTGATTTTCGTGGCGCAGTTGTCATAGAAATAGTCGTATCGGTAATATTGATTTTCAGGTAAGGCATTCCATTCCAAAAACTCAAACAACTTTTGTTTTTGAGCTTTTGTCAGATTCAATCGTTGCTCATGAATGAATCTGTTATAGTAAATGTAAAAATCCCGGAAAGGTGCATAGTCCTGAACTCCCAGTTTATAATTGAGGTTGCCCCTCGCGAAGTTCAAATAGAAATTTGGCTGGTTGAAATCGAAGACGCCATAATTATAAATCCAATCCAAATTATTTTCTGGATCATAGATGCGGAAGGCACTATGACCGAAAGCTGAATAGAGTTCGTCTTGAAATGGCCCGCAAGTGACGACATGAATCTCAGCGCGTTCAGATAAAATGGGGATTTGAGAAAATCCTGAGGCGGAAAAGAGAATCAATAAGGAGAAAAGGATTTTGCGCATAGCCAGCAAGTAAACAAAGACATTTCATTCTGCCAAACGGGATAGAATTTACCGTAATTTTGAACGCATCATGAGCGGCAGAATCACCGACAATCTGAACTATCTTACACGCCTCACCCCGAAGCGAGTTCAAAACGCTTTGAATGTTTATTCGAGTTTTCAATTTTCAACGCTCACGAAATCTCCCGCTCACCGAGGTATGCCGATTTCAATTTCATTTGAACCGACAACTTCATGCAACCTTCGGTGCCCCGAGTGCCCCAGTGGCCTGCGCTCGTTTACTAGGCCTACCGGCATGTTGCAAAAGAATCTTTTTGAGTCTACCATCGATCAACTAGCAAGCACCGTTACTTATCTAACTTTTTATTTTCAGGGCGAGCCTTATTTGCATCATCAGTTTTTGGAGATGGTAAACTATGCTTCCAAGAAAAATATTTATACCGCCACTTCTACCAATGCTCATTATCTCAAGGATGACATTGCAAAAGCGACTGTTGAATCTGGTTTGGATCGACTGATCATTTCAATTGATGGCACTTCGCAAGAAACTTATCAATCCTATCGTGTAGGAGGAAATTTGGATAAAGTAATCGAAGGCACGTCAACAATTCTGAAATGGAAGAAAGAGCTGAAATCAAAAACACCGCATGTTATTTTTCAGTTTCTGGTGGTGAAGCCCAATGAA
>JBGANU010000027.1:0-48025 GCA_044222145.1 Cyclobacteriaceae bacterium
TTGTATTGAAATTTATGGTGGTTGCCGTTACTGCCTATGGTATGGCGACCTTGGAAGGTCCGCTTCTTTCATTGAAGAACGTGAATGCTATTGCACACTTTACGGACTGGATTGTGGCGCACGTGCACGTTGGCGGTCTTGGTTGGAACGGCTTCCTGATTTTTGGAATGCTGTACTGGATGCTTCCAAAAATGTGGAACACAAAATTGTATTCCATGAAACTTGCCAACCTTCACTTTTGGATCGGCACACTAGGCATCATTTTCTATGCACTGCCTATGTATGTATCGGGTGTGGTGCAGAGTTTAATGTGGAAGGAGTTTAATCCGGAAGGCTTCCTGGTTTACAAGAACTTCCTGGAGACTACCGTGCAGATTCTTCCTTTGCACATGCTGCGCGCAACAGGAGGTCTGTTATATTTTACGGGCGCTGTGATCATGACATACAACTTGATTAAAACAGCCTATGCCGGAAACTTTATCGCAAACGAAGAGGCTGAAGCAGCTCCTTTGGCAAAAGAATACGCGGCATCAGCTAATGCGGGCTGGCACCATAATGTTTTGGAAAGCAAGCCGGTGTTGTTCACTGTTCTTTCTTTCGTGGCTATTTTAATTGGTGGTGCCATTGAGATGATTCCAACCTTCCTCATCAAATCAAATATCCCAACCATATCGAATGTGAAGCCATACACGCCTCTCGAGTTGCATGGTCGCGACATTTACATACGCGAAGGTTGCGTGAATTGTCATTCTCAAATGGTTAGACCATTCCGTTCTGAAACAGAGCGTTATGGAGAATATTCGAAGGCAGGCGAATTCGTGTACGACCATCCATTCCTGTGGGGATCAAAACGTACTGGTCCTGATCTGGCCAGAACAAACGGCAAGTATTCAAATGCATGGCACTACAATCACTTGCTTGCTCCCGATGCAGTTTCCAACGGATCAATTATGCCGCCTTATCCCTGGTTGTTTGAACAATCCATTGATAAGAATGCAACGGCCGGAAAAATCAGTGCGCTCCGAACGATTGGTGTGCCGTATGAGGATGGCTATGAGAACGCAGCCAATGATGAACTGGATAAGCAAGCCAGCGAAATCAGCGCTAATCTAAAAGCGGATGGAATAGAAGTGGCACCCGAAACGGAAATCGTTGCTTTGATTGCCTATCTCCAGCGCCTGGGTAAAGACATCAAGGCTTCAAAAGTTGCTGAAGTAAAATGACAATCGTTTATAACATCCGTCCACAACTTAACGCGAACCAGTATGTATAAAAATATTCTTCAAAGCATTGATCATGTGGCCGTCTGGCCGGTGATCTCGTTTGTGATCTTCTTTATTTTCTTCCTCTGCCTGTTATGGTGGGTGTTTACGACCGATAAGAAATTTATCGACAAGATGAAACACATGCCGATTGACGATAGCGCTGAGCTCACTACCCATAACCCTAAAAAAATCTGATATGAACTGCTGCACTGAAAAACCCATGCGCATGACTATGATGAAAATGCCAACTTCACATACTACGCCATTGCAGATCGAAAAAATGAAATGCCAGGAAGACTGCGAGGACTGCAAAAAAAAGAAAGACAAAAAGGGACATTTTAAAGTGGCCGTGTTAACGCCACTACTTTTGCTGCTGGGCTCGGTATCAACCTTTGCCGCTGACGAGCCTGTCACGAAATCGTTCTGGGATGATCCTTTCAATCATCCGTTGTTGCCGCTCTATACCGTGAGTGTGTTGTTGCTAATCAGTATACTGTTGGTGATGATTGCCTCGATCTACACGCTGCGAATACTTAATATTTTCATTCGCAAAGCGCAGGAGGAACGGGCCGCAAAACTCGGTATTCAATTAGTTCACGAGCAATCATGGTGGGAAAAAATGTGGCAGGATGCCAACGCGATGGTGCCTTTGGCTGAAGAGAAGAATATTGAACTTGACCACAATTATGACGGCATCAAGGAACTGGACAATCACCTTCCACCTTGGTGGACCATGCTCTTCTATGGTTGCATTATCTGGGGTGTAATTTATCTGTTAGCCTATCACGTTTTCGATTCAATGCCCTTGTCAATTGACGAATATCAAAACGAATTAGCCTCTGCAGAAGAAAAAGCCAAAATTTTCCGCGCATCACAGCCTGTTGAAGTGATTGATGAAAATACATTGACTTATACAGCCGATGAAGCTATCTTAGGAAAAGGAAAGTCGATTTTCACAACAAACTGTACGCCTTGTCATAAGGCCGATGGAGGTGGAAATACGATTGGCCCGAACCTGACCGATCAATATTGGATTCATGGGGGTAGCATCAAGGATATTTATGTTCTGATCAAGAATGGAGCAGTTGAGAAAGGAATGCCAGTGTGGGGAAAAGCGATGAGCCCGCAAGATGTGAAAGCAGTTGCGTTCTATGTGAAGAGTTTGCAAGGAACAAATCCAGCTGGAGGAAAGGCACCACAAGGCAATCTCTATCAGGAAGAAGTTAAAGAGGTAAAACCTGACACAACAAAAATACAGGCAAGTGTTATTACCAAGTGATAAGTTTAACGCAACAATAATAATCTAAAAGAGAATCGAGGTGCCCACAATACAAGAAGACATCTATTACTACGATGAAGAGTTTCGTAATACGATTGCCACGGTGGATGAGAAGGGTAAGCGCATATGGGTGTACCCGAAAAAGCCCAGTGGCTATTATCATCGGTTGCGTGTCATCGTAACAGTTGTTTTGCTATCTATCTTGTTTGCGGGCCCCTTCATTCGAATAGGCGGTCAACCTTTGCTGCTCTTAAATGTGTTTGAGCGGAAATTTGTGTTGTTTGGTCAACCTTTCTGGCCTCAGGACTTTGTGTTGCTGGCGTTGACATTGATTACTTTTTTTGTCTTCATTATTCTTTTCACGGTCGTCTTTGGAAGAATCTGGTGTGGATGGATGTGCCCGCAGACACTGTTCATGGAAATGGTTTTCCGCAAGATTGAATATTGGATTGAAGGCGATGCCAGTTCTCAACGAAAGTTGGATCAAGCTCCCTGGGACGCCAGCAAGATAGGAAAGAAGGCCTTTAAGCATTTTTTGTTTGTCGCCATCTCCATATTGATAGCGCATACGTGTATGGCGTACATCATCGGTAGCGAGCAAACACTTGCCATTGTTCAGCATTCACCTTCTGAAAACTTAGCAGGCTTCATTGGTTTGATGGGCTTTACAGCAGTGTTCTACGGTGTCTATGCAAAATTTCGCGAACAAGCGTGTATTGCTGTTTGTCCTTACGGAAGATTGCAGGGCGTATTGCTGATCAAAGATTCTATTGTGGTCGCTTATGATTGGATTCGCGGAGAGCCCCGTGGTAAGCTGAGAAAAAATCAACCCGTAGTGGAAGCAAAGACGGGCGACTGTATTGATTGTAAATTGTGTGTTCATGTTTGCCCAACCGGAATTGACATTCGCAACGGCACGCAATTAGAATGTGTGAATTGCACGGCCTGCATGGATGCTTGTGATGAGGTTATGTTGAAGATCAATAAGCCAACCGGATTAATTCGATATGCATCCTACAATTCCATTAAAAACGGAATACAAAAACTGATCACCCCTCGTGTTATCGGATATTCTTTTGTACTGGTTGCCTTGCTGAGTATCCTCGGGTTTTCCCTGGCTACACGCACCAATGTTGAAACCACGGTCTTGAAGGTGCCTGGCACTTTGTATCAGCGCAACGATGATGGCACGATCACGAATCTTTATAACGTTGAATTCGTCAACAAAACATTTGCCGATCTGAAGCTGGAGGTAAGAGTAGAGTCTCCGGAGAAAGTGGAGTTGATTAAGCCCGATAACAAGGCAATTGTAGTTCCGGCCGAAAGTATGCTCAAGACTGTTTACTTCCTGAAGATTCCGCCTCAGGAAATTAAGCACGCGAAAACTGAAGTGATGTTGGGAATATACGAGGATGGAAAAATGATTGAGAAGGTAAAAGTGAAGTTTATAGGGCCTATTTATAGCAAACAATAAGAGGTATGAATTTCGGAAAATGGATTGTAGTGTCGTTTGTCCTGTTCGCACTCTTTATTGGGGTGCTGGTAACAGTGTGTGTACGGGAAGATGTGAGTCTTGTTTCCAGGAACTATTATCAAGATGAACTCGATTATCAACATCAAATTGAGCGGCTCAACAATGCCGAGCAGTTGGCCACTAAACCAGTCATCATGGTGAATGATCGCACGCTGCAGGTCAAGTTTGATCAGTTTCCAAGGGTAGATCAGGGGCAACTAAAACTCTTTCGCCCTTCTGATGTTCGTTTCGACAAGACCTTTGACTTGCGTGCTTCTGAAGCAGGTGATCAGGAATTTGATGTGAGCCAGTTGCCAGTAGGTTTGTACAAAGCCCGCCTGCAGTGGTCAATGATGGGGAAGGAGTATTACGTGGAACAAATTATCACGATCTGATCATGTGGGTAACAGCTTTGATGATGGGATTGGTTGGAAGTTTCCATTGCCTGGGAATGTGCAGCCCGTTGGTGATGGTGGTGAGCCAGCATCAACCCTTTCCATTCAAGCGATTGCTGTATAACCTTGGAAGGATTTCAACTTATGCTGTTCTTGGATTGATCGCGGCTAGTTTCGGTGCCTTGTTTGACTTTCAAGGTTTTCAAAAGTCAATCTCCATTGGATTAGGACTTCTCCTGATTGTAGTTGGCATTACCGGAATGGGTCACTGGAGAATTCCGTTTCTCACACAGGCGATGCAACAGTTGACTTTATTTTTGAAAGCAAGGTTCTCTTCATTTCTTTCTAACAAAAACAAACTGGCGGTGCTTGCACTTGGCATGATCAATGGATTGCTTCCTTGCGGTTTGATTTATTTGGCTATCGCATACTGCGTATCATTTCAGCCCATGCAAGGCATGTTGTTTATGTTTGTGTTTGGACTGGCAACATTCCCGGTCATGTTTGGTGCACCTGCCTTGTTTTCGAAGCTGGTCCAAAACATGAAACTTTCCTTCCGCAAGGTGACCACGGTAGTAATGATCACTGCAGGTGTGCTTTTGTTGGCAAGAAGTTACATGGTGCATACACCTGCTACCTCAACGATGAGTGACGGTATTACCGTTTGCAAGTAAGCTATCTTGCTACATTCCATCGAATTACTTTTTCCAGTCGATGTGGTTCTATGATCTTTATCTTACCACTTTCAACTTCGATCAAGCCTTCGTCTTTGAATTCGGCCAGCACGCGTATTACTGACTCAGACGCAGTGCCCACCATTTTGGCGAGGTCATCGCGCGAAATAGAAATTTTTTCTTTGGCATTCATAATCTCGCTTGCTTTCAGCAAAGCTTCTGCGGTGCGTTGGCGCACAGAGTTGTAAGCAAGGTTGAGCAACTGCTTTTCTTTTTCAGCAACTTTTTTGCACAGCAATGAAATAAACCCAGCCGAAACATCAGACTGGCTGTAGAGCAACGCCAGAAAATCTTGTTTGGGAATTACAGTTACCTCGGCATCCTGAAGGGCGACAGCAGACTCCTGATATTCGGAGTTCTCCAGAATAGCTTCAAAGCCAAAGAAATCGTTTTTCTTATACAAGTCGATAATCAGTTCTTTTCCTTCGGGATGTGCTTTGTATGTTTTGACCTCACCCGACTGAAGAAAAAACAGCGATAGAGGAAGATCACCTTCCGAATAAATCTGACCTTTCTTTTTAAAGGACTTAATCTTTCTGTCTTTACACAGGTCTTTCAGATTCAGAACTTTCTGCGCGTCCTGGATGAACGACTCCAGACCTTCGGCATTGCTCTGATAGTCTCTGCTTCTGATGTCGCTTTTTCTAAACCGGGCCTCTATCGCGTTGAGTAGTTCGGTGTCGTCAAACGGCTTGGTCAGGTAATCATCTGCACCTAACTCCATTCCTTTTCGAATGTCTGCCCGTTCAGTTTTAGCGGTCACAAAAATAAATGGGATAGAAGCGGTTTCTGGTTTCTTGGAAAGAATATGCAACACACCATAACCATCTAGTTCGGGCATCATGATATCGCAAATGATAAGGTCCGGTTTATCTTTCAGTGCCAGGTCAACGCCAATTTTTCCATTGGCAGCGGTGATCACCGAGTAATCAGCCAACGAAAGAATTTCTTGTGTGTTTTCGCGAATCTCCGGATTGTCTTCGATGATTAGAATTTTCTTCATAACTAAATGGGTATGGATAGTGTGAAAGTTGAGCCTTTTTGATAGGTAGATGAAAACTTAATAGTGCCATTGAGCAAATCAACATAGCGCTTTACGATGTTGAGTCCCAGGCCGGTGCCGGGAATATTGGAGGCATTGCTTGCTCTGAAAAAACGATCGAACATATGCTTCTTATCCTCATCGGGAATGCCGATACCCTCATCGCTGACCATGATCTCAAAGCTGCGATTCGTTTTCGCTGCGATCAGATGAATGGTTTTTCCCGGTTCAGAATATTTGCTTGCATTGGAAAGGAGGTTGAGCAATATATTCCGAAGTATTCTCCTGTCGGTAAGAAGATTGTGGTGGTTCGTTTTAAACTCCACAACGATCTCCTGATCATCTTTTAACTGTAATTTGATTTCTTCCTTTACCTCGTCAAAAAGTATTTCAAGGTCAACGTCCTCCAGGTTTACATCCAGCTTGCCTTCTTCTAATTTCCCGAGCGATAGAAAATCGTTTAATATGCCCGTGAGATGATTGACGGAAGACCGCACACGCTGTGCATGCTTGTCGATTTTATCCGTTGTTCCTTTCTTGTTGTATTGTTCTACCAAAGAGATTGAGCTGAGAATGGTGCTTAACGGTGTACGAAACTCGTGACTGGCGATGGAAACAAAGCGGGTTTTTAATTCATTCAATTCGCGCTCTTTTTCCAGTGCCTTTTTCACTTCTTCTTCAGCGCGCTTTCGATCAGCCACTTCGCGCTCCAGCTTTTCGATCGATGCGTTCAGGTCTTTTGTTCGGGCCTCTACCTTCCGCTCTAGTTCGGCAGCGTACACGATCAGCTGCTCCTCGCTTTGGCGAAGTGCTTCTTCTGCCTTCTTTCGTTGTGTGATGTCTGTGACAAAAGCGATCGCGATGAACGTGCCTCCTGCCTGCGAGTAACTCAAACTTATTTCAACCGGAAACTCTGTATTATTTTTCTTGACAGCGGCCAGGTCCCTGCCCATGCCCATCCGTCTGGGAACCGGATGATTATTGAATTGATCCCGAAAAGAATGATGCCTGGTGCGATAGCGCTCCGGCAGGAGTGCTTCTAGTTCTTTACCATTCAATTCGTCCTTCTCGTAACCAAACATTTCTTCTGCAATTGGGTTGGCCACCAGTATCTTACCCTCTTTGTCCACTACAATAATCCCCTCGCTCATGCTTTGGAATATCTCGCGAAAAGCATCACTGGAAACAACCGATAGCTTGAAGGGATTACTCATGTTGCAAGTTACAAAGTAAAAGTCTGACAAAAGTCATCTTTTAAACTGATGAAATTACTGAACGGAACTTATGAAACGAGCTAGGTTTGTGAATCAAGTAGTTATATATAAATGGTAATGACAGCCGGTGTGCCCCTGAGTATCGACACTAATGCACTGATTCTTTGCATCATTGACCTAACGGATGCGTCACGAGACACTTTACAGACGGCCATCCATCAGGCAGAATTTTATAAAGCCAAGCTAACCGTTTTATATCCCTATCGGCTAACACAATTGGGCAACAGCGGTGACGATGTTTCCCAGATCAGGAAGAGCATTGATGCTAATGCGTCTCAAAGTTTTTCAAAGATATCGAAGGAGTTATTGAAAAATTCTGATGTAGATTTAGAGTTTCGATCTGAAGTTGGTTTTATGAACGACCGCGTGCATGCCTTTTCAAAGAAGAACAAAATAGGTTTGATGGTCATGAGCAAGAAGATGGCACTTTCAAACCGGGATGCATTCAATGACCTCTTAGATCAAATTCAGGTCCCGTTATTAATTGTACCGCAAACTGAAACAATAAAATCATGAGAAAGATATTGATACCGATTGATTTCTCTCCGGAATCTGTCAATGCTACCAAAGTTGGTGTAGCAATAGCCAAGAAATCTGGGACGCCTGTTGTACTACTTCACGTTTTAGAACTAGCTAATGAGGGTTCGTTTAATGTGGAAGGAGAAACCACAGCTGCTACTAATTGGGAGGAGAAGATTTTTAATCAAAAACTAATTCAAAAATCCAGGAAAGAACTTGCTTCAATTGAAGCTGACGTGGAAAAGGCAGGGGTGAAGGTAACTACGTTGCTTCGGATGGGCAGTGCATTTCACGGAATTGATACCATCATCACCGAACAGAAAGTAGATCTTGTGGTGATGGGCACCGTAGGTAACTCCGAGAATTTCCGGCTGGTGGGTTCTGTTACCGAAAAAGTAATCAGAAGATCTGGTTGTCCTGTATTATCCGTGGGTAAAAAAGTGACCACTAATTTTAAATCGATAGTATTGGCAACATCGCTATCGGCCATTGATGATCCTACACTACCCAAGACATTGATTGAGCTTTGCGAGATGGAAAATGCTGTTATACACTTGCTGCATGTGAATACTCCCAGCCTGTTCATGGCCGACCATCAGGTAAAGGAAAAAATGGAAGCGCTGGCCAAGCGTTTGAAACTTAAAAATTATACGATCGCTACCTACAGCGACTTGCAGGAAGAGACCGGAATCAACCGCTATGCCGATAGTATCAATGCCGACTTCATTGCCATGGCCACACATGGGCGTACTGGTCTTGGCCATTTGTTGGCGGGAAGTATTGCAGAGAATGTGGTTGTTCGCGCACAACGACCTGTGTTTACCTATACATTGAAAAAGAAATAATAGTTAATCGACTTTATACACAACAGGGCACTTGACGTGCCCTTTTTTTTTCTCATGTCTGAGATAACAAGTAATGTTGTTGATTGATGCGCGCAGTGAGCCGATGAATTCACGCGGATGTTTAATCTATACTTGATCACTAGACTAAACCATCAATATCCTGATTTATTAAAATCAATTGCACCAATAGGGATAAAAATCTAAATTATGTTGAATTTGCCCCCTTTGTTTATTTAGATGAATAATAAATCAGGTCAATTGTAATTCAGTCGTGAAAATAGTTGGCTATTCTTTTCTAATGATTTGTTGTCTTTGGTCCACTGCGGCCTTTGCGCAACGGGGTAAGATTATAAGACCCGCCACCACTTCCGTGATGGATCCCAATGGTGATGGTTATGTTTCAAAAACTACTGCCGGATTTTCAGGAGATGGCACCGGTTACTATGTAAATGAATTTGAGCTGACCATGTTTGGGATACCCATACTGGGTGCGGGTGACGTAACGGGTGACAACGTAGGAAATTCCTGTGGTATTACAGACCTGATACCGGATACAAAAGGGTATTCAGCCTATGCGGTTCACGATTCAAATGACAACCTGATCTTTCGTTTCCGAGTAGGCGATAACAACCCAAGCGTTGAAGCCTGGACAATTTTATTGGACACCGATGGACTTTTTGGTGCAAATGATCCCAACTCTACACCTGATAACCCCGGCTTCGAACTGGATATCACCTTAATCAAACGAAACAATGCCGGAGTGTTTGTGTATAATATCGATGGCATCCAGAGCTGTCCGAATCCTGATTTCTTTTATAGCATAAACTCTAATTTTCAAATTTCTCAGGCTGATGAATCTTCCTGTGGTGATCCGGACTTTTTCTACGACTACTATATTCCTTTTTCAGCACTGGCCAGCAAATATGGAATTACCTCAACTACGGGATTGAGGTTTGCGGCCACAACAAACACGTCAGCTACGTGCGCCATGGCTGGTAAAATTGCTGATGTGGGTGGCGTTGATAATAACTTGCCAGCCTATTCAAACTGTACGTCATGTGCATTCGTGGATTTGGTGAATAACCAGTGCCCCACTGCGTTGGTGGATTTATGTCAGACTTGCGCAGGATTTGAAAAAAATAAAGTAAGCGCACCGCACATCGACCTGCCACTACGAGCTGGACAAAGAATAATCACCGGAACTACTGTTGAAAGCAATATCTACATAAAAGTTCAGGTATTTACGAATACCGCTCCGAGTGGGAGCCCTCCAACCTGGGGCGTTACACCACGAGAAGAGAAAGCACAGTATGCTGTGGGCACAGTCTGGTCTGCGACTTTATCCAATCCGCTCCTGGCAAATGATAAAATTGTGGCCATCGCACAGAAAGATGAGTTTAGTGTTCCGTGCGGAGCCAATGGCGATAATACAAGCAGCACCTCTGTGACGGTGGTGCAACCTAATACTCCGCCTGTTGCCAATAATCAGACTGTAACACTGGCAGAAGACACGCAACAAAGTATCGTGCTTACGGCAACTGATCCGGAAAATGACCCGCTGACCTATTCCATTGTGTCGCAGCCAACGCATGGCGTGATAACCGGAAGCGGCACCAATTATACCTATACTCCCAACCTCAATTATAATGGCTCGGATAGCTTTACCTTTCAGGTAAGCGATGGCATTTTTAGTGCTGTCGTGCCGGGCACCATAACACTAAATATTACGGCCGTTAATGATGCGCCCATTGCCAGTGGCCAGAGTGTGACCACCTCAGAAGACGTTGCAAAGGCAATTACCTTAGCTGCTACTGATGTGGATGGCAACTCGCTGACTTACATTATTGTCTCGGGACCTTCAAATGGTACTTTAAGTGGGAGTGGAGCTAATCTAACGTATACACCATCAGCGAATTATAACGGCCCAGACAATTTCACCTTTAAAGCCAATGACGGAACTGTGGACTCCAATGTCGCTACTGTTTCAATCACAGTGACGGCTGTCAATGATGCTCCGGTGGCATCGGCACAAAGTGTCACCACTTCAGAAGATGTGGCAAAAGTTATTACGTTGGTAGGAACGGATGCAGACGGAAATGCACTGACCTACGTGATTGTAGCTAATCCCGCTCATGGTACCTTAAGTGGCAGTGGAGCCAACATTACTTATACGCCTGCATCGAATTATAATGGTGCCGACAACTTCACGTTTAAAGTGAATGATGGAACGGTGGATTCAAACATTGCAACAGTTTCCATCACCGTCACTGCTGTCAACGATGCACCGGTGGCAAACAGCCAGAGTGTAACCACTGCTGAAGATGCGGCAAAGGCTATCACACTTGTAGCCACCGATGTGGACGGAAATGCATTGACCTACAGTATTGTGGTAGCGCCCACACATGGCACGCTAACAGGCACTATTCCTAATCTTACTTACACTCCTGCTGCTAACTACAATGGCTCCGATAACTTCACCTTCAAGGCCAATGACGGAACAGTTGATTCCAATATCGCCACTGTATCAATAACTGTTACAGCCGTCAATGATGCACCGGTCGCATCTGCACAAAGTGTAACAACCGTTGAAGATGTGGCAAAGGCCATTACGCTGGTAGGAACCGATGTAGACGGAAATGCACTGACATATATTATAGTAGCTAGTCCAGCGCATGGTACCTTAAGCGGCAGCGGGGCCAACATCACGTATACGCCCGCATCGAACTATAATGGTGCCGACAATTTTACTTTTAAAGTGAACGATGGAACGGTGGATTCAAACATCGCTACAGTTTCCATCACGGTCACCGCTGTTAACGATGCACCCGTTGCGAACAGCCAGAGTGTAACCACTGCTGAAGATGCGGCAAAGGCCATCACACTTGGGGCCACCGATGTGGACGGAAATGCATTGACCTACAGTATTGTGGTACCTCCCACACATGGCACGCTAACAGGCACTATTCCTAATCTTACTTACACTCCTGCTGCTAACTACAATGGCTCCGATAACTTCACCTTCAAGGCCAATGACGGAACAGTTGATTCTAATATTGCCACGGTTTCCATAACCGTGACAGCTGTAAATGATGCACCGGTGGCATCTGCACAAAGTGTAACAACTGCCGAAGATGTGGCAAAGGCCATCACGCTGGTGGGAACCGATGTAGACGGAAATGCACTGACATATATTATAATAGCTAATCCCGCGCATGGCACATTAAGTGGCAGCGGAGCCAACATCACCTACACGCCTGCATCGAACTATAATGGTGCCGACAACTTTACGTTTAAAGTAAATGATGGAACCGTGGATTCAAACATTGCAACAGTTTCCATCACCGTCACCGCTGTCAACGATGCACCCGTTGCAAACAGCCAAAGTGTAACAACTGCTGAAGATGCGGCAAAAGCCATCACACTTGTAGCCACCGATGTGGACGGAAATGCATTGACCTACAGTATTGTTGCTGCACCGGCACACGGTACACTTACCGGCACAATTCCAAATCTAACCTATACGCCAGCCGCCAACTATAACGGCTCCGATAACTTTACCTTCAAAGCCAACGATGGAACAGTTGATTCCAATATTGCCACGGTATCAATAACTGTCACTGCTGTCAATGATGCACCGGTGGCATCGGCACAAAGTGTGACAACTGCTGAAGATGTGGCAAAGTCCATCACGCTGGTAGGAACGGATGTAGACGGAAATGCATTGACATATATTATAGTAGTTAGTCCAGCGCATGGCACCTTGAGTGGCAGTGGAGCCAACATCACCTACACACCTGCATCGAATTATAATGGTGCCGACAACTTTACATTTAAAGTGAATGATGGAACGGTGGATTCAAACATAGCAACAGT
This sequence comes from Cyclobacteriaceae bacterium, assembly GCA_044222145.1. Lineage (GTDB taxonomy): Bacteria > Bacteroidota > Bacteroidia > Cytophagales > Cyclobacteriaceae > ELB16-189. The sequence continues at coordinate 12,740 of JBGANU010000027.1, forward strand.
TTCCATCACCGTCACTGCTGTCAACGATGCACCGGTCGCAAATAATCAAACAATCAACTATAACCAAAACGTTGCTAGGGCGATAGTTCTAGCAGGAAGCGACCCGGAAGGCGACCCACTCACGTTTACAGTTGTCAGCGCACCAGCGAATGGAACGTTGAGCGGCACGGAGCCCAACATCACTTACACACCGAATCTCAATTTCACAGGATCAGACAGTTTTACGTTCAAAGTCAACGATGGAACGACCGATTCCAATATCGCCACGATTTTCCTCTCGTTAACACCAGGCTCGAATGTGGCTCCGGTCGCAATCAATCAAAGTGTCACCGTTGTTGAAGATATTCCAAAGACAATTGGCCTCCTGGCCACAGACGGTAATCTTGGTGACGTGTTAACCTATTCCATCGTAAGTGCTCCGGCTCACGGTTCGTTAAGCGTTGTGTCAGGACAGAACGTTACATACACGCCTTTTGCAAATTATAATGGCGCTGATGCCTTCACATTTAAAGTTAATGACGGAACGATTGATTCAAATGTGGGCACTGTTTCAATAACGGTTACTCCGGTGTCGGAAGCTCCCATTGCTGATGATCAAAGTGTAACAACATCCGAAGATGTAGCAAAGGCCATTACGCTAACGGGCAGCAGTCCCGATGGAAATGCAATTGTTTCTTACGTTGTTGTCAGCGGACCTTCACATGGTGCCTTGAGCGGGGCAGGTGCATTGATCACCTATACGCCATCCGCGAATTATAACGGAACTGATTTCTTTACTTTCAAGATTAATGACGGAACAGATTCGAATGTTGCTACGGTTTCGATTACCGTTACACCAGTCAACGATGCACCCGTAGCTTCCGCACAAGTTGTCAGCACCAATGAAGATACAGCTTTGCCAATCACCCTTACGGGAACAGATGTGGATGGCGATGCCTTGACGTTTACCGTGGCAAGTTCTCCTGCGCATGGTGTGTTAACAGGTTCAAGTCCCAATCTGATTTACACACCGGCTTCAAATTATAATGGATCAGATAGCTTTACATTTACCGTCAACGATGGAAGTGTGACATCTGCTGCCGCCACTGTTTCGATTACCGTCAATGCAGTAGCTGACGCACCGATTGCGAATGATCAAAGCGTAACAACTGCCGAAGATACGTCCAAGCCGATCGTTCTGTCGGGCAGTAGTCCGGATGGAAATGCAATTACTTCTTATGTGGTTGTCAGTGGACCGTCACATGGAGCTTTGAGCGGATCGGGTGCTAATCTCACATACACACCTTCCACCAATTATAATGGAGCGGATGTCTTTACATTTAAGGTCAATGATGGAACAGATTCGAATGTTGCCACGATTTCGATTACCGTTACACCAGTTAACGATGCACCGGTTGCTTCCGCGCAAGGCGTGAGCACCAATGAAGATACAGCACTGCCCATTACGCTCACAGGAACAGATGTAGATGGCGATGCTTTGACGTTCACCGTGGCAAGTTCTCCAGCTCATGGCGTGTTAACAGGTTCAAGCCCCAATGTGATTTACACACCTGCTTCAAATTATAATGGATCGGATAGCTTTACGTTTACCGTCAACGATGGAAGTGTGACATCTGCAGCCGCCACAGTTTCAATTACGGTTAATGCAGTAGCCGATGCTCCGATTGCGAATGATCAAAGCGTATCAACTGCCGAAGATACGGCCAAGCCGATCGTCCTTGCAGGTAGCAGTCCGGATGGAAATGCCATTTCTTCTTATGTGGTTGTCAGCGGACCTTCACATGGTGCCTTGAGCGGAGCGGGTGCCAATCTCACGTACACACCTACGGCTAATTATAATGGATCGGATGTCTTTACGTTTAAAGTCAATGACGGAACAGATTCTAATATTGCTTCGGTATCAATAACCGTTACACCGGTCAACGATGCACCAGTCGCTTCGGCACAAAGTGTGAGCACCAATGAAGATACGGCATTACCAATCACCCTTACAGGAACAGACGTGGATGGCGATGCTTTGACATTTACTGTGGCCAGTTCTCCTGCTCATGGTGTATTAACAGGTTCAGGTCCCAATCTGATTTACACACCTGCTTCAAATTATAATGGATCGGATAGCTTCACGTTTACCGTCAACGATGGAAGTGTGACATCTGCTGCCGCTACCGTTTCAATTACGGTCAATGCTGTAGCTGATGCTCCGCTTGCGAATGATCAAAGCGTAACAACAGCAGAAGATACTTCATTGCCGATCACGCTAACCGGCAGCAGTGTAGATGGTAACGCAATTGTTTCGTACACAGTAGTCAACGGACCGTCACATGGTGCGCTGAGTGGATCGGGCGCCAATCTCACCTACACACCTTCAGCTGACTACAATGGATCAGATGTGTTTACCTTCAAAGTAAATGATGGCACTGATTCCAATGCTGCTACGGTGTCGATCACTGTCACACCGGTTAATGATCCTCCGATAACATCCACTACCGGTATCACGGTCACCACCAATGAGGATACACCAACACCAATTGTTCTGGTGAGTACCGATGTGGATGGAGATCCGCTAACCTACACCATTGTTACACCACCTTCACATGGCACGCTAAGCGGCAGTGGCGCGAATATCTTTTACACACCCGATGCCAACTACGATGGACCGGATAGTTTCACCTTTTATACCAACGATGGAACGGTTAATTCTAATACCGGCACAATACCGATCACTGTATTGCCAGTCAATGATCCGCCTGTTGCAGCCGATGACAACGGAACAACGCTCGAAAACAAATCCGTCAGCCTCACGAACATCACCTCAAATGATACCGATGTGGATGGCACGGTGACAGCCGTCACGGTAGATATTGATCTAACAACTGGCGGCATTCAAAATTCTTTTACCAACTCTTTTGGTTCATGGAGTGTTAACGCCTCTGGTGATTTGACATTCACACCTGCGCAAGACTATTCGGGTAACGCCAGCATTAGCTATGCCGTCAACGATGATCTGGGAGCTACGTCAAATGCCGCTACTGTTACCATTACGGTTATCGCTGTCACCGGTCCTCCGGAAGCAAACAGTGATGTAGCTACTACCGATGAAGACGTTGCAATCACCTTGCCCAACATTACTTCGAATGATGTCAGCCATGGGGGATCTATTGATCTTGTCACAATTGATCTCGATCCATCCTCTGCGGCTTTGGATACTTCGTTCACCAGCGCACAAGGTACCTGGTCTGTTGACAGTTCGGGAAATCTTACCTACACACCTGCGGTAAACTATAATGGCATCGCATTAATTTACTACACCGTAAATGACAATTCAGGAGCGACTTCGAATTCAGCAAGCGTCACCATTACGGTTAATCCGGTTAATGATGCTCCCGTGCTGAAGGACGTCAACATAACCACCGGCCGCGATGTGGCCGTAGATGGAAATGTGATTGACCCTGCTGATGCCGACCCTGAAGGGACAGCATTGACAGTAAATACCACACCTGTGACACCGACTGCGCACGGAGTGTTGACCATCAACACCGATGGAACATTCACCTACACGCCAACGGCAGAGTATGTGGGCCTCGATCAAGCAAAAGTGCAAGTCTGTGATACTGGAATTCCATTACCTGCTGCGTGCGCTACTAAACTCATCAACTTTGAAATAAAGCCCGTGAACCGACCGCCAGTCGTTATTGTCAACAATCAGCCCGGCACTACGATGGAGGTAACGACTGCTGAAGACACTCGGGTTATCTTCTGCTTTCAGGCGCTCGACCCGGACGGAGATGTTGTCAACCTAAATTCTTTCACCAACTTGAGTGGGGGAGGAACACTGGTTCCGAATGGTAACGTTTCGTTTTGTTTTCAATTCACACCGGCAAAAGATTACAACGGCATTTCGGTATGGGAAGCGCAGGTCTGTGACAATGGTTCACCAAGCCTCTGCGGCAAGCTGACGGTAACCATAACCATTACACCAGTAAATGATGCGCCTGTTGCTGTCAGAGATTCTGTTAATGTATTGCGCAAAACTCCGTTCAACGGAAATGTCATCACGAATGATTTTGACATTGAAGGCGATGCCATTGTACTTTCCACCAGTCCGGTGAAAGATGTGATGCATGGTCAGTTCACATTGGAGTCGGATGGAAGTTTCCGGTATGCATCTGAGGTAGACTATCGGGGTATCGACTCGCTCGTATACAAGATTTGCGACTCTGGCTCACCGATGGGTTGCAGCGAAGGAACGTTGATTATCAACGTAGGGGATTTGCCGCTGAGAGTATATGAAGGAGTTTCACCGAATGGCGATGGCGTCAACGAGTATTTACGAATTGACGGTATTGATTATTACACCGAAAATCAAGTGCTGATTTTTGATCGCTACAACAATGAAGTGTTTCAGATAACGGGATACAACAATGAAGATCGTGTGTGGAGAGGGCAGGCCAACAAGGGGATAGGCAGCAGCGTGTTACCCGAAGGCACTTATTTTTATGTGATCACGCTGGGCGATGGCAGTGCTCCTCTCAATGGCTTTGTCGTACTAAAAAGAAACTGATGAAGCAGAACTACCTACTCCTGATTTGTTTTCTGCTGGTGGTAAGTACGCGAGGCGTGGCACAACAGCAGGCAACGCTTTCGCAATACATGTTCAATGGTCTTGCCATCAATCCTGCTTATGCTGGCAGTCAGGGTGCGTTGAATGCAACTGTGCTTTCAAGATTTCAAAACGTGGGGTTGCCCGGAGCGCCCAACACGCAAAGCTTTGCTATTCACACACCGTTGGTGAACGAGCGCGTGGCCGTTGGCCTTCTGGTGGTGCACGATAAGTTATCCGTGATCGGGCAAACGGGTGTGAATGGTATTTACGCCTATCGCATTCCCACACTAAATGGCGGCTCGTTTTCGATGGGCATACAAGCCGGCTTCAGTTCGTATCGTGCCGATTACTCGAAGCTGGACGTGTATCAACCTGATGTCATCTTCTCGCAAGATGTGAGACAAACCCGACCCAATGTTGGCGCGGGTATTTACTACAGCACCAAGATGTGGTACGCAGGCATATCGATGCCACACATGGTCAACAATGTTTTTCAGCGTGGCAACAATTTTCAAACCGTGTATCAAAGTGTGCCGCTCATTGTATCAGGTGGTTATGTCTATGAGATCAACCGGATGATGAAGATCAAGCCAAACTTCTTATTCAAGTATGTTGACAAGCGCGCAGTAGAACTGGACATCAATGCCAACCTGCTGTTTGATGAGGTGCTGTGGGTAGGGGTGTCGTATAAGTTTTCGAATGCCATAAACTGGCTGTTGCAGGTTCAGGTAACGGATCAGATGCGCTTCGGTTATTCCTACTCCGCCACCATGGGGCCCATTCGTCATGCCGAGTTAGGATCGCATGAAGCCATGGTGAGCTATCGTTTCAAATATTTCTCAAAAGGAATTGTAACCCCAAGGTATTTCTAAATGAAACGATTACTGGTCTTCGTTTTGGTGTGCCTGCCTTTTGTGATTCGTGCGCAAAGCACCAACATTTCCACGTTGTTTCAAAGTAACTTTAAAAAGGCCGAAACGCTCTACGGTCAATTCGCTTACCGCAATGCGCTGCAACTTTATTTGTATGTGGCCGAAAAAGATACCAGCAATTTTGTGGCGCGACAGCGGATTGCAGATTGCTATTTCCGGTTAGGTGATCACAACGAGGCGGAGAAATGGTATGCGCATCTCGCAAAGGTGCCAGGCATCGATCCAAAATATAAATATCAGTATGCTCAAATACTCAGCATTCAGGGCAAGTATGCCGATGCGCAAAAGTGGTTTGGTGAATACCGCGCCAGTGCTGCGACTGACCCAAGAGCGGAAGCCAAGTTTGATTTTATTTATTACCTCAGCTACTACATGCGCGATTCTGTCTTGTACGCGATCCAGCCCGAACCGTTTAACTCTGATCAGTCGGACTTTGCACCACAGTTTTATAAGCAGGGGATTGTGTTTGTTTCCGCGCGCGATCGCGATCTGTTTGTGAAGCGGCAGTCGCTCTCTGCGTTGAATGACGATGAAGTCATGCTCAATGTATTTTATGCGCCATTCAATTCGGTGACGGAGGAAGATGCAAAACTTTTCTATCACGAAGACTTGAACTCACCGTATCACGATGGGCCGGTTACATTCTATCAGGAGGGCAAGCGCATCGCTTTCTCGCGCAACAATTTGAAAGCGGGCAAGCCCGTGCATCACTCCGGCCGCGTGAATCTGAAATTGTATTTCGCGTCACTCAACGATCGCAACGAAGTGAGTGGGGTAGAGGAGTTTCCATTCAATAGCGACATGTATTCCATCAGTCATCCGTGGGTATCGCCCAACGGAAACGAATTGTATTTCTCTTCGGATATGCCCGGTGGACAAGGTGGTGCCGACATTTATCGCTCGGAATTAAACGGCAGTAGATGGAGTGAACCAAAAAATCTGGGACACACCGTCAATACCATGGGAGATGAGTTCTATCCCTTCCTGGCGAACGATACGACATTATACTTTTCATCCAATGGCCATGGGGGATTGGGTGGGCTTGATATTTATCTCAGCTATCGCCAGGGTCATCGGTATTCGTTGCCAAAGAACATGGGCTTTCCATTGAATACGTCCAGTGATGATCTTTCCATCATTGTAGACGAGACCGGCCGGAAAGGTTTGTTTTCTTCTAACCGGCCTGGTGGCCAGGGCTACGATGACATCTACAGCTTTTCCGTAAAGTCATTCTTTCTGGATGGAAAAGTAATTGAACGAAAAGACAGTTCGAAGACAGTAGCCGATGCGCGCGTTACGCTGATGAATGAAACCGGAACAGCTATTGATTCTGTGATGAGTGATGAGCGCGGTGTGTTTCATTTTGACTTAGCTTTTGATAAAAACTATTTGTTGAAATCATCGAAGGAAGGGTATAGCTGGATTGATTCATTAAAGAAATTTACTACGTACTCACGGGCGATGGGACATGATACGTTGGAGATTGCATTGTGGAAACAAGCGCTCTTTGCCAAGGGATTGATCTACAGCAATGAAAGTCAGGATAAGTTGGCGAAGGCGATTGTAACGCTTGAAAATTTAACAGATGGCACCATTGATTCGGTAATCACCAATACCACGGGTGCGTATAATTTTAAAGTGGAGCCGAATAAGAAATATCGCATCACTGCACAGAAGCCCGGCTTTCTTCCAAAAGATTTTCATTTGAACACAAAAGGTCTTTTGGGTGGCGATCTGCTGAATGATATTTTATTGGAAGAAGAATTTATCGATAAGGTGGTGATCCAATTTGAATTTGATAAAGCTCGTATTCGTGACGCTGAGAAACCAAAGTTTGACGAAGTGCTGAAGTTTTTACACAAGCGACCGAAGGCCACGCTAAAAGTCAGCGCGTTTGCCGATTCGCACGGAACCAAAGAATATAATCAGGCGCTTTCTGATAAACGTGCCGCTGCCGTTGTGAAACATTTTGAAGCGATGGGCATTGATCCAAAACGAATTGAAGCTACTGGTTTTGGGGAAGCACTTTTGCTGAACAACTGTAGCGATGGAGTAGACTGTAGCTCGGAGGAGCACGCCAAAAACAGACGTGCCGAGCTGAAGGTGCAGAACTAGTTCTCATCACAAATGAATTTAACATAATATAAATTATATAACTTCTGAAATGCTAACTGGCTGGATTTGAGCACGTCCAGAAAACCAGCAAACGGGCGCATTGCTCACTGCTTACTTGAATGTTCCTGTTCGCTCCAGCAAGCCAGGCGTTTGATTACCAAGTAATTTTTTAACTATTTATAAAGCACCACACCTTCGTTTGACGCGTTTGTTTATAAAACAGGATTATAACCTTTGGAGTATGCTCACCCACGGTTGGCGTATGCGAGCACAACTTTGTCCGATGCTCTTATACAACTGGCGGAGATGAATACACACTTATTGGGTGCTCACACACAACGTGCGGGTGCTGATACTGAAATGTTGGAGGCTCTTACACAATTGCCGGGTGCTGGTACAGAAATAACGGATGCTCCCACACAACTAGCGGGTGGTGTTACAGCTCTGGCCGATGTCAATGCACAATTTATTTACGTTAACCTATAACGGACTGACGCGAGTACATGGTTTATCCGAACAAACAATTAACTGTTTCTCGATTTCTCCTTTGATATAAAGTCCGATGTATTTTGTGAACAGGCAGTAAGCCTCACTCCTTACTCCATTGATTCCATTTGGAACGATCGATTCCTTTCACTACTAACCACAACGCGAGGCCCAGCTCTGCCACGAACGGAGGTAGCAGCACATACGGAAATAAATTTAATGAAGGGTATAGAATAAGGGCAAAACTATTGGCTAGATAACACATTAAGGCAAGATTTTTATTGACAGGTTTCATCAACACATAAAAAATGAGCATCAATGGGATATCACATAGTTGCATGATCAGGTCTGCGCCAATGCCCAGTCGCCACAACATGGGTGAAGCGGCAATGTTGGAAGCTGTGGCCGTCACATCTCCCGGCACCACTAATTTGCCACGCACGAAGAGTTCGCCAAAGATGCCTGCGATAATTATCACGAGGTAGATGACGCCCCCTACCCTTGCATATTTAACAGGCGAAAATGCAGAGGGTGGATTCATAAGTGTCATAAGAATTTAGGCAGAAGACGAGCAATGGAGTAAAAAGTTACGGTTTGAATCTTGTTATTTGGACACGACTGAAAACGAGAGGCTGACTTGCTTTTGGGTATCTATTTTAAAAGACAAATTACTTTATATTGTGGAGTAAATCGTGGAGATGATACTAATCGGTTTTCAGAAGAAATTGATCGCGTTGAAATTGTATATACTGCTGCTAAGTCTATTCCTTTCAGGTATCCGTCTTTTTGCTCAGGATACAAATGATCAGCTTTACTTTAAGCATTATACGATAGAAGACGGGCTTTCTCAGGGCACTGTCAATTGTTTGATTAAATCAAAAGACGGAACCTTGTGGATTGGAACCGATGACGGGCTGAATCACTTTGATGGTCATCAGTTTATCATCTATAGAAATGAGTCGAATAATTCAACAAGCCTGTCAGACAATACGGTAAAAAGCTTAGCGTGGGATAATCAGGATAATCTTTGGATTGCTACCGCCAACGGGGTCAGTCGGTATAATCACCGTACAGATGATTTTACCAATTTCTACGATAGCACAACAGACAACGACTATTCTAGTGTATTAGTTGACCCATCCAGAAACCTGATCTGGCTTGCCTCTTTTCGAGGTGGTTTAAAAAAATTGGACTTACACTCATCACGCCTATTGCGTGTCGAAATTGACAACCATTCCGATATACAGCCGTGGGCACTCGCACTCGATGCGCAAAATGATTTGTTGATCGGTACGTTGAACAAAGGCGTTCTTCGTTACCGGCCAGAACAAAATTTACTGACCACAATTTATGATACCTCCCCGGCTCCTCATGGTTCATTGACTCACAATACAGTACGTACGATGATGACCACCGATTCACTACTATGGGTGGGCACAGAAGGTGGCGGCCTAAATCGCATCAATCTGACGACAAATAAAATAACCTCTTTTTCTACAAAGAATAACAGTCTCAGTAATGATTTCATTTGGAGTTTGGCAATGGACAACGAGGGTAAACTGTGGGTAGGTACCGATGGGGGCGGGTTGATCATATTGGATGAGAAGAAAAGAACATTCACTTCGCATATCAAATCAGAGCTGAGACCAGAAGGCATTAGCTCAAATACCATCCGCTGCATTGACTTTAGCGAAAATGGAAATGCGTGGCTCGGAACCTATTACGGAGGTTTAAATTATTTTAACCAAGCCAGTCGTAATTTTAAGCATTACGCAAAATCATTTTCAGTGAGCCTGCTTCAGCCAAGAGCCGATGGGCAACTGTATGTGGGTACCGATGGCTCAGGGCTTCACCAATTCGATCCTGTCTCGAATACGATGAATGAAATCCATGGAGTGACCTTTAAAAAAATATTGGCGTTGCATCAGGATAAGGATGGCGGCCTTTGGATGGGTACGTACAAAGAAGGCCTTCACTATAAGAAAGGCAACAAGTACCTCATCTTTACTACGGATAAGGATTCTTTGGTTGATGATACCATCTGGGCTATGGGTGAAGATGCATTGGGCAATATCTGGCTGGGCACCCCGCGTGGCGTATGTTGGATACATCGAAAGACATTTAAAATTCATCGCCTTAAAGATGTAAAAGGCTTGGAAGAAAATCCTGCGTCAAAATGGGTTCGGTCGTTGTTGGTGGATAGCCATGGTGTAGTTTGGTTGGGCTCGAAAGGACACTTGACCATGCTTAATCCACAGAGCATGTCATTCAAAAACTTTTCAAATAGTTCCGGCCCATCCAGTACCATTAGCAATCATATTATTCAAACCATCAGCCAAATTGATAACGACCTTTGGATCGGAACGTTTGGAGGTGGATTAATCCGGTTGAACCTTGAAACCCATATGATAGCCGTGTTCGATGAAACAAATGGGTTTCCGAATAATACCATTTACGCCATCGAGTATGAAAATAAAAATCTTTGGCTCAGCACAAACAAAGGGATCGTGAAGTTTAGTCCGGACAAAAATCAATACCAGGTGTTTGGAACTCAAGTGGGTATATTAAATAAAACATTCTATGCCAGCGCTTCCGCTAAATCGCAGACGGGCAGAATGTATTTTGGTAGCGATAAGGGTTTCGTGAGTTTTAATCCTGGTCAGTTTGAAGAACAAAGTCAATTGCTGAAGGTTGGTATTACCGGGGTAATGGACAACACCAGCCAAACAAAACCGCGACCGTTGATCGTCAATAATGAAAATGAATTAGAACTTGATTATAAGGATAGTCGGTTTTTAGGATTTACGATCTCGGCCTTTCATTACCTGGCACCTAATGAGGAGAATTACCAGTATCGGTTAGCTCGTTTAGACGATCGATGGATCACGATTGGAACACAACGAAATATCGTTTTAACAAATCTAAGCCCCGGGCGATATCAATTAGAAGTAAAGGCGGGTTTAAACGGCCAATGGTCAGATCAAATTACAACCTTAACGATTTTGATTCGCTCGCCCTGGTGGATGACAAACTACTTTAAAGGAAGTATGTTGGCGTTAATTGTAGCATCCATATTTTTTTACATTAAGGTCAGAACACAATCCTTAAAGAAACGGCAAAGAGAACTTGAACATCTGGTGCAGGAAAAAAACAGAGAGGTTCAGGCGCAAGCCAACGCATTGCAGGTAAAAAATCTGGAACTCCTTTCCCGCAATGAAGAGATTACTTCACAAGCGGAAGTTCTTCAACAAGCGCAAGCAAGCTTAAGCCAGCTTAATAATTCGCTGGAAGTCAAGGTGGAGTCACGTACAGAAGAACTTAGACAAGCATACAAAGAACTGGATACTTTTTTCTATCGCACCTCGCATGATTTTCGGAGGCCTCTTACCACGTTTATGGGGCTTGCCGAAGTAGCTAAAATTTCAACGAAAGACCAGTCAGCACTAGATCTATTTAAGAAAGTAGATGACACCGCCAAAAGTTTAGACCGGATGATCCACAAGCTTCAATCCATCAGTAACTTAGAATGGCAGCAGACGGTAGATATTACAACGGATTTGCAGTCGTTGGTTAGCGACATCTGCTATTTGTACCAAGAGGAGTTAAGAGCAGAGAATATTGAAATTGTAATGGATATCAGAACCGGAAATTTTAACGCCTATCCCCCACTGTTGAAAATTGCACTGGAAAATATAGTAGAGAATGCCATCCGGTTTAGAAACGTTTTACATCCCAAAATAAGTATCCGATCGTTTGAACGTAATGACGTTATTCAAATAGAAGTGGAAGACAATGGTCAAGGCATTGATAAGGAATATCATGATAAAATATTTGACATGTATTTTAGAGCAAGTGCGAATTCGAAGGGCAATGGACTCGGGCTTTACATCGCCCGAAAAGCGATAAACAAGTTAAGGGGTCAGATTGAGTTTACTTCCACTATCGATCGGGGTTCTATCTTCATCATCAAACTGCCGCTGATTAATTCCCCCCGTTAGAAAAGGAAGGTCAATCAGTGCAGGCTATCTGCTGCAAGGTCGGCCTAGTTACCACCACACTTCGGGTTTAATTCTTCTATCTCTATTGCAATTTCTTATTGCATCACATGGGCAACGAGAAGTGCACCGAAACCCTTACCTTGCTTTGAGTGAGAAAATTCTGCTGTATGAGAAATGCCCTGCGCATCAGAGATGGAAGCGGCATTGGCTGCGGACTTAAACGCCTGGTATCCACAGTCAGTTGATATAATCGATGGAGGATTTCTGAGTACGTTCACTTATGATTTCCAACCAACAGGCGATCAGGATAAGATGATCGTAACACAAGCTCGTCATACGTGGGTGAATGCCAAAGCTTCTCTGCGCTATCCTCAGGTGGCGCACTACAAAGTAGGTGCAAAACATGGTTTCCAATTTTTGAAAGATAAATTTTGGGATAAAGACTTCGGTGGCTTCTACCAACTGGTAGACAAACATGGAAATGTAAAAGGCACCGATACGTCCAAAACTGCTTACGGCAATGCCTTCGGTATATACGCGTTGGCGGCTTACTATGAATCATCGAAAGACACAGCAGCATTGAATCTTGCCAAAGAAGGATTTTGGTGGTTGGAAAAGTATAGTCACGATGCTGTGCACAAAGGATACTTTCAGCATTTGCAACGCAACGGTGCGATCATAAAAAGAAATGCTGACACGCCATCGACAGCCGAGACCGGCTATAAGGATCAAAACAGTTCCATCCATTTGCTGGAGGCCTTTACAGAACTCTACCAGGTTTGGCCCGACAGTTTATTGCGCGAGCGGCTTGCCGAAATGCTGGTGCTGATTCGCGATACGATAGTGACACCGAAAGGGAATCTTACGCTGTTCTTTCAACCCGACTGGACTCCCCTATCGTTTGCCGATTCTACTCAGGAAAGCATTGCACGTCATCACAGTCTGGACCACGTCTCGTTTGGTCATGATATTGAGACTGCTTATCTACTGCTTGAAGCTTCACATGTGCTGGGATGGGAACACGATTCGACCACGTTACGCATTGCTAAAAAGATGGATGATCATGCCTTGCTCAACGGATGGGATACAACAAAAGGTGGTTTCTATGACGAAGGGTATTATTATAAAACGAACAATGCGATCACCATTACACACGATACTAAAAACTGGTGGGCGCAGGCAGAAGGACTAAATTCATTGCTGCTCATGGCCACACTGCATCCGGAAGATGAACTTGACTATTTTGAAAAATTCGAAACGCTGTGGACCTACACCGATGCGTATTTGATTGATCATACCTATGGCGGCTTTTATGCCGGAGGTCTTGATAAACAACCCGACATGAAAACAGCCTTGAAGGGTCAGATCTGGAAGGCCACCTATCATGAGTATCGATCGCTAACTAACTGCATCGATCGGTTGCAAAAAGAGTGAGAGAGAGGTTCTCGTCATTGCGAGGACGTTGCATACCGTCACTTCGATGGAGCGGAACAGACTGTAACAATGCTTGTCGTTACTTCATTCGCGACTGAGAAGTCCCAAAGATCGAGAGCTAAGCTACGAACCCAAAGCGTGTAGTTAGTAGGTCTTCGACAGGCTCAGACTGACATGTTGTATCAAGGACTTCTCACTCCCCACATTCAGTTGTCAAGTATCGTCTTCCATTTCGGGGACGATACGAAATGCATGATGCCGCATCGTCACTGAGACAGGAGACGATGCTTGACAGAAAGTTGCGAAAAGAGTGAGAGAGAGAAAGTTCACATACGTCACTTCGAGGGAGCGAACAGACTGTAACAATGTTTGTTGGCACTTCATTAGCGACTGAGAAGTCCCTGAGATCGAGAACTAAGCTACGAACCCAAGGACTTCTCACTCCCCACATTTCCGCACACATCCCTCGTTCGAAGTGACGATCTTTGACGGAGGAGGAAAGTTTTAGTTGTCGGTTGGGGGATTGCTTCGGTCGTTTTTATAGTCTGTCAAGTTGGTGAAGTGAAGTTACTCCCTCGCAAAGACGGGTTAAAAAGTTTGCGCGCTCACTTGTTAAGTATCGTCTACGAACCCAAGGACTTCTCACTCCCCGCATTCAGTTGTCAAGTATCGTCTCCCATTTCGGGGACGATACGAAGTGCATGATGTCGCATCGATCCTAAGATAGGAGACGATGCTCGGCAGAGGATGTCTGAAACTAACCGAATGCTCAAATTAAGCAAACATCTTACATGGGGCAGATCGCCTGCGATCATGGTCAGTATCAGCAGGCACCATTTAATACTTTTGTCTGTGCGTTCAACAGACCAACGAGTATGGCAGAACTAATGGAACATACTGAAATTAATGCCTTGCTTGACAAAGCCTATGATCAGCGTGGAAATAATATCCATGGCAGCATTGAATTGGCGATGCTGGCGCTTGAACGTTGTGATGACGTTCAATACCGCAGCGGCAAGGCCAAAGCGGAGACGTACCTCGGATTGTTCTATTTGGTGCAGGCGGAATTTGACGTGGCTCGAAAGTTCACAGAATCGGCACTGGCTTATTTTACCGAAACAAATGATGCGAAAGGTATTGCCGATGCCAACTATAACCTGGCGAGCATCTTCTATCGATCCAATGACTATCACAAAGGTCTTCAAACGTTGCTGGAGTCTCTGAAGTGCTATCGTCAGCTAAATGACCTGCGCAATCAGGCAAGAGTTCTGATACCAATCGGAACTATTTTTGAATACTTTGGCGATTATCAAAACGCTGCTACCGTCTACCAGCAATGCATCGAGATCAGCAAGGAAATAAATGACCTCAACCAGGAGTCAAACGCCTACACGCCACTCTGTGGAATTTATATCAAACGTAATGAAGTAGAAAAAGCGCTCGATCTTATTGAGAAAAGCATTTCGATAAAAAAAGAAACAGGTGATAACCGCGGTCTTGCTTATGCCCTTTACACAAGAGGCAAGGCATACTTGCGTAAAAAAGATTTAGACAGTGCGCTGAATGATTTCAGCACTGCTTTATCGATGACTACCGAAGCCAATGACCGGCTGGGCCAGGGAATGGTGCTTAATAAAATGGGAACTGCCTATTTTGAGAAGAAGGATTTCGGAGAAGCCCGAAAGTTCTTTCTGAAGGCAGAAGAGGTAGCACAGAAATTCAACGTCACCTTTGTTCTGGCACGGGCACATCACAACATGTATGAGCTTTGTAAAGCAGAAAATAATCCTTCGGATGCATTGAAGTACCTGGAACGTTCCATCGCCATGAAGAATGCCGTGGCAAACAAAGAGACCTACAACATTATCAATACCTATGATGCTCTGTTGAAAATTGAAGTGCTGGAGCACAACACGCGTCTGCAGAAGGAGAAAACTTCCATCATTGAAAAAAAGAACTCCGAACTTGATTCTTTCTTCTATCGCGTTTCACACGATCTCAAGGGCCCTATCGCTTCTTTGCTTGGGTTACACAACATTGTTCAGCTCGACATCAAAGACCAGGCTGCACGAGCTGTTTTTGATCTTTATCATGGCCAGGTGATGCGGATGAACAACATTGTGATGGGACTTATTAACCTGATCGAAACCAGAAACACAAACGAACTGCGAATAAAAATTGATTTTGAAAAATTGGTTGAGGAGTGTATTCAGTCCTGCCACTACCTCGATCAGTCCGCGAAGGTTAACTTTAGAAAAGAAATTGCGCAGGTTGAGTATTGTTCGGAGTGGGCCATTATCAACACCATCCTTCAAAACCTGATCGAGAACTCGATAAAGTACGCGCGACCGGAAGCCGAGCCTTTCGTGGATATCAGAATATTTGCTTGCCAGCAAAGTTTGGTTATTCGGGTGGAAGACAATGGCCAGGGCATCGCTGAGGAACAGGTTGGACTCATCTTTAATATGTTTTATCGTGCTAACACTACCGCTAAAGGTTCGGGGTTAGGGTTGTATATTCTAAACCGTGCGGTAGAAAGACTTCAGGGAACAGTTGAAGTAACAAGCAAGCTCCACGAGGGCTCTGTCTTTACCGTTAAATTGCCGCTGCCGTAATATCTCTAGGCCAGGTTGAGGTAGCAGGGTATCTATTAAGAAGCAGGTCGAAGTTTGTCAGACGATGCTCGACTGAGGAGCCCACGATGACTCGCGTCATTGCGAGGACAGAGGACGATGCAATCTCCTGATTATAGAATGCTAACGAAGGAAAGTTTCAGTTCTCGGTTGGGGGATTGCTTCCCTGTCTGCCGGTAGGCAGGGGTCGCTGTTATAATCTGTGAAGTTGGTGAAAGTGAAGTTACTCCCGCATAATTACGGTGAAAGAGTATCGCATGCTTGTGTGTTAGTTGAGATCACTTGACTTACGGCAGTTGAAAATACCGTTTAATTCTCTCCTTTGAAACGTCTGTTGCTTCCACTACCATCGGTTCTTTTTTGACATGAAATAAAATAATGGTCCATTGTGGAATCATGTTCGACCGGATATCAACCAGCAAGGTTTTCCTTCCATTCGCCACCAGACGAACGTAGGCTTTAGGTTTAGCGGTGATCAAAGGAACGTTTAGCTGACTCAATATCTCTTTCGCCTGGTTGAAGTAAAAATCACCATCACCTTCATAGCCGGGAGCATATTCAAATGTTTCGGTGCTGTCGTGCTGTTCGTTTTCCCACGCCTTTCTTGCCACTTCTTTGTCTGCCAAATACTTTTCATTTTCTCGCTGTTCCCTTTCCTTAGCCTGTTCTTCTGTTTCCTCCATGACGATGGCGCATGTAGTGGTAATCTGCTGATAGGCGGAAGAATCCACAGCCGCGTTGACGAGATAAGAGTCGATGGATGAGCCGAACGAATCGTCAACCGGAGCAAGTGATTCAGCAGAATCTTTAACGCGGGTGCTATCATTCGTTTCGGCTTCGTTTGTTTTATTAGTGCTGCACGATAAAGCAACAGCGGCAATTGAAATCAGCTGGCAGATCTTCATGGCTACTAAGCAGGTTTGGTTGTCTGTTCACTAAAGAACGGAATTACAAAGGTCAATCGGAAATCGAAGAAAGGCGACTAGTTGGATTTTACGATGAGAAACTACATCCGTTGATGTTCGGAAACCTCGATTGTTATTATCACTTCTTCTTTTGTCCCTTTCTGACGCGTTGTTGACCTATGATCAGAGATCGGACCGTACCACTTTTGTGTCGTCACAAAAACAAAACCCACATCGACATGAAAACAACTATGAACTCTGTAGAAACAAGAAGTATGATGAACGCCATTGTGTATACACACTACGGCCCACCCGATGTTCTTCAACTCAAAGACGTGGAAAAGCCTTCCCCGAAAGACGATGAAATTTTATTGCACGTGAAAGCCACTGCTGTTAACTCCGGTGACTGGCGTATTAGAAAAGCTGACCCGTTTGCTGTGCGATTTATATTCGGTTTGCTGAAACCCAGGCTGCCTATTCTCGGTACCGTTTTTTCGGGTGAAGTAGAACGCGTTGGTAAAGACGTAACACGCTTCAAGAAAGGTGATCAGGTATTCGGCCATACCGATATGCGCTTTGGCGCCTATGCCGAATATAAATGCTTGCCCGAGGACGGAACGCTGGCCATAAAACCCGACAGCCTTACGCACACCGAAGCAGCGGTGATTCCGTTCGGAGGAACTGCCGCCTTGCATTTCATTAAGAAAGCAAGGATACAACCTGGACAAAAAGTGTTGATCAACGGAGCATCCGGAGCAGTGGGTAGCGCAGCGGTGCAACTGGCAAAGCATTTTGGTGCAACTGTTACGGCCGTGTGCGGCACGGCCAATGTTGAGTTGATGAAATCACTTGGGGCCGATAGTGTAATTGATTACACGAAGGAAGACTTTACACGAAATGGTAAAACGTATGATGTCATTTTTGACACCGTTAATAAAGTTTCGTTTTCGGGTAGTATAAAATCACTGAATAAAAATGGCCTGTTGATTTTAAGTGCTGCGGGAATGCCAGAAATGATTCGCGGGCTGTGGACGTCATTGACCAGCAGCAAAAAAGTATTGACCGGTGTGATCAGTCATTCTTCGGAAGACATTGCTTTTCTTAGGGATCTTATAAAAGCTGGTGAGTTAAAACCCGTTATTGATCGAACCTATCCCTTTGAACGAATGGCTGAAGCACATGCGTATGTTGAGAAGGGACATAAGAAAGGAAACGTAGCGATTACATTGGAAGGCCAGAGAGATGAGTAAGTTTCGTATGACGGCAGTCATTAGGCGTGGTGATAAAAATCAGTTCAGCTGAGATTTGAAAAGCGCACCTTGCTAAAAAATTACGGAATGAAAGTCTTCGCGCTTTTTATACTTTTTTTCTGCCTGATTTCCTGCCGAAAAGATAAAACCGGAATACATCCCACGATTGAGAATATTTCGGAATCCGTCTACGCTTCCGGTTTGGTGAAAAGTAAAAACCAGTACCAGGCCTTTTCCACGGCAAGTGGAATTGTCACCGAAATCTTTGTGGCGGAAGGTGACTCGGTCAGAAAAGGATCACCACTTTTAAAGATTCGCAATAAAGCTTCGTCCTTAACTGTAGCCAACGCACGGCTGGCCGCGGACTACGCAAGTCTTACGGTGGCGAAAGATAAATTGAACGAGGCCAAAATGGCCATTGAGGTTTCGGCTATGCGACTACGAAATGATTCGCTGCTACTAGTACGTCAGCGAAACTTAATGGCGCAAAACATTGGCACTCGTATCGATCTTGAACAAAAAGAATTGAATTACAAAAACTCAAGTAACAACTATCGTTCTGCGCAAATTCATTATCAGGATGTGCAACGGCAAGTGGCACTCAATGCACAACAGACCGAGAATAATTTAAAAATCAGCACTACCCTCTCCGATGAGTTCACCATCAGAAGCGAAGCGGACGGCAAAGTTTACAGCGTGCTCAAAGTTGTTGGCGAGTCCGTTACACCGCAAAGCCCGGTAGCCATTATTGGCGATAGTAACGATTACCTTTTGGAGTTGCAGGTAGATGAGTATGACATTACGAAAGTGCGGAAAAATCAAAAAGTGATCCTGAGCATGGACAGCTACAAGGGACAAGTATTCGAAGCCACCATTAGCAAAATCAATCCTATTTTAAACGAACGCACTAAATCATTTACTGTAGAGGCCACCTTCGTGAGAAGGCCCGCCATGCTGTATCCATTTCTGACGGCAGAAGCCAATATTATTATCCAGACAAAGCAGGGGACCCTTACAATACCCCGCTCCTATTTGCTGGCCGATTCGATGGTGGTTCTTGAAACTAACAAGTCGGTACACGTAATAACGGGTTTACGAGATTATCAAAAAGTTGAAATCATCAGCGGCATCACTGCGGATGACGTCATCATAAAACCAGAGAATTGAATTACGCACTGCTTTATAAAATTTCTATTTCGCTACTGCTGGCGCGATGGAAGCAGACACTGGTAGCCGCTATTGGTGTTACGTTTAGCATCACCATGTTCATTGCCTTACTGGGCTTTATGAATGGACTCAACGATTTGCTGGACGGTTTGATCCTGAATCGCACACCACACATTCGGCTGTATAACGAGATAAAAGTAAACCAGCATCAACCGATCAATTCTGATAAAGCCTTCAGCGAAGGACACAATTTTGTTTATTCGGTGCGCCCCACCGGAAACCGACAAGAGATCTACAACAGCGAACCGATCATGCGCACAATTCTAAAAGACAATCGCGTACTGGGCGTCACGCCAAAAATAAACGCACAAGTGTTCTTCAACGGAGGCATGACCGACATCACCGGTGTGATCAATGGCATTGATGCCGTGCAGGAAAACCGGTTGTTCAATTTTGGCGACTATGTAACGGCTGGTTCTCCTCAGGATCTTGAAAGCAGAACGAACAGCATAATCCTGGGCAAGGCGCTGGCTGAAAAACTGTTGGCTAATATTGGCGATGTTATTCAAATCATCACGCCCCAGGGCGAACGATTTTCTTTAAAGATAGTCGGCTTGTTTCAATCGGGCATTCAGGAGTTTGATAAAACCCAGAGCTATGCGTCCATTAAAACCACACAAAAGATTTTAGGCAGAAGTGCGAGTTACATTACCGACATACAGGTGAAGCTAAAAGATATAAACGCTGCTCCGGCTATTGCCAGAGAATATGCTCAGCTATTTCAGGTGGATGCCGAAGACATTCAGACTGCGAACGCTCAATTTGAAACGGGAAGCTTCGTGCGCAGTCTCATCTCCTATGCGGTAGGCATTACATTATTAATTGTGGCTGGCTTTGGTATTTATAATATTCTCAACATGATGATCTATGAAAAAATGGATTCGATTGCAATCCTGAAAGCCACTGGCTTTTCGGGTGTAGACGTAAACAGGATATTTATTTTCATAGCACTCAGCATTGGTGTTTCTGGTGGGCTGTTAGGTTTACTATTTGGATTTCTTGTTTCGTTGGGCATCGATCAAATTCCATTCACAACGGCATCACTGCCCACGGTAAAAACGTATCCTGTCAACTACGATCTGTTTTTCTACGCGATCGGGCTTACGTTTTCTTTGATCACCACGTTCATGGCGGGCTTGTTTCCCGCTAACAAGGCCAGCAAGATTGATCCAGTCATTATTATTCGCGGAAAGTGATATGAGCGAAATCGTTCTCGAGGCCCGAAAGATTAATAAAAGCTTTAGTGATCCTGTTCGCGTGCAGATGCTGAAGGACATTACCTTTTCGATAGCAAAAGGAGAATTCGTTTCCGTAGTTGGTAAATCCGGGTGCGGAAAGTCAACCTTGCTCTATATCCTCTCCACCATGGATACAGATTTTGAAGGTGATCTGTTGATTGATCAGGAATCCACCGCTGGTAAAAAGGAAAAGTATCTCGCCCACCTTCGAAACGAAAAAATTGGTTTCGTTTTTCAATTTCATTACTTGCTAAACGAATTTAGTGTTCTGGAGAACGTGATGCTTCCTGCTTTAAAGCTTGCGAAGTATTCGCACGAAGAAGTAGAGCACCGCGCCATGGATCGACTAAAGATGCTGGACATCCAATCACTGGCGTTAAAAAAAGCCAACCAATTATCGGGCGGAGAAAAACAACGGGTTGCCATTGCTCGGTCCTTAATCAATGATCCACTCATTGTGATGGGTGATGAACCCACCGGCAACCTCGATAAGAAGAACAGTTTAATCGTCTTCGATATTTTCAAACAAATGGCCGAAGAATATAAACAGACCTTGCTCATCGTTACCCATGATCAGAGTTTCGCGGAGAACACACAGCGGATTATTGAAATGGAAGACGGCAGAATCATCCATCAGTAAATACAGGTTTAGCGGCCACTTACCGATTCAAGCAGTGTAATCTCACGATTATGATTCCAGCTTACTCGGACGTATGCCAAAAATCAACAGATAACCGATCATCCAAAACTCACCCAGAGTGGCAGGTATTGTTAACAGTCCTACCCAGGTACCTTTCACGCCCAAGTAGCCGATGAAGGCACTTGCGAGATAGCCGGCTCCTCCGATGATCAGCACGCGGCCAAGCCATACCGGCATTCGCTGTGAGCTCACCACGATGTAACCCATTGGTATTAGCCAGAGGCCGAAGAAGAGACTGCCCACACCCCACGCATGCTGGATGAACTGCATGAAAATCTGAATCACGATCACCTTGTCACTCGTGATCAAATCGGAGCTGGCCACCTGGATAGCTCCACCCATTGCCATTGCACTGATCATAATCGCGGCAGCGTTCATCGTGCCCCACGCGGCCAGTGCCCATGCCGCAAAATGATTGATGTTTTTAAACAACTTAAAGAAGTACACCGCGGCCATGGCTTGCGAAGCGATGATAAAAAACTCCAACAAGAGCCGCATGCGGGCCACCATTTCGTTCGCTGTTAAGTTAGCAAGTGTTTTTGCTGCATCTCCTGTCGCATAGATTCTGGGGTGTAACACGAGAAATCCGATCACACCAGAAACAGCCAGCATTAAATACCAAACTCCGGTGATGCGGGCTGTACCCACCAATTCTTTTTGCAGTTGATCGTCTTTCATGTTGAACTCTGAGTTTACTTATTCTATACAGCCAGCGCGCATAACGAATGCAGTCCTGTACTCAACATGATCCGCAAACGCTATTTAAACAGCAGCTGTGCAAATGTATACAAATTGTTTCGCCACACCGGCCACGTATGTCCACCGGGATATTCACTGTACGTATATTTAATTTTCATCTCATCAAACTTCGACAACATCACCTGGCAATTGTTGTGCGCAATATCTTCCTTGCCGCCCATCGATACCCAAAGTTGCCTGATGTTATTGTTAATAGCTGGCGCGTTCTCTTTCATAAAGGCATATTGCGGATCGGATAGCGTTGTGTTATTCGCAAACCAACCTGAACTGAATACACCGAGATAAGAAAACATCTGATGGTTCCTGATGCCGGCATGCAAGGTCTGCAAGCCGCCCATCGACAAGCCGGCAAGCGCCCGGTTTTTGGAATCGGTCTCCGCACGATAATTTTTCTCGACAAACGGTATCAGCATTTTCAGTTCCCGTTCAAAAGTTTGCAACGAGCGCTCATTGAAAGAAGCGATGCCACCACCACCGGTGTTGCCATCCATCATCACGATCAACATGGGTTTTGCTTTCTTATCGGCAATGAGATTGTCGAGGATCAGATCGGTTTTACCTTGTGTCGCCCAGCCTCTTTCGTCTTCGCCACCGCCATGCAATAAATACAGCACCGGATATTTCTCATTGGGATGTTCATCGTATCCGGCAGGCGTATAAATGTAAAATCTTCTCCACGTATTGAACACGGTGGAGTAATATCGTTTCATTCTTACCTCACCATGCGGAACATCTTTCAACGCATAAAAGTCTCCACGCTTAGAAGGTATTTCAATACCGGCTGCCATTCTGCCCATACCATAAAATGCTTCGCTGGCGGGATCGGCCAGGGCCACGCCATCAATCACCAACGAATAATAATGAATGCCTTCGCTGATGGTGTCTGTTGTGACCGACCAGAACCCTTCCGCATCTTTGATCATGTCGTACTTTTTAACCAGATCAATCTGTACTTTTTGCGCGTCCGGAGCTTTTATCCGAAACACAACCCGATTGTCGGGTAAGATCTGCGGATACTTGGCTGACCGAACATTGGTTGCCGCGGGTGATCCTAATACGGTGAATGAAGGAAATGTTTTGGGATCAACTGTTTTAAATAACAATTGCGAGAACATATAGAGATCGTTCTTCCACACCTTAAAGTCATGAGCGCCTGGTTCTACATAAAAAATGTGAGGAACATTCTTTTCATACAGATAGTCGTGCGTGCGTTTGCTGAAGTTCATGAGACCATCGGCATCGCCACATGAAATCCAAAGCAACTTTAGTTTTGCTTTTGCTTCATCCGGGTTGGGCACTAGCACCTCCGGCAGTTTGGTGTTGGGCGCAGAAGAGAACCCTCCTACCCACGCAAACTGATTGAGATTGCTCAAACCAAAATTCAGCGATTGTCCGCCACCCATGGAAAGGCCAGCAACCGCACGGTGCTCGCGATCTTTTAGTGTCGAATATTTCTTTTCAATAAACGGAATCAAATCATTGAGCAAATCCTTTTCGAAAACAGAAAATGCCTGCACGCGGGCGCTATCAAACATATTGCCAATGGCGCGGTCGTCTTTCATTGCTCTGCCATTCGGCATCACCACGATCATGGATTCGAGTTTCTTATCTGCATAGAGATTATCAAAGATCACTTGCGGCTGACCGTTCTTCAGCCATTCTTTCATATCACCACCGATGCCGTGCAGCAAATACAACACCGGATACTTTTTGCTTTTGGAATAACCGGGTGGTGTGTATACCAAGGCTCTGCGATCGACACCCACGGTTTTGGATGGATAGGTAATGGTATCAATTTTTCCATGCGCAATCTTTTCACGCACAAGATCAAAGCCTTCAGGAGCTAGTTTATCGGTGTTCTGCGCAACAGCAACTAAACACGATAACAAAAAGCCAATACACAGCAGCGTGATATTTCTCATAGCCGTACCATTTATTTTTTTGAAAACGTAAACTCCGGCAACGGTATCACCCTGCCTCCTTGCTTTGCCGATTCATGTGCCAGAATACCCACACAGGTTATGTTGGCAGATTGGGTAGCATTTGGATAAGGTTGCCGTCCTTGTGCCAATGAACTTACAAACTCGTGCACAAGATGTGGATGCGAACCACCGTGACCCGCGCCTTGCGTGAAGGAAAGATGTTGATGTTCATCGGCATCGTACACACCTTTGGTGGTGAAGCGTTGAATCGGTTCCGGTAAAAGTTTGGCAAAGTCGGGTGATTCTACTTCTTCCGGAATCTCAGGTTCTGGCTTCTTGGCGGTATGAACTACTAAAGGCTTGCCTTCAATCAACGGCCACTCCACCGACTTCTTCGAACCATATACTTCGAAGCTTTCGCGATACTGACGCGCCACATCAAATAATGACCGGTACACATGTGCACTCAAGTCAGAGTCTTTCAGTTTAACGTGCGTAGTCTCTACCGCATAAGGTGAATTGTAATGTTTAATCAATTCTTCTCTGATAGTTCCTGATCCAAAACAAGAAACATACTCTGCGTCTTTGCGGAGCAAGCCGAGCACCGGACCAACACAATGAGTAGCATAATACATCGGTGGTAATCCCGGCCAATAGTTGGGCCAGCCGTCCATGTCTTGCTGATGACTTGCTTTGATGAATTGAACTTTGCCCAACTCCCCTTTCTCATACAATTCTTTCATGAACAAAAACTCGCGCGCATACACCACGGTTTCCATCATCATGTAGGTAAGTTTTTTCTCTTGTGTTAGTCGCACAATCTCCTGACACTCTTCTACTGTAGTTGCCATAGGAACCGTACATGCCACGTGTTTACCCGCCTTCAATGCTTTGATGGATTGAATGCCGTGATCGGGAATGGGCGTGTTGATGTGTACGGCATGAATGTCCGGATCTTTCAGCAACTCATCGTAATCGGTGTAACGTTTTTCGATGTTGAATGCTTTTCCTATTTCTTCCAGTTTGGATTTGTTGCGTTGGCAGATGGCTACCAGTTTTACTCCGGGATATTTTTGATAAATGGGAATGAACTCCGCGCCAAAGCCGAGGCCGATGATGGCGATGTTAATGGTCTTACTCATACGATTAGTCGTTTAATAATTTCTTTAAAAAAGTTAAGCCTTCACTGGCGAATCCATCCTGTGAAGGCGCGAGATTTTTCCAGATGCAAACAGCACCCGCTAGTTCTTTGATTTCAGGTGTGAAGCTTTCGATAGACACCACACCTTTGTAATTGATGTTGGTCAATCCTTGTTTGAAAGATTCCCACGGTGTTTGACCTGTGCCAGGTGTGCCGCGATAATTTTCGGATACCTGAATATGAATCAATCTGCCTCCCACAGAAGTGATGGCCAACTCAATGTTACGTTCTTCAATCGCCATGTGAAATCCATCGAGCATGATTTTAGCCGATGGATGATTAATGTCGTTCACCAATCGCAAAACATCATCGGCCGTGTTGATCATGTCTGATTCAAAACGATTCAATGGCTCCAACGCGATTTCAAGTTTACGCTCTTGCGCCAGCTTGCATACTTTATGAAGATTGTTAACGGCCCGCTCCCATTCTTTCTTGCGCTGCTCCGGTGGAACCATTCGCGCTTTACCAACGGCAGAATACATGGGCCCCGCCAGAAACTTCGCATCCCACTCGTTACAAAGATCAAGGCATTGTGTGATGTACTGAAAACAGTTTTCATGAACAGCCGGATCATCGTTGGTCAAATCACGCGTTGGTCCAAACGCTCCGCATACAATTGCTTCCAGTCCGTTCTGATCAAGTGCGGCTTTTACTTTCTTCGCATCAATCTTTTCAGGATACTCTACCGGAATTTCCACGGCATCATAACCCATCGATCTTATTTTCGGAAAGAGCGCGACCGTCTCCGTTGTAAAGGGCGAAGTCCACAACCAGGTGCTCACCCCAAATTTTACATTCAGACTCATCTCTGACAACTAAGGTTTAGCAGCTACTACTTTCATCACGCCATTCATGATCGACCAATGACCAGGGAACGTACAGACAAACGGATAGTCGCCCAGCCTGGTTGGTGCCGTGAATTTGAGGCTAACGGTTTGTTGTGGATTAACCAGCTTGGTTGAAAAAAGAACTTCAGGAAGTTCAGGCACATAATTCTTCTCTGCTCCTTTCGGATCAGATGCAATTTTATCGGCAGCTCTACCGATCATTTGCAGTGATCCTATTTGTCCGATCACGAGATTGTGTTGCATGAAGTCTGGATTTTCAAAAACGATTTCTACGGGCTTGCCTGCTTCCACTGTAAAAGTCTTGGCATCGTACTTCATCTCGTTCTTGATCACTTTCAACTTTATAATAGTAGTGCCGGTTGCCGAGACTGTTGTTTCAGCGGCTTCCACCCTGTTCATATTATTGTCTGCAAAGAGTTGACCAATCGTAGTGCCCTCAAAGAAGTTGCGTGACGATGGCGCTTTGCTTTTGTCCATTTCAAATTTCCAGTTTCCTGCCAATGAAATCTTAGTGGCACCCACTTGCAGAAACATCTCTTCCGGCTTTCCATAAATTCCACCGGGGCCGCCAATGTCTTCCACACGAATGGATAATAAATTTTTACCTGCTTTCAGAACATCAGCGCTAATATTATAGACTCTTTTCTCGCTTACCTTCCTATCGGTAGCACCAACTCTGGTGGCATTCAGATAGGTAATATCCGAGTCGTTGATCGGTCCTAATGAGAGCACGGCCTTCTTACCTGCAGCACTTGCCGGTACGTCAATCACTTTTCTGAACCAGAAAATACCGTCCAGGTTTTTGTCGATATAATCCGGTAGCGTCATCTGTTGCCATTTCGAATCATCAAAACCGATAGCATCAGGCGTTGGGCCTACCGCTTCTCGCGCGCCCGTATAGTTTGGATTGGCGTTCTTGAATGCCGCGAGAAATCCATCGCGATGCTGGTGCGCAACACCATACACTGCTTTCGAAAGCCATTCATCGCTCTTCACACTTTCTTCCAGACTTAATTCATATAATTTTTTACCTAATGATTCCGATGAGGAAATTTCAACCAGAGAATTGATCGCGGCTAATCGCGTGTTCGGATCAGGGTCGTTGAGCAAATTGTGTTTGGTGACGATCTCTTCCGACCAACCTGCTTTTGAAAGTATTTGAATCGCAGCTTTGCGAACGGCAGCTGCCGGATGATCCAACGCGTTTGTTACTGCGCTCTGTGCCTTGTCATCTTTGCTCACAGCGCCAAGTCCATCGATTGTCCAGAGTGCATGAATGGTGGTTGCGACATTTGCTTCCGTTTTGTTGGATGCTAATTCAATCAAGTCGGGCAACACATCAAGGTTGCCACGCTCTACCAATAAGCGTTGCGCTGTCATTCGCCACAGCATGTTGTCGTTGCTCAAAGCTTCAATCAACTCATCGGGCTCGTCTTTGCTGAGTGAAAGCGGCTTGTATTCTTTCGCCTGGCGACTTACCACCCGCCAGATGCGTCCGTGAGATTTATCGCGCAACGGATTTTCATACGCGTTTCCTTTTCCGTTCACACCTTCAAAGCCACCGCGCTCGGGTGTTGGTGTCGGGTTGTGTTGAATGATAAAGTTGTACCAATCCAATACCCACACTGCTCCATCAGGACCGGTCTTGGCTTCCACGGGAGCTGTCCATTCATCGGCACCGGCAAATAAATTCCATCCATCTTCTTCCAAAAAGCCTGCACCATTTTTATTGATGCGGGCGATGTGTACCAAGTGACCTGTTGGTTCACAAACAAAAGCCACGTTGTTCAAATACTCTTTCGGATAATTTCGTGCGGTATAAAAACGATGACCGGCCGCAGCCGTGAAGCCACCAAACACGTCTACCTGTCGCACTTTATCGGTGATGGAATGCATCGCATAATGTCCGTCAATCTTTGTGCTGCCTAATAGCCTTACACCTTCTGTGCCGCGCAGTGATTTGTTAGGAATGCCCATGAACACACTGTGCGTGTTGTTGGCAGTCGATGCAAACACATCGTTGGTTTCTGTGAAGCCAAGCCCCCATGTGTTGTTGCTCGTGCCGGTTAAGAATTCGAAGCTGGATACGTCCGGTTTAAAATGATAAACACCCTGACGGAACAGACGATTTTCACCTGCGATGGTTCCTTCAAATCCGGAATAACCCACTACACCCCAAATCTGATTATCAAATCCATAAGTAAGGTTCGAAGGTCCGGCATGTGTATCAAATGTTCCCCATCCGTCAATGATCACCTTCCGCACATCGGCTTTGTCATCGCCATCGGTATCTTTCAAAAACAAAAAGTATGGTGCCTGTGAGACGATGATGCCACCGTTGCTGAACACCATACTGGTAGGTATATTGAGCTTGTCGGCAAACACCGTAAACTTATCGGCCTTGCCATCGCCATCAGTGTCTTCTAAAATTTTGATGCGATCATCGCCCGTGCTTTTATCTTCTAATACCGTGTTGGGATAATCCACTGTTTCGATCACCCAAAGTCTTCCGCGCTCATCCCACTCCATAGAGATGGGGTTTATAATGTTTGGCTCGGATGCAAATAATTCCAAATCAAAACCAACGGGCACTTGAATCAACTTGGCAGATTCTTCCGGTGACAATGGATCCTGATAACGCGGCTCCGGACTTCTTTTCTCATAGTTTGGAATGCCTTGCGCATCACGATACGTAAGTGTAGGAAGTTGTTTTCGATAAGGTTCCCACTTTTGTTTGACTGCATCGCCCACGGCCCATAAAATTCCTTCCTTCATTAATTGATGAAATCCGGGATTGTTCCATGTGCGTTCATCGTGACCATAAGCGGTGTAAAACACTCTGCCTTTTCCAAACTGTTTCACCCATGTCCACGGTTCGCGGTGATCGCCTTCTACACGTTCCATCAACACCGTGATGTCTTTTGCAAATTTGTCGTGCTCATAGGTTTCGTCCCAGGTTGTGAACGGTTGCAACGATTGTGTGATGGGATGATCCTTCTTAACGATTTCTGTTTCGAAGGTATCCGTTTTATGTTTTAAGAATTGAGCGCCAACTAAGTCAATGTACTTCGAAGAATTTCTGAAGCACCAGCTGGCGCAATGCACGGGAATAAATCCACCTCCCTTTTCCACGTAGTTAAGTAACGCGGTTTCCTGATCCGTTGTAATGCTATCGTGATTGGCATAGATCATCAATGCATCATACTTACCAAGATTTTCTTCATTCAGGTCGTTTGGATTGCTGGTGTAGGTGAAGTTCATGCCTTCCAGCGAAAGCTGAGACGCGAGCATCGGCATAAACAGTGCGGAGTTATGATGGTCGCTGTTGTGGCCGAGGAACAAGATCTCGATTTTTCCAGAGTCGTTCCGTAAACTTTTTGCGGGTTTGTTACACGATTGAATGGAGATGATCAGACATAAACAGAGAGCTGAGAGTAGGATTCGCATAGCGGTTTGGTTTTACAAGGCTAATTTCTCTGAAGTTTTCCGCAAACGTTTGCTTTTTTTTACCCAAAAATGACTGTATTTTGACATGCAATTGTCATATCTGCCTTCCGGATGGTAATTAAGTACCACTCGAAGCCTATATAATGGTCAGTATCTAGAAAATGAAAGTTGCGTTACAGAAATCACCGATCTCCGAAAACCAGGCGTTTGAAGCAAAGCATCTAACCGCGCCTCACTTCGATCCCAACTGGCACTTCCATCCGGAGTACCAACTTTTCCTGGCATTGAAGGGAACGGGCACTCGTTTCATTGGCGATCATGTGAGTCCTTTCAAAGAAGGCGACCTAATATTTACTGGCCCCAACCTGCCACATCTTTGGCAAAGTGATCACGAATATTTTAATGACGACAACGAGTTGATGACCGAAGGCATCGTCATTTACTTTCCTGAAAACTTTTTAGGAAAAGACTTTCTCCAAAAAAG
Organism: Cyclobacteriaceae bacterium; assembly: GCA_044222145.1. GTDB lineage: Bacteria > Bacteroidota > Bacteroidia > Cytophagales > Cyclobacteriaceae > ELB16-189. The sequence continues at coordinate 42,922 of JBGANU010000027.1, forward strand.
TGAGATGTATAAAGTAAAGCAACTCTTTCTGCAAGCTGAACGTGGCCTTGAAATTTATGGCGACACACATCGGAAGGCAAGTGAACAAATGCATCACATTTTACTAGTGAAAGACTTTGAACGAATTCTTGTGCTTTTGAATCTTCTGAATCTCATTGGGAATTCATCGGAGTATCGCCTGTTGGCCACGGAGGGATATTCCAACTCTATGAAGGAAACGGAAACAGATCGCATGAACCGAGTGCACGCTTATGTGATGAAAAACTTTCGCGAACGTATATCACTGGATGATGTGGCCGCGATTGCAAACATGAGTCCAACTTCCTTCAGCCGATACTTTAAAGTACATGCTAATAAAACGTTCTCCGATTTCTTAACGGAAATACGAGTGGGTCACAGTTGCAAGCTGCTGACCAGTCAGAAAATAAATGTATCGCAGATTTGTTACGACAGTGGGTTTAGCACCCTCTCGAATTTCAACCGGCAGTTCAAAGCGGTCACGCAGTACAGTCCGTTGGAGTATCGGAAGAAGTACGGTCCGTATATTTAATATTTTCGAAACCGACTTATCGCTGAGGCCCTGTAGTAGCAGGTGAGTTAGCCAACAAAAAATTTCAATGTCATCGCTTTAACATTACACGTGCGGTCTTGATGTTGTTCACGGCATCATCGGTCCATGCAAAGATCAATTTATCTCCACGCTTGGTCATTTGAGGAAAGCCACTTGCTCGTTTTTCCGAAGTAGCCGCAACAGATATTGGTAAATCTTTTGTGCCATTTGGGCTCACGCGCATTGCTTTTATGGTTGATTCTTCCATCCAGCAGACTACGGCACTGCCATCATCAAGCATTTCTAAATCGATACGACCGATTGTTTTCTGCTCATCTATTCGAATAGGATTGCCAAAGCTTTTTCCAGCATCGTTTGAGAAAATCAATTTGACTTGCGCACTATCATTTGGTGCAGAAAACCATGCAATGGCAACGTTGTTTTTTCTGGCGGGGCAATGCGGGGCCCGTTCACAGGGCATCCGTTGATTTTCCAATTGTCTGCGTAAATGGTTTTAGGCTGAGACCAATCGCCATCCATCCACCTTACAATGGATATATCACGGACTTCCTCCTGAGACCGATCGCGGTACACCACCACGGGGCCATTGGTGGTGACAGCAGCACTTGTTTGACAACAGTCACACACCCTGTTGTCAAGTTCCCACTCTTTTAACTTAGCACCCGAAGTGTTAACGACCGCGGCCCGAATACTCATGGCCCCGTGATGATCATCACCATAATTCATCTCTTCATGCTCTTCCATCGCAGTGTTTCTTCCATCCAGCCAGGACATGAAGAAATTATCGCCATAGGGAACGATTGAAACAAATCCATGCTCTGCTTGTTTATGATCTTCATTTAATAATTTGGCGTTGCTCCAATTAACACCATTTTGCGATGACGTGATATGAACATCATACGCATACGTATTGGCTCCGCTTTTCACCAGGTAATTCGCGATAAGGACCTTGTTATTTAAAGCAAGCGTTGGGTAGTCGGCCCAATTAACAAACCAATTACTACCGGATGCTATTGCCTGTGGCTGACTCCAGTTATTGTCTTTTAATGAAGAATAGTATAAAACACTTGTGTCGCCCTTTCGCGATACCCACGAAAGATAAGTTGCTTCATTTTCATCGGTGAACAAGTAAGGCTCACCGCTCGTTGAATCTGCTGGTGAAGTCAACAGCGTAGCCTCAGAAAGGTGAATTTTTTCTTTCTTTAAACTACAACCGGAAAATAATGAAATCAGGGTTGCAGTCGAAAGCCATAATCTGATGATTGATCGAGTCTTAAAGATCATTTTTGAACTAAGTATTTTTCAGGATTCGTCTCAAACATTTCTTTGCACACTTCACTACAAAATCCATATTGTTTTCCCTTGTGGACGGATGTAATAGCTGTCCCTTTCGGCACCTTCATCTTGCAAAATGGGTCAATTGATTCTTCTTTTAAAATGCCAGCGCTTTTGTTCTCCACTTTTTTGCTGGCGGGTTTCATTCTTGATTCCCCTGTTTTGATATTCTTCTGATGAGTTGGTTTTTCCGTGCCGATAACCAACCCGGCATCGGGATTCCATTTATCATATTCAATGCTGCGTGCGACCTTGCTTGCTTCTTCCCTTCCCCGGATCTTTGACACTAAGTGCAACGCTCCATCAAGTCCGGCAGAAACGCCTGCAGTTGTCATTAGTTTTCCGTCCTCAACATAACGTTTATCAGAAATGACTTTAGCGTTTGGTGTAATTTGCTGAAGACTTGCCACTGCACCCCAATGTGTAGTTACAGAGTGGCCGTCAAGCACCCCTGCCTTTGAAAGGAATGCCGCACCCGTGCAAACTGACATCGTGAATTTTGTATGCTTATGAATTTCTCTGATCCACCTAATTACAGTGGTATCATTGTAGATCGGCATCAATCCCTCCATGTTGGCTCCGGGAAAAACAATTATATCTGGCTGTGGACAATTCTCAATTGAATAGTTTGGAATAAACTTAATATTCTTGTTCATGGCCACAATGGTTTCAGCTTTTGGTGCTACCGTAAAGACCTCGAAGTTTGAGGTGTTACTGAACACCTCAAGCGGACCGGCAAAGTCGAGTAACTCTACTCCCTGATAAAGGAAAACAGCCACTTTATAATTTTCGATCTCGGATTGTTGCGCTTTTAATTGCATGCTAAGACCAAGGCAGCACATAAATACTGCCAGCGTTATTGCGAATTTTATTTTCATGATAATCAATTTAAAATGTTTAATAGTTTATTTAACCTAAAACAAGAATGTAAAATGAACCATTGCCTTGTTCTCGGCTTTACTGTGATCGCTGGCGAGATGCTGAACCACCGGCTTTTGGAAATTGAATCCCACGGAAATCTTTTTATAATAAGACTCTATTCCCATAGAGGCAAATTGTGCTGGTCCTCCGGTGTTCTCGATTGTGATTCCATACTGTTGGTTCTTTTGCGAGTCTTCAAAATACACGCCAGCATTGGGCATTAACCCTAGTTTTTTGATTTGCTGAACATAAAACAATGAAACAGTGCCACTGACCCTGTTACCAAATTTGTATTCATTGGAGTTCTGTCCATTGATCTTGTAGTTAACATCGGCCGATAGCCCTGAACGTTTGAACCGTAGCGTATACAGACTAGTTAACATAAGATCAACGCTACCGGTACCTAACTGAAAATTTGGGTTGGCCACAATCTTTGGGTCTTCAATATATTTATACTTTCCTGTGGGGAGTTTTATCCCGGCTCCAAGAAACAGACTATGATTTAATAGCCTTTCGTCAGAAAGCGGCTGATTGGTTGTATTGATGATATTGTAGTTTACGATAACCGGAATATCTCCAATGCCGTTTATCGTTTTTGTTACACCCTGATCGAGTTGCTCATTAAAGTTGTAGTTGACCAATGAAATGATTTGTATTCTCTGCGTCAGGTAAAGGCGCGTCCATAACTCCATACTCTGAAACGTTTCATGGGTCGCTTCAAAAGGTTTATAGCCTGTGCCAAGGTGTGACCTGAAACTGTAGGTTCGGTAGCGCAAGCCAACGAAGTTTTTGCCAAACTGCGGCATAAGACCCAGGTAGTAGTTACCGGAACCACAGCCACAAATTGCGCAAGCACTTGCCGTAGTGAGCGAAGTCATGACAAATAGTAAACATGCTAATGCTATTCTTTTCATAGCTCAGTTTGTTGAGAATTCAGAGAATCGTTTATCGGTAATGAACTGGTGATCGGTAAGTGTTTTAAGAAAAGCAATGATCTTTACTTTCTCCTCCGCAGTAAGTGGAATACCTAATTGCCCATTTTGTTTCAGCAGCGGATCAAGATTAGGATTATCATGAACATTGCTTGCATAATGATCCAACACAAGTTCCAAATTACGAAAGCGCCCATCGTGCATGTACGGTGCAGTGAGTTCAACATTTCGAAGACTTGGCACTTTGAATTTGAATTTATCCTCCTTGTTGAGGGTAACTCTAAATCTTCCGCTGTCGGCTTTGTTATGTTCATCGAGACCATTGTCCCGAAAACTTAAGTCGGTAAACAAATCACCTGCATGGCAGGACGCGCACTTTTGCTGAAACAGTTTTAGTCCTGACAGTTCTAGTGCGGATAGTGTGTCGCCCTCATTGCGTTTATATCCGTCATAGCGGGAATGCGCAGAGACCAGCGTAATCATGAATTGCGATAATGCCTTAAGGAAACGCTCGGATGTAATCTCATTGCTTCCAAAGGCTTCGCTGAATTTGCGCGGGTAATACGAATCAGCCCGTAGCTTATTTAGAACATTGGCCATTTTCTCATCCATTTCAACCGGGTTCTGAATGGGTGCGATAGGTTGTAAATCCAAATCATGAACACCACCGTCCCAAAAGAAATCTGTTTGCCAGGCCAGGTTCATAATGGCAGGCGAATTTCGTGTGCCTAACTTATCGTCAATGCCGTGGCTTACAATATGACCGCGGTGTGTGAAGGCAGCACTTTGCTGGTGACAGCTTCCACAATTTATGGATCCATTGCGCGAAAGCTGACCATCATAGAACAATGCCCTGCCCAATTCGAAGCCTGACGTGGTCACCGGATTGTTTTGAAGTGCATATTGTATGGGCGGAAAGTTTACAGGCTGCTCCAATGTCACGCGCGGATTTTCAGTAGTCTTGTCGCACGCCATTAGGGCAAACAACGGAACAGCCAAATGCCAGTTCCTGAAACGGAGTCGTTTAATTCTTTCCATGTGCAGAATGATTACATGAACACGAACAGCAGTAGTTCTCCTGTTACTTGCTCTTCGGATCGTTATGCACATGACCAAACTCAATCATTTTTGAATAGTTCTTTGAAATGTTGACAGAGTAGTCATCGAACATGACCATCGGATGCGCAGCAATACTTAATGCCGGGTTCCCATTAAATATTTTAAGAACGTCTACATAAAGATGGATCTCCGGGTCAATACTGGTGTTTATTTCAGCTTTATCAGAACCTGTGCTGATGGTAATCTTCTTGATATTATTGATGGTTTTGCTGTCGGAGCTTCTGCC
>JBGANU010000008.1:0-87907 GCA_044222145.1 Cyclobacteriaceae bacterium
CCCCTACACAGTTCCTATTGAAATATGGAAAACTCCACCACCCCCTAAAGGCCAACGCGGAGTTTCCCACATTCCAACAGGATGATAATTATAATTGGGAATCATTAATTTTGGATGCTACTAAATAGGGTAAGCTTTCAATTCCACTTAAAAACATAATAGGAAATTCCACCATTGTAGCTTTAGGTGAAAATTCTCATGGTTCATCCTCAATTTATAAGCTCAAACTAAGAATGATTAAATTCTTGGTTGAAAACGAAGGGTTTTCAATTTTCGCATTAGAATCGCCCACGGTTGAAGCTGATAGGATTAACGATTACGTGTCCTTTGGTAAGGGTACAATAGAAGAGGTAACCAAAGACCTAGTTTATCCAAGTTGGCAAACACAAGAGATGATAGACATAATTCAATGGATGAAGGCATACAATCAAAGCGCTAAGAAAAAAATTGAGTTTCGGGGATTTGATATGCAAAATGGTTTATCAGCATTAAAAGCGGTTGAAGACTTTGCCAAAATTAATGACTCGACCTTAACGGCAAGTCTTCTCGAACTTGACAAACTGTATAGCGAGCCCACGAAAGATGACCAAAAGTGGAAATTGGTAGTTCAAAAAACGGATGAAATAAATTTGTATTTGACCTCTAAGAAGTATTCAGTTGCCGACCCAAAATATTTTGAGAGAATGAAACATTACATGAACATTTTTTTGCAGAGCTTATCCTCAGACTCTAAATCTGAGAAAACAAAGACAAGAGATGAGTATATGGCTCAAAACATAAATTGGTTGATAGAAAATTCAGGTGACGACATTAAGATAATTCTTTCGGCAGACAATACTCATATAACAAAAGCAAGTGGCAAAATGGGATATTTTCTAAAGGAATGGTATGGTGACAAGTATTTAGCCTTCGGGTTTACTTATAACAAGGGTTCATATTCTGCTTACGGACCAGAGCAACATTATGAAGTTCATCCTTCCTTCGTTGGTACATATGAGTATTACTTTTCAAAGAGTAAGTTCAAAAATTATTTTCTGGACATCAAAAGCATAACTGATATAGAAATATTAAATCAACCTGCTGGATTCCGTTCAATTGGGTCACGACCGCAAGAGACTACTCAGTTCACTGAGATTAATTTGAAAAACCATTTTGATGTAATTGCATATATCGAGAACTCTGTTCACACGGTCAATCTTGTTAAATAAGAGAATTGACGACATTTGAACATTTACCTTTGAGACATTGACGAGGGAGAAGAAGGAGAATAAAGTCAAAAAGGGAAAGGGAGTTGGGGTTAGCCACACTATATATAAGGAGACTTGTCTGAGAAGGCAGGTCTTTTCTATTTGCCCAGATCAGGACGCGTATCGACAGTTTCTCCCAAACCATCTGATAAGAATTACCTCTTGAGGTGACTAATATCATTTAGTTCTTTTCACTCTGTCATCATCTTTGAATTGAAATTAACTCGGTGTCGTTCATAATAGATCAACCGAATGCATCTTCATTTTATTGTAAATAGTTACATGTTTTACACTTTATGGCTCAAATTAATAACACTACGTAGAATTGTTACAGCATTATCGCATACATGTATAAAAAAACAACCATAAATATTCAAATATGAAAAAGTTATTAAGATCAAGTTTGGCTGTAGCAATCGTGACGATTATTACCTTCTCGAATCAGCTTATGGCTCAGGATAATTATAAGCACCCACAACTTAATTCATCAGGATATGTATTGGACTCGGCAGGAACAAAATTGGGATGGATCAAGGACGGTGTAGTCTACAATGCAAAGGGAGAGAAAGTCGCATCAATCGAGAAGCAAGAGCTTGTTGACTCTAAAGGACACAAACTGGGTAGCATAGGTAAGGATGGATCGTTCACCGACCCTAAGGGAACCTTGGTATTTACCATCGAACCGAACAGCAAAGGCGAAAAATGCAAAGTATTTGATCCGCAGGGAAAGGTTATCGCGACTGTTCACGAGAGTTATAAAAATCAAGCCTGTGCCATTCACTGTCTTTACAAAAAGATGCCAGCACATTAAAAATGGTGCAGGTCTTAGCGATTTCTAAAATAAAATAGGAGATGCGGAGAAATTGTCCACTCATCATAGACCACAATTTTTCCGATAGAAGGAATTTCTATGAAATATTGTCAAGGGTTTTTCTTTGACCGATTTCTCTGGATTTTTTTAATTCGGAGGGAGTAAAGCCAGTAATTTTCTTGAACTGGCCCGAAAGATGAGCAACACTACTATAGCCTAACTTATTGGCGATTTCACTAAGATTAAGTTCATCGTAAAATAGCAATTCCTTAGCCTGTTCAATTTTTTGACGAATAATGTATTGCTCAAGGGTAATTCCCTCAACAGCGGAAAAGAGGGTACTTAGATAATTATATTCATAATGCAGCTCATCTGCCAAAACAGTTGACCAATTAAATTTTCTTTCAACACCGTCTGGATAATGGATCATCTGAATCACTTTATTCTTTATCGCTTCAATGAGCCTGGCTTTACGATCATCAATGCGCTCAAAACCAAGGCTTAGTAAAGTGGTATCAAGCTGATTTAAGATTTCAGTAGATAAGCTATCTTCCTTTAGAGTTACTTCCCCCAGCGATATTTTCTCAGAATGCAAACCCAACTTTTCCAATTCGTGCTGTACCGCCATCTTACAGCGGTTGCATACCATGTTCTTAATATAGAGTGTTGTCATGGATTCTAAGGAAAGTTAAATCGCCTTAAAGGTCGGAATTCTTAGGGAAATGCTCATTTGCCAATTTTACATAACAGATTTAAAATGCTTGGAGGGTTCAATTGATCTATTTCAGAAGCCTCTGGATAAAGTATAATTCTTTCCAGTAATTGTATAAAGACTTTTCCGCGCCTTCAGCGTTAATTTGATTGTTATTTAAAAATTAGTAAGTCATGACACATTCTTATACGGTAGCAGGTATTACCTGCGATGGCTGCGTAGCCAAGGTGAAAAGTAAACTTTTGATGCATCCTGATGTATTGTCAGCGGATGTAAAACTCGAAGGTCAGAAAGCAGTTATCACAATGCAAAAACATTTAACTCTAAATGAACTTCAGGAGGCTATCGGCAAGGATTCTAAATACAAGATCAGCACAGACACTTCAGATCATAGCCATCACACTATGAAACCTGAGGAAGCTAAATCATGGCTTTCAACTTACAAGCCCATATTGATGATTGCTGCCTTTATCACTGCAGTATCCGCTCTTACTGCAAATGGAAGTCTTCACATGGGCATGAATTATTTTATGGCCGGTTTCTTTTTGGTTTTTTCATTCTTTAAACTCCTTGATCTGAAAGGTTTTGCTAAAAGCTATTCCATGTATGATTTGCTGGCAGCAAAAATACCGGCCTATGGCTACGTGTATCCTTTTATTGAATTGGGACTAGGTATTTCTTATCTCATAGGGTTCAATCATTTTATTACAAATTGGGTCACTGTGGTCGTTTTGGGATTCAGCAGCATAGGAGTAATTCAAAGCGTTTTGAACAAGAAAAAGATTCAATGTGCCTGTTTGGGAGCGGTTTTTAACCTCCCTATGAGTACCGTAACTATTATTGAAGACCTACTTATGGTAGGAATGGCTGGAACAATGCTGCTCTAAAATCCGTTTGTGTTAAAAGTTTTGTAACTTTGTTTTCTAGTTAATGAAGCAACATCGTTCCATATTGTCGTCTGCCTTCGCCATTCTGGTGCTGTTTTCCAGCAGCAGTTTTATGGTCGGTCTTCACATATGTAGTGGTGAGATTCAGAACATAGCATTGTTCACTAAAGCTGAAGGATGTGAGATGGAGAAAAAAATGCCTCCATGCCACCGGAAGGAATCCAAACCTTGCTGCCAGGATGAAACAATTGTTCATGATGCACAGGACTTCAAGGGAAGTATAAACCAGATTAGCATAGCTGCTCCTGTTGTAGATATGGTTCAACCTGCCGTGCCAATTGCAGAGATTATTCCTTCTTCCATAATTGCTTCTAAACATTACGCTTACCACGATCCTCCACTCCGAGCGACTGATATAACAGTTGATCTTCAGGTATTTTTAATCTGATTTTACTTTCTTTCTGAAAAGCATTCCGCTTTTCACTTGACGGCTATTCAAGCACGTCACTCATTTCAATTTTATTTCTATATCTCAATTTTTTCAATCATGATTGAAAAAGTCATATCCCTGTCTCTTCAAAACAGGTTCTTAGTACTACTTGTGGCAGCAGGGTTGCTTGCATGGGGAATTTACTCTGTGCGAATCAACAAGATTGATGCCATACCGGATCTGTCCGAAAATCAAGTGATTGTATTCACTGAATGGATGGGACGTAGCCCGCAGATCATTGAAGACCAGGTAACCTATCCTTTGGTCACGAATTTACAAGGACTTCCACAGGTAAAATATGTTCGTGGTGCATCAATGTTCGGGATGAGCTTTGTGTATGTAATCTTTAATGATGACACCGATATTTATTGGGCGCGTGAACGTGTTCTCGAACGTCTCAATTATGCTACACGCTTATTGCCTGATGGAATCACACCAACATTGAGTCCGAAGACGGCACGGGCGTTGGCCATATACTCTGGTACACACTGGATGCACCGGGTATGGACTTGGGCGAACAGCGTGCTGTACAAGATTGGTACATAAAATTTGGATTGCAAAACGTTGCTGGCGTGAGCGAGATCGCTTCCTTCGGTGGCTTTCAGAAACAATATCAAGTAACGGTTAATCCAAACAAACTCATCTATTACGGACTCTCTGTGCCTGAGGTCATTCAGTCAGTACGTGCCAATAACAATGAGGCGGGTGGACGCAAGTTTGAAGTAAATGACATCGGTTATATCATCAAAACTACAGGCTACCTCAAATCAGTGGAAGAAATTGAAAACATTCCTTTAAAGACAGTAAATACAGTTCCTGTAAAAGTCCGCGATGTAGCTACTGTTCAAATGACGGGAGAAACACGCCTTGGAATATTTGACCAGAACGGTGAGGGTGAAGTAGTGGGTGGAATTGTCGTGATGCGATACGGAGAAAACGCGGATCAAGTGATTATATCGGTTAAGAAGAAAATGGAGGAAGTTGCAAAAGGATTTCCGCAAGGCATGAAGTTCAACATCATTTATGATCGCAGCCAGCTAATAGAAGAATCAGTGTCCTCTATTAAGAAAACACTTATTGAGGAAATGATTGTTGTTTCGTTGGTGGTTATTCTTTTCCTGTTTCATTGGAGAAGTGCCATCAGTATTATTATTCAAATCCCCATCACCATTGCTACCAGTTTTATTTTGTTGAATGCTTTCGGTATTAGTTCGAACATTATGTCGCTCACTGGTATTGCATTGGCGATTGGAGTAATTGTTGATAACGGGATCATTATGGCTGAGAATTCTTACAAGAATTTATCACACCGGTACGAGGAGTTAAATCCCGAAACCGAAAAGTAATTCAATTATGATAAAGAAATTATTAAACCGGAAATACAACAAGATTGAGGATACCGAGCGATTGGAGATCATTGAAAAATCTTCCAAGCAGGTTTCGCGTGGTGTATTCTATTCGACCGTCATCATCATTACTTCATTCTTACCTGTCTTTATGCTTACCGGCCAGGAAGGAAAACTTTTCCATCCCCTGGCATATACCAAAACGTTTATTCTGATTGTCGATGCCATCCTGGTCATTACGCTTGCCCCTGTAATCATTTCATTCTTCATGAAAGGAAAGTTTACAGATGAACGGAAGAACCCACTCAATCGCTTTCTGGAAAGAATTTATGAGCCCGTCATTCGAACATGTTTGAAATGGCGAAAGACAACCATCGGAGTTAATATTCTGGCTCTCGGAGTAAGCATTCCGCTTCTCATGAGTTTGGGAAGTGAGTTTATGCCACCACTCGATGAGCAATCTATTTTATTCATGCCGGTTACGCTTCCCGATGTGTCAAATGACGAGGCGAAACGAATTTTGCAAGTACAGGACAAGATCATCAAGTCCCTTCCCGAAGTAGATAAAGTTTTAGGAAAGGCCGGACGCGCCAGCACTGCTACAGATAATTCACCCATCAGTATGATTGAGACAATTATCATGTTAAAACCAAAAAGTGAATGGCGTGCAGGTGTAACTAAAAAAGACATCATCAACGAACTGGATGCCAAGCTGCAAATTCCAGGGGTAGTAAATGGATGGACGCAACCCATTATCAACCGCATCAACATGTTAGCCACGGGTATCCGTACCGATGTTGGCGTAAAAGTATACGGCCAGAACCTGGACAGTATTTATATGCTTTCTGAAAAAGTAAAAACAGCCTTGCAGGGAATTCCTGGAGTAAAAGATTTATATGTTGATCCAATCACAGGGGGAAAGTACCTCACTATTCAGGTGAACAGGGATGCTTTGGGTAGATACGGTCTATCAGTGAATGATGTAAACATGATTGTTGAATCTTCCATTGGAGGAACACCCATCGGGCAAACTATTGAAGGAAGACAGCGATTCACCATAAGCGTTCGCTTGGCGCAGGATTATCGGAATAGCATCGAACAACTCAAGCGTATTCCCTTAAAGACACCAGCGCTAGGTACTATTCCGCTTTCAGCAGTAGCTGACATAAAATATGAAGATGGACCACCCATGATCGCTTCTGAAAATGCATTGCTGCGTGGAGCAGTGTTGTTCAACGTTCGTGATAGAGATTTGGGAAGTACGGTACAGGAAGCTATTGAAACCCTGAATAGACAGATGGGAACACTTCCTAATGGCTACTATGTAGAATGGAGTGGTCAGTACCAAAATCTGATTCGTGGAAAACAAACATTGATTGTTATTCTTCCCGTTGTATTGCTGATCATTTTCATTTCCCTCTACCTGGCATTCAAATCCATTCGCGAAGCCTTCCTGAGTTTGATTACCATACCCTTTGCTTTGATTGGCGGAGCGTACATGGTGTATTTCTACGGAGTTAATTTATCTGTAGCGGTAGCAGTTGGTTTCATCGCTCTATTTGGTATTGCGGTAGAAACTGGTGTAGTAATGGTGATCTATCTGAACGATTCCATGCAGCAACTCATCAAGTTAAGGGGCAATTCCAGTGAGACAATTTCGCGGGATGACCTTAGAGAGTTTGTTATCGCGGGGGCCGCCAAACGCTTACGTCCGAAGATAATGACGGTATGCGTAGCATTGTTTGGACTTGTGCCGGTATTATGGTCAACAGGTGTAGGTAGCGATGTAATGCAGCCTATTGTACTGCCTATGATCGGTGGTGTGCTCACCTCATCTACGCACATCCTGTTAGTAACCCCGCTCATTTTTTTGATGGCAAAGGAATATGAATTAAGAAAGTTCGGAAAACTTGAAGTATATGAAGTCAAACATTAAGATAGCCGTGTTGACAGGTTTCTGTTTGGGATTGGTCTCCTGGAGTAATGCCCAGGTGATCAGCCTGGATAGCGTGCTCAGCATCATTGACAAACAAAACCCAATGTTGCAGGAGTATGACAACAAAGTAAAAGCATTGAACGCCTATACCGAGGGCTCAAAAAGCTGGATGGCTCCAATGATTGGAGCAGGAACATTTATGACACCATATCCCAACCAGCTATTAATGGATGAAAGGGACAAGGGCTCCGTCATGGTTTCTTTTGAACAAAATATTCCCAACCCTGCTAAACTCAATGCGAACAAGAAATACTTTGCATCCAAAGCATCTGTAGAAGAGCAGAGCAGATCATACCAGTTTAATATGTTGCGCGCGGAAGCAAAGACATTCTACTATCAATGGCTGATAGCAGAAGAGAAAGTTCGCGTATTGCATGAGAATGAGCGCATCATTGAATTAATGTTAAAGCTGGCAAAGTTGCGTTATCCCTACAATCAGGGAAGCCTGGGAAATGTTTACAAAGTGGAAGGAAGACTTAGTGAAGTTCAGAACATGATCCTGATGACGTTAGGCGACATAGAGGAAAGCAGTTTCCGCCTGAAGACACTAATGAACTTACCGCATGACGTGCCCATCATGGTAGATACAACAACCCGCGTCCACTATGAAGTCAACCAACTTGCTTACGACACGGCTGCCCTGAGTTCGCAACGCAGTGATGTAAAGCAGATTGATAAAACCATTAGGGTAATGCAATTGAACCAACAGCTTCAAAGCTATCAGGCTAAGCCGGATTTCAGGATCAGATTTGATCACATGCAACCTCTTGGAAATATGCCAACTCAATTCACGGCTATGGCGATGATGTCGATTCCAATAGCGCCCTGGTCATCGAAAATGTATAAGTCGGAAGTGAAGGGTATGCAGTACGATATTGAAGCAATGAGAAAGGGTCGTGAAGCATTATTAATTGAGACAAGCGGAATGCTGGCGGGGATGGCTGCAAAACTTAGCCGCATGCAACAACAATTGGTAAACTATAATACCAAAATCATTCCTGCGCTCAGAAAGAATTATCAAACCATGATGTTAGGCTATGAAGAGAACCGAGAACAGTTGCCGATTGTCATTGACGGATGGGAAGCCCTTAATATGGCGCAAATGGAATACTTGAACAAACTGGAAGAATACTACAACATGATCGTGAGCTATGAAAAACAATTGGAGAAATAGTAAAAAGTCCATAGTTCATAGTCGACAGTCGAGCGTAGTCCGTGGACTATTAGCAATACTGTTGTTACTGGCAGTCGCTTGCTCGCAAAATAGTGATAGTGCAAGTCATGACACCTACACCTGTCCAATGCATCCCACAGTAGTATCAGATAAACCGGGCTCATGTCCTGTATGCGGAATGAACTTAGTACTTAAAGCACGTCAAGGACAAGAAATAGAAATTACAGAAGACTTAGCTAAACTATTAAAGTCTCCCAACGAAACTGTATTGGCCTCCATCAAAACAATAAAAGCAGAGTATAAGGGTGTATCAGTAAGCATAGAAGCCCAAGGTATCATTACCTACGACACTCGCAACATCTATACTATCCCTGCTCGCGTGGGTGGTCGTCTCGAAAAAGTATTTCTTAAGTATGCCTTTCAACCAGTTAACAAAGGGCAAGTGGTAGCAGAAATATACAGTCCTGAACTAATCACCGCTCAACGGGAATTGCTTTACCTGTTGGAAATTGATGCGCAAAATAATGAGATGATTCAGTCTGCAAAAAATAAGATTCTATTACTCGGTGCTTCAGAGGATCAGGTGAAGGCACTCATCCAACGAAAGGAAGTACTGAATACATTTTCAGTTTACAGTCCTCACACCGGGTACCTGGTAATGGAAGGAGAGCAGCCACCGACAACGAATACACTGTCCGCCTCCGGTTCAACATCCGGTGGAGGCATGAATGAAATGGGAGCTTCAGCAACTTCAGCTTCCTCAACCAAGAGTACAATTCAATCCTTCCAAACCAATTCACTATTACGTGAAGGAAGCTATGTCTCAACCGGACAAACATTATTTAAAGTGATAAATCCCTCTTCACTTAGAATAGAACTTGATCTTCCGGCTTCCCAGGCCGGGTCAGTTAGGAAAGGCACAAGCGTTCAACTCGATTTTGGTAATGGCAAAGGGACGGAAGCTCTTGTTGATTTCATACAACCATTTTTCACGGCAGGTGAAGAGTTCGTTAAGCTCTGGGTGTATACTCATAAAACGAATGAACTGCATATAGGTCATTTGGTGAAAGCAAAGCTGGCTGTTCAGACAACTGAATCGCTATGGGTTCCAAAAGAAGCAGTGCTCGACCTTGGTCTTAATCAGATTGTTTTTGTGAAGGAACTCGGTGTACTCAAACCGAAAAAAATCACGACAGGCGCAAAATCAGATGGATGGATTGAAGTGAGACAAGGCCTTGCGACTTCTGATGAGATTGCGGCCAATGCTCAGTATTTAGTGGACTCTGAAAGTTTTGTTAAAGCAAATTAACATGAAGGCAAGTATCTATTTACTCATTTCCGCTTCGTTGCTTTTGGCTTGTTCAGGCAACACGAAAGAGGAGCAGACGACACATGAACATACTGCCGAAACACCGGCAACAAAATACACCTGTCCCATGCATCCAAGTGTAATACAAGATGGCCCTGGAAAATGCCCGATCTGTGGAATGGACCTCGTAATCAAAAGTCAATCATTAGGAGATAGCAATGACCTTATGTTAAATGAGAGTCAGATTCGTTTAGCTAATATCACAACTCAAAAAGTATCGCTTCAGTCCATTGGACAAACTGTTGTTATAAATGCAAGATTGGTAGTCGATCAGGATTATTCAGAGGTTATTACAAGCCGCGCGGAAGGGAGAATTGAGCGACTCTTTTTCAAAGAAACTGGTAGAGTTGTAAAGAAAGGAGAACCACTCTATGAATTATACAGTGAGACCATGCTCACGCTCCAGAAGGAATATCTTTTGGCCAAAGACCAGTATGAAACGCTTGGAAAAACGGAGCAGCGCTATGAGTCTTTTTTAAAGGCATCAGAAAGAAAATTACTTCTTTATGGATTATCGAAATCTCAGATTGAGCAATTGGGTCAATCCAAGACGGTGCAACAACGTATTACTTTTCTTGCCCCAGCCAGTGGCATGATTACAGAGATAAGTGCTTCTGAAGGACAATACCTTGCCGAGGGAGGTATACTATATAAAATCGAAAACATCTCTCGCCTATGGCTGGAAGCAGAACTATATCCGCAGGAGACTTCACTGGTAAAAGTTGGCGACAAGATTATTGTTCGAGTCGGTGGATATGAAACCTCTCCAGTAGAAACCAAAGTGACATTTCTAAGTCCGGAGTACAGAGCAAATACACAAATCATAGTAATGCGTGCAACCCTTTCAAACTCTGAGATGAAATTCAAACCTGGAGCACAGGCACAGGTACTCTTCAGTCATTCGTCCAGAAAAACACTGGCCATTCCCACTGATGCTGTGATCCGTGACGGGAAAGGAACACATGTATATATTGAATCGGACACCAATACATTCCAGCCCCGAATGGTAACGACAGGTCTTGAGGATTTTGAAAGAGTAGAGATCACTGAAGGGTTGATGGAGAATGAAATAGTTGTAGTTAGTGGTGCCTACCTGCTTTATAGTGAATTAGTGCTGAAGAAAGGCGTTAGTCCTATGGCAGGGCATCAGCATGGTGACATGAACAGTGTAGATAAGAATGATAAGATGGCGCCAGTCGTTTCGTCTAAGCTGGTGGAAGCTGATGATAAAAAACAACCCGTAAGCATAGACCCCAAATTCTCACAACAGTTGGCAACCTTACTCACACCTTATTTAAAGATGAAAGATGCGTTGGTAGCATCAGATGCAAAAACAGCGAATCAGGAGAGTAAGGATTTCTCCACAGCTTTGAAAAAGGTAGATATGAACCTGCTTCAAGGAGAATCACACATCAATTGGATGCAGAAACTTAATATGATGGAAAAAACCAGTGCTGCTATTCAAATTGAAAACGATCTTGAGAAACAACGAGCACTATTCTCGGATTTAACGAATGCATTGTATGCGTCAATTAAAATGTACTCCGTGAACGGTCTTCATGCCTATTATCAATACTGTCCGATGGCGTTTGATAATAAAGGGGCGTATTGGCTTAGTCTCGATAAGGAGATCAGTAATCCTTATTTCGGGGAGCAAATGTTGACCTGTGGCGTGACGAAGGAAACACTAAAATAAAAATGATGATGGCAAAACCATGTTGTGGAACAAATACTAGTGAACCTGTATCTGAATGGAAAGTTTGGACGAAACGCGCCCTCTATTCATTGCTTACTGTAATAGTCCTATTCCTGGCATGGAGTCAGATAACAAATTAAAATGAAACGCAGGGAATTTATAAAGTCATCCGGTCTTTCAGCCATTAGCGCATTAGTAGGTTCATCACTATTGGCGAAATGCCATACAGAAGAAGATATGATTGGGGAGCCAAACTGGATTGTTGAAGGCGGCTTTGACCGTCCTCTGACATTTCCTCCAACAGTTAGTGGCAATGTTCAGCTTGTATCGAAAAGTATTTCTGGTGAAATGGTCAACGGCAAGATGACTTCACTACTGTCTTACCGGGATGGGCTATTAGGGCCTGTCATAAAATCTACAAAAGGGGAGGCAGTAAATGTGCAACTTCAGAACAATCTTTCTGAGAAGACTAATATTCACTGGCACGGATTAATTCTGCCGGAAAATATGGACGGACATCCAAAGGATGTTTTTGCTTCTGGAGAATCATTCAACTATATATTGCCTATCCAACAACGGGCTGGCACCTATTGGTATCATCCTCATCCACATGAAGCTACCGCAAGACAAGTGTTTATGGGACTTGCTGGAATGTTTATTGTCAATGACAACGAAGAAGCTTCCCTCAATCTTCCTTCTGGCGATGCTGAAATTCCATTGATCATTCAGGATAAAAGATTCGCTGGATCTTCACTTGATTACTCACCAACGGATGATGAGATCATGACCGGATACCTGGGTGAGCAAATTACAGTGAACGGAATTTTCTCTCCTTATGTGAGTGTAAGCAAAGGCTGGACTAGATTTCGCTTGCTCAATGGTTCTACAGCACGCGTATATAACCTGGCGTTGTCCAATGGCATGCCGTTCCATGTGATCGGAACGGATGGAGGATTACTGGCAACACCGGAAACGACACCAAGCATCATGTTAGCACCTGGAGAACGAGCGGATGTGCTGGTTGATTTTTCTTCTCTTGCTATCGGAAAGGAATTACTTCTTGTCAATAATAAATTCAGCAAGTACAATCTTCAGGGACGACAGGCTTTCAGTATAATGAAATTCAAGGTGAATGATAAGCCGTCCACCGGTTTCACAATGCCGACAACACTTTCAACACTTACCAGTATACCCACATCATCATCGGTAAAGACACGTACGTTTAATATTGCTGCATTGATTGGTGGCATGGGTGGACATGGAGGCATGGGACAACACTCCATCAACGGTAAGACTTTTGAGATGGATCGAATTGACGAAACCGTTAAAGCGGGCACAACAGAAGTATGGGAGTTTGATAATATGATGGGCGATGAAATTCACCCAATGCACATTCATGGTGTACAGTTTCAAGTGCTGGAGCGAATGGGTGGACGTGGAGAATTAATTGCAACAGAGAAAGGATGGAAAGATACCGTACTCCTGATGCCAGGAGAGAAAGTACGACTGATAATGACCTTTCCCCAATACACAGGCACGTTTGTCTTGCATTGTCATAACCTGGAACATGAGGATGATGGCATGATGCTCAATTATAAAATTGTATAACACTTTAAATCGAAATATCTATGAAAACTAAAATGATGACGCTTTGCCTGGTTCTAGGTAGCTGGGGAGCTTTCGCACAACACGATCATGCAGCAAAAAAAGATGACAAACAGATGGATCAAAATATGGCCATGTTCAAGGATGCCAAACTAGGTGCAGCCTATGAGCATTATATTCATCTAAAGGATGCCTTAGTAGCCTCTAAGGGTGAAGAAGCAAAAAAGGGAGCAGCTGAATTACAGAAATCACTCAAGGACATCAGCGGATCAACGGCTGCCAACAAAGCTGCTTCAGAGATAGCTGCCTCAGCCGATTTGGAAGAGCAGCGCAAAGCATTTAGCATATTAAGTAATGAAATGGCAACACTGGTAAAAGGAGGAAAGCTTTCTATGGGAATGCTTTATTTAGACTATTGCCCCATGGCGAATGGAAATGTTGGAGCGTTTTGGCTTTCCAATGACAAGGCAATTAAAAATCCTTACTTCGGAGATTCGATGTTGAAGTGCGGAAGTGTGAAAGAGATGATACAATAACAAAACGATCCTTGTCAATTCTTTCATGGGGATTTGATTAAAAATATGGAACAAGAGTATGAGTAAGAAGGCGGTCAAAAATGCAAAGACGAAAAAGACAAAGACCAAGGTCTACAACGTTTTCATTACTGCTTTGGCATTTATTGCTGTGGGCGGAACGATGCTTTGGATTGGGGTTACGATCTATCATGATGCGAAAGAGAATGCAGTCATGGCAAACGAATATCAAAAGACTTTGCCTAATCTGGGAGACAGCATTGCACACATGAAGGTTTGCATGGCTTCTAATGTATATCTTGGCAGCAGACAGATAGCAGTGCCCTCAGGCGACAAAAAATATTTCGCCTGCAGCGAGCATTGCGTTCATCAACTAGGCATTGATAGTATTCGCTACACGATTGACCCGGTGAGTGAGCAAAGAGTGGATAAAGCAATGTCCATCGTCACGCTTAATCCCGATAGAACAGGTGCAGTCATATACTTTGAATCAAAAGCCACCTACAACAAATATTTAAAAGCATTGAATGACACTTCTGTGGAAAAATGAATTTAATGCCATTAATGTTTGCAGATGCTCAAAAAGGATAAGAACGTATTTAAACTTTAAAACTTAAACAAAAAAATTATGAAAAAGTCAATTTTAACAGTTGCAATCCTTATCTCAGGATTATTTATTTCTTCCATATTGATTACTGGATGCGGTAGCAAGAAAGAACAAACCACGGAGCAAGATCATCAACATACGGATAGCGACTCAACTAAACATGATGAGATGGCAATGGTCTATGCTTGCCCTATGCATCCTGAGATAACAGGTAAGGAAGGTGATAGCTGTTCGAAATGTGGTATGAAATTGGAACTGGTAAAGGACGCAGACAGCACAAAAGTGCATGAGCATTAATAGTATGAATGAAACTAGGCTTGGTGCTGCCGGAAAATTTGCAGCATCCGCCTGTTATAAAGGCCACGAAAAAATATAATCAAAATGAAAAAAATAATATCGGCAATTGTTGCATTAATCATCGCAAACATTTCCTATGCTCAATTGAATTTACCCCCTGCGAGCCCAGATGCCATGTTCAAACAGCAAATAGGTTTTACTGAAGTTGAAATTAAGTATTCCAGACCCAGTGCAAGAGGCAGAGCAATCTTTGGCAGTCTTGTTCCTTACGGTGAACTGTGGAGAACCGGTGCAAGTGACGCTACCTCAGTTCATTTTTCGGACTCAATAAAGGTTAATGGAAATGCATTACTAGCGGGGATTTATTCACTGTTTTCAATTCCTGGTGAAAATGAGTGGACTATAATTCTCAACAAAGATGCGGAAATGCATGGCACATCCGAATACACGCAGGATCAAGATGTAATGCGGTTTGTTGTAAAGCCCGAAAAGACGACACGCTTCTATGAGACATTTACGATAGAAATCAGCGATGTCACCAAGGATGCAGCCAACCTCCTTTTAGTTTGGGAAAACACGCAAGTCAAAATCGCTATACAAACCTATGCTGATAAAAAGGTAATGGCCGAAATAAATGACCGGATCAATATCAAGAAGGAAGACCGACCTAGCTTGTTTTACCATTCAAGTCTATACTACTTTAATAACAACAAAGATTTGAAGCAAGCTTATACATGGATTCAATTTGCCACTGGCAAATCACCAGATGCTGGCTATCTTCAGCTACAGGCAAAAATTGAGGCTGGCTTAGGCAATTACCCTGCTGCAATCAAATCTCTGAAAAATTCGACAGAATTGGCGAAGTCAAAAAAACTTGATCAAATCGTTAGTGCCAATGACAAGCTGCTTGAAGAATGGGACAAGAAAACAACTAACAAATAATGGTTTCCATGAGATCACTTTTGATTTTTGATGCGATAGCTTGCTGTGCAAATTATTCTTTTGCTCAAAAGAAAGGGGAGTCCAGGAATGAAATTGATCTTAAAAAGAGCCGTGTTGAATGGACAGGCAAAAAAATGACGGGTGAGCATTATGGTGAAATAAGCATAAGCCAAGGTTATCTGGTCTTTAGCAAGGCCAGATTGACGAGCGGTCATTTTGAAATGGACATGAATAGCATAACCTGTACGGATATTACGGATGAGAAGGAAAACAAGAGACTTGTGGATCATTTGAAATCAGATGATTTCTTTTCTGCAAGCAAGTTTCCACATGCGAAATTTGAGATCACGAGTACCGCATATAAATCAGAGAACAGTTATCTGATTACAGGTAATCTCAGCATCAAAGGCAAGGCAAATACTCTTTCTTTTCCAGCAACTGTCACATCGGGCAATGGTGTAACTACGGCCAAAGCTACGATGGTGTTTGATCGTAGTAAGTATGATATAAAGTTTGGCTCACAGTCTTTTTTTGAAAACCTTGGTGATAAGCTTGTATATGATGACATAGAAATTAAGGTCGAACTAGTTCTGATGGCAAAGTGATACAATGAAATACCTGATATGATTTTATCTTCCAGATTTAAAACAAGAACGAAGCACCACACTGCACTCTTCATGATCACAGGGGTGCTTTTGTTCATCTTCGTCAAATCAATTCCTGGAGATGACATCAAGTATTTGTGGAGCATGGGCACAGGGTATGTAAGTATTATTTTATTAGCCATCACATTACTTATCGGCCCGATGAATATTTATGCTAAAAAGCTTAACCCAATGTCTACCGACCTTAGGCGGGACGTGGGCATTTGGTGTGGCCTTACTGGACTGGCGCACGTGATAGTAGGCATTCAGGTACACATGGGAAATATTTGGCTGTATTTTTTTAAGGCAATTCAAGACGATGACAGTTACAAACTTCGTAGCGATCTGTTTGGGTTCTCCAATTACACAGGCCTTTTAGCAGGCATGTTATTAGTTGTCCTCCTGGTCTTGTCAAATGATATTTCGCTTAAATGGCTCAGATCAAAACGGTGGAAAAGTATTCAACGGTGGAATTATTTGCTTTTCGCATTAGTACTTGCACATGGCATCATGTATCAGATAATTGAGAAACGCATAGTCGCGATCATTATTCTGTTTTCGGTAATTATGCTTTTACCAATAATTGGTCAATCGATAGGTTTTACAATGATCAGTAAAAACAAAAAATAAATTATGGAGCATAGCCACAATCAAAAGTACACCTGCCCAATGCATCCAGAAGTAGTAAAGGACGAACCCGGCAAATGTCCCAAGTGCGGAATGAACTTAGTACCGCTTAATAAATCGGAATCTGTTCAAGCTGAGGTTCATAATATTGATAAGCTTGTTCATAAGGGAGAAGAACAAAAAATAAAAACTGACGGAAAGGAATATACTTGTCCGATGCATCTGAAGAAGAGGAAGCAGCTTACAAGTCGATGCTCAAAAGGTTTTGGATAGCAACCGCTTTAACACTACCTGTATTCATCATTACGATGGGTGAAATGACTGGATTACATCTTTCGCAACTAGCAAGTATGACGACTTGGGGGTGGATACAATTTATATTATCAACTCCTGTGATTTTCTATTGCAGTGGCGATTTTTTTAAGCGTGGTTATCAATCTGTAATTCATTGGTCACCCAATATGTGGACACTTATTTCACTTGGAGCAGGTGCGGCCTATTTGTTTAGTATTGTTGCTTTAGTGTTCCCTGATTTATTTCCTGATCAATTTAAGATGGATGGAGCGGTTCATTTATACTTTGAGGCAGCTACCGTAATCTTATCACTCATATTATTAGGTCAAGTATTGGAGTTGAAGGCACGCGGGCAAACTAACAGCGCTATTCGTGCTCTGCTGAATTTGGTTCCACCTGATGCAACGGTTATAAGAAACGGCCAAGAGCAGAAAATTCCGCTTGAGCAAGTTACGCTTAACGATATTCTGAAAATTAAACCAGGAGAGAAAATACCGGTAGATGGCCAAGTGGTAAAGGGTCATAGCTCAATTGACGAATCCATGATATCGGGTGAACCAGTCCCTGTTGAAAAAAATGAAGGCGATCCGGTAACGGGAGGTACTGTTAACGGAACAGGAAGTTTCGAAATGAAAGCACTGAAGATTGGTGCGGATACTTTGCTTGCGCAGATAATTGACATGGTCAATAAGGCTAGCCGTTCGAAAGCACCCATTCAAAATTTAGCTGATAAAGTATCGGGGTATTTTGTGCCTGTAGTGGTAGACATCTCAATTTTGTCGTTTGTTGTTTGGGCTATCTGGGGGCCCGATCCAGCTTTAGTGTTTGCTTTTGCAAATGCCGTCACCGTTCTCATCATTGCTTGTCCTTGTGCTCTAGGTTTGGCAACTCCCATGTCCATTATGGTAGGCACAGGTCGCGGGGCCACGTTTGGTGTGTTGCTGAAAGAAGCCAAGGTTATTGAAGAAATGCAAAAAGTAAATGTATTAGTGATAGACAAAACAGGGACAATAACAGAAGGAAAGCCTTCACTTAAATCGGTAAAGTCATTCATCAGTTCAATAAGTGAAGATGAAATTTTAGGTAAGGCAGCATCGCTCGAAGCAAGCAGTGAACATCCTTTGGCTGAAGCGATAGTAAAAGCTGCAAAAGAAAAAAAACTTTCACTAAGTGAAGTCATCAATTTTGAATCCATAACCGGTCATGGAATTACAGGAAGTATTGACGGTAAGAAGGTCTTTATTGGCAATGCTAAGCTTATAAAGTCCCTGAATTTGATTCTTCCTGAGTCAAATCAAATGGAGGTGGAGCACCGTCAAGTGACAGGCGAAACTGTCATGTATGTGGTCATTGATAATCAAATCGCTGGGTATGTGAGCGCAGCCGATCCAATCAAACAAAATTCAAAAAGCGCAATTCAGGAATTGCAAAAGCAAGGGTTAAGCGTCATTATGCTTACAGGCGACAATAAAAATACTGCCAAAGGTGTAGCAGAAGAATTAGGGCTAGACGGATATGAGGCCGACTACCTTCCTGTCGATAAACTCAACAAAGTAAAGGAACTTCAACAAAGTGGTAAGGTCGTTGCAATGGCAGGCGATGGTATTAATGACGCCCCGGCATTGGCTCAGGCCAATGTGGGTATCGCGATGGGTACAGGAACAGATGCAGCTATTCAAAGTGCTGGAATCACATTAGTTAAAGGAGACCTCCTTGGAATTATTCGAGCAAGAAGACTGAGTTCTGAAGTAATGAGCAACATCAAGCAGAATCTGTTCTTTGCCTTTATTTACAATGTTGTCGGAATACCGATCGCAGCAGGTGCACTGTATCCATTTTTTGGCATACTACTCAGTCCCATGCTGGCAGCGCTTGCCATGAGTTTAAGCTCTGTTTCCGTTATTGTAAACAGTCTCAGATTACGAACAAGAATCATTTAAACATCATATCACATGAAGTACAAACTATTCTATCTCTCGCTCTTCTTTGGATGCTTAGCTTGCTCAGGAAGTAAAGACAACGACATTGCCAAAGTTAAATTGAAAGAACTGACAGGTCAGTCTATCGACCTTGCTCAATTCGAAGGGAAAGCCGTCTTTATCAATTTCTGGGCCACGTGGTGCAAGCCCTGCATCCAGGAAATGCCAACCATTGCAGATGCGCAGGAAAAACTTAAAAATGAAAATGTAGTTTTTCTATTTGCCTCCAACGAAGAGCCTGATCAAATAGAAAAATTTATTAAAAAGCATTCTTATAATTTTCACTACGTGCATCTCGAAAACATGGAAGCACTCAAAATACAGGCATTGCCAACTACCTTTATTTTTAACCCAGAAGGGAAAATGAAATTCTCAGAAAATGGCTTTAGAACATGGGATGAACCCGCAAACATTGAATTGATAACTAAAATTATGAATGACCATGAAAAATAAATTATACATCTTCCTTCTCTGCGTGATCGGCATCGCTTGTTCGCCAAAGAAAAATGCAAATGAATCAACACGCGAAGTTATTTCCATGTCTTCTCCCGCGAAATCAAATAGCGGTGAGCCTTTCTTGTTCACCGATAAAGACAGCACGGTATATTTATCTTGGATAGAGAAAAGTGAGGATAAGAGCACATTCAGGTTTTCAAGCCTTAAGAAAGGTGAGTGGTCAGAGCCAGTGATTATCGCCTCAGGTAATACATGGTTTATAAATTGGGCAGACTATCCAATGGTCGCAGCCAACGGGAATCAAATGATGGCACACTTTCTTGATAGGAGCGGGGAGGGAACGTATTCCTACGATGTGAAGCTGACGTCATCAAATGATAAAGGTAAAGCCTGGCTTGATCCCTTTTTACTCCATGATGACAAAAAGCAAGCCGAGCATGGCTTCGTTACGCTCCTTCCTTATGGAGACAATTTCTTCGTTAGCTGGCTTGATGGGCGGAATACAGTAGTGGAAGGCATGGAGGGAATGGATCATAAAGAAGGTAGTCACGGAGCTCATCATGGAGCGATGAGCCTGAGGGCAGCCATAATCGATAGCAAGGGAAACAAGATTAACGAATGGGAACTCGATAATAAGACATGTGATTGCTGTCAAACCAGCGCAGCCATTACGGCTAGTGGACCAGTTGTTATTTATCGCGACAGGTCGGATGAGGAAATCAGGGATATGTCAATCGTAAGACTAATTGATGGTCATTGGACAGAACCAAAACCCATTCATGAAGACAATTGGAAAATTGCCGGATGTCCTGTCAATGGACCTCGTGTGGTGGCTAATGGAAGAGATCTTGCTGCGGCATGGTATTCGGTAGCATCAGACACCTCAAAAGTGAATGTAGTTTTCTCTGCTGATGGTGGTGCCACTTTTGGAAAACCAATCCGTGTTGATGAGGGAAGCGCCATTGGGCGTGTCGATATTGTCATGTTAGATGACAAGAGCGTAATGGTGAGTTGGATGGAAGGAACAATGATCAAGGCCGCCAAAGTTTATTCAGACGGGAGACTAGAACCGTCAATTATTATAGCGTCAAGTTCTGAATCCCGGTCGAGTGGGTTTCCACAAATGACTAAATCAGGAAATCGATTGATCTTTGCCTGGACAGATGACAAAGAAAAGAATATAAAAGTGGTAAGCGTTTTACTATAGGATTGCAATGAGTCCGAAAGCAATACCACTAATGTTGAGTGTTCCTCTGTTTTGAAAGCACAAGCATTTTTGGCTTAGGTGGTTAAATTCCAATTCGCAGCATGAAAGGAATTGGGGTCTAGTTGTCTCTCTTTGAAAGACCTGTCCCAGAGAGCCCGTCTTTTCTATTAGTGCAGTTGCATAAAAAAAATATCAATGGAATTTAATTAGAGATTAAGAGGTTTTTACTTGATTTTTGAATAGGCAACACCACGTGAACAGGGGTACCCATAATTGGTAAAATAGCTAACACAGGACAATGAAAAAATTAAAGATTATTCTTTTAGTATTTGGCGGACTAACTATTACCTATTTCGGAGTAAAGACACTTAGAGATATTTCAGTCGTAGACAAATTAACGGAATTAAGAACAGACCATTTTGTTATTTCATATCATGGGATTTATAAAGAGGAAGCGCAAGACATAGCTGACAACCTAGAACAAAATTACGACAGGATTAGAGCCAATTTAAAAGATCCAGACCATGATACAATTCAAGTATTTGTTCATCCGACACAGACCGACTTTAATAAAGGAACAGGACTTTTGAATAGTAATGCAAATGGGACAAGCCGCGGCCCCCAAGAATTCCATTTCCTTTGGACAACCTGGTTTAACAGCATTTTTCCCAATGACCCATTAAAGACAGCGATTCATGAATTTACTCATTGTATTCAGTTGAACATTCTGATAAAAAAAATGCAAGGAGAATTAGTAAACGAGGACAAAGAGCAATTTGATAAATTATTCGAGGAGAAATTTAACAACGAATATCCTCAATGGTTTTGGGAAGCTATCTGTGACTACGAAGCAGGTATCGTAAATAATATGAGTGTGAAGTATAGTATGAGAAAACATCTTACCCTGAAAGACTTGAACAAGAGCAATCAAATTTATAATGTTGGTTATACCATTGTCGAATATATTGTTGAGAAATGGGGTAAAGACAAATTATGCACTTTAATTACATCCTACGTTGATATTAAAACTGTTTTAGGAGTAAGCGAATCTGATTTTGAGAGGGGCTGGGCGGACTATGTTAACGAAAGATACTAACGCTTGACAAAGATGAGTTTTTCATTTCTCATAGGCACAGTTTCGGAAATGGTCGAACTTAGACAAATTGGCGACAATATTAATCATACTAGCATTTGTATTGCTTGTCTCTGGCTCATCAAGCGTTTTGCCAAAACTGATTAAAGCAGGTGAGATTGTTTGTTTTTTATATCTTTACGCCATGCGCATCCTTACAGCCTTAAGTCTGTTCCTGGCCCTAAGTGTAATATTGGCGCATTCCGTATTTCCTCACCACCATCATAACGTAAAAACAGAAAAAGCTAAACATAGCCAAGAACATCAACATAGTC
Source organism: Cyclobacteriaceae bacterium (assembly GCA_044222145.1). Lineage (GTDB taxonomy): Bacteria > Bacteroidota > Bacteroidia > Cytophagales > Cyclobacteriaceae > ELB16-189. The sequence goes on from JBGANU010000008.1 coordinate 22,327, forward strand.
ACGACAAGAGCAATAGACATCAGCACAATGATGATTCGGATAGTCACCATCACGGTCTTTTTACCTACAGCCAAATAGACAATATATTTTTAACAGGCAAACAGGTTATTGTTCCAATAACACTAACCCCCATTATTGAGATTTTTGAATGGTCTTTTATTGCCTATAATACTCAGGAACCAGATAACTTTTATCGAAAGGATATCGAACTTCCTCCCTTGATATGTTGTCAGGAGATTTCTTTTCGCGGCCCTCCCATCATTTGATATCTCATTTTCTGTTCTGAAAGTATAACTACTTCTGTGTTTCAGGAGTAAGTCATTTATTCAATTTATTTACTAATCAATAAAACATCTATGAAAAATCTTTGCATTGCTGCTATTGCAGTTCTATTTTTTATTGCGTCTTGCGGAAAAAAATCCGAAGGAACACACACACATGATGATGGCAGTGTACACGCAGACCATGCAGACACCACCAAACAAGAAGAAGTTAAAATCGTGGGTGATTCAACTAAGCAAGAAAGTCCTAAAGACACATTAGCACACGGTCACTCGCATGATCACTAGTTGTTAAATAATTGGCGTTATGTGTGACAACGAGTTTTTACAAGTGCGCGTATCGCCAATTAACTTGTTTATTAAATCTATTGAAGCTTTTGAATTAAAAACGTATGATGCATAAAAAAATAATTTCACTCGGGTTTCTGTTGATCCTTTCCATTTTTGCAACTCACGTTTTTGCCCACGGAGTTGACGGCAGCACGAAAGCCTTTTTGCTGGGCAACGATGGAGTTGCCTTTGTTCCTTTTTTATACATAGGAGCAAAACACATGCTTACAGGCTACGATCACTTACTATTTCTTGTTGGAGTGATTTTCTTTCTATACCGACCAAAAGAAGTGTTAATCTATGTTAGCTTTTTTACGATTGGGCATAGCATAACCTTGCTCTTTGGTGTGCTGAGTAAGATCTCTGTTAATCCTTTTTTGATTGATGCCATCATAGCACTATCAATTGTCTATAAAGGGTTTGATAACCTTGGTGGATTTAAACAGCTATTTGGGTTTCAGCCAAACACGAAGGCTGCGGTATTGATCTTTGGATTGTTTCACGGGTTTGGCCTCGCCACGAAATTGCAAGAGTTTGAATTCAATCGGGAAGGACTGCTGACAAACATAATAGGTTTTAACATAGGAGTTGAAGTGGGTCAATTCATTGCATTGACTTTTGTTCTTATTCTGATAACCCTTTGGCGAAGTATGATAGCTTTAATCGGTTCTCAACCCTTACCAATACCTTGTTGATGACCTCAGGTATTGTATTGATAGGGTATCAGCTAACAGGCTATTTCACTTCTTAAAAAAAATTATATGACAGATTTTAATCAACCAACTATAGAAACAAAGAAAATTATTAGAGCACTGGTATATGCTTTAATCATGGGAATAGTCGTATTGATCACTGCCGTACTGCCAGCAGAATACGGCATCGATCCCATAGGATCAGGAAAACTTTTAGGCTTTAGTAAGCTTTATCAACCCACTGAAACGGTAAGTGACAAGGAGGTTACTGAAGCCCCTACGCAAAAGCCTTTTAAAATTCTTACACTTGAGGATGCTGGTTCAGAACCTGATGTTAAAAAACCGAAGGAGGCAGACAATCCACCTCCTGCCAAGCAATATGAGTCGCGTGAAGACACCATAACCATTACAATTCCCGCAGGTAAAGGACTAGAGTACAAAGTACTTCTTCTGAAATACGGAAGCATGAAATACGAATGGATAACGGATAGTGAAATTCTCTTTTTTGATTTTCATGGCGAAGTGAAAGAATTGAATCCTCCGAAAAATGTATTCTATGAAAGTTATACGGTGGCTTACTCCAAAAATATGATTGGCACATTTCTGGCGCCATTCGAAGGAAGGCATGGCTGGTATTTCAAAAATTCAGGGTCTTCGGATGTACAGGTGAGACTTAGATTAAAGGGGGAGTATCGTCTCATTGAGTGAAATTCTCTTACATGTTTTCAGAATTATTAAAAGTCCGGTTACTAATAAAGGGATAACAAATCGCTTGAAATTCATGGAATATCGCAACTATTGTTACCATTTACTCATTCGCAACCCTGTTGCACAGCTTTTCCGTTACATTTGTATGGTGAAAGTCATCCGGTTCATATTAGCAGTTTACGTTATCGCTCTCTCGGTTTACCCGTGCAGTGATCCGTATACCTGTAAGGATGAACTTCAACAAGGTGAACAAGTGGCCAATGTTTCCGATCATGAGCATTCTGATGATGAACAAGACGTATGCACCCCCTTCTGCATTTGTTCTTGCTGCGCTGCACATATTAGACTCTCCTCTGTATCTGATGTAGACTTTGCTGGTACTATTCACAACACCAAAGAGACGATACCCTATATCGAAAAACAGGGATTGTCTGATCACAACCATATCTGGCAACCGCCCAAAATCTAAGCTCTGATTTTTTGCGTCTTCTTTGACGCGTTTTTTCTAAGGCAATTCATTTTGCCCTGGCAAAGGACTTTTTGGGCTTAACATGAAAAATAATAAACAGAAAGATAAAAAGCTGAAGAACAGGAAAGGTATGATCTCCAAGATCATAGGCTATTTCTTGTGGATACTCTTCATTCTTTTCATCCTTTTGATCTTGTTATTGATTTGGTTACTCCGGACTCTCAATTTAAAACACTAATTATTTATGTTAGACAAGATCATTCATTACTCAATACAAAATAAGCTCGTCATTGGACTTTTGACACTCGGATTGATTGTATGGGGAAGTTATTCATTAACGCAACTTCCCATTGATGCAGTACCCGACATTACCAATAATCAGGTGCAAATCATAACTATAGCGCCATCTCAATCTGCATTGGATATTGAGCGCCTCGTGACCTTTCCGGTAGAGCAAACCATGGCGACTATCCCGAACATTGAAGAGATAAGAAGTTTTTCAAGGTTCGGACTATCTGTTGTTACAATTGTCTTCCATGACAATGTAGATGTTTATTGGGCCCGTCAGCAAGCCAATGAGCGACTAGCTATGGCCGCAAAGCAAATTCCACCAGGTGTAGGTTCCCCTGAGCTTGCTCCTGTAACCACAGGACTTGGGGAAATTTATCAATACATCATCCGACCAAAGAAAGGTTATGAAGATAAATTCAATCCAATGGAACTTCGATCTATTCAGGATTGGATTGTAAGAAGACAGTTACTTGGCACTGCTGGTGTAGCTGATGTAGCAAGTTTCGGTGGCTACTTAAAACAATATGAGATAGCATTAAATCCGGACAAACTCCATAGTCAAAATCTTAGCATAGCTGAAGTCTTTTCCGCACTTGAAAAAAACAATCAAAACACAGGCGGAGCATATATAGACAAAAAACCTAATGCATGGTTCATTCGCAGCGAAGGACTTATTGGTTCTTTAGAAGAAATCGGGAAAATTGTTGTGAAGAATACAAGCACCGGTATTCCAGTTCTTATTCGCGATATCGCAGAGGTTGGCTTTGGTCATGCAAACCGATTTGGTGCGATGACATTCAACAATGAAGGTGAGGTAGTAGGCGCTATTGTGCTAATGCTTAAGGGTGAGAATTCAAGTGCGGTAGTAGAACGCGTGAAGCAACGTATTACTCAAATTGAAAAGACGCTTCCCGAGGGACTTGAAATTGACGCCTTCCTGGATCGCAGTAGATTGGTTGATCGGGCAATAGGAACGGTGGAGAAGAACCTGATTGAGGGGGCATTAATTGTCATTGCCGTACTTGTTCTGTTCTTAGGAAACCTACGAGCTGGTTTAATAGTGGCTTCCATTATTCCACTGGCCATGCTGTTTGCGGTATCACTTATGCACGTCTTCGGTGTTTCTGGTAACCTAATGAGTCTGGGAGCGATTGACTTTGGTTTGATTGTAGACGGTGCTGTAATAATTGTTGAAGCAACCATGCATCACTTGGGATTGCGCAATGCCATTCGATTGACCAAAGAGGAAATGGATTTGGAAGTCTATCAATCCGCTTCCAAAATCAGAACATCAGCTGCCTTCGGAGAGATCATAATTTTAATTGTGTATCTGCCTATTCTGGCTTTGGTGGGTGTTGAGGGCAAAATGTTCAAGCCTATGGCACAAACTGTTGCCTTTGCTATACTTGGAGCATTCATATTGTCACTCACCTATGTGCCAATGATGTCTGCTCTGTTCCTGAGCAAGAATACGCAGCACAAACAAAATTTTTCAGACAGGATGATGGCTTTCTTTCATAGAGTTTATGAGCCAATCATCATTGGAGCACTAAGGCAGAAGCTAATTGTAATAACATCTGCCGTTCTCTTGTTTATATCAAGCATTTTAATTTTCGCTAAGATGGGCGGAGAATTTTTGCCTACGTTGGAAGAAGGTGATTTTGCAGTGGAGACACGTGTACTCACGGGCAGCAGTCTATCTTATACAATTGATGCCGCTACTAAAGGTGCAGATGTTATCCTTCGCGAATTTCCCGATGAAGTGAGAGAAGTGGTTGCCAAGATTGGTTCGTCCGAAATTCCAACCGACCCAATGCCTATTGAGGCTTGCGATCTGATGATCATTCTAAAAGACAAGAGTGAATGGAAGAAAGCTAAAGGTCGCGAAGAATTGGTGGAAAAAATGAGCGAAGCTCTGGAAGACGTTCCGGGCGTAACATTCGGCTTTCAACAACCTATTCAAATGAGGTTTAATGAATTGATGACAGGCGTTCGTCAGGACGTTGCCATAAAAATTTTTGGCGAAGACCTTGATATACTCACTGATCTTTCACAACAAATTGGAAAAGTGGTAGGCACGGTACAAGGGTCGCGCGATTTGTATGTAGAAGAAATGACCGGCCTCCCACAAATCGTAATCAAAATTGATCGCGATGAAGTAGCAAAATACGGTCTGGCAATTGAAACAATTAATCAGGCTGTTAACACAGCCTTCGCAGGACAAGCAGCCGGGCTAGTATTTGAAGGGGAAAGACGTTATGACCTTACGGTAAGGTTAGCGATTCAAAACCGTCAAAGCATTGATGATGTTCGTAACCTCTTTATCACTTCCCCGAAAGGAGAGCAAGTTCCGCTCAAGCAATTGGCTGAAGTTGATTTCAAAATTGGCCCCAACCAGATACAACGGGAAGATGCCAAAAGGAGGATTATTGTTGGCTTCAATGTTTCAGGCAGGGACATTGCCAGTGTGGTGAAAGAGATTCAGCAAAAGATCGAAAAACAGGTAGACTTTCCTCCCGGATATTATCCAACGTATGGAGGTCAGTTTGAAAACCTTGAGAAAGCACAAGCTAGACTGGCAATTGCAGTACCAGCAGCATTGATACTAATATTCATTTTATTGTTTTTGACTTTCCACTCGATCAAGCAATCCGTATTGATCTTCACTGCCATCCCTATGTCTGCCATAGGTGGGATTTTCGCTTTGCTTCTCCGGGGCATGCCCTTTAGTATTTCTGCAGGTGTTGGGTTCATCGCTTTGTTTGGTGTGGCCGTGTTGAATGGTATCGTACTCATAGCTGAATTCAATCGATTAAAAAAAGAAGGTCTGACAGATTTAAAAGCTATTGTTATGAAAGCGACTTCCGTACGCCTTCGGCCAGTGTTGATGACCGCCTCCGTTGCTTCACTTGGTTTTATGCCGATGGCATTGGCCACCAGTGCAGGAGCTGAAGTACAAAAACCATTGGCGACAGTTGTGATTGGCGGCTTGATTAGCGCTACGGTGCTTACGCTAATTGTATTGCCTTGCCTCTATATCTATTTTGAAAATTTCGGTTCTAAAAAATTAAAGGATTCAACAATATGAGAATAGTAATTATAACCCTATTGGGCCTTTCTTCGCTGGCTGGTTTTGCACAGTCCGAAAGGCTATCGGTAAATCAGGCCATTGATGTGGCTTTGAAAAATAATATGGGCATTAGGAGCGCAGCTTATGAAGTGGAGTCTCAAAATCAATTAAAGAAAACGGGTTTTGATCTGCCCAAGACCAATGTTTCGTTGCTCTATGGTCAATATAATGGTTTTCCTAAAAATGACAACAACATTACAGTTACGCAGAGTATCCCATTTGCAACATTGGGCAGTCAGGCATCTCTAAACAGATCGTTACTTGCGTCATCTCAGTTAAAGAAAGCTTACTCAGAGAATGAATTGGTTTATCAGGTAAAGCAAATCTACTATCAGCTAGCCTTTGTTAAAGCCCGTCATGAGCTTTTGCTTCAGCAAGACAGCATTTATGAAGGCTTCTTAAAGTCAGCTACGCTTCGATACAAAACGGGTGAAACTAAACTACTTGAACAAGCCACCGCGGAAACACAACGCAGTGAAGTAAAAAACCAACTTCATCAAAATGAGGCAACGGTAACCATTCTTCGCACACAACTGAAGACATTGCTCAACAGCGAAATGCTTCCTGAAATTTTAGAGAATGGGTTAAGCGAGATTTCACCTGAAAGATTGAATGACACCACGCTGTCTGCAAATCCATTCTTGTCTTACATGCGTCAACAAGTAGAGGTCGCAAAGAGTCAAAAGAAAGTAGAGGCAGCAAAATTTGCCCCCGATTTATTGGTCGGATATTTTAATCAAACCCTTATCGATGTGGTAAACACTGAAAACGGAGCGATTGCAACGAATAAAAACAGATTCACTGGTTTTCAAGTGGGGCTGTCCATTCCACTTTGGTTTGTTCCGCATCAAGGAAGAGTTAAAGCCGCAGAGTTTAATCGCCAGGCTGCTCAAAGTAACTACACCAACCAACACAATGTTATGCAAGGTCAATGGCAACAGGCTGCTCAGTTATATGAAAAGAACAAGAACAGTCTTGAGTATTACCGCACATCGGCTTTACCAAATGCTGAACTGATCTTGAAGCAATCACAGATCGCATTTAAAGGAGGCGAAATCGGATATGCAGAATACCTGCTTGGCGTTCGCAATGCCATCAGCATCAAGGAGGGTCACCTTCAGACATTGAATGACTACAATCAAAGTATTATTTACATCGAATTTTTATCAGGCACTAAATAAGATTAATCATGAAGACGAATAAATTAATTTCAATGCTATCCTTTATTATTGTTTTGGCACTGACAATGTCATGCGGAAACAAGGCAGCCGAAGAAACAGTAGCCGAAGACCACCACGAGGAAGAAGAAAACACCGTAGAGTTAACTGCCGCTCAGTACAAGACGGCAGGAATAGAGTTAGGTAAAATTGAAAACAAGCAAATCAGCGGAACCATAAAAGTAAACGGTAAGCTGGATGTACCGCCTCAACAGATGGTTAGCGTATCAGCTCCACTTGGCGGGTTTTTGAAAAGCACCTCCTTGCTACAGGGATCAAAAGTTAAAATAGGTCAGGTGATTGCTACTATCGAAAATCTTGACTTCATACAAATGCAGCAGGATTACATGGAGGCGAAGAACCAATTCGAGTTTGCGAAGACGGATTATGACCGCCAAATTGACCTCGCTAAGGAGAATGTCAATGCACAGAAGACGTTACAACAAGCCAAAACAACCTATTCAAGTTGGCAGACAAAAGCCAATGGCCTTCGTGAAAAACTGAAGATGCTAAATATCGACATGGTCTCCTTGAATGAAGGAAACATCACCAGTACTATCAATCTTTACTCACCTATTAATGGTTATGTAACTGAAGTGAATGTCAACATTGGTAAATTTGTAAATCCAAGTGACATCCTCTTTGAAATTGTTGACACAGAACATTTGCACGCTGAACTGACGGTGTTTGAGAAAGATGTACCCAAACTCAAGATCGGACAAAAAGTTAGGTTTACCCTTGCCAACGAAACAAAGGAGAGGATTGCTACAGTCTATTTATTGGGTCGTGAGATCGGGGCTGATCGTACAATTCGTATCCACTGTCACATTGATAAAGAAGATACGAACTTGTTGCCTGGAATGTACCTGAAAGCTGTTGTTGAAACAGGTGGAATTGAAGTTGCAGCCCTACCCGACAAAGCCATCATCGATTACCAGGGAAAGAAATATATCTTCTATCAATTGGCAGAGCAACCACATGCCGCGCTAAAAGAAGAAAGTAAAGAGCACCACGAAGCCGAGTATCACTTCACGATGTTCGAAGTTCAAATAGGCAATAGTGAAATGGGCTACACAGAGGTTACACTCCCGTCAGATTTTAATATTGAGACTACTCAGATTGTAGTCAAGAATGCATACGCCATTCTTTCGAAAATGAAGAATATGGAAGAAGAAGAGTAACATCAAATATTTCCAAACGCTTATGAAACGTTACAGAACAGTCTGATATGATAACACTGATAACAGGAAGTCTTATTCTGAGTGTGCTTCACGCATTGATTCCGAATCATTGGCTTCCTGTTTTAGCGATCAGTAAAAAAGAAAACTGGACGCTCAGTCAGACCACATCAGTTACTTTTATTTCCGGTCTCGCTCACGCTTTGAGTACTGTACTTATTGGAGTGTTAATTGGAGTTGTAGGTGTAACCCTTTCTTCAGCGATAGGGACCTTCACCCATTATATAGCACCTGGAGTCCTGATTAGCATTGGATTATTTTACATTTATCAGCACCACAGGCATAAGCACTTTCATTTGCATGCACAACCCGCTGCAAGCGAAAGAAGTAAAGTGATTGCCACGCTAGCAATCGCCATGTTTTTCTCTCCTTGCTTTGAGATCGAAGCATATTTCCTTTTAGCTGGGACAAAGGGTTGGTGGATGATCTTGCTTATCGCTTCCCTTTACACCGTTGTTACAGTAAGCGGTATGGTCTTATGGGTAAGGCTTACTTACAGAGGTTTGGTTAAATTTAATTGGCACGCGCTTGAACACAACGCTGGTGTCATCACTGGCATCACACTTTTACTTACAGGAATTCTTTCATTCTTCATTCATTAATGAACATTGTTATGAGCGAACAACACGACACGAAATCACATAAAGAAGACGACTGCTGTAGTGTCGATGCTACCAGTAAAGCTTCACCGGCTAAGCATACAGAAGACGATGGTCACAACCATGATCAAGTAAATAGTAATACTGAGGAAGCTTCAGGCTGGAAAAGGCATTGGCAATTGCTGCTATCATTAACCACTCTGGTGATTATGTTGACTTTGGAATTTGGATTCCAGTATAAACCACCCTTTCCAATTGACTTAATTATTTACGGAGCAGCGTTCCTTCTGGGAGGCTACAATGTCTTGTTCATGGCTTTCACTAAAGCAAAGCGATTTGATTTCTTCAATGAGTTTTTTCTGATGAGTGTAGCAACTGTTGGTGCATTTGCCATAGGATCTTACAGTGAAGGAGTAGCGGTTATGATATTCTATTCCATCGGGGAATGGTTTCAGGATTCAGCGGTGAACCGAGCAAAACGAAGTATAAAGGCCTTGTTGGATATTCGCCCGGATGAAGTATCTGTCGTACGGAATGGGAATGTCCAAGTGGTTAATCCTAAAGAAATTGTCGTTGATGAAATTATTCAGGTAAAGCCGGGTGAGAAAGTTGCACTTGATGGTGAATTGATCTCTGCATCAGCTTCATTTAACACCGCAGCCCTGACTGGCGAAAGCAGACCGGATACCAAGTCAAAGGGTGAAAAGGTGTTTGCCGGAATGATTAACCTTAATACAGCAATAGAAATACGGGTTAAGTCTCTATTTAAAGACAGCAAGCTGAGTAAAATCCTGGAAATGGTTCAGGATGCCACGGCACGTAAATCACAAACGCAATTGTTCATTAGCAAGTTTGCTAAAATATATACACCCATCGTTTTCGCTTTGGCAATAAGTGTTTGTTTGTTGCCATACTTTTTTGTGGCTGATTATGTGTTTAGTGATTGGTTCTACAGGTCATTGGTTTTTCTGGTCATCAGTTGCCCATGTGCATTGGTGGTTTCTATTCCATTGGGATATTTCGGAGGCATTGGATTAGCGTCACGTAACGGCATACTTTTCAAAGGCTCTAATTATCTGGATGTAGTAACAAAAGTGAATACGGTTGTGATGGACAAAACCGGTACACTCACCAAGGGGGTGTTCAAAGTTCAACAAGTAGTTACTAAAGACATTGAAGAAAAGGAATTAATACGTATTACTTCGGCCATAGAAAAAAACTCTACTCACCCGGTCGCAAAGGCGGTAGTTGAATATGCAGGTGATAATGCTGCAGGAAAAGCAGATAACGTTGAAGAGATTGCAGGGCACGGACTCAAAGGAATTATTGAAGGCAAAGCAGTATTGGCAGGAAACGCGAAACTGCTTAAGAAATTTAATATCTCATACCCAACTGAAATTGAAACGCTGGTTGATACTGTGGTGATGGTAGCGATAAATGAAAAATACGCTGGATACATTACAATTGCCGATGAGATCAAAGAAGATGCAAAACAGGCCATTGATGATCTGCATAAGCTCAATATTAAAACTGTCATGCTATCTGGCGACAAGCAAAGTGTAGTCGACAAAGTGGCCAGCGCACTAGGAATTGATAACGCCTTTGGTGACCTATTGCCGGAAGGAAAAGTAGAGAAAGTACAAGCTTTGAAAAATGAAAAGAGGATAATTGCCTTTGTTGGTGATGGGGTAAACGATGCTCCTGTAGTTGCGCTGGCAGATGCAGGCATAGCAATGGGTGGATTGGGAAGTGATGCAACGATAGAAACCGCTGACATTGTAATTCAAAATGATCAACCCTCAAAAATGGTATCTGCTATCAAAATAGGTAAAATTACGCGGAGTATTGTCTGGCAAAACATTACCCTTGCTATGGCAGTTAAGATAACTGTTCTGATCCTTGGTGCTGGGGGTATTGCTACTTTGTGGGAAGCGGTTATTGCCGATGTGGGTGTCGCTTTACTGGCAATTTTAAATGCCGTAAGAATTCAAACAATGAAATTATAAGTCGCCCTATTAATGTTAATTTCGGGGCTTGGTTTGTAGAAGGCTATGAAAAAATTAGGAAAATGGAGGTACGTGCTGGCGGCTTCTTTTGTTGTGGTTCTGTTTCTCACCTTCTGGCCACAATTGTTCCATGAACAAATAGAGGATGTTGCCAGAAAGGAAATTGGTAAAAGAGTTGATGCTGATGTTACGTTTTCGCATCTCGATATTTCCCTTTGGAGAAACTTCCCTGATTTAACAATTACTTTAAAGGAGCTTAATATCACCACCCGTGGCAGCGTAAAGGACAGCTTGCTTCGTGCCGATGAAATTGCCGCTGCCATTAACTCTTTTGACTATGTAAGGGATGGTCATATTGATATTACCAGGATTTTTCTTGTCAAACCTTTGCTGCACGCTCATGTTGAACCTGATGGAAGCACTAATTTCTCCATCCTTAAAAAGGACACTACAGCTACGGACACCACCTCAACAACTGATGTTGTACTGCATCTGGAGCACCTCGTTATTGAAGATGGCCACATTAGCTACATAGACGAAGTGTCCGATAACCTGTTCGATGCCCAGGGATTCAATTTTGATGGAAAGGGTGAGTTCTCCAGTTCAGAGTTTGATATGAGTACAAAAATCAGTTCGCATACTGCATCCCTCAAATGGGAGGGACGCTCCTTTTTCGAAAGGAAGAAAATTGACCTCGATTTGCTCTTAGCGTTGGATAGGTTAAAGAATTCGATTCTTATAAAAGAAAGCGATATTAAAATTAATACTTTTTCTTTTCTGCTGACTGGCGGTATGACTCTTCACCCTGACCGCTATGAGGTGGATATAAATTTCTCCTCACCTAAGACTACATTAATCGAGTTGCTTTCGTTAACTAATTTCTTTCATGATAACATCAAGAATATTCAATCAGATGGGAAGGTACATTTTGCAGGTTTTGTTAAAGGCAATTACATACCGGGAACGGATTCCGTTCCAAAGTTTGAGGTAAAACTGGAAGTAAAAGAAGGGACCTTAAAGATTGATACAGTTGACGAGTCCATTGATGATATTCACTTTGATTTATTGGTAAGCAACAATGTTGGCCACAAAGACAGTACTGAAATAGAAATGGATAGTGTATTTTTTGGCGTTAAGGAACATTCCGTGCAGGGACACGCCCATATTCATCGTTTGGTGAATTCGCACGTTGATGCGCTTATTGTGGGCTCAATTCATGCCGAAGATCTTTTAGCAGTATATCCAATCCGTGGATTAAAGGCAGAAGGTGAACTTAATTTTAATATTGAGGCGGTCGGGAATTATTCATCTATGAAATGGCCAGAAGAAATACCGCATGTTGATTTTGATATTGATATGAAAAAAGGAATGTTAAAGTATGATTCGTTGCCGGATTCATTAAACAACATATCCTTTCACATGCTGGGACACATTCCCCAAGGAAACTGGCAACAGTCAAAAATTGAATTGGGTCATCTGGTAATGAATATTGGAGATAATCCTGTTACAGGTAAACTGAAAATAGAAAACTTTGAAAAGCCAAAAGTTCAAGGGCACTTTAACGCTTCAATTCACATGGAGGATATTCTTAATGTCCTACCAGTGGAAGGCACCGAAATGAAAGGCACTCTAAAGACGAGCATCGATGTTGATGGAGTCTATGATCCCAAATCAGGTGCATTTCCGAGGATGACCGCTTCATTAAATATTGAAAACGGTTTCTACAAAACCAGCGCATACCCTGAGCCCCTTGAAAACGTCCAGATCAAAGCATCTTTAACCAACAATACTTCGAATATAGAATCCACTATACTCAATATTCAGCAATTGAATTACACGTTGGAAGGCGAGCCGTTTGAACTCACTGGAGTTATCAAGGATTTTAAATCTTTTGGATACGACCTCATTGCAAAAGGGGCTGTTGATCTTGATAAGATCACAAAAATATACCCGCTCAAAGATTACGTGCTTTCAGGAAAAATTTTGTCTGATATAAAAATTAGTGGAACATTGGCGGATCTGGAAGCAGATCGCTATGACAAAACAAAAGCAAGCGGCTCAGTTAAATTGGAGAACATCCGCATCGAAGGAAAAAAGTTGCCACAAATGATTCACATCCCTGTCGCTGATTTTAAATTGACACCGGAAGTCATTCAGCTTACTTCCATGAAAGTGCGAACAGGACATAGTTCATTTGACTTATCTGGGGAATTGCACGACTACTTTTGTTTCTTCACGCAAGACAATGATCAGGTATTGGCCAAACTTAAACTTGTAGCCGACACACTTGATTTGAATGAATGGAAAAGTGTATTCACTTCCACCGAGGTAACAACGCCCTCACTCTCTAGTGGTGCTGCCCCTGTGGTATCAGTATGGCAAGTACCAGCGTTTATGGATTTTGACTTTGATTCCAATGTTGGCTTGTTGAGATATGAAGATATGATTCTTACCGAGATGGCTGGAGAAATTCGCATGGTAGGTGGTATCATGTCTATTCGTGAATCGGGCTTCAATTCATTGAATGCAAAATTTCAGGCCAGCGGAACTTATGATAGTCAGGACATCATACATCCATCATTCGATTTTAAGTTAAAAATAGCCGAGCTAGATATTCAAAAAGCGTACAAGGAAATAAAACTGGTTCGTGAACTACTACCTGCGGCCGCTGATGCCGAAGGATCATTCTCTATTGACTACTATCTCAAAGGGGAACTTGAGCCGTCCATGTATCCCAAAACATCTACAATAATTGGTAATGGTGACATCCATATTGCGAATGCCAAGATCAATGGTATGAAGATGTTCGAGCAGTTGAGCAAGGCCGCTAAGAAAGATGAAATGAATGATCCTCATCTGAAAGATTTCACGATGAGCACTGAAATCAGAGACAACAAGATTTTCGTCAAACCCTTTAAACTGAAAGTGTCAGGATTCAATACGGAGATCGAAGGGGTAAATGAAATCAGTGGCACAATAGACTACATTATTAAAGTGCAGCTTTTACCTTTGAATTTGCTGAAAGCACCATTCCACGTAACCGGAACCTATGACAACCCAAAAGTAGCTTTAGGAAAAGGTCATGATATTGAAGGATTAAAATAAGTTGACATACATCTTTTTTATTTATTAAAACTCAATCTCATACTCAATAAAATCCTTCACACCTTCCGGTCCAGTCAATTCAAGCCACGTAAATTTTGTGTCGCTCGAAGCTGTCAAATTGAAAACAAAGAAATCACAACACAATCGTTCAGTCTTGATGAAACTGTTGAGAAGATCAAGCATCTTATCTGAGCCATCAAATTTATATTTGAATCCATTCTTCAGTTCGGTTTTTTCCAATAATAAGCTCTTCAGTTCAGCAACAACAGTTTTCTTGCGCTGTTGCAATTCAGGAGTTGTCAGTTTGCAACTCAGTTTAGCTCGTTCCGTCAGGTTTTCCATATTCTTTGTTTTTTCTTGTGCGTGAAGATTCACTGCCGATAAAAATAATATTGCGAATAATAGAGTTGTCGTTTTCATGCATTACTTGGTCGTTGTGTCAATAATTGATTTGGCGTTATTAACTTCTGTTTTACAAGAACAGTCAATTGAGCATGATGGTGGTGCTTGTTTTTTCCGGTAGAGCCAGACACCAAAGAAGGCAGCGGAGATAATAAGAAGGACAAGCGCTATCTTTTCTGCATACATAGCGATTGAGGCTAGAATTCCAGCCCCACCAACAATCCCAATAATAGGTAAGGCACAACAGAGTGCACACAGCCCGATACCTAGTAAACCTAAATTTTTAGCCATTTTTCCAGGTGCTTTTGTAGTAGTTTCCATATTACTTTTCTTTGTATTTTTCGTTGAATATTCAAGTATACGACATGGACTATAGTCCACGGTCAAGAGAAATCTTCAAAATATTTAAATTATGCTGATCGGAGAACTTTCAAAGCGCACTGGCTTTTCGAATGATACCATTCGTTTTTATGAAAAGAAGGGCCTAATTGATGTAAATAAAAGAGAACGTAGGGACAACAACTATAAGGAGTATCCCGAAGCTGTCTTTGAACGCCTCGTACTGATCAAGACAGTAAAAGAATTGGGTTTTACGCTCAATGAAATCGATGAGTTCATAAATGCCTGGAGTGAAGAATCAGCTTCGTGCAGTAACCTGACCAGTCATTTGAATGATAAGATCAATCGCGTAGATGAACAAATAAAACTTCTTCAGACGATTAAATCTAAACTAAACACCTCGCTTGAAAAATGTTTGGCCAACAATTGTGAATTTGAAAAAATGGTGCCTAGTTGTATAAATGGCAAATGCTAGGATGGTTTCATGGATTGCATCAATTGAAAGTATTAATCACCTTAAATAATACTTTCAGCGCATCCACACTTCCATTGTGTTCGCCCTTTTCAAAATCCCCATCAATACTTGCCATTTGATTGGTAACGTGGGCGAAGCAAATCACATTTTTGTTTCGGGCCTCTGCAAAAGCATATAAAGCCGAAGCTTCCATTTCAACAGCATGAATGTCAATGCTCTTGTAATGATTGATAATTTCTTGCGTTTCCCGATAAGGAGCATCTGTAGTCCAGGTTGATCCGGTAAATATTTTTATATCGAGTTTATCAAATGCTCCGTAAAGCTTACTCTTCAAATCTTCTTTCAGGAAACTAAATTGTGATGAAGGCAAGTAATGATAGCTTGTACCTTCATCCCGAACAGCCTTTTCGATAAGGATAAAATAGGGCGGCTCCATGGGTTGCACCAGTTGCCCGGAAGAAGTCATGCTCAGCAAAAGTTTACAGCCTGATGCAAATAGTTGCTCTGCCAATAGCACGGCAAAGGATGCCCCCACCGCCTGCCCAATGATGCCTACAGTGATCTTGTCATACTTGAATTCATATAGTTTGGTATGATAACACGCCCATGCTTTATTGAGTTGAGCGTTGAGATTATGAGTAACATATTTTTCGATGTCACCATCAGGGTCGAGAATACAGATTTCAGGTATGACTAATTCAGTTATTCCTTTCTGTCTCCGTGCTTCACGTAAAAGATTTTCTGGTTGGAATACGGAAGGCTTGTCGTGGAATTTATAGGCAAGAATAGGAGTGTCGCTCATTGTTAGTCTAGTGAGAAAGTTGAAGATATAGATCAGAAGCAACCACTTGCTTATTTAAACAGTTCATTCGGAATTTAATAATCAATGATGATGCGATTGTGAGTAATCCAATGATTAGAATTGGAGCAGTCAGTCCGAAACGATCAGCAATCAAACCGGTAAGTATAGCGCCAATCGCATATCCCAGATCTCGCCATAATCTAAAAATGCCAATGCTCTTCGGACGTTGATCGGGATGAGTATAATCTGAGATAGCTGCTAGAAATGTTGGATAGACAATTGCCGTTCCAATTCCGAGCAGCGAAGACAAAATGATAAACCAGGTAAATGAATTTGCACTGTTCATTCCAAGCAAAGCAATGCCCTGCATAAACATTCCAATGAACAGTAACGTTTTCTTACAATACTTATCAGCAAGCTTTCCCGTGTATAGTTGTCCTAGTCCCCACACGGCCGGATAGGTAGCTACGATTATGCCGATTTCATGAAGATCAAATCCTTTAGATATCAGTAGCAGTGGAAACAAACCCCACACCATTCCGTCATTCAGATTATTGACAAGTCCGGCTTGTGTGATGGAGCCGAGATTTTTGTGACTCCAGGTGGTTTCCCAAAACAAGTTTTTAAGTTTCGGGATATTACTTGATGTAGCTTCAAGTTGAACGTGTTTGTTTGTGTCTTTGACAAATAGAAAACTCATTAACAAACCTATGACAGCCATACCTATTCCTATGTAAAATGGATAAGGTCGCAACCCATAATTATTCGCGATCCAGCCTGTGAAGAAAGCAATGACAGCTAATGCAACATATCCGGCAAATTCATTCAGGCCCATTGCAAAGCCGCGATCTTTTTCTCCTACCAAATCAATCTTCATCACCACGGTGCTAGACCACGTGAGTCCCTGACTAATGCCTAGAAAAATATTAGCTGCAATAATCCAATTCCAGCCAGTGGCGTAAATAAGAAGTATCGGTACAGGTAATGCGAACAACCATCCGGTAACAAGTAAATTCTTTCTTCCAAAGTGGTTTGCTAATGTACCGGTGTAATAGTTGGTGATTGCTTTTGTTACACCAAAGACCACGATGAAGGAAAGGATAGCAGTCTTACCGGCCATACCAAATTCAGCTTCAGCAATTTGGGGAATAATGGTTCGCTCCAAACCAATCATTCCACCCACAAAAGCATTGACTATCACAAGCAAGGTGAATTGCTTCCAGTTTTCTTTCAATCCAAGTTGAATTTTGGATTGCTTCATAACGCGATTTTAATTTGGGCTAATGCCTTGTCCAATTCGGCACCATGCAAATTCCTTGCTATAATAATTCCCTGGCCATCAATTAATACATTAAATGGAAGTTCCTGTATGTTATATTCTTTGGCGATGGGCGAACTCCAATACTTAAGATCACTTACTTGCGTCCATACAATTTTCTGTTTGGTGATTTG
Organism: Cyclobacteriaceae bacterium; assembly: GCA_044222145.1. GTDB lineage: Bacteria > Bacteroidota > Bacteroidia > Cytophagales > Cyclobacteriaceae > ELB16-189. Next base: position 39,863 of record JBGANU010000008.1, read on the forward strand.
ATTTAGCCAGGCGGCCTTCTTACTGTCAAGCGATACACCATAGATTTCAAAACCTTCACCATTTGTAAAACGGGCCTGTTGGTATTTCTTGTAGAGAGTTGATAATCGAGGTTGTTCATCAACACAAGGACCACACCAGGATGCCCAAAAATCAATAAGAATTATTTTCCCCTTCAAGGAAGACAATGCCACCGTATCACCTTCTGGATTTGGAAGTCTTATTTCCGGAGCCTTGTTTCCAATTTCTAAACCTTGTGAAAATGAAAACGATGCAATCAAACATAGTGATGCAAGTAAAAGTTTTTCACTCATTTCTCAATCGTTAACAGGATAGCCATGATCAATCCAGTCCACCTTCAGATTGCGAGGAAGGTTTAAAAGTTTGTGATTTTTGAATTGCATTTGATTTAGAAGTTCAAAAGCGGGTCGTATGTTAGGACACTTGTCGAAAGGACAACATCCACAATAGAGCACTATGGTTTCATTTTTTGATAAATTCTTTACCTGTTGCTTCAATTTGTCAAGATTCTCCTTCTCGCGTGTTGCCCCTATTTCAATTGAATTCTTAATGGTAGCAACTGGGCCAACACATAACACTATGGGCTGATGTGATTGAGGATTATTTATGGTTTTAGACAGATCTTCCGGATTTAATAATTGCTCTCGTGTCCAGGGTTCTTTTTGTTGTTCGCTAAAACTGACGAGTACAAAGGCGAATATCCCCAGCGTGATAAATGCAGCAGTTATTTTTAGATATTTCAATTTCATAGAATTAGATTTTTAAATCACACGATGGCACAGCGATTAGCACCAGCTTCCAATTCAGCTGGAGTATAACCTTCATAAGAACCTTGCTTGTTCAATGAGGCAATCTGTAAATAATTGGGAGGTGTAGGCGGAATGCGCGACAAAGTATAATCTACGAACTCATTTTCAGTGCGTTTTAGTAAATCAAGTTTGTCTTTTAAGGTTTTGATGGTTTCCGTAATGAGGTTGATGTCAAAAGGGATTGCTTGTGAGAGATGTGCCGGGAATACCCACATATTGGGATTCAAGTTCAGCAAGTAATGGAGAGAACGATAAAGCAGTTTGGATCGCATGATCGCTTCATCCTGATCGGCTTTAAGATCAGGTCTTCCCACACCATCCGTAAACAAAGTATCACCGGTAAATACAGCATCGTCACCTAACCGGAAAGACGTACTCTCTAATGTGTGACCCGGAGTATGAACTACTTCAAGGATAGCATTTCCGAATTCTAAACGATCGCCATTTTTAATTGATAAATAGGGATATTCAACATTGGCCTCATCAATCAGTACATGAGCTGCATTACATGCCTCTGCCAATTCTCTTGTACGTGATAGGTAATCCGCATGAATATGTGTATCGGTTACATACTTGATTGTCCAATCATTTTCTTTTGCCAAATCAAGATATACCTGCGGGTTGAGCGAAGCATCGATAACAACAGCTTCATCTTCTGAACCTATTAGGTAGGAAAGACAACCCTTAGCAGAACGCCTTACCTGGATGATCTTTACATCATGAAGTACTGTCTCGGCAATGTTCCAGGCAAAGTTCCAGGCCTTCATTCCTCCATCAAGCGAATAAGCATTAAACCCTTTTTTCTTCAGTATTTCTGCCGCTTTCAAACTTGTTTTTCCTGCTGCGCACACAGTTACGATAGGCATATGCTCATCAAGTATTAAACCATCCAGAGCGGTTGGATCATTGGCTTTGAGTCGATCATAAACATCGGCATGAATACTTCCGGGTATAGACCACTCTTCGCGTTCTGATTTTGGACGTACATCAAGAATGGTAACTGGTCTTTTCTCGTTTAGCAAGTTTGACAACATGCCAACATCCATTTTCAAATCTTCGGTTATCATGATTGTAGTTTTCAGTTCAATGAAATTTCAATAGGCAGTTCTTGAATTTTCCAATCCGGAAAACCCTCTTCGAGTCGGGTGGCTTTATAGCCAGCTTTGCACAATAGTGCTACAGCCTCATCTGCGTACACACAAAATGGTCCACGACAGTAAGCTATAATCTCAGTTCGTTTAGGTAGTCCGCTCATTCGTTCTTTTAATTCATCGATTGGAATGGAGACTGCATTGGCGATGTGACCTTTATTGAATTCTGTTTGAGGGCGAACATCCAGTATGGTGACCTTTCCTGATTCTAGTTTTTGCAAAAGACCGTCTATCGTAACCGATTCAAATTTGAATTTGGACTGTCTGAAATCCCTTACCAGTTTTTCTATGGTGGCGATTCGTTCCACTCCCAATTCGCGAAGTGCTTTCCATGCTTTGAACACATTGTTGTTTGCTAATCGGTAATAGATAAAATTTCCCTGTCGATTAATATCAACAAGCATGGCAGTCTTTAATACCTGCAAATGTTGCGAAGCATTTGCAATTGGAAGATTGGTTTGCTCTGCTATTTGCTCTACAGAAAAATCGCCTTGTGCGAGCAACTCGATAATCTCCAATCGGTGTGGATTGGCCATTGACTTCGTAATCTTAGCGAGTTCGTTATATACACTGTCTTTGAATTCTCTCTTGTTCATAATCTATTCAACGTTGGTTGACTTCCGGGCTATTTTAATTCACTTTTAATTTTACTTTTCTTTCAAAGTAACTTCCTGTCATTCCTGCTTGTGCATTACCTTTTACTGATTCACCTTTGGTAAGCATCACCTGCAAACTGATTTCTACGTCCTTTGCATTATCACGTGGACGGATAGTCATCGGCAAACTTGTAATATGGGTATCTTCGTAACCCGGTAAGTTATCCCCAACCAGACGGCAAGACATAGGCAAATTCACTTCCCAGTCAGGAGCAAATTTTGAAAGCGAGTTTGTGCCTATGGTGGTAGGATCTATGTATAACCACGCATTTCTGAAAGCAGCAGGAATTGATTTATTTTTCTTACTGCCTACTATTGTTAAAACAGTTTTGGGTTCGCCTCTTTTTGTCTCAATTAAGAAAGTTCCATCGTTTTGCCTAAGGGATGTTTTGGTGTCTTTATCAAGGATATCGATGATCGTGTTTTCATCGTCTTTCCAAGGGCCATTGTTAGCATGGCAGCTAACACAACTTTTAGAATTGCTTAATATCCCAACGGCTGGCGGATAGGCATAGGCACTACTGATAAAAGAAGGTCGAGATGACTTTACTTCTCTAAACTCCGAGTGATAGGGATCAACTCGACTGATAAAAAAAGTGTCAACCACAATGATGCTTAGTACAATAAAAGACAGAATACTGATTTTCACTTTCATATGCCTGGGGGTTTGCTTATGTTTTGTCTTATGAAACGTTCAACTGCAAAGTAAACAGGATCGTTCCATCTATTCAATAAAATTGTTGAATAGATGGAATATCATTAAAAAAGGTATTTTTAGACTGTATTTTGATTATTCTCATGCAGCAGATCAATGAAATCTTTCAGATTGCCTCTGTCACCTTGCTGGTGTTGACCTGCCTGTTATTTGCAAGGAATCTACGCCATGGAATGCATTTGTGGGCCGGAATCGGTTTTACTTTGTCCATTATCGCCTACCTGATCATTGAGACGGAGTTTGCGCAAGTCTCATCCCTGCACATTGTTATAATGACTGGTGCGATATGCATTCCAGTATTATTCTGGCTACTATCGAAAACAATTTTTGATGATCACTTCAAAGCTACACCTGCCATTGCGTTGTGGTTCTTGGTACAACTGATCCCACATGTGCATCACTATTTCTGCGATCTCATTCCCAATCAAATTGAAAGCTTACTTAACGTTATATCCGAAATCGTCTCCATCGGTTTTGTACTGGCAAGTCTGTATGTAGCACTTAAAACAAGACAAGGCGACTTAATTGAGTCTCGACTTCGCTTTAGAAATATCTTTATTATCATCACAGCTGTTTTAATTGGTTTGACATTGATTGTAGAAGCCACCACGTTTGCTCAACAATCAAAAATTCCGCTCCAGATTTTACAACGAGTGTCAATCCTGACATTAACCGCCTACTTTCTTCTTAGTAATTTTGATTTCCGTTCCGGTTTTTTCTTTCGTGAAATACCAATACCCAAAGCCATTGTCTCGGTCGATTCTGTTCTGGAGGAAAAACTGATGACTATGCTCAACAAGGAAAAGGTCTATCGAAAAGAAGGGCTTACTATTAAAGAATTGGCCGACTCGATGAATACGCAGGAACATCGACTCAGGCGTTTGATCAATGGGCAACTGGGCTTCAAAAATTTTAATGATTTCCTAAATCAATATAGAGTAAATGAGGCTTGTGAGATTCTAACCGATGCTTCCCAGAACCGAAAAACAATCCTTGAAATAGCGTACGAATTAGGGTATCAATCCATCGGCCCATTCAACAAAGCATTTAAAGAACAGAAAAACACCACTCCGACAGCCTTCAGAAAGTCGCAAAGCCAATAAATTTCATGCTGATTTCGAAATCAGCAAGTATTTTTTACTTTCAGAGAGACTATTACTTGCCCTCCTCATAGGTTCGCCCCATAAACTTTAACTGATTATGGAAGCGAAACATTTTATGAAAATCGGTTTTTTATTCGGGCTGCTGGCTACAACGCTAACCACGTCTGCTCAGAATCTGGAAATTCCACAAAAGGAGTTCACCATCTCGTGCACAAAGAATCAACTAGCACTTTCACGAGGAGCTACCGAACGGGTTGATGTCATGGTGCTGAAATCCAAAGGATATCAGAAGAGTAAAACTAAAATGGGCATTTCCTCAAGTTTGCCAAAGGGAGTTGCCATCACATTTGATCCTGACAAAGGCAACTTCGATTCCACCAAGGCCTCTATTTTGATCGAAGAGAATGCCGCTCCGGGAGAATATTCAATCATCCTGAATGCCACTCTCAATTACACAACCAAAGGAACTATACTCAACTTATCAATCAAGTAATTATGGAAACGAAATCATTTATCGAAGTTTGGCCCAACATCTTTCTGTTTGATCTACTGCGTTACCTCCTACCAGCAAGTTTATTTTTTATACTTTTCTGGGTGATTGGCAGAAAATGGTGGCAACATCTTTTTATCCAAAAAACGTTCCCAAAACAAATTCAATTGTGGAAAGAGTTTGGTTATTCAATGAGTACCGTACTCATTTTCTCACTGGTGGGTTTTGGTATTTTCACTTCAGAGCGAGCTGGGATAACACGTATCTATTATCAGATAAGCGATTATGGAATGATTTACATGATCGCAAGTTTCATCCTTACGTTGGTATTTCATGATTTCTATTTCTATTGGACACACCGATTAATGCATCACAAAAAACTTTTTAAATATGTTCATCGGGTACATCATGAATCAACTAATCCATCGCCCTGGGCAGCCTATTCATTTCATCCCTGGGAAGCACTGGTTCAGGCAATGGTACTTCCGATTATGGTTTTCACGATTCCACTTTATCCACTCACTATTTTCCTCTTCCTTTTGTACATGATTGTGAGGAATGTGATTGGTCATCTGGGATTTGAAATACTTCCTAAAGGGTTTACAAAAAACAAATGGGTGAACTGGAATACGGCCATCACCCATCACAATATGCATCATGAACACTTTCATTATAACTATGGCTTATACTTCAGTTGGTGGGACAGGCTCATGAAAACTGAACATGAGAAGTATCACGAAACATTTGATGAAGTGAAGTCGCGACCAAAATCCTGCGAATTAAAAGCACCTAAGAAATCTGTTATCGTTTCAATTGTTCTGTTGCTGTCTTTTTCTACGACAATGGCTCAATCTGTTTCTGGAAAATGGATGACCTATAATGAACAGACCGGGTTACCTTTATCCTTAATTGAAATAAAAGAAACACCGACAAGTATTGAGGGTAGGATTGCTAAAATATTTCTTGAACCTTATCAGGGCCAAGATCCTATTTGCACAAAATGTTCTGACGAAAGGAGAAATAAAAAAGTAATTGACTTGAATTTCCTGTGGGGCTTCAAGCAAGGCCGTGATTCATGGTCGAACGGAAAAATACTTGATCCTGAAAATGGAGAAATCTATTCCAGCAAACTTTGGTTGGAAGATGTGAATACTTTGCAAGTCAGAGGCTATGCCGGACCGCTCGATCTGTTTTACAGAACACAAACATGGAAACGTGATGGAGTATCAGACAGCAAAACACCTGTTGGTATCTGGCAAACGATGGACGACCATTGGAATAGAATTAAATCAATCGTTGAAATAACAAATGTAAACGGAGAGCTTCGAGGCTATGTGCGCAAGATTTATCTGCTCCCTCATGAAGGCACTGATCCTGTATGCACCGAATGTAAAGACTCACTTAAAAATTCTAAAGTAGTAGGAATGAAAATTATCTGGGACTTTAGAAAAGTGGGAGATAAATGGGAGGAGGGGAAGATCCTCGATCCTGGAAACGGATGCACGTATTCATCCTCCTTGTGGCTAATTGATTCCGATACGCTCAAAGTAAGGGGTTACCTCGGTCCTTTTTACCGATCGCAAATCTGGAAGAGGTCGAAATCGTAGAATAAGAAAATGAGTACCTTCGAGGTAGGTAAAATCAAAAGTCATGAAAAGATTAGTTTTCATCTTAATCATTGCTCCTAGCTTTGCTTTTGGTCAACTTTCAAAACAAGACAGTGTTTGGCTTCCGCTTAAATTCATGATCGGTAGTTGGACAGGTACCTCCGAAGGACAGCCCGGAAAAGGAACGTATGAGCGCAGTTATCAAATTGTTCTCAACAAGAAATTCATTGAAATAAAGAATAAATCAACTTATCCTCCTTCAAAAGACAATACTAAAGGCGAAGTGCATGAAGACCGCGGATTCGTCAGCTTTGACAAAGCCAGAAAGACTTTTGTGATGAGGCAATTTCATGTTGAGGGATTTGTAAATCAATATAAGATTGAATCCATTTCACCCGATGGCAAGACCATCATATTCATCTCCGAAAGCATTGAGAATATTCCGACTGGATTCCGTGCAAAAGAAACCTATCAGATTATGGGTGACAATGAATTCACAGAGACCTTTGAACTGGCCGAGCCTGGTAAGAATTTTGAGTTATACTCAAAGGCAATTCTGAAACGCGTCAAATAGACAGGTTACAGTTGAATTAACGTTCAGCAGGACGTAGCGGAACAATGCCAATGAGGTTGAGGGGATTTATTTCTTGAAGGAACAACCTCATTGGCATAGTTCCATTAATTCCAATTCAAAAAGATTTCAAATATGGAGGCAAAGCACTTGCCGGAAAATGCGATCTAAATTTCTATTGGCCTATTCGGTATCTCACTTTCGACAAGAGCTTTGCCAAGACAAAAGAGTTTAGTAATGATTATTAAGAATAACTAACAAAAGACCATTTCACCGCTAAGCCAAAGGTAGGCCTGTTGCGAAACCTTTGTAAAGGGCATGGCAAGTGCCGATTGTTATTTTATCTTTTTATGGAATCGTCACCCTTGACAAAGGTTCCACAACATGCGCAATTGGCGGCTTGTCGGTAAGAATGGTGGGATGTATATCATTTCAAAGTATATCTTCTCCGCCCTACAAGTTCATTTTCAGAAAATCCTTAAGCTTTTCTTTTTCAGCAAGGGGGAGCACTGTCCAAGCGTCTTTCTCCAGCCATGGTCACCGAAGCAAGTGGAAAGATTTCGGCTTTTTCGTGACGCGATTAGTGATGTGTTAGTAGTTAATAAGCTTCCTTAAGGTTAGTCTTTGTCAATTCAGCGGGAACGTTCGCTGACAAAATATCTCTCCTCGTTAATTGTATCTTTTTGCCAATTGGTTAGTTTTGAGTAGAAACAATTCACCATGATAGAACTAAGACCACAGCGTGATTGTAATATTGTAATGCTAATTGTTTCATTGATTCATTGTTGCGCAACAAACTCAAAAAACCATTCTAAGATTGGATCAGTTTATATCCGGAGAAACTTGAAGGCAACATCTCCTTCCTTCAAACAGGACTGGGTCAGGACCGCTCCAAGAGTCAAGGTTATCTCATCTTGGATGATACGAGTATTATTATTCTTAGGGCTTACAATAGTTTTTTCATGTGAAGAAAAGCTAGATCCTTTAACCACCTATCAGCAAAAGATTGTAAATGAATTAAATGCGTTAACTCAACCTATTGCCGGGTCAAGTCCAGGCTTAGGCCAAAGTGATCTTTTACCTCTAGATTTTTTAGCCGATGCAAAAATCGTAGGCTTGGGTGAAGCAACACATGGAACAAAGGAATTCTTCGAGATGAAACACCGTATATTCCGATATATGGTAGAAAAATTTGACTTTAAAGCTATTGGCTTTGAAATGGATTTTGCTGAATCAATAATCTTTGATGACTACATTCAGGGAAAAAGAAGTGATGAACTGAAGATATTAATGAGAACTTCAATGATATTCTGGATTTGGAATACAGAAGAAGTCAGATCCCTTTTGGAATGGATGAAAACCTATAATCAAGGTAAATCCGAAGCAGACCGTTTACATTTTTATGGATTTGACTGCCAATTTCCCAGGTACAATGCGGATTTTTTAGTTGATAGGATTAGTAAAGTTGATTTAGTTTTTGCAAGTGAGGCTCGACAGAAACTTGCATTATATCAGCAGCTTAATTCTTTCGCAGGAGATAGTTCTAATTATAAGATTGTCTTAAAAAGTGTAAATGATATTTATAGTCAGATTGTCTCTCGCAAGGATGATTTGATAAGCAGGGGTTTATCTAGTTGGGACTATGAAATAGTAAAGCAGCTTTCGAGAACGATTGTACAAACGCATGACGTCATCTACAGAGTAAAGCTAAAGGATTACAAAATATGGCATAGGGATTTATACATGGCAGAAAACGCACAATGGATTTCTAACCTGATTGGCCAGGACAAGAAAATCTGCCTGTGGGCACATAACTTGCATATTTCGGGGGATATACAAAATAAACGCATGGGCTATTATCTTGCCTCCTCGTTAAGTGACCAATATAAAAAAGTGGGCTTCGTTTTCACCAATGGTACTTTTCATCCGGGCCCGTGGGCTATTGAAACTCCACCGATTGCTAACTCTATTAATTATATATTACACCAATCCAAATTGCCTAATTTCATTTTAGATATAAATAGTATTCCATTCAAATATGATTTATACAAATATGCTCGTCTGCGACAGGGGCTCTTATCAATTGGTGGTACCTATAATCTAGTTCCCAAGGATAATTATAGGGAAACCTCTCTTCATGGTTCTTTTGATGCACTGATCTACTTTGATAGAACAAATCATTCGGAACTTTTTTGAGTGAGAAAGCTCACTATCTGTTAATGAATTTAAGGATCCTCAGTGACTTAGGTCGGAGTCTACTTCAGTGAGTGAAATGACAGCTATCATCTCTTGAATGGACTTCCTTGTTTTTCCATCTCTGTACTTGGATAGAAACCAAATTATCTTGTTGGCATCAATGCCCTTCGCCATAGCCATTCTGGTTTTGTTACAACATATTTCTTTCATTAATCATTGCGCAAATTTAGGCTTATGCCTGAATATGCTTGCAAGGAATTTCCGGCATAAACGGTTTCCCCCTTTCAGTCGTGCCTCCTTCCAGGAACCCCCATTTATTCCGTTCCTCCTTGCGCAAATTCCGTCCTAAGCCTGCCAGGGCACCATAATTAAATCAAACGATTATGGAAAACACAAATGAAAACAGAAAATTTGAGGTAGCTGAGATTCAGCTTTCCTACAGAACAAACGTGAAGCCCTCGTTGCGTCCTAAAATCAACAGTTCAGTTGATACTCACAATATCTTACTTGAAAGTTGGGACGATTCCAAGATTGAATTTGTAGAACAGTTCAAGGTATTACTGTTAAACAGGGCTAACAAGGTATTGGGAATTCTTGATGTGTCAACTGGAGGAGTTACCGGAACAGTTGCAGATCCGAAAGTGATCTTTGTGGCAGCAATCAAGGCCAATGCTTCCGCGATTATAATGGCTCACAATCACCCCTCCGGTAATCTGCGACCAAGTCAGTCAGATATTGATCTAACACGAAAGATAAAAGAAGGCGGCAAGTTTTTGGAAATCCAGTTGCTTGATCACGTCATTGTTACAACTGAAGGATATTATTCCTTCGCAGACGAAGGGCTGGTTTAGGTCTTTTACAGAAAATCTTTCACAAGTTGGGAGGAACTTGTGAAGTGCAAAATTATGAACCACTCATCTTTGGGTTTACTCAAACAGGAGGAATAGTGGAATTAACGGATCAATTTTTAAAGAAAATATTTGGCGATTATTTTAAGTCTGAATTTTCTAAAATTCTGCCTGAAGTAATCCGGGAAACAACAAAAGCCAACCCGCTTTTTATAGGTCAAGAATTTATTTCAATTAAAAACGCCATGACTCGATATAACCTATCCAGAAAAACAATCTACAATTACCATAACAGAGGACATATAACTTTGCATACCTCAGATGGTAAAACGTTTATTTCAATTGTTGAATTGGAAGCTCATATTAAAAATAATCCACTCCCTAGAAAAGGTGATCAAGCCTCAACTTCTGCTACCAAACTTTGATTCTTCGTTGCATTCTTGGTAAAGTTCTTAAAAACTTCATCCCATTTTCCATTCGCGTAAATAAGACTTTCTTTGTTGACATCCACATATCGGCTAAAGGCTGCAAAGGTTTTGTGTCCCGTTCTGCTCATCGAGGTCTTAGTAGGTATTCCGATAAAATTGTCAATTGATGCGGCTGTCTTCCTCATGAATTTTGTCGAAAAAATATTCTTCAATGCCACTTCCTCTACCTTTGTTAGCTTCCCATAATTATCATACTTGGGAACCTGTTTGATTTCTTCCCACATTAATAATCCAGCCATGGTCTTCAGGTTTTGATTCATTCTTTGATTAGTGGGAACATACGGGAACTTGTACTCATATTTCTTAAGGATTTCTAATCCAAATTGATTGACCATTATCTCCTGATGCGCATTGCCAGTTTTACTTTCAAAATAGGAGATGCTATTTTGTTTCAAACTGAAACCATTTTTCCGCAATGAATCACCAAGCTTTTTTAGATCACCGTGCCTGGGGCCTCCAATGGAAACCGCAAAAATGAATAAGTCGCGCGTGCGATCAAGTTCCGGTCTTTTAGAAAGATCTAAGTTGCAGAGTTCTGCAAATTGTTCTATACTTAAACCTATTGGATCACCATAGCGAGCTTTCACATTGAATTTCTTATAGGCATGAGGTATTTTAATTTCATCGTCTTCATCTTGTTCTAAAATCCAGTTGAGAAAAATTCTCAGGTTCTTAAATTGCTTGTGGATGCTTGGTCCTTGAAGCTTAGGAATAGTAGTCTCAGGAATTCGAAGTCTTGTTAGATAATTCCTGAAATTTTCGAGGAATTGTTTATTCATTTCATTCAAATGAAGAGCACCCAGTTCTTGGGTAAAGCTTTTGAAGTGCTCATAGGTACTCCGGTATGAATTGATTCCAGCACCAATTTCATTTTCTTTGGCACTAATAAAATCAGAGTACCAGGCCAGTACAGACTTATTATTCTTTTCAATTCTTTTCTTGGGGTCTTTAAGATATTCTGCTTTGACATTGGCTGGCGATAGGGGCAGAGATTTTTCCTTAATTCCAAATATGGCCTTATTCAGTTTATCAAGTTCATCTCTTAATGAACTGTTAGCTTGTTGAAGCTTTTTGCGCTCCTCGTCCTTTAGTTTCTTGTTGCTTACCAATTTCCATAATTCAAGATTTTCATCATAAAAGCATTCAACCTGTGAAGGGTTCACCTTAATGCCAGTATTCAAACGCCACCTTTCATACAGATGAGTATACTCAATCAATAAGCGAGCGTCACCCATTTTATCGGTGTAGGAATCTTTTATGAAAACGATTACTTTTGACATGACCCGAACTACATTTTGGTACAAATTTGGTACAAATATGACCACCGAATTTACCAAAATAGGAGGGGTAGTCAAAATTTTGGTAAGGAAATATGCCTTATTTATGTAATAAAAGGCACTTTTGTAAAATGTTGAGTAGCGGTTCGAATCCGCTCGAGACCTCCCCAAAACCCTGAATGCTAATTGCATTCAGGGTTTTTTATTTTATTAGTAGAGTAATTAGTACAATAGAATGGAACTCTGACAATTGATATAGCTGACCAGATCAGTTGATGCGGAAGGAATAATCAAATAGATCAACGTCTGCCACCATTCCAACAGGTGTTGTCGAAATGCATTTTAAAACAAGCAAAGCAGAACATAAGAAGTATTTAGAGAGCTGGTTGAAAGCAGCGGGCCATAATTATGGTTACGTCAAGAACAGACTACCCATGTAACTTCTGGTCGTATTATCGCGTGGCACTGGTGTTCCTGCACGACTGAAAACATTACTTTTGTCACCGAAAAAGAATGGGCATACATGAAAAATTTTGGTGCAGCCAGAGGAATTTTCTTGCTAACGTGGTGCCTGGTTCTGGCGCAAGCAGGTTATGCGCAGCGCACCAAGACAGACAGTCTACAGTATTTGCTCGCTGGCGATCTCAAAGCCCGGCAGCGAATTATAGCGTCTTTGGAGTTGGCAGACTTGATTTACAAGTCAAAACCTTTTGAAGCCCTCAAATATGCCAACCAGTCGGCTGACCTGGCAAAAAGGATAAAATCCGATTCGCTGCTCAATGTTTCTTTTCTGCGTCTTGGTAATATCTATGTTCATCTCAGCAATTATCCCAGGGCATTAACATGTTACCAGCAATCCATTCAGCTTTCCAATAAGCTTTCGGATGACTACCGGCTTGCTCAAACGCAGGCCAATCTCGGCATCATCTATTACTATCAGCATGATCTGGAGAATGCTCTGGCATATTACCTGGAAGCGCTGAAAAGATTCAGGAAGTTGCCCTCAGAGGCCGACCATAAGAGACTCCTTCTTACAGCCAACCTGCTGAACAATATCGGAGCGATCCATGATGAGACGAAGCGTTTTGACGAAGCTGGTAAATATTATGATGAAGCGCTTGAGCTGGCCAGGCAATTGAATGAGTTTGAAATCATGGCCAACGTGCTCAACAATCAGGGAACGCTTTACCGCGATCGTGGTGATAACGCGAATGCGTTTGCACTTTATAAAGAAGCGATGCTGATCAGAATCAAAAATAACAACAAGCTGGGTATTGCGCGGTCGTACCACAATCTTGGACAGTTCTATCACGAGAAACTATTGAATAACGATTCGGCCGAACAATATTTTAAAAAGGCCATCGTCATTGGAAAGGAGATCGGATCGTGGCAAACCGTAAGCTCAGCCTCCGAAAGTCTGCATCAGTTGTATGAACAGCGCGGAGCCTATAAAGATGCTTACGCCACACTCATTCTCCATCAGCAGATGAACGACAGCTTGTTTAATGAGGAGAGTACACGAAAAATTGCACAAATGGAGATGCAGTTTGAGTTCGACAAGCAACAAGCATTTATCGAGTCGAAACAGAAGGAAAAAGAACTGTATTACTGGATGATGGGTGGCGGCCTGACGCTGCTGTTAATTATTGTGACACTCCTTTTTTTTCTGCAACGTAACAAAACGCGGAGATCGAAGTTGGAGCAGGCTAATCTTGAGTTGGAGAAAGCGCAACTACAAACTGACCTTGCTGTGAAGGACAAAGAGTTGGCGGCCAACATCATGTACTTGTTGAATAAAAATGAATTGATCAATACGATCTCCGAGAAACTGCTGGACATCAAGCAAAACATTCCTGCCGAATCGCAGACGGCCGTTCAAAAGGTGGTGCTCGACCTCCAGTCTAACCTGCAGCCGGAGCTCTGGCAGGAGTTTGAATTCCGTTTTCAGCAAGTGCATGAAAATTTTTATCGTGCCCTGAACGATAAGTTTCCCGATCTCTCGCCCAGCGAGAGAAGGCTTTGTGCTTTTTTGAAATTAAACATGACCACGAAGGAAATTTCGGCCATCACGCATCAGAATGCCAAATCCATAGATGTGGCCCGCACCCGCCTCCGCAAAAAACTTAACCTCACAGGAACGGACGCCAATCTGCTCACCTTCCTGGCGCAAATAGAGGCTGCATAGCCGTCAACTTCCTTCCCTCATTTTTTCTTCTGCCCTTACATCACGTTCTGCTTCACCTGCTAAATCTGCCGGATAATCCACTTTTAAATCCTTGTAGTGATTTTGTTAGGGTGTTAAAACGCCTCGTGTAGTGATTTTGTAGCGACTACTTCTTGCCTGGAATCATCCGGCACGCGCGTATTTGCGCCCTTCAAATATTTTCATCATCCGACTCGCATGAGCAAGCCGTCTAAGCCAACTGTTGAGAACTCCTCGGGCCTCTCCGAAACCCAGGAAGTGGAAATGATCAACGCGCTCATTGAAAAGCGTAAGCTGCAATTGGTGGCGCTCAAGAAAATCATGAAATCCATGAACAAGCCTGCTGTCAAACCAGCGTCCGATGCTGGTGTGCCGGAAAAAAGTATGACAACAAAAAGAAGTCCGAAGAAAAAACTCAATTAACCTAACCTAAACACTATGCTTAAATTTTTACAACTCATGTGCAGAAGAATAATTCCTTTGGGGATTTTCTTCGTGATCACATTCTCTGGCTGGACGCAGTCTTTCCGGAATGGCGTGCGCACCGGAATGGTGAAGGTGAAATTTTCACCAACCGTTACTACCACGCTGGCAAAGTTGCCTGTCAATGGGCGAAGTGGAAATATCACGACAGGCATCACTGCTTTTGATCAGGTGGTGAAGTCGGCAGCGGCCACAAAAATGTATCGCCTTTTTCCATTCGATCCAAAATTTGAAGGCAAGCTTCGTAAACACGGACTGCATTTATGGTATGTGATTGAAATGGATGAGAAGCTTGACCCAACAACCGTCATCTCGCAGTTTAAGACAGTGAGTGAAGTGGAATCGGCCGAGGTAGAGCGAGAGAAGGTGCTGGCTCCTTATGTCGTTACACCATATTCCCCCACTGCGGGTGCATCTGCCACACTGCCTTTCAACGATCCCATGTTAAAAGACCAGTGGCATTACAACAACACCGGGCAGTCGGGTTATAAAGATGCAGACATCAACCTGTTTGAGGCGTGGACCACGACAGCTGGTGCAAGCAACATTATTGTGTCAGTTCATGATCAGGGCGTGGATATCAACCACAGCGACCTGAAGGCCAACATCTGGACAAACCCTGCTGAGGCAAATGGAGTGGCCAATGTAGATGATGATGGCAACGGGTATGTGGATGACATTCATGGTTATAATTTTGAAAAGAACATAGGTGCAGTCGAGCCGCAGTTTCACGGAACACACGTAGCCGGAACAATAGCGGCCGTTAACAACAATGGCATTGGTGTGTCGGGTGTTGCAGGTGGCAGCGGTCGTGGCGATGGCGTTAAGATAATGTCGTTGCAGATTTTGGGTGGCGCTCCGATTGAAAGGTCGTATGTGTATGCCGCCAACAACGGTGCGGTTATTTCACAAAACAGCTGGGGCTATACCACCCCTGGTTATGCCGATCAATCTGTTCTGGACGCGATCGATTACTTCATTGCGGAAGCGGGTGACTATGATGGCAGCCCGATGAAGGGTGGCATCGTCATCTTTGCCGCAGGTAATAGTAATTCGGAAGATGTCTGGTATCCGGGGTATCATCCCAATGTGTTTTCAGTGGCGGCCATCGGCCCGGAATGGAAAAAAGCAGCCTACTCTAATTATGGCGACTGGGTGGAAGTTTCAGCGCCCGGGGGAGATCAGCAATACGGAAGTAAGAGCGGTGTGTTGAGCACTATTCCAAAAGAACAGTACGCTTACCTTCAGGGTACGTCCATGGCCTGCCCTCATGTGTCGGGTATTGCGGCACTCGCACTTGCCAATCGCACAAGGCAAATCACCAGCAAAGAGCTGTGGAATAAACTGGCGACAGGTGTAGTGGGTATAGACACTTATAATGAAGAGTATACCGGAAAGCTGGGAAGTGGTGCCATGGATGCTTCATTGGCTATCCGCAACGATCAGGGAATAGCACCTAATCAAATTACAGATCTTGTGGTCACGGGTATTGCGCAGGAGTTTGCAACTCTTTCGTGGAGCGTACCAGGTGATGCAGATGACCAGCAGCCGCTATCGTTTCAATTGTATTATCATACACAGCCGATCACGGCATCTACCATGCTGGCGGCCACAAAAGTTGTGATCCGCAATGATAGCCTGGCAGGAAAAAATTTCTCGTATGAGATCGACAACCTGCTGGGATTAACCACTTACTATTTTGCCGTTACTGCAACAGACCGGTGGGGTAATGTTTCCGTGCTTTCAAATCTGTCATCGGAAAAAACAAACGAGGGACCATCCATTGCAGTAGACGAAAACAGTCAAACAATTTCGATGGATGTAGATGCGGCAACTGTCACGACCGCTACACATGAGATGACCATTCTCAATGAAGCGAGTGGCATACTTCGTTGGGACCATATCGTCCGTCATCGAAACACATCTCTTGCATTCAATGCTTCTTCGTTGCGCTACCCGGTGGCTTCAAACCGAAAGTCAACTCACGATATTAAAGTTTCGAAGAGAAGCGTAGCACGATTACCGCAAGTGAAAAGCAACGAGCCGTCAGCGTATTCGTTCACCCCGGTTGAGAAAACGTATTCAAGCTCTCCCACCAATATTGTAGGTGAGACCGATACGACCATCACCAACTCCGCTGCCGCGCGATTTTATGTAACCGAACCCGGTGGCTTTAACCTCACGCAGGTGCAAATGTATATAAAGCACGATCCGGCAAAAGGCCCGGTGATCGTTGAAGTATATCGTGGTGAGTCACCCACTAAAAATAATTTACTGTATGCGCAGGAGTACAGTAACTACAGTGCAGATGAGCAGATGGCTTACGTAACGTTGGATGAACAACTTTACTTCGAGCCTGGCACCACATTCTGGATCGCGTTTCACGTTCCATCCGGAAATCTTTTTCCACTGGGTATCGGTTTCGAAAACGATCCTTCCTATTCAGCCAACTGCTTTATGTCGTTTAACATGGGCAGTACGTGGGCTAATCTCGAAGACGTGCTCAACAGCAAAGATTTTGCGTGGACCATGACGGCAGCCAGCTACAATGAAAATCTGGGAACGTATCTCACGCTGGAGCCGGGGTCTGGTGATATAGCAGGCCACCAGCAAATGGCGGCTACTCTGACAGCCGATGCAGCTACCTTAATCAACGGCACGTATAGTGCAAATCTTATTCTTACATCGAATGATGCCAGTCATCAGCAACTGAGAGTGCCGGTAACTGTAAACGTGGCCGGACATGCTCCAAAAATCAAGCACATCGACATTGCCGACTTTGGAAGTGTGTTTGTAGGAACCACTAAAACATTCGAGCTGGTGTTGGAAAACGTGGGATACGGAAATTTAAACAATCCCGATTTCAGCATCAGCAGTGATCAGTTTGTCATCGATGGATATGCTCCGTGGCAAATTGGTGCACGCGAAACCGCATCTGTGAAAATCAAATTCTCTCCGGTTGTTGCGGGCAACATCAACGGTGTGCTAACCATCTCAAGTGGAGATCAGCAGTATGAAATCTCATTGTTTGGTGTAGGAGCGGAGACGTCTAAAATGTCGCTTACTCCCGAAACTCAAGTAGTGGATAACCTGGCTATTGGTGATGTAGTCAATGCGCAGGTGAACATTGAAAACACAGGCGCGTATCCGCTGAAATATTTTATTCCCGGCCATGATGCAAAAGGTGTGAGTGAAAACTGGCCTTCCTCTTATCATCGGTATGGATATAAAGTAAGAACAAATGATGCCTCTGAAGCTAATCCTGTTGCTTACGATTTTCAAAACATTGCTTCTACCGGAGTGAACATTACAGAAGCGTTGAAAGACGATGCTGCTTATTTTGAAGTGGACATGGGATTTGACTTCCCTTTCTATGCAAAGGCGATGCAGAAATTATATGTGGCGCAAAAGGGATTTACAGTTTTCGATAATAGCGTGCGACCAATCAATACTCCACAACTCAATAGCAGCTATAGCCCAAAGGGATATATCTCAGTATTGGGAGGATTTTTTGATTACGTGGAACAAGGCTCTGTTTTTTATCAGGTAGAAGCAGATCGCGTGATTGTTCAATACGACAATGTTTGGGATGGTTACTCCGTTGGAGAATCCATAACGGCTCAAATGGTTTTATTCGCAAATGGTGACATACGTTTCTATTATGATAATATGGGTTTCTCAACGGATAATCAGAAATACCTGAATATTCTGATGGAGAACACTGACAACGAGGATGGAATATTGCTGCACAATTACTCTCAGTCACGCGACCTCTACAGTGGTTTAGCCATTGGCCTGGATTATCCGGGACCTGATATTATCGCAGGTGTAACCAACGCGTCTGGTATTCTGGCTCCGGGAAGTTCAGCAACTGTCTCAATCGAACTTACAACAGCCTCGTTGGCCGAGGGAACTACCAATCGGTATGTCAACTTTATCAGTAACGATCCTGCGCATCCTCAGCAGGCGATTTTGATCCAGTTAAATGTAACATCAGGCGGTGTTGCCAAACCAGTGGTTTCGATGGACACACTCGCTTTTGGAGATGTCTTTCAGGGTGCAGTTACATCGGGCGTCTTTACCATTAAGAACACAGGTTCTGCTAATGTGAACGTCACGTCTATCGCTTTCGTGAACGATGCGTTCACCTTTATCGGAGAACAACCAACGGTGGTGAAGCCGGGCTTGTATAAGAAGTATGAGATTCAAATTCCTACGGCAACACTGGCATCGCTTGAAGATTGGTTGACAATAGACTATGCCGATGGAACGCATGATACCATTTATGTTACGGGCCATGTGGTGGTGCCACCCGCCATCAATGTAGATTTGTCACTGGTGCAGGAGACACTGGCTTATGGCGAAACAAGCCATCATCCACTTGTTATTGAAAACCCGGGTGAAGCACCTCTCGAAGTAGTCGCCATCGGAAATCAATGGCTCTCGTTCGAAGAGACGACAGCACCTGCTTCGGGCATACCTGCCTATACCTATGCATACGAAAAGCACAATGATGGAAGTTTTTATCAATGGATTGACATCCGCAGAACCGGTACGCAACTTCCGTTTGCCAAAGACCTGGGCGATAAAAATGACTACTGGCGAAAACTGACACTGCCGTTTGAGATTCAATATTATGGCAAGAGCTATTCAGAATTTAAAGTGGGCGATAATGGAATTATTTCCTTTGACGGAGATCCTGATGCGATGTGGTTTCCTGATCACATACCTTCCAATGCCAATGAAGGAACGTTCCTCATGCCATATTGGACATTCAGCGGCTTCAGCAGTTTGGATTATGCGAAAGAAGACATTGGAATCTTCTATCAATTCGACAACGACAAAATCATTATTACCTGGAGTTATTTTGTAAACAACTTTGGCGGCATGGGCGATCCGGTTTCTGCACAGGTGATCTTCTATAAGGATGGAACTATAAAGTTTCAATACAAGCTCGAAGGAAGTCTGGATCTTACTTCACAATTCACAAGCATCGGCTTACAGGAAAATTCTCATAGCGGTGTTTCCATCTCCGACCAGCGTAATATCCCGCACGGGAAGGGGCTGGCATTTATTGTGGTGCCTGCAAAAAAACTGGTTGTTCAGCCTGGAGCAACCTTATCAGGAAATGTAAACTTGAGTGCCAGGAATATCTATGGGGGTAATTATTCCGGTGCACTTAAGTTTACGACTAATGTGCCCGGCAGCGAGTATCTCGAAAAGCCAATCACACTCACGGTTACAGGAGAAGCAGTCTGGAGCGCTCCGGACTCGGTTAAGTTTGGTCGCAAAATGATTGCGTTCGAGAACTTCTCTCCGCTGACTAACTATCAGGATGTAAACATCACCAACACAGGTTCTGCTCCGTTGGAAATTAGCTGGGCACGCCTGTCGGATGGTATGCAGGGACTGAGTTTACAAATCTTTACTCTTGTTGACGGATGGTTTGGCCCGGAATGGCGATGGGCGGATGTTTCGGAGTTGTATTCGGAATGGGCATTCCAAACGCCTGTCTTCACTGTGTTGCCTGGCGACAAGTTGATAGCACGGGCTGCCTTTGCCCCGCAAATCGCTGGTGATTACTCAGACGAGTTAGTGTTAACCACCAATCTCGGAGAACAACACTTACAGATGATCGGCTCGGCCTATGAGCCTGCCGCCATCGCAGTGGATTCAACTCCAATTGAGGTAATGATGAACACAACAGATGAGACTGCCGGTCGGTCTGTGAAGTTTAACAACATCGATGGCAAGTCAGACCTCCAGTATGATGTGAGCATCGACTTTGGTCGTGTCACGAATTCGCGTGCTTCCTCTGAAACGGTGACGAGCTTAATCAATATGAATTCATCCTGGTCGGGTGTTAAAACCGGAGTGGCTGCAAGCGCTAAAGTTTTTTCGGCCTATAACAGAATTTTAAAATACACTTCGAAAGAAACTGCGGATGCACATGCGGGTACAGGCGGTGGCGAACCGCTTACCGTAGCAACCCGATACAATGCCGGTTCAAAAGGATTTAACCTTTCGCATGTAGAGACCTGGTTGAGAACCGAGTCGGTAACGGAAGGAAAAATAAATGTAGAAATCCGGGCGGGAGGAACTTCAATTGCCAACGCTGTTACGTTAACGGAAGGTAACTTGAATTTTGTAGGCTCGGGTGATGACAGCAAAGGTGGTTGGTATCAGATTGCTATGAACGAAGTTGCATCGATTTATCCCAATGAAGATTTCTACGTGATCGTCACTTTGCCAATGGGCATTGCCCGTCCGCAAGGGGTTGTGAACGATGAGCCAACAACAGAGGGGCGTTACTACTACCAGGAGGAAGGATTTTGGTACAACATTCAAAAGGTGTCGGGATTTGAAACTTCAGGATGGCTGATGTTTGCCGCGGAAGAGACGGCTGGCAATTCAGAATGGTTGTCCATTACATCAACCGTGAGCGGGTCGATACAGGCTGGAGATTCAGCAGCGGTTGATCTGCAGGTTGCAGGGGTTTACGCAAAACAGGGCGACCAGATAGCAAATGTCGTAATCAGGTCCAATGACCCGGCACATGCTGTGGTGAAGGTGCCCGTGAAACTTCACATGAACGAGGCTCCTCAGTTTGTGAATGCACCTGTTGGAGTGCTTGTGGCAGAACGTGACACGGTAACCGTAACGATGCGTGTTGAGGATAAAGAAAACAATGCTGTCACCGTAAGGATGTCACAGAATTATCCGGGCGTGTCAACTGATTTTTCTGGCGGCACTCTTTCAATATCTTTTACAGCCAATTATGGAGAAGCGGGCAATTATAATTACTCATTCATTGCCACAGATCAATACCAGGCAAGTCGTGAGATAACAATACCCGTGGAGGTAACGCATACCAACCGGGCACCGAAGTACATTGGAGTTGATGCACCCTTCTTGGGATACAAGAGAAATACGTTTAATGAATACGTGTTAACCGATTTCTTCAGCGATGATGATGGTGATGCTCTGACATTTTCGGCAGCAAGTGCCGATGTTTCGGTTGCTTCAATTTTCTCTTCGGAAGGTAAGTTTGTGATTCAGGCCGTTAAAGCAGGTGCAACTGAAGTGACGTTTTATGTAAAAGACGACAACGGTGCAACCGTGAAAAAAAACCTGCCGGTTACTGTGAAGCCAAACGCAGCTCCTATCGTGTTACATGCTGTGGAAGACATCAGCACATTTGTGCGTGAAGGTGTCGTAACGCTGGGCATTGATAACGTTTTCAATGATAATGATGGAGATAAGATGGTGTATTCGGTTTCGTCAACTGACGATAAAATTGCAAAAGTCGATCTGACAGGTTTGGTGATGACGATCACACCGGTGAGAGTGGGAGAAACAACAGTAACCATAACGGCAACCGATCCGGAAGGAGCTATGGTAAGTGACGATGTCAAAATTGTCGTGAATGCGATTCTCGGTGATATTGATCATGTGTCGTTATCAGAATGCACGGTGTCGCCAAATCCAACGGAAGGAAGAATCACGGTGACTATCCCCAATGCTTCGGTTGGACAGATTAACGTCATGAATTACCTGGGAGCGGTCATTCAGGTTATTCAAACCAACGTGAATGAAAATACCTACCAGGTTGATTTGCGTAATGAGGCTGCTGGCATCTACTTGATTGAAATCAATGATGGACACAGCGCAACCTTTAACCGCATTATTAAAAATTAAAACCTAAAAAAATGCCTGCCTCTTTTTAGGGGCAGGCTTAATACGATACGACTATGAATAAATTTAAACTGGCAGCTGTGTTTGTTGGACTTCTGGCAATCGCTGCGGCATGTAAAAAAGATGATCCAAAACCATCCGTGGAGGAAGCCCAACTTCAGAAGCTGATTGGAACCTGGAAGATGGGAAGCGTTACCGTGGACGGAACGAATGTGAATGATCAATACACCAATTTTGTATTGACTATTTATAAAGATGCCAGTGGCACTAAGTTGGTGGCAGCCAATGGCGGTTATGCATTTCCCGCGGTAGGTGCTGATTCCTGGAATTTTGTTTCAGGTGCTTCAGCTTCCAAGATCACACGCTTGTCCGATAATGTGGAACTCACAGTATCCGTTGGAGAAAGTACGCTGACACTTGAATTTACAATTACAGCCCCGGCCGCAGGCGGACGATTGAATGGATTGGAAGGACACTTTGTTTTTGTGCTAACAAAGGCATAAGGCCGTTGAACAGTACCAGGTTTGTACAGTAGCGCTCAAAAGAGTATTTCAATGACAACTTGATTGGATGAAGTTTATCATGAAATCCTGATTTCGAAATACTCAGTTAAGATGAATTATTCTTTTGAGGCTGCTTTACCTTTTTTACGGTGCTAAGACGAGAAGTAATGTAATAAGTGTTTTCATGTCGTTAGGTTATGCGATCATCAGCACATGTGCTATGAAACGTTCTCCTAAAATGTCGCTGAGTAGGCCGAACGCAATTCAAATGAAACCGAAAGATCAAGGCTTATTTAAAGTCACGCTTTCATTTTTTCCGCGCAACCTCACTTCTACTTTCAGATTGGCTTCTTTGTCTGCTGTTGAAAACTTGCAATCAACAGTGATCAAATTTTCACCCGCGTTGATTTTAAAATCGGAGAGGTCCATAGTATATTTTCGAATGATCTGCCAGTTGGAATTGAATAAAATCATTTCGTTACCGTCAGTATATTTGAGTGTCTCGCCTCGTTTTATAGTGACTGGAATCTGTATTTCTTTGTAATTATTTATTCCGATCGTAATTCCACTTACATCACATGCAGTTGCGGTCAATGCGAAATTGACAACTTGCTCATCTCCTGAATTATTCAATTTGAAAGTGGAATGCAAGGGCTCTCCGGGTTGTCTTACCTTTTTTTCATGTGTGAAGATGGCTGAATAGATCTCTTGCCAGTTCCACTGACTTTCGTTGATTTTTTTAATCGTAAATTCTTTGTCAGGTTTTCTCATAGTCTCTTTCTGTATCTCGGAAAAAGAGTTTGAAAGTCTTAATTTTTCCCAATCACCGATCAGCTTCAGGATTTTTTCTGAATTGCCATTTTGATTAAACGTTGATAGATCGGCCACCAAAGCATAGCCAGCATCATAGCCCGCAGATTTTGCCAACATCCATTCCATGTCTTCAACACTGGTTTCCGGAGTCATTTTAAACCAACCCAACATGCCCGGCATAAAATTTCTTTTAAAATAGGCTTGATTATTAAATCGGTACTCGGTTTGGCTTTCCCGAAAACCTGCATACCAGGGTTCACCCCAGTTCATACGCGTGTAGATATGCCAAAAAAAGTGTGTGGTGCGACTCGCATCTATTATCAGATCATTTTTCAATTCATCTGATAAGTTGGTATACCAGGTATAGGGCATTAACGATTCGCCATAGGTACCCAAACCCGTAGAGCGGTTTCCTTCCAGCCCATCAAAAGAAATTTGACGTAAGCCCGTTTGGTTGTATAAACGCGCCAACGTCACTGACATTTCTTTGGTCAAGTCGGCATCGGTTAAAAATACTTTGTAGCCATGATCTAAAAGCTTGGAAATTTTATCGCCCGATTTGTGATGACTAGCCTTCGTGCCAAACGCCCCACGTTGGCAATCCAATAATCGCCACGGAGTTTCTTGCGACACACTTCCATAGCGTATAAGTTCTTCACCAATCATGACGGTCTTTAAATTGTTATTCTTCATTTGATTGAAAAAATCGGGAGCCTCGATACTGATTTCAGTAGTTTTTGCTCCAATGTCATTTACAAGGATGGAACTACCCACTTTGGCGAGTCGGTTATCAGGAATCGGTGTTACGTAGGGGTCGTTGGTTGTGATAAAATTTGACAGGCAATGGGTGCCCATTTTAATACCGTGTGCTGCTGCTTTCTCTACGCAATTTTTTAGTCCCTCTACACCATTTGGAAATTCGTCTTTGTATAAATCGAAATGTCCCCAGTTCTCAAACGTCTTTCCGTAGTGATAGAGATATTTCAATCCGGCTCTTTTCGTTAGTGCGATAGCTTCCTCCACGTTCGCTTCTGTAAATGAAGTGATGAGATAGGCTGCAGCAGCGTTACGATTTGTTTTCGTCCATTGGCCATCCATCATTGGGTGGGGCAGGCCCTCAGCGATTTCAATT
The DNA here is from genome assembly GCA_044222145.1 of Cyclobacteriaceae bacterium. GTDB lineage: Bacteria > Bacteroidota > Bacteroidia > Cytophagales > Cyclobacteriaceae > ELB16-189. The sequence continues at coordinate 64,622 of JBGANU010000008.1, forward strand.
GCACCGATTGTTTCTAATGCCTTTGATTCATGACTTCCAAACAGTGCTATTTTAGATCCTATTACTCCACCGTCATCATAAGGTGGGGCAATAATTTTTGTGTGATCTACATCGGCATATATTCTTTCGGTGTTTCGATTTCTGCAATAAGCTTGCAAGCTACTACCATTGGGCAACGGCATTGCCGCCTCCACTCTGTACAGCACACTGCCGTCTGATTGGGGATGCATCTTGTTGGGTTCTGCTTCTTTGAAAATGTCGAACTCGGGCATGCGATCACTTTCATTCCAGGGGTATCCGCCAAGGGTTTTGATATTCAATGCTTGTATGCCAATCGCAAAATTATCATCGCGAACCACGCCAACAGTTTCACTGATGGTTTTCTGGATGGAGGTAGGGTATGGCCCCCAGACAATTAATTCTACCTTGTCATTATTGGTTAGGGACAGCAGTTCGAAAGTAAAGTGTGTTCCTTTGTTTTCAATTTTGATCGTTGCAACTACATCGTTTTTAAAATCCAACGTGATGATGTTGTCGTTTGCCGAAGCGGACGTTGGCTGGAGAATTTGATTCTTAACGCGCACAGTCATCAAGGGCGCCAGTGTATCGCTTAGTCGGTAATCAGTTCCTGTGCGCGCATCAATGAGGTTAACAAATGATCCCTTGTCATTTAAAGTTAATTTGAATGACTCTGTTGACAGTTCAATAATGATGTTATCGGTCTTTGTCGAACAGGAGAAAATGATAATACTTAATACAAACGAGAGTGCCGAGAGTTGTTTCATTTTATACGATGGATTTGATTGCTGGTGCCATCGGATAAATATAAGGAATGGATTCTATTGTAGTTGTAAAGCTTTTGTCAAGCGCGCGTCAGCACCCAAACCTTCAAAGGTCTACCAACATCTCATTTAAGTTTTCCAAGCTTAGAAATTTTACAATCGCGGGCTTTTTAGCCGAGGTTTGTTTACGGCAACATAGCCAACCCGAGCACTACAAACTGTTTCCTGATTTATACTCCTTCTTTTTCACGTCTGGCCAAAGCTGATCGGCTTTCTTAAGGAGGCGGTCTTCATTTTTGTTCCAGGTCTCTATGGAGTTGATCTTGCGTCCACCGGTGTTTCCGTGAAAGAATAGGTATAATTTTCCATCCGTGATTTTAAAGGTTTGCGGATCGATGGAAATCTTTTTGCCATAGCTCACCGCCAACGCACAATAGCCTTCATACTGCGGCAGGTATTTTTCAGGAGAGGCCTCAAATAGCTGTTGATTCTCTTTGGTGGTAAAGTAATAGGTGGTTGCATTCAAAATTGTTTTAATGCTCTCGCTTCCTTTTACGGCCTTGCCATTTTCAAAATAGGAGACCAGATCATAACCGCCAATGGCCAATCCATTTTTGTCGATGGGATCAACCTGTGAAAATGACGAAAGAGAAGCTAAAACCAGAAATAATGTGATATGTGTTTTCATGTTGTTGGGTTATGCGATCATCAACACGAAGTGCTATGAAACGTTCGCCTGAAAATGTCGCTGCGGTGACAGAACGCAATTCAGGTAAAGCCGAAGTATCAAAATTTTGGAAACTATTGACAAACCCAGCTGTTCACGCCCCCATGTCCTGAGCAGGCATCCGTGCCGGTAGAGGTGGTGGTGGTATTGTCGTTGCACACTGCCCCGATTCGTACACAACTAGCAGGCGTTGCGGGCGGCACATTGGGAGGCGGGTCTCGTTGAATGCAACTCGGAACAAAAAACATGAAAAGAAAAACCCATCTGTTCATCGTATTTCCAATTTAAAGATTTCAAATTTTATTTTGAAATGATAAATCGGAGACGGCTATCTTTCGGATGAACAGTAGTATGGAAAACACGGTTAAAATTTTTGGTGAGCCAATCGATGAACAAACCCGATGTGTGCACTATCATTCACCGAACGATATCATTGCCATTAAATTCAGATGCTGCGACAGGTATTATCCATGTTATTCCTGCCACGAGGAAACAGCCAATCACAACGTTCAACAATGGGCAAAGCCCGACTGGAATGCAAAAGCAATTTTGTGCGGCAATTGCAAACATGAACTTACCATCAACGAGTATATGAATTCGAACAATCGATGCCCCGATTGCGGAGCATCATTTAATCCCAACTGCAGCCGGCATTATCATTTGTATTTTGAAATATAATGCAGGATTACGAAATAACTGATCGCTGGGGCTTTCTGCTTTTTTCCCATGCCTTCATCTTTCGGATCATCGCCTTTTCATGGGTGGTAAATGCCTCTGGCTTTCTCTCCTTATTAATATCCTGATGATAATCTTCCACACTGTTATAAAAGTGCAATCGATATTTAAAGATTGTTTTGGAGCCAATCGCTTTTTTAAAGTCGCGAAGTTTGGCGGAATCGTTTACCCAATAAAGTGCCAATTCGGGTTCATCGCTCGAACCCGGCAAAAAAGAAAATCCTGACTTCCCCAATTGGTGAAGCACCTCTTGTTCAAAATCCGGTTTGCCTGAAATATATAATGTTACCCAACCCATACTTTACGTCTACTTAAATAAGAACTGCTGCGTGATTTAGTCTGTATTCTGATAAAACTCAGAATCTGATTCTGTCAAACGATGCTTTTAAAAAATTTAATGAAATCAACATGATTCACCAGAACGCTTAAAAAATTGCAGTCTGCTCGGTTAACGATGAAAATGGCCGTTAGGTTCGAAACGTACGCGATGGTGCTGAAAGAGCGAAAATAGGGTTGGTAACTTTATTCTATTATCTTTGTGTCATTATTTTTAACAATTAACAACAAATGAAAGAAGGAACAGTAAAATTCTTTAACGATGCCAAAGGTTTTGGTTTCATCAAAGAAACAGCAACAGGTCAAGAGTATTTCGTTCACATCTCAGGTCTTTTAGTAGACTCATTGAGCGAGAACGATTCAGTTACATTTGAACTGAAAGAAGGAAAGAAAGGATTGAATGCGGTTAACGTTCGTTTAACCAATTAATACATACCATTTTTTCGAAAAGCCCCTCGATTTGTTCAGGGGCTTTTTTTATGCCATTGCGCAAACTCACACTTGATTTTTCTTTTGAAATTCGCGCACCATCTCCGGAAAACTTTGGCTTCTCGACAGCGCGTTTACGGCTCGGGCTATTCGCATCGCTTTGGTAGGTTCTGTCTTCGCACTTTCAATCCACTTGCTGAAATAATTCTGCACTGATTTCGGAATCTTGTGAAAGAAAGCAAGCGCTTTCGGATCATCCGCGAGACACGTCATAAAATCTTCCGATAATTTCAATGGTTTGTCATCAGCCTCCAACTCCACTTTTAGCTGAGCGCCATGTCGCTTTCCAATTCCTTTGCGAATGGTGGCATTGAGTGGCATAATGAAATCACCGCCACCCATCGGCAGCAAGGCAATTGCCTTAATAGAATAGTTGTCAAGTTTTCCTTTTACCCGAAACGATTTTTTATTGTTGGGTTTCAGCTTGTGAGCAATATCAGCGGGAACGGTCATGTACGTCCATCCCGTTTTTTCTCCCTTCTTATCAAACTTCAATATCGTGGTGGTGTACTTAACCATGGTTCACCTGGATGCAACCATGTAGTCATAGATCATTTCTGAAACGTGGGCCATCGCGGCAACGCCCGCCTTTTCATCTTCCAATTCTTTAGACAGAAGCACAAGAACATATTTTCTGCCATCGGGCAGGAATACAATTCCAGAGTCATGATGAAGTCCGGTGATCCAACCGGTTTTGTGAGCAACCTTTACATCTTTGGGCAAGTTTGCCGGAATGATATCATTATAGCGCTGGTCCAGCAGTATGTTGATCATAGCTTGTGAAGCTTCCGGACTTACTGTTTCACCCAGCGCCATTTGTTGAAAAATGATCATCAGGTCAAGTGCAGTTGTTGAGTTGTTTAATCCTTTTTCAAATGCCTTTGAATCTTCCACACCACGCAATACCTGTATGTCGTTGGCGCCTAAACTGCGCATGGTTTGCATGACGTTCTCAGCGCCCACTTTTTCAATGATCAGATTAGTGGCCAGGTTGCTGCTTACAATAATCATTTGGTACGCCAGATCGGAAAGTGTTTTCTTCTGGCCAGCTAGTTTGTAAAGCTCTTGTTCACTGTCATCACTCGCAGAAAGACTATACGAACTGCCGTCCACAATGCTTTTGAATTCTGTTTTGATTAAAAGCGAATCGGAAAGAGATACTCTTCCTTCTGCGGCTTGTTTGTACAATTCAATCAACACGGGTGTTTTCATGGTACTGGCCGCATGAAACTTTTCGCGCTCGTTGATGAGTATTTGCTTTCCGGTCGTTAAGTCGATGAACGCTACTGCAAATGTTCCTTTTTGCTTACCCAGCACACTGGCAATTTCGTCTTTCAATATCTCTTCCTTCGATCGGCAGGATGATAACGCAATTGCGATGAATACAAGTATCGTTAACGATTTTGGAATGTGCATGGCAAACTTAGAATAGGAGGAAGAGATGATCAGGAGAGATAAAAATGTTTCGGCCCACCGCTGGCAGGCCGAAACACAGGAAGGAATTAACTTCTGTTTGCTTTTTTAGCTTGCTTCTCAGCGCGCTTTTCTTTCAACGTTTTGGTAGCAGGCTTTTTAGTTTCCTTTTTTTTGTCTTGTCCTTTTGACATAGCTAATAAGTTTAAGGTTTAACCAAAAATATAAAAAACGAATGAGATGATGAAATATAAAGCAATGACTAGTACGTCATCGATTACCAATCAAGACACAGTTCAGGACTGTCCGTATAATTTAACTACGGCATCGCGAACCGGACTACCGCTTTGCGAACATAAGTAGGCAATCGTATCGGCAATGTCTTCGGCTCTTACCCATTTGGAAAAGTCAGCTGTGGGCATAGCTGCGCGATTGACGGGCGTATCAATAATACTTGGCACAACAACATGCGCAACAACATTGTTGTAAGCTCCTTCTGCATTAAGCATTTCGGCAAGTTTGATAACGAGCGACTTGGATAAAGCGTACGACAACGACCCTTTGCCGTCAGCGGGATTTAAAGCTGGTCGCGCGCCCATAAAAACTATCCTGCCCGATGCTTGCTTCATCATGTGTAAAAAAACAGGCCGGGCTGTGAAGTATGCTGTGTTGAAGTTGAGTGAAAACATCTTCTGAAGAGCAGTGCTGTCGGTATCGGCAATGCTTCCCATGGCAAACCCACCGACCAATAAAAGTGCAGCATCAATTTTATACGTTGCTGTTATGCTGGCGATTGCCTTTTCTGCAGACACTTCATTGGTGAGATCAGCTTCATATGCTTCAACATTGGCGCGAGGTGTAACGGTTGCTCCCGGACTTACGGTTATCAAAACTTTGTAGCCTTCCGCTAAAAATTTATCGACACACGCTTTACCTAAATTTCCGGTGGCACCGGTGATGAGAACTGTCTTCATATGGATTGGTCAATGGTTAATAGTCAATGAGAATACGTCAATTTGCCGTTGAGATTTAGCCATTGACAATTGTCCATTTACTATTGACTGATTATGCGTAAAGCGCTTCCTTCTGCTCCGCTACTTTTTCGCTTTCGATATACTCATCGTAGGTCATGAGTTTGTCGATGAAGCCATTAGGAGAAATCTCAATTATTCTATTCGCAACTGTCTGCGTGAATTCGTGATCGTGCGAAGTAAACAACACTGTGCCCGGGAAATCTCTCAATGCATTGTTAAACGCCTGAATGGATTCGAGGTCCAGGTGATTGGTGGGTTCATCCAATATCAGAAGATTGGCACCTGCCAGCATCATGCGCGAAATCATGCAACGCACTTTTTCTCCGCCCGAAAGGACATTACACTTTTTAAAGACCTCTTCACCTGAAAACAACATCTTGCCCAGGAAACCACGGATATATACCTCATCCTTATTGGCCTCTTCAGCAAATTGTCTCAGCCAATCCACGAGGTTATCATCAGATTTAAAATACTTTTCATTATTACCAGGAAGATAGGCAGTGGTGATCGTTTGCCCGTATTTAAATTCTCCTTTTGTGGGTTTTATCTCATTCATTAGAATTTGAAAAAGAGACGATATCGCCAAGCTGTCGTTGGAAAGTACTGCGATTTTATCGCCTTTATTTACGAAGATGTCGAGATCTTTAAATAAAGTCACTCCGTTGTTTTCATACGAGAGATGTTCGATGTGCAGAATCTGATCACCTGCTGTGCGCTTCTGTTGGAAGATGATAGCAGGATACTTTCTGGTGGAAGCCTGTATCTCATCAATGTTAATTTTCTCCAATAGTTTTCTTCTGCTGGTAGCTTGCCGCGACTTGGAAGCATTCGCGCTAAAGCGCATGATGAATTCCTGCAATTCTTTTTTCTTCTCTTCTGCTTTCTTGTTGGCCGATGATCGTTGTTGCAAAGCCAACTGACTCGATTGGTACCAGAACGAATAGTTGCCTGTAAATAAGCGAATGGCACTGTAGTCGATATCGGCTATGTGTGTACACACGGTATCCAAAAAGTGACGATCGTGAGACACAACGATAACGGTATTCTTAAACTCCAGCAGAAAATCTTCCAGCCAGCTTACGGTATGAATGTCAAGGTCGTTGGTAGGTTCATCCAGAATCAATATGTCGGGGTTGCCATAAATAGCTTGTGCCAGCAACACGCGCACTTTTTGATTTCCGCTTAACTCCTTCACCAGTTTGAAGTGGTCTTCTTCAGTGATGCCCAACCCGCTAAGTAAGGATGCTGCATCTGATTCGGCATTCCAGCCATTCATTTCGGTAAACTCAGATTCTAGTTCGGAAGCTTTGATACCATCTGCTTCAGAAAAATCAGGCTTGGCATAGATGGCATCTTTTTCCTGCATGATGCTCCATAGCCTTTGATGGCCCATCATCACGGTATTGATCACAGGCACCTCATCAAACTCATAGTGATTCTGTCGAAGCACCGCCATACGCTTGCCGGGATCTATCGTCACATTACCCGAATTAGGATCAATGTCGCCAGCCAGAATTTTCAGGAAAGTAGATTTACCGGCCCCATTGGCGCCAATCACGCCATAGCAGTTGCCACCGGTAAACTTGATGTTCACCTGATCAAAAAGGACTCTCTTGCCAAAACGGAGAGATATATTGTTTGCTGAAATCATATCGAATTGAAAGTGAGGCGCAAAGGTACGGTAATTTGCGAAAAGGGCAGGAGCAAAATTCTAAGTTTTCTGCAATCTCGTATCTTTCAAAAATCAATCGTTTGTAATTTTTTTTTACCTTAACCACATGAATAGAATCATCATCACCTCACTCATTATCATTTTTTACTCTAGCTGCTCGGAAAAGAAGCAAACCGCCATGGAGACTACCAGCGACACGACTGCCATTACACCCAAGTTGGAACTGTACACGCTTTCCAATAAAAACGGAATGAAAATGACAGTCACCAATTATGGCGGCCGAATTGTTACACTGATGGTGCCCGACAAAAAAGGAAACTTTGGTGACGTGGTATTAGGTTTCGATTCATTGAAACAGTACCTGGAAGGGAGCCATGTTTATGGCGCACTGATTGGCCGCTATGGAAACCGAATCGCCAAGGGCAAATTCAAAATTGACAGTGCCGAGTACCAATTGGCGATTAATAATGGTGTGAATTCTTTGCACGGTGGGCCGAAAGGATTTCACAATCAATTCTGGCAAGCAAGGCCCTTTAAGAATGGAGATGCAGATGCTCTGGAACTTATTTATAAAAGTGTGGATGGTGAAGAAGGATATCCGGGTAACCTGGATGTGAAAGTAGTGTACACGCTCACCGATCAGAATGAAGTGGTATTGGATTATGAAGCCACTACGGATAAAGCAACCATCATCAACCTGACGCATCATTCGTTCTTTAATCTGCAAGGCGAGGGGATAGGTGATATTTTGGGACACGAGTTTGTCATCAATGCCGATTATTTCACACCCGTTGATGACGGTCTTATTCCAACAGGCGAAATAAAATCGGTGAAAGGAACGCCATTTGATTTCACAACAAAGCACACAGTAGGGGAGCGAATCAATAACGATGATCAGCAACTTAAATTTGGAAAAGGTTATGATCACAACTGGGTGCTGAATAAAAAAGAAGTTGGATCACTGACATTAGCAGCTACGGTTACCGAACCGACAACCGGGAGAGTGATGGAAGTGTTGACCACAGAACCTGCGATGCAATTTTACACCGGCAACTTTATGAACGGAAAGGATATTGGTAAAAGCGGCAAGCCGTATATGTATCGATCTGCGTTTTGCTTAGAAACGCAACACAATCCGGATTCTCCAAATCATGATAACTTTCCAACTACGGTGCTCCGTCCCGGAGAGAAATATCAGCACAAAACCATCTATAAGTTTTCGGTTACTAAGTAGAGAGTGAGAGTACTCAATCTAGTGATGGAGTTTTCCGTCAAGTGAAAAGAGGGGAGTCATTTCCCGTTGACCGCTCATGTGTTGAGCAACCCACTCGCCCAGGGCAGGCCCATGTTTAAAACCATGACCAGAGCCACCACCCAGAAACCAAAGATTGTTAGCTTCGGGATGATTGTCGAATAGAAAATTTCCATCGGGAGAATTTTCATAAGGGCACACACGACTTTCTACTAGCGGAGCATTTCTGAGAGCAGGAAAACGATTGGCCAAGAAAGTACGCGCATGCAAAAGCACCTCGGGCTTTACTATCCGTTCTCCGTTTGTTGGATCAAAGTCTTCGCCTCGTTTGTCAACTCCGATTTTAAATCCGCGGCTTGCGTTTCCCGGAATGCCATAATAAAAGTCTTTTCCATCCAGATCAATCCAGGCCGGCATATTATCGAATTGATGTGATAGTTCTTTTGGAACTCCAAAGTAGTAGGCTTCCTGTTTGCTGCACGTGATTACGTTGCCCAACACCTCAGGAAACGTTTTGCCCAGCCACGATCCACAGGCAAAGATGAAGGCATCGGCTGTTAGTGTTTCGCCAGTATGCAATTGAATGTCTTGAATTTTTCCGGAAGAAATTTTTCCAGGTGTAACAAACGCCTGAATAAAATTGCCACCCTCTTTAATATAAGCATCCAAAACTGACTGACAGCTTTCTCTCGCTTTTAAGTATCCGCCAAACGGATCATGCCAGGCGTGATGCAAGTCATCGGTATTGATAATGGGATATTTCTTTTTGATGTCGGCTGTCGTCAGATAGTCATATTCCATCTTATGTTTTATAGAGAATGGAATAGAGTCATCGATCAGAGGTGATCTCTCGTCATAGCAAAACCATAAGACCCCTGCAGGGTAAAAAAGCTTACGACCGAAGCGTTCTTGATTTTCTTTCCATAGTTCAAGAGCGCGAACGTTTAGATCAAAATAGGTTTCATTGCCGCCATACGTTGAGCGTATTACCCTGGTCTCATCACCAGAACTGGACCTCGAATTACCAGCACCCCACGCATCAATTAATGTTACCTGAAAACCACTCCTTAATAAATAGAGTGCCGACCATCCACCAAACGCACCCGCGCCAATAACTACAACTTTGGACTTGGGTGATAGCCCGGAGAATGACTGCTTTCTTCCTTTCAAAGCGGAGGCAGGTGCGAACGTATTGGTATTCGGAAGAGGATGTTGTGAATCAGTTTTCAAATTTGAAATTCAGTTTAAGCAAATTTAATGTGGACAAGTTAAAAGCCTAGTCCATATCGGTGGTACAAATCTTTGCGAAAAATAAATGCACCTATTGCCAATATTACTTTAATGGAGGTTCACTCCTTTCTTCTTTTGCCACTGAACGTATAACAAACAGCGCGCTGATGATAACGATGTTCTTGATAATATACTGCCCAACCAATGTGAGTGCAATAGGGGCGGATGAAAATGAAAGTCCCGGCAGCAGGAATAATGGAGTGAACGTGCAGATCATGTGAACCAATACAATACGAGTCACTATTTTCGGATAAACTCCAATTAGCAGGAGCAATCCAATTACAGTTTCCCATATGGCGAGAAGCAACAGCGACAAGTTTGGTTCAATCCATCCAAAGGTGAGAAGATGAATCGTTTCTTTTGCCAGGTCTTCAGCCGGACTGACACCGGGAAAAAATTTTAGCATCCCAAACCAGAGATAAATGATTCCAATGCTAATACGAAGAATAACAATCCAACGCTCAAAGTTCTTGTTGATTAACAGGGTTTGCATGACAATTTTTTTGTTGCTAAGATGAACTGCGTGTTTCTAATTATCTATGACTTTAGTCAGGGAGAATCTGACGTGCCATTTGAGAAACCTGTTAACATTCCGGTTGACATGAGATCAGGACTCGTTAATCCGTGCTGTTGATAGAATTCCCGGTGTCAGTTTTTCCGTTTACAGCAAATATTTTCCATTCACCATCGGTTTTTAACCAAAAGATTGGTTAGTTTTAATTAAGATGAATGAAATTGAGGTCGCTATTTTTTTACCGATCGTTTCATTAATCACCACCTAAACAACCTACTATGAAAAGAATACTACAAACCGTAGCGCTCTTGCTGCTCGTCACTCATTGGGCTGTCGCCCAGGAGCGAACGGTAAGCGGAACCGTCAAAGACAAAGCAACCGGCAGCGCATTTCCCGGTGTGAACGTCAGTATTAAGGGTACTTCTACAGGTACCTTGACCGATCAATCCGGACAATTCTCGTTAAAAGTGACTTCATCAGCCACCACACTAGTGTTTTCATTTGTTGGATTTGCTTCGCAAGAAGTTTCTATTCCCGAATCGGGCACGGTGTCAATTGAAATGGAGGAAGCCGTATCTCAACTTGATGAAGTTGTAGTGACGGTGGGTCGCGGTACCCTGCGAACCTTTACGGATACTCCGCTGCCAGTTGATAATTTCACATCAAAGGATTTAACGACTACGGGTCAGTTTACTTTCGATAAGGCGTTACAATATAGAGTGCCTTCTTTCAACACTGTGAACACACCTGTTAATGATGCGTCTACCTTGTTGGACCCTTATGAAATCAGAAACTTAGGCCCCAGCCGTTTACTCGTTTTGATTAATGGCAAGCGCAAGAATTTGAGCTCTTTATTATATGTGCAGTTTGCCCCGGGTCGTGGTGAAACAGGTGCAGATCTTTCCGGCATTCCCACACAGGCCATTAAGCGGGTAGAAATCTTAAGAGACGGAGCTTCGGCACAATATGGTTCAGATGCAATTGCCGGTGTAATGAACGTCATTCTGAAGGACAAATTTGATTACACTTCTCTGAATGTTACTTCAGGTGTTACCAGCAAAGGCGATGGTGCGGCTTATGGTCTTGCATTCAACAGTGGCAGCAACATTGGAAAAGGGGGATTCTTTAACTATACGATTGGCGTCAATCAACAGGATAACGCAGTTCGGTCCGGTACCATAGATGTGCTGACAGAAATCGCCACGTTTGGTACCTACACGGGTCCAAATTCGGCAGCCGATCCTGCTAACGCAAACATTGTAAATTACTTAAAAGTGAATCCAACAGGAGGAAACATAAACGGAACGGGTGCAACCTCTGCATCAAAATTCCTGGCCAATTTTGGAATACCAACAAGTGAGACGGGAATGTTCTATGGCAATGCCGCATTTGTAGCCAAAAAAGTTTTTAGTAATGCCAACTATCGTGTGCCCTATTGGAAAGTTGATTATGGATTGCTTCACACACCTGTTTCGGGAGGTGCTAACTACACGGGTGATAACACACTGAGCAGCGATGGAGTTACGCCTCTATACGCAGGCTATATGGGATACATGCCAACCTTCGAAGGTGATCTGAGAGATTACAATGCAACGGCCGGTTTTAAAAATGAGACCAATGGTTGGAAACATGACGTGAGTATTACAGTGGGCGGCAATCAGCAAACCTATACCGTCAACAACACGGTGAATCATACCTTAGGTGCAAAAGGTCCTACCTCGTATAAGCCAGGTGGCTTTAGCTTCAAACACGTTGTCGGTAACTTTGATGCTACCAAGGCCATTGCCAGCAATTTTAATATTGGCTTAGGTTCCGAGGTTAGAAGTGAGACGTATCAGATTATCGCAGGCGACACCGCCTCTTATTACGGATCTGGTGCCAACTCTTTCCCTGGTATCCGGGCTGAGAATGCGAGGACCAACAGTCGTTTTAACATGGGTGCCTATGCAGATGCAACATGGGACATCACCGATAACTTCCTGATTGCCGCAACGGGCCGCGCAGAAAAGTACAGCGACTTTGGAAACGCACAAGTGGGTAAGGTCTCCAGCCGTTTAAAGACCTCAGATGATAAGTTTGTGTTTCGGGCTTCTATGTCATCGGGATTCAGAGCTCCAACCCTTCATCAGATATACGCTCAGTCAACACAGGCAAGTTTTGCCGGTGGTACAATCGTTCAGTCAGGTTTGTTCAACAACGGCAGTCGCGAAGCTTATGCACTGGGCATTCCTAAATTAAAGGCGGAGAAATCTGTCAACTTTACTGCCGGTTTGGGATTGAATCCAACGAGAGATTTGAGCGTGACCCTGGATTATTATGACATCACCATCAGCGACAGAATTGTGTACAGCTCTTCGATCACAACAGATGATCGCCTGCTGGCAAACCCGACCACATCACTGGGAAGAATTCTGAAGGCTGGCGACTTAACAAGCGTTCAATTCTTTATTAATGGGATCAAGACCAGAACAAAAGGTTTGGACTTTGTAGCTCATTATAAGGGCATTGATTTGGGAACTGGTAAGTTGGCAATTAACCTGGCCAGCAACTACACTCTATCTAATGAAATTATTGGAGCTCCTAACGATCCCAAAGCCATCAAAGATGCAGGCGCAACAATTTTGAATGCGCAGGTTCGGTCAATCCTCACGGAAGGCCGTCCGAAGTATAAGGCCATCCTGGGCTTTGATTATAGTCTCCGAAAATTCAATGTGGTATTGAACAACACATTGTTCGGCCCAACTAAGTTTCAGGACATCGACAATGGTGGAGCCGTGATGAACAACATCAAGCAGGTATTTTCTCCGGCTGTGGTCACCGACCTGAACGTGGGTTATGCATTCTCAGAACATATCTCTGCTTCCTTCACGGTAAATAACTTGTTTAATGTTTTGCCAAAGTGGAAACTTGAGCTGACCGGCAATTCTTCTGATCCGGATTATGCAGCGGCTCAGGCTACGCTTGAAAGCCCAACGGATAAAGCATTGCTGGAGGGCTTCCTGGAGTTCAGTGGTCGTTATAGAATCCTTGGATACAACGGTTCTCAATTCAGTCAATTAGGTACCATGTTTATGGGACAATTGACTTTTAAATTCTAACTGGAAACAGATGTAACAGGAAGGCTGCTCGTTAAACGGGCAGCCTTTTTTATGTCCATTCTGAATGCTTCTTATTTCGGTTGATCAAAGAAACCCATTTGTTGTAAGAAGGAAAGCTGATCGAAGAAGGTAACTGACTTTACCACCTTGCCGTCTAAAAATTCCAGTCGGGTGGAATTTTTTAGTGTGTACGGCTTTCCGCGCATGTAGTCTGGCACCTCTTTTTCAAGATTCACCATGGTGCCACTGGACGTGTATTCTATCACGACAGAATTTCCGTTGTCAAGCACCATATTATTAATGGTGTATTTCAAATCGGGTGACGTGGCAAAGTATCGCCCATATTTTTCACGAACGGCTTCGTGCCCTTTGGCCCTGCCTTCCCAACCAGATGATTCTAATTGAGCGCTGTCTGAATAAAGTTTCACAAGTGCATTAACATCATGTTTGTTCAGTGCGTCAAAGTGCTGTCGCACCAGGGTTGCCAGCTCTGGAGTTTTCGGTGCATCGGGCCCAATTTTTAAGTCACGCACAACCATACTTCCCAATAAGACTGTATAGAGAATGATCACGATGGTTTTGTGAAGCCATTCATATCGATAGTTTTTTACGACAATAAGTCCAAGTGCCGCCACGAGAATGAGTTGATTAAACTGTTCCGTAATTTTGAAATGACTGATCAGCAAATTTTCAGACAGAGCCAGTAAAGCGAGCACCATCACGCCAATAAAAAACTTCTTATAATTCTGGAAGTAGAATTCGCGAAAGTCAGTTGCCGGTTCACCGCTGCCAAATGGAAATAGAATGCGGGCGAGTATGAACAGACTGATCGGATAGAGAATGACAAATAAGAAACGCGACAATTCCCATGTTTCAATTTTTTGTAGGTCATAGATAACCCACCATTCTTCCACGTGAAGAAAAAAGACAAAGACAATCCACAGCACGTGCGGCCAGTACAACTTTATTCGAGGCCATTGGTGCACCATGTCGGCTACACCCGTCACAATTTGTGTGATTCCCAAACCTAAAATGATGGAAATGAGGACAGTTACGTATTCGAAGGGTGTCATGATGCAATCTAGTTTACCTTCAATTTATATTCATTCTAAATTGCTTCTTTTATGAAGTTATCCACACTCTTGTGTAAGTCAGTCTTTCTAAAATTTCTGGTTGAACAACGATCCAAAATATTCGGGGTGGTGGATAAAATAAATTTGAAATAATGCATTCTCAGTGTAGATTTGTGCGCTCCGCATAAAATCGGAAACCTAATCTTACCATGATGAAGTTACAAATCTCTGGTCTATCAAAACTCTTCGCGTTAGTTCTGCTCATCACCCTTAGTTTTTCAACATCAGCTCAGGAAATTTCAAAAGACCCTGCCGCTATTAGCGCGGGTGAAGCACTTTTCAATGGAAATTGCAAAAGCTGCCATCGGGTAAAAACGAAATTGATTGGTCCTGCACTGGCCGGAGTTGAAACACGCGTACCATCCATTGATTGGATCAAAGCCTGGATACGCAATTCGCAAAAGGTGATAGCCAGTGGCGATGAATATGCCGTAAAAATTTACAATGAGAACAACAAGGGCGTAATGACTGCCTTCGCCTACTCGGATGATCAGATCATGAACATCCTGGCCTATGTGAAATCGGAGGCTGAGAAAGTTGAAGCCGTTGCAACCACAGGGCCTGCCGGTGGATCGGGTCAATCAGGTGAAGCGGGTGTTCCTTCCGGATATCTTGATATAATTCTGGTAGGAATGATCGTCATTCTGGTACTGCTTTTAGTCATTCTTGCCTTAATTGTAAACGCTCTTAAGAAATACCTCGATCAAAAAACTCTTTCGGCTGAAGAAAAGGAAGTGGTGAACTCGCCCTACACATTCAGTTCAATTGTTTCGAGTACACCTTTCATTTTCATAGTGGTGTTTCTTGTAGCGGGTATTTCGTTTAAGACAATCATCGATGGACTTTATTCAATTGGGGTGCAGCGCGGCTATCAGCCAAAACAACCAATCGCCTTTTCACATAAGATACATGCTGGCACATATGAGATCAACTGTAAGTATTGCCACACCGGGGTGATGAAGAACAAGAGCGCGAATATCCCTTCGCCAAACATTTGTATGAACTGCCACTCGCAAATCAAAGTGGGCACCAACACAGGTGAAGCAGAGATTGCAAAAATTTATGCTGCTATTGAAAACAACAAGCCGATCGAATGGGTGCGTGTTCACAACCTCCCAGATTTGGCTTACTTCAATCACGCTCAGCACGTTAACGTGGGTGGAATTGAATGCCAAACCTGCCACGGGCCGATTCAGGAAATGGATGTGGTGAAGCAATATTCTTTGCTAACCATGGGCTGGTGTATTGATTGTCATCGCAAGACCGACATCAACACAAAAGGCAATGCTTATTATGATAAACTTCTGGAACTCCACAACAGCAAGAAACCAATGAAGGTGGAAGACAACGGAGGTTTGGAATGTGCAAAGTGTCATTACTAGGTCATTATTAATATAAACGATTACGATTCTTCGATTCTGAAAATATGAGTGAGATTAAAAAGACATATTGGAAAGGCCTGTCGCAACTCAAGAACGATTCGGACTATGTAAAACATGCCGATAAGGAGTTTGTAGATATGGGTGTTGAGAATGATCCCCGCCACAGCAGGAGAGACTTCTTGAAAATGATGGGATTCAGCGTTTCGGCTGCCACTCTGGCGGCTTGCGAGGCTCCCATCAGAAAGGCAATCCCCTATGTAAACAAGCCCGTTGATGTTGATCCTAGTATTGCTAACTATTACGCGTCCACATATACAAATGGAGGCGATTATTGCAGTATTGTAGTAAAGACTCGCGAAGGTCGTCCCATCAAAGTAGATGGTAACAGTCTTTCAACAGTTACAAAGGGAGGCACAAGCGCTCAGGTAGAGGCTTCGGTATTGAGCCTTTATGACAACTATCGCTTGCGCGGACCTCGTGCCGGAGAGAAATCTTCCGATTGGGAAACTATCGATAAAGAAATCATAGCGAAGTTGGGTGAGGTTGCAGGTAAAGGAGGGCAGATACGCATTGTTAGCAATACGTTGTTGAGCCCAAGTGCAAAAGCTGCGATTGAAAAATTCAAGGCCAAGTATCCAACCACGCAACATGTTCAGTATGATCAGACTTCTTACTATGGACTGTTGAAATCCAACGAAGAATCTTTTGGCAAGGCCATGATTCCTTCTTATGATTTTTCAAAAGCGAATACGATTGTCAGTGTGGGTGCTGATTTCCTGGGTACCTGGTTATCGCCAATTGAATTCACAAAGCAATATGCTGTGAATCGCGAGGTGACCGAAGAAAAGCAAGACATGTCGCGTCACTATCAGTTCGAATCAAATCTTTCACTCACCGGAGCAAACGCAGATTACAGAAGCATGATTAAGCCTTCACAGGAAGGATTAGTAGTTGCTCAACTTTATAATATTGTTACCGGCAAATCAGATAAAGCCATTGATAAGATTGCTCATCTGGAAAAAGCAGGGCAAGAACTTCTTGCAAACAAAGGCAAGTCACTGGTGGTGTCTGGTTCGAACGATAAGTTCGTTCAGATTATGGTGAATGCCATCAACGATGCATTAGGCAACTATGGAAGTACTATACTTCCAAATCAGCCCGTGAATTTCCGTCAGGGCAATGATGAGTTGATGGATGCGCTCGTGACTGAAGTCGAAGGTGGAAAAGTGGATGCCGTTATTTTCTACAACTGTAACCCAGTATACGATCACCCGAAAGGAGATAAGTTGAGCAAGTCATTGAAGAGTGTGTCACTTTCAATTTCTACCGCCATCACTCCCGATGAAACAGCGTCTTCTGTTGGCTATATCGCACCCGATCATCATTATTTAGAGTCATGGGGTGATGCTGAGCCAAAGCCAAATTTCTTCAGCCTTTCGCAACCTGCCATCACGCCTTTATTCAAGACTCGCCATGCAGGTGAGAGTTTTATGGTGTGGGCAGGAGAAACAAATATTGATTACTTCGCTTTCGTCAAGAATAATTGGAGCACCTGGTTCTCAGCTAAACAAACTACAGGTTTGGATTTTGAGACGTTCTGGGATAAGTGCCTGTATGATGGCGTTCTGGAATTGGGTGCGGAAGCATATTCACCTGTTTCATTTGCAGGCGATGTGAATGCGGCCATGTCAGCGATCAATTCTACTTACAAAGCAGCAAGCACTGGCTTTGAAGTGGTGATCTTCGAGAGCTACGGAGTAGGTAACGGGTCACAAGCCAACAACCCATTGTTGCAGGAACTACCTGATCCTATCACGAAAGCGGTTTGGGATCACTATGTGACGGTGTCACAAAAAGATGCTACTGCACTCAACCTGATGAATGACGCTGAAGGCAATACACAATATTTGTCCATCACAGCAAATGGTAAGACAGTGGAACTTCCCGCCATTATCCAGCCGGGGCAAACTCCTGGGACAATCGGATTGGCGATCGGTTATGGCAGAACAAAAGTGGGTGAAGTTGGAAAAGATATTGGCGTGAATGCCTATCCTCTCATCACACTCGCGAATGGATCACTCAACTATAACGCAATTGCAGGAGTAAAAATTGAAAATACAGGAAAGGCGTTCCAGGTAGCACAGACGCAAATTCACCAAACCTACATGGGGCGTGAGAACGTGGTGCAGGAGTCGTTGCTTTCCGAATACAAAGAACATCCTGATCATTGGAAAGAAAATAGTCCTAAGGTTACCAAGTGGGATGAGAAGGTGGAAGCTGGTTCATTGAGCTTATGGAAGGGTCACGATTACAAAGACCACCATTGGGGAATGGCTATCGATCTTAATACATGCACAGGTTGCGGAGCGTGTGTGGTGGCATGTAACGTTGAAAACAACGTAGCCATTGTTGGAAAAGACGAAGTCATTCGTAGAAGAGAAATGCATTGGTTGAGAATCGACCGCTACTATAGCAGTGAAGCAGAAGCCGGAGATTATCTTGGTTTGGAAAAAGCGTCAGAGAATCCTGAGGTGGTGTTCCAGCCAATGATGTGTCAGCATTGCAACAACGCATCATGCGAGACAGTTTGCCCGGTGGCGGCAACAACGCACAGTACAGAGGGTCTCAATCAAATGGTGTATAACCGTTGCATTGGAACTCGTTATTGTGCCAACAACTGTCCGTATAAAGTAAGACGCTTCAACTGGTTCAAGTATCACGATAATCAGCAGTTTTATCAGTCAAATCCTGCGATGAATACCGACCTCGGACGCATGGTGTTGAATCCAGACGTAACGGTTCGTTCACGCGGTGTGATGGAAAAATGTTCATTCTGCGTGCAACGCATTCAGGCTGGAAAGCTTACCGCCAAGAAGGAAAGAAGAACCGTGAAGGATGGCGAAATAACAACAGCATGTAGCGCGGCCTGTTCAACGGGTGCTATTATTTTTGGCGACATGAACGATGACGATAGCCGTCTAAGCAAGCTTTTGAAGATTGAACGTGATCCTAAGAGAAAGTATGGAATCGATAAGACTGCCGCAAATCCTCGCGCTTATCGTGTATTGGAAGATATCGGTGTGAAACCAAACATTTTCTATCTCACCAAAATCAGAAACAAAGACAAGTCAAAAGAAAACGCATAACACCGATATAAAAGTTAAACTCGAAATTATAGTATGCAAGTTACTTCATCGATACGTGAGACCTTAGTTACTGGTGGCAAGTCCGTGCACGATGTGTCGGAAGACATCAGTCGCCAGGTAGAAGGCAAGCCTACCCGTCTTTGGTGGGGAGCGTTTGGTTTTTCATTCATCCTTCTCGCTCTGGGATTTTATTCACTATGTGTGCTGCTCTGGAATGGAGTAGGGGTCTGGGGACTCAATAAAACAGTAGGTTGGGCATGGGATATCACCAACTTCGTTTGGTGGGTGGGTATTGGTCACGCTGGTACCTTGATCTCGGCAATCCTTCTGTTGTTTCGCCAGAAATGGAGAATGTCAATCAACCGTGCTGCAGAAGCAATGACCATCTTTGCCGTTATTTGTGCAGCTACCTTTCCTTTTGCGCACATGGGTCGTTTGTGGCTTGGATTCTATTGGGTGTTTCCTCTTCCTAATACATGGGGTTCACTTTGGGCCAACTTTAACTCACCACTTCTCTGGGACGTATTTGCAATCTCTACTTACTTCTCGGTTTCGTTGGTATTCTGGTATATGGGTCTGATTCCAGACTTCGCAGTTATTCGCGACCGTGCGGTTCGTTCAGGAAATAAAATCAGAGCGATGATCTATAATTCACTTAGCTTCGGTTGGAGCGGGGGTGCCAGAACATGGAGCCGTTATGAATCTGTTGCCTTGATCTTAGCTGGTCTCTCAACACCTCTGGTACTTTCGGTTCACACGATCGTATCGATGGACTTCGCTACTTCCGTGATTCCAGGCTGGCACACTACGATTTTCCCGCCTTACTTTGTTGCGGGTGCTATCTTCTCCGGATTTGCGATGGTATTGACGCTGTTGATTGTTACGCGTAAGGTTTTCAAACTGGAAGATTACATTACGATTTATCACATTGAGTTGATGAACATCATCATTATCATCACGGGTTCAATCGTAGGTATTGCGTACATCACAGAATTCTTCATCGCCTGGTACGGTCAGGTTCCGGCTGAATACTACGCCTTTTACAATCGAGCAACGGGTCCATACTGGTGGGCTTACTGGTCGATGATGACCTGTAATGTGATTTCTCCGCAGCTCTTCTGGTTCAAGAAATTGAGAACCAATATCGTGGCTACATTTATCCTTTCCATCATTGTAAATATCGGGATGTGGTTCGAGCGTTTCGTAATCATTGTAACGTCTTTGCACCGTGACTATTTGCCTTCCAGCTGGTCGATGTTTCACCCAACCATTTACGATGTAGGGGAATACGTGCTCACGTTCGGTTTCTTTTTCTGTGCCTTCTTATTATTTGCAAAATTCTTCCCGGTAGTGAACATGGCCGAAATGAAAAGCATTATAAAATCATCATCTGAAAAGAAACATTGATCATGGAGAAAAATAAAAACTTTATAGTAGGAATATTTGACGATGAAGACATCCTTCTCCACGCTGTGGAAGACATTCGTGAGAAGGGCGTTAAAATTCAGGAAGTCTTCTCACCATTTCCAGTTCATGGATTGGATGATGCATTGGGTTATAAGCGTTCACGCTTGCCAATCGCAGCATTCCTATTCGGAATGACCGGAACAACCCTAGCACTCTTCACTCAGATCTGGATGCTTGGATTTGACTGGCCGATGATCATTGGTGGAAAGAACCATGCTTCCCTTCCTCCTTTTATTCCGGTGACTTTTGAATTTACTGTCTTGCTGGCAGCATTCGGAATGGTCGGAACATTTTTCATCGTGAGTGATATGAAACCCTACGGATGGCCTCGTCAATTTGATTTGAGAAGCACTGATGACAAGCACGTGATGGCGATCGACTTAGCGGCAAATAAATTGAGCAAAGATGAAATCAGCCGTATACTAAAAGACAATGGCGCTTCAGAAATTAATGAGAAGAACTTTTAACGCTTAAGCGAATGCAATTGATTAAGACATTATTCTTGGGAGCTTCAGCAGCAATTGGTTTGGCAGCTTGCACAGCCCATGGCGACAATCCTGGTAAGGAATACGCCCCTAACATGTATCACTCGGTAGCATACGAGCCCCTTTCACAAATCACCGATGAGAATGCAGGTAACATTGTAAACTCATTGGACAGTCGTTCGGGAGAATTTTTTAATTCTAATAAATACAATCCACATCGCATGACCATGCGCGAGCCTGCTCCGCATACCGTGAAGAGAAATGCGTTTGGCTTCCTTCCATACCGCTTGCCAAACGATACTATTGGATTGCGCAAAGCTGATAAACTTATCTCTCCGTTTGAGACTTCTCCTGAAGTGATCGCTGAAGGTAAAATCTTATACGGTTTCTATTGCCAGCATTGCCACGGTGCCAAAGCCGGTGGCGATGGTAAAGTGGCCGACAAGTATGCTGGTGTGGCAAACTTAAAAGGAGATGCGTACAAGAACATTACCGAAGGTCACATATTTCACGTGATCACCTATGGCAAAGGTTTGATGGGCGCTCATGGCTCACAGGTAAGCCAGGAAGATCGCTGGAAGATTGCCAAATATGTAAAGGACTTGCAAAAGAATTGATGTTTATCTATACGAATATTCATACTCATGATAGCTGACGAAATATATATCTTCAAACCGGAAACAAAACGAAAGTTGTTTATTCTGGGGGGTGTTGGAATTTTACTTTTTGCCCTGGGTGTCTTTATGGCAAAGTCAGGAGGAGAACATGAGGCTGGCGGCCACGCTTCTATAGAGATAACAAAGAATCTGGTTGCCTCTGCTGATCATGCAGCTGCCGCTGAACATCAAGCAGAAGCTGGTGCTGCCGCAGAACATCATGGTAGCCCCGTTTGGTTAAAAAGAATTTACACTTCGCTGTGGCACAACAACGTGTTTTTTGCTGGTATCGGAATCATTGGATTGTTTTTCATTGCCATTCAATATGCAGCACAAGCTGGATGGTCAGCTCCTATAAAAAGGATTCCACTGGCGATTGGTCATTGGATTCCCATTGGTGGTATTTTAATGTTGGTCTTGTGGTTCATCGTAAAAGGTGATGTTTTCCATTGGACACATCACGATCTATACGAAAAAGGAGGTGCTGATTTTGACCCTGTGATTAATGGAAAGGGTGGATTCTTCTTCTGGCCATTGGCTTCGGGAGGATTTCCGTTCTTCTACATCTTCAGAATGGTAGCGTTCTTTGGATTATGGTACTTGTTCTTTGTATGGATCAAAAAAGAAATGCTGGCCGAGGATATTGACGGATCAACTGCTCACTGGTATACGTCACGCAAGTTGTCAGCAATATTTCTTGTGATCTTTGGATACAGTTCTTCTGTGGCCGCTTGGGATTGGGTAATGAGCATCGACACGCACTGGTTCAGCACGATGATGGGTTGGTACGTGTTTGCCAGCTGGTGGGTAACTGGTTTGGCTGTTATCACCTTAATAGTGGCTGGTTTAAAGAGCGCTGGTTATCTGAAGATGGTTACTTCAAATCACCTGCACGATTTAGGAAAGTTTGTGTTTGCCTTCAGTATATTCTGGACCTACATCTGGTTTAGTCAGTTCATGTTGATCTATTACGCCAACATACCTGAAGAAACAGTTTATTTCATTGCACGACTCAAGAATAGTCCCTATAGTTGGATATTCTACGCCAACCTGATCTTAAACTTTGTTTTGCCTTTCCTGTTATTCATGACAAGAGATGCCAAACGTCATTTGTCTATGTTGAAGGTGGTTTGTCCGATCGTTATTGCAGGTCACTGGTTTGATTTTTATAATATGATCACACCGGGCGTCATGAAAGAGCATGGTGGAATCGGCTTCCTTGAAATTGGACTTGGATTGATCTTTATGGCTGCGTTCTTATATGTTGTATTGAATGCGCTTTCTAAGGTTCAATTGGTTGCAAAACACCATCCATTTATGGAAGAAAGTTTAAACCATCACATTTAGAAATACCGTCAAGATAAAAAGATAAAAGTATGATGAGTCTGATAATAGGGTTAGGAGTTGTACTGGTGCTGGCCATCTTGTACATGATTTTCAGGATTGGGAACCTTGTGGGATTGGTGAAAGATGAAAAGGAACAGGACTTGAGTGCAGGCAATAGCATTCATGGATACCTCTTCATGGCGTTTGTAATTTTTGGTCTGGCATTGTTCTTCTGGTATTCATACGTTCATTTTGGCAGCTATACATTGCCGGTAGCATCAGAGCATGGAGTAGTGACGGATTACTTATTTTGGCTGACCATGGTGGTGATCGTGGTGGCTTTTGTGAT
>JBGANU010000008.1:87929-191897 GCA_044222145.1 Cyclobacteriaceae bacterium
GCCATGTTTTGGTTCATCTTCAAGTATCGTTACAACAAGGATCGCAAGGCGGAATACATTGCCGATAATCACATTCTTGAAATTGTTTGGACCATCGTTCCCGCCATCGTTTTGGCACTGTTAATCTTCACAGGACTTCGCTCGTGGAATGATATAACAAGTCCTGCTTCTAAAGAAGCGGAGGTAATTGAATTGGTAGGTCAGCAATTCTATTGGACAGTTCGTTACCCAGGCGTGAAAGACAACCAACTGGGACATCACAACTACAAGCTGATCGATGCTTCTAATGAGTTCGGATTGGATTTAACCGATAAAAACTCTTTTGATGACTTTAAAGCTGCAGAGCTTCATTTACCAAAAGGTAAAGAAGTGTTGTTGAAGATTCGCGCTAAAGATGTTTTGCACAGCGTATTCCTTCCCCACTTCCGTGTAAAAATGGATGCGGTGCCAGGCATGCAAACAACGTTTAAGTTTATCCCTACGAAAACAACTCAGGAGATGCGTGACGAGACAGGCAACTCGAAGTTCAATTACGAAATGGCCTGCACAGAAATATGTGGCAAGGGACATTTCTCGATGAAATTTGCTGTAGTCGTTGAAGAACCTGAGGTATATGAAAAATGGAAAGCTTCTCAAGAATCATGGTTGAAGTTGAATCCGGATTACCTGAAGCAAGTTCCTGCAGCCTTGAAAGAAGCAGCGATGATCAATGCTGGTATCGAAAATACATCTAATGCAGCAGCCCAGGCTACCGCAACTACAGTTTCAATTGCTAACTAAAAGACATTTCTCAACATGGCAACAGTAGATATACACGCACACACCGATGTTCATCATGACGATCACGAGCATGATCACGAGCATCATGGTAATTTTTGGACAAACTATATATTCAGCCAGGATCACAAAGTAATTGCTAAGCAGTTCCTGATCACTGGGATATTCTGGGCGTTATTGGGTGGTACTCTTTCTGTTTTATTCCGCCTCCAGTTAGGATTTCCGGATGCTAATTTGGAATGGTTGCGCCCGGTCTTGGGTGGTTGGATAACCGAACAAGGAAAATTAGACACAGAGTTTTATTTGTCTCTTGTGACGATGCATGGAACGATCATGGTATTCTTTGTATTGACTGCAGGATTGAGCGGAACGTTTAGTAATTTCTTAATTCCACTTCAGGTTGGAGCGAGAGACATGGCCTCCGGGTTCATGAATATGCTTTCGTATTGGTTCTTCTTCCTCTCTAGTGTGATCATGTTTACGTCCCTCTTTTTGTCAACAGGACCAGCGAGTGGAGGTTGGACAATTTATCCGCCACTGAGTGCATTGCCTCAGGCAATTGAAGGATCGGGTCTGGGTATGACATTGTGGTTGGTGGCGATGGCACTCTTCATCGTTAGTAGCTTGTTGGGAGGTATCAATTACATCACCACCGTAATCAACATGCGGACAAAGGGAATGGCATTCACGAAGATGCCTTTGACAATTTGGGCGTTCTTCTTCACAGCTATTATCGGTGTATTATCTTTCCCGGTGTTGTTCTCAGCCGCTTTGCTGCTGATTTTCGATCGTAGTTTTGGAACAAGTTTCTTCTTGTCTGATATTTATATTGGAGGCGAGGCGTTGCCAAATCAGGGTGGAAGCCCTGTTCTGTTCCAGCACTTATTCTGGTTTTTAGGTCACCCTGAAGTATATATTGTACTACTTCCAGCACTTGGTCTATCATCGGAGATTATTGCGACCAATTCCCGCAAGCCAATCTTTGGATACAAGGCGATGGTGGGTTCCATGTTGTTTATTGCTATTCTTTCATTCGTGGTATGGGCTCACCACATGTTTGTAACGGGTATGAATCCTTTTCTGGGTTCGATCTTTACGTTGTTAACACTGATTATTGCGGTGCCTTCGGCCGTTAAGATTTTCAACTATGTGACTACGCTGTGGAAAGGAAATATCATTTTCACACCAGCCATGTTATTCTCGATCGGTCTGGTGTCGTTCTTCCTTACGGGCGGTATTACCGGTATTTTCCTTGGCAACTCTGCAGTTGATATTCAGTTGCACGACACCTATTTTGTGGTGGCTCACTTTCACCTGGTAATGGGTAGCGCATCGTTTTTTGGAATGATGGCTGGCGTTTACCATTGGTTCCCGAAAATGTTTGGTAGGATGATGGACTACAAACTCGGTCAAATTCACTTCTGGATAACGTTCATTGGCGTATACATGGTATTCTTCCCTATGCACTATATCGGTATCGCAGGATTCCCAAGAAGATATTATTCATGGACGAACTTTGAAACGTTCTCTGGCTTTGCTGATTTGAATATGCTGGTGAGTGTTGCCGCTATTCTTACGTTGACAGCTCAGTTCATTTTCTTGTTCAACTTCTTTTACAGTATTTTCCGCGGTAAACCAGCACCGGCCAACCCTTGGAATTCGAATACATTGGAATGGACTACCCCTCGTAATCCTCAGCATGGCAACTGGCCAGGCGAGATCCCAACCGTATACCGTTGGCCATACGATTATAGCAAGCCGGGTGCGAAAGATGATTTTATTCCACAGCACATTCCCTACTCTGAAACACCTGAATCCAATCTTCCTCATGAAAATGAGTTGATTAAATTAGAAATGGGTGATGGCGCTATAGTAGTAGAGAACAAAAAGCATTAAGCGTAAGGCACTTCGTCCATTGGACTCAACAGCGATCAGGAGATTTAACAGGCTTTGCCTGTCTACCCTGATCGCTGTTTATTTTTTAATCATGGTGGGCGGTGTTGTGCGAAGCACCGGATCAGGAATGGGTTGTCCTGATTGGCCGAAGTGTTTCGGACAATGGGTTCCGCCAACATCTGTTGAGCAGCTGCCCGCGAATTACAAGGAAGTGTATTCTCAGTATCGTGATAAGAAGAATCAAAAATTCGCACGCTATCTTTCCTACATAGGTTTAGAAGATACGGCCGATAGAATATTGCAGGATAAAGCGATAAAGCAAGAAGCCGATTTTAATCCTGCAAAGACCCTGGTCGAATATCTGAATCGATTAGTGGGAGTAACAATTGGTGGCTTTATCATCGTGCTTTTCCTGAGGTCTATAAAATTCAGAAAAACAACTCCCGCCATTTTCTTTTTTTCAACTTTGACGTTGATAACTGTGCTCATCCAAGGATGGTTCGGATCTATTGTCGTCTCCACCAATCTCACTACGTGGACGATTACCATTCACATGTTAATCGCGTTGTTGATTGTAGCGTTTCTGGTGTACTTGTATCACCTGAGCGTTGCCGATGAAAAAGAGGAAGCGGTGATACCTTCTCAAAATCTCAAACTGCTGCTCATTGTAAGTTTTCTGGCGCTATTCATCCAGGTTGTTTTAGGTACCAAAGTTAGGGAAGCTGTTGATGTTGTGGCGTCAGTGAATTCGGACCGCTCACAGTGGATTGATTCACTTGGCATTGACTTTTTAATCCACCGCTCATTTTCATGGATTGTGTTGATAGCAGGTGTGATTTTAAGCCTCAAATTGACGAAAACTAGTTACAAGAAAGCTTTATCACGAACCTTAATAATCTTAATTTTGAGCACTTTTTTGACGGGAGTTGGGATGGCGTACATGGGTATTTTACCTGTGATTCAGCCGGTGCACTTGCTTCTGGCTACCGTGACTTTAGGAGTTCAGTTATTCATGATTTTTGACTTAAATAGTAAGCGTAGATATAGGGTTGAGTAAGATGGTATCGCAGCAACTAAATAGCGTTTCTTCATTCGGGCTGGCCGCGGTCAAAGCTAAGTCTCTTATTGAGTTGCTGAAGGTAAGACTATCTATGCTGGTAGCTTTTTCATGTGCCTTTGGGTATGGCCTTGCCGCACAAGGCAGAATCGACTGGATGGTGTTGTGCATGATCACGCTGGGAGGTTTCCTTCTTTCAGGTGCGTCAGTAACCATCAATCAAATCATTGAGAAAGATCTTGATAAGCTGATGACACGGACCATGAATCGTCCGCTGCCAACTGGCCGACTGACGATTCAGGAAGCTATGATATTCTCGGTGTGCTGTCTTTTGATAAGTGTGTCGTTGCTGTGGATATATACTAATCCATTAACCGTCACGCTCTCGCTTGTATCAATGGTGCTGTACAGTTTTGTATATACACCTCTTAAAAGAATTGGGCCAGTTGCTGTTTTTGTGGGAGCTATTCCAGGAGCGTTGCCTCCCTTGTTGGGATGGATAGCCGCCACAGGAACCATTACACATGAGGCCATGATCATTTTCGGCATTCAATTCATCTGGCAATTTCCACACTTTTGGGCCATCGCCTGGGTAGCCGATGAAGACTACAAAAAGGCCGGATTCAAGTTACTTCCGTCTGGTGGTGGAAAGGATTTAAACACGTGTATTCAGATTATGGTGTACACCATGTTTTTGATTCCGCTGGGATTGTTACCGATGATGTTCGGTATCACAGGAATTAATTCCGCCATCGTAGCTACAGTTTGTGGAGTTGCCTTTTTTGCACAAACCTTCTCCTTGATGAAGACGGGAAGTCGTCAATCAGCATTGAGAATTATGTTTGGTTCTTTTTTGTACTTACCCATTGTTCAGATTGCATTTTTGTTGGATAAAGTGAATTGATATGACAACTGATTTTAAAATTGTAGAGGAACCGAAGAAGCCGATCTCAATGCATCCAAAGAAATTTGCGATGTGGCTTTTTATCGCCAGCGTAGTAATGGTGTTTGCTTCTCTCACGTCTGCCTACATTGTGCGTCAGGCTGAGGGCAACTGGTTGTACTTTGAATTGCCTAACTTATTTTACACCACTTCGGTTGTGATTATTCTCAGCAGTATTTCGATGCAATTGGCATATTGGGCTGCAAAAAAGGATAATCTGGAAAGAGTAAAGCTATTCATC
Source organism: Cyclobacteriaceae bacterium (assembly GCA_044222145.1). Lineage (GTDB taxonomy): Bacteria > Bacteroidota > Bacteroidia > Cytophagales > Cyclobacteriaceae > ELB16-189. Next base: position 92,844 of record JBGANU010000008.1, read on the forward strand.
AGTATCACGGCCATTTTAGGTGCAGTTTTTTGCATCGGGCAGGTGCTTGCCTGGGGTGATCTGGTAAGAAATAGCGTTTATTTGGTCGGCAATCCGTCTGGATCGTTTTTGTACGTGCTCACCGGGCTGCATGCGGTTCACCTTATAAGTGCCATCATTTTTGTGCTAATCGTTTTGATCGCAACTTTTCGAAATAAAGTCCACTCTAAAAACATGGCGCAGATAGAAATGTGCGCAACTTATTGGCATTTTTTGGGAGGACTTTGGCTATATTTGTTCGTCTTCTTAATATTGAACCGCTAATCAAATTTAACTATGTCACATAGTACCGCCACAACAATTTCAACCGCTGAAAAAAATACGTGGGATGGTGGAGTTTCCCCCATGGGTGCCAGCTATGGCAAACTCATGATGTGGTTTTTCCTTCTTTCCGATGCTTTTACATTTTCAGGATTATTAATTACCTACGGCTTGGTGCGCTCATCACACCATGCATTCACAGGTACTCCCGAAGCCTTTGTATTTTCAAATGAGTATTGGCCAATTCCTGAAAAAGTATTTGATGCGGTTCCGTTTTTACACGGAGTTGAATTGCCACTGGTGTTTGTGGGTATCATGACCTTTGTGTTGATCATGAGTAGTGTTACCATGGTGCTTGCTGTTGAGGCAGGGCATCGCATGGATCGCAAGGCGGTTGAGAAGTGGATGCTCTGGACAATTCTGGGTGGTCTTACCTTCCTCGGCTGTCAGGCCTGGGAGTGGACGCACTTTATCGTTGGTGCTGATAAGCCAACGCTGGTGAAGGATTTTGTGAATGGTGCCTGGATGACCAAAGAAGTATTTGGGGCCAACCTGCATATCAATCAATATGGTCCTGCTGATTTTGCTGACTTCTTCTTTTTCATCACCGGTTTCCACGGTTTCCACGTGTTCAGTGGTGTCATGTTTAATTTCCTGATTTATTACAACACGGTAACCGGTGTGTACGATCGCAGAGGTCACTATGAAATGGTGGAGAAAGTAGGTTTGTACTGGCACTTTGTAGATTTGGTGTGGGTGTTTGTATTTACGTTCTTCTATTTGGTTTAACTATTAAATGAATTAATCATATGTCGCATCATTCACACGAACCACAGATCACTGTTCTTCCTCCTGATAAGGAAAAAATAAAAAAGCTTTGGACCGTTGCCGGAATTTTGGGAGTGATCACCGCTCTTGAATTTATCGTGGCCTTCACGATGGGACACGGAGCTCTGAAAACATCCATATTTGTGGTGATGACGATTTTCAAAGCTGCCTACATCGTTGGCGAATTCATGCACCTGCGCTATGAGTCAAAGGTATTGCTGTGGTCTATTTTGATTCCGATGGGTTTCGTAGTGTGGATGTTAGTTGCATTTGTTTACGAAGGAATGAAGATTGTTCATTTCTAGGAGTCGTCATAAAAATTTAAAGCGGAAGGCTAAAGTTTGCTGAGACTTTAGCCTTCTTTCATATTAAGAAAACCTGTGGATGCGGAATAAGATTGTTTTTCTTGGATTAGCGCTGATTCTTCCCGTTTTAATTTTCGTCTTTTTGAAATTCTTTGGAAAGAATGAATTTGCTGTAGAGGCCCTGTTTCAAAACGGAGCCATTAAATCCATTCAGGGATGTGCACCCGTTAATGTTCCTTATCACATTCCGGACAGCGTATATGCTTATTTAAAGCATGGCCACGAGATGGATAGTCTGTCGATTTTATTTCTGCCAGCCTTGTCGCCTAATTTGAAAGCATCTGAAGCTCAGTTGACTCGTTTGGATGAGTTTATACAAGGCACAGGTAGTGTGGCCATAAAAGAGCTTATGGACTCAACAGATATAATTAAATGTGCACTCGTTATAGAAAAACCTCTTGATTTGGTGTTAATAGATGGGGAGAAAAGGATCAGAGGTCAATATGAGTCAACCGATAGGGACGATGTAGATAGATTGATGACGGAGTTGGATATTATTTTAAAAAGATATTGATGGAAAAGAAGGAACCATATCGGGGGCTCATTATTGGTTTATCTATTGTTATTCCAATAGCTGTTGCGGTATTGTTCAAGGTGCAGATTAAAGGGTACGATTTTTCTTTTCTGCCTCCGATTTATGCAGCGATCAATGGTGTGACTGCTGTCTTGCTAATTGTTGCAGTGATTGCGATAAAGAATTCGAAACGAGTGTTGCATGAAAGAATCATGAAAACCTGCATCGGATTATCAGCCACATTTCTTGTCATGTATGTGATGTATCACATGACCAGTGAACCAACTTCATTTGGAGGAGTTGGGGGAGTTCGATACCTCTATTTTTTTATTCTGATCACTCACATTTCCTTGTCCGTAGTAGTGATCCCGCTTGTTTTATTTACTTTTTCAAGGGCTATTTCCGGTAATTTTGAAAGGCATAAGGCATTGGCTAAATTTACATTTCCCATCTGGTTGTATGTTGCCGTGACGGGTGTGATTGTCTATTTGATGATTAGTCCATATTACAAGTAATCGAATCATGAAAGCTTTTAGCATCGTTGTGGGATTAATATTGGTGTCTATTGGTGAATCGTTTGCGCAATGCGCCATGTGCAGAGCATCGTTAGAAAATAACGTTAGCAATGGAAACCCAGGAATAGCGTTGGGTATCAACTTTGGAATTATGTATCTTTTTTTTGCACCGTATCTGGCTGTGGGCGTGATTGCGTATCTTTGGTACCGAACCAGTAAAACAAATGCCAGAAAAGAGTTCGAGAAGCGCACTGCTCTCCGGTAAGTGCCCGGCCTGTCGCGAAGGGGATATTTTTAAGTATCCGTTGAAAAACATTAGCAAGTTCGCTGAGATGAATAAAAACTGTCCGGTTTGCGGCTCTACCTTCGAGCCGGAACCTGGATTTTATTTCGGTGCCATGTTTGTGAGCTATGCCATTAGTGTTGCTTTGTTCATTGCCATTTGGCTGGCCGTATATGTTTTGTGGGATCCATCGGATTTCATGTATGTTGCAATCATTGGGCTCGCGGCCGTCTTGTTTACACCCATCTCTTTTCGAGTATCTCGCGTACTCTTTCTTTACTGGTTTGGCGGACTTTCCTATCATCCACCTAAGCGATAGGCTTGATTTTTGTTACTTTTAGTAATTGAAAGTCATGTAGATGTACATTAAGAGAGCGATCCTCTTTTTTTTATTATCGTTTGTTATTCTTGCCATCGGTGTGAGTGTCAGCTCATGGCTGAAGCATGATGCAACACTGGAAGCTCTTGTCAGTCAAATTACTCTGAATCTTGAAGGGGAGATCAAAAGCGTAGAGGCTGAGTCAGAACGCTTGATTTCGTCAGATGACGAACGCGTGTGGGAAGGTGCTCGGCATTCTTTTTTTCTACTCGATAGTGGACGTGTGGTGAAGTGGAATCAAAATAGATTTCTGCCCGATGTTAGATTATTGGAGGATGAATTTGAACTCCGACTCTTTTCATTCACTTCACGCGGAAGTTTCCTTGTTAAAAAATGGAAGACAGGGAATGAGCGTTTTATTGTCTCCATTATTCCATTGTATGAACGATACTTCGTTAACAACCAATATCTTTCTCCGGTGTGGAACCGGAAGATCTTTCCTGTTGAGAATCTAACGATCTTAAATGCAGGTTCAGTAGGGTATCCTATTCGTTGGCGCACTGAAACCTTGTTCACAGTGAATATTTCCGATGCTGTGATGGAGCGTTTTTCTTCACAGGATTCACTCATTCTTTTCTTTGCAAGCGTTTCGGTGGTTTTGTTCCTGATAGGAGGTTTTTATCTATCGGCTGTCTTTCACAAAAGAGGGAGATATGCGCTAACCTTTTTCGTGTTACTGGCTTGCTTGCTTGTACTGCGATTAATTATGATGGAACTTGGTTTCCCGAGAAGCTACAGTTCGTTGTTTATTTTCGATCCGTTACAGTTTGCTTCATCCTCATTAAATCCTTCCATTGCCGATCTTTTTTTTAATGCACTTTGCGTCCTTGTGCTAGCAGGGTACTTTTTCAATACCTATCATAGATGGTCATGGATTAAAAGAATCAATAAGCTCAATATTGCGATGCGCTTAACTGTTGCTGCTCTTTTGCTTGTTGCCTGCTTTTATGCGATTTTATTTTCATTCTTATTTTTAGAGACGATTTATCACAACTCGAGTATCTCCTTAGATATTACACAAACCATTCACTTTGATCTGCTGAGGAGTATTGCTTTCTTATCAATCCTACTCGGCAGTCTTTCCTCTTTCCTGTTTCTTCATGCATTTTTTCGAATAGCGTTAAGTCTGACAGGTAACTCAAAGTTATTTTTTGTTGTTGCGATATCCGTTGCTGCAATCATCTTCTATGCTTCATACATCGCCTCTGAAAAGGATTATTCGATCACGTTGTTTGTTGGGCTTTGTTATCTCATAGTGCTGTACGTGTCTGGTTTGGCTTCACACCTTGCCAGGATTTCAAACTCGACATTTGTGTATCTTTTTTTTGCGATTGTAGTGTTTAGTTTACAAGGAGCTTTCAGTGATAGGCGTTTTGTAGAAGAGAAATCTTTGGAGGGACAGTTTAGATTTGGTAGCAATTTTTTGGTGAACCGCGATATTTTTGGTGAATACCTTCTCCATCAGGCAGCTCAGCGTATCGCCAAAGATCAGTTTATTCAGTCTCGAATGGTCACACCGTTTCTTTCAAAATCAGGTATCCGTCAAAAAATTGATCAGCTCTACATCAATTCCTACTTTGATCGATATGACGTAAATGTGTTTTTATATAATGCGAGCGGGGAACCTATTGATAATACGAAGGCTGAAGATTTCGCGACCCGTATCAAAGCTTTCCAAAAAGAAGCAAATAAAACAGGCTACGAAGGACTCTATTTTATTGAGAGCAAAGACGGGAGCCTGGCAAAGCGGTACCTGGCAATTATTCCGATCAAGCAAACAGTAAATGCTGGTTTTGTGGTGCTTGATTTAACTTTAAAGAGACTGATTCCACAGAATGTGTTTCCGGAATTGCTAGTCGACAACCAATTCACGAACTACTTTAAGAACACGGATTTTAGTTATGCGATTTTTTTCGATGGCCAGTCGATCACAACCTCCGGAGATTATAATTATGAAAAGGATTTTGATCGTAAGTTGTTGTCAAATCCGATTTTGTATACAAAGGGAATTGTAGCGGGAGGAGATCGTCATTTAGGTATACTTGGTGATGAAGGAAGAGTGGCGATTGTTTCAGCATCGGTGTATTCGAGCTTTCGGGTATTAGCCAATTTTGCTTTTTTGCTGGTGCTCGGTCTCGTCTTAGTATTACTTTTTGTTGTGGTATACGCCATCGTTATTTGGCGAAGGCGGGCACAATTGAATTACTCGGCAAAGATTCAAGCATATGTGTACATGGCGTTTATGCTTCCGCTGATAGCAGTCAGTGCTACGACTTTGAATCTAATCAGTAGGTCAACAGAAGATGATCTCAAGAAGGAGTATTTAAGTAAATCAAGAATTTTGGGTGACAGACTCAGTACATTGCTCCATGAGTATGTTAAGGATAGTACCATTTTGCGGTCAGAATTTGAAAGTCAATTACTGAATCTTACCAAGCTAGCCAATCTGGATGCGTCTGTTTTTGCGAAAGACGGAACACTTATCGCATCGAGTCAACCGCTCATTTACCAATATCAGCTGGTCTCAAACCTGATCGATCGCCAGGCATGGACAAGGATTGTAAAAGGTAACGAGGCATCGTTTGTAAAAAATGACGCTATTGGGAAATTAAATTTTAACACGTCCTATTCCTATTTGAAATCCCAAACCACCGGAGAACTGGTTGGCATTGTGAGTATACCTTTTTTTGATTCAGCACATTCTTTAGAAAAAACTCAGATCAATGTCTGGTCAAATATCATAGTAGTGTTCGTTGTGGTGCTGATGATCTTTTCGGTGGTTTCTTTTTTTATGGTGAACTGGCTAACAATGCCCTTGCGCTTTATTGCAAATACGCTCGGGCGAACCACCTTCTCCACTAGAAACCAACCTCTGAAGTGGGAGTCAAAAGATGAAATTGGTCTTCTAGTGAAAGAGTATAATCGGATGCTCGAGAATCTTGAAATAAGCAGAGTAGAAGTAGCGAGAAGTCAGAAGGAAAGTGCATGGCGCGAAATCGCGAAGCAAATTGCTCACGAGATCAACAATCCACTTACACCCATGAAGCTCACGCTGCAGCGGATGGAGATGGCACAGCAACGGGGAACATTGGACAGAGAGACAACCGAGCAGGCAATTCAAACGCTGCTTAGTCAGGTTGAGATTCTGAATCAGATAGCGTCATCGTTTAGTGCTTTTGCCAAGATGCCAGCCCCAGTCTTAAGCAAAGTGAACGTGCACGAAGTTTTGAAAACAGTAAGTAATTTATACGCCAGTGAAAAATCTGCGGCAATTCGTCTTAATGAAGATCGTCAGATAGTTGTGTTGGGAGATCAGCAATTGCTAGCACGCGTGTTTTCGAATATTGTGTTAAATGCGATTCAATCTGTGGAAGATGGCAGGCTTGTCAATATTGATATATCGGTGAGGAGGGAGGGTGATTTCTGTGTGGTTTCAATTACAGATGATGGGAGTGGAATCGACAGGTCACTTGCCGAAAAGATATTCTTGCCGCATTTCAGTACAAAAAAATCCGGGTCTGGAATCGGTTTGGCTATTGCAAAACAAGGTATCGAACTTAGCGGTGGTCAAATCTGGTTCGAGTCAATCGTGGGGAAAGGAACATCATTTCACATGAAGCTTCCTCTTTATAATTCCACGCAATAAAGTTAGCAACGATTATTTTCCACGGAGGGTACTCATAACTTTGTTAGCAAATACAAAGTCATCAAATTCTTTCACTCCCGAATTAGTGATTTCATTTTTACCGCCTTCCCAAAGTTTTGAGCCTTTGTAGAGAAACATAATTTTTTCACCGATTCCAAGTACAGAGTTCATATCGTGGGTGACCACCACGGTAGTGATGTCAAACTCCTGCGTGATCTCCTGTATCAATTCATCGATCAAGATAGAAGTTTGAGGGTCAAGTCCAGAATTAGGTTCGTCACAAAATAAGTAATTAGGGTTATTAACGATGGCTCTCGCAATGCCAACCCGTTTCTTCATGCCACCCGAGATTTCTGATGGCATCTTTTTATTCACGTTTTCTAATCCAACTCTCTTCAGGCAAAAGTTAACGCGATCGAGTTTTTCTGCCGGATGCATTTTGGTTAGCACATCCAGTGGAAACATCACGTTTGCTTCTACGTTTTTAGAGTCAAAAAGAGCGCCTCCTTGAAACAGCATTCCAATTTCTCTTCGTATCTCGGCTTTTATTTCTTTATCGGCTTCGGTAAAGTCGCGTCCATCATAAAATACTGAGCCCGTATCGGGTTGAACAAGGCCAACGATACACTTAAGCAGCACACTTTTTCCAGTTCCGCTGGCTCCAATGATTAAATTGGTTTTTCCTTTTTCAAACACGCCATCAATGTGATTGATAACAGTTTTACCTGCGAAGGATTTCGAGATATCGTGTATTTCGATCATTACTTGAGCAACAGTTCGGCTAGAAAATAATCACCAATTAAAATGGCTATTACACTACTTGTAACAGCAGCGGTGCTGGAAATACCAACTTCTAAAGCACCTCCTTCGGTGTAATACCCCTTAAACGATGAGATTGACGAAATCATAAATGCAAACACGAATGATTTAATCAGAGCAAACGTGACGGTAAATTCATTGAAGGATGACCGGATGCCATACACGTAATCGTAGGGTGTGATGAGGCCACCCAATGAACCAACGAGGTAACCACCTAACAAGCCGCAAAAACCCGCAATAATCACCAACAACGGATACATCAAGAGTGAGGCAACTATCTTTGGCAAGACCAAATAAGAAGCGGAATTTATCCCCATCACTTCAAGGGCATCAATCTGTTCTGTAATGCGCATGGTACCTAATCCACCGGCCATGCTAGAGCCAACCTTGCCTGCATAAATGATAGCCATGATGGTTGGGGCCAATTCAAGAATGGTCATCTCGCGCACTACCTGCGAAATAATAAAGCGCGGCACAAAAGGACTAACCAGGTTAAAAGCTGTTTGAACTGTAGTTACAGCCCCCATAAAGGTGGACACCAGAACAATCAGCAGAATGGATTTAATTCCGATCTGTATACATTCTTCAAGAACTAATTTGTAATAGGTCTTGAACGATTCTCTTCGCACAAAAAGAGACCCTATAAACATGACGTAGCGTCCAAACTCTCTCATCCCAATCGTAAAACAAGTTTAAGCCATTGGGTAAGTCCCCGGGCCCTACTGTACTTTTATTTATATTGCTCAAAGATAAAAAAAGTCCTCTCATGAATAAATTAATTGCGGTAACAGGCGGAACAAAGGGCATTGGAAGAGCTATTCTTGAGAAATTTGCCAGGGAGGGTTTTGATGTAGTGACGTGTGCCAGAAACAAGGATGATTTGAATGCGCTTCGATTGGCGCTCGAAAAACTTGGCGTGAAGGCTTACGTTTTTCCGGCTGATATGGCCGTTAAAGGTCAGGTCCAGCAATTTGCGGAATTCGTAAATGGTATTGGCCGGCCCCTTGACGTATTGGTAAATAACGCAGGTTATTTTATTCCTGGCCTGGTCACAGAAGAACCAGACGGCTCACTTGAGAGCATGATTAACAGCAACGTTTATAGCGCTTATTATACTACGCGTGGTTTGGTGGGTGGCATGAAGGCCAATAAGAAGGGACATATTTTCAATATTTGCTCAATTGCCAGCATACAGGCTTATCCAAATGGAGGGTCTTATGCCATATCCAAGTTTGCTTTGCTCGGCTTTTCAAAAGTCTTACGCGAAGAATTGAAGGGTCATGGAATAAGGGTCACTGCAATTTTACCGGGAGCAACCCGCACGGCCAGTTGGGATGGCGTAGAATTGCCAGACGAGCGATTTATGAAAGTGGAGGATGTTGCAGACACGGTTTTTTCCGCTTACGCATTATCCGACAGAAGCGTGGTGGAGGAAATACTGATTCGACCGCAATTGGGAGACATTTGATTCCTGACGACCACGTGTTTTCGGAAGCTTTCATCCGCTTTTATTCCACCATCCCGCAAACAAAATCTTCTGAATAGGGTTATTTTTGTGTAAACCTTTTTTTGTGAACACGTCAGTTACTTCAATCAGACAATACTGCAATAGTCTGGTGCAATATAGCCGAAGGAAGACCATCGAAGTAAAAATCGGAGATGTGCCGATGGGAGCTCATCATCCCATCAGGGTTCAATCGATGACTACGGTGGACACCATGGATACGATCGGATCTGTTGAACAAACCATCCGTATGGTTCATGCCGGTTGTGAGTATGTGCGCATCACGGCACCAAGTATAAAGGAAGCTCAGAATCTTGAAGAGATAAAAAATGAATTAAGAAAGAGAGGATACAACGTACCCCTCATTGCCGACATTCATTTTACACCCAATGCAGCTGAGCTGGCCGCGCGCATTGTTGAGAAAGTGAGAGTAAATCCTGGCAACTACGCAGACAAGAAACGTTTTGAGACGATTGACTATACCGAAGCGGCCTACCAGTCAGAGTTAGACCGAATACGAACCAAGTTCACACCGCTTATTAAGATTTGCAAGGAATATGGAACAGCTATGCGAATTGGAACCAATCACGGTTCCTTGTCGGATAGAATACTTAGTAAATATGGCGACACTCCACTTGGCATGGTAGAATCTGCCTTAGAGTTTTTAAGGATTTGCGAAGACGAGCGTTATTACAATATTGTTCTCTCAATGAAGTCATCCAATCCTCAGGTGATGATTCAAGCGTATCGATTATTGGTACAAAAACTGGATGAAGAGGGACTTCAACCTTATCCTTTGCACCTGGGAGTAACTGAGGCTGGTGATGGTGAAGATGGCCGTATCAAATCATCTGTTGGAATTGGCACCCTTCTGGAAGATGGATTGGGAGATACAATAAGAGTGTCACTGACAGAGGAACCTGAAGCAGAAGTGCCGGTGGCTTATACATTAGCGAAGCGATACGACAAGCGGTCTCCACACGAACCTATTCCGTCAATAGATCATTATCCCATTACACCATTTGAATACAACAGGCGTCACTCAAGAACGGTTAACAATATTGGAGGCGTTCATCAGGTGCCAAGAGTAATGGCCGATTTATCGAATCGCGATAAAATCACACATGCGTCTTTCTTTTCGTTGGGCTATCACTACTCGGTTCCATTAGATAAATGGAATATTACGGATATGGCCTGTGATTATATTTTCTTAGGCGATACGATCGCAGACTTTGAGATTCCAGGGACGTTAGGACTTGTATATAATCACAGCACGTGGCTGCAGGTGGTAAATAAGAATAGAGTGTATCCATTTCTCACAGCGGAAAAATACTTGGCTGGAGCAAAGCTGTCATCTTCTCTGAATTTTATTTCTACCTCATGGAAGGATATTTCTGATGAGTTCATTCAAAAACTCAACGCAGATCCAACTTCTGTTTTGGTGATTGATACGGACAACAACCATGGATTAGCAGAGCAGCGGAGATTGTTTGTAGAGCTGATGAATAAGAGTTGTGATGTGCCCGTGGTCATTGGGAGAGCATACGCAAACCTTACGCCCGAACAATTGCAGGTTTATGCCGGAACAGACTTGGGTGGTTTGTTAGTTGATGGTTTGGGCGATGGAGTATTTATCTCTGCAGAGCAATGCGGACCCGATAAGATGGTAAATGAAACAGCGTTCAACATTCTTCAGGCAACACGCACACGTATTTCGAAGACAGAATACATTTCATGTCCGAGTTGCGGAAGAACTCTGTTTGATCTTCAGGAGACGACAGCTAAAATTCGGGCCAGAACAAATCATTTAAAAGGAGTGAAGATAGGGATCATGGGATGCATTGTGAATGGCCCCGGGGAAATGGCAGACGCAGATTACGGTTATGTGGGTTCGGGCCCGGGTAGAATCATTTTGTACAAAGGCAAAGAAGTCGTCAGAAGAAATATTCCATCTGCTCAGGCGGTGGATGAATTGATTGCCCTCATACAAGAAGGAGGAGATTGGATTGAACCCGATAAAGTAAGTTACTAATATGGAACAGCCAGAAGAGAAGAAGTCAGGTTTGAGAGAATTCTTTAAGATGGGAGAAGTGGGTGAATATTTCTTTCGCAAGAAAGACCCGTCTCGTCCCAACAACATCAATATCCGGATGATGCACGGTGTGAATAAGCTATCGATCGCTATTTTTCTCCTGGCTGTAATTTATCTTGTTGTTAAGCGTTTCTTGTAGGTGGATATCGAAACCTTCAGAGCCTATTGTTTAGCCAAAAAGGGAGTGACTGAAGAATTTCCCTTTGGGGAGGAAACATTGGTTTATAAAGTCATGGGAAAAATGTTTGCGCTTACTGATGTCACGACATTTCAAAGCGTGAATCTAAAATGCGAACCCGAAGTAGCGGTAGAACTTCGTGAAAAGTATGATGCCGTGCTGCCGGGCTATCACATGAATAAAAAGCATTGGAATACTGTGCTAATGGATGGGAGTCTGTCAGACAAGCTGGTGCTGTCCTGGATTGACAGTTCGTATTACCTGGTGGCTTCAGCACTCCCTAAGGTCCAAAAGATGAAAATTGGCCTAAAATAGCCAGATAATCAAGATTTTACGGGAATCCCACAAATCTTAAATACCCTATATAACGTGAGCTTATTTCATTATTTTTGTTAGTTGCGCGTAGAACGCATGAGCAAAACACTACTCGTCTTGGTTGGATTTACGCTCTTGCTGGGTTCCTGTACCCAGCGACTGATTTGTCCTGCCTATCAAAGTGCGTTTATTTATGACAAGGAGACCCTTCGAAAAAAATTCAGTTACATGAAGGAGGACTCAACTCCCAAGATATTTACAGCTAGCAGCAGTAAGAACAAGTATCTGGTGGCAGTGCCCGAATCATACCGAAAAAAACTTCGTGCCATGCAGACTGTTGAGATGAAACCGATCTATCCTGAAATTCCAGATTCGCTCAAGATAGATGAGGATGCAAGTTTATTGTTGGCCGAGAAAGATATTACCGACAGTTTGGCAACTCAGCCTTCAAAAGGTCTTGATCCGGAAGACACGGCTTATGCAATTACAAAAGCAAAAGAGAAATTTAATGTAGAACAGGACAATTACATGTGGTATTTCCGCGATGTGTTGGTGTTGCCTGATGTTCGTGCTGCAATGGGTAATAAGAATAAAAACAAAGAAGACTCCGAAGCAACTTCCGCTAAGAAGGAGAAGAAGGGGCTGCTCGGATTCTTTAAAAATTTGTTTGGTAAAAAGTCCAATGATTCAACAGCCATGTTGTCTAATGAACGGGTCATAGATTCAGACTCCACTGCGATCAATCCACCAAACAAGCAAGTCAAAAAGAAAAAATCAAAGAAGAGCAAAACGGAAGAAGTCAAAAAGAACGACCCCGCCAAGAAAGAAGAGGACGATGGCTTCTAAACAGACACAGCCTTTAAGATATTCTAAGTCGATTAGTCAAATAATGTAAGATTGCCGAATTGATCTGCTGCAGGAGCTGGGAGAATCAACGAAGGCCCATCATTGGATAACTGATAGATCGCAGACGAGATCGTGTAGTTATCCAGAATATCTTCACTTAATGGTGACAAAACTTTTAAGAGATCAGATTCTTCACTTTTTTTATCCAGCCATATTTTCTCCAACTCTTTATTTAGTATCACGGGCATAGTTTCAGACATAGGTGCCACGAGCTGATGGGATGCGATGGTGATGATGGAAAACGTATGGAAGTAATTGCCTTCATCGTCATCATACTCTTCCCACACTCCCGGAAAGGAGAACAATTCTTTTGTTCTTAGAAAAAATCGGTACGGGATCGTTGTTTTTTTGCCCACTTTCTTCCAGCCGTAAAAACCATCAGCCGGCACAATGCATCTTCTTTTTTTGAGATTCTTTAATGCGATGGGTCGTTCTTTCAGTTGTTCGGTGCGCAGGTTGATAATTCGTTCGCTGATAGCTTTATTTTTTGCCCAGGCAGGTGCGATTCCCCAATAAAAAAATGAGACCCCTTCGGGGCTATCGGAAGTAATAACAGGTAGAAGTTGTGAGGGCGCGGCATTGAATCTCGGGGCATATCCTTCGGGCACATCCACTGAAAATCGTTCAGTAAGTTTTTGAGCCGTTGCTCCGATAGAATAACGATCCAGCATTTACTTATTGATTTTGAATAAACTCCAACGCTCTTAGCTCGGACCAATATAAACCATTTTGAGAGAAAAGCGTGAATCCCACATGACCTCCAAATTCCGGGTACTCCAAACAGAGATTAGTGTTTCCGATTTCCAATGAAGAGGGGAAACAGTCTTTACTTAAGAAAGGATCATTCTTAGCGCTCACCACTAACGTAGGAATTGTAATTCCTCCTAGATAAAAAAGGGAACTACTTTTGGTGTAGTAGTCAATCGCATTTTTGAACCCATGAATTGGCGCGGTGTACGCGTCATCAAATTCGATAAGCGTTTTGATAGATTCAATTCCGGTTGTGTCAAGCTCAGAAAGCAATTTTGATTTTTGGATCACTTTTAATTTGAGGCTCGTTAAAAATCGATTCGAATAAATCCAATTCGAAGGCGTAGAGATTTTTTCGCAGCTTGTTTGCAGGTTCATGGGAACTGAAAAGACGATCGCTTTTTTGATTGGGGTCGGGATCTTGCTTCCGTTCTCGCCCAGATATTTCAGTGTGAGATTGCCTCCCAGGCTAAAACCTATCAAGGATATTTCGGTATACTGATTAAGCGAGTTGGCATGTTGAATTACCTCGTGCAAATCATCGGTAGCACCGCTATGATAAAAACGCAGATTGCGATTCATCTCTTCTCCACATCCACGATAGTTCCACGCCAAAATATCGTAGCCGGCCTGATAGAACGCTCGCGCCATGCCGCGCACGTATGAACGCATCGAATTCCCCTCTAATCCATGAGAAAGTATAACTAGTTTTTTCGAACCTTGTTTCAGCCAATCTAAATCGAGAAAATCCTGATCGGTGGTGGAAATCCGCTCGCGCTCGTAGGCAATAAAATCTACCTTACGAAAGAGCGAAGGGTAGATGGTTTCCAGGTGAGCATGAAACAGCAAGGAAGGGCGGAGGTACATTGCATTCTTTCTTCATCCAAAGTTAATGCAAGATTTTGTTTATCGATAGGAGTTCGCAATGCTGCTGGGGGCTTACCAACCCATCCGACTTTTCAATGAAGTAATATGGGCGAGATGATGTTCGCCATGCCAGGCATAGAGGCCCATCAGATTGTCGAGACGAACATGTTTTTTTGTTTCCGGATGGATGAACTCTCTTTTCAGATCATCTTCTCCAAGGCCGTTTAGTAAAACGATCCATTTGGCGTGGAGTGCTTTCAGTAGTGACAATGAAATAGCCGGGTCAGCATTGGTTTCAGGAGTTTCGGCCCAAAGCTTTTCTTCGTAAGCCTTTATCATCGGTGTGGCTTCGGTTAATGTCCATTTGAAACGAATGTAAGCATTCATGTGGCTGTCGCCCATGTGATGCACAACTTGTCGCACGGTCCAGCCTCCGTCACGATATGGGGTGTTCAACTGAGCAGTTGATAATGTAGCAATCTCTTTTTCAAGTTTTGCCGGAAGCGCTTCGATTCTCTTGATATAATCAGCGAGCTCTGGCTTAGTGTGAGCTTCTTTGGGCGAGAATTTTCCTATCGGGTATCGTAAAATATCCTCCATTTAATTGATGTTGTGAGATAAGGATAACGCTAATAAATTTATTTGCGCTCATCGTTAACAACTTCCTCCAGCTGTTCTTCCGTGAATGACTTGTTTAGTTTGACTGTCTTACTTTTGTCAACGCGTTTTTTACGCACCCGGATGTTGAAAAATTCTATGAGTAAGGAGAAGGCGACTGCGAAGTAGATATATCCCTTTGGAATAACATGATGGAGAGCCTCTAAAAACAACATGAAGCCGATAAGGATCAGGAATCCCAACGCCAGTACTTCCATAGAAGGATGCTGCTGAATGAAACGACTGATATGGCCCGAGAAGAACATCATGACTCCAATCGAGACAATCACCGCCATGATCATCAGGATCACCTGATCAACAATGCCAATGGCTGTAAGGATGGAATCAAAGGAAAAAATAATATCGAGAAGGATGATCTGTAAAATCGTACCGGTCATGGTTACTTTCGCAGGCTTTTTGCCGATACTTTCTTCACCTTCATCACCTTCCATTTCATGATTGATTTCCATCGTGCTCTTGGCGATCAGGAAAAGGCCACCGAATCCGAGAATCAAATCCCGGCCGCTAAATGACATCGGTTCCGGCATGAAGAAATTGTCTGGAATCGTGAATAACGGTTCTTTAAATTTCATGATCCATGTGATGCAGAGCAAAAATGCAATTCGCACAAACATGGCAAGGGCCAATCCGGTATTTCTAGCTTGCTTTCGGTTTTCTTCGGGCAGCTTATTCGATACGATCGAAATGAAGATGATGTTATCAATACCCAAAACGATTTCTAAAAAACAGAGGGTCAGAAGAGCTAGCCAGGTATCGGCCTTAAGAAACAATTCCATGAATTGATGTAAGTTTCGGGTAAAATTAAACCATTAATTTAAACAAAGGCGCAAACAAGTAAAATAATTAAGGACGCTATAAACCCTTTTTTTTGCAACGGATGACACCTTTTTTGGCATAAAATTTTGGATTTCCAAAAACTTTGCACAGAAAATTGTGAAGGATTCAATCCAGTTTGTCCATGTAATATTTATCATCCTTTTCACCTGTTTTGCTCGCGTCAATTCTTTTCCTGTCAAGCAGAGGAATGTCCGCTAGAGCAGACATCTCCCATTGAGATCTGTAAAATCAGATTAGTCTTGATGAACCACTAACACTTTCTTCCTCACGATTCCTGAATTGCCAGAACCGATTTGTAGGATATAAACACCTGCCGCGAAGTCTTGCGTACTTACTGTCTTGCTAGACGCGCCTTCTGTTAATGTATCCTTGTGAACCATTTTGCCCACCTGGTCAATCAACTGAATTTCCATTGCCTGTTTGGCCGCCCCTGGCAATCGGATCAGGAACTCTTTATCCGATGGGTTAGGGTAGACCTCCACCTGCTCAAGCAATTCAATATTTTCAAGTCCTGTCACGACCGGAGGATCATTAAAGCCCGTAATCAGTTCGGTTTGATAGATGCCTCTGCCACTTTCATTCTGCAGGAAAACGATAATGGCCAGATCGTCCTTAGTTTCATATAGTTTACTTGGATCTGGATAGTATTCGAAACCAGAGAAAGTTCTGCTTGTTCCTTTGGGAAGCAGGGTTCCAAATTTAGTACCCACTGCATTGGGTAACATTTTCTTCAACACATAGTTGAAGGAAGTTTCGCCTGTCTTAATCAGATCCTTTTGAGCTTGCGATAATGTTGATCCGTCAACAGACTGCTCAATGAGTGCTACATTGAGAATCGTATTATCGGGCAAGTCATAAAGTGCATTTACCTGAACGTCAAACTTGATACTTCCGTCAGCACCGACAATCGGAGTAGAAACGTTTATTTGTGATTGGGCCAATTGAAGAGTTTGTGTGTCATATGCTCGTTGACCCCACGCTGAGAAATTAGGTGTTACACTAGCATCATCACTTCGTTTTCCATCCAGAAAGGCCCATGGCACATCTTTTACATTGTAGTAAAGAGCTCTTGCGCTCGGGTCCGCAGGATTGTCCAGATTAAAAGGATCTACGCCAGTAAACCCAATGTGATAATTTAACTTAACTACCGTTGTTCCAAGGCCACCGGCAATAAATGAATTAAGGAAATCATCTTCTCCCTTAACCAATGCGTTGTTGACGTTGTCTTTGCCATTTGTTGTGGTAAAATTTTCGAGCAAAATGGTGCGAGTTCGCTCTCCAATTCTCACGTTGTCAAATGCAAATCCATCTGCGGTAGGATTATCCTTCACACTGGCCAATGCAAGTCTGAAAACAACTCTGGTTTGCTTTTCTATTGGTGATTTAAGAGGATCAAGTGGGTCATTGGCAATCGTATGTTTTGATTCTCTCCACACAGTATCAATTTTTCCCCAGCCATAATCTTTTGATGGCTGATTACCTGGCTTCGCAGCAATACCTTGACTTGTGAACCAATCTACGCCTTCACCCAATTGTCCCAAAGCATCCCATTTTTTTGTCGGATCAGCGATGTTTTTGTCATCCGTAGAGTACTCCAATACGACACCATCACCACTTTCCATTTGAGTGAAAGTATTGAATGAGATCATAGGTCTTTGCAGTTGACTTATATCAAAGCTTGGGGAATATATTCCGGACACTTCTTTATTATTATAGGTACCACTTAATCCAGTCTTCCACACTTTAGCGCCATTGGTCGATGGATCTATTTTAATATTGTTCGTAGTTGGAACACCATACGCCCAGGATGCCGGAGTGGGAGAGGTTGGAGCCTTAAGTATCTGCCAGTTTCCATTCGAAGATTCAAATGTTTCCAGGTAAGCAGCGGCTTGGGTTGGTATGGCCCGATCAAGTACTACAATTTGTTTAGTCAAATTATTGGTACAACCGATCTGGCTGGTCACCTTCAAATCTACATTATATGGACCTGGGCTAGTGTAGCCATTGGTCACGGTTGCGCCAAACCCAGACGAAACAGCTAATACATTTCCGTTGCCAAATGTCCAATCCAGCTTTGCCAGGTTGTCGTTTGAAGACGAGGTGGAGGCGCTGGTGAACGAGAATGCGTCAGCAATCGAAACACCCGTCAAGCCAAATGCAACAGTTGGCGTGCCACCAATGTTAAGGTCGATCAATTTCGGTACTACAGATGAGCAATTGTAGTTAGTGGTAACCGATAATGAGGCTGCCGGGTACAGTCCGGCATCGTTGTACTTGTGTGTCGGGTTTTGAGCTACATCGCTGTTGTTGGGCGAATTGTTATCGGAGAAGTTCCATTTCCAGAAATCAATTTTAACCCCAGACGCAGGCGTAAGACTCGAGATGTCAGTAAATTTTACATCAATATCTTCACACAAGAGACTTGTAGTAAAATTGGCCACGGGATTGGGAGACACGCGTATGATGAATGAGGAGGAGCCCGTGCTTGGCGAGTTATTCTCCTTGTATGTATACACGACCTTTATGTCATTATAGGCGTTGTTCAACAGGTTTGGCTTCAAGAGCGCGGTACCATTTCCATTGTCGGTAAACGAGCCTGCTGGGATTGTTATGGATGTATTGCTCTGAGCATCGACTAATGTGAATACACCCGAAGAAGCTGCTGACGCACTTGGGAAACCGAATATTGAAATATCGCCACCCTGTTCGCAGAAAACCGGAGTTCCGTTTGGTGAAGCCGACACCGGATTCAAAGGATCAGCCAAATCGAACGAAGGCGATGCACTTACTTCTATGGCAGGAATAGGCGGAACAAATAATTCTACCTCCTGTCGGAAGGGAACAAGCACACTTAAATCGGCTGTGTTCTGGAACGTGCCGGTAAAAACTACTTTTCCTAATGATCCACCTGTCCAATACGTATTGGTCTTCGCTGCCGAAGTGAAGAATTTAAAATTGTCATACGGATCTGTTGCAATCGCTGAACTCGATTCAGATACAGCATTTAGTATGTGGGTATAATCCCATTGGTATTCATTGTATGCTGTAAATCCAAGTACAGTTGGCAAGTCAGTATCATTGGTAACAGAATTAACGACAACTGGTATTTTGGAAATTTGATTTTGCCATGCCGCACCGCTCATGATTTGATTCGCACTGTTGCTTGGTAGGTCAGCTTTTAATAATAATAGTTTGTAACCTGCCAGGTCTTTATAATTTATTCTTGGCAGAGCGGCATTGGGATAAACAACTGTTGCTGCTTGCGCAGGGAAGTTAGCATTTACCAATGCCTCCTGGGTGCCTCCAGCTACTGGCGGATTTGACCCCGGGATAGGAGCAGAGCCTAGTTTGGTAGAAATTGGAGCATTGTGATCATATACCACGTATTGCACATTATTTTCTGAGATACAACCATTCAGATCAGTATGCGTCATGGTAATATCAAAAGCAGAGTTTAATGCTACCGCGCTTAGACTGAGAACGTCATTCGTCACACCATTTCCACTAAAAAAAGTTATTCCAAAATCGTTAGCCGGGGTAATCTGTGGGATAAGTCGGATAGCGCCAGAAATAGAAGCATCCGCGTCAACATAGTTATCAGGTATAGCCGTAATGGTTGCACCGGTGCTAAATCCAAACGGAGTGAAGTCGTTACTTACACTATAGCTGTTTGTGAATTTTTGTTGACTGGTGGAAAGGTTAGAGATAGACGCAAGGTTAGCAGAACTTCCTATTGACGCATTGCCTGCAAATCTTCTGATATTACCCGGATCACTTCCTCCATTACCGATAATTCTGAGATTCGTAATAATGATTTTGTCAAGCGTAGAAATGCCACTGTTGAATGATGGGTTGTTTTTATAACTGATATTGATCAACGTATTGTTGATCCAGGTGACCAAAAGCGAGGTCTGATCGAATTCTGCTCCTACCAATTGCACTGTAGGTTTATTAACCCCATCAAATTCAAATCCGGTGGGCAACAAGATGTTAAAATCCTGAAGGCCTGCAGCTGAAAAATCGGTGGAGTTTTGTTCGCCAATGATGATCGGATCAGTGAGCGTGACATAGCTATCGGGGCACAGCGTGTAGTCAGGTTGAAAGCTGTTTCGGACATTGCTGATGGTAGGTGTGGTGAACTTTAAAGTAGGACCAGCACCGCCTACCGAAAAGTTATTGGCACTGCTGCCGTATGGAGCCGTAGTTGAAATGTTTGTTGGATTAGCATCATTCTTAGCAAAAATCCAAACATCGTAAGCAGTTGCTGCCGTTAACGATCCATTAAACGATTCAGTTTGTGCCGTGTTGACTTGTGTAATGACATAGTTGCCATTTGTCACCACTGTGCTTGGATTTGCCAGACTGTACGCAGCAGGAGATAGAATGTCAGCGTTCGTTGGGTTGTTTGAACCATTAGCAACATACTGAGCATGATCCAACACCAGATAATAGGCGGTTCCCCTTTGATCAAAGATAGTTTTGAATACGCCAGTAGATAAGTTGCTGAAGACACCGGAAGCTCCGCTTAGAACTGGTGGATTGGGGCTCGAAATTTTGAAGAACAGAATGGAATTTGAGGAAATTCCTCCAAAGTAGTTAAACCCATCATCGGAGATTCCAGATCCTGTCCCTGAAAGATTGTCGAACGATCCCTTTTCAATTGTTACATAGTACAAGCCATCATCTTGAAATGAGTTTCCATTTAGCCAACTGATTGAAAAACTTATTGGGTTGGCGGTAGGAGTGGAAGTACCACCCTGGGTGACAAAGTTTCCATTGGTCGCAATCAGATCAGCAACCTTGATATTTGTTGTGCGATCATAAAGTTCCGCAGTGCCATCAAGTGACCAAACCTGAACATCGAATTCCAAATCAATGTGATTCAAGTTTTTATCAACATTAAGCTGACCATTATAAGGTCTGGTAAGTGAAACAGCACTTGTCTTGAGCACGGGTGGTCGAGTGGAGGCGAACGAATATTGCTGACCAATTACTCCTGCCGAGGCAGTTCCTACGGTAGTTACAATATTTGCGTCAGTTGGCCTTCCATTGCCTCCATCAATAAGCTGTGGCGTCAATTTTTGTGTTCCAATTTTGGCTGTGATGTCAATATCAGCAATCAAATAGAACGTTACAGCAAGCGGATTCCCCGTATTCGGATCATAAAGTGGAACGGGTGTATTACTTCCCCAATCGACAATCACCAAGTCCAGGTCTGTTGTTACAGACGGATTGGAATAGTAGGGTGTAACTGTTGCTCCGGTAGTTGTCACATCGGTTGCTCCCTGCCGCACCTTAAAGTTTTTCAAGATGGTTGTGGTTGCTGTCTGGTAGGGGAAATCGAATGAGAAAATAAATTTCTTAAGTGACGGTTCTGTTGTAGTACTATAATCAGGTTTGAATGTAACTCCCAAAAGGATGGCTCCCGGAGTTCCTCCTTTTAAGTTTGGAGGTGTCACAATAGCAGCTGGATTTACCGAAACGTTAACGACATTGACTAACCCACCAGCCGTGTGCCCGATTGAAGGAGTTGAACTATCAAGCCCGTTAGCTTTTACCTTTAAGGTTCCATCTCCCACCATGTTATAGACCAGACCATCGAGATTCAAAACCCCATTGACAAATGCATTTGGAGCGACAAGATTATCACCAGCATTGTCAGTAATGGTAATGGCACTGGCGGTAATATTAAAATCAAGATCTACTAATTGATTAGCGTCTCTGGCCTTAACAGTTGCCGCAGTCGTGGTGGGTAGATTGCTTGGTGTTGGCTGTTGCGTAAAGGGAGGCAATGGTGATGTTGTGTAACCGGGTCCTACACGCTCGTTGATACCTGCGTAATTTGATGCCTGTGTCGTAAAGTCAAGTGCTGTTGCAGTCACTTCAATTTTATTTGCAGTAGCTGGTGCTGTTGTATTTGCTGGTGGATTGCCAAGAATATAGGTTCCGGATAGCGGAGGTAAATCATAAAACTTAGAGCCACCGCCAAGAATGCCACCTAATAAACTAAGTTGAATAGGAGTGTTATCAACGATAACAGAAGATGTGTTGAAGAACGTGGCACGAATTCGGAACAGTTTAAAGCTGTTGTCGGCAGCCGTAATGCCAAGTGCAGGTCCAAACGTGATGCTTCCAATTGGGCCGTTCGGTCCTGGTCCAACGGATACGAAGTCACTTGCATCCAATTCCTGCAGTTCAACATCATTGTCGTCATAAATTGCAATTCGCCTGATAGCCGTGTAGTTGGCAATGCCCAGGGTGAAAGAATTAAGCACGGTGGCCGCGCCATCGATATCACCGGCTACGCCATCCGCATCGCCATCAGACACGATTAGCTGAACAAGTTCTGCACTGTTGGAATTGGTGATGTTCGTTGACTGAAAAGAAACATAGTCGATGTCAGTAGGGAGATTGTAGGTTGGTTGCGTAGTTACCCATGACTCAGAGGAAGTCAAAACATTTATAACCGCAGAGGTACCGCTTATTGCTGCTGCATTCACGCTGCCGGCAGTTGAGCCAACACCACTGTTTAGCACAAGTTGAGTATTACCCTGGCCTGAAATGAATTGAAAACCTGCCGGGAAATTTTTAACACCATTTACGAATGCACCGGTAGGATCATTTGGTGTATCAGTGGTAAAGGTTGGTCCACCCGGTGTGGTGCTGAAACTTGAAATTGTTCCATTGTAATCTAAGTCTCGGTTTGCATTGGCATCTCGGGCTTCGGCCACTACTGTAATGGGAACGTACACACTAGCATTTGCTGGTATGTTTGTGTAGTCGATCTGCGTAGCGACAACTTCAATTTGATTCTCATAAGGTGCAAGAGTTGGGAAGGCAGTGCTTGCACCAGGTGTGAAGGATGAACTGACACCTGCAGCGGTGACACTAATCACCTTGAACTTAATGACAGCATTATCTAAGACATTAGCAGAGTTGAAGCTCACCTTAACCGTCAAGTCTTTAGTTAGGTCATCGGTTACAATAAAATTGGTAATGCCTGTAAAGGTCATGTCAGCATTGGTTGCTGAATTTACCGTAATATTTGGAGCCGCTACCGGAAGGTCGGCCACTTCGGTGGCGCCATCATAAAGAGCAACTCGTCTTAAGTATTGATAGTTATCGATATTCAGTGTAATGGCCGATAGCTTGGTATCAGTACCATCTGTATCGGCAGAACCACCACCATCTCGCACGGTGAATTGCTCTACTGCAATACCAGTAGCGTTAGTAATGTCGGTCACCTGGTTGTTGGCAAGAGCGTATTGAATATTCTGTGGCTGTGTAAACCCAGCGTCTATGATGTCGCTGTTACCGGAATACTTTAAAGTAGTAGTTGTACTGGAAGCCGATGCAACTGTTCCTACATCCGGGGTATCATCCAGTTTGAAATAAATGACATCATTATTAACACCATTGCCGCTACTTTGAACGGCTACTGAACTGAGATTAACAACGCCACTTGAAAATGTAAACGCGCTATTCGAAAGAGGATAAGCGTAAGCAACAATATTAGGAGGAGAGGGCACGAAAACTGCACTCAATGTCGCGTTTGAATTATAGCCAAGGTCAAGGTTCTGGTTGGCATCCCGGGCTTTCACCTGAGGTGTAACCGTTAAGTTTACATCATAGCTTTGGGTGGCAGGTGGCTGATTTACAAAGTCTAATCTAGTGCTAGTTACTGCCACGGTGTTGTTTCCATTGCCTGAATTAAATGTCGAAAGCGCGCTTAGTGTACTGCTGTAATTTCCGGCAATTGAAGTGAGACCAAAATCAGTTTCATTAGTGATTTCAAAAACAAAATCTTCGTTGTCAAAAATATCTCTCAACGCTGAGTTAACGGGGTTTTGAAAATATATTTTCAGTGTGTAAGTCCTGGAGGTACCATCTGCAATATATCCGAGGTTGGCCACGCCCAAGTTGGGGATACTCCCAAAAACGATGGAGTTGTTGTTAAGGGTTACGGTTCCACCAACATTGACGCCTCCAACACTTAGTTCCGCTCCTGCAATGGAGTTTTGCCAATCATCAAAAGTGGCACCACCTACTGCAGTTCCGTTGTTTGTATTCTGCCTAATCGTGATTGAGCTTATGCGTGTAGGGAGAATATCGTCTTCTGCTGCGGGCACGCCACTGTCATCTGTTACAATGAAGCTAAAATTGGAAAGCGTAGTTGCGTTCAGTTGACCCGCGGATGGAGCAACACCCGGTGCGAATGTGGTTATTGATGGAATGGTGAGTGAAGGCGATCCGGTTTGAGCAACAGCGGTGTAAGCCGAAATTTTCACATCGGTTTGTCCCCCTGGACCAGTTGGACTACTGCTGACCGCACTTGTAACTCCCGCTTTTGATACGGTTAATTGAGTGAGACCAGGATCGTTAAATACGAATGAACTAAAAGTCAATTTACCCGAAACCCATGATGGAATGTTTGAAAACGTAATTCCGTTGCTTGCAGAAATCGTAGCTCCGTTAAAATTGATATCAAGGTTGTTGTTTGCATCCCAGGCTTCAACAATTGGGGATATCGCGAATGGATGTTTCAGGCCAACTTTGTCAGGGAGATCGGTGGTGAAAACCAACTTGGATGCCGTAACGTCAATTGTCTGTGCACCTGATGTGGCCGTAGCTGCCTGAATAGTGGAGCTACCTTGATGGTCAATAAATGTACCTAAACCACTATTATAACCAAATGATGTGTTAGTAACTTTAAATGCCAGCACTTGCCCGTCTGTTAAAGCTCCGCTGGCGTTG
The DNA here is from genome assembly GCA_044222145.1 of Cyclobacteriaceae bacterium. Classification (GTDB taxonomy): domain Bacteria; phylum Bacteroidota; class Bacteroidia; order Cytophagales; family Cyclobacteriaceae; genus ELB16-189. Next base: position 117,374 of record JBGANU010000008.1, read on the forward strand.
CTTAGATAAATTCTTAAGCCAAATGTTTTTGTACTTATGAATCCCGTCCAGTTGTTGGAGGGATCTATATATCCCAAGTCCCCCGATACGGAAGACGGTATTCCGGTAAAAATAATTTGACTTCCCGTTATACTGGTGGCTGGGAATGAAGTTGAAGGTGAGTTAACGTCAAACAACTCCGCACCACTGATAACGGCCGCCCAATTTGACACATTGTCAATTGCATCTTTGCCAATTGTTAAATTAGAAATCTTTGTTGGCGCATATTCGTAGCCAGTTGAAGTCCCCTTGCCATCAGTTACACTAAATGCAAAAACTTGCTTTTTATTCCCAACCGTGTTGTAGGTAGATGCGATAGGAGCAGCAGATGTCAGCGCATTCAATGTGCTATTGGATGCCAATGGACCGATCGGGTGGTTCAAAATAGAAGAGGGTGCCCCGTAGGCCACGTTATCATCTGAATAATTAGTGCTTTTCGTATAAGGATACACAATAAAATCATAGTTCATACCCGCCCTGAACAACCAGAAAAAATTATTGACAGTTGATGCGGACGTTGTGTTGAAAACCCATAAACCATCACTGCTCGGGTTTGAGTAATCTCCATTGAATGATTGAGGGGCATAAGTAAAGTCATGGAGATCATCAGGAATAAGAGAGCCATTTGCTATCGTAGGAAACGCAGTAGCTCCCTGGGATTCCCTTGCCATGAACAAATAATGAGTAGGCAATTGTGGTCCCAAAATATCCTGCGTTGTAAGCGTTTGCAATTCAATATCATCTTCAAAACTAATTGTAAAACCAAGCGCTGGATTACTCGGCTGCGGCAACACAATTGAATAGTACCACAGATTGGGCGTATTAAAGTCGGTAAAATAGTCCGTTAAACCTGGACCTCTGAAAGCGTTGCCCGCGTTGTCGCTAATGCTATTGTTGTCCTTTACTTCCAGGCGAAGATGTCCCGTTCCTCCCACACCCGTTACAGTAACAGTATACGTATCGCCTGATCCTGTAAAACTTTTTATACCGAAGCCGACTGTTCCATCGGTCACAATTCGAAAATCATTGTTATTTACGCCTAATACTGGCTCGGTAAACTTCACCACAAAATCAACTACGGAAGCGGACGTGCCATTGGTAGAGCTCCAACCATTTACTAAAGAACCATTTCTAGTTATGGAAAGAACATCAGGGGATGTTAAATCACTGAATGAATAATTTGTTCCGGTTTGTGTAAGGCCTGTTTTATTTCCTCCGGAAGCCACCGTGAAGTTACTAGCAGGAAGCGAGAATTGAATGTTTGCAGGAAAGCTTGGGAAATAAGGATCTACATCGACCACCAGGAAGAAGTATTTCAGAGAGGCATCTATCGGAACAGACATCCCCGAGAAAGTGAGTGAAGCAGATGTCGCTACTTGTGCCGCTCCACTAAAGTTGTCGATCGCGTTGGTATATAACTTAAAGCTATTCACATACCCTGTTGGCGCTAGCGTGCTGTTGAATACTAAGTCTGTAAGATTTGTTACACTTCCTGTGGTGTTCAAACTGAATCCAAGCACGGGATTGAGTGTAGAACTGTTAATCAGCGGGCTTGAAGCTAAGGCAGCCGCTGCGCTACCTAAATTGGTTGAGGCTGTTACAACAACGTCATTGGAGTTAGGCGAAGTTATCGTGGGCGATGTAATACCGACATTCATTTTAGTCGTGCCCGCGTTTGCGAATTTAAATCCGGAGCCCGTGAAATTTGCGATACCAGCAGTAAAATTTGCCAGTGCGCTAGCGGGTCCAATGCCTGCATTGGTCACGCCAACCGTTATGGCATTGTTAATGTTAAGGTCACGATTATTGTTAGCATCAGTGGCTTCAAAAATGGGTTGAGTTGCCAGCGCGACATTGGCTGTGGCTGCCGCAGATGGCTGTTGATTGATGTTGATTTTAGTCGCCACCACATCAATCGCATTATTGGTTGCTCCTGAATTTGCCGTGGCGGCAGGTGCATAACCTGTTTTTCCAGGTACCACGGAAATGTCAACAGCAGAAAGAGATAACACAAGATTTAAGCCGTCAACCGTGCTTGGGAGTGAGCCGCCAAGTGCTGGATTCAACCAGACCTTAAGCGTATAGGTTTTATTATTGTTGTCAACAATTGTTCCCAAATCTCCCATACTTGCACTGCCATTTCCACCGAAGTTAATCGTAGGTATCGTGATGCTGTTGGATGTAATCACAGCTGTCCCATGTTCAGATGGTCCGTTACCTTGATCATCATATAATTCTGCACCAAGGATCAGTTGTGTGAAATCGGTAATGTCATTTCCTGTTCCCGGTCTGAAAATCAATTGACTGAAACGAGACGAAGAACCATCACCACCTATGTCCGTAGACTTCCATTGGAAAGCTGTTACTTCCGCTGGTTGCGTGTTAACAAGAGAAGAAATTGTAGCCGACCCCGTTCCCAGTGTCAGGGTATTGGTGCTGGCAGCCGATGCGGTTGTAACGTCATTGGATGCAGGACTGGTTGACAGGTAGCACGTATTGGCGGTGTTATATTCAAAGGCCTTAAAATTGTAGGCGGTACTCCCGTTTAGGTTTTGCACGGTGACGGTGGTTCCGGTTCCGTTGTATACGGTGTAATAATCGTTTCCACCAATCACAATCGGGGTGCCTGATCCAAATGTGGCGTTAGCAGTATAGGAAGTTCCGTTTGAGGGACTAACCGCAGCTGCTGCTCCGTCTCTCGCAAGAATGATAACATTGTTTCCGTCACCTCTGGTCCAATTCACAATGGCGGATGATGCAGTGGTAAGACCAAACGTGATTGCTGTGGCTTGCACAGTTGGTGGTTGGCACAGTGTAGTTGAGTTCGCTGTTCCTGGAGATGTCAGTCTATAGTTTGTATTGGTTCCAGATCCGCTATATCCATAAACAGCATAGTGATACGTTGTTGAAGATGAAAGTCCCGTGTCATTGAACAAGCCAGCTGCTCCCGTATAAACAACGGGATCGCCACCAATTGTACTAACTCCAGCCGTATAAGAGGTTCCATCGGATGGTGTACCCAAAGGTGCGCTGCCCGCTTTGCGAATAACCAAATATCCACCGGTTATGCCTGTCCCTCCACCAACCGTTACGTCAATAGATGTAGGTGCGAGGTTTGAGAATGTAGGGTTTGAAGCTGAGGCTGATGGCTCAGTGAAGACTTGAACAGTTGGAGCAGCAGGGCTGGTTTTGAAATCTGGAGTAGGGGTGCCAGCGGTGGTGTAAGGATAAATGGCGAACTCGTATTGATTACCCGTTGTAAGATTGGTCCAACCATTGAAGGTATTAGTCCCAAATGCAATAATCTTTGAACCGTTCCAGGTGCTTGATTGCGAACTAAGATTAACGTCATCTGATGGTGCTGCACTTCCATCCGTGAATGAAGGGAATGCACCTCCATTTGTCACGTCTCTCGCTACAATAAGATAGTTGACAGGTGCAGGCGAACCTGTTGCCCCCGTCCAGTTCAGAGTAATTACTGTTGCTGTTGCAGAAGCGGTGAATGCCGTGACATGATTAGCGGGTTCATCTGCCGTTTTGCGTGACCCGATCAATGGTGAAGTCGTCAAATAACTTTCCGTGCCTGCCGATCCATTGAATTCAAAAATTGCAAAGTGATAAGTAATGTTTGCCGTGAGGTTGGTGACATCAAAGAATCCAGCCGCGCCACTAGTTATCGTGCCCACTACTATGTTGCCGCCTCCCAGATCGGTATCAGTTGTAAAATTACCTGTCGGTGAATAAGAAACTCCGTTCGCAGGATTTCCAGCAACGGCACTTCCGGATTTCGCGACAAGTAACCTTGATGCTCCATCGCCAGCTGCTGCATAGTTCACTCTTAAAGTGGTATTCGTGACATTTGTAAACGATATACCCGTTGCCTGAGCAGTTGGAAGAGCCGAAGTAATATTGGCAGTTAAACCCGTTGGTTGGGTCACTGAGTAATTTCCCGCCTGAGCGCCACCCAGGGTATAACCCGTTACTGTAACAACAATGCCAGTTCCGATGGCTGAAGTTGCAAAAGTTGCACTAGCCACGCCCGTCACGGTCACAACATCCGCCCCGATAACACCAACTAAAGAAGGGCTACCCGAAAGTGTTGCTGTTGTAGTGCCATCAAATGGTTTATTGTTGGCTGACACTCCTGTGATGGTCAATCCAAAAGTAGTGATGGTGGCGGATGCTGGACTTTGAATTGTGAGCGAGTACTTGCTGTTGTTGCAACGTTTGCTGTGCTCGCACTCGCTGAACTCAATGTGACGTTTGCCGCTGTGGGTACGTCTTTGGTATTGTAAGTACCCGTTGCGCTGCCGGTAATACTGACCACGTCACCTGTGTAGGGTTTTCCATCAGCCGTGTTGCCGGCCCCTGCTGCCTCTGATGCTTGAAGTGCCGGTGACCCACTTACGACAGTGGTTGTATTTCCGTCATATACTTTACTTGCAGGCACGCTGAGCCCGCTCATCGTTAGCGCTTTTGCGGTGATGGTAGCGCTTGCTGCGCTTTGAATAGTAAGCGTATAATTCGCTGCCTGCGCACCTCCAAGGGTCAGTCCACTGTAGGTGACAGATGATGCCGTTGCTACATCTTTGGAGTTATACGTGCCCACTGCACTTCCGGCAATGGTGACAACGTCTCCCGTGTATGGCTTTCCATCACTGGATGTTCCTGCTCCAATTGCTTCAGATGCCTGAAGTGTACCAGCACCGCCAACGACAGCAGCTGTTGTTCCATCATATATCTTGCTGCCTGGCACGGTAAGACCCGTCATTGTTAAGGCTTTCTGACTTACTGTACTTGCTGTTGTTGCAACGTTTGCTGTGCTCGCACTCGCTGAACTCAATGTGACGTTTCCACTATAAGTTGATGGGGTTGATGCTGCGGCAACTCTGACGAATATAGAAGTAGTGGCAATGTTATTAGCCGTTGCATTTTTTGTGACAGATGGTGCAAATCCACTGCCTGAAGTCAGGGATACTTCGAAGCCAGCTGGAGCAGTGATGGTGACTGTTTCTGTTGCACCCGTTAAGGCGGTAGCCACAAATGTAAAGCTGCCTTCCGCAGAGGCAGTTCCATAAGTGGTTGGCATTGCAGCAAGGCTACCGGTTGGTGTTATCGTTTGGCTAAAACTCAAGCTGGACACAAACACAAGTGATGTCGCAAAAAAAGCATATGGCAAAAATCTTCTCATAAACGGTTTTATCTTAGAAAGCACGAATAATTACTTTGTCCTGTTAAAAAATCAACATTCATGATCAACCTGCACCAACTCTACACGAATGTTAAACTTGAAACTTATTTGCTACTGTATTCTCAATTAAAATACTACTCAATGTTCCCATCAGCATCCGCCTTCATTAACATCATCGTTTTTAAGCCACCGAAATCGGTGGTTCCCAAAATCAACAATGATCCATCGGACAATTGTCGAACACTTGCTCCTGCATCTTTATTTTTACTGCCAAATATTCTTGGTGAAGGCCAAGCTTCATTTCCGAAAGCATCGAACTTCATTAGGTAATAGTCATCGTCACCTCTTCCTCCGGATTCAGCAGGTACGCTTCTGGAGGTACCGAGAATGACAACACCGCCCTTTGCAGAACAGATTGAATTACCATTATCAGTATCACTAAAGCCAAATGACTTACTCAGCAGTTCCGAGCCATCATCCGCAAGCACTTTAAAAAGGATATCCTGATCACCTGCCAATGTTTCATTCGTATTTCCCACCACAGCAAACCCAAATCCATAACGGCAAATATCATTTCCCGTTTCCTGAAAATTTGGTGTGCCAATAGGGAGATCAAAAAGTGTGTTAAGAGAATTTTGTCCTGCCTTAACCAACCGGACATCCTCAGAGCTTCTGGTGACTGTGCCTGACCAAAAAACATAATTTGATGCATCCAGAAATAAGCGATTCGAAAGCGTGGATGATCCAGCACCATATTTCTTGGCCCACTTCGGTGAATAATCCGATTTATCTAACTCGGCCAGAATCATATTGTCTTTCGATCCTGAAGTCGATACCAACACCAGAAAATTACCGTTGCTGTTTAGTTGAATGGCCTGCCCCTGCGTGAATGGAGGCTTGGGGTCGTCTTTGGTATAAAGATTAACACTGGCGCCAGAAAAATCAACTACGGTTTCTTTAACAATCTCTCCATTGGCATCGACTTGCAAAACGTACAGGTCAGTCACCTGGTTGGTTCCGGTGCCCGTAATCTGCTCACCTATTATGGTATAGCCACTGGTGGATATGCCGGTGGATAGTTGAATTAAAGAATGTGCTTTGATATTTTTTGCAGTTGGTGTAAACTCAGCAGGGTACACTTTCTGCCATTCCACGTTTCCGTAGGGATCGGTTTTGATCAATTTGATTTTGTTTGTTTCAACGGTAGCGTTACCATCAACAAGTGAGACAGTGGATGTTCCGAGAATAATTACTCCCTGATCGGACGTTTCTTCCGCGACTACGGCATTATCATTGTAGCCACCATTAAAGTATCGAACGAATGTGTTAGGCTTGCCAGGGGTGGCATTTTTTTCAGTGAGGCAAGAGGTGAGCAGAACAAAAACGACCAAGGGGAGAATTTTTTTCATGGGAAATAAAAATCAACTCGATAGAATAAAAATTAAATGACCAATAATGATAACTTGATAACTCACGGGAGGCGCCTACCAGAGCAGGCACTTCCAACTATGGGTTTACCTAAAATACTATTTGACTAGTTTCTTAGGACTGAAATACGGGATAGCCATACCTAGATAAATTATCAAATTACTCTGACGATAATTAGACGGTACATATCCACGGTCAAAAAGCGCCTCACTATTACTTCGCTCTGATGACTTCACAATGTTGTTAAGTCCGTATTGATACCGGATGTCCCCTGTAAGGTAAAAGCTCCCGACACGAATTTTTGCGCCCGTTGTTAAAATAACGGAATACGCCAGCGCATTGTAATTAGATTTGGTGTCGATGGCCGATCCTGTAATAGCGCCTTGACCCGTAACCTGTGTCCTCACATCGTAGGTCGATTTCAATAAATAACTGACACCCGGGCCAACTCCTACATAGGGATTAAATTTGATATCTTTTAATTTATACTGAACAAGTGGGTTAACATCGATCCAACTTTGCTTTTGTAAATTTTGATCAATTGATTGTGAGTTTGGATTCGGATCTGTTGGGTCCACAAAATCTTTGCTGCTGAGAGAAGGATTGGTGTAGTTATAAGACCTTCCCGTAAACATCACTTCTGGTGCGATTGAAAAGTTTTTGATGAACTTTGGAAAGTCCTTTTCGAAAACCAGGCCAAACGAAAAGTTGACTTTGGGGCTATACTTACCATTTCCCTGCGCTCCGCTAAACACGTAGTAGGTTTGAGTGATCGATGGAAGCGTTGCATTCGGTCCAAGTTTTAAACCGAATCGGAACAATGGCTCTGTTCTGAACTTGCGATACAACGCAATAAATTCAGCTGGATCAACGGCATCGTTGGGTTCGAAAAAGTGACCTGGTTGTCCTGCACTTAAAAGAGAAAGCATCGCAGCGTCTGCTTTCTCAGGTTCTTCCAAGTAGATGTAAGCAAGAGTTAGGTACCGGTAGGCAGTCACCTTTTGCTGATCATCAAATCCTGACGCCAAACATCTGGTCATGAGGGCTTCCAATTCATGAAGTCGACCCTGCTCATAAGTTGATTGTACTAGCCGAAGCGTTTGGGCGCAAGAAGCCTCTTGCCCGAAGGTTTGACTACTCAAAAAAATGCTACCAAGAGCCAATAGGCCAATTATTCTTTTCATCTCCTTCATTTATTGTTCGCTGGAAAATTTGGACATGTCTTTTCATAAGGCAAGCCCTCCACATAGGTCTCCCATTCCTCTTTCGTAACATTTCGGCTCACGTACTTGCAAAGTAATCCCGACATAGTCTCGATCTTGGTTGGCCATGCGTGTATTGTTTCATTGGCCTTTGCATTTAGGATACTGGTGTTGTTGCTACTGTTGATACCCACTAACAATTGTTCATCATCAGGAGAAAATGTAGCACTCCACACCCAGTCGGCATGGTCATCAAGTACAATCGGCTGTTTGTTAAGATCGTCCCAATTCCAAAGTCGCACCGTTTTATCCCGACTGGTTGTAGCCAGAAATTTTCCAGCATGGTTAAATCGAATCTGCTCGATGTGTGCAGTATGACCCGATAGAATTTTGTCAGGCAGGTTGCTATCTTCTACTACGATGTGAACCAGGCCCGCATTGTCGCCCACCACGATTCTTCTAGAGTTATCCGGGGCATAGGACAATGTCGTGAGTTCAGCACCTGACGGATTCTTAAATACTTCTTTACTTGCGAAGTTATTCTTCAAATCCCAACTGTACAGCACTCCATTGCTAGCCGTACCAGCAAGTCTGCCGCCATCAGGGCTGAGAGAGATATCCGTTACCTTTTGCTTTGTGGCGATAACTTCTTTGGCGGAATTCAGATCGGAGTACTTGATGCTTCTGCCTGAATTATCTCTTGCATAAAATCCTTTTCCATCGCGGGTGAACTCAATATCGTCCACATTGTAAACAAAACCGGTAATGCGTTTGGGGGCATTTCCCAGATTTTGCAGGTCATACAACTCAACATAGTTTTGAGTTGCATCACCTTCAGCCAAACCACCAGCTGCCAACCATTTTCCATCCGGGCTAACATCCAAAGCAAATACTTGATACACCTTAGGCCGGAAGCCAACGATTTCTTTGGGGGTCCATTTGCTGTCCACCAAACTCCACTGAATGATACGGCCATCGCTGCCTCCGCTGTAAATTCGTTTTGATTTCACATCTGCAATCAGAGCACGCGCGGCACCTTTATCATGACCTTCCAAATTTAAAGTCAACGGATCGTTGTTATTCTTTAACGCATCTGAAAGTCCGTTATAAATATCATTGTCATAAGGATATCCTTTGTAGGCCTTATTGAACACATAAGCCTGCTGGGCAATGAGCGACTCCTGCTCTTTGTTGTTGCCAAGTTCTTTCGACTTCAGTGCCATTGATTTTGCAGTAGATAAGTATTGCTGACGAGTTGCAGCTGCCTCAGCTTTTCTAGCTGCCGCAGCATTTTCATCGGCTTCTTTTTTAGCGGCCAACGCGGCTTTTGTTTGTCTCTGTGCTTCAGCAGCATTTTTAATTGCAAGTTCACTCTGTTGCTCCGCTATTTTCTGCTGCTCTATCGCTTTTGCTGCATTTATGTCAGCCTGACGCTGAGCCTCCTGTGCCTTAAGCTTCTGCTCGTCAGCGATAGCTTTTTGCTTTAGAGCCTCCTCTTTTGCAAGGTTGGCTTGTCGCGCATTTTCCGTTGCTTCAATTGCATTTTTATCAGCTAACTCTTTTTGCTTAGTTGCCTCCGTCTGTTGATAGAACGCATACACCATGGCCATCAAGGCAAGAATCAAAAAGCTTCCTAATACAATCGCTGTTACACGAGCGCGCTGAAGTTTTCTTTTCTGTTCAAGTTCTTTAATGCGCTGCTCGGTCTCGAATTCCTTTTTAGAATATTCGAGGAAGATCATCGTGCGCTCAAAGGCCGGATGATAGCGTTGTCCCCAAACTAAAGTTGGCTTGTGCTTTACCTGCCAGTTCAACGCAAGTTGCAAATCTGGTGGTCTCCACAAGCCCGCCTTGCCCACCTGGTACATAGATGCTGCTTCGGCCAAACGCAAATACATTTGCACGGCATCGGCTTCGTCATCCACCCAGTTCTTCAATCTCACCCAAATACGCATCAAGCTTTCGTGCGAGATATCGATCATGGATTTTGATCCTAATGTCGTTCCATAAGAAGGCGTAAGGAGTGATCTTCCGGGCTCGCGGAATTTATCCAACACTGCAATAACATCTTCTTCGGATACATCAGCAATGGATGCAATTTCATTTAGGCGTGTTGGCCTGCGTATTCCAAAGTTCTCTCCGCGCTTTTCTGTAATCGCTTTAAAGACGATCTCACATATCCGCTTTTGATCTTCATCCAATTCGTCATAGGCTTCATTCGCGTGTTGCGAAAGTGCTTCTGCCATGGTGCCAATCGCCTCATAGTGTTTCAGGTCAACATTCTCTCCTTCGTAATCTTTGTAGTTAGCCCAATAGCTCCACGTGCGCATCAAGGCGTGCTGCAGAATAGGGAGTTGATCAGGGTTATCACCTAGATCATTTAATAGCTGCTGCACCAGTCGTGGAGCAATGTGAGCACCACCTACAGCTACGGGTCCTTCAATCGCCCTGCGCTTTTGCTCTCGGGTCATTTGAGGAATCAGGTAGTGGCTGTCGTTGATCTTGCGTGTTAGTTCAGGAAACTGTGCACATTCACCGATAAAATCCGATCGCATCGTGATGGCAACATAAATCGGATTATCAGTGTAGTTGATGGCCTCCATCAATAAATTGACAAACGCCAACGTCTCATTGATTGAATTTGGATCAGTGCTGTCTTTGAAGCGGAATAATTCTTCAAACTGATCGACCAGGATCAAATAGTTAACGTCTTCTGATCTTCTTGACTGCTGGATGGCTTCCACCAAGCCAAGCGAACTACTTCTCAATAAAGTCGATACGATCGTTCTTTTGATCTTGCGATCCTCAGGATCGGCATTGTTGTATTCTTTTGTTGTCTTGAGAAGAGATTCAGCAAGGTTATCGATAGGTCCACCTCCAGGGCGGGTCACCACCACTTCCCAATTTGGACTCGTGTCAGTCAGGAAACCGCCATAAAGAATTGGAAGTACACCACAATAAATGAATGACGACTTACCACTTCCAGAAGGACCGATCACGCCAACAAACCGACTCTTCGAAAGCTTCAGCAACACTTCATCACTTTGTCCTTCTCGTCCGAAGAAGAGGTGACTCTCTTCGATCTTAAAAGGACGAAGACCAGGGAAAGGGTTGGCCACTCCAACCTGGGAGGATGAACCTTTCATTTCTTCCGTTAACTGGCTCATAACTTTTATGCTTTAAATTCCTGTAAAAACATTTTTAGCGATTCCATCTTTTTATTTTCATCACCTGCAATGACCGTCATGTTTTGGTTCTTGAAGGTTTCGATATCGGTGTTGCTTGAGTTGGAAGACATAATGGCTTTGCCCAGTATCGGTTTCTTTCTTCCAAAGCCCGGTGCCTTTAACAAATCCAGTACTTTCATACGCACCCACTGATCATTTACCTTGCCTTTGAAGATGATTGCTCCATCAAGATTCTTAAGATTGTCGATGTGATTTTTTCGCACATCCAATAGCTCACCTTCAAATGCGGGCGTTAGAATTTTAAATCCTGACTTCTCAATGGCTTCTTTGAAAGGCCGCACTTCCTGATCGTCCATTCGATCGTGCACAAGATAGATGGTCTTGCCTTTGAAATCATCGGATCCTTTTCTGTCCATTGATTCCAGTAATTCTTCGCGCATAATGTTCTTGAAATCCTCCAGCGGGTTTTGAAGAATCTCTGCGCCTTCCTGTGCCTCTACATCTCGTCTGATACTCTCGATAAACGATTTTTGCTTGTCGCTGGCATTCTTCAGGTTAGGCGCAATCCAGATTAATCGGCTGAATTCTTCTTTGTTTTGCTTTTTGATCGCGCTTTGTTCGGCTGCCAGTTGATTTTGGATATCGATAACTGACCGGTCCGATCCTTCTGGTATTTCTCCATAAGCACTTCCAATCAGGTGAATCGAAAGGCTGCATTCTTCCAAGTCTTTTTTTACCATGCTCTCGAGTTCGTTCAAACGCTGAGGCAATGTTTGTTTGGGAAGAACGATGTAGCCGTGTCGCAATAACTCCCGCTTAATGATATTGCGCTGAACTGCGATGTCATGACCAGTCTCTGCCAGATAAATAGTTTTTCTTTTGAAGATATTCTTTACCTCGGCCTTTGTTTCTCCTTGTCGCAACAATAACAGTGATTCATGGATGTCGTAAGCAAGATCCACCATCTTCATCCAATACTGCTTTTCGGCTTCCTGACTAAAGAAGTCAGAGTATTCTTTCATCACGCCTGTTTCGGTATCCAACTGAAACATGTCGTAGCCTAACAAATCGCGAAGGCGCGGAGGATGTTCTTGTGTGGATAGGGGAGACTTCAATACCTTGAACACACGATTTATTTTAGAAGCTGATGTCGCTTTGTAAAATCCTTCTACGGTGTCGAGGCACCGGCCAGATTGCACAAAGTCTTTTGAGAGAATAGTCACCAACACAGCAGCATTGTCCAATGTGGAGGCTGTCACCGAATCATATTCTCCTTTCAGGATGATGTTTGGCTTTTCACCCAGCACCTGATACAACATCAATTCGAGAAATTTCTTAAACTGTGTTACCCAACCCACTTCGCTCTTCTTGGCAGTTTCGTTGTCCTTGTCTGCAAATGTGATGAGTACGTCAATTTCAAAAGCCATCGTTAATTTATTTTAATGATCGAAATCTTAAGCTATGAGATATTAAACTGTTTGAGTTTTTTTCTTGCCGGAGACATTTTTGATCAGTCCCTGCACCAAATCATGATTGTTGGCAAGTACAAAATAGAAGTCGACTAAACTTATTTTGAAAATAACAGTTCGCTCGATTGCTTCTACCTCGGTTATTTTTTGAGTTGCACCCTCCTGGAAAATATCGCCAAACACATCGCCCACTTTCAGGACTCCGACTTCTTCCGAACCATTTTTCATTTTGGCCGAACCATGCGCAGCGATTAATATTGGTTGGTTATCATCAGCATCCTTCAGAACCAGCTTGTCCTTGGCGTTTAGTGTAACCGGACTGATCTTGTCAGCCAAATCACTAATCATATTTCCTGAGATACCTTTAAAGATCGGAAGCTGCTTAATAAACAAAACCATCTCTATTCCCAGAAAGAAGCCGTCATCAAGACCATCCAGCAATTGGTTGTTCTCAATGGCTGAGTCTAAGAATCGTTTGTCTTTAATGGGCAGTCTCTCTGTAATAACAGGATAAATAGACTTGTCTTTATTATAGATTACCCAGGCAGCCGTTTCCTGAAGAAGTTTATCCTGATTGAACATCTGACTGATCAATCCACGGCTCACTCTGAAGTTATCAATATAAGCCGATGCGTGGATAGCGCATAGCTTTGTCCAGCGGTTGTTGTAATTAAAATCACGGTTAAGAATATAATTGATTACCTGAACCGGGTTGTAGCTCTCGCGTGGAAAATAAGTTTGAAGCTTCTCCAGTTTGTCGGTTACTTTAGACTCGTCTAAAAGCGGGATCAACTTTGGTTTTAGATCCTGGTCGACAAATAAGTCAAGAAGCTCAAGTGCGTACGCGATTGAGTCCGGTGTTCCGGTCTCGATGTTTTCCTTTACAAGCTGAACTGATTCGGTATCATACAAGAGAGAAAGCAATAGTGTTAGGTGATCATAATTGTCACGGATTTCTTCACGCAGGGCTTGCTTCAGAAATTCAAAGTGTTTTTCATCCGGCAATTCTTCCAGGGCAGCCAGGTTCCAAAGTGTCTTGCTCATCTCTACATCAAGCAAGTCTTTCACCGCAAGCACCTCACGACCCTTCGCGTGATAGTCGATGTAGCGAAGTGAATACAGAATTTGCTTCACGATACGTTTATCCGGGTAATCGGCTTTTTTCCAAAGCAATTCCATCGCCTCTTTGCCTCCGATGTGTCCAATGATTTGAACAATTTTCAACATCACCAGATCACTTTGTCCCGACTTATGGAAGGCTGTTTCTAAGTATTGAAGTGCTGGCTCTCCCGCTTCCTTGAGGGCCGATGCAGCCGCATGCGAATAAGAGGGTGATGCCAGTAATTCAATTAGTACGTTCCAGGTTTCAGGGCGTTTCACCTTGCGCGCGGTGAGAAGTGCTTCGTTTCTCACTTTTGGATCAGCATCGCGCAGCATTTCCAGCAAAATGAAAATTGTTTTTGGACTGATCAGCTTGCGCAAAAGTTTAGCGGCCAGCAAGCGATCCGTTTGCTTCACCGATTTGCTCAATCGCATTAATTTTTCGGGGGAAATGGAAAGTAAATCGCTGTCGTCCAGGTCTCCTGCTAATTGCTTTACCTTCTTTAGTTTACTCTCCGTGAGATTGATGATAGAACTTTCGAACAAGGCAGGCTCTAATTTTTCCATCAGGCGAAGGCCGTAAATAACCTTGTCCTCAGCTGTACTTCTCACTTGTTTTTCCAACACGCTATCCATCGTGTATTCTCTCACGTGATCTTTCTCCACTGCCGACTTATTCTTTACCAGTGAACTCTGTAGTGTGTGTCGATAGCCACTGTACATTTTGTTGGTGACCAGATACCACAAGACCAGCACTGGAATGGTGAACATGGTGATGGAAAGCAGGTTGAAGATGTGAAATTGATTGATCAATACGATCAGACCTCCCGCAATAGTACTTCCCAGGGCGGTCACAAATCCTTCGAGTTTCGTTTGCGCGTCAAGCTTGATGGTTTTGTCAATTGGCACATAATAAAACTTGAACACCGGGCTATCAATGGCATCGCGCAGAGAGTTGATGAATAGCTTACTCATGGCCACCATGATGAAGAAGAAAATCACTGAGCTACCTGCTGTATTATCAAATCCAAAGAAGACACCCAGGGCCAAAGCGCCACCCGTAAATAGAATGAGTAGAGCTGGGTTTATCAAGAGCGATACTTTCAATCCATAGTCCTGAAGAATCCGATCGGTGGCAAAAGTGGTAAACACCGCTCCAAAAATCACGATCAATCCCTCAAACAAACTCAAGAAGTACGCCAGCCTATTGGAGTCCGGAAACTGATTGGTACTGACGTTGAAGAAGGAGTAGTCCACAAATCGCAGAGCCACCAGCGACATAATAATAAAGAGTGACATCCAAACGATGTAACGGTTTTTGAAGAACTCAATTGGTCCGATTTTTTTGTGATATTCTTCGGATGTCACCGCCACATCTTTTCTTAAATAGCTGTTGGCGAGGAAGAAGAATAGCAACAGATACCCCGCAATACTGAACAGCCCAACTGTATAAAGAGTCGCAATCGGCACACCAATTTGAAGAAGAATGGGTATGGTGAAGAACGCCAAAATCTGCGCGACCATGGTGCCAAGGTCAACGCTTCCAATTACGCGCTTGGCCTGTCGAAGATTGAACATCCTTTCGAAGGACCCCCAGAATACAAGCTGGGATATAAATGTGAAAGGCAGAATTAACGTAAATCCGTAATAGTAAAGCGAATTATCATCCTCAACAAAATTGTCTCCGAATTCTAGGAAGGCCGTTAACCCTAGTAAGACGGTAAGACTTCCAATGGCCAGCGCTATAAAATGTATTCGACCCTGGAGGAAATTATATATAGAGGTAGTCACCAATCCCAGCACACCCGAAATCACGAGGGCTTTTGGCAGGTCCTGACTTTCGCTAAAATGTGTTAGGAAGAGGGTTTGTGAACCTACCGTTACAGTTGCCAGAAACAAACCCAGCATGAAGCTAATCGCCAGAAGAAGAAAGACTTGACCCGACTCTTCAGGTTCTACGTCCAGTAGTTTTAAAATTCGCTGCTTCATAGTAGGGATTCGACTAACTGCTAAATTTCATAAGTTTTGCCGAAAAATCCTACCTTATTTAAGTAGTTTACCCTTTGTAACCCAGATAATTGATCGTCATCGACTCAACTAAAGTTGCCCCGGGTAAGATTAAGCGTCAAATTGATTTAAAATGTAGCTTCAAAATCAATAGTATTGCAAAATAGTTTTCATTTAACTTAAGGATATGCAACGGATAGTACTGATTCTAATCACGTTATGTGTTTCGCTTTCATCCCTGGCGCAGAGCAACAAATCTCTGACAGATGCGCAGCGCTACTTCGGCATTAAGAACTATGAACAGGCTCTGCCGCTATACCTGGAAGCCATCAAGGGTGGAATTAAAGACCCAACAGCATTCTATCAGGCGGGTATTTGCTATCAAAAATCTCAGGACCTGAACGAACAGGTAAAGGCGATTCCCCTTTTTGAAGAAGCGCTCAAGGATGGCAAGGCAGCTCCGGTATCACTAAACTATGAGTTGGCGGAATTATACCTGAAAAATGAAGACCTCGAAAAGGCGACCGCAACTCTTACAAAATACAAGACATTAACAAAAGCAGACAAAAGAGCTCAGGCCGAGGCCGACAAGCTCCTGCAGGTTTGTCACAACGCAACCGCTTTCATGTCGGTGCCACGAGACTTCAAAGTGCGGTCTTTTTCGGATTTAGTAAACTCAAAATACACCGAATACAACCCGGTTGTTTCCGCGGATGAAAGCGTGATGGCGTTTACGGCCTTAAGACCCAACACCGGTAAGACGAGATCTGGTGATAAGTTTATTGAAGAGATTTATATCTCCTACAACCAATCTGGTACCTGGACAGAACCAAAAGTGGTATCCATCGCATCCGAGTATAATGTTGGAACTGCCGGTATTTCGGCTGATGGACAAAAGATGCTCATCTTCATGGGAGGCATTTCAGACCCTGGAAACTTATTTCAGATTAATAAGTCGGGAGATACCTGGTCGAAGCCAAGTATTCTCGCCAACACTATCAACTCGCCTAAATTAGAGTCCACGGCCAGTATCACGCCAGATGGAAAGGTGATTTACTTCGCGAGTGATCGCCAGGGTGGAATGGGAGGTTTAGATATCTGGAAAATAGAGATGAAATCTCCGGGCGTTTGGTCTGCGCCAGTAAACCTGGGCCCCGAAATCAACACGAAGGACAACGAAGATGCGCCCTTTATTCATCCTGATCAGAAGACCTTGTTCTTTACTTCGGATGGACACAACACCATGGGAGGCCGCGATATTTTTCAGTCGAAGCTGATCAAAGACAAATGGATTAAGCCTGAGAACATGGGCTATCCGGTAAACACAACGGCCAACGACAACTATTTTACATTGATTGCTGATGGAACGAGAGCCTACTTTTCTTCCGATCGCAAAGGTGGACAGGGCGCACAGGATATCTACTCCATTGAGATGCCGGCAAATTCGGCCAACATTCCTCTTACGCTTATAAAAGGAAAAATTCTAAATGGAGAAACTGGTAAGCCTATGCCTACCAAAATGTATGTGATTGATAAGGATACTAAAAAAGACCTTGAGTTTGTTTACGACCCGGATCCGGTAACGGGTAACTATCTGATCATCCTGCCGCCTGCAAAAAATTATGACATTATCATAGAGTCGGAGGGTTTCTTGCCCTACACACTGAACGTAAATGTTCCCAACCAAAATTATTTCTACGAATTGTTTCAGCAGATCAACCTCAAAACGATCAAGCAGTTTGATGTGGTGGTGGGTCAGGAAGTGGAGGTAAAAAATGCCTTCTACGATACCAATCAGGATGAGAAGACGGAGCTTAGAAAAACGCACGAGGCAAAACTGGTGCAAAGCGGCAACGTAGACATGTACGATATGATGCTTGATCTGATGGCATCCAGCGACAAAGAAGGAATCGATTATCTCGTGGGATTGATTGAACACACTGACCCCATTGAAGGCGTAAACTTTGATGAGAAAACTAACTCGAAGATTGAAGTCGCTACACGTACTTATTATTATGACGAAAGTGATGAGAGCAAGTTCGAGCAGAAACAGGTGGAAGGTAAGACCATCTTCTCCCTGCCTACCATGGTAGTTTCGGAAGAAGCCAAGCGCAAAAAAGAAGTCAAGAAGCCAGCCACTTATGACAAAGCGTTGTTGGCAAAATCCATGAAGATATTCTTCGATGCCGGAAAGAGCGAAGTGAAGCAACAATACATCACCGAACTGGACGCTATGCTTGCGAGTCTTAATAAGTATCCTGACCTGGGAGTTGAAATTTCAGGCTTTGCTTCCGCTGAAGGTTCCGAAGATCTCAATCGTGAGTTATCAAATAAGAGAGCGATCACGGTACTGGACTACCTTAACCAAAAAGGTGTAGTGCGCAGAAGGATTGTGGCGAAAGGATATGGCGCCTCAAAAGATCAAACGGCTACCAAAGAAGAGGGAAGACGCGTAGAGGTGAGAATTGTGGAGTTGAAATAACTAAGGACTTCTTTCTTAAGGAATTAATAAAGAGCTATCGCCATAGCTGAGAAAACGGTATTCGTTTGTGAGTGCTTCCTGATAAATATCTTTCCAGCTTTCGCCCACGAGCGCTGCTATCAACAGCATCAGTGTTGAACCCGGTTGGTGAAAATTTGTAATCAGTGCCCTGATTACTTTGAATTCGTATCCTGGAAAGATATAAATAGCGGTTTCACCTGTGATGCTTTCCAGATTTTCGTTTTCCATTTTCTTAAGGATGGCCTCCAACGCTTCTCTTTTGGAATAAGCGGTGGGCAATTCATACGGATCAAACTGCCTGACTATAAAATCAGCTCGTTGATCACTGATCAGCTTAACACCATACCAGTAAATACTTTCCAGTGTTCTGGTGGAAGTAGTACCAACCGCAATAATTGGTCGGTCAGTTAATAGATTTTCAATGTTCTTTCGCGTGACGATAATCTGTTCGGAATGCATTTCATGCTCAATGGCATTCTCAACTTTTACGGGTTGAAATGTGCCAGCACTAACATGCAGCGTTAGGAAATCCGTTTCAATGCCTTTGGTCTTGATATCCGCCAGTACTTTTTCTGAGAAGTGAAGCCCGGCAGTAGGTGCCGCTACTGCTCCATCGTAGTGCGAGTAAATGGTTTGGTAGCGCTCGCGGTCAGATGCATCGGCCTCTCGTTTTATGTACGGTGGTAGTGGAGTGACGCCAATCGCGTGTACTACTTCTGCAAATGAAAGCTGAGCAGGAGACCAGGACAGTTTAACGATTCCCTGTTCGCGGTTTTCGAGTCGTGCAGTCAGCTCAATGTTTCCAATCTTTTTTGTGAGCACCGATTCCTGGTTCCATCGTTTAAGATTTCCAATCGCGCATTTCCACGTAGTGTCAGAGGTTGCCTGCATAGCCAACTGAAGATGAGCCGAAGGCGCAATGGGATGCAGCAAGAATAATTCAATTTGGGCACCGGTCTCTTTTTGAAAGAATAGTCTTGCCGGTATTACTTTGGTGTCGTTGAAAAACAGAATCGAATTCTTTGGAAGATAATCCGGCAGCGACCTAAACACTGAGTGCTTGATCTCTTGCTCTTTGTACACCAAAAGTTTTGATTGATCTCGTTCCTTGAGTGGATGGTCTGCAATTCGATGGGCGGGCAAATCGTAGGTATAATCCTGTATGTCAATCCGGTCTTTCATGGGCTGCAAATTTAACCCACCTGGTTGTAATTCCGCTGAAAGCCAGCCATATTCGCGACATGTCTCTTCGCGCCAGTTTTTTCAAAAAGACATTTCATTTTCGCTTTGATGCACGCACTTCCCGCGGTGCGATGAAGGACAAGCAATCGTGGTTTATAAAAATCTGGAACGAGCACGATCCTAATTGTTTTGGAATAGGAGAGTGCGGTCCGTTGGCCGGCCTCAACCCTGATATCGAAGCCGAGGAATTGGTGAAGAAGGTGGTTGAATCTATAAACAATAATAGCTTGAATAGCCCACCTGCCGATCTGCATTCCATTTCTAAATTTATCGCTGCGGAATTTCCTTTTTTAGTGAATTGTCCGGCCGTGGTATTTTCGCTGGAGACATCGTTACTGGACTTGGCAAATCGAGGCGTTCGTACAATTTTTGATAATTCTTTTTTGAAGCAACAAGCCATTCCCATTAACGGTTTGATCTGGATGGGTGGATTGGATTTTATGCTTCAACAGATTGAGATAAAAATTCAGGATGGTTTTCGATGCCTCAAGTTAAAAGTGGGTGGACTGGATTTTGAAAAAGAATGCGATGTTCTTCAATATATCCGAAGGAAGTATTTCCGACTGGATATTACCATCCGACTGGATGCAAATGGAGCTTTTAAGCAAGACGATGTTCTCTACAAACTGAAAGAGCTTTCGCGCTTTACGATACACTCAATTGAGCAGCCTATCAAACCGAAGTCTGATTTTTTACCGGAGCTTTGTCGAACGTCACCAATTCCAGTTGCTTTGGACGAGGAATTGATTGGCGTGTTTCGAAGAGAAGACAAGGAACAGCTTTTGGATCGGTGTAAGCCCGCATACATCACACTGAAACCAACTCTTCATGGAGGGCTTCAATCCTGTGCCGAGTGGATAGAGCTGGCAAAATTGCGGAACGTAGACTGGTGGTTAACATCTGCGCTGGAGTCGAATGTGGGCCTAAATGCTATTGCTCAATTTGCATCGAACTACGAACTCGATAAGCCCCAGGGACTAGGAACGGGTGCACTATACGATGGCAATTTCGAGGCTCCTTTGAAGGTGGACCGGGGATTTCTCATCCATGACCCCAGCCAGGAATGGCAAATTTCAGAATAAACTAAAATATTTAGTCGAATTATTTGCATTTGCTAAATTAAGCCATTTAATTAGCTAAAATATTTAGCGGATGGAAGATTTAGATTACAAACTCCAACTAAAAAGTAAACGACTGGATTCGGGTCGCTTTCAGGTCAACTTTAGTACGCGCGGGTTCTATCAGGAATGTTACGGGTATCTCCTGGCAGAACCGAAGACCTCCTTACGCGAAGTGGTGGAAGAGATAGGTCGTCACATCGGTGCCATGCAATTTTCTGATCGCTACTATCAGCGAAATCTTTTTTCTTTAAGAAACAGGAAAATGAATTCTGGAAAGATTTTGGTTTTTAAACGTTAATAAACTCACAACATGCATAAGCTAAATGAGAACGTACGATTTGTACGCAAGCAACTAAACATGACACAAGATCAGTTTGCCCAAAAACTGGGCATCAAGCGCTCGCTTGTAGGTGCTTATGAAGAGGGCCGGGCCGAACCGAGGCTTGATCTTTTGCAGAAGATGGCCGAACTGATTGACATCTCAGTAGATGCATTGATTGGCAGCGACATTACACAGGGTGTGTCAATGCCGGTGAACAAAGAAAAATATCTTCGTGGAAAAGATGTACTGGTGATCACAGTGGACGAGTTTAAAAAAGACAACATTGAATTAGTGCCTCAAAAAGCGGCTGCCGGTTATATGAATGGCTACGCAGACGCTGAGTATGTGAAGGAACTTCCAAAGTTCAAGCTTCCAATACTAGGCCAGGGCACCTATCGCGCTTTTGAAATCAGTGGAGATTCGATGTTGCCCTTAATGCCGGGTACCATTGTTATCGGTGAGTATATAGATGACTTGCGTGATGTAAAAAATGGCAAGACCTATGTTTTGGTCACCAGGCGGGAAGGCATCGTTTATAAAAGAGTGTTCAACTATATTTCCGATACCGGAAAACTTTTTCTGGTATCAGACAACAGACATTATTCCCCGTATCAGATTGATGCTGATGATGTAGTAGAAGCATGGTCGGCAAAGGCGTATATCAGCGTTCAGTTTCCGGATGTGGATAGCAAAAACGAAGTGTCAGTTGATCAATTAGCAAGCATGGTGTTGGATCTCCAAAAAGAGATCGTCCATTTAAAGTCTCCAAGAAAATAATTCTGAAATTAACTTAGCGGTTAGTCTAAACTCGTCAGCTTCTCAGTTCATGAGAACTGACGGGGGTTAGGTTCAGCGTTTCCCTTCTCAACACCTTTCCGGTTTCCGTTTGTTTAAAATTGCTGATGAAGCGGATCTCCCGAGGTTGTTCGTATCGACTAATCTTTTCTAAAATGTTTTTCTCCAGCGCTGATTTGAGAGGCGCGTCTAAAGAACCTCCTTCAATAATCAGAGAAACTTTCTGATGTAGTTTTGGATCAGGCAGGCCAGTTACAAAAAAGCGATTGGTTAATTTCAAGTCATCGAAGATAGTATGAAGCGCGCGCTCTACTTTTTCAGGCATCACCTTCACACCACCTGAATTGATAATGTTGTCCCATCGACCTAACCAACGGAATTTTTTCTCATCGATTAGCTCAACGAGATCGTTGGTCGTTAATTTTTCGGTACCGATATAATCGGCTTGAACGCTGAGGCAGCCTCGTTCATCCGTGCTGATGTTTACGCCATTCAACGTCTCAAAGTAGTCTTGTGGATGTTCACAATTTATTCGCTGCAACGCCACATGCGAAATTGTTTCGGTCATTCCATAAGTTGCATAGAACAGGCACGTCAATTCTTGTAATTTGATTTTAGAGTTAGGTTCAAGAGGCGCTCCGCCTACGATCACACATTTCCATTCATTGAATCGTTTAGCCTGAGGGGAATTCAGAACCGCATCGACTTGATACGGAACGAGGGCGGCAAAATCGATCAATTGAGACGAAGGAAGGTTTTGGAATGGATTAGCAATCGGATCAATCGCCACGATGTTCATTCCTGTTATGAGGCTACGCACTAGCATCATTTGTCCGGCAATGTATTTTGTATCCAGACATACCAGGGCTGTGTAGCCAGGTTTTAGATGCAGTGCCTCGCAGGTGAGCTTTGCGCTCATCTCCATTTGTTTTCGCGCGATGAAAATTTCTTTTGGTGTGCCCGTTGACCCGGAAGTAGTGAGTGAAAACTTTTCTTTACCCGACAACCAATCCTGGCAGAACTTCAAAGTACTTTGTTCAAATGAATTGAGATTTTTCGGAAAGACTCCGGAAGTCAATTCACCCTGGCTGTAAACAGCACCATTCAGATTTAACCATGGCGAGCCCTCATTCATTTTCGTTTGGTGTCCTTTGGCTTGATCAACAGCTCCAGGTAGCCAAAGGTTGAATCTTTTTCTCGTGAGAATTCGATGTCTTTTAAATCAATCAACACAATTTCTGCTGTAGTGTAAATCAGATTGTCGTCTAAGAGATGGCCACCGATTGTCCTTCCGGTACTATCCGATACAGAAATATGAAGGTGTGAGGAGGAATCGGAAAATGTTCCGGTCATGGAAACAATTTCGAAATGGCCGACCTGCCTCGTTCCTTTTTCTTGATTGGCGAAACGAAGATGAAATTGAGTTAAGCTGCCAACACAGGTCACGATGGCGCCTGCTTTTATATTTTGCTTTCTCGCAAACGACAATATGCCTGCTTTCAAATCTTCGTTTGGCTTTAGTCGCAAGGCATACGAATTAAGTTGACTGGCATTCATGTTCTGAGCATGCAAAGATGAAAAGAGAAAGCAAGTAAATAAGATGCTTACTATCGCAATCCTCATTTCGGTCTATGGAAATTTTGGAAACTTTGAAAAGTCTGGCTCTCGTTTTTCGAGAAAAGCATTTTTGCCTTCTTTCGCTTCATCACTTAAATAGTAGAGCAGGGTGGCATTTCCTGCCAATTCCTGAATTCCGGCCTGACCATCAAGTTCGGCATTGAACGCACACTTAAGCATGCGTATAGCCAGTGGACTTTTCTTCAGAATTTTCTTTGCCCATTGAACGTACGTTTCCTCCAGCATATCCAATGGCACCACCTTGTTAACCAATCCCATGTCAATGGCTTCTTGTGCATCATATTGATCGCAGAGATACCAGATCTCTCTCGCTTTTTTCTGTCCAACAATTCTCGCCAGATAAGAGGCACCAAAACCTCCATCGAAACTGCCCACCATCGGACCGGTTTGTCCAAAGCGTGCATTATCTGCGGCAATTGTCAAGTCACACACTACGTGAAGCACGTGCCCACCGCCAATGGCCCAACCGGCAACGGCAGCAATCACGGGCTTTGAAATAGAGCGTATGATTTTTTGAAGATCCAATACATTTAATCTCGGAACGGTATCCTGACCAACATAGCCTCCATGACCCCGCACACTTTGATCACCGCCACTGCAGAATGCTTTGCCACCTTCACCTGTTAAAATGATAACACCAACTTCTGTGTCTTCACGACAGATAGTCATGGCATCAATCATCTCCTGTACCGTCAGCGGTGTAAATGCATTGTGAACTCTGGGACGATTGATACTGATCCGCGCTATTCCTTCATACTTATGAAAAAGTATTTCTTTGTATTCTTTTACCGGCTTCCAATCATATTTAAGCTTCATACACTTTCTTTATGGCGTTTTTAAAATTATCAAATACTTTTTTGTTTAGATCTTGCTCCGTCTCGAGTTCAAGAATCTTGATCGAGCTGTTGAACGTGAAAAAATCCTGAATGGTATTTTTCCATTTCCGCAGGTTGTCCAGTATTAGGTAGTCAAAACCAAATTCGGACGAAAGATGTTTGGCGCTGAGTTTCTGATGTGTGACGAAGTATTCAGCCGACTCTTTTAAGTTACCCGGGCCGTCAATCATATTGAAGATAATGCCTCCATGATTGTTCAGCACTACGATGTGCAAATTACTCACGGGATAGTTATGCCAGAAGGCATTGCGATCGTAAAAGAAAGCCATGTCTCCGGTAATCAGAAAATTGGGTACTTCGCTGCTTAATGCGTGACCTATCGCGGTGCTGGTGCAGCCGTCAATTCCGCTGGTTCCGCGATTGGAGAATACATGGATACCTTTCTTAGTAGCCTCGATGCCGATCATGTTTGCATAACGCACCGACATACTGTTGGCCAAATGCAGATTGCAGCGCGGAGGGAGTGATCTGATCAATTCCCGCACGAGATGTAATTCGCAAAGCTCATGATTCGAGAAAAAACTTTCCATCGCAGGATGGATACGATGTTCTTCCGCCTCCCAAAGTCTGAAATAATTCTCGCGCTTTTGAAGTTCAAAGTTCGATGAAATGTCAGAGCTGCTTAGGGTTTCAAAAAAGGTGGCAGGTTCAACTGATAGTGTATGTGTTAACGTCTGAAACGTATCGGCAACCTGTCCTGCTGGTTGAATATGCCAGTGCTCCAGTGCATGATATTCCCGAAGGAACAGCTTCAGTTGTTTCGAAATGACAGATTTACCAAATGTGATCAGCAATTCGGGTTGCAAAGACTTTTTAATTGAATCGCTTGCGTGAGCGAGAAAAACATCTGCATGTGAGATATTGTTTTTCAGTGCGTGTAAGTTTGAAATAACATCACCCAACATCGCTGATTTTTGCTTCTTGGAAAATTTCTCAAGCGATTTCAGAAGCGCTTCATCATAATCTTGCTGGCCACCCACAATCAATATCTTCGTGAACCCAGATAATTTTTTTTGAAGATTCGAGATCATCTGGTCATTCAGTGCAGCATGCGAAGACATGGCCTCAATCACGCGAAGGTGTTGACTGAATGTAGTGGAATCATCCTTAGCCGGATATAAGGGTTCGCGAAAGGGCGCATTTATGTGAACAGGTCCTTTCGGAAATTCTTGCGATAAATTAATGGCCTCGTTCACAATGCGGTTGATGTGCCACGCACTGTCTTTGTGTGCGTAGTCCTGCGGCAAATCAAATGAACCTTTCACATGATTGCCATAGATATTTTTTTGGCGAATGGTTTGTCCATCGAGTTGATCAATCCATTCTGATGGACGATCGGCTGTAAAAACTATGATCGGGATTTGTTGAAAGTAGGCTTCGGCAATAGCCGGTGCAAAATTGTAGGCGGCACTACCGGATGTACAAACAAGGGCAACAGGCGTTTTTGTTTGATGGGCAATTCCCAACGCGATGAAGGCAGCGCTTCTTTCATCGCCAAATGTTTTTGCATCAATTTTTGGATGTCGCGCAAAGGCAAGTGTCAACGGTGCCGATCGAGACCCCGGGCAGAGAATAGCCTGGTGAATTCCTTTTTGAGAACAAAGTTGGGCGATATCGTAAATGGACTGCCAGTGCTTCATTGTTTCTTTATGAGTTAAGCACGCGAAGAAGTGTGTTCATCTTCATTTCAGTTTCTGTCCATTCTTGTTCTGGATCAGAGTCAATAGTTATGCCTGCGCCTGCATAGCACCACGCCTGATTTTTTTGAACTTGCATGCAACGAATGTTCACAAAAATATTGCTGCCGTTTTTGAAATTGACGGGCCCCAGGTATCCGCTATAGAACTCGCGATCGTAGCCCTCATGCCGTTGGAGAAAATTGACGGAGCTATCGAGCGGCATGCCACACACTGCGGAAGTAGGGTGGAGGAGTTCTAGCATGACCGACCCCAATAGTGGAAAATTGGTGGCTACCATATCCACTTCAAAATCGGTTTTTAGATGCATCAGATTTCCAGCCACAGCTGTGCGTGGACCGTGTTCTTCGTATTCTCTCAATCTGATTTTTTTGAAACACCCAATGATGTACCGACAAACCAACGCCTGCTCTTCAATGTCTTTCTGCTTCCAGGAGACGGACTTAAGATCGGTTCCCTGTTCGAACACTTTTGTTCCGGCCACAGCCACGGTCTTAAATTTCATATTGGCGTCAATGCTCACCAGCAATTCCGGTGTTGCTCCGATCCACGTGCCGCTTTCAGGTGTTGACACGAGGGAGACGAATGCATGTGGATAGGAGTCACATAATTTTTGAAACGTGACCAATGGATCGAAATTTTCAGGAAGGGAAAATGACTGTCTTCGGGAAGGAACAATCTTCTCGAATGTACCTTTCTGAATCTCAATAATTGACTGAGCAACCAATTTTACAAAATCACTTTTGCCGGCTGCCGAAGTATCTATTGCCTGTTTAAAATAATAAGGCGAGCGCTTAGGTAATGAAGCTTCTTCTTTTTTGATGAGGTCCAACGGATCAGCTGTTGTTTTTCCATCCTGATACAGTTCTCCTTTTTTGAAGGTAAATATCAAATCGCCTTTCAAGAAGAGCTTGGCATTGTTACGGTTGAAGGGGCTAAACACAAAACCTGTTGGCGACTCCTCGAGATTAACTTCATCCAGAAACTTTACTCCCTCGGTGGATACCAGCAGATTTTTTTCATCTGAATCTGGCAATCTCCACAAGCTGATGGAGTGCCCCCAGTTTAAATGATTTTTAACAAGATGCGGTAATAGTTCCTGTTCGGTTAGACCTGATTGGATAGTGGAAGCAAAGACAGATGAAGATTCTGGCATGGTTGGCATTTTATCGCCTATCGATTATCGCCATCGTAATGCGGCTGATACAAACGAGCTCTTGTTGTTGGTTTGTAATTTTTATTTCCCACACTTGAGTTTTCTTTCCTAGATGCAGAGGTTTTGCTGTTCCTATCACAAAACCTTCTTTCATACTTTTAATATGGTTCGCATTGATTTCCAACCCCACACAATATTGCGTGGTTTCATCCAATGTGCAATAGGCCCCTACACTTCCCAATGTTTCGGCAAGTGCCACCGAAGCACCTCCATGTAACAGCCCAAGGGGCTGATGAGTTCTGCGATCAACGGGCATTTTTGCAGAAATAAAATCGTCACCAATCTCAGTGAATTCTATTCCCAAATTTTCGACTAATGTGTTAGGCGACAACTTGTTAAGCTGTTCCAAAGTGATACCCTTTTTTATCAACGACATGGAAAGATTGGCAGAAGAGTTTGACAATGGACTATTTCGCTATTTTTGCCGCCAAATTAGAAGAAATTGAGCAGCAAAAAAATATACCTTATTCGTCACGGCCAGACCGATTACAACCTTCGCGGCATTGTTCAGGGAAGTGGTGTTGACTCATCGCTTAACGAATTTGGCGTAGCTCAGGCAAAAGCGTTTTTCAAAACGTATGGACAGGTGGCGTTTGACGCAATTTATACTTCTGTGCTTCAACGGACCAGACAGTCGGTACAGGATTTTATAGATCGCGGAATACCGTACGTTGCAGTAGCCGGATTGAATGAAATTAGTTGGGGTAAGAAAGAAGGCCAGTCGATTACACCAGACGAAGATGCCTACTACCACTGGATGTTGAAGCAATGGCAGGAAGGAAATACCAGTTTGCGAATTGAAGGTGGAGAGAGTCCGGAGGAAGTGGCCACGCGTCAGAAGCCGATTATTGAATCTATTTTGAAAAGTGACGCTAAAACGATCTTGATCTGCATGCATGGAAGAGCCATGCGAATTTTACTTTGCCAGTTGCTCAATTATCCGCTAAAAAGCATGGACACTTTTGAGCACGCGAATTTATGCTTGTATCAATTGCATTTCACGGGAACGATGTTCACGATCGAAAAACATAACGATGTAAAACACCTGGCGATGATTGGGAGAGAAATTCCAGCTCCGATTGCCTGAACTTAATTCTTCAGCGTCTCAAGAGCAGACTTGGCTTTGCCGTCTATGCTGTTCTTGTATTCGTGACGTTTGTAACTAAGGGCTAATTCAAAATACTTTTTTGCGGCTGGGTAATCTCTTTGAGATTGGGCGATATAACCAAGCTGCAAAGCTGAATTAGGTGCAAAGTACCATGGATTTTGCCCGGTCATATCAATAGTTTGATTGTAGAACAGTTTCGCAGCAGGTAGTTCCCCGGTCTTATGCGAGAGTCTGGCCTTTCTGTAGTAAAATTCAATTTGATCTTTTGAGGAAACCAGATCTGTTGGCACAATGGAATGGAGGACTTCTTTAGCCTCCTTGTAATAGCCGCCATCAGTATAGAATCTTACTTTTAGAATTTTGGGATTAGGAAATTTGTTTTCCTCCAGTTGTGCGGCAGCAGCCTTGTCTGGCTCCGCTACATCCCTGCCGGTTTTTTTTGCAAGGTCGAAGTTGGTTTGTGCTAGTTCTCGTTTGTTTTGAAGGTAGTAACACAATGCAATCTTGTACGTGGCATCCTTCTTAAAACTCTGGCTTTTGTAATTCTGAATAAATTTCTGATAGGCCTGTATAGCGTGGGTATAATCTGCCTTTTGCAATAAGATTTCTCCACGCAGATATTCGATGTAGTAGACGGGCAAGCCATCAGCTTCTTTGTCCAGCGTGGCAATCAGGGAAAGTGCTTCTTCGCTCTGAGAGTTTTTCATCATCATATTCACACCCAGGAAAAGCAAGAGCCTGTTTTCAGGATCTGTTTTTAGGCATTCGGCAATTCCTTTTGCGGCTTCTTCAAATTGCTGATTGATCAAACCCTTGATGGTATAGAACAGAACGGTTGCTTCCAGACTCAAAGAGGATTTGGATAGTTTCAGATCTTCCAATTGCTGCTGCCCTAACCTGACGGAACCTTTCATGCCCAATAGACTCATGAACCAATGAAATTTATCGGGCACTGAACCCACCATCACTTGAATGACTCCGCTTGTTTTTCGAATGGGAATGAAGTCCGGATATTTCTTCATGCATTCCTGCACGGCATTATAGGCAGCGCGGATGGCGAAGACTGCGCTCAGCTCCTGATTGAGATTAATCAGATTAAATCCCCGTTGAAGATTGAGTTCCGCCTCCAGAAAAAGTGTTTCGGCTGAAGGTTTTAAACTTTGAATGTACTTAAGGCGCTCTTTAAAATTAGCGTCTATCTTCTCAAATTTCTTCGCGTCTTCGGTGATCAGCACATCCACCGTTTCACATAAGCTCAGCACATAGAGCCGATGAAACTCATTTTTCTTGGGGTTGATTTTAGTTAACTCCGCGTAAGCCTGATCGGTTTGTAAATTCAAAACAAGCTGATAGGCTTTCAAAAGATCGGGATCAAACGTCCAAATCTTGTCTCCACCAAATGAAGAAAACGAGAGTAAAAAAAAGCAGGCGGTAATGCCTGCTCTTTGTAAAAAATATAATAGCTGTCTAGCCAACTTTCTTTCTTTTTGCGGGAGCAGCTTTCTTTGGTTTTGCTTCTTCTTCCATAGACTCCATGTCTACGTCTGCCAGGATTCTTCCTGAGTGTTCATCAATCACGATCTTCTTCTTCTCACGAATCTCTGCAATCTTTTGTGGAGGGATGATGATGTTACAACCTTCGGCAGCTCCTCTCACCACGCGTACAACAGCTAAGCCGTTTGACAGGCTTCCGCGTAAGCGTTCATAGTACTTCAATAATTTGTCTTCGATTTTCTTGGCGGCTTTCTCACGCTCTGCATACAGCCTTTTCTCTTCCTCCTGGCTTTCTCCGAGAATATCGTTCAATTCATTCTTTTTGTTGTCAAGATCTTCCATTCTTTCCTTGATCAACTTCTCAATGCCACCGATCTCAACCTTTTTGGCTTCGATTTTATCTTTGGCCTCCTTTATTCTTTTCTCGCAGATTTGCACCTCCAGTTCCTGAAGTTCAACCTCTTTGGTAATCGCATCGAATTCGCGATTGTTCTTGACGTTTTTCTGCTGTTCGTTGTATTTCTTAACCAGCTTTTCAGCTTCTTTTATGCCTTCCTTATTTTTCTTGATAAGGTCTTCAAGTTCTTTTTGATCTTCTTCAAAACGATTCAGGCGGGTTTTGTAGCCTTCCATCTCGTCTTCCAGATCCTGAACCTCGTCCGGGAGGTCGCCTCTCAGCTTTTTCAATTCGTCAATTTTGCTATCGATAGATTGTAACTTTACAAGAGCCTCAAGTTTCTGTGCAACTGTCTGATTTTCCATTATTTATAAATAACTGATTGGATTTGTTACGGATTTTGAAAAATTGATCGCAAAGGTATTGAATTTTTCCTTAATAATGCCAACGAGAAGGTCTTTCGTAAACTGTTCACTTTCGTAATGCCCGATGTCGGCAATGAGGATTTTCCCGTCTGCATCAAAAAACTCATGATATTTGAAATCGGCCGAGACAAAGGCATCTGCGCCTTTTGCAATGGCGGTAGAAAGCATAAAGCTCCCTGATCCTCCGCACACAGCCACCTTCTTAACGGTCTTTTTTAAGGGCTTCGTATGTCGGATGCAATCTGTCTTCATGTCTAGTTTCAAACGCTTCAAAAATGCCATTGGTTCCAACGCTGCCTCCAACTCACCAAGCATGCCCGAACCCACCTCTTGATTTTCGTTTGTGAGCCTGGTTAAATAGTGGGCGACTTCTTCATGGTGAGCGTTCCGCAGCACGCATGATAGTGGATTCAAGATGTGTTGGAAAAATAACTTCCACCCTGACTTCTTCCACGTGTTCCAATTCGTTCGTCTTGCCAATGTGAGGTGTGGCACCTTCCGCAGGCATAAAGGTTCCAGTGCCAATCGTTCTAAAACTGCAGTTCTTGTAGTGACCAATATTTCCTGCTCCGGCTTTGTGAAGAGCTTCGATTACTTCTTCGCTATTTTCTTTTGGGATGAACGTGACAAGTTTTGTAAGCGTTTCCATTTTTGGTGATAGCACCGTTACGTTTTTCAGTCCTATCATCTCGGCAATTTTCCGGTTGACACCCGTTTGGACATTGTCCAGATTGGTGTGAATGGCATAGATGGCAATATTATTTTTGATGGCTTTGATGATGGTGCGCTCAACATAGTTTTGGCCCGTGAGTTTCTTAAGCCCCTTGAAAATGATCGGGTGGTGGGCCACAATCAGATTGCAGTTGAGGGCAATAGCCTCTTCTACAACTTCTTCGATACAATCAAGTGTAACCAACACGCCAGTGACCGCGGCATTACGATCTCCCGTGAGCAGTCCACTGTTGTCGTAGTTTTCCTGAAATGACCTTGGAGCCAGCTGCTCGAGATGGTCGATCACATCTTTTATCTTTGTCATTTCCATCGATTCCTTAGTTTTAGGCAAAATTAAAGAAAGAATTACGCTTACCTGTTCATGATAGTTTTAAGAATACTCCTTTTTCCA
The DNA here is from genome assembly GCA_044222145.1 of Cyclobacteriaceae bacterium. Lineage (GTDB taxonomy): Bacteria > Bacteroidota > Bacteroidia > Cytophagales > Cyclobacteriaceae > ELB16-189. The sequence continues at coordinate 148,976 of JBGANU010000008.1, forward strand.
TTCACGTTAGTGTATGATGGTATTACCCGACTTCGAAATTACCTCTACAACATCGGACATAAACGATCGTTTCGTTTTGAAGTGCCTGTAATTGGGGTTGGCAATTTAAATGTTGGCGGATCTGGAAAGACACCCATGATTGAGTACCTGGTGCGTTTGCTGATGACATCGAACAATATTTCGATTCTGAGCAGAGGTTACGGACGCATCACGCGAGGGTTGAGGTTTGCTAAAGAAAATGAAACGGCCCGAACCCTTGGCGATGAGCCGCTGCAATTCTTCAAATCCTTTAAAGGAAAAGTTAACGTAATTGTGTGTGAAGACAGGGCCTTTGCTATTCCTAATATTTTGCAGGAGTTCCCAGAAACAAATTTGATCCTGATGGATGATTCTTTTCAGCACCGGTCAGTCAATCCGCAACTCAACATCATGCTAACAGAATATGCCACTCCGTTTTATCGAGATCACGTTATGCCCTTAGGGAAATTGCGAGAGGCGAGAGTTGGTTCGTCAAGAGCGGATATCATTGTAGTAACGAAATGCACGCCTAACATCTCAGATTCAGAGATGAACGAAATGGCCAATTCCATTCACGCCATAGCAGGTGACAAACCTGTTTTTTTTACCTCCATTCAATATGGCAAGCCAGTATCGTTTGGTAAAGTTGATCAACCACTGACCAACGATGTGGTTTTAATTTCTGGAATTGCCAATCATCAGATACTCGATTCTTATGTGTGCAAAACGTTTAATGTGTTGAAGCATTTCTCTTTCAACGACCATCATCGCTACTCTACAAAAGAAATGGAAAGCATAAAGAGTTTTGTGCTTCAACAAAACAAGCCGGTCTCGGTTTTGACCACCGAGAAGGACATGGTAAAGTTAATTGACGAGGAGTTTTCTGATCTGATTAAGTCATTGCCTATTTTTTACTTGCCCATCGAAACGAAGTTTATCAAGGATGGCCCCGATTTTGATAAAAGGGTGACTGATGCAATCAAAACTAGTGAGCGAGATTTTGAAGTTCAGAATCACACCACACAGAAAGTTTAGTTTTTAGAGCGTCTTATCCCAGGGGTCTTTCATTATCTTTGTGCTGTTTTTGAAAAAAATTCTTATCATTTTGATCGTTGCCTGGCCTTTGGTCCAGGGACTTTCCCAGCAAAGGGGAGGCGGGAGTCGCACGGGTTCCAAAATCGTAGACGATTCCACCAAAAGTATTTATGGGCCCAAGACAACCAAGTGGACGACCGAAAACGATATCTTTTACAACCAGGCAAAGTATCAAGTCATCGATACCTCCATCGCGAACTATCACCGATGGACTTATGTTGAACGATTCAATAATTTTTATAAAGATTTGGGCTACATGGGCACAGCGCTCAGCTCAATCTTCCCCACGCTTCCAGGCACTATTGGAGTTTCGCCCGGATACACAGCTTACGAACCGTATTACACAACGGAAGAGGTAAAGTACTTTGATACCAAATCGCCTTATGCCAGAATGTATGTGATATGGGGCGGTAATGGGCGCTCGGCAACGCGCGTAGAATTCAGTAGAAATATAAATCCGCGCTGGAACTTTGGCTTTAACTTCCGGCCGATACTGGTAGACAAACAGATTCAGAAAAGAGGTCGTGGTGACCGGCAAACCAAGAGTTATTATACAGATACTTACATGTCGTTCAAGACAAAGAATGAAAGGTATTCTTTTTTGGTTAACTACAGACGTATTCGTCATGCTGTTGCCGAGAATGGTGGCGTTGATGTGACCAGTCTCGACTCTAGTTATGCCAAACTTTTTGTTAAAAACAACCTAACACCAAAACTTTCGTCAGCTTCCAGTACAGAGCAGCGAAATAATTTTCACTACTTCCAGCAATTCAAAGTGGGCAAAGGATTGCAGGTTTATCAGAAGGGTGATTGGGGTAAGCAATACAATCTTTACAAGGATGACATAACTAAGAAGACTGATTACTACGATCACTATGAGAAGAAGCTTGGAAAGGATTCCTTAAAAACAAAAGACAGTGTAAAGTTTGCGTACCTCAGCAACGAATTTGGTGTGAAAGGAAATGCTGGCAATCTTTTCTATAATTTCTATTACCGTACAAGGTCGTATCAGTTTAATTACAAATATCTGATTGCCGACTCCCTTCATTTTAAAACGAAAGGTGTAGAAAACTATGCGGGCGCGAGAGTGCTCTATTCTTTTGACACGTTAGGTCTTCATTTCGTCAAGGGTTCAGTCGAGTATTTATTGGATGGAAATTATCAGATAGAAGGAGAGTTGCGTACGAAGTGGATAGATGCCGCGGTGAAACGCATGCTTTCAAAGCCAGGCTTTGTTCAAAACGCTTATCGAGGCAGCTTTGATTATTGGAGAAATAATTTTAATAACGTTCAGTCCGATTATGCGATGGCTTTTGCAAAAGCAACGATAGGGCCGCTCTTTATTTCACCGGGCTTTACTTATCGGGGATACAAAAATTATATTTACTACCTGCAACGAAATGGATTACCTGTGCTTGATCAAAAGGTATTGCCGGTGCAGTCGGCTGGCCTTCAGATGCTGGTGTCACCAGAACTTCGAATGGATTTCACATTTCTAAAAAGCTTTCATTTGAGACCTCAGGTTATCTATTCTGAATTTCTTCGCAACGATGAAAATGCTTTACGTGTGCCTCAACTTTTTGTGAACACACAGTTGGCCTTTGAAAACATGCTGTTCCATAATAATATTCAGGTGCAAATCGGAACGGATATCCATTGGCAGTCGGCTTATAAAGCGTTGGGTTATGATCCGGCTATTCAGCAATTCTATGTGCAGAATAGTGTCACGACTCCTGCCTTTCCTTTGGTGGATATATTTTTTAACGGGAAAATTAAAACGGGTCGCTTCTTTATCAAGTATCATAATTTTCTTCAGCTCATAACCAAGTCAGGCTACTTGCCAACACCAAGTTATCCGGGCCAACGGAATATTCTCGACTTCGGATTTGAATTAGTGTTATTCGATTAAGATGGAAAAACATGTTCTTGGCCTTGAGTTACCTACTGATCCACGCTGGGTAGATATTGCTCAAAAAAATATCGAAGACATTTTAGTGGATCACGCGTACTGTGAACAGAAGGCAGCCTCCTCGGGAATATCCATAATTGTTCAGTATCCAGAGAAGGAGAAGCTGGTGGAGGTGTTGACAGAGATTGTCGCTGAAGAGTGGTCGCACTTCGAACGAGTGCTTCAAGAGCTGAGGAAGCGTGGAATGAAATTGGGACCGCAGCGCAAAGATGAATACGTTGTTAAACTCAATACCATCATTCGCCAGGGCGGTAATCGCGATCAGCAAGTGGTGGAGAAACTCCTGATCAACGCGTTGATTGAAGCACGAAGCTGCGAACGTTTCCGGCTGTTGTGGAAAGAGATTTCTGATCCCGGACTAAGTGAGTTCTATTATGAACTAATGGTGTCTGAAGCAGGCCATTATAAAACGTTTCTTTCTCTGGCGAAGCAGTACATGGATGCTGATGTTGTGGAAGCCCGCTGGCGCGAAATTCTTGCACAAGAATCTGAGATCATCAAAACACTTGAAGTGAGGGGCGATCGCATGCACTAGCGGTTGCTAGGTCTTCTGCTTCTTTTTCTTTGCTGCAGGAAAAAGAATATTGTTGAGAATCAACCGGTAGCCTGCAGAATTGGGATGCAGATGAAGGTCGGTTGGTTCCTCTCCAACCTGATGTTGATAATCTTCCGGATCATGGCCCCCATAAAATGTCCAGAAGCCCTTGCCGAAAATACCGTGCAGATACTTCGCTTCTCTGATCTCTTTGTTTTCGCCCATGATAATCACATCTGATTTGATGAGATGCTTTTTGAAGCCGGTGGTTTGTCCGTAAAATCCTTTTATCACTCGTGTGTGATTTTGGGTAAGCATGGATGGGATCGGATCCCACTTAGCAGAAAATTCAAATATGCTAAAGTAGTCGTTGTCTTGCCGCAAGCCACGGTCGGCAAAGTTGTTGTCGATATCTGAAAATTCATATTGATACGGATCGCGTGAAAGCCGGAAGTCGGTGAAGGCAAAAGTGTTTTCGAAGTTTAGTTTTTCCTGCGCTTGAGGATCTGCGGGATCACCATCGTACATTCTTTCGCAGATGTCAACACCATCGGCTGCAAGAGCGATGTCATAAGAATCGGTTGCTGAGCACATGGCAAACAGAAATCCACCACCGGCAACGAATTCTTTGATACGCTTGGCTACGGCCAGTTTCATTTGAGATACTTTATGAAAGCCATTATTGCGGGCTGTCTCCTCTGCTTCCTTTTGTTGCTCAATGTACCAGGGCATGTTGGCATAGTTGCCAAAGAATTTTCCGTATTGGCCGGTAAAGTCTTCATGATGCAGGTGCAACCAATCGTACTTGGGCAGGTTTCCCTGCAACACTTCGTCATCGAAAATCACATCGTAGGGTATTTCGGCATAGGTGAGCACCAGCGTCACTGCGTCATCCCACGGCTGCTTGGTTTTGGGAGAATAAACCGCAATGCGCGGATATTTCTCGAGTTTCATCAGATCGTAATTTACGGCTGGGCTGGCGATCTCCGTAACAATCGAATTGGCTTGTGCATCAGAAATTACCTCGAAGCTGACACCTCTCACAACTAACTCATTCTGAATTTTTGGATGGTATTTGCACATAAAACTGCCGCCACGGTAGTTTAGGAGCCAATCCACCTCGTTATCCGACTTTAAAATCCAGTAAGCAATGCCGTAGGCTTTAAGGTGATTGACCTGCTTTTCGTCCATGGGGATGAAAATGTGGTTGGCAGCGGCCATTTTAGCCAGCGTGATAAAGCAAAACAAAATGATAAACCGCATCGTTAGAGCATTGAGCCAGTATTGATGTAACAAAATATTGGAATAAAAGTCTTATTACATAACGATCCCTGTCATATTTTTGATCTTTCCTAACTTAAAAACATTTCATGAACCTGTTAGAAAATTTTAAAGAAGGCCTTCGCTCCATTCAAGCCAACCTGTTGCGATCAGTTTTAACCGCACTGATTGTGGCTATCGGCATTACCTCGCTGGTGGGCATTCTTACCGCCATTGACGGGATAGAGTATTCGGTATCGGAGAGTTTGTCTTCGTTAGGTGTGAATGTTTTTGACATCTCTTCCAAGAAAAACAGAGGCGGGAATCAACAAGGTATCAAAGAGAAAGTATATCAGCCCTTGCAGTTGAGTGAGGCCCAGAAATTTATCGATCGGTTTACCTTTCCTGCAAGTATTAGCCTTTCGGCTGATCTTACTGGAATAGCCGAGGTGAGGCATTTTTCCAAAAAGACCAACCCCAATGTTGCTGTCAATGGTGTGAATGAAGAGTACCTCGCGATCAAAGGACTAAACATTGAAAAGGGACGAAACTTTTCTCCGATTGAAATTCAGTATGGTTCAAAGGTTGTCATTATTGGTAAGAAGGTAGTGGATGCAATTTATGAAAGCAGTGAAAACCCAATTGGCACCGAAATCTCTTTTAAGGGAACGCAGTTTAAAGTGATTGGTGTATTGAAGGAGAAGGGCCAATTAGCTGAAGATAACTACGATAATATGTGCATCATTCCGATTATCGTTGCCAATCAACTTGCTGGTGGTAGAGGACTTGATTATTGGTTAACAGTTGGTGTTACAGACGTCACTCAAATGGATCTTGCGATGGGAGAGGCAACTGGGTTGATGCGATCAATTCGCCAGGACAGAATAGGCAACCCGAATTCTTTTGAACTGGCGAAAAGTGAAACGCTGGCTGAAGAGATGGCGAGTATTACAGGCGCGTTGCGCATAGGTGGTTTTGGTGTTGGATTTATTACACTGCTAGGTGCGGCCATTGCCCTGATGAACATTATGTTGGTATCTGTTACGGAGCGCACACGTGAGGTAGGAGTAAGAAAGGCGTTGGGCGCCACACCGCTTCGCATTCGTCAGCAGTTTGTAATTGAGGCGATCGTGGTTTGTATTTTGGGTGGACTGGCAGGAATTATCCTGGGGATATTGATCGGTAACCTGATATCAAAGGCTATTGGCATTGACGCGTTTGTAGTGCCGTGGGTGTGGATGATGATGGGATTGATTGTTTGCGTGGCAGTTGGATTGCTATCCGGATATTATCCAGCTTACAAGGCGTCTAAACTTGATCCCATTGAGTCTTTGAGATTTGAATAGAGTAAATTTTTGTCGATAGTTTTTTCATAGAAACTCTTTCAGTGATGAAGGAGTTTTTATTTTTGAAACGAAGTAGGAGAGATGCCAGAGTGGTTGAATGGGACGGTCTCGAAAACCGTTTACCGGCTTAGCCGGTACGAGGGTTCGAATCCCTCTCTCTCCGCAATAGTATTAGTTACAAATGATCTAAAGGTCTTCTGCAGGCACAGGCACTGTAAAATAAAAATTTGTTCCTTTCCCGGGTGTACTTGAAACACCAATAGTGCCTCCGTTTTTTTCGACAAATTCTTTGCAAAGAGCTAAGCCCAGGCCAGTACCTTTTTCTTTTGCAGTTCCAAGTGTTGAGTGCTTTGATCCAACCTTGAACAGGTAATGAATATCACTTTCATTTATGCCGGTGCCATTGTCGGCAATGGATATTCGGGCAGATTGCCCAGACCTTTCGGCTTTTAGTATAACAGTACCCCCTTCAGGAGTGAATTTTATAGCATTCGACAGGAGATTTCTGACTACCGTATTAATGGAATTGCGGTGAGCGAACACAGCCAGAAAGGAGTTTACCTCATTTACAATGGTGATGTTCTTGTTTTGCGCCTGCCCTGAAAACAGCTCTTGATTCTCCCTAATTAAAGTGGCAACATCAAAGACTTCGGGTTTGAAATCGATCGCTCCGGTTTGTGACTGACTCCATTCCAGCAAATTCTCTAATAACACAAGCAGGTTTTTCAAAGATTTATCCAGATCTACTGATAATTTCTTTAACTCTTCCTTGCTTAGCATGTCCGAATGATCAGACAAGAGAGAGGAGAATCCGGTCAGTGCATTTAAGGGTCCTTTCAGGTCGTGCCCAATAATGGAAAAGAGTTTATCCTTTGCCGCGTTCATTTCCAGAACCGTAGCATTGAATTTTAACAGTTCTTGGTTAGAGCGCTGTTTTTGTCGGATCGCGAACAGTAATCCGATGGTTACAACGAAGAACACCGAGATAGAGCCGATCCAAAATAGCCGAAGGTTTCGCTTTTCTGACTCCTGCAATTCTTTTTCCTTTTTGCTCAGCTGGGTTTGTTTTTCTTGTTCATGCTTTTCAAACAACAATGCGCTGTTGCGGGCCCGCATGTTTTGTGTCGCATCGTTGATAGAGTTGCTACGCAATAAATAATTAAGCGCCTCCTGAATTCTGCCACGCTCTGATTCTATCGTAGACATTAACTTATAAATTCTTGCCAGGTCAAAAGAAAAATCAGTTTGTTGATAATAGTTAAGCGCTTCACGTGCGTAGTCATGGGCACGTTCTGTCTGCCTGGTATTCAACGTTAACCTTGCGTAGTAATATCGATTATCGGCTTTATTGAAGATATCGCGTTGGTTCTCTATTTTTTTCCAGGCGAGCGAGAGAATGCTGTCGGCCGCTGCATACTTTTTTTGTTCGAGGTGTAAAGAACCTAACATATTCAGAAGCCATCCAAAATCTGGATTTCGTTGTTCACCAAATGCAAGTGCTTTGTTTAAATATTCTTCGGCCTCCGTGAAGTTGTTGTTATCGAGATAGGCATCTGCAATGTGCATCAGGATCATAATGGTGTAATCGTCATGAGCCGCATCTTTCTCATAATCCAGGGCTCGCTTAAAATACTCAATGGCGCGGTAGTAGTCTTCCAGGTACACCATACACAAGCCCATTTGACTCAGGTCGTTGTAGGCAATCTCATAATCTTTGAGAGAGTCGGCCAGATGGATGCTTTGCTCAAGATAGGATATCGCAGAGGCGATGTCTCCGCGTCTCAGGTCTACGGCACCGAGTTCAAAGCATGCACGTGCTATCCCCCGTTTGTAGTTAAGCTGTTTGGACAGTGCTAATGCTTCCGTTGCAAAGTAGTAAGATGAGTCAATGTCAACGGTGTTGTAAGAACCTGATATTTCAGAAAGCAGTATTACACGCAACGTATCGGAGTGTGTTTGAGCCAGACTCACCCGCAGCCGCCCGATATCTTTTGGCGTTTCCTGACCGTAGCTTGAGAGGGATAATAAAAAGGCAATTGCTCCTAGCCAACGTCTCATTTAAATCCTCGTGTTTCGCGGCAAAGTAATGAAAATGGGAAGAAAACTACCCCGTTATTAGTTATTTCCGAAGTTAAATAAAGCGAATAATCTTACATCCAATTCGCTTGTGAGTATTCAGTGCTACTTCTACTTATTAGAGGTGGCGGTATTGTGCTTAAGTTTCTTTTAGCTAATCCGAACAAAATTTATTGCCCAGGTTTGCGTTAGCTGTTTTTCGCTCGAGTCGGGCATTAAAAATATTAAACTTTTGCCATGGGTTTTTTGGGATTAAAATCTGATCTTTAACATTACTAAAAATCAAAATTATGAACCGTGCAGTTTCTCGAATTGGTGTTGCTTTTATCATGGTCGCATGTGTGGTGCTGACTGGTTGTAAAAAGGATGATCCTCAACCGGTGCAGGCAGAGGTGAAAGCAAAATTATTAGCAGGCGATGCCGGATCCAGCAAAGCATGGAAACTGGTGACTGTTACGGAAAAGCAGGGAAGCGGAGCGGAGCAGACGTTAACGTTACCGGGTTGTGCAGCAGATAACATCTATACATTTTCCAACAATGCGTCACAGGACTATGAGGAATCAGAAGGTGCTACCAAATGTGATTCATCGGATGGCAGCTCAGTAGAAAAAGGCACGTGGGCTTTTACCTTAGACGGAACTCTGCTTGTTATTTTGAATACTCAGATTTCAACCAGTCAAACGGCATTTTCATTTACACAATATTTTCCTTATCCCTCTAAAGTAACTGAGCTTAGTGATTCTATTCTGAAACTTCAGATGAGTTATTCAGTGGATGGGGTAAGTTATGTCGACACCTTCACTTTCAATAAGAATTAAGATAAACTTGTTCCATCATCAGCATGTCGCAATCGGAATTTTCTGCATGATCCTGGGATTTGCAGTTGCAGGACATGCCCAGCAGGATCAAAAGTATCTTGCGTTGGGCGATTCTTATACGATTGGCGAAAGTGTTGCGGAGAAAGATCGATGGCCCGTTCAGTTAGCAAATGTATTGCGGCAGAAAGGGAGATCATTAGGCGACCCCACCATCATTGCTACCACGGGTTGGAGAACTGACGATCTTAAAAATGCAATGGACAAGGCTCATTTAAAAAATGAATATGATTTTGTCTCCTTGCTAATCGGGGTAAACAATCAATATCAAGGTAAGCCTGCCGCACAATATGAAATTGAATTTGACGGATTATTGAAAGATGCTATTCGGCTGGCGAAGGGAAGAAAGGATCATGTGTTTGTGGTTTCAATACCTGACTATGGCTACACACCGTTCGGAAAACCAAAGCAAGCTCAGATCACCAAAGAACTCGACCACTTCAATGACATCAATAAACGCATCACAGAGAAAGCGGGGGTGAAATACATTAACATCACCGATATCTCACGCCTCGGTCTCGAGCAACCTGATCTGGTGGCAGATGATGGGTTGCACCCTTCTGGCAAGATGTATCGTTTATGGGTGGAAAGAATTGTTGAGCATTTATCAGTCAACGGTCAATAACCAGCAGTGGGTCCAATGACCATTGCCTATTGACCATTCCATCTTTCATCATAACAGTTTCGCGATTACTTTCTCTACATTCTGCGCTACAATCTTGTGCCCTTCAACATTGGGATGGATGCCGTCTGCCTGATTAAGTTTCTCTATGCCCCCAACGCCCTCCAGTAAGAATGGAATCAGTGTGGCGTTGTTCTTTTTGGCAAGGTCGGGATATATTTTCTTAAAGTCGGTTGTGTATTCTTTACCCATATTAGGAGGAACCATCATGCCGGCTAATACAAATTTTACCCGCGGATATTTCCCTTTGACTTTATCCATAATAGCCTGCAGATTTTTTCGGGTTTGATCGAGCGGTAAGCCACGCAAACCGTCATTTGCGCCAAGCTCCAACACGAAAATATCAATTGGTTGACGCAGTATCCAATCGATGCGACTTAGCCCACCTGCAGAGGTTTCGCCACTTAAGCCTGCGTTCACCACTTTAACATCTTTTCCGGATTTTTTAAGCAGTGTCTCGGTGATGGCGGGAAATGCTTCTTCCGTAGATAGCCCATATCCAGCTGTAAGACTATCGCCATAGAATAAGATCACCTTCTTACCAGGTGTCTGCAGACCTAAGGCCAATACAATAATCAGGAGGTATTTCACGACAATCATAAAAGTAGCTGGAGTAAATGATCTAATTTGAAACAATTTTAGTTTAATTAACGATTTATTTCCAGAGGTGTTTAATTAAAATGATATGGCTGAGGTAGTGCTTCAGGCGGAAGGCTTGAAAAAAATATATCGGTCCGCAGAGCGGGAGTTGACCGTGCTGGACGATGTGAGTTTTAGTGTAGAGCAAGGCACCACCTTGTCGATCATCGGTCCATCGGGAAGTGGTAAGACTACTCTGTTAGGTCTTTGTGCCGGTCTTGATGTGCCGTCCAGTGGCATCATCTCCCTGATGGGCTTCAAGCTCAATGCGATGAATGAAGATGACCGGGCCTACATGCGAAATCAATTTGTTGGCTTTGTCTTTCAGAACTTCCAATTGCTCTCTACCCTTACTGCGCTTGAAAATGTAATGGTGCCGCTTGAGCTTCGCGGAGAACGAAACGTGACTGTGAAGGCTAAGGAGCTTCTGGGAAGAGTAGGGCTTGGTGATCGGTTGAATCATTATCCTTCTCAGCTTTCAGGCGGTGAGCAACAGCGCGTGGCGATGGCGCGGGCTTTCATTACTTCGCCTAAAATTCTTTTTGCCGATGAACCAACCGGCAACCTTGATGAAGAAAATGCCGGACACATCACCGATTTACTTTTTGGGATGAATCGCGAAGAAAAGACAACGCTTATTCTGGTGACACACAATCTTGAATTGGCGCAACGCACCGAACGCATACTTCAGATGAAGGGAGGCAAAGTGATTCACGAAAGAATAGTGACGCCCGCATGATCGACTACATCATTAAGTTAAAACGCGAAACGCGATCGATCTTCAAAGATCGTTGGGTGTGGATTATGGCCTGGCGCGATGCCCGTCATAATTTTTCACGCCTTTTTCTCTTCACAGCTTCTTTGATTACCGGCATTGCTGCCGTGGTAGCCATTGGTTCTTTAAATAATTCATTGCAAGATGATTTAGATCGCAATGCAAAGGAATTGTTAGGTGCCGACTTTGTTGTAAATGGAAATAAGAAATTTGAGAAGGAGCTACTGGCAGAATTTGATTCATTAAAATTTGAGCAAGCATCACAAGCCGAAATGGCTTCGATGGTCATGTTCATGAACACGAGGCAATCGCGTTTGGTGCGTGTGGTTTCGCTGGCAGGCGATTTTCCATTTTATGGGAAGTTAGAAACTCAGCCGGCCGATGCGTATTCAAAAATGAAGTCGGGGAGATTTGTGATGCTGGACGATGCACTTGCCCGACAGTTTGAAGTGAGTTCAGATGATTCGGTTAAAGTGGGAAACACCATGTTCAAAATTGCCGGTGTGGTGATGAAGATTCCGGGCGGTGGTGGCATCACGGCTACGTTCACACCATCGGTATACATTGCACAAACTGAATTGGATTCCACTGGCCTTGTTCAATTTGGCAGCAGGGTTACTTACCATCAATTTTTTAAAACCAAGACGGATGCGGAAGCGGAAAAGGCCGAGAAAAAATTGGATCCTATTCTCAAGAAGTTCGGCCATTGGCTTGAGACGGTAAAGGGCAGGAGAGAAGGTCTTGGCCAGGGGTTTAAATCGGTGTATAGGTTTTTCTCATTGCTCGCATTTGTTGCTTTAATTCTGGGATGTATTGGTGTAGCAAGCTCTGTTCACATTTATGCGCGCGAGAAGCGTGAAGAAGTTGCCGTGCTTCGATGCGTTGGTTCTTCAGGTTGGCAGGCATTCAATATTTATTTTATTCAGGTGTTTGTGTTGGGGATAGCCGGGAGTATCATAGGGTCTGCATTGGGTGTAGGTATTCAGCAGATCGTACCTACGTTCTTTCAGGAGTATATTCCTGTGGAACTAAAGTTCACCATTTCATGGATGGCCGTGCTTGAAGGCTTATTTCTGGGTGCAATCGTTTCGGTCTTGTTTACCATTTTGCCACTCGTATCAGTTCGATTCGTTCCTCCTTTGGCTGTGCTACGTTCGGACTTTGAACCTGGAAGAATTTTTTCCAAGACAAAGATGGTGGCCATTATTCTCATCGTTCTGTTTCCAATTCTTGCTGCAGCTTATCAAACAGGAAGCATTTTAACGGGTGGTCTCTTTGCGATTGGATTAGGGGTTGCATTGGGTTTCCTTACGCTTGTTGCGATGCTATTGCTTTTTTTGGTGAGACGATTCTTCCCAAAGAATTCCGGTTTTATTTTTCGGCATGCGCTTTCAAATTTATTCAGACCTAATAATCAGACGCGCGTGCTGATGGTGTCAATCGGACTGGGTGCATTCATTATCGCCACGTTAAATATTATTCAAAGTAGTTTGCTGAGCCAGGTTGAATTCACAGGTTCAGAGAACCAATCGAATACAATCTTGTTTGACATTCAACCCAATCAGCGTGATGGCGTTGTAAAATTGATTGAGGACAATAAACTACCCGTTAATCAGGTAGTGCCGATTATCACCTGTCGCATCAGTGAAGTAAAAGGAAAGACCGTTGAGTTTTTACAAAACGATGGAGAAGATAAAATACCGAACTGGGCACTCACGCGCGAGTATCGTGTAACGTATCGCGATAGTCTTCACCTTTCAGAGGAATTAATTAAAGGCGAAGTGCAAAGCCGAAAGCCCGGACAAAAGGATTCGGTGTGGGTGAGCATCTCGGAAGGATTTCAAGAAACATTGGAAGTTGATATTGGCGACTCGCTCACATTTGATGTTCAGGGTGTTCCCGTGAAGGCGCGGATCAGTGGCATCCGGAAAGTAGACTGGCCAAAAGATCCACCTAATTTTATTTTCGTATTCCCGAAAGGTGTATTGGAGAATGCTCCGCAGATTTGGGTTGCCGCTACGCGCGCTGACGATAATGTAGTAGCTAACAAGTTCCAACAAGAGTTGGTGGTGAGCTATCCCAACGTATCGTTAATTGATTTGAGATTGGTGTTGAGTACGGTCAACGATTTGTTTAGCAAGATCAGTCTGGTGGTTAGGTTCCTGGCACTTTTTAGTATCATCACGGGACTCGTTGTTTTGGCCGGAGCCGTGTTGAACAGCAAGTTTGTTCGCATTAAAGAGAATGTCTTACTTCGAACCATTGGTGCTCGTACAAGTCAGCTCACTAAAATAACGCTGATTGAGTACGCTTATCTGGGATTGTTTTCTGCGTTAACCGGAATTATACTGTCGCTTGCCTCGGGATTTGTACTCACGAAGTTTTTCTTTGAGATCACGTTCTCATTCGATGCCATAGAGCTGGGTTTGATAGGCATGGGTGTCGTGATCTTGACTGTGTTAATCGGATATTTCAATTCACGCGAAGTGATCACTACCCCGCCTCTGCAGGTATTGCGAAAGGAGGGATAGTTTAAATCTTGTTAAGCCGAGTTTCTGGCAGCGTTGATAATTCCAAACATACAACGTAAGGCAAGTGTCTTGTACTGCTTTTCAAAAGCTTTGCTTTCCTCTGTTGGATTGCGAAGTTGCTGCAACGCATATTGCTGAATGGTGATCAACGGAAGTACGATACGCTCCCGAAGTTTGATAGAATCCCGAATCGACTTGTTGTTCTCCATCAACTCCGGAAGATTGCTCGCCTCCAGAATTCCTGCTATGGAGAGATTAAACTCTGCGAACATCTTATTCCAGATCTCGCCAAACTCAGCATCTTTCGAAAGATGAGCCGTGGCGGGATAAAATGATTTCGTCAACGACATCATACTGTTGCCCAGCAGTGTGCGGAAGAAAAGCGATTGTTGGTACAAGGCCTGTAATTGACCGAGTTGGTTTTTCTTTTTTAGTGTTTCGATGGCCGATCCTACACCAAAGAAACCTGGTATGTTCTGCTTCATCTGTGCCCACGATCCAACGAATGGAATCGCCCGCAGATCCTCTAATCTAAGTTCCTGCGTTTGACTTCTTTTCACCGGGCGTGAGCCGATGTTTGTGTCTCCGAAGAAGGGAAGTGGTGTTACCTTCTCCAGGTAAGGCACAAACTTTGGATGATGTTTCAGTGTGAGATAGGCTTCATAACCGGCATTGGCCAGATCATCTAATAATTTCTTTTCTGCGGTTGTGAAGGAGTGAACCCTTTCCGGAAACACACTACTCTCTACACCCGCTGAAATTAGTTGCTCCAGGTTGTAACGACAGCTGACTTCTTTTCCGTAGTTGGAACTGATCGTTTGACCTTGTATGGTAATTTGAACTTCTTCGTTTTCAATTGTATTTCCCAATGAAGCATAGAAGTCGTGTGTATTGCCACCGCCACGGGCTGGCGGACCACCGCGGCCGTCAAAGAATAGCGCCACAATACCAAACTCCCTTGAGATTCGTGTGAGTTCTTCCTTGGCTCTGAAAATAGACCAGTTGGCGCGCAGGTATCCACCGTCTTTTGTTCCATCCGAGAAACCAAGCATAATGGTTTGCTTATTTTCTCTTGTGCTGAGGTGATCGCGGTAAGTCGGAATTGAATATAACGCGCCCATTACCTCATGCGCATTCGCAAGGTCATCAATGCTTTCAAACAATGGCACAATGTCTAATGGCAGTTGTCCATTCTTTCCAACTAAAAGTTGGGCAAGTTTAAAAACTTCAATGATGTTAAGAACCGTTCCGCAATTGCTGATGACGTATCGGTGACAACCAGCTTCGCCATTTAATTGTTGTATGGTTTGTATCGCCTTGAAGCTTCTGATCATCTCTTCCATAAAAGGATCTTCAACATCCAGAAACACCGGGTTGATGGAAACCTTCAGGATGTGCTGTATCTGTGCTTGTTCCTCCAGTGCATTAAATTCCGCTTCGGTTATACCCTGATTTCTTCCGTTGAGCATCCTTACCAGATATTGCCATAGCTGATGATGCTTCCTGCTCTCTTGCCTTACATCCAAACTCGCGAAGTAGAAACCAAATGCTCTCAGTTTAACGATGAAGCTGTCAAGAATATCAACAAATAAACCGTCATGATCATTTAGCAATATTTCGCGCGCGTGCAGAAGCTGTGACTCAAGTTCACCGGCTGACGTGTAAGGATTTTTTCCAATTACCAGTGTTTGGTACGTGCGCTGTTCAGCTTCGGCAATGATCGAATCAACTCCTTTGAATGTTAATCGTCTCTTCAGGAAACGCAAATCACGATGGTAGCATCTCAATATTGTTTCGCGCAACCGCTGCGCTACTTTGTTGGTGATGTCGTGCGTAACAAATGGATTTCCATCGCGATCGCCACCTGGCCAAAAACCTATTCTCACCAGTTGATTATTTTTCCAATCGATGAGCGGAACATTTAAGCCCTCGGCCAATTGTTTGATGATGGATGGAATGGCTTGATAGAAAACAAACTCCAGGTACCAGCAGAGACTAATGGCCTCATCATACGGTGTTGGCTTCTCTCTTTTGAAGAAGGCAGTTTTACCTAGTTGCTGAAGCAGGAGGTTGATGTGATCAACGTTGTTTTCTTTGATGGCTTCTTCCAGATCGGTGATGATCGCCAACACCGGCCCCGGATAAAATTGCGTGGGGTGGGCAGTGAGCACAATTCGCACACTGAAATTTTCCAACTTCTGCTTTAAGCTTGCCCTTGTTTTACTGGAGGAGGCCTGGAGCAACAAGGCAGAAATAGTACCTCTGCCTGTGAGGTCATTGATCTGATCGAACGAAGCGTCTTCGAGCGAATCGAACAATACAACCTGGCGTTCTACATATTGAATAAAATGAAAAAGCATTTCAAACCTCACGTCCTTTGAAGCCTGCGGCACATAGTCATCAAAAAAGTTTGTGATGATTTGTGTAGGGTTTTTGCCTTCGTCAAATCCTTCCACGCAATCTTGTTGAAGCAACGGAAGTAGTGTGCCGGTCCGGTAGATTTCCCGAAAAGGAAGATTTAAGAAAAGGCTGTTGTAGATATGGTACCGTGTTGTTACAGCCTGATCGTATCGTGTTGTCATCTGTTAGATAATAGGTCTAAAACAAATCTATTAATTTTTCAATGACTAATGTGAAGTGCCTTCGATAAATTGGCTGATGCAGTTATTGCAATCGGTTGCTACGCAATTATGTTTTAGCGTCTGTTAGAATTGAAAATAAATGAACGGTTGTATGCCTGCTGATTTGGTTTGAATGACCAGCACAATTAATGCAATTAGGATAACAGCCTTGGTAGCTAAATGAGTTTCTGTAAACCACTTTTCGGCTTTTGATTCGGTTGCCTTTGGGATGAAGTGGAGGAGGTACCCGATAATCATTAGTAAGATCACAGTCTTGTAACCGGTTACAAAATCGAAAAATACCTGAGGTGTGAAATGACCTGTTATTTGCGATATCACCTGCTTGGCAACTTCCATATTGGCGGCCCGAAAGAATATCCAGCAGAAGCAAACAAAATGAAACGTAATCAGTACACTGCCGATGTTGATCAATCTTTTTGGTAAAACGACTTTGTTTGAAAAAGAGGGGAGTAGTGAGGTAAAGAACTTATGAATCGCTAAAGCTGCACCGTGCATGGCACCCCACAAAATAAATCGAAAGGATGCCCCGTGCCAAAGCCCGCCAAGCAGCATGGTAAGAAACAAATTGAAATAAGTTCTCCACGTTCCCTTTCGATTGCCGCCAAGTGAAATGTATAAGTAGTCCTTCAGCCAGGTGGAAAGTGACATGTGCCAGCGTCTCCAAAATTCTGTGATGTTTTTTGATTGATAGGGAGAATCGAAGTTCAGACAAAATTGAAATCCCAATAACAGCGCAATGCCGATGGCCATGTCTGAGTAGCCCGAGAAGTCGCAATAGATTTGAAGAGCATATCCGTAAACACCGGCAAGATTTTCTAATCCCGTATAAAGTGTGGGCGCATCGAAAATGCGATCCACAAAATTGAGACTGATGTAATTGGAGATAATGGCTTTTTTGAAAAGACCCGTGCAGATGAGATAGATACCACGGCCAAACATTTCACTGGTTACCAAGGTGGGCTTGTTGATTTGAGGAAGAAAATCGGATGCCCGCACGATCGGCCCGGCAACAAGCTGCGGAAAGAATGAAACGAAGAATGCATAGTCGAGTATGTTATCCACTGGCTTTAAGGTGCCCCGATAGATGTCTATTGTATAACTCAAGGATTGAAACGTGAAGAAGGAGACACCCACCGGAAGAAAGATGTCGAATGGCTGATAAGTTAGTCCTGCCATGTTGCTGAAGATCTCGTGCAAAAAATTGGTGTACTTGAAGTACCCGAGCATACCCAGGTTGATGATCAGACTGAAGACAAGTAATAATATTTTTTTTGTCCGATTATCTGCGCGATAGATCAGGTTGGCCAGGCTCCAGTCGATGATCGTGGAAGCAATGAGTATGAAAAAGTAAAGACCGCTTGATTTATAATAGAAGTAGAGCGAGAACAGTGTTACAAAAGTGAGTTTGGCGCGATGAGTTTTATGTAAGGCAATGTAGACGGCCAGAAACCCCGTAAATAAAAACAGGAAGAAGCCACTGTTGAAGATCAGTGGTTCATCCGCGTGATAGCGGAATTGATCCAGGAGCTTATGGATGTCGATAGGAAACATACGTGTTGTAGCTTTTGATCAATGCTTTGTAAAACAAGTTGCCCTGCAGCTCATAGCCTTCTTTCGTAAAATGAACGCCATCGCGCTGAAGCAATCCGTATTTCTTATACGCATCGGCCGAGTGTTTACCACCGGCTGTTGCATATAAATCCCAGTAGGCGAGGTTATGCTGATCAGCATAACGAATAATGATATCGCGCACTTGTTCGATTCCAGGATTGCGTCTCGTTTTCTTTCGATAGCTGTCAGGAGGAATAGTTAAAATAAATTTTGCACTCGGGTTTTTTAAGGTGAGAGACTGAACAAGATTATCGATGTAGTTGAAAAGTTGTGAATCGATGTAGGGATAATCCAATGCTTCATTTGTTCCTAAAGAGATGATGAACAAATCCGGATACAGAGCTTTGGATTGCTCCGTGAAATATTTGGCAACATTGTAATGTTTGTACTTTGCACCATTCACGCCAATGGAATGATAAATAACTCCTTTCATTCCGTTTTCTAAACTTATTCCAAAAATCGTTGCTACTGTTTGCTGGTTGATCGGTGGGAGGGCCTGAAGTTTAATTTCATTGGTAAATTTTGGTAGCAGCACTTTTGAAGAATTCGCGAATGGTTCAAACGTGAAAGGGCCAATGAAGGCAAGGTCTTGTTGTGCTGAGTCCTTCACGGCAAAATTGAAGCTGGTGAAATCTTTTTGATAGAACAATGTGAGGCGATCAAATGCGTAGTTCAGTGGCGGATAGTTGAGTGTTTTAATCGACAAGCTTGCTCCCGGAGCTGACGTGCTCACGGTGATTCCACCAATTCCGATGTCAAGCGGTTGATCCGGATACACACAACGCTTTGCATCCCACTTGTTGGGTGAAGAGGTAACGATATTATACGCTTCGTTGGTATGTGCTACTCTGCCCGGCACAATTATACCGCGACCTGCATTGCCAAAGTCGCGCTGAATATTTTGCCGAACCGTCCCGCTTAAAAAATCAGCCTGAATGTGCGAATCACCGATCTGAACAAGACTGACTTGCTGAAGATTGCCTTTTCTGAGTTGATAAAGTTTTTCAAAAACTTCCGATAAGTATTCTGAATTAGCAATTTCGTTTTCCTCATCTTGTTCAAAACCGTAAAGCCGAAATGAAAAAGCAACAGAATCCTGCTGTGCATACGCGCTGGTGACAAACAGCAAGAGGAGCAGACTATGGACGATTTTTCTTTTTGACATAATGCTCGCGTTCGAATAGAATAGATTCAGCCAATTTCCTGGCAAGTTTCTTTCCTCCCCGGAAAGTTAGATGAGTATAGTCCTTAGCGGCCAGAGGTGGCACAGCGTTTACAAATTTTGGCATACTGTTTTCTTCGCCCATGGCTGTGTAGAGATCCCAGAAAGCAATCTGACATCTCTGAGCAATCTCGCGCTGAGCATCGCGCATGAGAGGAATGAAGGGAATCGTTTTGAACGTTCCGTTTTGATTGCTACTCCGATCGCTCACACTGATTAGTAGAAAACTGCATTCTGGAAAATTATCTTTTAGTCGGTTAACGACACGAACCATTTTGTCGATATACCAGGCATAACCAAGCGTATCATTCTCCGTCACGACATTCAGTCCATATTGCAGAATGATCAATTTGTAATTTTGAAACGAATTGAATTGCTGATGCATTTCGGGAGTTACCTGATAAAGTCCCATTCCGGAATTGCCCCGCATCGCCATATTGTCAACATAGAGCCCACTATTCTCTTCAAAGCTTGCGCCATACACTTTTAGACTATCGGTATTCTTGAATTGAAGTCTTAGCGCTTCCACATTCTTTTCGTCTAATTGTGTTTGCTCTAAAGCGTTTGATGATATCAAAGGCAGTGAGCGGTGAGTTGTGTCGTTCACGGTGTAGTCGAGTGTGGCCGAAAGTGGATTGCGGTAGAAGAGTCTAATCTTTTTGAAAGGAATGCTACTTTTTTTCTTGGCGGGCTTGTACTCGGTTTCATTTCCTTCCAATGGAACGAAACAATAACCAGAAGTTAGCAATGGTGACCAGTCACTCTTTTTGCCTACGAAAGAAAATGTCTCCCAGTTGGAGTACGTGTGTTGAATGCTGGTTCTGAACTGTGCTACTTCAGATGCGATTGGAACATAGCCAACGCCACGACCTCCAAAAAGCGATTGAAGTGTATCGCGAAAACTTGCCGTGAGTATATCACCTTCAATAAATGAATCGCCAAAGAACGCAATCCTGACAGGCTTTCTGCGACTGTCGTTGAGTGCAGAAAAGAAGTAGCGAAGCGCTTTTTTGTCCGGGCTATAGTCTTCAAGACAGGTTATGCCCGGCTTGCAGGAATCTTTTTTTATTTTCTTCTTTTTAGTAGTGCTTTTTTTTAGGCTATCTTTTTTAAGGATAGGCTTTGGTGCTTCACGTTGAATGTCGGAAAGAATGTTGATTCTCTTTAGCGTGATACCATCAATCTCTTTTTCCGGAAAGAAGGAGAGCAGCAGAAGTGTGCCAATGACCACGGTGAACAGAAGGAGCGAAGACGAAAGTTTGTTGGGTTGCATTCAGCTCAAAAAATGGGACGGAAATCCAGATCAAACATAACCAGAAATCCAATACGCTGTAAACCCAATCCATTCTTTTATCATAATGGTCCACATGCCAATGCCGTCAAGTTTTGGAATGAATAAGACGTCCAAGGTGTACGTTCTTTTGTGGGTAAGAAAGTCGGTTGCAAACACGTCCATGGGCAGTCCAACTTTTTCAAAGCAAGCAATGGATCTGCGCAGGTGATAACCCGAGGTGATGAGTAAACAATTTTCAGCTGAAGTTTTATTGCCGAGGATTTCCTTCACGGCAATAGCAGATTCATGGGTGTTCTTTGATTGATTTTCGATTTCAATGTCTGCCTTTGGCACGCCCATCATCATCAAGGCATTGGCTACATCATCGGCTTCGTGTTCATCAATGTCAATTAACCGACCGCTTCCTCCTGATACCAATATTTTTTTTATAGTGCCTAGTTTGTAAAGTTGAGCACTGTGTGTCACCCGATCGGCACCGCGACTAAAATACGTGCGATCATCAGGTTGCATTTGCGCCTTTGTAACTCCGGTGAGAAGAATGCCATAGTCGTATTGCTTTCTCATGTCGGCAAAAGCTACGGGCTTGATCTCCCAAAGATTCATGACTTCATTTGCGATAAAGTCGTTGGAGAAAAACAGCAACAAGAAAAGACCTGTCCTGAAAAGCCATTTCTTCCATTTCATGTTTCTTACCAAAAACGAACCCACCAGCAACAGGCAAATGATCACCAGCGGTTGCGTCAGGTAGTTTAATGTTTTGGAAAGGGCAAAGAACATGATTGATCTTTACATACGTTTCGGTAATGGATTCGAAAGGTTCCCCAGACCGTCCACAATTTTTCTGAGTACCTCGAAGTACAATGTAAGCACCAACACAAGTGTCATCGACCAGATCACACCAAGGTTAAAAAAATACGTGTCGATGTTCCGGTTCAGGAAATGTTTTGAGGGCATATAGAACTGAGCATCAAAATCAACCATGTGTTCCGGATCAGGATCTTTGTATACAGGATAGATTTTCTGAACGAATTTTCCATCCTTCTCAATGATTCGGTGTGTTTCCGATGTGTTTTTGACCAACTCGGTGATGGCCTCATTTTGATAAGAGTTTCGGAAGGCTTCAAACTCCTTTTCTTTTTGCGCGGTGCTGGTAAGGCTACCAATCTTCTTGTCTTTCATCATGTCGGCCTTGTTGTAGCGGCTTATATAATATTTTTCCAGCTGGTCGATGAAGTCCACCGTTTGACGATAGGTGGCGGAATCGAATTTGTCGGGTGTCAGGTGATCGAGGCTCTTGAAGTTGTCGGCCCCTACGTCTTCCAATTCTTTTCCAATTTCATTTCTGACCAATGTCAGCGCCTTACCTACTTCGCTTTGAATTCCGGGTTCTTTGTTTTTATAATTGATGTTGATAAAATCCAGTTTGCTTTCAAGTTCAGGAATGAAATAAATCTTTTTGTAGTCCGCTTCCGACATTGTTTTATCGAACAAGTAAAACTCCTTTTCAAACTTGTTGTCTTTATATTGAGAAACCATCGAAGCTTCAAATGCCCAGCGCGATGCCATCAGGTCACCAACCAGCGGAACTGTTGCTGTATTTCCAATGATGGGATTGAGCTTGTCGAACTTAACCACCACACCACTAAGAATAAGCTGCGGTATTAACAGAATGGGAATGAGGATGTAAATCGTAACAGCGGAGTTGAAGGCAGACGAGATATTTAATCCCAATAAATTGGCGAAGCAAGATGAGGTGAATAAAATTCCCCAATGAATGAAAAACATTCCTTCTATCTTGAGTATCGTGTGCGCCACCAAAACAAATAAAAATGTTTGGATGGCCGAGATCATAAAGAGTATCGAGATTTTGGAGAAGATGTAGCTGCTTCTGCTGAGGTGCAGGAATGCTTCGCGCTTGAGAATCTTGCGGTCACGAATGATTTCTTCAGCGCTTACCGATAACCCCATAAAGAGCGCAACGATTACGCTCATGAAAAAGTAGGCAGGCATATTCAGGTTTTTACTGAAGACGTAGCCGCTGTTTAACTGATCGTCTGCATTATAATAGCGCACGATGAATGCCAGAATAAACGCCAGCAACGGTGCTTCCAGTAAGTTGATAATCAGATACTGCTTGTTGCTTAGCTTGGAGAGCAAGTCGCGAAGTGAGAATAAATGAGTTTGCTTGAACCAACCTGGAATTCTCAAAGTAGAGTGAGGTACTTCTGTTGATGGTGTAACAGGCGCTGGTTTAATTTTTTCCAGGTACATCTGATTCCATTGCTCGGGTGAAAACTTTCGTTCATTGGTAAAGTTCCCGTACTCATTGATGATTTTTGTTTCAATGATGTTAAAGATTTGTTCGGGGTTTACATTTCCGCAAGCATAACATTCACCCTGCTCGCTATTCACCAGATTGATGTTGCGTTTAAAGTAGTTGATTCCATCTACCGGGTTGCCATAGTAAATCTGATATCCGCCCGTATCTAAGATGACGAGCTTGTCAAACATTTTAAAAATATCGGAAGAAGGCTGGTGTATGACCGCGAACACAAGCTTACCCTTCAACGAAAGCTCTTTTAATAAATCGATAATGTTTTCAGAGTCTCTTGAGGAGAGGCCGGAAGTAGGCTCATCACAAAACAGCACGGCAGGTTCGCGCAATAACTCCAGACCAATATTGAGTCTTTTGCGTTGCCCACCGCTAATCGTCTTTCGCAAAGGCGAGCCAACCGTAAGGTTTCTGGTTTCGATTAAACCCAGGTCTTCAAGTGTGCGTGTCACCAGGCCGTCAATTTCTTTCTCGGTCAGATGACTGAAGCAAAGCTTGGCAGCGAAGTAAAGATTTTGGTAAACGGTTAAGTCCTCAATCAGCAAATCATCTTGTGGCACAAATCCGATAACGCCTTCAATCTTATCAGGCGATCGGTGGATGTCGATTCCATTGATCAGCACCTGACCTTTGGATGGTTTTTCGGTTCCGTTTAATACGTGCAGCAAAGTGGATTTGCCGGCACCACTGGCGCCCATCAGGGCAATTAACTTCCCGGATTCTTCAAAGATGTTTACATCACGCAGGCCAAGCCTGCCATTTTTGAATTGAAAGGAAATATTCTTTGCTTCAAAGCTTGTGCGGGCAGTGTCGCCCATCTTTTTAAACTGGCGCAGCACATCGCCATAATAGACAGGGTCAGCATTCTCCCATTTCATGGTGCTGCCAATACCCAACACATTAATATTACCCGGCTTTTGTGGCACGCCATTGAGAAACACATCCGTGTGCCCAAGATATTTGAAGAAATAGATGTCGTTGCTCTTGATATAGAGGATAACAATCAGGCCGTCCAGGTTTTCCCGTAGAATATGTTTGTGTTGTCCGGTATGCTGTTGCGATGAATTGATAACCAATATGTCCGGGTTCTTAAACTCCGTTTCCTTCTTACCAATGACAAACTCTTTAATCAAATCGATGTCTTCTTCAGTGATATTGAATGCCTTGCCGATTACTTTGGCCAGGTGTTCTTCGCGAACGGAGATAGAGCCATCCGCCAGGATGATGTCCATCAATTCGATCATGATCACCGTGCGTTGCCGCTGGGTCACTTCATTGTTGATTTGGTGACAGATGGCCGTGATGGTTTCGTCTTCTTTCTGGGAGCTAAGGCCGCCTGTCAACTTTGCCGAATATTGATCGAACAAAGCCAGTTGAGTTTCAACAGCTTTCTGGCTCAGGTGATCTTCGAGAAACGAACGGATGTGCTCACGCTCCTGTTCGGTGATCAGATCTTCCTTTGCCACAAAGGCAAACAGATGCATAATGGCCTTGAGTACGGGTTCGCTCATACGCAGATTTTATTTTGATAAAGATAGTAAACGAGGCTAACGGATAAAAAAAAAGGATTGGCGTTAACCAATCCTTTTCTAGTGTTTTTAGACAACTATTCTGTGATGAATTTTCTCATCTTGTCCACAATCGTGGTGATATCTACCAAATTCTTATCGGTCAGTACCAGATTGGCCTTGTTATTTTTGATTTGCTCTTCAATGTTCAGCGCGCGGTAGCTGGCTTGCAGGGCTGTTAGATCTGTAACGATAGTGGTAACGGGGTCTGTTTGCTCAACAGTTCCGAGCATCTTTACCAATTCATCCACCGATTTCTCCTGCTGAAGGATTACTCGCATTAAAGGAGTGAGCACCAGGTTGCGCTGGTCGTCAGGAAGAAGATTTTTTGGATAAGACTTGATAAGGCCGGTTGAAATATAAAGTCCTTCTACAAAACTTCCGGTCACCATTAGTGCAGCTAACTTATTGCGGCTGTCATCTTTCAGATATGCATCGGTCTTTTGAACAGATTGGTTCAAGAGAGCAGCCAGCGAATCTTTGTTCGAGATATTGCTTTCAAAACGCTTCAGCACGTCAGCATCAAACGATCCGATTACGCCAAGTTTATCGGCCAAACTTTTGGCTGTGGCCAAATAGGTAATGGACTCCTGAGTTTTTTCATAAGAGCTCAAATACCCAATATCCGCTGCGTACACGCCAAGGTTAAGAGCGGCTTTGTCGTTGCGGGTTGCGTATTGGTCTGCTTTTTTCGAGTCGTTGATCAGGCTTTGGTTGAATTCTGCACCGGTGGCTTCCAGTAAGTATGGAATTTCAGATGGCGATGGGATGTTATACACCACATCTTTTATCTGATCCTTAAGAGATTCCTCTGCCTCCTTGAATTCATCAGAATTTTTGTTGTCCTCTTTAGAGGATGAACCACACGCCCAAAGGCCAAAGGCTGTGACAGTTGCGAATAAAAGAACACGAAGACGGGTAAATTTCATGGGTTTAACGGTTTTACCTTCAATTTTACTACATTTTTTACTTCCATTAAAGGATCGGAAATTATTATTTTTTAAAAGGGAGATTTAGTAATTTCAAAAATACCTGTTCAAAGTACAGCATGGCGCTTCCGGCAGTTGAGTTTGCTTTCCTGATCGATGACAATGAGATCGATCTCTTCGTTCAAAAGCGGTTTATTGAGATCAATAAATTTGCTCAGCGTGTTCTCACCTACAGCTCTCCTGTTCTGGCGGTTACCGCACTGATGGATGCTAAAGAGTCGTCCGTGCCTCAGCTGATTTTTTTGGATTTGAATATGCCCGAGATGGACGGGTTTGAATTTCTCGAGCATTTCAAACGATTTCCAAAAGAGGTAAAGGACCGGGTGAAAGTGGTTGTCGTAACAAGTTCAAGCAGCCTGCTCGATAAAGAACGGGCGTTGAGTTTTGAATCGGTGATTCACTTTATGTCCAAGCCATTATCTGAAAAAGACCTGGATACGATTCGCGAAAAAATCTCTGTTCAGGCCGGGTAGCGACTGCTATTTCTTTCGGCTATGAGTTCCCTTTCAAAAGCCGTTTACTTACTCACTTTTTAAAGATTGGGAGGGATTGGCCACCGCGGCTTTAAAGGCTTGCACACTCACGATCGCCAAGGTTAGGATAAGCGCAAAGCCGCCAACCAGGGGTAGCACCCACCAGCCTATGGTAGTCCGATACGGATAGCGTTGCAAAAAACTGTCCATCGCCCACCATGCTAGTGGCGCTGAAATGGCAAATGCCAGTATCACCATTCTTGAAAAATCTTTTGTGATTAATAAAATAAGACTGGTCACTGTTGCTCCCATCACTTTGCGAAGTCCAATTTCTTTTGTTCGTTGTTCGGTGGTGAAGGCAGCAAGACCGAACAAACCGAGACAGGTAATCAGGATGGCAAGCGCAGCAAAAATGGTGGCCAGTTTGCTGATCAAGTTGATGGAGGCAAACTTCGTGTTGAACTCGTCATCAGCAAAACGAAAGAAGAACGGATAAGCCGGGCTGTATTTTTTGAAAACGGATTCCACTGATCCACATTAAATGTGTTGCCGAAACATCATTCGGTGATTTCCGAAGACGGAACGGACGGCTCGGTTGGTGGGTGCTCTATTAATTTTTCCACGCCTATCCATTGAAGGAAAAGTTTGTAGCCCAATGAAAGGATGACCGCACCCAGAAATAATCCGATGAATCCGTTGACGACAAAGCCCCCCAACGATCCAAGAAACACCACGAGCATCGGCACTGGTGCTCCTCGTCCCAATAGAATTGGTTTGAGAAAATTATCGGTTAGTGTTACCAGAAAGAGCCAGATCATTAACAACGTGGCGGTCATGGTGCTCGAACTCGAATACATGTAGACCACCACCAGTGCAGATACAGGCCCAACTCCAATTTGGATGATGGCACAAATCAGACAGAGAAGTGTCCACAAACCAGCAAGTGGCACACCTGCAATGAAGAAACCAATACCCACCAGAAACGCTTGTATAAAAGCGACACCCAAAATTCCCTTCACCACATTCCGAATGGTAACTTCCGATAGAACTGCAAGGTCATGGCCTTTGTCTCCAGCAAGCTTTGCAAAAATTTTCTTGATGGATTCTCCACCGCCTTCTGAGTAAACAAGAAATACTCCAGCTATGATGATGGATAGAATGAACTGTACAATGCCCACACTTGTGCCCGCCAGCGCTGATAGCAACCACGAGCCTGCTGTTTTTATTTCAGGCGAAAATTTCACAACTGCTTCTGTTAAATTTTCTGATGCGAGTTTCCAGAATTCTATGACTGGTTTGGCAAACGATGGCCATGAGTTTGTGAACTCACCCGGAGGAGGAATAATGAAATGCTCACTTTCATAAATGCCTTTCAAATGATTGATGGCCTCGATCAGCGAATCGGTGAGCAGCCAACTGGGGATAAGGAGCAATAACAATAAAGCAAGCGTGATGGTGGAGGCAGCCAGTTTCGCACGGCCTTTGAATTTTGTTTTGATGGTTTTGTAGAGCGGATATTCCGTAACGGCAATGATCAAGCCCCAAACAATGGGTGAGAAAAACGGACTTAGTATTTGAAGACACCACCCGATTAAAAAGATGAGCACACCAAGCCGGATGGTTATTTCGATGGCCTTGGAGAGATAACTCTCTTGCTCTTGCTGCGGAAGTGGATCGTTCATACAGCAAATTAAGATTTTGAAACTAGCTCACCAATATCAACAGCGATTAGTTGAGCTGATGAAGCGTGATCATTTTTTCTTTTTCGGGATCCCAAAGTTTGAGCCGGAAGCAGCTGACCATTTCTCGCAAATCCCATGAAGTAGTAGGAGCGTTGTGAAGTTCAGGCATGCTCTTCATTGCTTCAACCAGTCTGTAAAATGGTATTCTTGAATTGAGATGATGTACATGGTGATAGCCGATGTTTCCGGTGAACCATTGCATCACAGGATTCATGACCATGCAGCTCGTGGAAGACAACGCAGCATAATCATACGTCCAGTCGTGGTTCTCTCTGAACTTCGCACCTGGAAAATTGTGTTGGCAATAGAACAGATAAGAGCCCATCGCGAAAGCAAGGAAGAAAGGAGTGAACCAACTGATAAAAAAAGTCTCTGCTCCTAGATAATACCAGATGAAAGCTGCAGCGGCACCATGGAAAACTAAAGAGGCCAGTGAGTCCAGGTGTTTACCAGGACTTTGAATGAAAGATTTCAGGTTAAGCCAATATATAAAGAGCGTGAAATATCCGAAGATCACCGTTAAGGGATGGCGATTAATCAAATACAGGCGTTGCTCTTTTTTACTCAGACTCAAATATCGCTGCTTTGAAATGGTGGGATACGATCCGATTCCTGTGATGGTCAGTTTTGAGTTATTGTTGTGATGGTGCTCGTGCGAACGTTTCCAAATATTTTGTGGGGCCAACAGATAAATGCCAACGGCTTGCATCAGCCATTCTGCGGCCACAGACTTTTGCAAAATAGCGCGGTGCTGATAATCGTGGTAGATCACAAACATGCGCACATATAAGAGAGCGCACAAAAGACTGCTGGCGATTCGAACAATTAATGGAAATGACTCAATCAGTGTGGCGCTGAAGGCAAGCAAGGATAAGGTGATGGTGCCCAGTATTTCAAGCCAGCTTCTGAGTCTGTCTTCTCCTGTGAATTCCTTACTGGCTGCAATTAGCTCCTTGCCGGTTCGCATGTATCCTTCTCATGGTGTATAAAACGCCACAAAGGTAAGGAAAACATGTGGCCGAAAAACTATTTTGCTTCGGGTCGGGTGTGTTTCCACCTGCGGTGCGACCATAACCAGATGGATGGGTCTGAGATGATCTCGCGCTCCAACCGTTTCATGAATGCCTCCGAGATTTCATTCTCTTTGGTTTCTTTTGGCTTCGCGAAAAGCAATTCAGGTGTGACTTCATAATATCCGCGCTTCGGTCGGGTGACGTTCATATACACCACCGGGTAGTCAAATTTTATAGCAAGTTTCTCGGGCCCGGTGAACACGGGCGTATCCTGATGCAAGAAGGTCATCCAATGCCCCATGTCTCCGCGCGCGCTTTGGTCGGCAATGAAGGCTGTAGCTGTTGTTTCCTTTCGGCTCGCCACCATGTCGCGCAAAGTCAGGTTGACAGGCGTGATGCGCGTGCCAAAACGTGTGCGCATGCCCACCATCATCTTCTCGAAATAAGGATGACTGAGTGGCCGATAGATAACCACCAATTGATATTTAGTATTGAGTGTGAAACTCGGACCTGCCCATTCCCAATTACCCTGATGACCCATCACAATGATGAAGCTCCTCTTCTCTTCGTACAACTTATCGAGCCAGGGTTGATTGTGAAAGGTGCAATGCTCCCGTGATTCTTTCTCGTCCATCTTCAGCGTTTTTAAAGTCTCGAGAATTAAATCGCACAGATAGCGATAGTACGATTTACTCAAGGCTTCAATTTCTTCCGGACTTTTTTCAGGAAATGAATTGCGCAGATTGGTGAGCACCACTTTTTGACGATAGCCTGTTAATCGCAGTAGATAATAAAGGACATCCGAAACTTTATATAGCGCACCAAACGGTAGCGAGGCAATGATGTAGATAAATGGGTAGGTGAGGTAGAATGAAATTGCCTGCATGCTGAATTTTACCAAAAGTAATAAGATTTGACTGGAAACAATTGGCGGTTGCCGCCATCGATTAATTTACTCCGTCCAGTTGCCAACTTTAACGACAGCTTTGCCTTTTACTTTTCGCTCCATTAATTCTTTCAACGCTTTGGGGGCTTCTTCTAACGAAAATATTTTGTGAATGTGCTGCTTGATTTTTCCTTCGGCCATTAGCGACAAAAGCTCTTTCATATTTTGCTGATTGTGTTCCGGTTCGCGCTCAGAAAAACTTCCCCAAAACACACCGACTATTGAGCAACCTTTCAGGAGCGACAGATTGTTGGGGAACTTCGGAATTTCTCCGGAGGCAAATCCCACTACCAGGTATCTGCCTTTCCAGGCGATAGACCTTAATGCAGTTTCGGCAATCGGTTCGCCAACAGGATCGTACACAACATCCACTCCTTCGTCTTTTGTAATCGCTTTGATTCTTTCGCGCAAATCTTCTTTGTTATAATTGATTACGAAGTCCGCGCCTTTCTCTTCACAAACTTTTAGTTTATCATCGGATGACGCGGCTGCGATGACCGTGGCACCCATTAACTTTCCCAGCTCGACTGCGGCAAGCCCAACGCCACCAGCTGCACCCAGCACCAGCAATGTTTCTTTTGGTTGAAGTACTCCGCGATCTTTTAAGGCATGATAAGAAGTTCCATACGTGTATAAGGTGGAGGCAGCGGAAATGAAATCAATTGATGATGGAATGGGGAAGACACGTTTCGCTTTTACTACAACCTGTTCGGCAAAGCCACCCCAACCGCAAAGAGCGATTACGCGATCGCCTGCCTTTAAGTGACTTACACGTTTTCCAACTTCGACAATCACTCCGGCTACTTCGCCACCCGGAGAAAACGGGAGCGTGGGTTTGAACTGATATTTATTTTGAATGATGAGTAGATCCGGAAAGTTGACTCCGCAAGCTCTCACATCAACGCGAACTTCATCCTCTGCAATGGAAGAGATTGAAATTTCTTTCAACGAAAGTGTTTCAGGTAATCCGTAAGATGTGCAGAGGATGGCTTTCATGAATGTTTAAAATTTCATTAAGGAAAATAGGCCAGCGAAAGATAGGGTTCAAATTCTCAACTCGCAATTTGAGTTGAGAATTTGCTTGCGTTATAGCTAGCTATCAATGATCGGTCACCCGTTGAGCCTTAATCAATTTTTAATTTAATAAACTTTGCTCCGATGATGATGAGCCATATCAGCCACAATGTGCTGCCAATGAATCCGGCCATGTCCCAAACCGGAAAGCCCGGAATAACGGTGGCAAATAGTTCTGCCTGTGCCATCCCGTAAATCATTGAACTGAGCAACCCAAGTATGTTGATCCATTTTGGCAGCAACTTTAACTTAGCGAACGCAAGAGAAATTAACACCGTCCAGGCGATGGTAAACAACTGGCCTAAATGCTCACCGAGTATTACACCGCCATACTGGTGAATGGTTTTGAAAGCCATGATTGCTGCTGCTTTTGTCGCATCATCTGTTGCCTGCACGAAAGAGTCGGACAGGACAGGTACAACAAAAGTCCATCGCAGCAAGCCTACCATTTGAACAATTAAGCCAACCACTCCGATGTTTGTGGCTACGCGCACCAGCGAGTATTTATTCTCCAGCTTTTGTCCCAATAGAATGTAGGCGGGTAGTAACGGTATGCCTGTGATCGCGAATGCAAACCAAGTTCCTATCAACGCGCCACCACCTTCATGAAACTTGGTCAGAATGGTTGCCGTGTCTTGTCTTAAAATATCAGGATACTCGAATATTATAGTTAACGCGGTGTATGGAATAAACAAGGCCACTGCTCCGGTGATGAACAAGCCTCCGATTGTTTTATTTGTCTTCATGTTTTTTTAAAGTTGAGTTATACCATTGAACCGTTTTGTTTGAACTATTTGAGGAACACAGCGTAACTGATGCCGGGTGTTGGATTAATCTTCAAACTTTGTCCGGCCCCTGCTACGGCTATCGCACCAATGCGCAGGTTAAGACCTTTCCACACCATCCAGCGGAAGCCTGCTTCCATGCCCATAGCATTTTTGTTTTCATAATCGCGGTTGAATCCGCGCAAGTAGGAAGCGCCTGCATAAAACGATGAAGGGTTCTCTTTCTTTCCGGTGGGTAAAAACCAGGAGGTAACGCCAACTTTTATAAAGCTTGTGTTCTCACCTGCCTTGAATGCTGTGGGATAATATCCTGCATGATACGAGAGTTGCTGATGCCGAAATTCTAATCCTACCGATGGGTTTCTAAATCCATTGATGCTTAGTTCATTTTTTGAAAATCGGCTTTGCGAAAGCGCTGTTGAAACGACTGCCAGTAATAGAATAGTAAGTGTGTTTTTTATATCGCCTTTTTGTTTGACGATACAAAGGTGCGGAAGCGCGAAAGGCTGGCACTGGACAAATGTCCAGAAATGAAAATCAGCGAATGTTATTTCTGATCCGGCTCAGGTGACGGGGAGTAACACCCAGCATGGAAGCCAGATATTGCAACGGTATTTGTTGCAGGAGATGAGGTTCTTTGCGCAGCATCTTTTCATAACGCTGTTCGGCAGTTAAGACAATGAGATCGTGACGGCTGGCATCGATGCCCACGATGGATGCTTCCAATAAGCCAATATAAAAATCTTTGAATCCGGGTACTTCCTGGACTAGTTTCTTGAGGTTGGTTTTACTCAACATGTAAATGCTGCCGGGTGTTAACGCTCTGACGTTTTCGAGAGAAGGTGTTTCACTGATAAAGCTAAGCAAAGAAGCAAACCAGGTATTTTCAATATTGACGTACGAAGTCTTCTCTTCGCCATCTTTCAGTACATAGTATTGGAACACTCCGCTTTTCACGAAGCCAATGTGTTTGCTGGTTTTTCCATACTCCACCACAAAATCATTCTTCTCAAAATTTTGTAAGGAGAAGGCGTTCACGATTTGCTGGAGGCTTTCACCAGCAAAGCCAATGCGCTCGAAATAGTTTTGGAGTTGTTCCATTCATTCAAGATAGACTATCAATGGACAGCACGCAATAGTTGAGTGTTATTTGGTAAGAGGCTTTGCGTGGAGATTTAGAGGAGCACATTTTGTGGAGCATAAAGTCCTGCGACAGCTAGCCTCTTCGTTAGTAGCAGCGATCACTTTTTTATTTCGCTGTAATATTCGCGGTCAAACGTCTGGTAATGATTGGTGGTGTCTTCCACGGCCGGCAATAGATGGAATTTACTCAACGTACCGGCTTGCGATTCATAGCAAAGTGCTGCCCTTCTTTTGTCTGGCCAGTTGTTTACAATATCAAATGCGATGGTAGGTGCAGGCAATGAACTATTACCGTTGACCTCAATTGCATTTTTATAGGTAGCGGAATTTCCAAGTGCTAACTTCTCCATCTCGTCAGTCAATGTGATTTGTAGAATCTTCTCAATAGAAAACAGGCTATCGTTTTGGTGATGTTGAAAGATGTTCGTTGAATATTTGGCTGTCATCCGGTGTTCAGGATGTTCATACCCGCCTAATGCAGTATCATACGTGAATAGCAGTGAAGGTCTGTATTTCTGTATTGTTCGGAGAATAACGTGCTCAAGGGTATCACGATGATCATACCAGAATGATATTTTATTAGCCAAAACGCTGTCCCAGGAATTATTAGTAAAATCAAGCAGTTCACTGTTGTCGACATGTAACGACCTTACTGCTCTGCGCCATTCCTCGCTTCTGATACTTTTCTCTTCAGGTTGCCCTCTTGTCAACGTTAAAAGATCAACTTGCCATCCGCTTTGCTTCAGCTGAGCAATTGTGCCAGCGCAGACTATTTCATCGTCAGGATGAGGAAAAATAAATAAGGCAACTTTATTTGGATACTCATCAACCCATAATGGAACATTATAGTCCTGGCTCTTTTTAAAAGCATCGTAGTCAACTGAGTTGCTACATGAAATGAAAGTCCAAAGAGAAAAAATTGCAAAGACGTATTTCATTGGATTCGTAAAGCGATAGGAATTTGAAAAACGAAGTTACTACGCAAACACAGAACCTGATATTGTAAAAGATCTTTGTTGTGAGCTTGCCTTTTCACGCAACTACATTATCAAGCTTTGGTGTTGTTGTTTCAGATGGATTTGAGATTTTCACATTGACTATTTGAAATATTTCATTTCTTCTTTAATACAATCGCTTCTTTCTGCTTGGCGACTACTCGTTGATGGAAATCCCTAAGAGCTGGATACTCTTCTGCAGCGAAGTAAGTCCTATTCACCATCACGCGCTCAAGGACCTGAACCTTTTTATCTGTGCCCGAAAAATTGAACATTGCTCGTGCTGCATTGCCTGGCAGCGTTATTACTTTGCTTTCAGGGAGTTTATCTATAACATAGCCGTCAGGTATCGTAAAGTTGAAGATCAAGATTTGTTCCTGCTGTACAACTAAATTGATTGGATAAGACCTTTTATCTGCCTTGAATAGGTTAGTGGTGTCAGGAAAAGCAAAAGGCATTATATACATTAAATCTCCTCCCGCTATAACGTTAGAACTTGCAGTGATGTCATAATTGATCACAACGGGCTGATCAACCTTATCGGCACTGACTTGGGCACTTTCGTAGGTCGCCCAATCACTTAAAGCCCATCTCCGGATAAAATCTTTCGCATCATCGTTGAATGCTTTTCTCCAGCCCCGTGCCGTGTAGCCTTCGGCTTTTCTTAGGACAGTGCCTGTAAGAATTCCATCCGAATCAAGTTTTAAATTGCTTTCGAACGTAACACGATTTTTTATTTTCGGTTTGATGTCCACCCACTTTGCATCTTTTTTTAACAGAGCTAATCCCCGATCGTTCAAACATCGGTGTGGCAAAACATCGTAAGGAAGTAAGCGATCCGTAGCGTCAACATAAAGCGTGTCTGGACCAATGACCACCTGACCCATGATATAATTGAATTGTTCCAGCGTGGGAAAATGTTCATGATAAGGGCCGTCTTCTCGGGTCAGGGTGAAAACCGGGTTCACTTCTATGCCCGCTTTCCTTAGCAATGCGATCATATAAATGTTGAGGTCGGGCACAGATCCGCTTTTTTCCTTAAGCGACTTGTCGATGTCGAGTGCTTCTATACCATCGGTGCCATCCCATTTCATAGCGTCTTTCACATGGTTGACGATTGCCTTCACTTTTTCCTTTGGGTCTGTTATGCCGGTCGTGATTTCTTCTGCCTTTCGATCCCATGAAGATCTGCCGCTGATTAGCAGACCAATGCCTCCCGCCTGCCATATCATCTGAGACTGCCTATCCCAGGGAATGGCCTCATGAAACACATTGAGGGACGATCGATAAAGACTAATATGCGGCATCTTCTCCTCCGCATGGAATGCCGGTGAATTTGCAACCCACCAGTGATGAACCCCGCGGATCTTGTCATACGAATATTCGGGTTTCTGCACTCCACCTACATCCGAATTGAAAGGAATGGTCCCCGATACAAAATACTCATTCAACAACGTTGGCACGGAAGTCTGAAATACCCAATCTAACGATCCATTGTACCTGACAAGGTTTGTCTCGAATTCGAATTCCACCACTGAACCAGGCACTACATTTGGCATGGCAGCCGAATAGACATCTATACCAGGCCGGTGGTCTTTTCTAAAAATATTTGTTTCCAGGAGTGGCCTCTTGTTTATAACTCCCTTGACGATCGTGTAGCAATTTCCTCTTATGCGAGTGATTCCGCGTTCGTCTACCGCGCTCATCATATCACTCCAATCCCTTACGCCCTTGCTGGTGAATATCTTTACACGTCTGAGATGGATGATCCGCGTGCGCTCCTTAGTATCATTGATTTCACCTTTCTCATAAAGTATAAGTGCGTGGGCACTTGTGTCGGCAGGGTAGGACTTCATCTCGAGTGCTTGCCGAAGCTCGGCCTCTACAAATTCTCCAACAGGGTAGTCATACTTCTGAGCTACTAGTTGAATACATTGAATCACAAGTGTCAACAAGAGTAGGGTCTTTTTCGGCATTGCAATTTTAGTCTCTAAGGTTTTTGCAAATAAACACAATCGCTTTAAACAGATGTTTCGTAGTGGTGATGTAAGTCCTGCGATTTACATTGTTTGTGTTTGCGATGCGGCCGCTTTGAAGCCACGCGTTATCTTGCTTACTTTTACCATAGTAAATACACACTTTTTCTTATACATTTTGTGGCGGTAGTTTTTTCTACTCAAAATAATATGCTCGTGAGTCAGGAAATTTCCATTGGTATGGTTCAGAACCAAAATACTCATATCCGAAGTCAATCATTCTCCGCTTGATCTTTTTAAAATTTAATTGTTCAAATTGCATTATCTCAAATTTCCTATTGTCGGCATGGTAGATTATTATTTGCTTGAAAGTCCCAATTCGATATTCAATTTGAGAATCACTAAAACCCCTAATCATTTTTTTGTCTACTGTCTCTGAAAGCTCCCCTAAAAAGAGTAGCGATTAAAAATAGAGTTTAATCGTTAAAATTGGGAGAAAATGAAAAACACAAAATTCAATGAGAGCCAGATAGTTGGTATTCTCAAGCAACAAGAACAAGGCAAGAAAGTGGGTGACATATGCCGTGAGCATGGAATCAGTCAGCCTACTTTTTACTATTGGAAGAGTAAGTTCTCTGGAATGGACGTACCTCAACTCAAACGGGTAAAGGAATTGGAGGCTGAGTTAGCTCAGTACAAAAAGATTGTGGCCGAGCAAACACTTCACATTACCGTACTAAAGGATATTGTTGAAAAAAAGCTTTAGGGCCTGCCGAGAAACGGGAACTGATCGAGTATTCTGTTGAAGAGCACGCTATCAGTATTCGTCAGGTCTGTAAGCTGCTGGGTACACACCCTTCTGTATTCCGCTACAAGCCAAAGCCAAAAGATGATGAACCTATCCGAACACAACTTCAGACGATGGCAGAACTTCATTGCCGCTGGGGTTTTTGGATGATGTACCATCGGTTACGGTTAATGAATTTCACAGACAATCATAAACGCGTTTATCGCATTTACACGGAGATGAAATTGAACCTTCGCAGAAAACACAAGAAACGCTTACCAGCACGCATTAAGCAGCCTTTGCTACAGCCTCTTCATCACAACCTGACTTGGTCAATGGACTTCGTACATGACGGATTGCTCCAGGGCAAATCGTTCCGAGCCTTCAATGTAATTGATGATTTTAATCGAGAGATACTCAACATCACTATTGACACCAGCTTAACCAGCAGACGAGTAATCAGAGAACTCAATCGCATTGTTGAGTGGCGAGGTAAGCCGGAGTGTTTAAGAGTTGATAATGGACCAGAGTTCATTGCTCAAGCTCTGCAGGATTGGTGCGGGGACAGTATTGAATTGCGGTTCATTGAAAAAGGTAAGCCGCAACAAAACGCTTACATCGAACGGTTCAATAGAACTTATCGTGAAGAGGTTCTGGATGCTTTTGCATTTGATGATCTAAACCAAGCTCGTTTACTGACTCAAGCCTGGATGTGGATTTATAATAATGAAAGGCCGCATAGTTCTCTGGGTTATAAAACCCCTACACAGTTCCTATTGAAATATGGAAAACTCCACCACCCCCTAAAGGCCAACGCGGAGTTTCCCACATTCCAACAGGATGATAATTATAATTGGGAATCATTAATTTTGGATGCTACTAAATAGGGTAAGCTTTCATCTCAGTTCTAAATTTTACTATGTCCGTAATGGTCAAATTGTCTTTAGAAATTGAATAGACCTTTGAATTTCTTAAAAGTCCCTTTAGCGGAATGAAAAATAGAAATCCAACGAGGGGTACACCAATCAGAAAAATCCAAATTGTCCGCGTGGTGTCCGTCTGAAAGTGAGTCACACTGAAATAAAGTATTCTTACCAAAAGAGCACCCGCTGCAATAACCCAAGTCAGTCGCAAGAGAGGAATTAGTGGATTAAATTTTACTTTAAAGTCCTTGTCCATATTGTCCGAAAAAAATTACTGCCAACATCTAATATATGCAATTGTTGATATTTCCTTTTCGGGAGAGAGGCGTGCCTTGGATCGTGTTAGGTTCCTTAAAAGCATAAGCTGCTGCTATTAATTAATATTATCTTCTATAAAAACTTTTTTAGGGGCCTGCTGCGTCACCATTGTGAAATCATTCCTAAATCTCTTAAACTTGCAGTCCCTTTGGGGCCCTTAGCTCAGCTGGTTAGAGCATCAGACTCATAATCTGAGGGTCGCTGGATCGTTCCCAGCAGGGCCCACATGATAGTCAGGCAGTTACAACAGGTAGCTGCCTTTTTATTTTGTTTCTCTTAAAACGAGCGTTACGCTTTCTTCGATGATCTCATCCGATATCAAAAACGTCATCTTCGATCTCGGTGGGGTGATCATTAATCTCTCCACGCAAAACACCGTCAGGGAGTTTGCCAGACTGGGCGGCATTTCCGAGGATGAAGTCCATCAGCAAATGATGCTCTCTTCTGAGTTTCACGATTATGAAAAAGGATTGATAGCCGATGCTGAATTCAGAAATATTGTGAGAAGAATGTTGAAGGTAGGTGCCACCGATGCTGAGATTGACCGGTGCTGGAATGCGATGCTGCTGGATATTCCGCAAGAACGCATTCAACTGCTGGAGCGTTTGCGAAAACAATACCGGATATTTTTATTGAGCAACACGAACGAAATTCACCTGAATTGTTTTACAAGCGTAGTGCAGGAAACAACCGGCAAAGAATCGCTGGACCTATTTTTTGAGAAAGCCTATTACTCGCATCGCATGAAAATGAGAAAACCCGATCCCGAAATTTATAACGTGGTGCTCCGGGAAAATAATCTCACACCTGCGCACACCATTTTTCTTGACGATAACCTCTCTAACTTAACGGGCGCTGAACAATGCGGTATCCAAACCTTTCATGTTCAGCATCCTGATTTGATTTTTAAACTCTTCGTATGATCAAGAACCTGAAGCAGCCGCTTATACATCTTTCGTTGTTCGTTGTCACGTTTGTTACCACCACACTGGCGGGCGCAGAGTGGGTGTTTGGCAAATCTGTATTTGCTCCTGAGTTTTCGTGGCAGGATTTCATTAATGGAATGTCTTATTCTATTCCATTTTTGTTCATTCTCACCGCGCACGAGTTTGGTCATTACTTTACCGCTATTTATTATCGGATTAAAACTTCTTTACCGTACTACATTCCGTTGCCCCCATTGGGTTTTATGTTCGGCACGCTGGGTGCGCTCATCCGGATCAGAGGAGTTGTACAGTCCAAACAGCAACACTTTGACATTGGTATTGCTGGTCCGCTGGCGGGCTTTGTGGTAACGATAGGTTTGATGATCTACGGGTTCACTCATTTGCCACCACCGGAATATATTTTTCAATTTCATCCGGAGTATGCCAAGTATGGATTGGACTATGCAAGTCACGTCTATCAAACTGAAAATATGTTGCCCGGCACAGCCGATGTGGTGTTGGGAAAAAATCTGTTGTTTGTCTTCTTCGAAAAATTTGTGGCCGATCCGACCCGGGTTCCAAACGTGCACGAGATCATGCATTACCCGTATTTGTTTGCTGCCTTTCTCTCGTTGATTTTTACGAGCATCAACTTGTTGCCAATCGGTCAGCTGGATGGAGGGCACGTGTTGTATGGCCTACTCGGTTATAAAGGCCACAAGCAGGTAGCTACCGTCATCTTTTTAGTGTTTCTTTTCTATGCAGGTCTTGGTTACGTAAACCCGGCAGAATCGGATGAGAATCTGTTGTTGCACATACCGCTGTTTTTAGGGTTCATGTACTTTAGTCTGATGGGCCTTCGGCTGGGATGGAAAGACACGCTGATGTATGCGGTGATTATTTTTGCCGCACAATATTTAATTGCTACGTTCCTTCACTGGCAGGGCTATTCGGGATGGCTGCTCTTTGCTTTTATCATTGGACGATTCATTGGCATTGCGCATCCACCTTCTATGATTGAAGAGCCTCTTAGTATTGAACGGAAGATATTGGGCTGGATTGCCTTGTTAATCTTTGTGATCTCGTTTACACCTAATCCGATTGAAATACTGGTGGTGCCTACGGCTGCACCATAATCTTCTGGGTGTACACTTCCTGTCCCGTGAAAATTTTCAGGACGTAAATTCCTCTCGCGAGGGATTTCATTTCAATGCGTTTGACTTCTCCGTCAGTTGATTCTTCGTGTTCGACTAACCTGCCCGTCATATCAAAAATGTGAACGTTCTGTGAATTTAAAGGAACATAAAATATTCCCTGACTTGGATTCGGATAAACAAGCTTTGTGATTTCCTTCGGCTCGTTGATCGCAGTGTTCACACTATCTCCTTTACCAAATGCGGGTCGTATCATCAGGCTGCCCTTCACCGATGCATTTTGTATCCACGTGCCGTTTGAATTGAAAAACATTTTCTGACCGGATTCGGTATTCTTATCCAGACCAATGGGAATAATAGCCGAGGAGGTTTGCTTAAGCGCTACATAAAATTGTTTGTCAACACCAATGGGTCGCGTAAGAATATGCGGCCACATCTTGTTGTTCTGCGATCGCTGAATGGTGATGTTCTCTGTGTAAAGAACTGACCCCGGGCTATTCGTCAAGTCTCGAAGAATTTGCAATTGCATGACCTGACTGGTTTCATCACCAAACTTAGGAAAGTAAAGGTCAACGCGAACAATGGTATCGAGTTTATTGGTATGAAGTTCGAACAGATAGGCCAATTGAGAGCCGGGCTGGACTAACGATGCTCCGTATTCTGCTGTTCCATCATCGTAGGCGTAATAGTCGGAGAGAATGTATTCAGCGCGAGTGGAATCGTTGTAACGAAAGTCGATTGGCTGATACTTTACCGAATCATAGTCGCCATCAAAAGCAGGAGTGAGCGAATCTTTTGTAGAGAGGCCGAGCTTAAACAACACATGGACTGAGTCTGCATCGGCATTGAATAGAGTTGGATCAGGCAAGGTCTTAACGGACAACGTGGAGACTTTAACAGGACTGATGTTAAACCCAGGCTCTTGTTTTGTATCCAGATTGACAAACACCGTATCAACAGGTTTGTTCTCTTTGGTCAACGTAATCGTTGCTGTGGTGGTGTAGTTAAAAGGTTGTTCGTCTGGTGGATTGTTTGGAAATGCATCGTTGCGCGATTTTAAATTGAACACCGGGACAGTTGGGCGCGCCAGACTTCCCGCAGGATCAATCAAAAAATGTTTCAACGGCATGGAGTAATAAGAAACGAACAACGAAGTAGGAGTGCCGGTGATCGTGCGATCAGGAAAAGAAGTATCCGTCAACGATCTTCCTTTATTCAGATACACATAGTCGAGGTTCCATGTATCATACGGGCCCGACAATCTTCCAAAACTCTGAAAGCGAAACTGAAAGTTATCGTGAAAATATTGGTCGCCACTAATGGGAAGTATCACAGAATAGAACTGGTCGCTTTGCAGCGTGCCATCATTTTCAATCTCTTTAAGAATGTCCCATTTACCTAAATCATTTTTAACAGAAATGATAAGTCGATCTCCTGCATCGGGTGGTTCACCGTTACCACGCATTTGAAAATAGAAACTCAGGAACACCGATTCGCGATCAACCACGTCTACCAAATCCATTCGCAGCGGGCGTGAGATCAACCGATCGGCTATTCCTTTTGCGAGTATGTCGTTCACACTATAAGGCTTGCCCACAGAATCGATGCCATCAAACGTGGCAACTCCCAGCGATGGCGGATTTATGCCGGCACCGTTATTTACCCACACCGTTCGTCCATATTCCCACAGCGTATCGTTCGGCATGTTTTGTAGTTCTGATGCGTATGAAAAGTCATCCCAAAAGGGAAGCGTGGTGGCATCGAGCTGGGTTCTTGAACGATGGCTTTTATTTTTCTTAACCGTACTGGTTTGAGGGATGGAAACGATTTTTAACTGAGCGAATGCATTTCCCGATAAGCACAAAACAAGAATAAGGGAAAGTATCCGAAACATGATCGTTAATTGCAGATAGTTAATGGTTGAATGGTCATTAGTTGGTCGTCTTTGGTCATTAGACAATTGTAAATGGTCAATGAGTGATGGT
Organism: Cyclobacteriaceae bacterium; assembly: GCA_044222145.1. Classification (GTDB taxonomy): domain Bacteria; phylum Bacteroidota; class Bacteroidia; order Cytophagales; family Cyclobacteriaceae; genus ELB16-189. Next base: position 190,675 of record JBGANU010000008.1, read on the forward strand.
CGCAATATTCACTTTACCGAAACTCCATTGACTACTTAGTTGTCCTGTTTTACCTCGGCTTCTGGTTCTTTATATCCTTTCGGAGCCAACCAAAGCGTGACAGGATCGCCTACCCGCACCGAATCGCCAGGTAATGGCAATTGTTTGAAAACGACAGGAACAACACCGGTAGTATCTACTCCTTCCGGAATTTCTACATCGCCAAGGTGAAGATTCCACCCACTTATTTTATAGATTGCTTGCTCATACGTATCTCCAAGAAGATTGCCGATCGTAAAATCAGCCGACCCATTGCCATCGCCCACTACAAGATCAATCACTGAGCCTTTGGGTATGCGCACGCCCACTTCAATTTTCTTTCCTTGATATCTCAACTCTTTTACCAGATTGAGGAAAGGGCTGGGTTCAAAAATTATTTTTCCTCTTTTGAGTTCATTGCTTTGCAATACCACTTCGGCATTGATTCGTGAACGATCGACAAGATCGGGCACTGGCACAGTAGGAGGAGAGACCCGGTTGATGGAGATAAAAATCTTTCGACCTTCTTTCACAGTCGATCCTTCTTTCGGAAACTGTCTCACAATGGTAAGTGGGGGATATTCTCCGGAGTAAGCCGAATCGTTGAGTTCATAACGCAACTTATGTTCGGTGAGAAACGAATCCAGCTTTTCAATTTTGATTCCCTTGAGATCGGGAACGGTCACCGTCTCGCCATGATTGGTGGCGTTGGGTAGATAAATATAAAAATAACAGATGCCAAGAAAAAGAAAGATGCCCACCACTGTTCCAATGCTGCCCAGCACGGAACCTAGCGTATTATCCTGAAAGGGAAGTTTCCTTTTCATGCATTAAAAATTTAAGGCCGATTGAAAATCTTTTTGAACACGAGCAGCACGTTTTGCGCGCTCCAATGAAAACTCAATCAGGTTGGTGATGAGTTGTGTAAACGATATGCCACGCTCTTTCCACATCATCGGAAACATACTTGAGTTGGTGAATCCGGGGATCGTATTGATCTCGTTGATGTACACCCGTCCATCCGCGGTGAGAAATAAATCCACACGCGAAAAGTCTTCGCACTTCAACGCCTGATAGGCCTTCAATGAATATTGACGAATGGCTTCTGCAATGTCATGATTTAGTTTTGCGGGAACATCAATCGTCACAGCTTCGCCATCTACATATTTGGCATCGAACGTATAAAATTCATACTTGCTGCTGAT
>JBGANU010000009.1:0-184815 GCA_044222145.1 Cyclobacteriaceae bacterium
GCCAACGCCTGCCAGTCAGTTGCACTGAGTCTGGTGGTGGACAACCGACCGCAAATTGATTTAGGACCTGACTTGAGCATTTGTGAAGACAACAACACGCCTGCTTTGAATGCATTAAACCCCGGAGCAACTTATTTGTGGAAAGTAAATGGCGTAAACACAAGCGCTTCACAAGCCATTGCTGTAGACACCACAACTCCCGGCACGTTTACGTATCAGGTTACCATCACCGATCCGGTCACGAGCTGTTTTGTCACCGATGATAAAACTTATCTCGTTAAAGTTTCTCCATCCTTTACATTAACCGGCACCAATCCAACCGCTTGTGGCGGTAGTGATGGAAGAATTAATCTCAACATGAACGCATCTGTACCTCCGGCCGGACCTTATTCATTTTTCATGTCGGGGCCTGGCGGATTTAACGATCAGCAAATCGATCAAACAGCACCACAAACAAAAAGTTATATCGGACCTGGCGTTGCTATCAAAGCCGGAACTTATTCGGGAGTAGTTACTGATCAGATATCAGGTTGTACTATTTCCGTTTCTTTCGGGTTAAGTGACCCCACACCCTACACGCCTTCCGCTTCATTGACTAGCAATTGCTTGCCAATCTCAGCCAATGTTACCACCGGGGCTCCGTTAACAGCACTAAATTTGAATTGGACACTGACCCCAGCTAGTGGAGCGCCAACAAGCGGCACATCAGCGACAGTAAACTTTCAAGTACCGGGCTTGACTGCCGGTAATAATGTAATACAGATTATTGACACCAATGGCACCGGATGCACCACCACCATCAACCAGCCAGTAGTGGTTAGTCCATCTGTAGCGATAACCTTGACGCCCGATGCGTGCGTAACACCTGCTGTCATTACCGGAACGGGAGCTGCGACTTATTCCTGGACCGGACCGGGACTTGCTGCTCCGTTTGTTGGATCGGTTCTTTCAATTCCTGCGGGGCAAACAGGTCTGCTTACGTATTCAGTGACCGCAAGCACTCTTGGTCAATGCGATGCCATACAAACTGTGGATATCACTGTCGATCCTGCTGTTACCGCAAGCTTCACGCAAAGTGATCCTTGTCAAACTTCTGTGCTGTTAACGGCCGCGCCAACGGGTAACTATACCTACCGATGGTTTAAGGGCGGAATACTTCAACCTACGTTGGGCGGATCAAGTGTTCCATTAGCGCTCGGAGACGATGGATCTTATACGGTAACCTTAGTGAATACCGTCACCGGATGCACCTATCCGTCACCAGCAGTCAATGTCAGCATTGTAGGTCCGGTTGATGCGGCCATTGCTTCAACGCCAGCTTGCCAGGATGGGCAACCATTTACGTTGACAGGTTCCAGCATGGCTACCGGTGTTTCGTATGCCTGGAGTTTGAATGGAACATTGTTATCACCTGCTGTTACCACTGCAACCACCAGTCAAAGCACAGAAGGCACCTACAAAGTGGATATCACGAAATCAGTTTGTAAAGCCTCGGCTCAGTTGCAAATCACACGTGCTCCCATTCCGCAGGGCAATCTTCCCAACCGCGTAGTCATCTGCGATGATCCCGACAATAAAGACCCGAACACATCAAAAATAGATTTAGATCCGGGAAGCTTTCAGGCTTACAATTGGCTGAAGAATGAATTGACATTGAATTACACCAACCAAATCATTACAGCCGACAGTAAGGGAATCTATAAAGTGATGCTGACCAACTCTTATGGATGCATTGCTCCTGACCAAACAGAAGTTTTGAATGAGTGTATTCCAAAGATAACGGCACCGAATGCTTTCCGGCCAACGAGCAGCCAGGCAGCCAACAAAGATTTCTTTGTATACAGTTTCTTCATCACCGATGATTTTGAAGTATTCATTTACAACCGCTGGGGCGAATTGGTTTTTGAATCGAAGGACCGCAACTTCAGATGGAACGGTGGGTTCAATAACAATGCTGGTCAGCCGTTGCCCGGTGGCGCTTACGCATATGTGATTAAATACGTGAGTGCCTTCCGCCCCGATCAGGGCGTGCAGGAAAAACACGGTGGAGTAGCTTTGATACGATAAGTTTCACCTGCCACGAAAATGAATTTTGAAGAGGGCCTTAAAACTCAATTCATATGTCAGCCTGAGCCTGTCAAGGTTTCGAGAAACTCAAGCTGACAGGAGTTATCTGTTTGAGGCAGCCTCTTATTTTTTAACTTCGCACAAGTTTAAATTCTACAATCATGAAAGCCATAAAATTATTCGTGTTCGTTATTAGTTTGGCCACGTTACTTCAAACAAGTACCACTTCGTTTGCACAGATCATAAAAACATCACTCACGGTAACGGTTCGCGATGAACTTGGAAACACGGTTGACAAAGCGAGCGTAAAACTATTTGAGAAGGAAGAAGATTATACAAGTGAGAAAAACTCGGTGGCTGAAGGCACCACCGATGAGAAAGGTGTTGTAAAGTTCAAGAATCTGAAGGCTATCCCCTACTTTGTTTTGGCGAAGAAAGACGACAAAGACAATGCCGGTGGCGGAGAGCAAACCGGCAAACTGGAAGAGAAGAAGTTTAATAAAGTGACGATTGTTATTCAATAAATATTTGTGAATCGAACTCAACTCACTCAGGAACTAGAGTGCTACCAAACTTCTTTTCCCGAGGAAAGTAAATTTGCTTCAGCTTTCCTCGAACTTCTAAAATCACCTGATGCTTTTCAACGCACTCACCTGCCCGGTCACATCACTGGTTCGGCCTGGATTATCAATCCCGATAAGACGAAAGTGCTACTCGTTCATCATGCCAAGCTAAACAGATGGTTGCAGCCCGGTGGTCATGCCGATGGGGATGAGTATGTGTTGCGTGTAGCCAGTCGCGAAGCTGAAGAAGAAACGGGTTTGAAAAAAATATCCGTTTTGTCGCCAAAGATTTACGATCTCGACATACATCGCATACCCACCCGAAAAGATTTTCCCGAGCATCTTCATTACGATATCCGCTATCTCATGCAAGCCAGCGAAGATGAGTCAATTATCGTGAGTGAAGAATCACACGATGTGAAATGGATTTTCCTCCACGAGTTAGAGCACTATAATGACGAGCCCTCCATTCTTCGATTAAAGAAAAAATTAGTATGAGTTGTTTAGGGTTTCCAACCTTAAGGAGGTCGGAACCTTACGCATCACTTCGAGCCAACCAATAACAATCCGAACCCTACCACGACCATCCAGAACTTATAGGGAACTAAGAAAGGAATGATCACGATTTGAAGCTGCATTAATACAGCCAGTAAAACTATAATAACGGCAATGCCTTTCAGAACAGATCGGGTTTTGTTGCTCATGTGGAGATCAGATATTTTGTGCAACATACTGCCTTTGTTATTTCACGCCAAATAAATTTTAGCTTTGCGAATTGTTATGGCGGAAATTGGAACTGACCTTCTGAAAGCGAAAGCACTCCTTGAAAAAGGTGAATTGGTAGCCATACCCACGGAAACCGTCTATGGACTTGCCGGCAACGCATTGAACAGTGATGCAGTCGCAAAAATATTCACCGCGAAAGATCGGCCACAGTTCGATCCCTTGATTGTTCATGTGCCGGATGTAGAACATGTCAACCGTTACGTGGAAGAAATTCCAGCGAAGGCCAAACTACTCGCAAGTAAATTCTGGCCTGGGCCTTTAACCCTGCTGCTCAATCGAAAACCAATCATTCCTGATCTGGTGACATCGGGATTAAACACAGTGGGGATTCGATGCCCCGATCATTCACTTACACGGGAACTATTGAGGTCTTTACCATTTCCGTTGGCCGCACCCAGCGCTAATCCTTTTGGATACATCAGCCCTACTCGCCCCGAACATGTGAATGAACAGCTGGGTCATAAGATTTCGTACATACTGGATGGTGGCATTTGCCGTGTGGGTATCGAATCGAGCATTGTTGGGTTTGAAAACGATGAAACAATCATCTACCGAATGGGTGGCTTGAGCATAGAAGAAATTGAAAAGGTAGTTGGTCACGTTACTGTACAATTGCATTCGAGTTCCAATCCAAAAGCACCTGGTCAATTAAAAAGCCATTACGCACCAGGCAAGAAAGTTATATTGGGCAACATCGCTGAGCTTCAGAAACAATACGAGTCGCTAAAAGCGGGCATTCTTTCCTATCAAAAAGACTTTGCGACTCCTCATCAGTTTATCTTAACTCCAAAGGGCGATGTGGAAGAGGCCGCCAAAAATCTCTTCACCGCCTTGAGAACATTAGACAAGATGCCGGTAGACATCATCCTGGCGGAAGCAGCCCCCGAAGCCGGACTGGGCAGAGCCATTAACGATCGGCTCAGAAGAGCCTCAGCCGAATAAACCTTTATTCAACGATTTTTCATGCAGTATCTATTTTGTTGCGAATAGCTTATCTTGAACGTTCAAAATTAAATTCATGAAAAAGATATTAGTCCTTACCGGTGGTGGAGATTGCCCTGGTCTTAATGCTGTTATCCGCGGAGTAGCAAAACGCGCGCGCAAAGAAAAAATAATGGGGCGCGAAGAATGGGAAGTATACGGAAGTATCGAAGCGTTTAATGGCGTGTTTAATGAGCCACAGGAAATCATAAAATTAACCAGCAAGAAAACAGCAGGTATTCATGTAAAAGGTGGCACCATTTTAAAGACGACTAATAAATCCAATCCCATTAAGTTTCCCGTTACCCAGCCGGATGGTTCGGTGAAATTTATTGATCGTTCTGATGAGCTCGTGAAAAAGTTAAAGGCTTTGAATTTTGATGCCGTCATTAATATTGGAGGCGATGGCTCACAAAAAATATCGAAAATACTTTTTGAAAAAGGAATCCCCATCATCGGAGTTCCAAAAACGATCGACAACGACTTATCTGCAACGGATATGACGTTCGGTTTTCAAACGGCCGTTCAAATAGCAACAGACAGTTTTGATAAATTGGTGACCACAGCTGAAAGTCATCATCGCGTGATGATTATGGAGGTGATGGGTAGAGATGCAGGCTGGATTGCCCTGCATACTGCTATTGCGGGCGGAGCCGAGATCTGCCTGATACCCGAGATACCGTATGACATTAACAAACTCGTTAAGCGGATAGAATCGCGTTATAAAAAAGGCAGAGGCTTTGCAAATATTGTGATTGCCGAAGGTGCAAAACCAAAAGCGGGAACAATCACTTCGAGCGCAGGTGAGAAAGGTTCAGAGCACGTTCGGCTTGGCGGTGTAGCTTATCAATTGTCCAGGCAATTAAAAGATGCGGGCTGTAAAGCAGAAATTCGTGAGACGGTGTTAGGTCATGTGCAACGAGGCGGAATACCCACCGCATTCGACCGCGTGCTGGCATCATTGTTTGGTGTTCAGGCATTTGAACTTGCACTCGAAAAAAAATATGGACGAATGGTTGCGTTAAAAAACAATGCCATCACTTCTGTTTCATTGGAAGAAGCCACTAAAGACTCCAACTCTGTGCGGGTGGACGGACCATTGGTGGTTGGCGCGAAAGGATTAGGAATTGCTTTCGGTGATTAAAAAATAATCGATGAACACTAGTCGCATTTCAATTGCCGCGATTGAAGAAGCCTTCCAAAAAATTGATCCGGTCTTCTTGCACACCCCGCAATACATCAACGAACCCCTGAGTGCGCTGTTGGGAGTTACATTGATCTTAAAAGTGGAAACGCTTAACCCGATTCGGTCCTTCAAAGGACGTGGCGCTGATTGGCTTGTATCAAAAGCTGCCTCCGCTCCGATGATCTGTGCCAGTGCTGGAAACTTTGGTCAAGCCATGGCATACGCCTGTCGTAAGCGAAACATTGCGCTGACAGTTTACGCAAGTGAAAAAGCAAATCCTTTTAAGATCAAGCGCATGAAATCATACGGTGCACAGGTGATTTTATTTGGCGAAGATTTCGATGCCGCAAAACTCGAAGCCAAACGAGTTGCAAAGGAAAAAGGAATTCGATTTGTTGAGGATAGTCTCGATATTGAAACAGTTGAGGGCGCAGGTACCATTGGTCTTGAGTTGCTGACCTTCCCGCAAAACATAGACGCACTTCTCATTCCGTTGGGAAATGGTGCGATGATCAACGGCATCGCAAAAATGTATAAAGAAAAACGATCGACTACACAGGTGGTTGCCGTGCAGGCCGCTGGCGCCAGCGCCATGGTGGAATCCTGGCAAAGTGGTAAAGTGATTTCGCATCCTGATGTAAAAACTATTGCCGATGGAATTGCCGTGAGAATTCCCGTACCTCAGGCGTTGGAAGACATGAAAGGTTTGATTGACGATGCTGCGCTTGTAAAAGAAGAATCTATATTCAAAGCCATGAAATTACTTCATGTTCACACAGGCCTTGTGGTGGAACCTTCAGGAGCGGTAGGAATTGCCGCGTTGTTAGAACATCCTGAAAAGTTTAAAGGTAAAACAGTTGCAACCATCTTGTGTGGCAGCAATCTCACTGAAGAGCAAATGAAGCACTGGTTATAATCTGCATCCGGCAACAGAGCAATTTACTGCTGTTGCTGTTGCATTTGCAGATAGGCTAGATATGAGTTCTTAGGCACCCCTTCTTCCGTCTTGGTGACGACAGACTCAGCATTGACGGCATCTGCTTCGGCAAAAGATTTTAATCCGAATTTTACAGTCACCTCCAGTGTGTGTTCACTTCCTCCGCGATAGGTTCCCTTCACCGGTGTGCAATCACTAAAGTTGCGGCCGGTTGCCACACGCACATGACGCTCTCCAGCCATGCATTTATTGGTGGGATCAATACCTACCCAGCCGGTATCGGGCAACCACACTTCGGCCCAGGCATGTGTTGCGCCTTCGCCTCTCCATTCGCTGCTTCCCGGACAAATGTATCCGCTGATATATCGACTCGGCACGCCCATCAGTCGCAACATGTATAACAACAAGTGAGCAAAGTCCTGACACACGCCAGCTTTCAATTTCCAGATTTCGTCAACACTAGTTTCTGTGGTGGTGACTCCTTTTTTATACGTGAAGTTTTTATAAATGTATTCCGATAATTCAAGGATCGTATCCAGTGGATGTTGGTCGTGATCCATGATTTCATGAATCTCTTGCTGTACCTGAAACTTGCAGGCGGCCTGTTCGGCCTTCACATAATCGTGAAATTGTAACTGCACCTCATCACTTCTCAATTTGTTCCAGATCTCAGCTGAATTTTCACTCCTTGATGGCAACGGCCTTGGCAATAACTCAACCGCCACCAGACTTTCAATGATCAGCTCGTTGTGGGGGGCAATAAGCGAAAAGAAACCAGTGGTGTTGCCAAAATAATCCTTGAGTGTATGAACAGGAGGTTGCTGTGAAATATTCACATGATGTTCATTCACTTTTTGAAAATCATCTTCTATCGGATAGAGTTTGATTTCATTAGCGGCATCAATTACAAAACCAGAATATCTATAATGTGTGCGATGGCGAATATAAAAAACGGGCATACTAAAAAGAGGAGGATTTAGGAATAACCAAAATACAACGTGGCCAATTTTTGTCCGATGGTTATTACCTGCTGACGTGTTTTCTTAAAAAGCTCCTGAAGATCTTGCGTGTCTTGGGCATTCACAGAGCTATACTTTAAATCGTTGAGTGCTTTTCCAATCGCATACTCAATTTCATTATAGTGATCGGGTTGAGAAATTGATTCCAGTCTTTTAAAGTAACGCTCGGCTTGTGTGAGGCAATACAACACCGAATGAGGAAACTGCACATTGAACAACACCTGATGTATCACATCATTTGTCTGAAGTGAATTCTTATAATACTTTCCGTGAAACTCATAGCCGGAGAGTGAATACAGTAAATATTTCCATTGGCCGGATTCGGTTGCTCCTTTTGGAAGCGCTTCTAATTGCAAACTCAACAGATCAAGGCTTTGTAGCGCTCGTTCAATGAACTTACCGAGATTAAGAAATGTGTATCCCTCGCCTCTTCCCATCGTAATATCAACCGTACCATAAAATAACGTACTCTCACGCAACAGACTATCCATGGCAGTCACCGGATCATCATTCAATAACAGTTGTTCTGTGTGTGGGTCGCGAATGAGGTGATAGTAATCGTTCAGACACTGCCACAACTCCTTCGTGATAAAATCCTGAATTGATCGGGCATTCTCCCGCGCACGCACGATGTAACTGAAGATGGATGAATCGTGTTGCCTGCTTAGAATAAGGTGATTGATGACATCGCGGTACGAATTAATTTCAATTTGTAATTTCTCGTCATGCGGTCCATACAGATGTACACACGGCTCCCAGTCAAACGCTACAATTTCATCTTGTGAAGCAATGTAGTTGGTGCGCAGTGTACGTAAAATATTGTCTGTTCGCTCCATGTAGCGGGCAGTCCAGAATACAGCATCGGCTACACGGCTTAACATACGTTGAGTTTAAATTGATTTGTATTAAATGTTTTAGCCGCTAGCTTCAAGCTGCTAGCTCTTAGCTGATTTTCAAGTAATCCAGCTAGAGGCCAGAAGCTAGAGGCTAGAAGCATTTGAAATCCACAGGACGGTATCGTTCCAAATAGCATCATCACATCAACACCCACGTATCTTTACTTCCACCACCCTGCGAGGAGTTTACGACCAGTGATCCTTCACGCAACGCCACGCGCGTCAATCCTCCGGGAACAATCTCAATCCCTTGCGGCCCATACAACGCAAACGGGCGAAGGTCAACGTGACGCGGCTGAATCTTGCCATTGATATAACAGGGGACGGACGACAAACTAATAATGGGTTGAGCAATAAACTGTCGGGGGTTCTTGATCACCTCCGCTTTATAGTCATCCACCTGTTTATCATTTGCAGCGTGCCCCATTAACATTCCATAGCCTCCACTCTCATTGGTTTTTTTAATGACCATTTTATGAATGTTTCCAAACACGTGTTGAAAATGTTCGGGGTTGTCCATCGAATAGGTAGGTACTGTTTTTAATATCGGTTCTTCGTTCAAATAATATTTTATCATTTGAGGAACATACGGGTAGACTGCTTTGTCATCGGCCACACCATTCCCCAGTGCGTTAACGATTGCCACGTTTCCTTTTCGATACGCTGAATACAGCCCTGATACTCCTAGAATACTTTCAGGATTAAATACCAGCGGGTCAAGATATTCATCGTCCACTCTTCTGTAGATAACATCCACCTGCTTTAAACCAGCGGTGGTTTTCATATACACTTTGGCATTATCGACAACAAGATCGCGGCCTTCTACCAACTCAATACCCATCAGGCGTGCAAGCGTTGTGTGTTCGAAATACGCGGAGTTGTAAATGCCTGGTGTTAATAAGACAACGGTCGGATCACTTTTATGATGATTGGATAGTCCAATTAAATTCTTCAACAATAAATCGGGATAATCTTTCACTGACCTCACGCTGTTCTTCGGCATCAATCCCGGAAAAAGGCGGTAGGTCATGTTCCGGTTCTCCAGCATATACGACACGCCAGAGGGAGTTCTTAAGTTATCCTCCAACACATAAAAAGATCCATCGCTGTCGCGGATTAAATCAATGCCGGCAATGTGTGTGTAGATGCCAAATGGAACATCGACACCTACCATCTCGCGCGTGAAGTTGGGGCAGGAGTTGATTAGCGTTGCAGGAACGATTCCATCTTTAATAATAAACTGACTGTGGTAAACATCCTGAAGAAAAATATTGAGCGCTTTTATTCGCTGCTTAATACCTAATTCAATGTGCTCCCACTCAGCTCCTGTGATAATTCTGGGTATAAGATCAAACGGAAAAATCTTCTCAATGCCTTCACCGCTGCTGTACACCGTAAACGTGATGCCCTGGCTCATGAACAGCTTCTTGGCAAGCTCATCCTTCTTTTCAATTTCCCCGCTTGACGATTGACGGAAGTAATCAAAAAACACCTGATAGTGTTGACGAATGTTGCCGTTGAGACACATCTCATCCCACACGTTTGGCCGGGAGTTATAATCGGATAAGAAGTTTGTCAATTGCATGGTGTATAAATATACACAGCCCGGCATTCGCAGCAAGTTTTTAAACCACCATTTCGTAACATATTGGTAAACTTTTTCCTTCTGCCAACACTGAAACCGTTTGCGAAAAATGGCCGCGATGAAAATAAGGTAGTATTCCCGTGGATTCGTAAATTCGCCTCTCTAAAACATGATTCATGAAAACAATCAACGACATTAACTTCAGCGGCAAGCGTGCCCTCATAAGGGTAGATTTCAATGTGCCGCTTGACAAAAGTTTTAACGTAACGGATGATAACCGCATACGCGCCACCATCCCCACTTTAAAAAAGATATTGAAAGATGGAGGTAGTTGTATTTTAATGTCGCACCTGGGCCGTCCGAAAGATGGACCGGAGGACAAGTTTTCATTGAAGCACACGATCAAAACAACTGAACAGCTTTTGGGAAGCCCTGTAAAGTTCGGTGGCGACTGCATTGGAGCTGAAGCCTACGCTCTCTCAGCAGGTTTGAAGCCAGGGGAAGTTTTGTTACTTGAAAATCTTCGCTTTTATAAAGAAGAAGAAAAAGGAGACCTCGCCTTCTCAGAAAAACTTTCCAAGCATGGCGACTTGTATGTAAACGATGCATTTGGAACGGCCCACCGTGCACATGCGTCCACTACAATTGTTGCACAGTTCTTTAAGGAAAAATGTGCGGGACTTGTTATGGCGGCAGAACTTGCCAACGCTAAAAAAGTATTGGAAAATGCTGAGCGTCCTTTCACGGCCATCATGGGTGGTGCAAAAATTTCTGACAAGATTTTATTGATTGAAAAAATGCTGGACCGCGTTAACCATTTAATCATTGGTGGTGGAATGGCGTACACATTCTTCAAAGCACTGGGCGGCAATGTTGGCAACTCATTAGTGGAAGCAGATAAATTAGATCTCGCGAAAGAATTGATTCAAAAAGCCAAAGCTAAAGGTGTAGAACTTCACTTGCCTATTGATTCGATTGCTGCCGATAAATTCGATGCAAACGCCAATACCAAAACTGCCAATAATAATTCTATTGGTGAAGGCTGGATGGGATTGGATATCGGTCCACAGGCATGCGAAGTATTTTCTAAAGTTGTAGAAAGTTCAAAAACCATTTTATGGAACGGGCCGATGGGTGTATTTGAAATGGCTAAGTTTGAAAATGGGACAAAGTCAATTGCCGAAGCCGTTGTGCGCGCAACTGCAAAAGGAGCTTTCTCATTAATTGGTGGCGGAGACTCAGCAGCTGCCGTTGCCAAGTTTGGCTTTGAAGAAAAAGTAAGTTATGTGTCTACCGGTGGTGGTGCCCTGCTTGAATACTTTGAAGGAAAAGTATTGCCAGGCGTAAAAGCGCTGGATTAATTATTACAACGACCCTCTCTATTTAGAGTGTTTTCATTTTCTATAATAAGGATTCAATGTAAAATTTTGAATCCTTATTTTTTTGTGTGACGTACACACGTTCAACGCTACCGACAACATCATCAGTTTTGTAATACTGGAGCTCTGTCTATAAAAATTCAATTTTTATCTATAAAATCATCCTCCCGGGCGACAAATTCACCTCTTGTGAAATTTTCTCAAGGTATTTCCGTTAAAGAATCTGATCTTTGCCACTACTAAGCTTTGAACATGCGCTTTTTCGGTTTCCTATTCATTGTTTTCATCATCGGCACGAAAGCCACTGCTCAGGACTATTCATCTGCGCATACGGAATCTGGCCCGAAGAGCCTTATCTATTTCGATCCGATTTTCTGGAAAGACCAACTGAAACTGAGTTCTCTTCAACAAAAGAAAATTGATCGGATCAACTACGAATTCTACGAAAATTTAAAAAAGGCTTATTCGATTTACGGACATCAGGAATCTTCTCACTACGGTGAAATAAAAGATTTACTAGCAAATCGCAGCGAGCAAATTTGGGAGACCTTCCACGGAAAGCAGAAAAGAAAGTGGGAGAAATTAGATACCGCCAATTTTTATCCGAACGAATCGGGACGAACTCAAAGTTCTTTCTAAGCAGCTTGAAGATTAACTCTTTTTGATGCCGAGCACCCAAAAGGCATCGTAAGCAATTTCTGCAGCATCTACCATTTCACGAACCACTTCCACAAATACTTCGCGATCGGCAGGTGCCACCGCATCTTCCAATTCTTCAACCGTCATGTTCTTTTGTTTGAGCAAATACAAAATCTGCTCGCGGTAGTCGGAATAGATAACGAGGTTCTCCTTCTTCTTTTTTTCCAGGCACACATCACACTTGCCACATGTATCGTATGTGACTTCATCGAAGTACTCCTGGATCAATTGCATCCGGCAGCGATGGGTCTGGTTCACATAGTTGATCATCGCTTCCATTTTGTCCAAATTAAGTTTTCGCAGTCGCTCCATCCTGTCTCGATCTACCGGGAGATAATCAGCATCCTGTCGCGGCATAACAAACGTAATGTGTGGTTTGTCGGAGGCAGGTTCGTACATTAATATTTGTAACTCATGTAATTGCTTCAAGTCTACGCGAACCACGCCTTCCTTCAATTTCAGCGCCAGCGCGATGTACGATTCAGAAACGGCAACAAAGTCTGAAAACAATTCAGCTCCATAAAGTCGTAGTAACGATTTAATTAACAAATCAAATCGGGCATTGGCAATCTGAAATTCATACAACCTTTTCTTATCCACTAACAAATGAATGCGCGAGGGGCGATAGAAACTTTCGCTGAGCTGAATCAATCCCTCCTGCTCCATCTTTTTTAACGCGACATAAACATTCGAAGACTTTAGTGTAAATCGTTTACAGAAATCTTCAAGATCAAATTCATAACTCTCTCCTTCGCTGCTTCCCAACGCAAGTTGATAGTAGTTGCACAGCGCCTGATAAACTTTCTTTAGATAATCCAACGAAGGTTGTGATTGCTCCACCTTGTGCCGCAACGACAATACGTCAACGTCATGATAGATGATAACGGCATATGATCGCTTCCCATCACGACCCGCTCGTCCGGCCTCCTGATAATAGGACTCCAGGTTTTCCGGCAAGTCCATGTGAATAACGGTTCTTACATCCGCTTTGTTGATGCCCATACCAAAAGCATTTGTTGCTACCATCACCCTCACCCTGTTGGACAGCCACTCATCCTGTCGCGCGCTGCGCTCCTGATGATTCAATCCAGCATGATAAAAAATGGAAGGGCATCCAAGTTGAGTTAGTTTTCTGGCAAGATCTTGTGTGGCCTTGCGCGAGCGCACATACACGATTGCCGTGCCCGGAACTTTCTTCAGTACCTCGATCAGTTTTTTTTCTTTCGTCTCCGTCTGACGAATTGCAAATGAAAGATTTTCTCTGGCAAAGCTCTTTTGAAAAACCGAAGGCTTCTTTAGTTCAAGCTTATCTATTATGTCCTGCTTCACTTGCTTTGTTGCCGATGCGGTAAGCGCAATGATGGGAACGTCTGGTTTCACGTCCCGCAACTCCGCGATTTTCAAATAGGGCGGTCGGAAATCATAACCCCATTGTGAAATACAGTGAGCTTCGTCTACCGCAATCAAACAAACATTGATCTTACCAATCCGCGCTTGAAAGATTTCTGTCTGCAGCCGTTCTGGCGAGAGATACAGAAATTTGATTTTACCGTAGGCACAGTTGTCAAGCGCTATGTCAATTTCTTCACGGCTCATGCCCGAATGAATCGCCAGAGCCTGAATACCCTTTGCCCGCAATTGTGAAACCTGATCTTGCATTAAGGCAATCAACGGTGTGACCACCAAACACACGCCTTCCATCAGCAGGGCGGGCACCTGAAAGCAAACTGACTTCCCCCCACCCGTTGGCAAAAGGGCAAGCGTATCCTTTTTGTCTAAAACAGATTGAATAATTTCTGCTTGCGGGGAGCGAAAGACATCATATCCCCAGTATTGTTTTAATATTTTTTCAGGCGCAGACACCCTTGAAGATAAAACAAAAGATCAAGTTTTAATCTTACTTAGCGAATTATGAATTCAGCGCTCTACTTGCTGGCCGACTGCAATAGCTTTACACCTGTTTCGCCCAGGTGCTTTGAAAGAATCGACTTGTATTGCTGTGTGTTGGTGTAGCCACCATTCGCTTGAAAAAATTCATCCAGCAAAGGGTACCAATCACTGTTCAATGGCATCACAAAACCAAACTGCTCGGCTGCCTTGTCGCCAATCGGATGGCGTTTCACTGATTTACCCTGTTGTACCGCTTCGAGGTAAAATGCCAGGTCGAGGTAAGCAAATCCATTGGGATCGGTTGTCACTTTTTCAAATGTCTCCTGACTGGTGGCCGTGTAGTTTATCTTCATGGCCGGAAAATATTTTTGCTTCAGCTCGGTAATGCGCTTGTCATTCAGAGTTCCCTTTGCAGTATAGGCGGTAAGCTTGGCAAATGTGGTTGAGATATCTTCCAAATGAATCAACGTAGCCACATTGTTCTGCGTAATCAGGATAGCAAAGTTGGTGATAAAGGGAGGACTAAATTTTACTTCCTTCTTACGTTCATCGGTAATGGTAATGTTCCCTAATCCAAACACACCTCCTAGAGAGCTTTTCACTTTGTCGTACATTCCTTTGAAGTTCGATCCATCACCAGCGAATTTACTACCCAACTTTACTTTCTTGGTGTCATTAACATATTTCACAAAGTCATTCATGATGTCTACGCAAATGCCTGTGAGCTTGCCTGATTTGTCTTTATAGACAAAGCTGGGTGTTTCCACATACGCCATGGTAATGGTTCCCTGGCCGTTGGCTTTCACCTGGGCCCATGAATCACCGGTGTAGCTTTGAGAGTATGCGATGGTAGCAATTCCAAAAAAGAAGACCGAAAGACAAGAAAATTTCATAGCGGGTTATTTATCGAATCGAAGTTTATGAAAACAGGCACACATAAACTACTGCCGTGTAAGATTATGATGAAGATTGCAATAATTGAATATCACCACGCTAAGTCCTCTTTGTTTAGAAAGGCCTGGATGCCGCGCTTACAGTCGGCCGATGCCCGCGCTTCCGCGTTCTTCTGAGCAGCAACTTCCAATGCGTCTTCCAATTTCATGGTGGGTAGGTCGGCAATCATTTTCTTGGTGATGCCCATCGATTGGCCGGAGTTATTTCTGATCAGCTTCTGAGCAAAGTCGAGCACCCCGCTTTCCAATTTTTCCTTTTCAATAATCCTATTTACCAATCCGAGTTGAACGGTTTGCTCTCCGCTAATCAGCTCACCACTCAGCAATAACTGCTTTGCTTTTTGCTCGCCAATCTTGCGAATCAAAAAAATCATCACAATTGCCGGAATGAATCCGATCCTGACTTCAGTATAGCCAAACTTCGCCTCGGGAACAGCGTAAACAAAATCACACACCGTGGCAAGTCCACAACCTCCTGCCAATGCATGCCCCTGCACTTGCGCGATTACAATTTTATTGAGCGTATAGATTTTATAAAATAGTTCTTTGAGATGTCTTGAGTCCTGAAGATTCTCTTCGTAAGAAAAGCTTTGAAGTTGTTGCAGGTAGGCAAGATCGGCACCGGCACAAAAGGCGTCACCGTTGGCTTTTAAAACAATCACTTTAACATTATCATCCTGCTCAGCTTGATAGAAGGCGTTTCTTAGTTCAGTCACGACTTCGAAACTAAGAGCATTTCTTTTTTCGGGGCGATTTAATGTGATAAACCCGATCCGATCGCTAACA
The DNA here is from genome assembly GCA_044222145.1 of Cyclobacteriaceae bacterium. Classification (GTDB taxonomy): domain Bacteria; phylum Bacteroidota; class Bacteroidia; order Cytophagales; family Cyclobacteriaceae; genus ELB16-189. Next base: position 15,728 of record JBGANU010000009.1, read on the forward strand.
GAATAATTGACAAACTTCATAGTTATATAGTTATGTGAAAAGCCCCTTCGGTCAAAACTGCGTAAACATCCATATTCTTCGAGGCCGCTTCTTTTTTAATTCTTTCTGAATAATACTGCGAGTTACTGCTTTCTAAAATGATTTTTCGAAAATGTATCTTATCCGTGATTTGATCAAGCGACCGAACCGCATTGTTGCCGATCACGAGGTAGTCTGTTTCGGCCTGATCGGGCAAACGTCCATCTTTCTTGTTCAACCAAAGCAATTGGGTTCCGTGAAAATTCAAATAGGTTACTCCTTCCCACGTCTTGACAAAAGAAAAATCATTTGCGTGTATCTCTCCTACACCGGAAGCGATTCTATTCGGTCGAATATGAAATCGAATTCTCTCCAGGTCGTTCAAGAGTAATGAATCGGAATAAAAATAAGACTTGCCATGATCGATCCATTCTATCGCGCCATGACCATTCACACGGTACACAATCAATTGTCGCTTATCAACTTCCTGAAAATAATGTTGCCATTGAACAAACGTAAAGGCGAGTATCATCACAAGGGCGCAGACCAGGTAACGAAACTTTCGAAATTCAAATAACAGAATGACGGAGATGATCGCTCCCATCAATAACCAGCACTGAAAGGTGGTGAGATAGACTCCGTTTATAAGACTGTAGGGTAAGTCCTCCACAGCAAAGACTCCCCAGTTTAATATTTTGATCGACCATTCTAACAACCAACCTACAACAGCAGCCAACGGACTTGCAAAGCTGACAGCCAGAAGAATGATTCCTACCAGGAGTACAACAAAAGAACCGGGAATAACAAAGAGATTCGAAAAGAGAAAGTATACGGGAAACTGATGAAAGTATAACAGGCCCAATGTAAACGTAGCGATCTGAGCTGCAATTGAAACACTACTAATGCTCCAACACCAATCCAGAAATTTACTGTCCGGTTCCCATAAGCGATAAATGGGCCTTTGCAAATAAACAATACCCAATACAGCTAAATAAGAAAGTTGAAATCCCACCGACATGATCAGATGCGGATTGTAGATTAATAAAATAAATGCTGAGGCAGCGAGTGTGTTATAAATGTTAGTGTTGCGTGCAAAGGGTTTGGCAATGGCGACAAAAGAGAACATCGCAACCGCGCGCAGTACCGAAGGAGAAAGACCTGTTACAAAAGCATACGCCCAAAGGCAAACCAAACTTATACCTGCAATGAGCCACGCGCTCCACGAAAGTGAACGAACTGGTTTGAGCAACAATAAAATCATCCAATAGATAATACCCACATGCAGTCCGGACACGGCCAACACATGCATGGCTCCGCTTGCTGAGTAAGCATTTTGCAATTCATTGTCGAGCCCATCGGTTACGCCCAATACTAACGCCAACGCAATGGCCTGTTCGCGCTCACCGTGAACAAATTGTTTCATCTTTTGAGAAGCCCAGGCACGCGCTTGTTGCGAATAATACAGAAAGCCATGATCGTGATATTGATTCAACAAAAAGATTTGCTCGCTTCTCACAAATTGCTGATGATAGATATTTCTAAACGTTAGAAATCTTTTGAAGTCAAATTCATAAGGATTAGCTGGCGGAGTTAATTCTACGGCTGTACCTTCAATGATTAACTCATCTCCGTAAGAAAGATGAACGGGTGATGCTTTCGAGATGTACACCAATACATTTCCACTTGCGGCCTTCCATATTTTTTTCTGCTGAATTGCTTTTACGCTCAACACAACCCTCCATGACTTTTCCTTCTCTTCTACAGAACTATTTACAACTGCCTGATATCGTTCAATCGGTGAGTTTGCATGTATGATGTGTTCCGGCTGCCTCGCTTCGGTATGAAACAACAAATTAACGTAGCCCAAAATAAAAATGGCACATAAGCCAGCGATACCCGACAACGTTGATCTGCCGCGCAGGCTTTTTGGAAGAAAATAAAAAACCAGGAAGAGCAGACTAAACACAAGTGCTAACCATGAAGCCTGAAGTTCAGAAAGAATTTCTGGCCAATAGATGCCCAACAAAACACCTCCAATAAAGAAGGCTGCAATTCGCACCATTGCATAAGGCATCCACTTTAGCATAAGGTAAGGTAATCAGGGAATGTCCATTTGTCAAGAAATGCTATCGTCATTAAATAAAAGCGGTGGTTAATCTTTTTACAGACCAACCACCGCTTCGCAGACTTCTTAATTATATCACGACATTTTCATCATGATCGCCAGAACGATCACCATCGCAAACATCAAAATCACAAACCAAAGTCGTTTTACTAAATCTATAAATTCTTTCATGTCTCATTCGTTAATAATTGTTTACTTAAAAAAACAGAAGACACCGCAATACACGGTGCATCCGAAATTATTCTCAATGCAATTGCCTGAGGATAATTTCTGATCAGTAATTCTATTTTAGAAAGTACTAGGGAGCGTTTATGCTGACAAAGACATAAAAGGCATTGCGGGAAGCCACCTCTAATAAAGCTTCGCCTGCTGAAATTTTCAGGGACGGTAAATCGAAGTCGACACTCGAAGGTGATTCGGAGAATAATTGAATTTTGGAAAGCGTTTGAACATTGAACAGATTTTCAATCGCCTTATAATAGATAATTGGGTTTCCCGAATCGGAATGAATCTGCTGATGGGAAGTGTACTGGTAATTGGTTGCAAACTCCGGGTTGGCATAGCACGCAATGATGAGGATCAAAATGACCTCAAACAATCCCACCGCAAAAGTTCTTACGTTTCTCACGCCTTGGGTTGTTCCATTTTTCCGTATGCTTCAATAATATCTCGCACTAATCGATGGCGCACGACATCCTTTTCGTTCAGCTCCACCATCTCAATTCCCTTCACACCATTCAAGATGCGGATCGCTTCTTTCAATCCTGACTTTTGATTTCCGGGTAAGTCAATTTGTGAAGCATCGCCTGTCACAATCATTTTTGACTCAGGACCCATGCGTGTGAGAAACATCTTCATCTGCATGGGTGTGGTGTTTTGCGCTTCATCCAATAAGATGAAAGCATTATTCAATGTCCGGCCTCGCATATAAGCCAGTGGAGCAATCTCAATGACTTCGCGTTCCATGTAGAACTTAAGTTTCTCCATGGGGATCATATCGTTCAGCGCATCATAGATCGGTCTTAAATAAGGATCAATTTTTTCTTTCAAATCACCCGGCAGAAAACCGAGGTTCTCCCCCGCTTCCACAGCCGGACGTGTGATGATAATTTTACGGACTTGTTTATTCTTCAACGCCTTCACCGCCATGGCAACTGAAATAAATGTCTTGCCAGTACCGGCCGGGCCAAGTGCAAACACCAGATCGTTTTCACGAATGGCGTTCACCAGTTTTTTCTGGTTTAATGTTTTGGGTTTGATCGGATTGCCGCGCGTACCATAGACAATGATGTCATCCCCAAAATCTTCGGCAACAAATTCTTGTTTTTCTTGCGCAATGTAGCCACGCACGTTGTCTTCACTGATGCGCCCGAACTGATGAAAGTGGTCCACCAATGAATTGAGAATGTCAGTGATCTGAACAATATCAGCAGCTTCGCCTTTCACAACAATCTCATTGCCACGCGAAATTATTTTGCTCTTGGGAAAAGCCTGCGATAATTCGTTTACATTCTTATTTTCGATTCCCAGAAAGTCGAGAAGAGAAACGTCTTCCAGAGTGATGGTTTTTTCTATCAATGAAGTAAAGTGGTTGAAATGGTTTATTTTTGAGCTTCAAAACTAACTAATATTCCGGCCTCTTAAAAACAAGCCGGTCGCGATAAAGTTCCACCATGGCCATCGTCACCTTACTAACCGACAGCGGAGAAAGTGATCACTACGTGGCCTCCATCAAAGCAAAAATCCTGAGCGTAAACCCGGGCCTTACCATTGTAGACATAAGCCACAAGATTGCCGCCTGCGACATTGCGCATGGCGCCTTTGTGCTCAAGTCAGTGTTTCGCGAATTCCCGAAAGGTACCGTTCACCTCGCGGGTGTTGACAGCACAGCCAACCGTGGTGATAGCAGCATTGCTCTTCAACTGGAAGACCATTTTTTTGTTGGACCCGACAATGGATTGTTTGGTCTCATCAGCGAACGACCTCAGCAAGCATTGGTTGAGTTGAACAAAATTAATCCCATCGCTACTACATTTCCCGAACGCGACATATTTGCCAGCGTGGCCGCTAAACTTGCCAGTGGCGTTGCCATCAGCACAGTAGGAATTGCCATGCCGATCTTTAAGAAAATGACCGATCGCCATGTGAAGGCGACCAAGAAATTAATTGCCGGCAACGTTATTCGAATAGACCACTATGGAAATCTGATCACCAACATTCCCAAAGACGCATTCGAGACGTTGAGCAAGGGGAAAAATTTCACGGTTCAGTTTGGTGGAGAGAAGTTTAAGAGGATACACAGTAACTATAATCAAACTGATCAGGGAGAATGCTTTTTAATTTTCAATAGTCTGGGATTGCTGGAAATTGGAATTTACAAAGGCAACGCCAACGAGCTGCTAGGATTGAGCTATGATAGTCCGGTAAATATTTTATTTGAGGATTAAGAAAAAAATATGCTGATACGAATTGTGAGAATGCACTTCACCGAAGCTGGTGTAGATGAGTTTCTGGAAATTTTTGAATCCAACAAGATTGCGATTCGCAATTTTCCGGGCTGCTCGCTCCTGCAATTGCTGAAGGACATCGATGATCCTCAATGCTATACAACACTGAGCTACTGGGATGGACAGGCAAGCCTGGACCAATACCGCAAATCAGAATTATTTGGAAAAGTGTGGGGACGCGTGAAGACGCTGTTTTCGGAGCGAAGCCAGGCTTTTTCGCTTGAGAAATTTATTGAAGTCTGATTTGGTTGAGTTTTAAACTTTGAACATCTTTGCACCCTCTTTCGGTAAAAGAGGAAGAGACTCAGATTCTTGGCTGAAAACGTTCAGCAAGCAAGCCTTAGTGGCGGAATTGGTAGACGCGCACGACTCAAAATCGTGTACCGTAAGGTGTGCCGGTTCGATTCCGGCCTGAGGTACTTAAAATAGGCTGGCTCTAAAAGGTCAGCCTATTTTTTTTGTTTGTAATTTTGAAGCTTGGCAACTGTCTATATTCTTTACTCCGAGACCATTGACAGGTTCTACATCGGAAGCTGTAAAGATTTAGAATTTCGGATTCGAGAACACCTTGATAAAATTTACCCAGGAAGTTATACCTCAAAGGCAGACGACTGGCAAATATTTCTGCTCATTGAAAAACTATCGTACTCGCAAGCTCGATCTATTGAAGTGCGAATAAAAAAAATGAAGAGTAGAACATACATCCAAAATCTGGTGAAATACCCAGAAATGATAGGCAAGTTAAAAGTGCGATATGCCTGAGTAGAATCTCAAAAGGTGGTAAATCGTGTACCGTAATGTGTGCCGGTTTCGTCCCGATAGATATCGGGACCGGCCTGAGGTACTCTCAATAAATCAGGAGGTTAAGTATGACCTCCTTTTTTATTTTTATCCCAGTCCAGCCATTTGCAATAAATTTTGCACTACATCAGAATCGAGCCGGACACATTTGTGTTTCAAAAAACTGAAGTCAATTTCTATCAAAAATTTCCCACGGAAAATGAACGGCTTCGGAGACAAATTGGACTTTGAAAAATCCAAAGATGTGGCACTGACTAAAAATTACTTCAGAAGACTCTTCTCACTTTTAAAAAGATTGTACTTCGATCTACGCCATTCCCGATGACTATCATGGCCCCACGTTTATTCAAATTACTCTAAACACTTATAATATTCGTTGACCTGCCTTTTAACTCGCCTTAAAAAGGAATTAGGTAAATTGCAGGGCAAATAGGTATGGCAAGTACAAATTCCCGAGTTTTACTAGTAATCTTCTTCTTATCGGTTTCGGCTATTCCCATGATCGAAATGGGCCATGATATTCTGCATAGTTTTAAAAACCCTTTCCACTTCCACGAAACACAGCACAAATCCTATCCCATCCACACCGCTAGTGATCACCATGGCTTTAAGAAAATGAAGTTCGCCCACCAGATGAAAGACAATCAACCTATTCACAATCTGTCTTGGTTCGCTTATCAATTTTCCAATTCATTGGAAGCATTTTCCTCCGTTCCAGGTGATGCCGAGGTTGTGAGTCATAACACAACCCTTGTAGTGTCACCTTATTCCGTTTACTTTTCTCCATCCACGCGCCCACCATTGTCGATTTAAGCGACAAGCCTTTCTTCATTTATCATTTAATTTTTCCGAGTTCTTCTCACAGGATTGGTCATGGCCATCCTGCAAATATTAATTTATGGAAAAAATAATTCTACTATTACTTATTTCGATAAGCACATTACCGCTATTTAGTCAAGACATATCTTCCTCTGTTACCATTACTGGGATTGTATATGATAGTATTGCCTCCGTACCACTCGATGGCACCTTAATAATGATTGAGGGAACTACGAAAAGCGCAGTATCCAATGAGGTGGGCTTTTTTCAATTTCCCAAACTAGCTCCAGGTCAATATACCCTTGTGTTGACACGCGTAGGCTATCAACGGATAACACAAAGCATATCGGTTGGAGAGAAGCCTATGGATTTAAAATTTCAGATGCTGGATTCAAAAGTGCGGCTGGATGAAGTAGTTGTTTCAGCACCTACGATCAACGATCAGCAACTGATCTCATCAGTAGATATTCAACTGAGGCCTATTAATAATTCACAAGAGATATTGAGAATGGTGCCAGGGCTTTTCATAGGACAGCATGCTGGTGGCGGCAAGGCCGAACAAATTTTTCTTCGGGGCTTTGACCTTGATCATGGAACAGATATTAAGATCGCTGTTGATGGAATGCCCGTGAACATGGTGTCCCACGCGCATGGACAGGGATATGCCGATCTCCACTTTGTGATACCAGAAATGGTACAGGCAGTTGATTTTAAAAAGGGGCCTTATCGAGCTGACAAAGGTAATCAGACCACAGCAGGATGGATCGACTTCAGAACGAAAGCAACGCTGGATCGCAATTTCGTAAAACTCGAAGGAGGTCAATTCGATACGTATCGCGTTGTGGGAGGTATCAACTTGTTAGGTGAGCGGCAGCAGCAGAAAAACCAAAATGCATTCATTGCTACAGAGTACAATTATTCTAATTCCTATTTTGATAACCCACAGCATTTCAAGCGGTTTAATAGTATGGGTAAGTACAATGGAAAAATATCCGATAATACGACCTTCACATTTACCGCATCTACCTTCTGGAGTAAATGGAATCACTCCGGGCAAATTCCGGTGCGTGCGGTTGAATCACGTGAATTAGGATGGTATGGATCTGTTGACCCAACAGAGGGAGGTGAAACAAGTCGTACCAATGCGAATGCACAGTTTATCACGATCGCCAAAGGGAACAACATTATTAAAAATCAAGTGTATTATACCAACTACAACTTTGAACTCTATTCCAACTTCACCTTCTTCCTCAACGATCCGGTGAATGGGGATCAGATCCGTCAGAAAGAAGGAAGAAACTTGTTCGGTTATCATGGTAGCTTCTCTAATAGTAAGACGCTCTTTGGTCGTGAGTGGACTACTTCACTCGGTATTAATTACCGTCATGATATTACCCAGCACACCGAGTTATCGCACACGCTCAATCGCACCACTACGTTGGAACGTTTGAAGTATGGTAATATTAATGAAGCGAATGCCGGAGTTTACATGGATGAGTTAGCCCAGCTTACCGATCATTTGACGCTGAATGCAGGTCTGCGGTTCGATTATTTCTATAACCAATATAAAGATTTGTTACAGGCGTCACCGACTACTTTGAAGGCAGATGCCAGCATTGTTTCTCCCAAACTTAATTTTTATTATACGTTAAATTCAGGGACGCAATTTTACTTAAACTCAGGAAAGAGTTTCCATTCGAATGATACACGTGTAGTCGTCTCAGAGGGTGGCAAACAAATTCTTCCTCCTGCTTACGGATCTGATCTCGGTATTATATTCAAACCTATTCCAACTATGCTGGTCAACGCATCTGCATGGTATCTTTGGCTTGCGCAGGAGTTTGTTTATGTAGGTGATGAGGGAGTTGTTGAGCCAAGCGGTAAAACAAGGAGACAGGGTGTTGATCTTTCGATTCGCTATCAGCTTACACCATCATTATATGCAGATGTGGATCTGAGTAAAACAATACCAAGATCAATTGATGCCCCTTCAGGCGAAAATTACCTTCCACTTGCTCCTGTGTTTACCACAACAGGCGGCTTAACGTATTCTGGGAAGAAAGGCTTTGGTGGAAGCTTACGGTACCGATATATGGCTGATCGCCCTGCCAATGCAGACAACTCTATAGTAGCGAAAGGATATTTTATTATGGATGCGCAATTGAACTACGCACTGAAACGATCAACTTTCGGTATTTCCATTCAGAATATATTTAATACCAAATGGAAAGAAACGCTATTTGATACAGAAAGTCGACTTAAGAATGAAAGCCAGCCTGTTGAAGAAATTCATTTCACACCTGGTACTCCATTTTTTGTCAAGGCCAGTTGGATATTCTTTTTCTAACTATACAGATAACAAGGTTGCCACTATATTTAATAGCAACCTTGTTTACCCTACCGCCTATTACCCCCATCAGGTCACCCGAAGGAGACCCTGATGATGACTTCTTTATGATGATGCATGATCAAGAAACTCTCTCGTCCCTTTCTTACACATAAAGCTTGCGTATCAATCAACTGACTTCATTGGGTTGTTTTGTTGAGTAGATAGTTTCCCAATGCTGTTTCCTTTCCATAATGAGCAATAGTCGTTAACCTATTTCTTACCAGCACTCGCGCACACAAAATTGGTGCGTGGCACATCAGTGGCAGCAATAGCCTTGAAGCCACCGGCCACATCAATGAGATTGTTCCATCCTCTTGCTTTCAAAATGGAAGCAGCAATCATCGAGCGATAACCACCTGCACAATGCACGTACACCTCACCCTCCTTTGGAATCTCAGCTAAGTAATCATTGAGGAAATCCAATGGCATACTGATCGCATTTTCAATGTGCTCAGCTTCGAATTCACCGGGTTTGCGTACATCAATTACGGTGAGGTTTTTAAACTTAAAACGATTTGCAAATTCGTTGGCCGAAATTGATTCGATGGTGTCTACCTCCTTGCCGGATTGAAGCCATGATTTAAAACCGCCATTCAAATATCCGATGGTGTTGTCAAACCCAACTCGCGCCAGACGTGTCACTACTTCTTCTTCACGGCCTTCATCGGTGATCAGCAACAAGGGATGCGCTACGCCTGGTATCAACGCACCCACCCACGGAGCAAAGCTTCCGTCAATGCCGATGTTGATGGAATTCGGCACAAATCCTTTTGCAAAAGTGGAAGCTTCACGTGTGTCCAGTATCAACGCTCCGGATTCATTGGCGATCAATTCAAACTCAGGCACCGAAAGCGCCTGAAGTCCTTTATCCAGCACCATGTCAATGCTTTCATAGCCTTCTTTATTCATCTTTACGTTCTCCGGAAAGTAAGCAGGCGGTGCCAGCAAACCATCGGTCACTTCCTTAATAAATTCTTCGCGTGTCATGTCGGCCCGCAAAGCATAGTTTACTTTCTTCTGATGACCAAGCGTATCGACCGTCTCCTTCATCATGTTTTTTCCGCAGGCTGAACCAGCACCATGCGCAGGATAAACGATCACATCATCGGCCAATGTCATCACCTTCGTGTGAAGTGAATCAAACAGCAAACCTGCCAATTCCTCTTTGGTCATGTTGGCTGCCTTCTGTGCCAGATCAGGTCTTCCTACATCGCCCAGAAAAAGTGTGTCGCCACTGAATATCGCATGATCTTTTCCGTTCTCGTCTTTCAGCAAATAAGTGGTGGACTCCATGGTGTGGCCAGGCGTGTGCAATACTTTGATGGTAAGCTTTCCTACCTTGAGTTCTTCACCATCTTGAGCAATATGCGCTTTAAATTTTGGTCGGGCAGTGGGCCCGTAAACGATGGTCGCTCCGGTCTTCGCGGCAAGGTCAAGATGGCCGGATACAAAATCGGCATGGAAATGAGTTTCCAGCACATACTTAATCGAGACATTGTCTTCCTTCGCTTTTGCGATGTAAGGTTCCACTTCGCGAAGAGGATCGATAATCACTGCTTCATTTCCGGAACGGATGTAGTATGCGCCTTGCGCCAAACATCCTGTATAAATCTGTTCTATCTTCATGGGTAAATCACATTACATTTTTAACACGTACAAAATTCAGAATAGTTAACATTCTATTTCGTGACAAAAGTCACCTCTGGCCATTAAAGTAAAATTTCTTTTACCATCACATAGGCTGCGATGGCCAGCGTAAACCAGCCAAAACCAGATTTCAGCTTCCCGCTATGAACAAACCTGGTGAGGAAACTACCGAGAAATACCCCTGCAATGGCAACCGAAGTTACGAGTAACATGAAAGGAAAATTGATCTCACGTATCGATTGAACGTCCCCGAAAAAACCGATGACGGAGTTGACGGTAACGATCACCAGTGAGGTGCCAATTGCTTTTTTCATGGGCAGCCCAGCGAGCAAAACAAGTGCGGGAATAATCATGAAGCCACCGCCCGCTCCCACAATGCCAGATATGGTTCCGACCAGAAATCCCTGCAAAAGGATCATAAAAAAATGCCGCGGATTCACGTCACGATTCCATTCATCCCCCCGCTTATCCATGATCATTCGCGTGGCGGCAACGATCATAATCAAAGAGAAAAATATCATAATGCCCGTGCTTTTGGTCAGAGTAATTTGATCCGTAAGAAAAATTCTGTCAGGGATGTGAGGAAGCAGGTAGTGACGAGTGAGATAGATCGCCAACGTAGAGGGAACTGAGAACAGAACGGCACTCCTTACGTCAACGGTTTTGTTTGCCGCACTCCGGATGCTGCCCACCAGTGACGTGGTTCCAACTATAAATAAGGAGTAGGCCGTTGCAAGGCTGGGTTCGATGTGGAACAAGTAAACCAAAACCGGAATCGTAACGATGGAACCACCGCTGCCAATTAAGCCAAGTGATAGGCCAATAAGTCCTGACGCCAGATAGCCCGCAACATTTTCCATAACCTTTGAATTTCAAAACAAAGATCGGGAAAGGTGACACCCGTGTCCGTGACTTGAGTCACCCAAGACATTTATAATTTCAGGCGTGTTATCTCGTTTCGCGAGATGGATATTCTCTTTTGCGATTCAAGTTTTTTCAACAGCCTTGAGATGACCTCCCGCGAAGAATTCAAATCATCGGCAATCTCCTGGTGGGTAACTACAATTTTATTTGCGTTCAATGCTTCGAACTGTCGCTTCAGATAAAACTCAAGCTTTTGATCCATCGAATGAAAGGCGACCTGATCAATTACCTGAAGCAATTCTTCAAATCGGGCGCGATAGGTCTCCAACACAAAATAATACCACTGACGATGATCTTTCATCAGTTCATCCATGTATTGAATGGGGATGGCCAGGGCTTTAACGGGTGTCATGGCTTTTGCCTTGATCGCACTCGCCTCATTTTTGGTAGCACATATCATCGACAAGGCACAGGCATTCCCTTGCTCGAGGTAATACAGGAAAAACTCTTCGCCATCTTCGCCTTCGCGATACAGCTTCACACGGCCATCTAAAATGAGGAGTGAATTCTTAAAGTACTGGCCGGGACGCATGAGCATAGCTCCCTCTTCAAACTCGGTGACTTGGCCGATGCGGGTGAGGTGGTTAACCAGCACTTGATCGAATTGCGGGAATAACTGTTGAAGTTGCATAGAAACTTAAAATCAAATAAAAAATTTATTCAAACTACTTTACCAGCCGAAAGATAACAGAATTGTGATCGTTGCGAATGCCCGCCAGATAAAGGATTACAAGCATTCGATTATACCTTACACCTGACTGTTAACTACTTACACGTAAGTAAAAGATTCTATTGAACAGGAAAAATGTATTGCCGTTAAATCATCATCATTCCATTTGTCCCTTTATTGACAGGCACTTTCAGCATTTTTTTTATTCAGAACTGTTTCATTCGTTTGATAAAATCAAAAAGCGTATATATTTGCACCTCATTAAGTATTATCTTAAAAACCTATTATGAACAAAGCAGAACTCGTAAGCAAAATGGCTGAAGATGCCGGCACCACTAAAGTTCAAGCTGCTGCCGCACTTGATTCTTTCATTGAAGGTGTTACCAAAACTCTTAAATCAGGTGACAAGTTGATCCTGGTTGGATTCGGTACTTTCTCTGTATCAAAAAGAGCAGCCCGCAAAGGCCGCAACCCATCTACAGGAGAAACCATCAAAATCAAAGCTAAGAAAGTGGCTAAATTCAAAGCCAGCAAAGAGCTTTCAGGCAAACTGTAGAAACTTGTTTTCTACTGAAAAGGCCCCGAACCCGGGGCCTTTTTTATTTTAGCTGATTCGTGTTCAACAAATCTTACGTCCGCTTCATGCGCGTATAAAGTTTGAACAGCTCAAACCAAATCACCGAAACAAATCCTAGTCCTGCCGCTTTCAACAGATGCATGCTTTGTACCTCGGCAAAGGAAAAGAAATTTCGAAGTGGTATTATCGTCAACATCATGGTCAAGAGAAACAACGTTACCAGAATAATACCGACCAGCATCCAATTTTTATAGCCAAGGGTTTGGATAATGGAGTAATAAAATGATCGGTTCACCAGCGTAAGGAAAATATTCGCAACAACCAGCGTGATAAAAACAAGAGAGCGCACCTGGTCCTCTGAGCAATCTGCATTCAAAGCCATTTGATAACACACAAGAGTACCGATGGCAATCGCCAGTCCCTGAATGATGCTGATGCTCAACTCACGATTTGAAAAAAAAGTCTGTGTTAGTTTACGGGGCGGCCGTTGCATCGCATTGGCTTCAAGCGGTTCGCTTTCGTATATGATCGAACAGGTTGGCCCCATGATGAGTTCCAGGAAAATAACATGCACGGGTGTAAAGATGTTGGGATATATCCAACCAAGTAGCAACGGTATAGCCACCGTAAGAATGATTGGAATGTGAATGGAGATGATATATTGAATTGCCTTTTTCAGATTCGTATAAATATGCCGGCCGCCTGCAATCGCGTCAACCATTTTACCAATGTCATCATCGGTAAGAATAAGTGAAGCTGCACTGCGTGCCAATTCAGATCCTCGCTTGCCCATGGCAATGCCAATGTGAGCTGCCTTTAGGGCAGGGCCATCGTTTACGCCATCGCCAGTCATGGCCACAATCTGTTGGCGATTCTTCAACGCATTGATGATTCGAAGCTTGGCTTCCGGAAACATTCGTGTAAAAATAGTAGTGGCCATCACCTTCTGCTCAAGTTTCGCATCGCTGAGTTTTGACAACATTTCACCATCCATTGTTTCCATCACCTTAAAACCCGATTGGTTGGCAATGGCAGCTGTTGTTAAAGCATTATCGCCCGTTATAATTTTTAGTTGAATACCTGCGTCATAAAATTTTTGAAATACGTGACCGATGTTTGCTTTTGGCGGATCATAGAAAGCCACCAAACCAACAAAGGCGAAAGGAAGTTGCTGCTGCTGTTCCGGAAAATCGTATCCGATAAAATTACTTTTTGCTACTCCTAAAATCCGATAACCCTCCTTTGCGAGGATCTTAACGGAATTCATGATTTCGTCTTTCTCTGATTCAGTCAGATCGGAAACAGCAAGGATGGCCTCAGGTGCACCTTTCGCAGCAATGATTCGCGCCAGCGTATTTTCATCTTCAAAAACGTGCGTCATCATCGGTGGCTTGCCACTCAATGGAAACTCATGCGCCATCTTAAACGATAAGCGTTCATCTTCAAGCAGCAAGTCCGTATACGCGTCATGCAATGCTTTCTCCATCGGATCGAACGGATTGGATTCGCTAGCAAACATGGCCACTTTAATAACCTCATGTGCAGAAGGATTGTTAATCCACTCAGTTGGTGCAAGCGCTTTCAAACTTCCGTTTGGCACCACGGCCGCCAACTCCATCCGGTTCTCCGTGATGGTTCCGGTTTTGTCCATACAAATAACAGTTGCTGCACCAAGCGCTTCTACCGTTCTGGTCTGCTTCACAATAATTCCTTTCTTCATCAATCGCCACGCACCCAACGCCATGAACGTGCTAAAAGCAACAGGTATTTCTTCCGGCAAAATCGACATCGCCAACGTTAATCCCTTCAGCAGACTATCCAGAAAATCGCGTGATTTAAAATAATTAACTCCCCAGATCATCACGAAGACAATTGCACCGAGCACCGCCATCTTCTTGACGAAACTTCCGATTTGAATTTGCAAGGGAGTTTTCTCTTCTTCAATGTCTTGAATTGCCGAACTGATCTTTCCCAATTCAGTTGCATCTCCAATAGCAGTGACGGTAAACACCGCCTGCCCGGAAACTACTTGTGTTCCCTGAAAAACCTTGTTGTTTGACTCAACTGATTTATCGACTGCAAAAGATTCACCCGTGAGCATCGATTCATTAACCGAAAAATCATTGGATTGAACAATCAGTCCATCGGCCGCGATGAGAGCACCTTCTTCAGCCAACAAATGGTCACCTACCACAATTTCGTCTGACACAATCTCAATGCGCACACCATTTCGAATCGCCTGAGTTTTTGGTGCCGTCATTACTTTCAATGCTTCAAGTGCCTTGCGGCTGCGATTGTCCTGATAGAAGGATATAGCAGATACCAACAAAATCGCACCTGTCATAAACAGAGCCTCATTTGTCTCACCCAGAATAAAATAAATAGAAGCCGCAACCGCTAGCAAGATGAACATGGGTTCTAGTACCACGTCCTTCAGGCTTTTCAAAACGGTGTTCTGTTTCTTCACCAATGACCGATTGGCACCATGTCGTTGTCGCGATTGCTTGACTTCCTCATCGCTCAATCCATTGAATCCAAAAGACGTATTCATCAGGCTCGTTTCAGATGATTAAAGTCGGGATAAAAATCCAACGGCCAAAATCCGGTGTTTGGTAAACGGATATTTCCAAAGCGAGAATTACGCTTATACAATAATTCTCGTAGCTTTGCCCGCTGAAAATCAAACTTCCATGCAAATCTCACAACATAAAGTAGGCGTCATTCACTACACACTCACGGATAATGACGGAAATATTCTGGATTCAAGTGAAGGCCGCGAGCCTTTGAACTATCTGCATGGTGCCGGAAATCTTATTCCAGGCATGGAAGAAGGACTACAGGGAAGAACAAAAGGAGAAAAATTCAACTTGAAAGTTTCTCCTGAGAAAGGATATGGCGTGAAGAACGACCAGCTACTGCAACAAGTTCCGCGCTCAGCTTTCGGAGCGCAGCCCGTTGAAGTGGGAATGCAATTCCAAACCAACAACGGACAAGTTGTGACGATCACCAAAATCGGTCTCGACTCGGTTACGGTAGATGGAAATCATCCGCTTGCTGGTGTTGAGCTGAATTTTGCTGTAGAGATTGTTGACGTTAGAAATGCCACAACCGAAGAAATATCGCATGGCCATGTTCATGGTCCGGGTGGACATCATCATCATTAAAATCAAAGATTAACTGCTAGCGAATAAGAACAAGCTTGCCTTGCTGGTCAGCTTGTTCATCGTTTACCGTCAGGCGTAAGCGATAAAGGTATAGTCCGTTGGGCAATGCATTGCCGGAACTATCTTTTGCCTGCCAGATCAGTTCATTTACACCTATTTTGAATTGATCAATGTCATCCTGACTAAATTGCCGAACGAGACTTCCCTCCAACGTAAAAATCTGAAGCGAAAAATAATCGGGCAATGTATTTCCGGTTAACTGAAACTGGAAATAGAAAAGATCGTCCGATGGGTTCGGAAAAAGGGATTGAAGTGAAATCGTTGTCTCGTTCTTCACCTGAAACGTTACTTCATAAGGCTCACTGCCACTCAGATTTCCAGTTGCATCTGCTGCCTGAACCTTTAGCGTGTATTCGCCATCGGCCAGATTTTTTGGTTGATAGGTAACTTTAAAATCGGATGACGAAGTGGCGGGCGACCATTGGATATCTTTATCGGTAAAATTGATGCGAACGAACGAACATGTTTGATCGGGACAGGGTGATCGCATAAAAATATTCACACCCACTGTATCGGCCTTCAGCAGGAATGGATTTTCGTCTTTGATGGTTGCCAGAATGAGCGGGCTTGGCAACACGTAATCATAGTTTTGAATATAACGACCATCTATAGAAACATCCAGCAGTGGGCGCGTATTGTCTGTGGTCACATTTATATAATCTGGTATTGAAATGCTGTTGTTATCATAGTATTGTTCTCTTACTAATTTTCGATTAACGAAAACACTTACATCATTTGATCCGACTTTCGATTTGGTACTTGTCGTAATCTCAAACAACGTACTATCGCCTTTTGCCGGTGGCATTATCTTGAAGCTGTTGTTATCTCTGCTCAACCGAGTCGTATTGAAAATCTCAACACCAACAGTCAGCGAATCGGTAAAGTCTTTATCTGAAATATTTACAAATTTAAATTGGTCGGACCATGATGCACCCTCCTGCACAGTTGATGCCACTAGTTCGCCTTCATGCAACAACAATCCTTCGGCAGCAGGTTCATACAAAACTATCCAGTTCTTTATTTGAATCGGAGTAAGATCAACATCATCGTGCGTTGTCACTTCAACTTTCAGATAGGGGTAACGCACTGCGTTAAGGAATGACAGATCAAAGTCTTTTGCAATATTTTCCTGAATGAGCGAATCTGCTCCATTAAGTTTTGAAGCATAAACCGAGAAACTAAAAACATCGTATGCGCCCACCTGCGAAACATTCGTAACTAATTGCTTCCAGTTTTGAGCAGGACCAATCACAGTGGACATCATTTTTCCCGTGGTTGCACGACCTGTCACCGTTTCAGAGACTTGCAACTCCTGATCTGGTTTCGGTGTAACGGGTGTCGTGAAGACTTTCGATGAACTACCTCCTTTACGACCCCATATCACCAGCGGCTCACCTTGTTGCAAAGCGCCAATATCGGTGTAGTTGATACCCAGCTCAGTCAATTTGTTTTGCACATTTGCCGACCATGATAAAAATCCAGGATCACCAATGGTAAACATCAATACCGAATCACTCACATCGATGTTATCAATAAATGCGATGATATCGTCTCCGTGACCAGTTTCTGTTTCAGCCAGCGTGAAGCTGTTGATCAACTGAGGTTCGCGACCGCACGTGCGTGGATCTTGAAAGTTAAATGGGATACCTGGATACGGAACAGCAGTTGACTTATGAAAGGCTACGAGATTTATCGTGTTGTTTCTACAGGGTTGACCTTGCGTGCTCAGATTATATTCTGAGTTATCAATCTTAAGTGATACAGATGTATACGGAGTTGGATTATTGCTTCCAAACGTCCTGACAAAAACATCAGCTTGTGTCTCCTTAAAACGCAATCCACCAGCTCCCAAAACAAGATCAGTTAATTTGTTCTCCGTCTCCTGCGCACTTCTGGTTTGCGCCCAGCCTTCCTGACTTCCGTTGATGTAGGTAAACGATGATGTCACCCAATCGCTGCTCTCTCCCGCTTTTGGCTGATCAAATTTTGTTCTCCAATAATAAGGGGTAGAATCATTAGGCAATAAAGGAATCGAAATTTTGCCCAACACCTTGCCTGTAATTTTGTGAGCATTCAAATAAGGACTATCAAACGAACTAACGGTATCGATCTGTATTTGAAAATCTCGAGTATCCGATAATAAATCAGTATCCTGAAAGAGAAACTTTACCGATGATTGACTGGCAATTGAATAAGCGATGGGATAAAGATTCTTGGTGCCATTGGAAGGTATGTTGATAACCAACGTTCCCGTGTTATTGTCTTCCGCCAGTTCCTTTATTTTATTATTCGGATCAAGCAGCACAGAGAACTCATTGCTACCCGATCCGTTGGCCTGCGGCTTCATCAGTTTAAACACAAGTGTATCTTCAAAAAAAGGTCCTTTAAATGTCGGGTTGTATTCCAATGTCGTTCCATCATTAAGCTGGCGAATGAGTTTCACTTCCAGTGGCGTAGCGCTTACCGCGCCAAAGTTTTTGACAATGACTTTAACGGCAAAAGAATCACTTAATGCCGTTACCGGATTTCCATCGAACGATTCGAGGTAGATGGAATTGTCATTTGTTTCGTAGTCGGGTTTTGAAGATCCAAAAAGTTTCATGGCTGGATCTCCGAGTAATACCATTTGTTGCACTTGTGTTACGTTCGGCAAATTAATTCCATCCGACTCAATGTATCGCCTAGCCACTTCTTTCTGAACATCACCAATTCCTTTTTTTATAAACGTGGAATCACCAAAACCGACTTCATAAAATAAATCGGAATAGCGTTGGAGATTGTATGTGAATCCAAATGAACTGTGGGCAATAAAGTTTCTGGCGCCCTTATTGGCGGCCATCATCCAATCTTCACCAAATGCAATTCCATTGGAAAAAGAATTTCCGGCATTGCATCCGTTGAACAACAACACCGGATACTTACCGGGATTATTATAACCAAGAACAGGATTCGTTACGAAGCCAATATCAAAATCACTGGTGGCTGGCGATGAGTGTCCAAAAAATGTTAAGATGTTAATTCCCGCATTCACTTCCGTAGAAACATTGATGACCTGACTCACCGTTAGATCTCGTTTAGATATCGTGGCTATCTTCCCACCCCAATACTCGTCTTCAGCAATCGCCTTAAAACCATTTACTACATCTTTGAAGTAGGGCAATTCAAAAGGCTGGATACCTCCACTGAGATGAAGACCTTTCTTGCGCCATACTTCTTCCTTTGGATTGCTAAAAATAGTTTCGGTTTCCTTTACCTTATTCAAATAAGCGGCCACTTGTTCAGGCTTGCTGGCCGTCAGTCGTCCTGTGGGTATTGCCGGTTCGTAAAGTGTGCCGTTCAGTCCCGCAGAGAATGCCATGTCTGATCCGGGTGCACCGGCAGCTGGTATCAGGTCTTTGTAATCGGTTGCCGATAACTCAGAACTTCGATGACTATACACATCGCGGCCCTTGCCTATGAGGAATAAATATTTGGGAGCGCCACCATTCACCATAAATTTTACAAACTCATAAATCGCCAATGACGAAGTCTCACCATAGTTGAATTGATTGTATAGTTGATCAATCGGCATGACCAACGTATCGTAGCCACCTCCTTCAATTGAAGCACGGTAGGCTGCGTAGTCATGCACCACATCACCATAGCCATAAGCTGGTTTCATCAACGACCGATGAGAGATGATGAGGTAGTTATGATTCGCAGGTGTAAGTTGTCGAAATGAAACTGGCTTTATGGAAGACGGTGTAATGGTTGAATTGCTTGTATACAAAGTTCGGGAGGTTGTTGTTCCGGAAACTACAGCACTCATTATACTTCCGCTGGGTTGCGTGCCGATGCTAACAATGTTATTGGCATCGGTTACATCCCAAATCCTAAGCCCCGTAACAGGATTACCTAATTCTATGTACGACTTGGCACCACTGTTGGCTTGAAGATGAAACACTTTTTCAGTTTCGCCAGAAACATTAAAGTCTTGTGCAAAATTTACTTTCACGTAAGAAGCACTCAATTGATTACGTTGCGTGCCGCTTCCAATTGCTCCAACTCTCACTACCAATTTCCCATCCGATCCAATGTCAGACCAATTGAGAGATATTGAGATCTTTATGGTTTCAAATCCAAAGAAGTTGCGGCTGTCCACGAGGCGAAGAGTGCCCGTGTTTGGACCCACATAAATTTCGGATGAATGTGAAATATTATCGCGACCAACCAGCAAAACTTCCAATTGCGGAAGGCCGCCCGTCTGAAATGTATTCGACAAAAGGTCCATGCTATAATCAACCGTTTGACCCTGGCGAATGGCAATGCCAGTGTAGCCTTCACCCTGATCAAATTGAGTGTATTGCAATTCATCGCTAACAGTGTAACCTCCCGCGTACTGATCGGAAAGAATCTTCAATCGTTCCTGAGTGTGAAAAGTCTCTTTTGGAATATTCGACACATTGACTTCTGAAAAAGAACTCATGCGCTTTCCTTGTGTTGAAAAATTCCATGTGAGAAAATAAGCCGATGTATCGGAATAGATATTATAGTAAGGATGCGGCTGAAGTGATGACGGTTTGTATAGATTGGCATCTCGTGTGCCGTCATTGCGTTGACCAAAAAACTCCAGGTAGTCAGCATCATTCAGCACTGCATCGGCTTGTCCTTGAACAAAAATGGCTTGTTCAACACCTCGGTGAAAAATCTGGATTCTTCTCGGATCAACTCCGTCAACGGGAAAACCTGCAGCTTGTAACTCGGTGGAGGTGATTTTATAAATCCCGTCTTTTGAAACCGGAATTTTATAATAAGTCTGTGTGAAATCTATCCAACTGCTGGGATCCTGAGAAAATCCTAAAAATGGCATTGATAACAGGAGAATGAAGACAAATCCGCCCCTTCGCACCAATTGTTTTCGACAAAAATTATTCACCACAAGCTAGATACCTCCCTAAAACGACATGTAACAACATGCAATATCTTAATAATAGAGTGGCTCTGAAAATTTAAAGTCAGGGAATTGGCCAGGGGTAAACATCGATATTCAATCCAGATTTGGCCTTTTTCAAGTTTTTGTAAAATAATTCAAACATTTCCATAAAGTACTTGGCCATGCATAGTACTTTACCGTATATAGCCTTAGATTCATTTAAATACGGATGTATGAACCTTGAAAACACGCAAGTACAGATGAGGAAGGGCATTTTGGAATATTGCATCCTGCACATCATTGCCCGTGGCGAAGTGTATGCCTCGGACATGTTGGACGAGCTGACTGCTGCCAAAATGATTGTGGTGGAGGGAACCCTCTACCCGCTTTTAACACGCCTGAAAAATGCAGGATTGGTGGAATATAAATGGGTGGAGTCTAAATCGGGCCCGCCCAGAAAATATTATACACTGACTGACATCGGGGCCAATTTTTTAAAGGGCCTTACCGAAACATGGGATGAACTTATTCATTCTACCGAGATGATTACAAACCACAGCAAAACGAACGTATAACTTCCTATCTCATAAACTGACGTATGAAAAAGAACATCAGCATCAACATCAGCGGCATTATCTTCCACATCGAAGAAGATGGATATGATACCCTGCGAAAATATCTTGACTCGGTTAATAAATACTTTGGCTCCTTTGAAGACAGTAGCGAAATATTAGCCGACATAGAAGGACGCATAGCCGAAATTTTTCTATCCAAACTCAACGATGGCAAGCAGGTGATCACAGCCGAAGACGTAAACTACCTGATCACCACCATGGGAAGTGTGAGCGATTTCAAAGCTGCCGAAGAACAGGAAGCTACTGCCGGAGAATCCTCCAAACAGGAAGAGCGCAGTCGGCAAAGAACAAACTACAGTTCATCGGCCAACAAAAAATTATTTCGCGATCAAAACCGCAAGATACTTGGCGGTGTGTGTGCGGGGCTTGGTCACTACTTTAATGTTGATCCGGTTTGGCCAAGATTATTGTTCGCCTTGTTAGTACTGGGAAGTTATGGCGGTCTTTTACTGGTATACATCATCTTCTGGATCGTGTTGCCTGCTTCTGAATTGGAAGAAGAACCTACCGTGAAGAAAATGTTTCGCGACACCAGCGAGAAAAAAGTGTTGGGTGGCGTTGCCAGTGGAGTAGCCGCTTTCTTCGGTGCGGATATCACAGTGATTAGATTATTGTTCGTGATTGCTGCGATTGTCGGTGGTTTAGGATTTATTGTTTACATCGTCTTGTGGATTGCGTTGCCCGAAGCGAAGACCCTCACCGAAAAAATGCAAATGCAGGGGGAGGCTGTCACCTTATCCAATATTGAATCAACGGTAAAGAAGGGTCTAAATGAAAAGGCCGATCAGGAAGAAAGTGTATTGGCAAAGATTATTCTCTTTCCCTTCCGCGTAATTGCAGCCATCATCAATGGTTTGGCCAAAATTCTTGGTCCGCTGTTTCGAGTAACGGTAGATATTTTACGAATTGCCATCGGTATTGTGATACTCTTAACCGGTTTAGCATTTGTGCTTTCATTGATATTGGCCGGTGGTGTGGTGATTGGATTATTCTCGGTTGGTTCGGTTCCACTTTGGGGAGACCTTCACGTGAGTGGAATGAGCATGCCACTGGAAGCTATGCGAAATGCTTTCCCTACCTGGACATTGGTGTTTGCTTTTCTGGCAGCCTTTATACCCGCTATGTTCATATTGTTGATTGGTGGCTCAATTATCAGTAAGCGCGTAGCATTCAACCCGATTGTAGGTTGGACAATGTTTGTCATCTTCTTCATCAGTGTTGCGGTATTGAGTTTTAGCATTCCACAGTTGGTTTATTCCTTCAAAGAAGAGGGCGAACATAAAGTTGAACAAACATTTGCCATCAATGGAAGAATACCGTTGCTGAAAGTGAATGAGGTGGGTATGGACGATTACGATGTAACTTCCATCCGACTGAAAGGATATGACGGAAAAGAAATAAAGCTGGTGAAACATTTTGAAGCGCAAGGCCCCACCCGAAAAATGGCAGCTGAAAACGCTCAGATGGTAAGTTACTCTGTGAACCAACAAGACAGTGTTATCGCTTTTGATTCCAACATCATCTTCAACAAAGACGCTAAGTTCAGAGCGCAGCGCCTGGATATGGATTTATTTATTCCGTACAATCAGCCCTTTGTTGTAGATGCTGCGCTTTGGCGAATGATTGACACCAACATATTGAACGGCCGCGGTGATCACTACTGGGCACTTAATATGGAAACGCAAACGTGGAAGATGACTGAGAAAGGCTGCGAGTGTGTTAGTTGTCCGGCAGAAGAAGAAGAGATGGAAACGACAGAAGACAATGATGATACTGACCGTAGCAGCAGCAATCCAATTGATGCAGGACTTGGCGCCAGTGATCAATTCGGCATACAAGATTTTGACGGCATAGACCTGAACGGCATTTTTAAAGCAACCATACGCAGAGGCGATTCTTACTCTGTACGAATGGAGGGAAGTGAAAGCACAAAAAAACATTATAAAGTTTATCTTGACGATGAAACGCTTGTGGTAGACTATGATGATGATCGCAAGTTCTTCTGGAAAGGCAATTTGTTGAGTGAGGATGACCTCCGGTTAACTATTGTAACTCCGAGACTTACCAACTTGAACATGCGTGGTGCTGGTAAGATTGAGATCAGTGGATTTGATGAAGATGACATGGAGATTAAGCTGTTGGGTGCAGTAGTGGCTGATGGTGAATTCTCGGCACACAATCTGAACATTGATTTAACTGGCGCATCATCGCTTGACTTAAAGGGCAATGGAAATTTTATGGAAGCCAATATCACTGGAGCCTCTGGTCTCCGGGCCTTTGGCTATGAAGTGCAGCGGGCTGTGGTGGAAGCACATGGCGCCTCCACCGCAAAGGTAAACGCTACCGAAACACTGGAGATAACAAAGGGAATTGCTAGTTCAGTGTCACATCGTGGCAATCCCGAAATTATTAACAGAGATTAATAGTCTTTATATAACACATAGGAAAAGGGGCAGTTGCCCCTTTTTTATTGTGGATTTTTAGTAAGAAGTTTAGATCAAGGAATTTGCTAAATTTCAAACGAAGGACGTTCCATATTTATCAAAACTTGATCTCTGAATGAATGATCTAAAAACGATAGGTTTAGTTCTAATTAAAGACATCCGATTTTGGATCGCAGTATTCTTTATAGGAAGACTTTATGGAATAACCAATCCACCGCTGGATGGTGCATCAACCTGGCGTCAAACGGATGTGCTAATGATTGCCAGGAATTTTTATGAAAATGATCCCAATATCCTGTATCCCACACTCGATTTTGCGGGCGATGAGTCCGGTGTTGTAGGCAGTGAGTTCCCACTACTAAACTATCTCATTTTTATAACCTCTCTGATTTTTGGATTTGAAAATTGGTATGGACGATTAATTAATCTGCTCATTACGTCACTGGGCACGTTTTACTTTTTTAAATCCATAAAGAAATATTTTGGTGAATCTGCGGCTTTCAATTCTGCCATTGTTCTTCTTTGTTCAATGTGGTTTTCTTATTCCCGAAATACTCTGCCGGATGTGTTCGCTGCTTCGCTTTGTTTAATAAGTTTATATTTTGCTTTGCAGTATCTTGAGGAAGGGAAGGCGGCTAATTTCATACCGTTTCTTATTCTGGCTATGCTCGGGTGTCTCGCTAAAATATCGGCTGCACCAATTCTGACAGCTTTAGCAGCTCCTGTCCTTTTTGGTGATGCACCTATGCGCAGGAAAATTATATTTTCACTGGGTGCCGCGATTATATTGGCCTCTGTTTGTGTTTGGTATTTTTTCTGGGTGCCTTACCTTAACTCAATCGGTCCGCTTGGAGGTTATTATTTCATGGGGATGTCATTTTCCGAGGGAGCTCAAGACTTAATATCTAAATGGAAGGACACACTAAATCAATTCCTAGTTACCCCGATTAAATATAGTGGCTTAGGGCTTCTCCTAATGAGTCTATTTTTGATGATCAACAAAAAAAAGTGGGGCGCACTATTTTCATTCGGTGTTCCTCTGCTGGTATATATCATCTTCATTTTCAAATCGGGTCGTTGGTTCTATGTCAACGACTACTATCCCCTCATATCAGTTCCAATTTTCGCCTTTGCGGTTGGCTTCGGACTAGATCAATTAAAATCTAAAAAAGTTGCCATAGTCCTGCTTATCATTCTGTGTGCGGAAGGAATTGGTAATCATATTCATGTTTTTGAAATCAGGCCACCCCTTTCTTCTCTGATTCCACTGGAGGCGGCATTGGATGGAGTTACCGACCCTAAAGATCTAATCGCAATCAATTCTGAGGAGGGTAGTCCTACTCCGTTGTTCTGCGCTCACAGAAAAGGTTGGAACGTAACGAATAAATACCTGGCTCAATCTGAAAACCTGGAACAACTAAAGAACAAAGGCTGCAAATTTATTGTGATTCTTAAAATATATGGAACTGAAATAAAGCTAAACCTCGACAGCGTGTATGACTCGCGTGAGTTCTCCATCTACAAACTTTAATTTCGCTTCTTAACTCCCTCCCTGATTATGATCGTTTCTCCTAAAAAAATATCGATTGTCATACCAGTTTACAATGAAGCGGAAAATATTTCCAAATTGTACCTTGAATTGATTAACGTCTTATCAAAGACATCTTACGATTTGGAATTCATATTTGTTGATGATGGCAGCAGAGATGAATCGTTAACTTGTATCAAACAGCTTTTAAAAACAGATGATCGCGTATTTTATATTGAACTGTCAAGAAATTTTGGTCATCAATATGCATTAAAGGCCGGACTGGACATTTGCACCGGTGATGCCGTCATTACAATGGATTGCGATCTGCAGCATCCGCCTGATGTTATCCCGCAACTATTAAAAAAATGGGAAGATGGTTATGATGTGGTGTATACAATTCGCAATGATGACAAGCGATTACCATGGCTGAAAAGAAAAACATCACGCTTTTTTTATTTTCTACTTAGCAAACTATCTGATTTAAATCTTGAGGAAGGCACTGCAGATTTCAGACTGATAAGTAGAAATGTTCTCAGCGCATTTTTTCAGTTAAGGGAGAATGAGCTATTTATCCGAGGTCTTATAAAATGGTCTGGCTTCAAGCAGATTAGTGTAAGGTACGACCCGGCCGATCGCTATTCCGGCAGCAGCAAGTACGGTTTAAGCAAAATGATTTCATTTGGATTTCGCGCCATTACATCCTTCAGTGTGAAGCCTTTAAAGCTTATTGCCTATGTTGGCCTCACCCTGTTTTTAATCTCCCTCGTGCTCGTACCGTATGCACTCATCAGCTATTTTCTTGGAAAAACCATTTCTGGTTGGACCTCCTTAATGGTTACCATTATTTTTTTTGGAAGCCTTCAATTGCTGATGCTTGGAATAATTGGTTTGTATCTTAGTAAGATCGCCATTCAATCAAAGCAACGACCACTTTACTTCATTCGTGAAACAAATTATCCAGTTGATACCAAATAAGACACAAAAGGAAAAGACTATTCTCCTCTCTTTCGACATAGAAGAATTTGACATGCCTCATGAGTATGGCAAAACATTATTATTCGAAGAACAAATCAGCTGTTCCCGCGAAGGCACTCAAATTATTCTGGACATCCTCAAAGCTCAAAACATCAAAGCTACTTTTTTCAGCACGGTTGTTTTCGCCTCTCACTCAGCAGATCTGATCGGCAGGATTATAAATGAAGGGCACGAACTCGCCTCACACGGCTATTACCATTCCAAATTTGAAAACATCCACTTGAGAGAATCCAAATTGGAGTTGGAAAAAATATCTGGTCAAGTGATAAAAGGATTTCGGATGGCGCGTATGATGCCGGTGGAAGATCGCGCAATTCAGGAAGCGGGTTATCTTTACAACTCATCATTGAACCCTGTTTACCTGCCAGGACGATATAACAATTTTTTTAAGCCGCGTACTTTTTTTAGTACGGATAAGCTCCTTCAAATTCCAGCTTCTGCTACTCCCCTGCTTCGGCTGCCGCTGTTTTGGTTATCGTTTCATAACTTTCCCCTTTGGCTGTATCGCGCATTGTGTCTGCAAGCCATCAACAAAGATCACTACCTCAATATTTATTTTCATCCCTGGGAGTTTATCGATTTGACTCAACCGCATTTTGGATTACCCAACTTTGTTTCAAAAAATTCAGGTTCAAAAATGATCCAACGATTCAATTCCTGGATTTCATGGCTTAAAAGCAAGGGGTACAGCTTCACCACTATTTCCCAGTTTGCCGAATCGGTCAAACAATAATACTTTTAGGTTTCTATCGATATGGAAATCTCTCAACGTCTTTATTCACTTGACGTGTTTCGCGGCATAACAGTGGCTGCCATGATCCTTGTGAACAATCCAGGTAGTTGGGAAACTGTCTATCCTCCGCTCCTCCACGCTCATTGGAATGGTTGCACACCAACTGACATGATCTTTCCATTTTTTCTCTTCATCGTTGGGGTTTCGATTCACTTTGCTTATCAAAGCAAATTAGGGGAAGGCCTCAGTCAAAAAATATTTTTAAAAATCATCAGACGAACCCTCATCATCTTTGCACTGGGACTGTTCTTAACGTTATTTCCAAAATTCAATTTCTCAACTGTTAGAATACCCGGAGTATTACAGCGCATCAGTCTTGTCTTTTTTGCTTGCTCTATTCTTTATTTCAAAACGAATTGGTTGACTCAAATCAGAGTTGTCATTATTTTATTAGTTGGCTATTTTATTCTCATGACCATGATTCCCGTTCCTGATTTCGGACCGGCTAATCTTGAACCCGAAACAAATCTCGCAGCCTGGATAGATCGGCTGCTGCTGGATGGCCATCTCTGGGCTCAAAGCAAAACATGGGACCCGGAAGGCGCGCTCAGCACACTACCGGCTATCGCCACGGGCATGCTTGGAATGTTAACTGGCAGACTCTTTACAACCGTGAAAGAACCAGCCGAGCGAACAACCTGGATATTTTTTATTGGTTCACTACTCATTATTCTAGGTTTGACTTGGGGAATAATATTTCCCATCAACAAATCACTCTGGACAAGTAGTTTTGTTTTATACACCGGAGGAATAGCCATGCAATTTCTGGCGGCTTGTTATTGGCTCATTGATGTGCAGGGCATAAGGAAATGGTCAACACCTTTCACCTACTATGGTATGAATGCAATTTTTGTATTTGTCGCATCGGGTTTGATTGCTAAAATTCTAATTCGCACAAAGGTGACTATTGAAAGTGGTGAAGAAATTTCAATGTGGTCGTATCTCTATAAAAATTTATATGCGAGTTGGCTTTCACCATACAATGCTTCCTTACTTTTCGCGTTGACACTCGTGTTGATTTTCCTGGCGATCTTAGCCTGGATGTATAAAAAGAAAATTTTTGTAAAAGTGTGATATGAAGGGACTGCTTACATGTGCACTCACCATTTTTATTTTAAATATCTCTGCTGCCCAGAAGCAGGGAGTTCAAGGACAACTTTATTGGGTAACCGGAAATCAAATGCCTGCACCCGACAGAAGCCATGTTCCGCAGCGCGGAGTTATGAGGGAAATATTTGTGTTTGAGGTCGCTACTCCGTCTGATGTTGAACTGGAGGATGGCTTTTTTAAGAAGGTCCATACAAAATTTGTTGCCCGGGCTTTTTCAAAACCAAATGGTACGTTTAAAATTCGCCTGGCGCCTGGCACGTATTCTATTTTTGTGAAAGAAGATAAGGGACTTTACGCTAACATTTTCGACCAGGAGAATCATATCAGCCCCGTTACGGTGTTGCCTCGAAAATATTCCTGGATTACGATCTCCATTAATTATTCTGCTTCGTATTAGGTTTGTTGGTTGGGTCTAATCCCAACTTACCAGATTTAGGCGGCCTTCAGATTATTTATTGCCCCGTGCAACCTCTGATGCCAAACCTGCATCTTGCTATTGAAACCATTTAAATGCAATTCCAGATTTACCGGGCCAGCGAACTTGATTTGATCGAAGGGTGCAAAAAGGGCGACCGCCACGCTCAAAAGCACCTCTATGATCGCTTTTCGGGTAAGATGTATGCTCTTTGTTGCCGCTATGTGAAAGACAAAATGGAGGCCGAAGACGTGTTGGTAACGGCCTTCACAAAAATTCTGGAACGCATTGATCAATACAAAGGTGATGGAAGTTTTGAAGGATGGATTCGCAGAGTGATGGTTAACGAATCGCTTAGCTATCTGAGAAGAAACAAGAGCATGTATCTGGAAACAGATATTGAAGCTGCCGATTTTGAACCGGATTATGAGCGACTGGAAAGCCAGTTGGAAGCTGAAGACTTGCTGAAATTGATTGCCGACTTACCAAGTGGATATCGAATTGTGTTCAACCTTTATGCGATTGACGGCTATTCGCACAAAGAGATTGGGGCACAGCTCGGAATAAATGAAAGTACTTCCAAATCGCAGCTAAGCCGCGCGCGGGCTTTGCTTCAGAAAAGATTGATGGAACTGAATGTCACCGACAGAAGTGTCTCAAAAAAAATGAGCGATGAATAAGATTGACAATTTTTTTAAAAAGAAGGTGGAAGAAGCATCTGTTGAAGCTCGCCCTGAAGCGTGGCAGAAGTTGGAAGCCAATCTTTCAAAAAAAAATAACAGCCTGATCTGGCTGCGGGTTGCTGCAGCAATTTTGCTGGCTGGTTTATTTATTGCTTCTATTATTTGGTTGCAGAAAGGTGAAACAGTACAGCAACTCTCGGAAGTTAAAAAAGAAGTGCCCGTTGCTCCTTCAACTGACTCAACAGAATTAATTAAGGAACCAGTGCCGATTCCCAGACTTAAAACTCCCGGGCTTAAAAAAGAAAAAAACAGTAGAAAGCAAAAGCCACAGATGAAAGGACACGAAACTGTGCCCCTGCTACCGTCAACTGATCACGAAGAAGAAATAGCATCAGTTGTTAAAGAAGAAATGAAAATTGAATCAGAGGAAATTATTCCACAAAAAATATTAGTCGCATCAGTTGATAAACCAATCGTGATTGAATACACCTTAGAACTTTTGCCGAAGAAACAAACCGATGTAGTGGCGGATGCAACGGAGAAAAAGAACAATCTTCAAAAAGCACTTGAATTTGCTCGTGAGGCGAAGAACAGCGATAGCCCGCTGGGCGGACTTCGTCAGGCGAAGAATGATTTATTTGCGCTAAACTTTAAGAAAGACAAACAGAAAAAACAGTAAGCATGAAAACGAAACTATTTATCATATCCATATTACTACTCACGCTGGCTAACGTGCCTCAAGCACAGACAAAAGCACCCGATTCGTTGGTGATCAAGGTTGGAGAAGGCAGCAAGGTGATTTTTGCGATCAAAGACAAAAAAGATCTGGAGGCACTGAAGCAATATGACTTTCAGGCGTTAATGAATGACATGATCTTAAAGTTGGAAAACAAAGACACTACGGTGATAAAGAAACCAGCTGTGGAATATTTAAAAGACACCACCCGAACCGAAACCGCGGTTGCCACGACCGATTCGGACAACGAAAGTGAGAGATGGAGCGACAATAACTGGACATCCAGCAATCGTGATCGTAAGCACTATCGCGGAAGAAGAACCTATCACTCTTTTAACATTGATCTGGGAACCAATAATTTTTTATCGAACGGAAAATTTCCTGATCAATCCAATGCACTTTACACCGTGAAGCCCTGGGGCTCGTGGTATGTGGGTATCAACTCGATCCAGCGCACGCGTATTGCTCACAAATTCTTTGTAGAATGGGGAGGTGGAGTAAGCTGGTATAACTTCAAATTTCAAAATACCAAAGCAGCTGTTTCGAAAGACAACAATGGTGTAATCTTTTCAGAAGATCCTCGTGATCTCAGCTTCTCAAAAAGTAAGTTAACGGCCACCTATCTTAATGTGTCGGCAGTTCCACTGCTGGATTTTAGCGGCAACCGCAGGCGATCAACGCTTCTGGAAGGGCATGGATCAGATTCTTTCCGGATAGGTGTTGGTCCGTACATGGGTTATCGAATCGACAGCTACACAAAGCAAGTGTATAAAGAAGATGGCGAGAAGAAGAAAATCCACGATCATGATAATTACTACTTAAACAATGTTCGCTACGGCCTTCGCGCTCAAATCGGCTTCAATGACATTGATCTGTTCATCAACTACGACATGAATGAATTGTTTAGCACCGGAAAAGGTCCACAGCTAAATGCGTTCAGCTTTGGAATAACTCTTTAGCATCAAAAGAATTTTAAATAATAGAGACGCTGAACTGCGTCTCTATTATTTTTTAAGATGATAAGAAATACCCTCATCAAAAAGCATCCTTGCTTTTTAACAAGAGTTCACGTTCATCACTTCGAACGGAAAGATCATTGCAAAAACGTTTTGGCGTTGGCCAATGCCATCCCACCCAAATCATAGTAAGACCAAATGCCACGGCAAAGGCAATTCCTCCTGTTAAGTAGAATCCGGCATTCATGAGCAGGGCATTGAAAGAACCAACAGCTGTTCTCACCAGTGCAATTGGAACATATCGATCCATCTTATCACCAAGTCCTACCTCTTTACGCACGATAGCCAGGCGGCTGCGCACATAGATATGAACAGTCGTTAGT
The DNA here is from genome assembly GCA_044222145.1 of Cyclobacteriaceae bacterium. GTDB lineage: Bacteria > Bacteroidota > Bacteroidia > Cytophagales > Cyclobacteriaceae > ELB16-189. The sequence continues at coordinate 47,062 of JBGANU010000009.1, forward strand.
CCAGCAATACTCACTAAAAAAAATATCGCCTCAAACTTCAATAGTTTGTCATCCGCTTGAATGATTGGTAAGATTTTTTCTATTTGCGACTCATAGTAGAGAAACAAGAAGAGCGCTAACGGAGCGAGCACAAGTACGTAGCAGATGTTGTATAAGCGATAAAAGTATTCTTTGATCGAATTGAAATTCATCGTAATTACGCGTAATTCAAAATTAATTAATTATATTCGGATTAATATAACACAAATTGTTTGATGGAGGCCGCAGTAAACTTAACACGTAAAGAACAAGTCATTCGCACAGCAGCCGAGCTCTTTCGCGAGAAGGGTTATGCCGCTTCTTCTATGCGCGATTTGGCGCAAAAGCTTGGCATTGAGGCGGCCAGTCTCTACTCTCACATCAAATCGAAAGAAGAAATTCTTCACAGCCTTTGCTTTGACATGGCTGCTGAATTCAGAAAGTCGTTAGTAGAAGTCGAAAAGTTAAATGTTTCCTCCAGCGAAAAACTGAAACTTGGAATCATTGGTCACGTGGAAGTAATGGCTAAAGATCTTACCGCTTCCGCTGTGTTCATGAACGAGCACCGGCACCTTAGCCAGCCATACCTTCGCGATTTCCTTTTGCTAAGAATCAATTATATAAATCGTTTTAAGTCCATTATCGAGCAAGGCGTTAAAGATGGCGAGTTCAAACCTAATCTAAACACAAAGTTAGCGGTGATGACCTTGTTTTCGTCTTTGAATTGGATGCCCCAGTGGTACGACCCTGGTTCCGTTATTCAGCCAGCAGAACTTGGCCGCCAGCTTTCCGATATGCTGGTAAACGGACTTAAGAAATAACCTGCTCTTCATCGCATTTCTTCCCAAAGGATTTAACCATCCTTTCTGCATCTTTATTAACTTTGCCAAACGCTCGTTAGCAGCAAAATCATAAAGCTATGTACGGAGGTGGAAATACATTTGAAGGGATAAAGACGGATTCGGTAGCGGAGGAAGATCCCATAAAACTTGCCGAGTTTGAAGCCCGCATTGAGCGAGGCGAAAAAATCGAGCCGTCTGACTGGATGCCGCAGTTGTATCGCAAGCAACTCATCCGAATGATAGAGCAGCACGGGCACAGCGAAATTATTGGCGCGCTTCCGGAAGGTACGTGGATAACAAGGGCGCCCGGCTTCAAACGGAAAATGGCGTTGATGGCAAAAGTGCAAGATGAAGTTGGGCACGCTCAACTTTTGTATAGCGCTGCCGAAACACTTGGTAAATCGCGCGAGCAAATGATCGAAGATCTGATCACGGGCAAATCCAAATATTCAAACATTTTCAATTACCCAACATTCACCTGGGCCGATTGCTGTTTTATTTCCTGGCTTGTGGATGCCGGAGCCATTGTCAATCAATTGGCAAATGCCAAAGGAAGTTATGGGCCATACTGCCGCGCACTTGATCGTATTTGTGCCGAGGAATCATTTCATCTGAAGTATGGACATCATTGCGTGATCTATCTGGCAGCGGGCACACAGAAGCAACGAGATATGTTTCAGGAAGCGCTGAACAGATGGTGGCCACCGATGATGCATTTTTTCGGCCCGTCTGATAAAATTTCTACGCACACACAGGTATTGATGAAATGGAAGGTGAAGATGGGAACCAATGATGATATGCGTAATCAATTTCTGGATATGTACGTTCCAAAAATTTGGGAACTTGGATTTACGATTCCTGATCCTAATCTTAAAAAAAATAGTGAGACAGGAAGATGGGAATATACCGAACCCGATTGGGAGGAATTTAAAAGAGTGATTAATGGAGATGGCCCATGCAATAAAGAAAGACTTGAAGTGAGAAGAATTGCCGAAGAACGAGGCAAGTGGGTGCGGGATGCGTTGAAGGCACCAAAGGCAACGTATGTTACTCCGTTAGCTTAATAATTTATGAACTCTCTGGATCCCCGTGTTACACGCCTTCCCGAAGTTGGAGTTGCCGGAAAAGTAAACTCCAAAGTTTCGCTTGACCAGTTTGGCACATACGAAGTGTTTGTGCAGCCCAAAGACGGTAAACCATTTCAGCACGAAGGGATTGTTCATGCGCCTAATCTGGAAATGGCCTATGTGTTGGCGAAGGAGACATTTACCAGACGATTCACATGCTTCTCATTATATGTAGTCGATACGCGGGAAGTTTTTGTTTCTCCGCTTACAGAAGGCAATCAAAATGCTTATGATTTAATTCCGGACACTGCGGAACAAAACGGTGCAGAAGAGAAATATGAAATCTATCACTTGTTGAGGCGAGGCAAGCAACACATTCATATCGGAAGCGTGACAGCATCTGCTCCTGGTAATGCCATGAGTGCTGCAAAAAAAATATTCACAGATAAGATAGTGTATAACATCTGGGCTATCCGATCATCAGCAATTCGCTACACAACACAAGAAGAGGCATCCGATCTTTGGTACACCTTGCCTGAAAAGAAATTCAGAGATGCCGCTGAATATAAAGGTGGAGAAAAATTAAAGAGGTTCTTAGAGAAATCAAACTAACACCGATGAACGGATCAATCAAAAAAATTCAGTTCTTGTCTACTATACTGGTCATTGCCGGGGCCTTAATTAAGGTTTTCCATATTCATCCCTCCGGTGACTATTTTGTGTGGGCCGGACTATTTCTGTATGGAGTCTCTGGCATTGCGGATGCGCTTTATTCAAGTGAGAAAAATTTTAACTCGTACGCGAGACTCATTGCTTCTGCTGCACTCTGCATAGCCATTATTTTAGACTTACTACTCGCTACCAATCTTCTGCCTTTCGCTATTATCTTTCTCGTCATCAGTTTCATTAGTTCAATTTTACCCAATCAAAAAATCACCAAATAATGAGCGATGTAGCGATAAAAGACCTTCTTTATAAAATGGCCGATGATCAACTGATCTTAGGTCACCGCAATTCAGAGTGGACGGGGTTTGGCCCATTGCTGGAAGAAGACATTGCCTTCTCCTCTATGGCGCAGGATAAAATCGGTCACAGCCTTGCGCTCTACACGTTGCTGGAGCAACTTGGAGAGAAAGAACCCGACACTGTTGCCTTCACGCGCAATGCCAGTCAATTTCACAATTGCGTGCTCGTTGAACTGCCTAATGGTGAATACGACTTCAGCTTAATCCGGCACTTTCTGTTTGACACTGCCGAAGCTATTCGTTTTGAATTACTAAAAGATTCTTCCTACGAGGCACTTGCCCAACTCGCGCGAAAAGTAAGAGGTGAGCTGCGTTATCACACCCTGCACGCCAACACCTGGATCAAACAGTTGGGATCTGCTACAGAAGAAAGCATTTCGCGATTGCAACGTTCGCTTGAGTTTGCGATGCCCTATGCATTGGGGATTTTTGAAAAATCTATTCATGAACAAGAGCTCATAAACGCTGGAATATTTGCCGGTGAAGATGCGCTCAAAACAAAATGGATAAGCAAAGTGGAAGAAATCATTGGCCAGACAAATCTTCACTTGCCCGATTGGAAATTACTTACTCCTGTTACAGGCGGACGAATTGGAAAACACAGTGATCATCTTCAACCACTCTTAGATGAAATGAGCGAGGTTTTTAGAATTGACCCTTCAGCTGAATGGTAATATGAAAAATACTGTAACAGAGCTTTCGCAGATCGTTCATGAATATTCCGATCGGATCAACAACATTCCAGACGAAGTATTTTCTGCGAAGCCTAACCCCGGCAAATGGAGTAAAAAGGAAATACTGGGCCATCTAATTGACTCTGGCCAAAATAATCTTCGAAGATTCATTTGCGGGCAATATGAAGACGCGCCTAAAATTGTCTACCAGCAAGATTTTTGGGTAGCGGCCAATAATTATCAAAACCTTAAAAAGGGAAATGTTATTCAGCTTTGGCGACTGATCAATGAACAGATTTGTGAAGTCCTCAAGACGATGCCAGCTGAAAATGCAAGTCGTACTTGCGATACAGGAAAAGACCAACCAAATCTTCATACGATCGACTGGTTGGCCAGCGATTATGTGAAGCACCTCAAGCATCATCTTAATCAAATCATCCCCAATTCGTTCAACATCACTTATCCGTAACGTATGAATGAAGGGATTACCATATCAAAAATATATTCATGGCTGGAGGAAGTGAAGGATCCTGAAATACCAGTCCTTTCCCTCGTTGATCTTGGAGTGATCACCGAAGTTGAACTCGATGCTGATCATGTTCGTGTGGAACTCACGCCTACATTTGCCGCTTGCCCAGCTATGGACATGATGAAAAATGAAGTGATCGAAAAGCTGAAAAGTAACGGTGTGAAAAATCCACACGTAGAGATTTCATTTCGCATACCATGGTCATCATCCTTCATTTCTGAAAAAGGAAGAGCTGCTTTAAAAAAGTTTGGATTGGCCCCGCCTCCATCCAACAAACTATTCACCGACCTGGAGATTCTGGAAACGGCCGTATGCCCGCGATGCAACGGCACTCATACCGAACTTAAAAATCCATTCGGTCCTACACTTTGTCGATCAATTTACTTCTGTCATGACTGCCGAGAGGCCTTCGAACAGTTCAAACCTGTCTAAAATATTACATCCGGTTAAACTATTACTTCCAAACTTTTATACTTGCAGTGCGTATTAAGTACACAATTGTAGGTAGCATGATAAAAACAGGGATTAGATTGATTTTGATAGGCTTTGTGGCGGGTGCTGTGGCTTGCACAAACAGGACTAACGTTCACGAAAGCCAGAAATATACCCGGATCGACTCCCTCACCGACACGTACTTGAACCTTCAGGATAGTCTACTGATTACGTGGAATATGATGGTGAAAGATGAAAATGAAAAACTCAAATCGATGCATGAACTCATGCACAGCATGCGCAACGGCAATCTATTTGATCAAAAGCAAGTGATGGACCTGGAGCAACGTCTGGAACAGGTGGAGCGAATTCGTTTTAATCAAAAGACGATGATCAATGCTCACGTAGTGGAAGAATACGATTTCGCGTCCAACTCACTTATCTCTGAAATTGTTAGTCTGGCTGAATCAAATCCCGCCTTCCTGCAAAAGAAAGAATCCCAACGGCTTGTGGATTACATAAAAGCTGCCGATCAGCGTGTTAGCTACTATCGATCCGATTATGACTATGTCGCTCAGAAGTTCAATGCCTTCCTCGACAAAAACAACGCTCAATTAAAAGAGATTGACCCTAGCTCCTCCAATGAAAAGAGGCCACTCTTTCAAATGGCCTCTGACAATTAAAATGTTTAGTTTAACCAATAGTCATTGACTATTGATTTGTGCTTTAATAGCGTCTCTTCTCTCTACTACCACCGTCTCTGCGGCCGCCACTTCCGCCACCATCTCGGTTGCGTCCGCCTCCGCTCCTTCCGCTTCCGCCTCTGGAGCCACCGTATCCACTTCCTCCGCCACCAGATTTCTTTCCACCCCACGCGCGTTCTTTGCGCTCACCTCTTTCACCTGAATTTGACGAACCGGAATCTCTCGAATCTCTTTCGCGAGGTGCTCCTGTCATTTCCAAACGGACTTTTCTGCCGCGCACTTCAACGCCATCAAAACCTTGCATTACTTTTTGAGTGAACGCTTTGTCGATTTCAACAAATGAGTATGCACCTTTCAAATCAATTTTACCCACTTGGGCTTTATTCACTTCCCCGAAGTCGCAAATCAATCCCAGCAAAGAGCCTGGTTCCAATCCATCCATCTTACCAACATTGATGAAGATACGATCCATGTTGGAGCTTGTGGCTCCGCGATCATAACCTCCTTCTTCAAAACTTCTCGTTCTGTCCGCTTTGTTTAGGTCTGGTGCATCGCGGTAGTATTCCAAAAAGCGATTAAATTCGATTGAAGCAAAGCGCTTAATAATTTCTTCCTTGCTAAAGTCAACTAGCTCATGAAACACTTCCGGTAGGAAACTATCGATCTCTTCTTCATTTACTTCTACCGTGCGAAGCTTGTGAACAAACTCCATTAACTTCTTCTGGCACACTTCATCTCCTGTTGGGATATTGATTTTTGTAAACCTGCGTTTCAAACTTCTTTCAATCTGTTGAATGCGGCCTACTTCACGCTTAGAAACAATAGCCAATGAAATACCTTTTTTACCTGCACGAGCTGTTCTGCCGCTTCGGTGCGTGTAGTATTCCATCTCATCGGGCATGTTCATGTGAATAACGTGCGTGATAGCACTCACGTCAATTCCGCGAGCAGCCACATCGGTAGCCACTAAGAGTTGAAGCGTTTTGTTTTTAAAACTGCGCATCACCTTATCGCGTTGCATCTGAGAAAGATCGCCATGCAATGCATCTGCATTATAACCGTCTTTGATCAGATGTTCGGCAATTTTTTGTGTATCGATTTTAGTGCGACAGAAGATCACCCCAAAAATATCAGGTGTATAGTCTACAATTCGCTTAAGGGCCAGATACTTGCTGCGTTCGTCAATCACCACATATTGATGATCAATGTTTTCGTTGCCCTGATTGCGTTCGCCCATGGTAATCTCTTGGGGGGATTCCATGTAGTTCTTGGATATTTCACGAACTTCTCGTGGCATGGTAGCTGAAAACAACCAAACGTTTTTCTCCTTTGGAGTTCCTGAAAGAATGTCGTCAATGGCTTCTTTAAAACCCATGTTCAACATCTCATCGGCCTCATCCAGCACTACATATTTTATTGTGCTCAGGTTGATCACCTTGCGTTCGATCAAGTCAATCAGACGGCCGGGTGTGGCCACAATCACGTGGGCACCGCGTTTGATTTTTCTGATCTGATCAGAAATACTAGCGCCACCATACACCGTAACGATGTTAAGGTTGCGATTACCTTTTGAAAAATTTTCTAAGTCAGTACTGATTTGAACACTCAGTTCGCGGGTTGGTGCCAACACCAATGCCTGAATTGTGCGATTGTTCTCGTCTATCAATTGAATTAGTGGCAAACCAAAGGCGGCTGTTTTACCAGTTCCGGTTTGGGCAAGACCAACTAAGTCGGTGTCTCCTTGAAGCAAAATCGGGATTGCTTGTTCTTGTATGGGCGTAGGTGTTTCAAAGCCAAGCTGGCTAATGGCGGCTACCAATTCCGCGGACAGGCCCAGTTCATTAAATGATTTCATTAAATTTTGTTAAATAATCGGCAAAGGTAGCCTAATTAATTGAAAGTCGTTTGAAAAGCGGTGGACCCGCTCCATCACAGACAATCCAATCGGTCAATCGAAGACCGTCCTACATTTTCTTCTGTCCGTTGAATAGCTTTCAAAACGAATCTATTTCTTACCTAATCTGATGACCACCGACTTTGATATAGGTGTTTGACTTCCTCTGGCAAATCGATTATGTGGAATAACAGCGTTTGCTTCGGGAAAGTAAGTAGCCACGTTTTTGGAAGGAATATCGTAAGGCACTACCGTAAACTTTTCCGCTTTTCTCTCCACTCCATCGTACCTGCTGATGATGTCTATTTCATCGCCTTTTCTCAAACCCTGTGATTGAATGTCCTCTTGATTCATAAAAATGACGCGCCTGCCATTGTGAATGCCACGATAGCGATCATTCAATCCATAAATAGTGGTGTTGTATTGATCATGACTTCTGATTGTCATCATCAGAAATTCATTTTCACTGAGTTGGTGATCGGCCAATGCGTTGATTGTAAAATGTGCTTTATCAGAAGTAGTTTTGAATTTTCCATCACGTGCCGGATTAGGCAAATAAAATCCACCGTCTTTACGAACGCGTTTATTAAAGTCATCAAAACCTGGAATCGTTTTTTCGATCATATCACGAATGCGATCGTAGTTCGATGCAAGCTCATCCCAATTCAATCTATTGATCGAACCGCTCAGCGTTGCTTTAGCAAGTTCTGTTACAATTTTTGGTTCACTTAGCAAATGTTCGGATGCTGGTGTTTTACTGCCTTCCGATTTATGAACTACTCCCGCTGAGTTTTCAACGCTCACAAATTGCCTTCCACTTTCCTGAATGTCTTCTTCGGTTCGTCCCAAACAAGGCAGGATGATTGCAGTCTTTCCATGCACCAAATGATTTCGGTTAAGTTTAGTGGAGACCTGAACCGTCATCTCACATTTTTGCATGGCCTTAGCAGTAAACTCAGTGTCAGGTGTGGCGGATAAAAAATTTCCACCCATGGCAAAGAAGACTTTTGCGCTGCCTTCTGCCATCGCTTTAATGGCCTCCACCGTATCGTATCCGTTTTCACGTGGCGGTTCAAAATCAAAATTCTTCTTCAATGCGTTGAGAAACTCTGGCTTTGGTTTTTCATAAATTCCCATCGTGCGATCGCCTTGCACGTTGCTGTGACCTCTGACGGGGCACGTGCCAGCTCCCGGTTTACCGATACTTCCTTTCAGCAATAATAAATTCACAATTTCACGAATGTTGTCAACAGCATTCACATGTTGTGTTAATCCCATTGCCCAACACACAATGATCTTTTTCTTCTCCGCCAAGATGGAAGCAGCCTGCTGAATCTTTGATTCCTCTACGCCTGATTGTTGAATCAATTCTCTCAGCGAATATCTTTCCAGGTCTTTCATAAATGCGTCAAAGCCCACCGTCTGTGAAGCAATAAACTCAGCGTCAAACACGGAACCGGGGTTCGTGTTTTCCTTATCCAGTAAAATCTTAAGAATGGCTTTTAGCAACGCCACATCTTCGTTGATCTTTACCTGCAACCACAAATCTGTAAGTACAGTTGGTTTACTCATCATCTCCAACGGATGTTGAGGATGTTGGAAGCCAATCAATCCTGCTTCCGGTAAAGGGTTTATAGAAATAATTTTTGCTCCATATTGTTTTGCCTGCTGCAATGCTGTGAGCATGCGCGGATGATTGGTGCCCGGGTTCTGCCCGATAATGACAATCACTTCTGTTTTATTGAAATCATCCAGCGTAACAGAGCCTTTGCCAATACCAACTGTTTCTATCAAAGCAACGCCACTTGATTCATGACACATGTTTGAGCAATCGGGCAAATTGTTGGTGCCATACATTCTCACGAAAAGCTGATATAGAAAAGCTGCTTCATTACTCGTTCTACCCGATGTATAAAAGATCGCCTCATTTGGTGAGTTTAAACTTTTAAGCTGATCACCAATAATTTTAAAAGCATCTGCCCAAGTAAGAGGTTCATAATGATCTTGTCCCTGGCGCACAATCATAGGTTGCGTAATGCGGCCACTCTTTCCTATTTCATAGTCAGTCCATTCAAGCATTTCCGAGATCGAATGCTTCTGAAAGAAATCCGGATCACATTTCGCTGTGGTGGCTTCTTCGGCTACTGCCTTCGCACCGTTCTCACAAAACTCCACTACCGATCTCTTGTCATCAGGATCAGGCCAGGCACAACCCGGACAATCATAACCATCAAATTGGTTAAGCTTTGAAATGACCTTCACACCTTCTACTACGCCCACTTCTTGAAACACATGCTGAGCAGAATGAATAATGGCACCCAATCCACCGGCAGATTTCTTAGGTGATTCAACTGTCATCTTGTTTTTGAATGCCATGAATTTCGTTTACTTTGATGTGAATTCAGTTACGGAAATTTACTAAAATCTAAGAGCATGTCTGCTTCCAAAATCATTAAAAGAGTTGTCTTGTTTGCCGTATTGGGATTGGTTGCATACGGCATTTCTTACGCCTGGCGCGCACTTCCCATTCTCAGTGGCTATGGCGCTAAAGATTTATGCTCCTGTGCAATGGTAGCGGGCAGAAACCCCGATGATGTTGTTAAGAATGAATTGGGTCAGTCACCACTGTCACTTGGAACCTTTACAGTTGATTATAAAGATTCATCTGCAACAGGAAGCGTATTCGGACTGGCCAAACGAAAAGCCATTTACCGAAAAGGGTTGGGTTGTACGTTGATCGCTGAGTTGACAGAAGAAGAGTTGCGAAATCAGAAAATGAATTTGTCTCTCAATAATGTTGCCGTTAGCGATAGTGTTGATTGGCCGATGGGAGACAAACTTCCGGCCGTGTTGGATTCAGGAATAAATTATGAAAAACTTAATCAAGCTATTGCCTCAGCCTTTGAAGAACCCGGACCTAAAAAATTAATAAGAACACGCGGTGTGGTAGTGGTGTACGATGGCAAACTCATTGCTGAAAAATATGCCGAAGGTTTTGACCAAAACACAAAACAAATTGGCTGGTCGATGACAAAAAGTATCACCAATGCTTTGGTGGGAATCTTAGTCAGGCAAGGTAAACTGAAAATCGAAGAACCTGCACCCATCGCGGAGTGGAAAAAGGATGAACGAAACAAAATCACACTCAATGATCTTATGCACATGAGCAGTGGGCTGGATTGGGTGGAGAACTATGCTGGGCCAAGCGGAGCTACCAACATGTTGTTTAAGAGCAAAGACATGGGGATTTATGCTGCAACTGTTTCGGCTAAACATGAGCCGGGGAAAGTCTGGTACTACTCCAGCGGCACTTCGAATATCATTTCAAAGATTGTGCGCGATGCAATTGGCGATGAAAACTATTATCGGTTTCCTTCGGAAGAATTGTTTCACAAATTGGGCATGCGCAGCCTGATCGTTGAGCCAGATGCAGGCGGAACATTCGTGGGCTCGTCTTATTCATTTGCTACTCCGCGCGACTGGGCAAGGTTTGGGTTGCTCTATTTGAACGATGGCGTGTGGCAAGGTGAACGAATTTTACCGGAAGGTTGGGTAAAGTATTCCTCCACTCCAACTTCTGGCGCTAAACATGGACAGTATGGCGCACAGTTTTGGTTGAATGCTGGTGAACCCGGACATCCGGAAAATCGCACCTTCCCTGATGTGCCAGTGGATTTATTCTATGCAAATGGCTATGAAGGGCAATCTGTTTTCATCATTCCTTCAAAAAAACTAGTGGTTGCAAAGTTAAGCCTGTCGCAGGGCGCTATGCTGGATGACAATAAATTCTTAAAGGAGATTATTGAAGCATTGCCTAAATAATCAATTAACTGCCCGACCGCAATAAACATTGAAGCCTCCATCGCGCACAAAGCCAAGCAATGTCATTCCGGTTTCCTTTGCCAATGAAACAGCGAGACTTGATGGAGCGCCAACGGCTGCCAGTATTGGAATCCCAGCCATGGCAGCTTTTTGTACCAACTCAAAGCTTGCTCTTCCACTAACGAGCAAGATAACGTTCGACAATGGGATGTCTTTTTTGAACAACATAGCTCCAATCACTTTATCCAACGCATTGTGGCGGCCAACATCTTCGCGCAAGATGATTAACTCACCTTTTTCAGTAAACAAGGCCGAAGCGTGTAGTCCGCCTGTATGTTCAAAAACATGTTGAGCTTCTCTAAGCTTACCCGGAAGCTGGTGAATTAATTCCTTCGAAACATTGAACGTACTTATAATGGAAGAGCATTGGATCTTCACGGCTTCCATTGAAGACTTACCGCATACTCCGCAACTAGACGAGGTATAAAAATGTCGTTGAAATTTTTTGTAGTCAAGGTGTACTTCTTGCTTAAGCTCAACCCGCACTACGTTTTCCAATTCCTCCGGCTTAACGGTCTGACAATACTTAACACTTTCAACTTGATCAATTGATTTAATAACTCCTTCCGTAAATAAAAACCCGACCGCCAATTCAAAGTCGTGGCCCGGTGTGCGCATCGTCACCGACAAACTTTGCTGTTGCCGTTCGTTCATGGGGCCAAATCCCAGACGGATTTCTAAAGGTTCCTCCACAGCAAGAAGATCAGCCTTGCTTTCAACGCCAGCTGTGCCGACTTTTTTTATTTGAATGGGTTCAACAGCAGTCTTCATGATTCCATCTGATGATAAGCGTGAGTCAACATAACGAGTTGATTAAAAGCTTAAGTTACCAGTTTTCAACACGCCCAAACTGACAGGTGACTAAAACTATTTACTTTTATCGCGTGAGCAGAAGAATTACGCCATTTAAATTCAAGCAATTCGAAGTCCACCACGACCGATGCAGCATGAAGGTGGGCACCGATGCAGTGCTGTTGGGTGCCTGGGCGGATGTAAGCAATTGCATTCACATTCTGGAAGTTGGCGCTGGCACCGGTATTATTTCACTCATGCTGGCACAGCGAACACCAGTTGTCACCCGAATCGAAGCTATTGAAATCGAAGAACAAGATGCTGAACAAGCAAAAGAGAATGTTGCGCGCTCGCCCTGGCCAGAGAAAATAAAAATTCATCACCAATCGTTTCAAAACTTTGTTTCTACAGACAAGTTTGATTTGGTGATCAGCAACCCACCGTATTTCATCAACAGCCAGTTGCCTCCTTCTTCAAAACGATCTGCTGCGCGGCACACTCATTCATTAAGTTATGAGGAGTTGATAAGGGGTGCTACGGAATTGTTGCAGCCTTCCGGCAAACTGGCGGTAGTGCTTCCGTTCGAAGAAGGAAAACATTTCCAAACAGTGGCACTGGAATATAATCTTCACGTAGCTCGTCAGCTTGCGTTCTATTCCCGCAAAGGAAAACCTCAGGAGCGCTGGCTATTCGAATTTGCATTCATCAAAAAAGAATGGAAGACGGAGACACTTGTTCTTCATGCTAATGGCGAAGAGTGGTCGGATGATTATAAGCGCCTGACAAAGGATTTCTATCTGAAGATTTAGCAAAAGCCATTCGTCAAATAGTGGCCTTCTTATTTCACAAAAGCGTTATTATTGCGCCTTCATTTAAAGTTCACTCATTGTTTTACAGGGCTTTATTTCTGGTTTTATTTTCTTTCAACTTGTCGCTGGCCCAGTTGCCCGGCCTTAACATCAAGAAGGCCACTGCCAAAATTACGCTGGACGGAATCATGGACGAAGTTGATTGGCAGACAGCCGACATCGCTACGCATTTCAAACAGTATTTTCCGTTTGACAGCAGTTATTCGAAGATTCAAACCGAAGTGCGCATGACATATGACGATCACTTCATTTATTTGTTTGCCATCATGCACAATCTCGGGCCACGCAAATACGTGACGCCCTCCTTGCGGAGAGATTTCCGTGGAGAAGCAAATGACGCATTTACCGTTACGATCGACACCTACAAAGATCGAACGAATGCTTTTCAGTTTGGCGTCAATCCATTTGGCGTACAACGAGAAGGTTTGATTTCTAATGGTGGCACGAATACAGACGACCTTTCCTTGAGTTGGGATAATAAATGGTATTCAGAAACGCGCATATTAGAAGACAGTTGGGTGTGTGAACTTGCCATTCCGTTTAAAACCATTCGCTACAAACATGGACTGGATTCCTGGAACATAAATTTTTACAGGATCGATAGCCATTATACCGAACGATCGACCTGGACGCCTGTTTCGCGTGCGTATCCGATTTTTAATCTTGCGTCCATCCGTGAATTGCGTTGGGATAAGCCGTTGCAAAAGCCGGGGGGTAATATTTCGGTGATTCCTTACGTGGCAGCCAGGAACATTGAAAACTTTGAAGAAGGCACACCGCGCGATCGCGCACCCACCACAGGAGCCGATGCAAAGATTGCAGTAGGGCCGGCTTTGAATCTTGACCTCACCGTCAATCCGGATTTCTCGCAGGTAGAAGTAGACCAACAGGTAACAAACTTAAATCGATTTGAAATTTTTTATCCGGAGAAGCGGCAGTTCTTTTTAGAAAATGCCGACCTGTTTGCGAACTTCGGCTATAGCAATGTGCGGCCATTCTTCTCGCGCAGGATTGGCGTAACGCGCGATCCATCCACCGGCCAAAATATTCAGAATCAAATTTACGGTGGTGCGCGATTAAGCGGAAAGATCAATAATAACTGGCGAGTGGGCCTGCTCAACATGCAAGCTGCAGAACAGAAATCTGCCGACTTGCCATCGCTTAATTATACTGTAGGCGCAGTACAACGAAAAATATTTGCGCGCTCCAATATCGGACTGATTGCCATCAACAAACAATCGCTCAACAATACGCCTTACGAAAAAACACCCGACTCACTTTCGACCAACAGCTTCAATCGTCTGATCGGAGTGGATTATAATCTTGCCTCAAAAGATAATCGCTGGACGGGCAAGGCATTTTATCACCGATCCTTCAATCAACATAAGACAGATAGCAGTTACGCTGCCACCGTTCAATTCGTGTATCAGGTACCGCATCTTGAAATTGATTTTCTGGGACAAGACATTGGCGCCAACTTCGATCCACAGGTTGGATATCTTCCGCGCAAGCATTACAAGCGAGCTGCACCTGAGGCGTATTATAGCTACTACCCGAAATCAAAAATTATTAATAACCACGGCCCTGGCACTGACTGGGATTATCTGTGGAATGAAACCTACGGCACCCTGGATTGGGATGGAAACCTCTGGTATCAAGTCAAGTTTCAGAACACTGCTACTTCCTATGCGCGTTTTCGCAGAGACTATGTTTTTCTCTTCTTCCCGTTTGATCCAACCAATACCGGAGGCCTTGAGCTTCCTTCACACACCGGCTATTACTGGAACTCCATCATCTTCTCTCATACTTCTAATGCCCGTAAAAAATTGTTCTTCAACTTTCAATCAAGAATTGGCCAGTATTACAACGGCCATCGGCAAAATATTGATGGCAGTGTCAGCTACAGGTTGCAGCCTCATGTGGTGTTGTCATTGGATTTCAGCTACAATAGAATCAGACTACCCAAGCCATACAAGAGCGCAGATTTAATCTTGCTTAGTCCAAAGTTTGATTTCACGTTTTCACGGAAACTCTTCTGGACTTCCTATATCCAGTACAACAATCAGATCAAGAATATCAATATCAACTCTCGTTTGCAGTGGCGGTTCAGACCTGTCTCGGATTTATTCCTTGTATACACCGACAATTATTTTGCTGAGACCTTCAATGACGGGCATTTCCTCTACATCGGGCAACCAAAACTGAGGGCTGTGGTTCTCAAACTTACCTATTGGCTCAACCTTTGACGAAATTAATCTACTTGTAAATCAAATAGTTACAAATTAATAATTATATGTTTAAACATATATATGTGAAACTCCGTTATCTTCACATGACCAAAAACAATTCAAAACCAACTATGAAAAAAATTATCGCAGTATTGTCTCTTGTTGTAATTGCAGGAGTTGCATCAGCTCAAACAAAATGGGCTTTTGACAAAGCACACACTAACGTTCAATTCAACGTTACCCACATGGTAGTGTCTGAAGTGAATGGTAGCTTCAAAGATTATGATGGCACTGTTACATCTAAGTCAGACGACTTCAACGGTGCAGAAGTGGAATTAACTATCAAGACTGGTTCTATCAGCACTGGAAATGACATGAGAGATGGTCACTTGAAATCAGACGATTTCTTCAATGCAGAGAAATTCCCGGATGCTAAATTCAAAGGCACATTGGTGAAAGAAGGCGGCAAGTACACGCTGAAAGGCGATCTTACCATCCGTGAAGTAACCAAGCCTGCAAGCTTTGATGTAACTTATGGTGGCACAATTGACACCGGCAGAGGTGTAAAAGCCGGCTTCAAATTGAATGGCAAAATCAATCGTCTTGAGTACGGTTTGAAGTGGGCTAACAAATTGGCTAATGGTGAGCTGGTTGTTGGCGATGCCGTTGAAATCGTATGTAAGATTGAGTTGAATAAAGCTCAATAATTAGCTTTTAAAGGAGCGATCACAATGGTATATTGTGATCGCTTTTTTTATGTCCATGAAAATCGAAGAAGAAATCAAACAGAATACTTTTCGCAATCCGTATCAAAAGGCAGGTATCAATCTGCTCTTCACATACAATTGGTTGATCAATAAACACAAAGATTTTTTCAAGCCTTTCGGGATCACCAATCAGCAATTCAATATCCTGCGCATTTTGCGGGGTCAGCATCCCAAAAGCATTTCAGGTGCTGATATTAAGGAGCGTATGCTGGATAAAAATTCAGACGTATCACGATTATTAGATCGTTTGATCGCCAAAAATCTCATTGTAAAAAGTCAGTGTCCTTCTGACAAGCGAGCAGCCGATGTGCTCATCACTGAAAAGGGCTTGGACATGCTGAAGGACATAGATCATCATGTGGAAACTCTTGACAACCTCATGGACGGACTTACTCCGGATGAGGCAAGCCTGTTAAGTTCTCTCCTTGACAAGACCCGAAAATAGATCCTCGGAAATCGAATCTTACACCTTCGTTAACTCATCTTTCACAAACGCCATCAATTCTTTGATATAGCCCCGGCTAAAATCAAATTTGATTCCGGCCGCTTTATATATCTCAGGAATGGTGCGCATGTAGCCAAGCTTCAATGCGTCCATGTAACCCTGCAATCCCTTCTGCTTATTTTGACGGAAATTGCGCCACACGGCAATTGCGCCAAGCTGTGCCATTCCGTATTCGATGTAATAAAATGGAACTTCATACAAATGCAATTGCTTCTGCCACATAAAGTCTTTCGCTTCCTGAAGACCCGACCAGTCTGTAACGTTGTCGGCAAACTGATCAAAGATTTTATTCCAGTTGGCTTTACGATCTTCTAACGAGTGCGTTGGATTCTCATAAATCCAATGCTGGAATTTATCGATCGTTGCTACCCACGGTAGTGTTTCAATGATATCTTCCAGTTGATCACGTTTTGCACGCTTCAATTCTTCTTCTTTCGGAAAAAAGATTTGCCATTGATCCATGGATATTAATTCCATCGACATCGAAGCCAACTCGGCCACTTCCATGGGGGGAGACTTGAAATCGTTTAGCTCTAAATCCTTCGTTAGAAAATTATGAACGGCATGGCCACCTTCGTGCATGATGGTTGTCATGTCGCGCATAGTAGAAGTAGCATTCATAAAAATGAAGGGCACACCGATCTCGGCTAATGGATAATTATAACCACCAGGTGCCTTGCCTTTTCGCGACTCCAAATCGAGGTGGCCCATTTCTTTCATGATCGCCAGGCACTGGCCCAGATAAGGATCCAACTTTTTAAAACATTCAATTGATTTCTCAGTCAAATCTTTTCCATCCGCGAAAGCTTTCAGGGCATCTCGCCCTTCTGCATCAACGGCTTTATCCCACGGACGGAGTTGAGATACTTTCAATTTTTCCTTTCGCTCTTTTGCCAGCTCGTTCAGAATGGGAACAACTTCCGATTGAATGGCTTCATGAAATTTAAAACAATCAGCAGGTGTGTAATCAAATCGTCCATACGATTTAAACATGTAGTCTCTGAAGTTCGAGAAGCCGGCATTCGTGGCCACCTGGTGACGAAGGTGAATCAACTTTGAATACAAATCGTCCAGCACAACTTTATCCTGAAGCCTTCGGGTGTTGATTTTACGATAAACATCTTCGCGCTTCGTGCGATCGGTGTCTTGCAGAATCACAGCTGCTTGTTGCAGTGTAAGTTCTTGTCCATTTAAGGTAATCGTCATGGCCCCAGAAATCTGCGCGTACTTCTGAGTCTCCGTGCTGATCTCCGTATACAATGGCACGTTCTCTTCGCGAAACAGTTCAATATCTTTTTTAAGATTGCGCACCATCATATCATAGCCAGCCTCTTTCTCCAGTTGCGAAAGAAAAGGTGACGCCATGGCCTTCTTGTTCAGTTGATCAGAAACAGGGGCTATCTGCGGCTGAATATTTTCAACAAAATCCTGATAGGCTTTTCGATACTCTTCATTCTCCGTAAAACACGTCATGCGAATGTACCGCCACCCCATGTCTTCGGATAACACAGACTCCAGTTCGCTGCGATCATGAAGCCATTGTTTCAACTGAGAAGCAGTGTTCATTTCGCGCTTCAGCAGGTTTTCAAAAAATGGTTGCAGGGCATCCCAGGTACTTAGCTTAAAATCTTCAGATAAAAACTTGCGGGCGGGGCGTTTCGGAATATCAAGTGCTGTCATGAGTGAATCTTTCAATTTGTAGAACCTCAAAGTTGAATAAAAAATAAGAACTTTAGTAGGTCTATTTCGTAAAACGGAAGCATGTTACTGCAAGAATTTCCAGACATCACCTGGCTCAAAGACAAGATCAATCGGGGCTTCCGCGATGGCATCGGCTGGAATGGCAGGCAGCTCGATTCAGCAGGCTGGCCTACGGTTTTATTACATGCTAAGGCCAACAAAACTGTCCGCGATCAAATCAAGGGTCCGCTTTCTATTTTCACGACTATTAAGGGTAGCGAATTTGTCAGCACTTCGCATGCACGCGCCAGAGTGACCGAAGATGTCTTCTTCATCAGCAATTGCCAGCAGCTATACACCCTGGAAATAACTGAACCCGTTGAAACCTTCAACATACACATTGGCGAAAATCTTTCGGAAGAACTTCTGTATGAACGATCACATTCAGCCAGCTACCTGCTTGACAATCCAGATGGTTCTGTTTCTCAGTCTCCATCGTTTTATAACAAACTGTATTGGAAAGACAATTACTTTAGAAAATTAATTGCCGGACTTACGAATCCTTCCTCCAAATTATGTGAGCAGGAATTGCTGGCGAGTATGGTCGAGCATCTCATGATGCAAACCAATCAATTGAAGAACGATGAAAATTCACTTGGCGCGTTAAAGGCGACAACGCGAACCGAGATTGTTAAACGACTCTTCATAGTTTGTGATTATATCTATAGCCATTATCAGACCGATATCACTCTGGACGAGCTTTCACGGATAGGTTGTTTTTCCAAATTTCATTTTCTCCGCCTCTTTAAAATCTTTTTTCAAGAAACACCACACCAATTCATTACCCGGCTAAGAATTGAAAAGGCAAAAGAGCTTTTGAATGGAGAAACCGGTATAAAAGAAATTGCCGCCAGAGTTGGTTTCGCAGATGCCAGCTCGTTCAGCAGAAGTTTTAAAAACAAAGTGGGCGTCTACCCACAACATTTTGCGCGCAGGCGCTGAAGTTGAGTTGACTTTGTTTTAAAATAGCAATTTTTGTCATCGCAGATGGTTCCATCTGTCCGTTGATTCGATAAAAGACCATACGATATGAATTCCTACCCACACCTCATTACGCAAGTCGGCTTCGGACTTGTTACGATTATTTTCTTTTATCTGTTATTATCCGAAATCAAAAAGGCGTTGGCGAAAAGCTCTATTGAAGAAATTCGTCAAAAAAGAATTTTTAAGAATATCCTCGCGTGTTTACTAATCTGGATAGCCTTTGTCAGTGGCGGGTCCATCAGCGGAAAAATGGGAGACTTTACAATGTTTCCTTTTAACCTTATGCCTGTGCTCATCATACCGCTCATTGCCACCATCCTTTTAACATTCTCTAAAACATTTGGTGAGATTATTATGCACGTGCCGCAAGAAAACCTGATTCGGTTGCAAAGCTTCAGAATCTTTGTTGAGATTTTGTTGTGGGCGCTATTCATCGAAAATCTAGCACCGGTTCAAATGACGTTTGAGGGCCGCAACTTTGATATACTTTCCGGACTCACGGCTCTACTCCTCGCCTACTGGGTATCGAAGCAGTCTGTTTCCAAACCCGTTATCATTGTTTGGAATCTCATTTGCCTTGGCCTGTTGATTAACATCGTTGCCGTTGCAATACTTTCCATGCCCACCTCTTTTCGAACGTTTATGAATGAACCTTCCAACACAATTGTTACCCAATTTCCTATTTCTCTTTTGCCAGGCCTTCTTGTTCCGTTGGCCTACAGCCTTCATTTCTTTTCGTTGCGACAGTTAAGCATCAGGAAATGAAGTATAAATAATCCACTCGACATTTATGCTGATTGCTGATTCAGGAATTATCTTTAATTTTCTTGAAAATACAGTTCTATGAAACATCTACTCATCCTTGCTCTTATGGGATTCGTTGCAGGTTGCGCCACGAAAGAAACCACTACCTATGGCACAATCGAGCGACTTGATCCCGCCCTTGATGCGATCGTTTCACACGATGCCAAAGTGGAATTATTGGGTCAGGGCTTTGATTGGAGTGAAGGACCTGTTTGGGTTGAAAGTGAGAAGATGCTTTTGTTTACGGATGTCCCAAAGAACGTCATTCACAAGTGGACAGAAGAAAAAGGAGTTGAAGTGTACTTAACACCATCGGGTTTGACAACGAATGGTCCGGTGAGCAAAGAGCCTGGCGCAAATGGTTTGACGTTAGATAGCAACGGATCTCTTTTGCTATGCCAGCATGGCGATAGAAGAGTTGCCAGAATGAATACACCCGTGAGTGAACCCAAAGCGGAATTCACCACCATTGCCGACAACTTTGGAGGAAAAAGATTTAATAGCCCTAATGATCTTGTGTTTTATAACAATGACGTTTACTTCACCGATCCTCCATACGGATTGGCTGCCGATTCATTGAAAGAACTTCCTTATCAGGGCGTGTACAAAGCAACGGCTTCCGGTAAAACAGTTTTGTTAATTGACACACTCACTCGCCCAAATGGTATTGCATTTTCACCGGATCATAAAAAGTTATACATCGGCAATACCGATGGCCCTAAATTAAGATGGTATGAATATGATATGAGTGACTCTGGCACGGTGGTGGGTGGCCGAATATTTTACGATGCTGCCGAAGCCTCCAAAACTGCCAAAGGCGCACCGGATGGATTAAAGGTGGATTCAAACGGAAATATTTTCGCTTCCGGTCCGGGAGGGATTTGGATTTTTAATGCAGCCGGAACCGTGTTGGGAAAAGTAAGATTGCCAGACCCAACCGCCAACTGCGCCTTGAGTGCTGATAACAAAACGCTTTTCATCACCTCTGATATGAACCTGCTGCGTGTAAAATTGCGCGACTAGCTTCACCATGAAAATTCTGATTGAAGTTTTGGGGTGGATAGGCTCGTTCGAAATTCTGGCCGCCTATGCACTCAATAGTTTTCAAAAAATAAAATCGGATTCGTTAGTGTTTCAGTTGTTGAACCTTACGGGAGCAATTTTTCTGATTATCAATTCCATTTATCATGCTGCCTATCCGTTCACGTTTATTAATTCCATCTGGGTTTTAATAGCTTTGCCTGCCCTGATCAAAATTATCAGACGAAAAAGTAACTAACATACAATTACCAGTTGTCCAGTTGAACTCCTCCGCCCAAAATATTCGCGTTCAAAAAATGGTAGCGGTGTTGTCTGTGATTTTATTAATCGCAAAAACAGTCGCGTATTTTCTCACGGGTTCAATTGCCATTCTTACCGATGCATTGGAAAGTATTGTCAATGTCGTTGCCGGCTTCTTCGGACTCTATAGCCTCTATCTATCAGCAAAGCCAAAAGACGCTGATCATCCGTATGGTCATGGAAAAGTTGAGTTCCTGTCTGCCGCTATTGAAGGAAGCATGATCACGCTGGCCGGTGTGATCATCATCTACGAAGCGGTAAGAAATCTTATTCACCCACATCCCTTGAATCAATTGAGTATTGGAATGTGGCTGATTGGTGCTACCGCTCTGGTAAACTTCATCGTGGGAACTGTTGCTGTTAAAATTGGAAACAAAAATAATTCGCTCGCACTTACCGCGAGTGGAAAGCACCTTCAATCCGATACCTACTCATCTGCCGGAATACTGGTGGGCTTATCGTTGGTTTATTTTACCAATGTTCAATGGATTGATAGTGGCGTGGCGTTGCTCTTTTCATTCGTGATTGTCTATACCGGACTGCGAATCATTCGCAAATCCATTGCTGGCATCATGGACGAAACGGACCACGAGTTGCTATCAAAGCTGGTCGATGTCTTAAACAAAAACAGAAGAGAGAACTGGATTGATCTGCACAATGTGCGCATCATCAAATATGGAAGTGTGTTACACCTGGATGCGCACCTCACCGTGCCATGGTTTTTAAATGTGCACGAGGCACATGCCGAAATTGATGCACTTGCCTCACTGGTGAGAAAAGAATTTGGCGAAAGTCTCGAACTATTTGTTCACTCAGACGGCTGCCTTGATTTTTCTTGTCAAGTCTGTATCAAAAACGATTGCAACGTGCGTCAGCGCCCATTGCGCGAAAGGGTTACGTGGACCATTCAGAATATTTCCACCGATCAGAAACATCGGTAGCTCCTCTTAATAATTTTTATAATCCTACTGAATCAATAGACTAATCTTCTATCTTTGTGCGCTTATTATTCAAACATGGATTTTTTGTACAAACCCTGGCCCTGGTACGTTGCCGGTCCGCTTATTGGATTAACAGTTCCCTTGCTTCTGTTGATGGGCAACAAACGTCTGGGCATCTCTTCCACCCTTCGTCAGATTTGTGCTGCATGCGTTCCTGCCAACATCAACTATTTAAAATTTGACTGGAAAAAGGAAAGCTGGAACCTCCTGTTTGTTGGCGGATTATTTATCGGTGGATTTCTGGCAGGCAATCTGTTCGGCAACCCCGAACCAGTTGCCGTGAGTCAGTCAGCGGCAGCAACGATGAGCAGTTGGGGAGTGACCTCCTTTGATGGTCAGATGCCCGAAAGCCTTTTCAATTTTTCAAGTCTGCTTACCTTAAAAGGATTCTTATTAATTGTGGTCGGAGGATTTATGGTGGGCTTTGGAACACGCTATGCGGGCGGATGTACATCGGGTCACGGGATCTTCGGCTTATCCAGTCTGCAATGGCCTTCACTAATTGCAACCGCACTATTTTTTATGGGTGGTATCATTGTTAGTAATTGGGTGCTGCCCTACATCCTCGCTTTATGAAAAATATAAAATTCATTTTTGCCGGCATCTTTTTCGGAATTGTATTGACGAAGGGCGAAGCCATTTCCTGGTATCGCATGCAGGAGATGTTTCACTTCCAGAGCTTTCACATGTTTGGCATTTTCATGACGGCCATTCCCGTTGGCGCATTATCCATTTTTTTGATTAAGAAATTTAATCTCAAGACTTCAGATGGCGAATCAGTCGTGATCCCAGACAAGGTTTTTCATAAGGGTGTGGTCTTCGGAAGTTTGATCTTTGGCTTTGGTTGGGCACTTACAGGCGCTTGCCCGGGGCCGTTGTATGCGCAGTTGGGTTCTGGCGTTCTGGTAACGATCGTCACGTTAGGTTCAGCCATCCTTGGCACGTGGACTTATGCCTTGCTGCGGGATCAGTTGCCGCATTAGTAATAGTGCAACGCAGGTTATACCATTTTTGCAGGGAGGATTATTTTGAATAACGAACCTTTGCCGTCTTCGCTTTCCACCTCTAATTTACCTTTATTTTTTTCCACGAATTCTCTGCACATTACCAGACCGAGGCCAGTCCCTTTTTCGTTATTAGTTCCGCGGGTGGTAAAATGTATTAACGGATCCAGAATTTTTTTCAAATTCTCTTTTGGTATGCCAAGTCCAGTATCTTCGATACAAATTTCGTAAAATTCACCTCGTTTATTTGACACGATGGAAATAGCTCCTCCAACGGGAGTAAACTTAATGGCATTGGTTATGAGGTTTGTCAAAATAGACCTTAACATATTGGGATCGCAATATACCGTAGCTTCACTCGAAATATTGGTGGTGACAATCAGCGTTTTGTTGCGGGCCGCCAGGCGGTTCACACTTACAACTTCAGATACCAATTGTTTCAGTTGAATGACTTCTGGTTCCGGGGTAATCCCGTGGAGTTGTGCCCGTGACCACGTGAGTAGTTCATCCAATGAATTTTTTAGTTGCTCCACTTGCTTTGCCAATCCAGCAGTACTCCGCTTAAACTCCTCTTCCGAAAGATGTCCCTTGTGTAACAACTCCAGAACAGATTTTAAGGAGCCTATAGGGCTTCTCAAATCATGTGAAATGATAGAAAATATCTTGTCCTTCGTAAAGTTGATCTTTTGTATCTCGTCACGTTCAGCTGAAAGCTCCAGATTCTTTATTTCAATTTCGCTTTGATACGATGTTGTCTCATTTCTCAAAAAGTAGAGCACAAAAAAAAGAACTGAGAAACCTATGAAAATGCGAATAAACAAACCTGAATTAATGCTGGTGACCTGTGGATTGTGTTCAATAATAGAATAGGCCGCTAAAATATATCCGACCATTTGTAATAGATAAAAAGGAACAATTACCTTCATCTCTCTAAAAATTATAAACACAAATGCAGCGCAACCAAAAAAGTAGATTTCAGAACGAAAGGGTTGCACTAAGGTCATGGAGTTAAGGGTTAAAATAACAAAGTAGAATAGAATACTAAGCGCCCTTGCTGCGGTAACATACCCTTTATAGTTTAAGTACAAAACAGGAAAACAATGCACGGCAAACCCAAAGCTTAATAAGTTGTATGTGAAAAGCTGCGCAGGGGTCTTCTGATCCTCAATAAAAAAAAGTCCAAATAGATAATAAAGGACCGACAGTAGTGAGGTAATTACAGACATCTGATTAGAAATCCGAATTCTGCTATTCTCTGAAAAGGGTAGGTTCTGATGGGTGCCTATATCAGAAATTTTATTCCATAAATCTCGCATGGTCTAAATTTAAACGAATTTTCGATTACCTTACTTTTCAATTGAACTCATATGAAAATTAAAGTACTTCTTAGCCTTTTGGTTTCTCTCTATTCCATAAATGGCATTCCTCAAAATAACTCACCGGTTAATTCCAGGCAACTTCAAGAGTTTGACGCGTATGTCGAACAAGCAAGAAATGCGTGGCAGGTGCCAGGCATGGCCATTGCCGTTGTGAAAGATGGACAAGTGATTTTTAAGAAAGGTTATGGTGTACGGCAACTCGGTCGCACCGATAAAGTCGATACACAAACTCTTTTTGCTTGTGCCTCCACCACCAAAGCGATGACCGCCACTTGCATGGGTATGTTGGTGGATGAAGGAAAGATAAGTTGGGACGATGCCGTGATTAAATATTTGCCCGACTTCAGATTATATGACGCGTATGTGACGCGCGAGTTAAAGATCAGAGACTTGTTTACCCACAACACCGGTGTTGGCAATGCTGATTTTCTATGGGATATCATGAACATCTCTTCCGATGAAATCCTGAGTAAGATGGCAGAAGTAAAACCAAGCTATTCGTTGCGGTCCAGTTTCATCTACCAGAATATTTTCTATCTGGCAGCCGGAAAAGTAATTGAGAAAGTAAGTGGAATGCCGTGGGACAAATTCGTATCGACACGCATTTTTCAACCGCTTGGCATGACACGCACCGTTCCGTTTAGAAAAGATGTAAAGGATGTCAATCAAACTTCAGCGCATTTTTTGGTTCACGATGCCATCACCGTCATTGAACTAAGCACAGCCGATGCAGTTGGCCCCGCTGGATCTGTGTGGTCCTGCGCGGACGATATGAGTAAATGGATGTTGTGCATGCTCGACAGCGGAAAATATGAAGGCGGCAAGAGATTGGTGAGTGCCAAAACCTGGAAAGAAATGTTTAAGCCTCAGGTAATGGTGACCGAAAGTCAATTTTACCCAACTGCCAAACTAACGAAGCCCAATTGGACCACTTATGGACTGGGGTGGTTTCAACAAGACTACAAGGGAAAGAAAGTAAATTTCCATACCGGAAGTTTGTTTGGCGCCACGGCTATTCACGGCCAAATTCCAGATGAGAAGTTGGGTGTTTACGTGTTCGGAAATTACGATCACGCAGAAGTAAGGCATGCGCTGATGTTCAAAACGTTTGATCTGTTTGCACTCGGAGGCACACGCGACTGGAGCTCGGATTTTCAAAAATTATACGGAGACATTAAAGCACAGGGCGACAAGGCCACAAAAGAATTTGAAGCTAAGCGGGTAGCCAATACTTCGCCCTCGCTTTCGCTTGATCAATATGCCGGAAAATATACCGATCCGCTTTACGGAGAAATAGAGGTGACGATCAAGGATAAAAAATTACTCGTCAATATTAATAATTACGTGAGGGCAACTCTGGAACATTGGCACTATGATACATTCAGAGGTGAGTATGATAAGGCGTGGAACGGAACGGCATTGGCCCAGTTTTCACTGAACACACTGGGGCAACCGGATAAGATTAATTTCGAAGGAATCGAATTTAAGAAACAGAAATAAGTTACAGGTCTCCAGTTTCAGGCCTAAAACCTCGCAACTTGAAACCGGCAACCACTTATCCTATTTCAATAACCACATCATCGGTCATGGGGTGTCCAACGCAGGTGAGCACGTAGCCCTCTTCACGCTCGGATTTTGAAAGGCCTTCTTCTTCATCCAGCTTTACTTTGCCGGACAACGCCTTACCGCGACAAGCCGTGCACAAACCACTTTGACAACTAAACGGCAAATCTATGCCAGCGTCAAGGGCCGTCTCAAGAATAGCTTTATCCGGTGGAACCATCACTTTGTATTCCTGTCCATCATAACGAATGGTCACCTCACGCGTCTTATATTCTTCTTTTGCTGCGGGCGCGTCTTTCTTGTCTTTATCCAACACACCGGCCACAAAGCTTTCCTTAAATATTTTTTCCTTTGGAATGTGATGCTCGGCCAGCAGCGCATCTACATTCTTCATCATTCCTTCAGGACCACACATTAAATAGGTCGTCTTCTCAATTCCCCACTCCGGAATACGCTCAAATAATTTGACCAACATATCGTGATTCAACAGTCCGGAGTAGCCTTGCCAATTCATCGGTGCATTGTCCAGCACATGAATCACATGCAAGCGACCTTCATAGGTGGTTTGCATCTTATCAAATTTATTTTTAAAAATGATACTGTCGATATCGCGATTGCAATATATAAGTGAACAAATGCTGTCCGGCTCCTGGCTCAGCAAACTCTTGATAATTGACATCATGGGCGTGATGCCAGAACCTCCGGCAAACAAGATCAAATGCCGTTTGCCATCCTTTTTAAATTCAGTGGTGAACTGGCCCATCGGCTCCATCACCTTTAGTTTGCTTCCAACTTTCAAATTGTCGGGCAGCCAGTTCGACATCAATCCATTGTCAACTCGTTTGATCGTGACCACCAGGTCCTGATCAACAAACGGAGACGAACAAAGTGAATACGCTCTGCGAACTTCCTTCCCGTTTACCGGAACAATGAGTGTCAGAAATTGGCCAGACTTATAGTGTATTTTCTTTTCAGGTTGCTCAAAGGCAATGCTGATGGCGTCCTTGGTTTCCTGAATAATCGCCGTCACTTTCAGATCGTGATAATGCGGACCGTTGTGTGAGGAAGGCTCCTCTTTCTTATCGCTTCTTTTAAATAAACTAAATGCCATGGTCTTTTTCTTTTGCCGTATAGGAGTTCATCTCAACTTCCGGATTATAGGAAATTGGTCGTGCAAAGCTAATCATAAATTAAAGGAACTTTGACTTGCCTACAGATTAAGCCAATACGTGAATTTAAACACCAAAGCTCTGTTTTTTGTTACCAAGTGCTCCGGCAAATAATTTTCGGTATACACAATGAAAAAATCAGAGGCAGGCCGGTAGCGCCATTGCAGGCGGGTATTCAACAAGATGTTGTTTTGCTTGTAGGTGTTGTACTGAATAAACGTGGTGAAGAAAATCTTATCCGTAAACGTAATGTCAAATCTTGGTTGCACAAGCACCAGTTTCTCTTTGCCGTAATTTTCGGGCAAACGGAGATCGTTGAGATCAAATCTCACAGAAAAACTTCCATACGGCTGAACACGATACTTTACCGTTCCGTTAAGATTGCGGTTCGTGCCATTATAAAACCCACCTTGTCGCCCTTCAACAAAATAGGTAAACTTTTTTCGCTGATCAGATTGATAATTCAAAGCATACACTCCCCAGGTATACTGCTCACCCTTCAGGAATGACGTGTACTTATCTTCGTCAATCAAACTGAAGTTATTCGTCAGCTGCTG
Organism: Cyclobacteriaceae bacterium; assembly: GCA_044222145.1. Classification (GTDB taxonomy): domain Bacteria; phylum Bacteroidota; class Bacteroidia; order Cytophagales; family Cyclobacteriaceae; genus ELB16-189. The sequence continues at coordinate 74,832 of JBGANU010000009.1, forward strand.
AAAAGTTCGGAGATAATAAGCCTGGATGACGGACGTATTGAGAAAGTTGAAGTTGTAATAAAAGTTTGCGCTCTTATCGGTAATGGTGCCGTCAGGTATACTTGACATCATCAAATCTACACCCGGTTGCATGTTTACGATCACAGAGTTCTTCGGGTAGATAGTGGCACTGCCACTTAAGAAATAATTGTTGATGCCCGGGTAAACACCGCGACTGGGAACGTAACCTACCTCTGCGTTGTAGTTTTTCTGCACATTGGTATATCCTGTAAAAAACTGATAGTTGCGCTTTGTATATTGAACAAATCCTCCTCCCGTATTTCTGTGTGAGGTATTGAAGTTATCAAACGAACGGCTGACGTAAAGACTCGCATACCACCGATTGTCTGCGCTACGCATCTCGCTGTCAAATCCAAAAACGCGATTGTATTTATTGAGCACCGTTACAGTGTCGTTGCCGTTCGCTTTTTCTTTCCACAGGCTACTGTTAAAATATTTGGCGCTATCGTTCTCGGTGACCCCCAGCGATTCCTTATCCACATAAATAAAGGACACATTGGATTGCTTCCAGAAATTTCGCTGCAAAGAAGCTACCGTGTAATTCTGACCTGGTAAACCGAGCGCTAGCTTTTCTTTGGTCTGCATGTTCATAGCGCTCATCCTCCATTTCTTATTAATGGATCCGCTCAATCTGGCGCCATATAAGATAGGCACCTTTTTCAGATTGCCACTGCTGTCGCGAGCCAACCCAATTCTTCTGGAAAAGAAGGAGCGTGCATCCGGAAAACCTGCGCGATCAAACATATCGCTGTTCTCTAAAAAGAATTGCCTTCTCTCCGGAAACTGAAATTCAAATCGCGTAAGATTAATCACCTGATTATCCACTTCCACCTGCGAAAAATCCGGATTGACCGTCATATCAAGATTCAGCGAGGGCGTAACTGCAACCTTTGCATCAAAGCCCGCTTGCAAAGTTTGCTCATTCGTTTTTGGGTTCGCTTCTTTATCCTGAAAAGAAGAACCTGCCACATACGGAATAAGAGATATGTTAGTATGCGCAGGTGGCGGGTTGTCTTGCCAATGTAACTTTCCTGCATACGCAAACGAAGCGGGTATAAATTGAATCGGTGTCGCAATCCAGCTTGATGTTGTGTTACGTTTTAGGTCATATCGCATAAACGTGACGTTCCATTCATTTGCTCCACCCTTAAATCGAAAACTTTTGAATGGAATAGCCAACTCGGCAATCCACTTATCTTCATACTTGGTCACTTTAGAATACCATTTATTGTCCCAGGTAGAGTTGAAGCTTTCCCCATCTGCGCCACCCGAATTAATCGTGCCTTCCAGTTGAACACCTCGAGGCGTAATGGAAAAAAAGAAACCATTGATACCATCATTGAATGGACCCAGAACGAGTGTCACGTTGTCGTTCACATCAAAATTGAAATCGCGTTTTAGCGATTGAACAACATCTGGCGTTTTATCATCGTAACAAACAAACGATGCATACAGATGATGTTCATCAAAGGTGAGACGTGCTTCCGTTTGAAATGGCGCCAGGGCGGTATCAACCGGATAGTTGAGATAAAAGTCTTTCGCCACCGCTGCCGATTTCCAGTCCTCCTCGTCCAACTTTCCGTCCAGGATAATCTTGCCCTTGGCCTTGACAATAGCCAGTCCAAGGCCCGGCTTGTTCTTTGTTTGCGCGATCACCTCCTCCGCTTCCATACCCGTGAAGAGAAAAGTCAGATAAAAGATGATGCTTCGTTTGTTCATAAGGGGCGCAAAAATAAAAAAATTGATTCCAAATACTAGACCGGATACGTAAAACGACCTTAGGGGTTCAACCTTTCGGATAAGCGGTTGAGTTAAATATGTGTTAATGTATCCCAACGAGAATGGGGTGAGCAAAAGTGCAAATCCCTTGTCTGATGGCGAATCCAGAATCGTTTGCTACTTTTATACTTTAATACCAAGACCAGTGCAGCTAAATTCACTTACAGCTATCTCTCCTATTGACGGAAGATATTCCAACACGACCAGAACCCTCGCCCCTTACTTCTCTGAATATGGACTTATTCGCTTTCGGGTGTTGATTGAGGTGGAATATTTTGTCGCGTTGTGCGAAATGCAATTGCCTTCACTTGCCAAGTTTCCGAAAGACAAAATGGTATCGCTGCGCAATCTCTACAAGAATTTTAGTGAAGCTGACGCCCTGAGCATCAAAGAAATTGAAAAGACGACCAACCACGATGTAAAGGCCGTGGAATACTTTATCAAAAAAGAGTTTGATAAGCTTAACCTTGGCGATTACAAGGAATTTATTCACTTCGGTTTAACTTCGCAAGACATCAACAATACGGCTACTCCGCTTCTGCTAAAAGAATTTTTAGAGAAAGAATTCCTGCCTCAGTTAAATCAATTGATACTTGCGCTGGATAGCCAGGCGCGCGAGTGGAAAGATGTTTCGATGTTGGCGAGAACGCACGGGCAACCGGCTTCACCTACACGGTTGGGAAAAGAAATTCAGGTGTTCAGCGAGCGCATTAAGAAACAACTGACACTTCTGAAAACTATTCCTCATTCAGCCAAGTTTGGCGGAGCCACCGGAAACTTCAATGCCCATCACGTTGCTTATCCCGAAATCAATTGGGCAGAGTTTGGAAATAACTTTGTGAAAAAATATTTGGGTTTGGAAAGAAGTCACCCAACCACTCAGATTGAACATTACGATAATCTTGCGGCACTCTTTGATAATCTGAAACGCATCAACACGATTTTGATCGACTATAGTCGCGATGTGTGGCAATACGTGGCCATGAATTACTTCAAACAAAAAATTAAAGAAGGTGAAGTAGGATCCAGTGCAATGCCGCATAAAGTGAATCCCATTGACTTTGAAAATGCTGAAGGAAATTTAGGTTTGGCAAATGCTCTGTTTGAACATCTGTCTGCGAAGCTTCCCATTTCACGATTGCAGCGAGACTTGACTGACTCAACTGTATTGAGAAACATTGGCGTTCCGCTTGCCCACACCTGCATCGCAATCAAATCGCTGGAGAAAGGTATTGGCAAACTGGAATTGAATAAAGCAGCCATCGATCACGACCTGGACGATAACTGGGCTGTGACAGCAGAGGCTATTCAAACTATTTTGCGCAGAGAAGGATATCCAAATCCATACGAAGCATTAAAGGAACTAACGCGCAAGAATGAAAAGATCACGAAAGAAAGCCTTCATAAATTTATTGAAGGACTTGATGTAAAGGCTTTGGTGAAAGAAGAATTAAAACGAATTACGCCATTTAATTACACAGGCATTTAGTCGTTAGCGATTTATCAATCCGTTACACTAGTCCTGGCTAACATACAATGCCTTTCTGTTGGCAAAGTCATAAAGGGTAAGTCTCCTCAGGTTGTAATAGGCCGTCCAGAAAGATTTAAGTGCAGCTAAGTAGGAACGTTTAGCGGTATCTTTTTCGGTAAGCGCAATATTTAAGTTGGTGATATCAATCTTGCCAATGAGGTAACGATTTTGTGCCACCACATATCGCTCCTGAGCAACCTGATCAGATTTTTTTGTGATCTCAATTTGCAGGCGCAACATCTCAAACTGACGCACCTGCGTGATAATCTCTTGTTCAAAGTTTACCATATTTTGAGCGATGACGTAGTCGGTTAATTTCTTATTGGCATAGGCCGTTTGCATCAATGCTTTCCTTCTTCCCCAATCCACAATGGGCACATTAAAACTAACATTTGCAATCTGTTGCTTGGATGGATTGGCATATAATTCTGAAACGGTGGGCGCCACATTATTTAAACCGTAAGAAGCGGAGATGGTTGTTTGATAACGCTGGCCTTTAGCGTTCGCCACCGCTCCTTCGGCTTCAATTCTTCTTCTCTCAAACGCAATGTAGTCTGCACGGTTAAGTCTACCATACTCCAGGGCTTCATCCACTGTCACATGAAACTGTGGAATTTCTTCAGGCAATACCAAATGAAAATCATCACCATCTTTCAATCCTAAATAAATTCGCAGTTGCAAACGTGCCGATTGCAAATCTAATTGCGCCTGTGCTACATCACGTTTTGAATTCAGCAACTGCAATTCAACTTGCAAAAGTTTGTCTTGCGAAGTTGTACCAATGTTGTATCGACCCTGTTCGATTTTATTGATCGTGTCGTTGTTCGCGAGGTTGTATCGAGCAATTTGTTCGTTCACTTGTTGCTGAAGCACATCAAAGAAAAAGCCCACCGCATCGCGTGAAATTTCTTCCATGCGTTCTGCATAAATGCGTTTCGATTCTTCGAATTGTATGGGCTTCGTTCGCTTATCCCACTTTAGTGGATTATAGGCAAACACAGGTTGCGTGAGTTGTACGTTCATTACAGTGCCGCTCCACTGCTTCACGCCCGTTGTGTTGTTGTTAAAGAAATTGTACCCTGTGTTTGCTGAAATCGTTCCGCCAGTAGCAGCAATCGGCTGCTGCAATCCAAAGTTAAGATTGGGGTTTGTTTGGTTGACTGGAATGTATAACAACGAACCATCCGGCTGACGAACTGGAGTAACAAAATTGGTATAGGAAGGCAAGTTGCCATTCAATCGCAACTGCGGATTATAATTTGTGCGATAAGACATGTACTGCCAATAACTTGTCTCACGCTGTGTCTCAGCTTGCTTTGAGAATGGAGACTGTTGCTTGGCGCGGTCAATGATGTCTGCGATGGAGAAAGTATTCTGTGCCACGCTGACAAACGCTGACATTGATCCAAGCAAGAAAATAATAACTGAGATCTGTTTTTTACTCATAGCGTAAAGAAGTGATTGGATCCTGACTGGCTGCTTTTCTCGCGGGGGCTATGCCAAAGACAAGCCCAACGGTGGCGGCCACGCCAAATGAAAGTAGTATGGAAGTAAAGCTGATAATGGTTGGTATGTTGGCCACCGTGGAAACGATGTAGGCCATAGTGATGCCGAGTATCACACCAATGAGGCCGCCTGAAACACTGATCATGATGGCCTCAAACAAAAACTGTTGTACTACATCACTTTTCTTCGCACCAATTGAAAGACGCAACCCAATTTCTTTTATACGTTCCAATACAGACGCCAGCATGATGTTCATAATGCCGATACCTCCCACCAGCAACGAAATGCCGGCAATCGCACCGAGTACATAATTAAAAATGTCATTTGTCCTTTGCTGTTGTTTCAACAGAAGCTCTGGTATTTCAATTTCATAATCAACCACTTCATAATGCTTTCTCTGCAACAATCGCGAGAGTATCTCGGCAGTCGATTGAAGCTTTGGCGTTTCATCAACTTGAATGACGAGCCTGTCCAATTGATGATAATTTTTTTTCTGCTCTTCTGTTTCGCTGCTGGCGCTGCTATTACTAAACACCATACCACGCCCTTTTTGCGCGGCCAGTCGCAGGCCCTCGGCTGTAATCATATCGCGGTTCTTATACCGAATAAGAATCGTTTGAAGCGGGGCATAAACATCCATGTTAAAATCCCGGATGCCGAGTTTGCTGATACTATTACTGGAGACTTCGCGCTCGCGAAGCACACCCACAATGGTGAGCCAGTGTGGACCGATCTTGATGCTTTTTCCAATCGGATTTTCAGTCGGAAAAAACTTTGTACGAATACCGTGACCGATGATACAAACCGGAGCACCCGTTTTCCGTTGTCCTTCATTAAAAAGTTGGCCTTCGGATAAATCAAAGTTGAATATCTCAAAGTAGGCAGGCTCAACTCCAACCAGCTTTGCTGACCTGCGCAGTCCGTTTCGAATCACGTACGTATCCAAAATAATTTCAGGGCTTATTTTGGTGAGACCGGGAATGGTCGCCTCAATGCTTTTTACATCTCGAATGGTAAGGCCTGGAGAAAACTTCTTCTTGTCTTTCTTACCCACCTTCTCTTCGATCTTTTCTTCCTTTTGTTCAATGATAGGTTTAACAACAATGTTATTAACTCCTACCAATTTGATTTGATTAAGGATTTCCTGCTGAGCGCCATTGCCGATCGCCAGCATCGCGATGACAGCGGCTACTCCGAATATAATACCCAGTGCTGTCAACAAGGAACGAACTTTATTCGCGATCACCGCATCGATAGCGATGTACATGTTGGCCAATAAGCGTGCTGAAAAGATGGTTTTGATGTCCATTAATGGAAAGGATAGGGTTGAAAGAAATCTTTAGATCACTTGTTGGATACCTTACTCACCACCAAACCAGGAGCTGGCGCTTTGTCGTCTTTCTTCTCCTCTTGTACCTCCTTCTTCTTGCGTTTTCCATTCATCTCGGGAAGAAGAAGAATCTCCTTATCCTCTAAACCTGCCGGCATTGATAAATACACCCTTTCATTTTCCTGCAAGCCTCCCAACACAATAGCATCATTAGCATTTGTTTCGCCTACAATCACCTCTTGTTTCGAAATATTTAATCCATCTTCTTTGAACACATACGTGATGGAATCATGCAGACTGTGCAGGCTTTCCAACGGAACATACAATGCGCTATCCACAGCGTTGGCCAATATCTTGTTGCTGGTTGTCATTGAAGGACGAAGAGTTGCATCGGTTCCGCTGATCTCTACTGAAACTTCAAAAACTTTCGAGTCAGAGTTGGGTCGTTGCTCACCCACGTTGGCTACGCGCATCACAACGCCTCTCAATTTTTTATCCGGATAAGCATCAAGGCCAACATCTACATGCTGTCCGTTCTTTACTTTACGCACATCCACTTCGTTGACATATGTCTTCGAAATCATCTTGGTGAGGTCGGGCAAAGTAGCTACAGTCGGATCCCACATGTTAATCTGCGATCCTGCCTTAATGGGCTTCCCATCCCAATCTTTCTCGTAAATCACCATGCCGTCCTCAGGAGCCATCACATCGAATGACTGAAGTACTTTATTCATCCCATCAAACTCTGATTGCACTTTGCGTAATTCTGCGTCTACCTCGCGCATCTTTTCAACGTTTTGATTTTTTTTGATCTTGTAGTTTTCGGTTGCCTGATCAAAGGCGCGCTTGGCTTTGTCGTAATTGATCTCATTTTGCTTGATGGTAGCTGGCGGTTCGAACTTGGATTGTGCCAGAATAATCTCCTTTTCTTCTACCCCATACTTCAGATTGATCAACTCATCGCGAGACTGTCTCATCTGCAGAGTTGTATCTAACTGTGTCTGATTGAATTTTGAGTTGGCTTTGTCTAACTCGATTTGCTTGGCGGCAAATTTGTTTTGGAACTCCGACCGGTCAAGTGTGGCAATCCAGTCGCCTTTCTTCACCACGGTGCCTTCATCGACAATGTTTTGAATAACCACCTGCCATATTTGAAAAGTACGCAACGACTGGGGCCCAAGAATTTTTACAGAGTTCTTAGCTTCCAGTTCTCCGGTGGTTTCAATCTCCACCTTAAACTTCCCTCTTTTTACCTGGGCCATTATATCGGCCAGCTTGCTGCTTTTATTGCCCCTAACAACATAATAGCCAATAAGTAAGACAACTAAGGCACCAGCGCCAATCATGAGGTTACGCTTCATACGTTCAAGTTTATGTGTTCTGATTAAATTTGATGAAAGTTACGTTCGCAGGTAACCAATCTAAATACCTACTAATGATGATTCGGTTACAAGTTCACTTCAGGTATTTCTACCATTGAAATAATAATCGGCCCATTTAAAAAACCTCCCCCTCATCCAAAAAGAAAAGCACTGACGATTCAAGCTCGCCAGTACTTTTCAACGCTGATTAGCCAATCATGTTATTGATTAGGACCTTTTTTAACAGAAATTTTTGAAATTGCTGCTTCTTTGGTAATCTTTCCAGCATTTAATTCCTTCAAAACGCTGTTCTTAACAGTCAACTCAAGCGAAGCAGGAATCTCGCAGCCATTGCACTTGGTCAGTTTGATATTGAACATGAGCACTTCGTCATCTCCAAGGCTTTTTAAAGTTCGCCCATAATCCAAAATATTTTCTTTGATGTCTTTTTCAAACAGCGGGTAAAGTTCTTTTACTTTCTTATCCCGGGTTTCGGAATCTACATTCTCCAAATGCAACGTAGGCATCACGTGATTGCCAAACGCACTTGGGTTGCTGGAATAGACTTGCATATAATAGATCACCCCAAAATCTTTCAAGCGCTCGTAGTAAATATTCTCTTGCGTAAAGTAGGTGCTCGATAAATCCGAGCGATACAAGCGACTGATAATACTGGAAAGCAATTCAAGGTCTGGATGAAGTTCATCTTCCATCACACTATTGATCACCTTCATCTTCGACATCATCTGATCGTGGGTCAACTTACCCTGGCGATATTGAACGATATCACCTTTAGTTGCCTCCACCGAGATATATGTGGGATTAGCCGCATTAACAAAAGCGCCATACCAAATCCTATCACCTTCGCCACGATTAGTGATCACAATCTTTTCGTTTGGAGCAAGCTGAGTGAGCAGATCGCCATAGTCGGCCAGAAAATTCTTTGAAGCCTCAATGATTTTATTTGTGTATACATTTCGCACGCTGTCTTTATTGGACTTCGTGCTGGCAATTCTCGGTCTGTTCTTCGACTGACCATCACGGGGCAAAGGTGATATCTCTTCCGTCACCGGAACTCCATTCTGAACTCTCACTTTCGTTCTGGTGCGCACAGCCTCTTCTCTGGCCAGTTCTGCCTCTTCTCTTGAAATAACTGCATCCTGTTTCATGCGTTGCGCGTCTTCCATCCCCTCAGGCGCGAGGTCAGAATCTGAATCAAAGCTGAATGAAAAATTTCCACCCGTTGCATCCATGAAACTTACCATACCAGGAGGTTCTGGAGTTCCACCAAAAAACCAAGATGATCCTAAAATCTCGTACGGGATTCTAAAGGTGACGCCATAGCCCGCCATGTAATTTCCTTCAATCTCGATCGGGAAAAATGCCCGCTTCTCAAACTGTTGCTTAATGATGGTGCCCAACACATTCTCAGCCACCTCTACATCCCGCTCCATTCGTTGCTCGTCCATTTTATTCTGAGCAACTGCTCCATTTACAGCCAGCGCCAATGCTGCTGCACTCATCATCCATCTCACTAATCGTTTCATGTTTTTGATATTTAGATTCTTTTAATAGCTGTTCTTAAGTTGCTTTCCCCCACTGGAGATTATGCTCGCCAGTATTTGTTCTGTCTCCTGTTTAAACTGAACTGTGTTTTTCTCAATGCTCGTCATCCGTGTTTGAAAGAGCTGCAGGTCCTGATTTCGTTGCTCTTTCAGATAAGATGAAAAGTCAACCAATAAAGTTTCAACATATTGCTTTTGCTCTTTGGTCGACAACTGCAGATAGTCTTTCATTAAACGAAGGTTATCACTTTGCATATTGGCAACAAATGCCCGCACTTGTTCTTCAGATGCTTGCGAGGTGGTTTTCATCAAGTCATCTATTTTTTGTGAGTTCTGCGCCAAGCTATTTTTAATGGACTTATCCAACCTTTGCTGTGTCTCAGTCCAATTGGCGGCTAAAACATCATTGTTCTTTTTCAGCGATGAGTCAATCATTTCCTGAACCTGACTTTGAGTTAATAAATTGGTATTAGCAGGCTCAGCAATCTCTTGTCTGATGGGCTGCTTACCGCCAAAGCCAATGCGCAACTCACCCGATGAGTAATTAATTTCAAGACCGAGTAGTTTGCTTGCCAAAAGGATCAGCATAAAAGACGCAGCTATGCTCATCGATGTTTTGAAATAGGCCGATTGCCAGAATGGCTTAATGTGCGAATCATGATCGACAAACACCGGTGGAGCAATGACTTCTTTGTCTTCCACTGTTCGCATCACATCCAATGCATCGGCCATCTGGCGGAATTGCTGCAACGCTTCCGGATTTTGCTGAAAGTATTGCAATACTTTTTCTGTTTCTTTCGCATCCAACTCTCCGTACATGTAGGAGATCAAGGTTGCCTCGTCTGGTTTATAGTTCATAACCTACCGTTTCTTTCGTAATGTTATTGCGCTCTAAAATTTTTTTCAAGCCATCAAGACCATAATACATTCTTGATTTCACCGTGTTTTCAGAAATATTGAGAGCTTCTGCAATCTCTCTGAATTTTAATCCTTCGTACTCTTTCATAATTACCACCTCGCGCTGCTCGTCACTTAATTCCATCAGGCATTTTTGTAACAAGTCGGTCAACTCCGAATGTCGTAATTGTCTTTCCGGGTTTTCTCCGCGAACGCCACTCTCCTCCCATCGATAGGATTCTTCTCCTTCGCCCGGCTTCAGGTTCTGCAACGACATTGATTTATTCGACTTCTTCTTGCGAATTTCTTCACGACAAAAATTCACCGATATGGTGTATAGCCAAGACTTAAATCGCGAAACGTCCTGAAGACCTCCAATGCTTTTATGCATGGCAATAAACGTCTTCTGAGAGACCTCCATCGCCAGGTCGTGGTCAAAGAAAAACTTGTAGTTAAAATTATAGATGCGCTTGTACCACAACTTCACAAGTCTTCCCTGGGCATTCTTGTCCCCATCGCGCGCGCGGGCAACCAGGGCATCGCTTTGCATCACAGCTGGTTCGTATGGAGAGCTCAGATTTCTCAGATTTAGGTCAATTACGGTATAAAGATGCGGGAACGAAGCGAATAGTTTTAAGGTGTAGCAAAATTCTGCTACAAGTTACCAGTTGCCAATACCCGCTGACCGGCACTGGATAACTATATTTACGCCCTCATGAAAAAAATCATCTCCTTGCTCATCCGGTTTGTTCCCCGCAAGTATCTGCAGCTTTTTAGTGGGGTTGGTCTTAAGGCCGTTGGTATTTTCTATGCGGGCAATCAGGTGGAATGTCCCGTTTGCCAACATCACTATCGAAAATTTCTTCCTTACGGCCGGATAAATCCAAGGCCCAATGCTTTATGCCCTTCGTGCCTTTCGCTTGAACGGCACCGGCTGATTTGGTTATACCTCAAGGAGAGAACAAATTTCTTTACAGACAAGTTGGATGTTCTGCACATTGCACCCGAGCATTGCTTCATGAAACCGTTTGAACGCCAACATGGTGAGCGGTATATCACAGCCGACATCGAATCTCCTCTGGCAAAAGTGAAAATGGACATTCACCAGATTCCGTTTGCTGAAAATCATTTTGATGTGGTGCTCTGCAACCATGTGCTCGAGCATGTACAAGACGACATTCAGGCGATGAGCGAGATCAGGCGAGTGTTAAAACCCGGAGGCTGGGCCATTATGCAAGTGCCATTTTTCTCGCCTGTGCCAGAAGTGACAATAGAAGACCCGACTATTACCGATCCGCGTGCACGCGAAAAAGCATTTGGTCAGGATGACCATGTGCGAATGTTTGGCAAAGATTATTCGAAACGAATTGAGCGCGCAGGATTGAAAGCAATAGAAGACGACTTTGCGGGCACTCAGCCGGCCAAGTATGGACTTCAGCCAAAGGAGATTATCTTTAAAGGTGTAAAGCCTTAGGCAATACGTACCTCGCATTAACTCGCGAACCAACTGGATCATCCATTAGGACAAATAAAAAATGCCAGGCTTTCACCCGGCATTTTTTTTAAGAGTCCGATTGACTTTTACTTTCCAATCTTCTCCAACACTTCCATTACTTCTTTCACGTGCTTGCGGCTGGTTTCAAGCAATGCTTTTTCATCATTATTCAAATCCAGTTCAATTACTTTTTCAATACCATTCTTACCCAGCACAACTGGCACACCCAAATAGCAATCTTTGATGCCATACTCACCATCCAATTGCATGCATACAGGCAATACTCTTTTCTGATCTTTTACAATGGCCTCTACCATTTGCGCTGCGGCTGAACCGGGTGCATACCAGGCGGAAGTGCCCATCAACTTCACCAATTCGCCACCACCCACTTTGGTGCGCTCAATGATCGCGTTCAATTTATCTTTATCGATCAACTCCGTCACAGGAATTCCTGCTACTGTTGTGTAACGTGGAAGTGGCACCATCGTATCGCCATGACCACCCAGCAACATTGCCTGAATATCTTTAGGTGACACATTTAATGCTTCAGCGAGAAAAGCGCGATAACGGGCGGTATCCAAAATACCCGCCATACCCATCACTTTTGTGCGTGGCAACTTTGATGTAATGTGCGCCTGATAGGTCATCACATCCAAAGGATTAGATACCACGATAATGATGGCGTTGGGAGAATGTTTCACCACGTTCTCGGTCACTGATTTAACAATACCCGCATTGGTGCCAATCAAATCATCGCGCGTCATGCCCGGCTTGCGCGGAAGACCAGAAGTGATTACCACCACTTCAGAACCAGCTGTTTTAGCATAATCATTGGTAGATCCGATGGTACGGCTGTCGTACAAATCAATCGGAGCCTTTTGCCAGATATCAAGCGCTTTGCCTTCTGCAAAACCTTCGCGTATGTCTACCAAAACAATCTCATTTGCTATTTCTTTATAGGCCAATACATCGGCACAGGTGGCGCCTACATTGCCAGCACCTACTACAGTTATTTTCATATTGAATATGTTTAAAATCCGGGCAGCAATTTATGAAGGTTTGAAGAAAGAAAAAGGTATTCGCGGTTTATTGATTCAGAAAATATTGAGAATTGACACACCTGATTTTTGAAAGACGATAACCTGATTTTTATCCTCCGAAACCTTGAATAACTTGCCACCCATGTCTTTGAAAATCGTCACTGTTACCAGTAAGGGCCTCCTTAAAAAATACATTTTCTTGCCTCAGAAAATTTATTCCGGTTATCCCAACTGGGTGCCGCCTGTTTACATGGACGAATGGGCGTTTCATGACCCAAAGAAGAACAGGGCGTTGCATACCTCAGACGTAATTCGCGTAATCGCCTTTAAGGATGACAAACCAGTCGGGCGGATTATGGGCATCATCAACAAGAAATACAACGACCAGCACGGATTGAAAAATGTTAGTTTCTTTAATCTGGATTGCATTCCTGAAACATCGGTTGCTCACGCTTTGATTCAATTCGTGGAGAACTGGGGAAAAGAAAAGGGAATGAACAAAGTGATTGGTCCCTATGGGTTCTCCGACAAAGATCCGCAAGGACTACAGGTAGAAGGATTTGAAAATCTGCCCGTCATTGTCACGCCAACAAACCCACCCTATTTGCAACAATTGGTTGAAGCCGAAGGATATACGAAGGAATTAGATTGCGTATCGTACAAACTGAATGTGCCGTCAACGTTGCCGGTCGTGTACGAAAAAATTGCCGATAGAATTTTACGAAACCCTGGCATTCGACTGATTGAATTCAAAAACAAGAAAGAACTGAAGCCACATATCCTGCCTGCGCTTCGCTTGATGAATGAAGCTTACGCAAATCTGTTCGGCTTCTCGGCCATGACCGAAGAGGAAATGAAAGCGCTGGCGGATCAATATATTTTTGTGCTGGATCCTGAGTTTGTCAAGGTGATTCAGACAGACAAAGGAGAAACGGTAGCGTTTGGTGTCGGCATGCCCGACATAAGTCCAGGGTTGCAAAAGGCGAAGGGCAAACTTTTTCCGTTTGGATTCATTCATATCTTGAATGCCTCGCGCAAAGCCAAACAACTTAATCTGATGTTGGGCGCAGTTAAGCAAGGCTTTCGCGGAATTGGTCTGAATGTGTTGCTCGGAAAATCAATGCTGGAGTCAGCCAGAAGAAGAGGATTTACAGTGATGGACAGTCACTTGATTCTGGAAACCAATAACCTGATGCGATCTGAATTTGAAAAAGTTGGAGGAGTAATTTATAAACGATACAGAGTGTATCAGAAAAATTTGTGATTACTCACGCTAAAGATACTTTGATGGCCAGCGCGTGTTTTGTTTCGTCAGTAATTTTAAAACGGTTATCCACCCGATGACCAACTACCCACACAATCTCTCCATTTGATTCCAAAACAGTCACCCGGTCTTTGTCGACCAAAGAAATTTTCTGATCAATTAAAAAGTCACTGATCTTTTTATGATGATTCATACCCAATGGATTAAAAGAATCACCTGCTTTCCACTTTCGCCACTTCAGTGGAAAGTGTAATTTATCGGCATCAAGAATAGCTTCTGACGGATTTTCCCTAACAACCGGCTTGCCCGGATGAATTTTCAGCGTCCACACACCCAATACAGCTTTTGCTTCTCCGGATTTAATTTCAACTTCTTCCCACGAGCTGGTTATTTCAGAAATGATGATTTGCTCGCGGTCGATGATCAATTGATGCGTGCTCGTCAGGAATTTTTTTCCAGATTGCTTATGCAGCGACTGAATTACTTCTTCACATTGTTCGATATTAAATCCAAAGCGCTTGGTCATTTCCCATAAAACGGAAGCCGGATAATGAAACGCTTCAAACGCTGATTTATGAACGAGTATTTTTCCGTCAGTACGCTGAACAAATTCCTTCTCTAATGTGGCATGCGCCAGGTTAATCAACTCCACTCCTCCTCTTACTTTCTCTTGCGTGCTTAAAAAAGTATGTTCGAGTGAAGGATTAATTTCCTTGAGCAACGGCATAATGTGGTGCCTGATAAAATTCCGTTGATAGTCATCCGTCAAATTACTGCTGTCCTCTCTCCAGGTAATATGTTCAGCCTTAGCAAACGCTTCGATCTCTAATCGCGTGGCGAAAAGCATCGGACGAATGATGGACTTGTTTTCAACGGGAATTCCAGCCAGTCCGTCTATTCCCGTTCCGCGGCTCAGGTTGATGAGAACGGTCTCCAAAGAATCGTTGAGATGATGAGCCGTTGCCAGCTTGTCAAATTTTCCTTCCATCAAAACCTCATCAAACCAGGTGTATCGCAATGTTCGTGCGGCCAGCTGAGTCGATAAATTATATTCCCAGGCATAATTGTTGGTATCAAATTGCTCATGATAAAAAGGGATGCCCAATCGGATGCACTGTTCACTCACAAACGCTTCGTCACCATCCGACTCTGCACCGCGCAGTTGAAAATTACAATGTGCAACTGCTACCGAATAACCAGCACGGTGAAACAAGTGAAGCATGACCATGGAATCCAGTCCGCCACTTACAGCCAAAAGAATTTTATCGGTAGCTTTGCAGAGTCGATGCCGGGCAATATGATCCTGAAAAGATTTTAGCACGACCAAATTTACGAGTTAGATGTACCAATTGCGATTTTCTTTCACCTTCACTTTCAGAACCCTATTCTACGCCTTGATTTGCGGGTCAACGCTATTCCTATCAACTCAGGCCAGTGCGCAAAAAAGGGTAAAATTAAAACACGCGGATATTCAAAAGGGGGGTGTTAAAGACGGTGTGCGCACCGATCGATTCATAGGAAATGTTGTCTTTGTTCAAAACAACACGACCATCTATTGCGACTCAGCAACTTTCTATCGATCAAAAAACTCTGTGGACGCGTTTGGCAAAATACTCATAACCGAGGGTGACTCGGTGACGGTGACTTCCTCCGGATTAACGTATGATGGCAATTCTAAAACGGCTTATCTGAGAAAGAATGTAGTCTTTAAAAAACTTGGCATCGCAACACTGTACACCGATTTTCTGGACTACGATCGCAAAAAAAATGAAGCAAGGTATTTCAATGGCGGTAAACTCGTAGACAGCACCAATACACTGACCAGTAAAAAAGGTTATTACGACATCACCACTAACATGGCTTCGTTTAAACGCGATGTAGTGGGCACCAATCCCGACTATGTGATGAATTCTGACACGCTTCAATACAATTCCAAGACAAAAGTTATTTACTTCCGTGATCGTACCACCGTGAAAGGAACAAAAGATGAACAAACCGCGGTCTATGAAAACGGATTTTACGACACTAACAAAAAACTTTCAACGCTTACCCGAGGCGAGATTGAAACTCAAACCTATCGAATGCGGGGCGACAAATACTTTTTAGACGATGTCAAGAAATTTCACAAGGCGAAAGGTAACGTTGTCATGACTCACAAAGAAGAAAATACGATCATCTATGGTGAAGATGGCGACTATAATAAGTTGAAAGGAATCGCAAAAGTATACGGCAACGCCTACGTGGCCAAAGTTGGTGACGACATGGACACTCTGTTTATTTCGGCCGATACGCTGGTGTCTGTGGAGGACGAAGACCCCAAGAAAAAAAGATTGCTTGCTTACAATCATGTGAAAATTTTCAAAAGTGATATGCAGGGAAGGGCCGATTCGCTGGTGTATACCTCGGTTGATTCCACCATTTACTTTTATTCCGATCCGGTGTTGTGGACATCCGGAAATCAAATGACAGCCGATTCGATTCGTATTTTACTGAAAGGCCGAAGCATCGATAAAATTTATCTCGTAGCAAATTCATTTGTAATCTCAGAAGACACACTCAAGAACTTCAATCAGATCAAAGGCCGAAAAATGGTGGCCAACTTCAATGACGAAACAATCAGCCACGTTGATGTGCAAGGCAATGGCGAGAGCCTTTACTACGCGCTTCAGGAGCCAGACGCAAAAGCAAAAAAAGATTCGCTGAAAGCCCCCGAACCCACCTACACGATGGGCATGAATAAAATTATTTGCAGCAACATGAAAATCAATTTTGTGGCCGGCAAGATTAATAATGTGAGCTTCTACATTAAACCGGAAGCCGCCTTCATCCCTCCGCATGAATTGAAAGATGGCGACAAACGCCTGAAAGGGTTCAAATGGAGAAGCGATGACAAACCTGAAAAAGCGGATGTCGTAAAAAAATAGCCTCGCAACGGGTTCAGGTTTCCAATTATTGTCTGCTCACCTCATTTTTTTTTAAATTTTCTAGGACAAATTTTCATTATGCTGTACATTTCACTTGAATTAGTGTACGTATATGAAGAGGTGGTTGATTTTTGTTTTGGTCGTGTTGGGTGGCGGATCAGCTATCGCCCAAAACTTCGACCTGATCGACCGCCAAGACAGCTATCAGGTCGCTGTGAGTGAAACACTCAGAATTCCACTGAAAATCAGGAACAATTCAGATAAGCCTCAATTTTACATCATTCGCAAAGCCAACAATGACCTTGGCGGCACTCAAAAAGGTTATTTCTGTATCGACAAGAACTGCCTGGAGCCAGGCATTGACGAATTTTCGAAACGGGTTGAGCCCGGAGAAACACTTTCAGGACTTTATTATAACCTTGAGACAGGACTCGTAACGGGCCAGAATAGCCTGAGATTTGAGATTTTCGTAAGAGGCAATCTCCAAAGTCTTGTTCAGCATCAGGTCAATATTTCAATTGACGAGCATCGCGCGAAATCCTTTGTCTTCCAGTCAAAAGACATCACCATTCAAGATGTGTATCCAAATCCCGTGGTTGAACAGGCCTTTATCGATTATAAGATCCACACCGAATCCATGAAAGCTAAAGTGGTCATTCACAATATACTTGGAAGCTCGATTGGCGACTACGAATTACCCAACTCTGAAAACAGGATCAAGATCGTGACAGACGAATTTGCTCCCGGAGTGTATTTTTATACCGTCTATCTGGACAATACAGGTGTTCTTACCCGCAAACTGATCATCAGGAAATAACCTGATTCATTTTTCGTTTAATCGGCTCCATCAACCAGTCAAATTGTTAATTCTTACCCTTGTTGTATATTTGCGAGCTTATGCGAATTCGGTTTCTTAATTATTCGGTTCTTCTGCTTCTCTTCGTGATCCTGGCGGGTGCCTGCAGCAAATTCAGGCGCATCCAAAAAAGCGAAGACTGGCGCGTCAAATACGAGGGTGGGCTCAACTATTATGCAAAAAAGGATTACTACCGGGCGGCCATTCTTTTTGAGGAAATCAGACCCATTGTGAGAGGTTTGCCGGAAGGTGAAAAAATCGAATTTTACCTGGCATACTGCCAATACTACGAGAAAACCTATTTGTTGGCGTCCAACCAATTCAAGACGTTTTTTGAAACATATGGAAGGAGCCCGCTGGTGCAGGAAGCATATTTTATGTATGCGTATTCGCTTTTCATCGCGTCTCCTGCTCAAAACCTAGACCAGGCCAGTAGCATCGAGGCAATGGATGCCATGCAAAACTTTTTAAATCAATATCCAGATAGTCAATATCGCGAGAAAGCTTCCGAAGTTATCTTAAACTGCCAGAACAAGTTAGAGCGCAAAGGATATGAGAACGCTAAGCAGTATCTGAAGCTACGTCAATACAAGGCTGCCGTGATTGCATTTGACAACTTCAAAAAGAACTTTCCCGATTCAAATTACCTGGAAGAACTGGCCTATTTGAAAGTGCTAAGCCAATACAAACTAGCAACACAAAGTTTCCAATCCCTGCAATCCGAGCGATACACTTCTGTAATTGCTTTTTATCAGGAATTGGTAGACAATTTTCCGAACAGCAAATTCTTGAAAGAAGCGGAGTCTATGTACTCCACCAGCATAACGAAAATCAATAAATTAAAAACTAATAATTCTTAAAACTATGGCCGTACATCCTTCTATCGTCACTCGTGATACTGATAAAATTTACAGCAAGACTGGAAATATTTATGAGTCTGTTGTGATTATCTCAAAGCGCGCCCGCCAAATCGCTGTCAACATCAAAGAAGAACTTAACAGCAAGCTTGCCGATTTTGCTACAACAGTTGATAACCTGGAAGAGGTCTTTGAAAACCGCGAGCAAATCGAAATCTCAAAATTCTACGAGCGCATGCCAAAGCCAACTTCAACTGCGATCGAAGAGTTCATGGAAGGCAAGTTGATTGCGAGAATGCCGGCAGAAATTACAGAGAAGCAAGACGCTTAATCGCATGCTTAGCGGGAAGAAAATAGTGCTGGGCGTAAGTGGCAGTATTGCCGCTTACAAAGCAGCCCTCCTTACCCGCTTGCTCGTGAAGGAAGGAGCAGAAGTAAAAGTCATTATGACGCCTTCAGCTCACGATTTTATCACTCCGCTTACACTAGCTACGCTTTCGAAAAATCCAGTCTGGAGTAGTTTTACCAAAGACAACTCAGGCGAATGGAATAACCATGTAGAACTAGGCCTTTGGGCCGATGCCATAGTAATCGCTCCGGCCAGCGCAAACACTCTTGGCAAAATGGCCCACGGCCTCTGCGATAATCTGCTACTCGCTACTTATTTATCTGCACAATGTCCGGTGTTCTTTGCTCCTGCTATGGACCTGGACATGCTGAAGCATTCTTCAACGCAATCAAACATAGCGAACCTCATAAAAGCCGGCAATCACTTAATTGAGCCAGGCTTTGGTGAATTGGCAAGCGGCCTTGTGGGAAATGGAAGAATGGCAGAACCAGAGGAAATCTTACTTAAACTCAGTCAGCATTTTTCAGTTAAAAAACTGCAGGGGAAGAAGGCATTAGTAACTGCAGGACCAACACATGAAGCAATTGATCCGGTTCGCTTCATTGGCAACAACTCCAGCGGTAAAATGGGCTTCGCTATTGCAGAAGCACTGGCCCTTCATGGTGCAGAAGTAAAACTTATTACGGGGCCTACTTCACAAGTAACGAATCATGCCAATATTATCATCAGCAAAGTGACTTCTGCTGAAGAAATGTATCACGCTTGTCGCGATCAGTTTCCGTCAATGGACATCGCTGTGTTATCAGCTGCCGTAGCAGACTATCGACCAACGGTAAGAGCGGATCAGAAAATCAAAAAGACAGACGGTAATCTGGTAATAGAGCTTACCAAAACGCGCGACATCGCTGCTGAACTTGGTAAACTGAAACGCCACGATCAAGTGATAGTAGGTTTTGCCCTTGAAACTGAAAATGAAATTGCCAATGCCGAAAAGAAAATCCTGGCAAAGAATTTTGATTTTATTGTTCTCAATTCACTGAACGACAAAGGTGCTGGCTTTGGAAGAGACACCAACAAAGTCACCATGATTGATCGTCAGAATAACATCAAACAATTTACCTTGAAATCCAAGCAAGAAGTGGCGAACGATATCGTTAATGCAATTATCGAAAGGGCTCATGCTTAAAAACGTTTTCTTCTTTGCCGCTTTTCTTATCTCGGTTCAACTCTTTGGGCAGGAGTTAAACTGTAAAGTCACGATCAATGCCGACCAGATTCAAACCAGTGATCGTGCAGTATTTAAGGACATGGAGCGTGCATTTGCTACGTTCCTGAATACCCGTAAATGGACCAACGATTCTTACAAGAATTACGAAAAGATCAATTGCAGTCTTTTCCTGAACATCGGCAAGATGCCCTCCATTGGAAATTTTTCTGCCAATGTGCAGATCACAGCAGCACGACCGGTGTACAACACCAACTACGAAACCGTATTGTTCAACTTTGCTGATCGCGATTGGGAATTTGAGTATGTTGAATCACTGCCACTAGAATACAACGACAACAGCTACATCACCAACCTCACCTCTATGCTGGCGTTCTACGCGTACATCATTGTAGGGATGGACGCTGACTCCATGAGCGAATTGGGTGGCACACCTTACTTTCAAAAAGCCTTTAACGTTGTTAATAATGCACAAAGCTCTAATCGTGCCGGCTGGCAGGGACTAGGCAACACCAGAAATCGTTTTGCTCTCATCGACAATATCAACAACCCTCAGATGGTGGAGCTTAGAAAAAACAACTACAAATATCATCGGCTCGCTCTTGATACCTTCGGTAAAACTCCCGATCAAAGCCGCACGCAGGTGCTCGATATTTTGAAGAGTGTAAAGAAGGTCTGGACCGTGTATCCAAACTCGATTCTGGTGATTTCATTTTTTGACACGAAAGCAACCGAGTTGGTCAACATTTTTTCTGAGGGCAGTCTGCCTGTGAGGCGCGAGGCTTATGATATCTTAACCAGTATCGATCCGAAGCGAAACATTTATCAAAAGATTATCGCGAATTGACGCGCTTGTAATTTTTTTCCTTATTTCTTTCCGGTCAGAAATAGAACATCTTTTGCTAATATTGTAAGGATAGAATTGCGCTATTCATGCTCACTCATCTTACCATAAAAAATTACGCTCTCATCAAACATCTGGAGATGGAACCCTCCCATCACCTCAATGTGATAACGGGTGAAACGGGCGCTGGAAAATCCATTATGCTGGGCGCGATCGGACTTTTATTGGGCAACCGGGCCGACTCCAAAGTGCTTGGTGACGAAAATGAAAAGTGCATCATTGAAGGATCGTTTGACATCAGTTCCTACAAGTTGGAAAATCTTTTTCTGGAAAGTGAATTGGACTATGAACCACAAACGGTGATCAGACGCGAGATAGGGTCAACTGGAAAAAGTCGTGCTTTCATCAACGACACACCGGTGACACTCGAAGCGATGAGAAAAATCGGGGTTCGCCTGATGGATGTTCACTCGCAACATGAAACACTTGAACTGGGTAATCGTCTCTTCCAACTTCGATTGATTGATGCTTTCGCGAGTAGTCAAAAACTCCAGGCAGAATATCAAAATCTTTGGAAAAGCTTCAGTAAAGCGAAGTCGGATTACGAACAACTTTTAGCCGAGGCCAAAACGCTCACTCAGGAATCAGACTTTGTACGGTTTCAACTGGATGAATTAGTGAAGGCCGACTTAAAAGAGGATGAACAACTGAAGTTGGAGTCGGACTTAAAAATCATGGAACATGCGGAAGATATCAAAGTTCGTTTCAATCAGGTGATTCAACAGTTGAATGATTCCGAGTTCTCCGTTTTACCGATTCTCGCCAGCGTAAAAAATCAACTATTGCCCATCTCCTCCTATTCTGAAAGTTATCGCCAGCTTCAGCAAAGAATTGAAAGTGTCAAAATAGAACTGGATGATATCGTCAGTGAACTCGAAAACGAAGAGAGCAAAATTGAATTTGATCCGATAAAAACAGAGGAAGTAAAGGAGAGGCTTAGTCTTATCTACCAACTTCTAAAAAAACATCGCTCGCAAAACCTCCAACAACTATTGGAACTGCAAGAGTCGTTGCAACAACAGGCTAACAAAACATCTAATTTGGATGAAACATTAAAGCGAGCAAAAGCCGATCTTGAAAAACTAACAATTGAACTGCAACGGAAAGCTGAAGAGTTAAGCAAATCCCGTGAGAAGGTTTTTGTTCCCCTGTGCAAACAGCTTACAAAACTTCTGATTGAATTAGGGATACCAAACGCATCCATCAAGATTGAATGTGATAAAGTGCATCCAACATCCACTGGCATCGACAGCATTGAATTACTTTTCAGCGCCAATAAGGGAATAGCTCCTAAACCGCTGGCGCAAGTTGCTTCAGGAGGAGAGTTCTCGCGCCTTATGTTTGCCGTTAAGTATGTGATGGCTGAAAAAACTGCACTCCCTACCATGATTTTTGACGAAATTGATAGTGGTGTGTCGGGTGAGATTGCCATTCAACTTGGACGGTTGATGAAAGAAATGGCAAAGCGCCATCAGATCATTTCTATTAGTCATCTGCCACAAATAGCCGCAAAATCAGATGCCCATTTCTTTGTGTACAAAGACAATGCCTCTGCAAAAACGATAAGCCTCATTAAGAAACTCACGGAGGAGGAACGCGTTTTAGAAATCGCTAAAATGATTGGTGGGGCAAAGCCATCTAACATGGCGTTGGAAAATGCCAAAGAGCTAATTGCTGGCTGAGAGACTTCCCGTCATCTTGCTTCTTGAATTTTTTCGGATAGTTTACTACTTTGTATCACAATCGCTTAATGATTCTCACTCATGAACATTTTTGTTGCCCGACTAAACTTTAAAACCAGAACAGAAGATCTGGAAGCTGCATTTGCCAAATTTGGACAAGTTACTTCTGCCAAAATTGTGAAAGATCGTGACACCGGCCGATCAAAGGGTTTTGGCTTTGTGGAGATGTCGAATGACGAAGAAGCCAACAAGGCAATCGCCAGTCTTAACGAAACGGAACTGGATGGCCGCACCATTGTGGTGAAACCTGCCAATCCCAAGGCACCAAGTGGTCAATAAAAGCTAAGATAGCTATCCACCTTTCACGTCATGATTTCCCGGAATCACTAAAATCAATTTGCTTTACTGGTCCAGTGATTTAACTTTAAACAAGTTAAAATTATCACTGCTTGGAAAATCTAATTTCTAAAACCAAACTGGTCGGCTTGATTGCGGGCCCGTTTCTCTTCTTAAGCTTTTACTTCCTGTTAGGTACTACCGCTCTTTCTGATAAGGGAGTATTTGTGCTTTCGCTGGGCGCCTGGATGGTGGCATGGTGGGTGACTGAAGCTGTGCCCATTCCGGTGACAGCATTGTTGCCAATGGTATTGTTTCCTTTGTTGTCGGTCAGCACTGTTCGCGAAGCAAGTCAACCTTATGGTGATCCGGTAATCTTCTTATTCATGGGTGGATTTATTTTGGCGCTTGGATTGGAGAAATATAATCTACACGAAAGAATTGCGCTTAACCTGATTCGGTTAACCGGAACAAGCGGCAATGGAATCATTTTAGGATTTATGCTCGCCACGGCACTCATTAGTATGTGGATCAGCAACACGGCCACCGCGGTGATGATGTTGCCCATTGCCAGTTCGGTCACAAGTTTATTGGCAAAAGAAATGGCCCAAAAAGATGATCCTAAATTTCAAAAGTTCGCTACTGGATTGATGCTTGCCATTGCGTACGCGGCCAGCATTGGTGGCATTGCCACAATTATCGGAACACCACCTAATGTTGTGATGGTTGGGTACATGAAACGATTCTATAACCTGGATGTAAGTTTCAGTAGCTGGATGATCGTGGGGATACCCTTGATGATCGCATTGCTACTTTCCCTTTATTTCATCATCACTAAAATCCTTTATCGGAACGGGCTTAAAGCAATCGAGGGTTCGGAGCAACTCATTCATCGCAAACTTCACGAACTCGGAAAAATGTCGAAAGAAGAAAAATTGGTACTGGTTATTTTTTCAATCACTTGCTTCTTTTGGATTTTCCGGCAAAACCTGAATTCACTGATTGGAAAAAATCTATTGGACGATACCACGATTGCCATGGCCGGTGGTGTATGCATGTTCCTGATGCCCGTTGATCTTCGAAAATCAAAATTTCTATTGGATTGGAGTGATATGAAAAATCTGCCGTGGGGCATTCTTTTATTGTTTGGTGGTGGATTGTGCCTGGCGGATGGAATGGAAGAAGGAGGCCTCGTGAAGATAGTAGGTGAAAAGATTTCGCAGCAGGGTGCCATCAGCGTGCCTGCTCTCACCTTCCTGCTCACTTTTATCTCCATGGCATTAACAGAAGTGATGAGCAATGTGGCGCTCACCACCATATTTGTTCCCGTGGTGTTTGGTATAGCCGATGGATTTCAAATAAGCCCGATCTTACTGGCCATGCCTGTAGCGTTTGCCGCCAGTTGCGCTTTCATGATGCCGGTGTCGACACCACCTAATGCTATTCTTTTCGCCAGCGGATATATTCGAATTAAGGAAATGATCAAAACGGGTTTGTTATTAAATCTATTTTCGCTCGTCATCATTTTTATCATTTCGATGACGATCATGAAATGGGTATACGCCTAAAAATAAAGCCTCAGCTGATGTTATAATCAACTGAGGCTTTCCTCCTTCCACAAATATCGATCAGCTCTTTGCCCGCTTTTCTTCCGTAATGTAGGCCAATCCTAACCCCAGGCCTCCGAATATGAACAGCATGGAAAAATATCCCACCTCTTCCATATCAAATGCGCGATCGAGCCAATAGCCTACCAAAAATCCTATCCCAATTCCAATCAGGAGTAAAGAAGCTCTCAGAGTACCCGAAGCAGACTTCTCGTTTTTAAACAGATCAGGGCTCAGTCCTTTTTCGATAATGGCCATCCGTTCGATGTTCGAAAACTTTCGGATATAAACGACCATCACAAATGCTCCTAACGTGATGATAATGGGAAGCATGATCCCAAATATCGGTATGATTACATCTTCGCTCATAAAATTACATTTATTGTTTTGCCCCTATGACGCAGTGTTCTTTTAGCCGGTTACACCCATTTCAAAAATACTTTGTGTTTGCGACACAAAACTACTTATCTAATATCTGTAACTTGGACATGACGTGCTGCGTCAAAGGGCTGTGATCACATTACAAGAGGAAATTCAATTGATTGACCGCATTTTGGCGGGCGAACGCGACCTGTATGCCAGGCTGGTAGACAAGTATAAAAGTTATGCCTATACCATTGCTTTAAAGATCGTGGAGAACCGGCCGGAGGCTGAAGAGGCGGCCCAGGATGCTTTCATTAAAGCGTTCCACTATCTCAAAGGTTTTAATCGTCAGGCCAAATTTTCAACCTGGCTGTACCGAATTGTTTTCAACACCGCCATTAGCTATAAACGAAAAAACCGACAACAATTTCAGAGCATAGAAAATAGCATCGTTGAATATTCTGTAAAGGCTGACAGTCAGATAGAGAAAGACGATAAGCAGATATTTGTTGCAAAGGCGATGGACAAATTGAATGAGGCCGATCGGCTTGCTATTCAATTGTATTATATAAAAGAATTTTCACTCGATGAAGTTGCCGACCTGATGGGGCAAAATGAAAATACCATCAAAGTAAGAATACATCGTGCCCGTCAACGTTTGGCCGATGAATTAACTAAAATATTAAAAGAAGAAGCTTTAACTTTATAGGCATGAAACGGATAACACAAAAGCAGGACGACCTTTTACTTCAGTATCTGGATGGCACCCTGACCGGACCTAATAAAAATGAATTAGATATCTTATTGATACAGGACTCGTCTTTGAAATCGAGGTTGGAAGAACTACGTGTTGTTCACTCCTTATTAGCAAGCAAGGCTAGACTCGAACAGCCATCTAAAATATTTATCGATCGGGTGATGGATAATTTAGATCAATTGCCCGCCCGCAGCGCAATGTCGCCTAAGAATGGTCTTTTGCTTCTGTGCGGTGTTCTCGTAGCTGTAGGTATCATGACGTTACTGCTTTCCGTTGGAGTTTTCGATAACATGAACAGTCCCATTGCATTGGACAAACTTCCGGTTAAAAATGATTTCATTAAAAATCCATTACCAACTATTCCCTTCAATGCCAAATGGCTGATCAATGGAATTCTGATTGCCGCCATGGGATTGGCTTTCGTGCTGTTGGACCGAACCATTCTGAAACCCTATTTCGACAGAAGATCTCGTATGCAGTTTTAATCACGTTCATTTCCTGATATTTTGATATATTTATTTGCCTGACGATCAGGTAAATTTTATTTATCAACCACACATCAGATGAAAAGAATAGTAGTACTGCTGTTGAGCCTCTCCTTATCATTTTCCATTTCCAATGCACAGGATACCTATGCCGAAAAACTTGGGTTTGCAAAAGGCGCCAAAGTTTTAATCCTTCATGTGGATGATGCCGGCATGTCGTGGGATTCAAACGAAGGAGTGAAACAAGCGATGGAAAAAGGTGTGGCTAATTCAGTCAGCGTGATGATGCCAACGCCATGGGTTCCGGGGATGGTGCATTATATCAAGCAACATCCTACAACAGATGCTGGCCTTCATCTCACCTTAACTTCCGAATGGAAAGAGTACCGTTGGGGGCCCCTTTCGGGAAAAAGCTTAGTGCCGGGATTGGTTGATGAAGAAGGTGCGATGTGGCCGGGCGTGGAAGACGTGGTGAAGCATGCTTCCGCAGATGAAGTGGAAAAAGAAATCAGGGCGCAACTTGAACGTGCGCGAATAATGGGCTTTGAGCCAACTCATCTTGACTCGCACATGGGGACTTTGTTTGCCAAGCCGGAATTTTTACAGCGTTATATCAAGGTTGGAGCCGAGCAGCATATTCCGGTCATGTTTCCCGGAGGGCATAACCAAGCGATCAGCAAGCAAATGGGCCTGGATGACAATACGCTCAAGCAATTTCAGCAAACCGGAGCAACTATTTGGAGTGCAGGCCTGCCTGTACTTGATGACTTGCATAACGTGAGCTACAATTGGGAATATCCGGAAGCTGTGAGAAAAAATGAAAAAGAACATCAGCAGTATGCCACCCAACACTACATCGAAACAATAAAGGCATTGAAGCCTGGCCTTACGATGGTGATCATGCATTGCTCCCTGCCAACAGAAGTGTTTCCCTACATCACCGGCTCAAGTCACATTCGCAAAGGTGACTTACTTGCCATGGTTGATCCTGAGTTTAAAAAATTTATTCAGCGAGAAGGAATAATTCTTACCACCTGGCGCGAGGTGAAAGAGAGACGGGATAAGTTGAAGTAATGAAGGTATTAACATGGAATTGCAACGGTGCACTCAGGCGAAAAATTAAATGGCTTACACCCTTCAAGGCCGATATTATGGTTGTTCAGGAGTGCGAAAATCCGGCAACGACAAACGACTCTGCTTACAAAACATGGGCAAAAAATTATTTTTGGGCTGGAAAAAATAACACTAAAGGGCTTGGGCTTTTTGCCGGAGAGAACTCAACAATCAAAAATTTACAGTGGGATACAGACGGATAGAATACTTCATAGCCTGCCAAGTTAATGATGACTTTAACTTTATTGGGGTTTGGTGTCATGGTGCAGATCAGCCCAACTTTCAATACATCGGTCAATTTTGGA
This sequence comes from Cyclobacteriaceae bacterium, assembly GCA_044222145.1. GTDB lineage: Bacteria > Bacteroidota > Bacteroidia > Cytophagales > Cyclobacteriaceae > ELB16-189. The sequence continues at coordinate 102,423 of JBGANU010000009.1, forward strand.
AATACTTACAAATTCACAAATCACATCTTAGTAAATGCATGATTGCCGGTGACTTCAACAGCAATGTCATCTGGGACAAACAAAGCAGGACCTGGAATCACAGTGACGTAGTGAGAGAGTTAAAGGATCTCAAGATCGAAAGTCTCTATCATAAATATTTCAAAGAACAAGAAGGGAAAGAATCACAACCTACTTTCTGCCTACAGAAAAAATTATCAAAGCCATATCACATCGATTACATTTTTGCCAGTCAGGAGTTTTCAAACACCATTAAAAGAATGACAATTGGGCTACCTAAAAAATGGATGGAGGTCAGTGATCACATGCCTGTTTTCTGCGAATTCTAGCTGGCTGGGAAAGTCCAAAAACAAAAAAAGGCCGATCCGAAAATCAGCCTTTGAAATAAATCTGAATCCTTATTGCCTATGTTGCCCAGGTCTTCCCTACTTCCGCCAACGGCAAGCATCCATGATACGCTCCAGGCACAGCCTGATATTGCAGCACTTGTGTGGCGCCTGGTTCGCTGGTGAAAAAGCCCAGCATGGTTAGTTCCTTAGTCATCAAGATGAATGGTCTGTCTTTGATGGTTTTATCTTTCACACCTGCTACGGCAGCATCGTGATATTTTTTTACCAATTCCAATTGCTGCGCTGGCTCGCACAAAGCGAAGCTGTCGCCATACGTTTTCTTGGCATCTTCTTCAAACTCATTCAAACCAGTCATAAATCTTTCCTGATCTTCTTTCTTATAGCATTCTTTCAGCATCTGATCGATGAATCCCGGAACACCAACATCCTTCGCTCCCGGAGTATCGGTCTTCGGCAAAATGATTTCAGCTAACTCACTCACCAGCCTTGCCTGGTCTTCTGTGAAAAACACTGGTTTGTAATTCAATTCTGGTGCTGCTTTGCATCCGTTTAGCACGCCCGACAGGGCCGATGCTGATACCGCATAGCCCAGTACCATGGCGGTGCGTTGTATGGCTTCTCGTCTATTCATAGTATTCGAGTTTTGACGTTTAAATATTTTGTTTCTTTAATTCACTCACCGCATAATCTGCTGCTCTTGCCGTAAAGGCCATGTAGGTAAGTGATGGATTCTGGCAACCTGCCGAAGCCATAAATGATCCATCGGTTACAAACACATTCTTGCAGGCATGCACCTGATTAAACTTATTCAGCACCGATGTTTTTGGGTCTTTGCCCATGCGAGCCGTTCCCATTTCGTGTATACCAATGCCTAAGTTACCATGACCAGTATTTCGCGTAATGTTTTTCGCACCTGCTGCTTCCAACATTTCAGCCGCATCTTCGGTCATATCCTTGCGCATCTTCAACTCATTCTCTTTGTATTCGGCATCGAACGTAAGCGTAGGCAAACCATGTTTGTCTTTCTTGTCCGTGTTCAGCGTCACTTTGTTTTCATGGTACGGAAGTACTTCACCAAAACCTCCCATGCCAATAGTCCACTTGCCTGGAGTGGTCACAATCTGTTTTAGATCGGCACCAAAACTTAGTTCTGCTATCGCCCTTGACCATCCCTGTCTGCTGGCACTTCCCTGGTATCCAAACCCGCGAATATAATCGCGCTTGTCTTTGCCAATGTTGCGATAGCGGGGGATATAAAATCCATTGGCTCTTCTACCTGAATAATATTGGTCTTCCATCCCTGGCAGTTCACCGCCTGCTCCTGCACCTAAGTGGTGGTCCATGATGTTATGACCAAGTTCACCGCTGTCGTTACCAAAACCATTTGGAAAACGATTGGAGATTGAGTTCAACATGATGAAGGTTGATCCAAACGTAGAAGCACATAAGAAAATAATCTTTGCGCTAAACTCTACTTGTTCACCGGTTTCAGAATCTTGAACTCTCACACCGGTTGCTTTTCCTTTCTGTTCATCGTAGATAATCGAATGCACAATAGAATTAGGGCGGAGTGTCATGTTGCCGGTTTTCTCTGCTGCTGGAAGCGTGCACCCCGGACTGCTGAAATATCCCGCGTAAGGACAACCGCGGCTACACAAGTTTCTATATTGACAAGTGCCCCTCCATGGCGTATGTGCGAGCGGTGCCGTAGCGTGTGCCACTCTGCCAATCGTCAGGAGGCGACCGAATTTATCCTTCATCACTTTTTTCAACTCCAACTCCTGACAGTTCAATTCCATTGGAGGAAGAAACTTTCCGTCAGGAAGATTGGGTAGACCTTCCGCTTGTCCGCTCACGCCAATGTAAGATTCAACGTAGTCGTACCACGGAGCAATATCTTTATAACGCACAGGCCAGTCAGTGCCAATTCCATCTTTTGCATTGGCTTCAAAATCCATTTCGCTCAATCGATAACTTTGACGACCCCATGTGATGGACCTGCCGCCCACATGATAGCCGCGCATCCAATCGAAAGGCTTTGTTTCCGTGTAGGGGTTTTCAAGATCGTTGACAAACCAATGCTTCGTAGACTGACGCACGGTGTAACCCGTTCTGTTTTGAACGCCTTGTTTTGCCAGATCGTCTTGTGTAGGCCGGTCAGCATTTTCAAATTCCCACGGATCTTTAGTTGCGGTAGGATAATCCGGATGCTTCACATCGCGTCCTCTCTCCAGTACAAGGACTTTAAGTCCTTTTTCACTCAACTCCTTCGCGGCAAATCCACCACTGATGCCAGTACCCACAACAATTGCATCGTAGGTATTTTGTTCTTGTGCTTTAATATTAAGATTCATTTTTGCAGAATTTTAAGAAATCCAAATTACGCTTTTTGAGAATATTATTTGTTGAATAATCAGTAAAAGACGATATTATTTTAAGAGCGGTTGAATTCAAATTCTGCCTTGTTTAACACTTTGGAAATCCGATGAATCTGAACACAGAGGAATAGCCTTACCTTTCTTGAGTAGTTAAACAAATTATTAAAGAACCGACTTAAATTTAGAGCTGTCACAAATCTTACTACCTTCCATGATATGAAACAATCTTCGTCTTACGGATACGCTTTTGTTGCCGCTTTGGGCGGCTTTCTTTTTGGTTTTGATACGGCCGTTATATCGGGTGTGGAAAAATCAATTCAGCAACTTTGGTCGCTTGATGATTTCTGGCATGGCTTCACGGTGGCGTCTGCTCTGATTGGCACCGTAATAGGTTCGATGGTGGCTGGGAGGCCCGCAGAAACGTACGGACGCAAAAGAGTATTGCAGGCGATCGGGCTTCTGTATTTATTAACATCTCTGGTAACCGCACTTACTCCTTCGTGGCTGCCATTTTTACTTTTTAGATTTTTGGGAGGCGTTGGCGTTGGCGCCTCGTCTGTTGTCGGCCCCATGTACATTTCTGAAATATCACCTGCTCATTCAAGAGGTCGCATGGTAGCATTATTTCAATTTAATATCGTGAGCGGAATTCTGATCGCCTTTATCTCCAACTATTTGCTTTCGGGCATTGGCGAAGATGCCTGGCGGTGGATGCTGGGTGTGCAGGCGTTTCCTTCCCTTCTGTTCTTTGCGATGGTTTTCCTTGTACCAGAAAGTCCTAGGTGGTTGATCAAACATTCACGCACAGCCGAGGCAAAAGAAGTGCTTCAAAAAATTGGTGAGCCCGAGGTTGAAAAAACATTTGCACTCATCACGCAGTCGCTAAAGGTTGAAGAGGGTTCCTCCTCTGAGAATCTGTTTTCAAAAGCTTATCGAAAGCCAATTCTTTTCGCCATGATATTAGCGATGTTTAACCAGTTGGCTGGTATCAATGCTATCATGTACTATGCTCCGCGAATTTTTGAAATGACCGGTCTTTCAAAAGATACCGCGCTACTTCAGTCCGTCTCGATTGGTTTAACAAACATGATCTTTACGTTATTAGCCATTTCTGTCATCGATAAATTCGGACGCAAGACGCTTCTCATCATTGGCTCACTCGGCATGATTGTGTCACTTGGGTTGGTGGCCAAAACATTTTATACGCAAGACTTCGGTGGTTATTCTGTGATGATTTACCTGATTGGCTTTATCGCCTTCTTTGCCTTTTCGCAGGGGGCAGTGATTTGGGTTTTTATTTCAGAAATTTTTCCCAACACTGTGCGGTCAAAAGGACAAGCCCTGGGTAGCTCAACGCACTGGGTGATGGCCGCTATTATTTCGTGGACGTTTCCCATCCTGGCGGAATCTTCTGAGATGGGTGGTGCTTATGCCTTTACCCTGTTCAGTGCCATGATGGTATTGCAACTACTCTTTGTTTGGAAAGTGTTACCTGAGACGAAAGGCAAATCATTAGAACAGATACAAAGTCTGGTTATTCACTAGCGGTCTTTGGTGCGATAAACAAACTTAAGACCCGACCAAACCTCATCAACTGCACATACTTTCACATCTACCAGTCCATTTGCCAATCCAAATTCGCGGATGATATTCTCGTCCAGATCAGTTGGCACTTTGGAGGCTTTCTTTGGCCACGAAATCCACATCATGCCTTCTTTGCTCAGCGTCCTTTTTAGGTTTTTAAATTCACGTTCAAAGATTTTTTTGTCGAGCACGAACAAGTGGATAAAGTCAATTTCATTCTTTAAAGTCTTGTTTAAGAATTTCACTCCTTCAGGAACAGGGCTTATCAAATCCAAATAATGATCAGGTTCATTCTGCAGGATAATTTTAGAACCCGGTTTAATTCCCAATTTCTTTAACAAAGGTGTTCCTGAATATCCCGCCATTGTTTAAAAATAAAAAATCCCGACCATTTCTGGTCGGGATTTTTAAGATGAATGAACTTTGCTTTTAGTTCTGCTTCATTTTGTCCATCTCTTTATTGAACGTGTCTTTGAATTTCTCGTAGTCATAATCGATTTTAAGGCGATCATCTTTTGAAAGACGCTCATTGTATTTTGCTACTAACTCGTCAGCTGAAAGCTCAAGAGCGATATAGGTCTTATATGTTCCTTCTTTTGTCTGAACAAGTTTCTCGCAAATGGTACGAACACCTGTCAACGATTGGTCCACAACTTCCCGGTTAAGGCTTTCGAAACGTTGCTCGAGTTCTTCTTTCTTGTTCAACTCACGTGAGTTGGTGTAATTGTCCGTAACAGTCTTCACCGTTGTGTTGATCGCCTGAGCTAATTCGTTACGAGCATTGGTCAACGCCTTTTTCTTGGATGTCACCTGGTCCATACTTTCTCCAATGGAGTTGGCACGGAACACTTTATTATTCGTAAAGAAATCTGGTCCGGAGCATGGAACCACCACTTCTTTCTCACCAGCAGGTGTTTTTTCTTTACTCTTGCAACCCGTGATCAACACGATAGCCGCCATCATCACTACAAACGATACATTCATTAACTTTTTCATATTCTATGGGATAATTTGGTTAAGCAATTTAACTAATGCAATTATAAGGCCAACCGCGATTGGCTATATTTTGATTATAATTTTGATTATGAAAATTTGAATTTTTCATTGATTTAACGCCCTATTGCAAGATAGAATTTAAGATTTCAGGCATTTTCTCTTTTTCCAAGGTGTCCAGCGACTTGTTGTAAGCCTCCTGGCTGGCCCGTTCAAAATCCAGACTATATCCCTTCACCCGATCAAGGGTGGTGGCATATATTTCTTTATTGTCTTTCATACTCATCACCTTAATTACTGAGGTCACATACGAAATATAGATGCTTCCTGAAACAGCGCCTTTCTCGGAATCGGCATTGACATCCATCCACAACTCGGCCTTATCCTTTGAATCAGTCAATTCAAATCCAGAGTTAGTTAAAAAGTTCTTGAGCTTGTTGGCGATTTGCTGATTGCTCCGGGCATTACCAAGGCTTTTTTCCACAGCCGTCACATACACCAACGGACGTTGTACCTTCAACAGGATATTTACTTTTGGCACGACTGACTTTTGAGCTACCAGTTTATAAATATCCGATGGATTTTCACCAGCAAAGCTCAAGAGATTGACTTTAACGGCAACGGTTTGCTCTAAATCGCGAGAACTGATTTTAGTAAGCAACATCTTGGCCTGACCTGCTGCATCGGTTTTGTAAGTCGGGTAAACATCACCAGATCCCTTTTCAAAAGCTGCGCTTAATGGCAAGTTTGCAATGGTCTTCAATCCGTCTTTGTAGAAAGCTTTGACAATCACGGTCTGCCCACTTTCTGCCACCCTACGGTTTACGTTGATCTCAGACGGCTCAGCGCTTAGCTGCATCTTATCGAGCAGTTGCTGGATGTTGGCATAAATCTCGTTCGTCAAAAGAATCTCTTTGCCTTCAAATTCTATCCGGATTGGTTCCGCCAGATATTTTTCAATAGATCGAAAGCCCTGAAAATAAAATCCCAACGCCTGAACATTCTCTCCTGCCCGCTCGGATTGTTTTGCTTTTGTAAAAAAGTCCAATGCCAGCGTCACAGCATTTCGCTTTTGCTCGTCCTTGATTTCTTTGTAGCGTTGTTTTGAGAGGCGATAATACACCCAATAGTTTCGATCGTCCTGCCAGGCGTCTACCTGCTCAAATTCCTCAATGTCATCGGTGGCAGTCGTATTTATGATTTGCTCATACTTCTCCTGAAACTCTTTGTTTGCATCAATCTGGCTAAGCACTGAAGTTGAAGAAACATTAACCCTTATTTCCGAAATCATGTCTTCCAGGGCGCTTTGTTTTGCCGATTGGATATAGTTGTTGATTCCATCTTTATTACTGTGACCAATTCCCACGTAATAGCCATCCTGAATGGGCTTTGCGTTTAGCCATCCAGGCTTGGTGTTTTGCAAATCCGTCTTTAGACTCGAGTTGGTAAGTGATGGGCTGCACCCTGCTGTCAGTAGCGCCAGAATTAGTATTTGCTTCACAGAATAATTCAATTTTAAAACCGTTTTGTTAAAGCTAGTTCTATGCCAAAAATGCAACATTCCCATGAAATTGTCATTCAATTTTAAAGCAGAGTTTGGCCAACGGACTGCTGGCAAATCTATTTTAAGAGGCCGCATAAGCCGCAATTGAATATATTTTTTATTTTTATTGAGCAAATGACAGGAATATGAAGAATGTCTTACGGTTTTTAGGGATGATGCTTTTGACGGTAGCGTGTCAGGAGAACCTGCAGGTGTCTGAATTCACAGGTAGCGAAACTACGTATGCCCTTCAGCGGGGCTCCACGTATGATGTAAGCGGAGTGGTGACTCTCAAAGAACGTAAGGATGGGGCAACCACAGTCGTTGTTGAGTTGAAAGGCACCACGGGCGATTCCAAATTTCCAGTTCATCTTCACCTGGGCGACCTTTCTGTAAATGGCGCTGATGTTGCCGCGCTATTAACTCCAGTTGTTGGTGGAACCGGAAAAAGCGAAACAAGAATTGACAGGCTCGCAGATGAGACACCCATCTCTTACTCCGATCTGGTTAAACTTGATGCGTGTATTAAAATTCATTTATCCGATACCGGCACTGAAAGAAACGTCATACTGGCTGCCGGAAATATCGGAACCGCTGTCTCAAAACCAATTGCCGGTGGACGTGCAGGGGTGTCTGTCTGTAAAAGTGAGTAACCGTAAATCCAATGGCGTCTTATTTTATCCCGCTTCCTAAAAGTCCCAAAAGCCGAAGTAAGTTGTTACTACTAGCAGCAGTCTGCTGGACAGTTGGTGTTGTTCTTCTACTTGCTGATGGCTTTTTGTCAGAGAAAATAGAAATAGGCAGAATATTTTTCGGGCTCTGTTATTTGCCTATTGGAGTCTACTATATTCTCCGATTTAAAAAGGAAATCTCGTCAATAAAAAACCCGGCTTAACCGGGTTTCGTTTTTCATTTCGCGGAGAGGTGTTATCAATCTCCTCCTTTCACCTCCACTTCATACGAACTGAACATCGCTCCAAAATATTCTCTATTCAAACGGGCAATGTTCGTAACGCTGATTCCTTTAGGACATTCAGCTTCACAAGCTTTCGTATTGGTACAGGCTCCAAATCCTTCCGCGTCCATCTGGGCAACCATTTTCTCAACACGTTCTTTTCGTTCTGCCTTGCCCTGAGGGAGAAGCGCAAACTGAGAAACCTTTGCACTCACGAACAACATGGCTGATGCATTCTTACAGGCCGCTACACAAGCTCCACAACCAATACACGTTGCTGAATCGAACGCTTCATCGGCAATTTTCTTTGGGATCGGAATTTCATTGGCATCCGGAACACCACCTGTATTGACGGAAACATAACCACCCGATTGCTGGATCCTATCAAATGCAGAACGGTCAACTACCAGATCTCGGATGACAGGAAACGCTTTTGCTCTCCAGGGTTCAACAGTAATGGTTTCTCCATCCTGAAAAGAACGCATGTGCAACTGGCACGTAGTGGTTTGCAATGGCCCATGCGGGCGACCATTGATATACAAACTGCACATGCCACAAATGCCTTCGCGGCAGTCGTGATCAAATGCAATTGGTTCCTCTCCCTTCTTTACCAATGATTCATTTAACACATCGATCATTTCCAGGAACGACATGTCTGATGAAACATGATCGTGCTGGTAGGTCTTGAATTCTCCTTTACTGTCTTTGTTTTTCTGTCTCCAGACTTTTAACGTGATCTTCATAGTTCTTTATCGGTTATCCGTTAATCGCGATCCGTTAATCGTTAATAGGTTTTATCCTAACGGTTAACGAATAACGGTTAACTTATTTATAACTTCTCTGTGTCAACTTAACATTCTCAAATTTCAGTTCTTCCTTATGAAGTTCCTCAGGTTGATTTTCACCTTTATATTCCCAGGCGGCTACATACGCAAATTCATCGTCTTTGCGCAATGCCTCTCCATCTGGAGTTTGCGATTCTTCACGGAAGTGACCTCCACAAGACTCTGAACGATTGAGTGCATCATCGACCATCAATTCACCCAGCTCAATAAAATCAGCCACTCTTCCTGCTTTCTCCAATTCCTGATTCAGTTCATTCGATCCGCCCAGGACATTCACGTTTGTCCAGAATTCTTTCTTGATATCCTGGATTATTTTCTTTGCTTTCTTCAGGCCCTCTTCATTGCGCGACATGCCACAGTACTCCCACATGGTAAGTCCCAACTGGCGATGGAATTCATCCACCGTTTTCTTTCCTTTTATATTGAGCAGTTTATTGGTCATGTCGTTGACCCTATCGATGGCTTCTTTGAAGGCGGGATGTTCCGTTCCCACTTTGTCGTTCCAACCGATGTTGGCGAGGTAGTCACCGATCGTGTAAGGAATAACAAAATAACCATCAGCAAGGCCTTGCATCAAAGCACTTGCGCCTAGTCTATTTGCTCCATGGTCTGAAAAATTTGCTTCACCCAGTGCATATAATCCCGGCACAGTAGTCATCAGGTTATAATCCACCCAAAGACCTCCCATCGTATAATGCACGGCAGGGTAAATCATCATCGGTCCTTTATAAGGATTCTCGCCTGTGATTTGCTGATACATATCAAACAAGTTTCCGTACTTGGCTCGAATTGTATCTTCTCCATCGCGTTTAATCGCATCGGTGAAATCGAGGAACACCGCTAAACCCGAACCAACACCTCTGCCCTCATCGCACATCTGCTTTGCGTTTCGCGAAGCCACGTCACGCGGAACAAGGTTTCCGAATGAAGGATATTTTCTCTCTAAGAAATAGTCTCGTTCTGACTCAGGGAGATTGATGGCATCTTTCGACTTAAGGCCAGGCATTGCTTTTTTGGGCACCCAAACACGTCCATCATTTCTCAGCGACTCAGACATCAGCGTAAGCTTCGACTGATGATCACCCGAAACGGGAATACAGGTTGGGTGAATCTGCGTGAAGCAAGGATTACCAAACAATGCACCCTTTTTATGAGCTCTCCAGGCCGCTGTTACGTTCGAACCTTTCGCATTTGTGCTCAGGAAGAATACGTTTCCGTATCCACCGGTGCACAATAAAACAGCATGAGCACTGTGCGCTTCAATTTTTCCGGTAATCAGATCGCGGGTAACAATGCCTCTGGCTTTTCCATCTACTACCACTACATCCAACATCTCCGTGCGATTGTACATCTTCACTTTTCCGTTGGCTATTTGTCTATTCAAGGCTCCATAGGCACCTAATAACAACTGTTGTCCGGTTTGACCTCTGGCATAAAATGTTCTGGATACTTGCGCACCTCCAAAAGATCGGTTTGCCAGCAACCCGCCATACTCGCGAGCAAACGGCACACCTTGCGCCACGCACTGATCGATGATGCTCACGCTTGATTCGGCCAGACGATAAACGTTGCCTTCACGCGCACGGTAATCGCCACCTTTAATAGTGTCATAAAAAAGACGAAACACGCTGTCACCATCATTCTGATAATTCTTGGCAGCGTTGATACCACCTTGCGCGGCAATGCTGTGAGCTCTGCGTGGGCTGTCCTGAAAACAAAAGGCTTTCACGTTATATCCCAACTCTCCGAGGGAAGCAGCAGCCGAGGCACCGGCTAAACCGGTTCCTACTACTATAACATCGTACTTTCTCTTATTGGCTGGATTAACAAGCTTCAAATTGAATTTATGCTTTGTCCATTTCTCTGCGAGAGGGCCTTCAGGAATTTTTGAGTCAAGTTTCATATTCAATGCTGTCGTATTATCTAAATCTATTGTCTATTGTTGAACTAGTTTATCCAACCAAAATAAATCGCTATCGGCATCATTGCGAAGACCAGCGACACGATGATGGAGAAAGCAGTCCCTACGAATGATATAACACCGTTATACTTCAAGTGGTTTAAGCCCAGCGATTGAAATGCGCTGGCAAATCCGTGGAGCAAATGCCAAAACAAAGACACACAGCCGATCACGTAGAGAAGTACAATCAACGGATTTGAAAAAACTTCAAACATCATTTTATAAAGGGGCAATTCTTCACCGTGTGTAAATTGGTTGGTGCGGTTTGGAATCCAGAAATGCGAAGTGTGCAAAATCAAAAACAACAAAAGCAGAGTGCCCAGTAGCCCCATGCTCCTGCTATACCAAGTGCTGTCGGCAGGCGCCTTCGATACGCTGTATTTAACGGGTCGGGATGCTCGATTATGTCTCCAAAGTGACAGCCCTTGAATAATGTGTAGGAGAAACCCTATCACCAATCCAATTTCTAATGTTCGGATGATGGGATTGGTGCCCATGAAATGACCCCAATGAGAAAATGTAGCGCCACCATCATTAAAAAATATCATTGCATTTATAGTACAATGAATTACGAGGAAACTGATCAGAAACAAGCCCGTGAGGGCCATGATCAGTTTTCTTCCAAGTGTACTTGTCAGTAAATCAAGAAACCATTTCATAGCTATACTTTGCGTGTTTTACAACGGAATCAAAAATAGTCCGCAAAGCATTACCAAACAATTCAGCAAGGCTCAAAGGGCAAATTGTTTATATGAAAATAAACTCATTGCACCTTGAGACCCGCTCAATTTTAAAAAAGGTTCTTAAATTAAAAGATTCTAAATAAGGTTTAGGGAAAAACGCAAGGCTCCAATCAGAGCATCTCAAACAACACAATGATAATTGTGATAGCAACAACCATGACCAGCAGAAACCATTCTCTCTTTCCGAATGTCACTACTTTATCAAACATCTTTTTCATAAGGGGTTTTACAGCTTTATAAGCTTACCCTCACTTACCAAAGGCTATTCCTGCGTATTATGCGTCTGATCATCAATCAATTGGCGAAATTGGTTTCCGCTGGTTGGCTCAAATTGAGCTTATACTTCCCGTTTTGGGATGGAATCAATCCAAAAAAATCGGTGTTTGGCCAATGGTGCTTTACTTATATTTTTACGCACACAACCACTGATCTCTTTTCTACATGTATTTGATATTTGACACGGAAACCACGGGTATTCCGCATAACAAAACTGCGCCCATCACCGATCTGGATAACTGGCCTCGGTTGGTGCAGATTGCATGGGAACTTCACGATGGAAAGGGCAAGCTCATCTCTCAACACAATTATATTGTAAAGCCAAACGGATTTGACATCCCCTTTAAGGCCGAGCAGGTACACGGCATATCGACCAAACGCGCAAACGAAGAAGGACACGATTTAAAAAAAGTGCTGGAATCATTCGCAGTCGATCTCACAAAAACGACTGTATTAGTTGGTCATAACATCGAGTTTGACATAAACATTATCGGGGCCGAACTGATTCGTGAATCGCTTGACACTGAAAAGTTTCTTGCTCTTCAAAAAGTAGACACAGGTTTGGTGTCGATAGAGTTCTGTCAACTGCCGGGAGGCATGGGCGGCAAACTCAAAATGCCTCGCCTTAGCGAATTGCACGAAAAGTTATTTGGGAGAAATTTTGAAGATGCGCACGATGCATCGTATGACGTTGCTGCCACCGCCCGTTCATTTTTTGGGCTGATCAAACAAAAGGTAGTGAAGCCGTTTGACTCCACTCCGGTTGAAGCAATAGCATACGAAGAGCCTAATCTGGAAGCAGGCAATTCCGCCAAGCGCGAGAAAGTGAAAGCGGGCGGCAATTTGAATGACAGCAGCGACACGGTTCTTACCGATAAGCCATTCTATCATCTTCATGTTCATTCACAATATTCCGTTTTACAGGCCGTGCCCGATGTTTCGGAACTCATTGCTAAGGCAAAGGCTCAAAACATGAAAGCTCTTGCGATGACGGACTTCGGCAACATGTATGGTGCCTTCAAGTTTGTGAGCGAGGCTTTAAAGCACGATATCAAACCGATAGTCGGTTGCGAATTCTATCTGTCGGATGATCGCAAGAAATTAAAATTCACGAAAGACAATCCGGACAAACGCTATCAGCAAGTTTTGTTGGCCAGAAACAAAGCCGGTTACCAAAATCTGGCGAAGCTGAGTTCAATTGGTTTTATCGAAGGACTTTATGGAATTTATCCACGAGTAGATAAGGATTTGGTTAGCCAGTATAAAGAAGGAGTGATTGCCACGACAGGTGGATTGGGCAGCGAAGTTCCTCACCTGATTTTACATGTGGGCGAGAAGCAGGCGGAAGAGGCATTCAAATGGTGGCATCAATTATTTGGCGATGACTTCTACATTGAGTTGAATCGCCACGGCATGCCAGAGGAAGATCGCGTGAATGAAACCTTGCTAAAGTTTGCGAAGAAATATTCGGTAAAATATTTTGCGGCCAACGAATGCTATTATCTCGAAAAAGAAGAATCGAACGCACACGATGTTTTGCTGTGCATTAAAGAAGGAGAGTTTCAATCAACCCCAATCGGCTCGGGGCGCGGAACACGTTATGGCTTGCCCAATAACCAATTCTATTTCAAATCGCAGGACGAAATGAAATCACTCTTCCGGGATTTACCGGAAGCGATTGAAACCATTTCTGAGATTGTCGATAAAGTGGAGAAGTATGAACTCAAGCGCAATGTGCTGCTGCCGAAGTTCATCATTCCAAAAGAATTTGAAACAGAAGATGACTATCTGAAGCATCTCACCTACGAAGGAGCCAAACGAAAGTATCCTGAACTCACTCCGGAAATTAAGGAGCGAATAGAATTTGAATTGGAAACCATTAAGAAGACCGGTTACCCGGGATATTTTCTCATCGTTCAGGACTTTACTTCCAAAGCGCGTGAGATGGGCGTTTCGGTGGGGCCCGGGCGTGGGTCGGCTGCAGGTTCGGCAGTTGCCTTTTGCATTGGCATCACGAATGTCGATCCGATTGCCTACGATCTTCTCTTTGAGCGTTTCTTAAACCCCGATCGTGTTTCACTTCCCGATATTGATATTGACTTTGATGACGAAGGTCGTGATAAAGTACTACGATATGTGATCGAAAAATACGGCCACAATCAAGTGGCGCAGATTATTACATACGGTACCATGGCCGCTAAATCTTCCATTCGCGATTGCGCGCGCGTGATGGAACTGCCGCTCAACGAATCAAACATTCTGGCCAAGATGATTCCGGAGCGACCGGGGACAACGCTGGAAAAGGCATTCGAAGAAAATAAAGAGTTAAGCGACATCCGAAAAGGAAGTGATAAGCGAGCAGACGTATTAAAGCAAGCGGTGGTGTTGGAGGGTTCGCTTCGAAATACGGGAACGCATGCTTGCGGAGTGATCATCACACCAGATGACCTCACCAAGTTCGTTCCGGTTTCGACTGCCAAAGATTCTGACATGTTGGTGACGCAGTTTGATAACAGCGTGGTAGAAAGTGCGGGCATGTTGAAGATGGACTTTTTGGGTTTGACAACACTCACCATCATCAAGACAGCTTTGCGCAACATCAAAAAGAGAAAAGGGATTGAAATTGATATCGATAAAGTTCCGCTGGATGATTTAAAGACCTATCAACTTTATCAACGCGGAGACACCACCGGCACGTTCCAGTTCGAATCGGACGGCATGCAAAATTATTTGCGCGGATTAAAGCCCGATAAATTTGAAGACCTGATTGCCATGAACGCTTTGTATCGGCCAGGTCCGATGGAATACATTCCAAACTTTATTGCCAGAAAGCACGGCAAGGAGCAGATCAAATACGATTTACCTGAAATGGAAGAGTATTTGAAAGATACCTACGGAATCACCGTTTATCAAGAGCAGGTCATGTTGCTTTCGCAGAAGCTCGCCAATTTTTCGAAAGGCGATGCTGACGTGCTGCGAAAGGCAATGGGTAAAAAGCAGAAAGATGTTCTTGATAAAATGAAGGACAAATTTATTGCTGGTTGTAAGAAGAATAATCACGATGAACAAATCGCGGAGAAAATCTGGAAAGACTGGGAAGCCTTTGCTCAATATGCCTTCAATAAATCGCACTCAACATGCTATTCACTTGTTGCGTATCACACTGCATATCTGAAAGCCAATTATCCGGCCGATTACATGGCGGCTGTGTTAACCCATTCTCAAAACAACCTCGATAACGTAACCTATTTCATTGAAGATTGCCGCAAGCAAGGCATTGAGGTGCTGGGGCCTCATGTGAATGAGTCGGGTGTTTATTTCGAAGTAAACAAAGAAGGCAAGATTCGTTTTGGACTAGGTGCCATCAAAGGCGCTGGCGAAGCAGCCGTTGAAGCTGTGATTCAGGAGCGCGATGCTCACGGACCTTTTAAAGACATTTTTGATTTTGCGAAGCGACTAAGTCAACGTGCTGTCAACAAAAAAACATTTGAATGCCTTGCTCTTTCGGGTGCCTTTGATTGCTTCACGGAATATCATCGAAGACAATACATTGCCGCGAAAGAAGGAGATGTATCCCTGACGGAAAAAGTGATTCGTTATTCCAGCAAAATGCAACAAGAATCACAAAGCTCACAGGCAAGTTTGTTTGGCGAATCAACGGGAACAGCAATGCCTCCTCCGAGAATTGATCCCATCGAACCGTTTAGTGAAATAGAGAAGTTACATTTTGAGAAAGAAGTGGTAGGCGTTTATATTTCAGGTCATCCGCTTGACAACTTTAAATTTGAGATTGATACATTCTGTAACACACCTGTCAATGCCTTAGCGGAATTAGAAGGCAAAGAAGGTAAAGAATGTAAGATGGGTGGAATTGTGGCTTCCGTGGAGCATCGCATGACAAAAACAGGAAGACCGTTTGGCAAACTCATTCTGGAGGATTATCACGGCAAAGGTGAGTTTATGCTGTGGAGCGATGACTACTTAAAGTACAAGTCATTCCTGATGCCCGGGTTGTTTCTGTTCATTGAAGGCAACGTCATGAAGAAAACCTGGGGCGAACAAAACCTGGAATTCAAAATCCGAAACATTGACCTTTTAAATGAACTGGCAAGCAAGCGAGTGCAGGGTTTGGCATTGCGGCTTTCCGTTCAGTCGGTAACAGAAGAGTTCATCAACACGCTTGAAAAGCTGTGCAAGAAAAATTCTGGCAATGCAGCCTTGCGCATGTATCTGAAGGACGATTACGAATCGATACAAACGGAGCTTTTGGCACGGTCCAGCAGAATAAAACCAAACAATGCCTTTATAAAAGAGTTAAAAAAACTGGCCGAAGTAGGCGTGGTGACCGACAAACTCGAAGTGAGGTGGCTAAGTGAAATGACTGCCAAACAACCTGCGCCCATGCTTTCCGAAGTTGGAACAAATTCACCTACCTTTGTGTTGGACACTGTAGAATCTTAAAGAATTAAAAACAATAAATAACATGGGAAAAACATTAGAACTAACGGATGCAAATTTTGACGAAACTTTAAAAGGCGATAAACCTGTCTTGGTTGACTTTTGGGCTGAATGGTGCGGACCTTGCAAGATGATCGGGCCATTGGTAGAAGAACTGGCCGGTGACTATGAAGGCAAAGCCGTGATTGCCAAATTAAATGTTGACGAAAACCCTCAGGTGACAGCACGCTTTGGTGTGCGCTCTATCCCTACCCTTCTTGTTTTTAAGAACGGCCAGGTGGTTGACAAACAAATCGGAGCAGTTCCCAAATCAGTACTTTCCTCGAAGTTGGAAGCACAGGTTGCATAAATAATTAATCGATTAGTCGATTTGAAAATTAGCCAATGAGAAAGTCGTTGGCTAATTTGTTTTTCTAAGCATCTATTTTTTTCAAACGCTCTACCATTTCAAAAACCGCAGGACAAACCAGTGTATTCTTGTACGTTAAGTCCATAATCTGCACCATTTTTTTTCTGTCTGTGTGAGGATATTCGCGGCAAGCCTTAGGTCGATCTTCATAGACGGAACAATAATTTTCAGCATCCAAAAACGGGCAGGGCGATGATTTCAATACGTAATCTTTGTCTTCGTCTACTCGTAAATATTTTTCCATAAAATCACCCGGCTTCATGCGCAATGATTTTGCCACACGCTCAATATCGGTTTGATAAAAGATGGGACTTGTAGTCTTACAACAGTTGGCGCAGGTCAGACAATCAATTTCTTCAAACACTTCTTCATGGACAGCATGAAAAGCATCGTCCACCTTGCGGGGATCTTTTTTCTTCAGTCCGTTCAGAAATTTTTTATTCTCGGCTGATTTGTTTTTCGAGATATCGTTGAAACGAGTTAAATCCATGCTTTGAATTGTTGGCTTCAAGCCACATGCTTCAGGCCACAAGCAACGTTAGAGTAACATCAGCTTGCTGCGTGAGGCCAATAGCTTGAACGATTTAATTCCTTGCCTCATCATATTCCTTCGTCAGAGTTTTAACAATGTCTGCCATTGGTCGAATGCTTTTCACATACTCAATGGCAGGACCTGCACACCACACGGTTTTGTAAGTTGCGCCAAATGCAGCTTTCTCAACGGCCTTCATTCCGCGAAGTGCAATTATCATTTTCGCATATTTCTTCAACGTCTTGTTATTATTCAGAATCCATTCCAGGAGATTTGCTTTCGTTCCCAGTTTCTGAACATAAGGCGTGTTTATGACTGTTAGTGGCGAACCGGAAAGCTTGTTTGTTCGGACAATATCCTTCTCACCGTAATTCACCATAGCTTGTTTGTATTCGGGAGAAATGTCTGCTTCATCGCATGCAATAAAGATCGTACCCACCGATGCTCCAGCTGCACCCCAATCCATCACTTGTTTCAAATCTTTTCCCACGGCAATGCCACCTGCAGAAATAACGGGAATGCTGCAATTTTCAGTTAACATCGTGATCAATGATTTGGGATCAATATTGCCGGCATGTCCCCCGGCTCTGGAGTTGACAGCGATGATTCCATCTGCGCCAAGCTCCTCCACTTTTTTTGCGTATGCTAAATCAACTACATCGCAAAAAACTTTTATACCAAGTGGTTTACACTTTTCAATCACTTCTCTGGGGCTGCCCAATGAGGTAATGATGTAAGGCACTTTTAATTCCAGCAAGGTTTCCAATTGACCTTTATACTTCGGGTTGCTTTTATTGACGATGAGATTTACACCAAAGGCCTTTGAAGAAAAAGATTTGATCTCATTGATTGCAGCCCGCAATTCCTGATCGGTGCGATAATTCAAAGCCGGAAAAGCTGCGCTCACTCCATTTTGCAAAGCAGCCTTGATCATCTTTGTATTGGAGATCAGAAACATGGGCGCCACGATAATCGGATAGTCGATGCCGAGAAGTTTGTCGAGAGTAGTTTTTGTCATTCATCAAAATTAACTTTAATCCGGACAAAACAACAGATGTTATGAACGTTGGATTCTTTACGGCTTAACTACCTTGGCTCAAAGGATGCCGAAATTGTTCCAACCACAAAGGCTCGAAGTCTCGAAGTTGCACAAAGAATTATGTGGCGAACACAAATTACGTTGCCTTGGCTGTTGAATATCATTTAACTTTGCATTTTAATTGTCCGTATGAAAGATTTCAAAAAGTACTTTACAATACCGGCACCACCCGAAGATGTTTATCTGGCATTGACAAATCCCAATACCATTCACCTCTGGTCAGGTGAAGAAGCCGAAATGTCTACCGAACCGGGAAGTGAGTTTTCATTGTGGGAAGGAAGCATCGTGGGAAAGAATCTTGAGTTCGTGGAAGGTAAGAAGATTGTGCAGCAGTGGTATTTTGGTGATCAGCCAGCAGAGTCTATTGTTACGATTATCCTTCACCCGCATGCCGAAGGAACATCAGTTGAATTGAGGCATACCAATATTCCCGATGACGATTACGAAGATATTGTCGCGGGTTGGAAGGAAAGTTATTTTGGATCGATCAAGGAGTTTTATGAGGAGTGAGCAAGGCTAATAATCCTGTGGTTCGCGACTCGTGTGTCGCAAGCGAAGAATAATAATCTCTCTTTCGGTTATTCTATAAGCAATCCTATAATGATGAATCTCATAAGCTCTAAAGGTTCCATCATTGTTCTTTCGGTACTTATCAATCGGGTAAATTTCGGGAGACGTAGCCAGTTTACTGGTAGAATTTAAAATCTCATTCTTGATTTTTTCCGCGTTCTGATAAGAGTCTTTTAAGATATGGGCATAAACTTTCTCAAGCTGATTCTGAGTTTGATAAGGCCATCTTACTTCTCTTACCATTTTTTTGCTCGCTTTTCCATTTCCTCTTGAGTAATATAATCGCCCTTTGCTTCTTCAGCTAGGGCTTCGTCTATTTCCCGATTGTATTGATCAATACCTGCACTATCTATTTGTTCACCGCGCCTTCGCAAAAACGTCTTTAACATTAGCAGCACCGATTTTTTTTCCGCTTCGCTCAACTGCGTAAAATAGCTATTCAGTTCCTTATCCAGTACGCTTGCCATAACTTTTGAAGTTTATACAAATTTAATCCTTTCGTGGTTGAAGTAAAAGCGATCCATAAATCACACAGTCACGCTCGTATGAGGTGAAAAAATGGATCAAAATTACCGATAACAAATATTCTGATACGGACAGAACTTGCAGGTCTCAGTCAAAGTAGTTTGATCAAATACTTCTTCCGGATTAAAGATATCTTCCAGCAATTCTATTAAGCGGATTTCAAACTCTTGCAAAATCGTATCCACATCTGTTACCAGTTCCTTGTCCATCTTCAAACCAAACTGAAAAGTATCTTCAAAAATATTAGTGCGATTGATCAACCCAGGAATGAGTTTAGTCTCTGCCGAAAAAGTATTGGTGGTCTTATACAACAAAGCGTACACCATGGTCTGAAAGGCCGCCTTATTCCGCTTTTCATCACGGGCAAATAATGATTCAACACTTTCAAAGTCCAGTTTATCCTTTCCGGTTTTGTAGTCGATGATGCGAACTTCATCACCTTTGCGATCTACGCGATCAATCTTACCGCCCACTACGGCATAGCCTGGCGCGTGACTTATCTTGACATTATACAGCAGGCCTTCTTGTTCAATCCCTTCCATCACAAATGGCGTATGGTCTTTGTCGATCTCCAGAATTCGTCTGGCTATTCGCTTTACCACTTCCTTCACCACCAGGCGCTGGCCTTCATAGTCTACCTTCTTTCCTACTTCCAGTCGATAGGTTTTGACAAATGCTTCATCGATTAACTGATCGAGCATGAATTCAACTTTATCAAAGTCACCAGCCTCTACACTTTTATTCTTCTTTCGCTCGTACAATTTCTTATAGAACGTTTCCATCACCTCGTGCAGAAAGTTTCCCAGAACGCGGGCATCAAGGTCTTCCTCCACTTCGTTGGGTTCTTTGATGCGTGCCACATATCGAAAATAAAATTTCAATTTACATTCGATGTAAGCGTTCAAAGCCGAAGGTGATATCCCGCGAAAGCGAGCGGTACTTGAATTTAATTTCGTAAGCGCCTCCAGAACGACTGCATCTTTGCGAATGCTGATGGGATTGACAGGCACCGGCTGAATGGCATTGTGTAAAACTTCCTTTTCAATCTTCAACCCACTTTCGTAGATAAGTTGTTGCAGGTAGCGGCTCATCTCCCCCTGACCCAACACATCTGTTTCAGAATTATAAAACAGGAAAACATTTTCAGCTCGTTGCAATACCCGATAAAATAGATATGCGTACATCGCATCCTGATGTTCCACCGTGGGCAAGTCATACGCTTTGCGGATGTTGAACGGAATGTAAGATCCCCTGCTGCCGAAGGATGGAAATGCACCTTCGTTCATGGAAAGGATGAACACATTTTTGAAATCGAGGTTTCGGGTTTCAAGAACACCCATTACCTGCAACCCGCGTAAAGGCTCACCGACAAACGGAATCTTTTGCGCACGCACCAACTGCCTTAGCAACCGAAGAAACGACTTTAGTGATTTGTTGCGCTCCTTCGTGTTCTCAATAGCTGAATTTGTATCAGGTTCACCTGAAGTTTTAACAACTTCTTCTATACGATTGAGTAGCTTTAGAAATTGAAAGGCAAACTCCCGATCAAGAGTTGTAATCGAATCAAGCGTTCCAATCTCCTGAATGACGGCCGATAAATAGTTCAACGGACTTACGTCACTCTTCTGAAATATCAGTCGATGAAGCTCCACAGAAGTAGAAAGAAAACTTTGTGGAATATTAACCCAGTTGTGAAATAAAATTTCTTTTCGTTTGGCATTGGCCGCGATGGTATCAGCAGCCACCACATAAGGATGCCCAAGAATGGCCAGCACTTGCCTGTGACTGAAATGATCTTTGCGAATGGCGATTTGTAATTCCATCAACAACTCGACTAAATTAAATAACGGTGTGCTGCTCAGCGCAAAGCCCATCGTAACGTTGAGTTTCTCAACGCTTCCGGAAATACCATGGAGAACAGGCATCAAAAGTTTTTCATCCGGCAACACGATGAGTGTGTCTTCAGGCACAATTCCTTTTTTTAATTCCTCTTGTAAGATTTGCGACATCAACTTGGTTTGCCCAATCGGCTGGGCCGAACCAAATACTCGAAGTGATTTAGGTTGTCTGAAATTTGAAGGAAAACTTGATGACAGCGTTGTCTTCAGGGAAGGATGCAACTGATATTCTCGCAAAAACTTTCCAGCCTCCTGACGAACATCATTCACATAATATTCATCTCCGTCCCAATGCACAGATGCACCCTGATCGACATAATGAGAAATAATTTTCTCTTCGGCTTTGGTCAATGCATTGAAGCCAACAAATTTAGTTTTCGCAAAGGCCTGGTCTTTTTTGTCTTGCGAGATAATCCTCTCTGCCACCTCCCGATGAATCATGCCTTCATAGGCAAGGCCTTCTGATCTAAGCTCTGCGCGAAATGTTTTATACAAAAGAAAAAGCTTACTCCAGACTTCCAGAAATTTCTTCTTGTTCTCGGTCAGGTTTTCTTCAAAGCTTAACCAGAAGCTCTTTAAGAACTCACGCTGCTCCTCTGTGAGATAGTCAAAACTGGAATCCAGTTCCCTTTGATTTCGAAGGTCTTTGAATAGCTGTTCCGCATTCACCATGTACTTGTCTACCTCATCGAAATCACGGAGGAGCATTTCTCCCCAGAAATAGAACTGGTCAAATGATTCAGGACTTCGTCCATCGCCCGTCAGCATTACGTTCTGATAGGTGCGATGCAGACGATGCACGAGCTCCAGCTTATCGGGCACTTTCCATTCTGAAAAGCTTGAGATGAAATCTTCAATGGTAATTAACTTCGGTGCAAAGGCCGGTTTAGTAAGCTGGCCACTCAAATGTTTTTGAAAATATAAAGCCGCTCTCCGGTTAGGAAATACAAGAGTGAGTCCATCCAAATTAGGATGCTCTTTATAGATCTGTTCGGCCAGTTCTTTTAAAAATGATTTCATACTTTCTGTTCAGACCTCACCCATCTGCATTTCACAGTTCTCTTTAGCATCGTATCGTTAAAATCCCAAACCCAATTGACTGTCATCCTTCTTCTTACCCTTACTTACTTTTCCGGGTGGCACCGAAACAACATCTCCTGTTTTGAGGTACAATAAATATCCTTCCACATGACGAAAGTCCATCTTCTTTAATGTTTCCATATATTCTGCCACCTGCTTTTGATCTTCCGATTTAGGTTCTCCGGTTTTGAAATCTACAATCACTGCTTTGTCTTCCGCCAACATCAACCGATCGATGCGATTGTCAAATCCCCCCTGTCCTCCGGAGGCCTCCGGCAGGCGGGCAGGCAAAAGTATTGGCACTTCTGTGCGAACATCCCACTCACGTGTGAACCATGAGGCGATCACCGAATTGCTCAACAACTCATCCATTAATTTATGAATGACCGGCTTTTCATCGTGCACAATAAGTCCTTCAAAAATAATTTGCTGAACTGCCTCATCGAGTTGATCGGCATACTTGATTCGCGAAAGAATAGTGTGAATATGGATTCCATACTTTACCTTCTCAATCACCTCACTGTCTTTGGGTTCAAAGAATCCGCGCGATGTTTGGCGGATCACCAGCTTTTCACGCCATTGAGAAGATTTGTACACGCTAAGTTTCAATGCTGGCTTTTGTTCCACCTGCGCTTTTGATTTAGCAACCGACCACTCACCGGATTTCCATTCTTGAGTTGCTTCACTCCATTTTGGTTGCAGCACATCCGATCGTGTTATTCCATCCAACAAAAGTTTTGCAACCGTCTTTCCGGTTTTGGCTGGGGCCATCACAATCATGCCATGCTCGGCACGCGTTAACGCGACATACAAGAGATTCAGATTATCTAGGTAGCAACGCGAACGCTCCTCTTCATAATACTCTGCAAAGGCAGTTTCTTTTAAAGCCGATTTGTACGTGACAGGCAAGTAACCAGCTTTATCCAAAGGCGACTCTGACGTAGAGACCCACAAATTTGGTTGCTTGCCAATCTCATGATCGAGATTCCACGAGCAAAACGGAATGATCACATACTTGAATTGCAAACCTTTTGATTTATGAACAGTCAACAACTGCACAGCATCAACTTCACCTGAAACCTGAATAGATTTTTTTGCTTTGTTGTCTTCCCACCATTCGAGAAAAGCCCCGAGGTCGTTGCGTTCGCGACTGGTAAAATCCAACACGAGGTTCTGAAATGTTTGAAGATACGTGAGCTCGCCATCGTACTTACCGAGATCAAAAACTTCAATGAGTGTTTCCGTCAACTCAAACAACGGCAACTTTTTCAGTGAAATCTTCTGCCTCGTAAACGCTTCTGGTAAATTATTTTCAAACGTAACATCGCGTGCTACCGAAAAAACTTCATTGAGATTCCGATCAGGGTCGTGCAACTTTGCAAATTCATAAGACAATTGAGCTTTCGCGATATCGTCTTCATGGTTCAGTAAATATTTCAGCGAGCAAATTAAAAGGTTGACCGTGGTGGCACCATCCAGACGCAATGATTCGTTGGAAACAACATCGTACTTGCAGTTTGCCTTTGCCTCATTCGAATTTCTGTAATTCATCAGATGAGCCACGATGTTTTGTCCTTCATAATTTGTTCGGACGAGAATGGCAATATCTTTCAACGAAGCACCAAGTTGTTGCAGTTTCTCCAATTGATTTGGAATCTGATTCAAGGCCAGGTCTTTCCAACGCTCACCCAACTCTTCTTTCAAAAAAGAAACCTGAACAAAGCCGCCTTCTTTCTTGTGAATGCTTTGCGGCACGTCTTTGTACGCATCTGACGTAATGCCTTTGCCCGTTTCCTGCGCCACACTGGCGGAAGCCATTTCAAACAACGCATTGTTAAACGACACGATTTCGGAAGCGCTTCTGAAATTAGTTTGAAGTTCTTTCGTCCCGACCCGATCCTTTCCAATGTTCTGTTCAACCTGTTCTTGCAATAATTTAAGATCGCCACCGCGCCAACGATACACGGCTTGCTTCACATCGCCCACCACCATGCTAGGATAGCCCTGATCAAGTCCGTTTGTCAGCAACGGAAAAAAGTTTTTCCACTGAAGGCCCGAAGTATCCTGAAATTCATCGATGAGATAATTCCGGTAGAAGGAACCGACCTTCTCATAAATAAAAGGAGTGTCGCTATCCTGAATCACACCATTTAAAAAACGTGGCGCATCTGCCAACAACATGATGCCGTTCTCGTCTTTGTAATCTTTTAGCTTTCGCGAGATATCAGCGATAAGTCCAAAAGCATAGAAGTTATCCAACGCAACTTCTGCGGAAACAGCAGCGCGAAAATTTTTATCACGATAGGCCAAAATCTCATTAAGCAAACCAATCAGTTTTTCATTGGCAAGTTTTATGATGAGTGCTTTATGTACCGTGTCTTTATTGGGCCAGTTGGCAGCGCTTTGGTAGTCGGCATCGGCTCGCTTGCCGAAGTCATAGTCTTTGATTCTGGAGACTTTCGATAACTTTAAAAAGAGACTCAGCACTCCACTTCCACCCCACTTAAAGTCGCTGTGCTGCAAACCGTGACTTGCTAACACACTCACTGCTTCAGTCGCTTTGTTCTTGACGAGATGAATAAATTCAAATTTCTTTTTCCGCAACTCATTCAACAGATTTTTGAAGAAGTCTTTCTGAGAAGTAGTCTCATTTACTTTGTCTTCAATCTCTTTAAACTCTTCGCGGAAGATTTCATTCGAAAATTCAATCAGGCTTTTACGAATGTCCCAGGCACGTTCGTTCTCCAGATTTTCATTCGCAAATTCTACTACCCATTTGGTTAAGTCTTCATTGGTTCCCAGTTCATCAATAAGATTATCGATGACTTCCTCCAATACAGGTTCCTGCTCAACCTCCAATCTGTAATCACCAACCAACCCAGCCTCGCGTGTGAACGAGCGGATTACTTTTTGAAAAAACGCATCGATGGTACTAATCGAGAATTGATCATACTTATGCAAGATCAGCGAGAGCGCTTCCTGAGCATACATCTGAATAGTATTGGCATCCAGGTCCAACTCTTTTTGCAGCTCAAGTGTAAGATCGTTTTCCTTTCCATTGGAAAAGTCAGCGAGGTAGGCCAGTATTCTGTCCTTCATCTCCTGCGTAGCCTTGTTGGTGAAGGTAACCGCCAGAATATATTTGAAGTAGTCGGCTTTGAAGCGAAGAGCAAGTTTCAGATACTCTTTGGCCAGCGTACGCGTTTTACCAGAGCCAGCCGAAGAGCGATATATCGAAAAAGTTTTTTCCAAAGTTTTAAATCAAATCCAAACTTGCTCGCGCTTTAAAGAATGCGATCATAGTTTCGAAATGTACAATGAGGCGTGTTCATTTCAAATAACAAGTCCTTCAACCCCACCCCTTCCAAGCTCATCAGATAGCACAACTCGCAAAACCCTCTCCTCAAGGAGAGGGGCTGCTAAGAATTTAGCAAACAGATAAATCTGATTGGGGTGAGGTGAGAATTTTAATTAACTTGAATGCCAGACATGCGCAAACTCTACTTTTTACTTCCCAAGATCGCTTACTCCTTTCCTATTCAATTGCTGCTGAACAACATCAGGCGCAATCACATGCTGATTCTCTGCTGGATCATCTTGTTTGCGATGGTGACGGGCAACTTCGGAAAGTATCTGGGCATACCTTACCTCTTTCTCGATCCGGAATATCTGAATCAGGTCGACTTCAGAAGTTTTTTTATTATGGGTTGCCTCACGGCAGGGTTCACGATGGCCTTCCACATCACCTGCTATATTTCTGACAGTCATCGGTTTTCATTTATCGGCACACTGGAAAGTCCGTTCAAAAAATTTACACTTAACAACAGCATCATACCGCTCTCTTTTCTGGGCACTTACATTTATCAGATCATTGGCTTTCAAATTAATAATGAGTACAGCTCCGGGACTGAACTCGCCTGGAACCTGGGCGGTCTGCTCTCTGGTTATGTGGCCATGGTTTCACTGTTCTCGATCTATTTTCGCTTCACCAACAAAGACATCTTTAAATATGTCATCTGCCGTATTGACGAAAAGATCAAAAGCAATGTAAAGGTTACGCGCGCCAGCGCCATGAAGAAGCTTGACATCGCGCAGAAAAAGCAAGTGCGGGTAAATTATTATCTCGACAGTTACTTGCGTGTGAAAGAGGTGGAAAACACACGCTTCTATGATCGCGCCACTGTGTTACAGGTATTCGATCAAAATCATTTCAACCTCGTGGTGATTGAGCTCGTGATCTTTGCCATGGTGCTGGTGCTGGGCATCTTCAAAGACAATCCAACGTTTCAACTTCCTGCGGCCGCAAGCTGCATGATCTTCCTCACCATTTTCGTCATGATGTCGGGCGCGTTCTCGTATTGGTTTGGCGGATGGTCGGTAACAGCATCGCTGGTGTTGTTCCTGATGTTGAACCATTTGGTGGGAGAAGATTTCTTCAGCAAAAAATACGAAGCCTTTGGACTGGACTATCAACGACTGCCTGCCGATTACTCGGTAGCAGCCATTCAAAAACAAAATGACAGTATTGCGATAGAAACCGACAGGCAAGTTGTGCTTACTCAATTGCAGAATTGGCGAAACAAATTTCCGGCCGACCAAAAACCAAAAATGATATTCGTCTGTGCCAGCGGTGGTGGTAAACGCGCTTCACTTTGGACGCTAAATGCTTTGCAAAAAGCAGATAGCCTCACCAACGGACAACTGATGGAGAACACAGTGCTGATCACAGGTGCTTCCGGTGGACTGATTGGCGCCAGTTACTTTCGTGAATTAAAGTTGCGCGCAAAACTCGGTGAACCGATTAATCCTTATGCAAAAAATCACCGGCAAAAAATTTCTACAGATAATCTGAACCCGCTCATCTTCAGTTTGCTGGCCAACGATCTTTTTGTTGGATTTACAAAATTCAAATATGGCGACAACTTTTACCAACGCGATCGGGCCTTTACGTTTGAAGATCAACTGAATCAAATCACAGAAGGGCTGATGGACAAACCCATTAGCGCTTACGCGGACGTTGAAAGCAAAGGCATTATACCGATGGTGATCTTAACACCAACCGTAATCAACGATGGACGAAAAATCTATATAGCCTCGCGACCGGTTTCATTCATGAACGAAGAGATTGAAAGTTTCAGAGATTATTCATCCGCCAAAATCAGTGGCGTGGATTTTCAACGCTTCTTTGCTGAGCAGGGCTCAGCCAACCTTCGCTTTCTTTCAGCTTTGCGAATGAGCGCTACGTTTCCCTACATCACACCCAACACCACGTTGCCTTCCGATCCGCCCATACAAATTATGGATGCAGGCATCTCCGATAATTTTGGATTATCCGATGCGGTGCGTTTCACCTATGCTTTCAAAGATTGGATTTCAGAAAATACTTCGGGTGTGATTTATCTTTCTATCCGCGATTCTCCAAAGCTGGCTACAATCAACGCCAAATCGGGGCAAACGATTATGGACGATATCACGCAACCGATCAGCAGTGTGTACAACAACTTTGAAAATTTTCAGGACATCACCAGCGACTTGCTGATTGGTCATGCCCATTCGTGGTTAAGTGTTCCCATCGATCGCGTTGACATTCAATACCAGGCCGAAAGCTATACGCCTATTTTACAAAAGATGGATAGCATCCGGCAGAACAGCGCCCGCGCATCGCTCAGCTGGCGATTGACCACCCGCGAAAAAGATGGCATTGTTGGCAACATCAAATCGCCAAAGAATAGAGCAGAGCTGACGAAGTTGAAGAGGTTGCTGGAGTAGGTTTAGAGTCTTGAACGTTTTAGGATGTGACGTTACGCGCTTAGAGGGCAAATGATTGGGGAACAACTGATTTGCCCAACTACTCCGAAATTTACGCATCACACCAGCACGTAATAAATAAGTTGTTGCCATCAGTTACATTTTTCCAAACTCTTTTAAACACTCTTTAATGTCGCTAAAACTTTTCTTCAAACTGTCAGAGTCAAGTTTGAAATGGTCGCTATAAAACTTCTTTAGTGTTTCTATGTTGTCAAAGGCATAGATACAATTCATAATGTGTTTTAAAACATAAACTGACCTTTGATCTCCGCTCGCCTCCCTGCAAAGTATTCTGATTGGCTCGATGTATTTCTCCATTGCAATGTACCGATCACGATAGTCAACGCCTTCTTTTTCTAAACTAGCCCAACTTGCTCTAATGCGGTCCAACTTAAATAAGAAGGGATCGTCTTCAGGTTTAATTTTGTTGGCCTCATTATATGTCCGCATGTTATCATAGGCGTCACTTGTAACTATTAGGTTTTCATTATAGTCGCGTTGGAATTTGTCAAACTTGTCGATGTAGGCTGAATAGACGTTTTTATATGAGGTTTTGATGTTATCCAAATGTTCAATTCCACCAAGCAGTTTCCTGAAAAACTCTGTCTTGATTTTGATGTCTCCCTTTTTATTTTTAATAAATATTGTAAATAGGTCTTTTTTGTCAATCTCTTTAAAGGGTTCCATTGAGAAAGCAGAGACGTCTAGAAGATGAAAATCCTGATCTTTCTTTTCGAGGAGTTTGTCTGCAAAATCCTTGAACCCGTCAGCTTGTTTAAGGACGGCTTTCTCACTGAGCTCGACCAACCTTATGAAGTATTCTTCTAACTCCTTAAGTCTTTTCTCTTCCTTCCTTTGCTCAATTATTCGTTCAACTATTATCCCCAAAATAAAAATGGCGATGGTCGTAAAGACGGTAAATATCGTGTCCACTGAGACACCTAAGATTGAACTTTCCTTTGCAATGAATTCACCATTTTGATAAACAATCTTAAACAATGACTCCATTAATCAGTTTTTAGAAATTTTAGTTCACACTTTCCAAACGTAATTGCGGCAACGAATGCCAAGGCGACCTGCTCAGTACTGTCCCAGGTGTGTTAACAAATTTAAGAAGACTGAACTACATATCAACTCGTCAAACCCAGTTGATATAAACACAATGTTGTTGCTTCGTGCATCAGAACCTCTCTACCCACCAATGTCCACCGAGTTTTGGTATTTCGGTCACTCGTCCGTTCACTTTTCTAAACGTCCGTTCGATTTGCCATGTACCTAAAAGTCTTTGATCACTTGTGATCCTTGCTCTGTAAATTATGTCTGGGTGAGGTTCGTCCCCAAATGTCAGCCCTCCGTTATTGTCAAGGATTAAAGTCTTTGGATACTTTTTTACAAAGAACAACTCATAATCCCTAGCTGTCCCATAAATGTTAGCGGGGAAGTCTATTTTGCTTGACTCTGGGTCGTCCTGGCAAATCCCCGAAAACAATCCCTTGTCCATAGTTGATTTGATTCTCAGTACAAATGGAATAGCTGTCTTTAGAATTGTCGGCTGAAATTTGTCCTCGTAAGCATACTCTCCTTTCCAAATTCCGTTAACGTCAAAATTGTCAATCATAGTCAAAGATGCATGAGCCACAACACCCGAATATATAAAATTGCTTCTATTCCGTTATCACGCAATCTCAGTCAATAAACTCTGCCTAACTCACCAGTTTCTTTGTCCACTCTTTAATAAATCCGGCCCTGTCCTTTTTCACCTCTTTTATCAAAGCCTTTCGTTCATCCGATACAGGATAATATTTCTCCGCCCAAAGATTTATTTCAATCATAATGGGAAGCAAGTCGATTCCCTTGCTGGTTAACCTGTACAGAACTTTTGCTTTACTGTCCGGATGGTCTAATTTTTCAATGATCTTACTCTCCTCCAGTGCCAGCAACCTGGCGGCTAATATGTTGGTGGAAATTTTCTCGTCCGACTTTAAAAAGTCACCATACGTGCACTCCTTCTTGAACATAAGGTCCCTCACGATCAACAACGACCACTTGTCGCCCCACTCGTCCAGAGAGCAGCTAACAATGCAATTTGAGCGGTTTTTAGACTTCTTCATAAAAAATAGTAACTAACTACTTGCAATATGCAAGTTCTTTTTACATTTGCACTTGCAAAACGCAAGTAAAATTACGGAACAAAAATGAAGCAAACAATTTTAGTAACAGGGGCCTCATCAGGTTTTGGATTCCTGATCGCCAACAAGCTCCACCAAAGCGGCTACCGTGTGATTGGCACAAGCAGAAATCCTGAAAAGTATGCTACACAATTACCATTCAAAATGATTGCACTGGACCTTGATTCCGAGCAATCGATAAACACTTTTTCAGAGAGACTATTCAGGGAAATAAGTCAATTGGATGTTCTCATTAACAACGCTGGCTTTCTGGTTTCTGGTATTGCAGAAGAGATACCAGTTGAGTTAGGAAGGAAGCAATTTGAGACAAATTTTTGGGGAACGATCAAGGTAACCAATTCGGTATTGCCTCATTTCAGAAAACAGAAGTTTGGTAAAATAATAACGGTAGGTTCAATTGTTGGATTAGTATCATTCCCGAACGCGGCTTACTATGCAGCCTCCAAACATGCGCTGGAAGGTTATTTCAAAGCAGTAAGGTATGAATTGAATGAGTTCAATATACGTTTTGCGATGATTGAGCCTTCCGCTTTTAAAACCAGTATTATGGATAACTCATCTTCTCCTTTAAATAAAATTAACGACTACAATTCCTTGAGAGGCAAGATTGAAAACTTCACAACTGAGTTAGTCAAAAGTGCAGAAGATCCCACACTCGTTGCGGAAAAAGTGCTTACAGTAGTTGAAACTGACCAGCCCAAATTCAGGAACGTTGTTGGTAAGGGCACAAATGTTTTGATTAATCTGCAACACTTTGCCTATGGGATTTTAGAAAAAAATGTGCTTAAGCAATTAAACAAAAACTAAAAACATATTTCTTCCAACCATTTTAAGGAACCAAACATGACAAACATAAACACACAAAGCAGTAACGCGGCAAATTCGAACCACGCGTATGCAACTGTTCCCACTCAGTTTGTTGAAGCAAACGGTATAAAATTCGCTTACCGCTCTTACGGCAAGACCGGTGATATCCCTGTAATTTATTTCAATCACTTGACGGCAAATCTTGATAATTGCGACCCCAGAATTATGGATGCAATCGCAGCACATCGTCAGATAATTTCATTTGACTATCGTGGAGTTGGTGCTACAACCGGTGAACAAGGAGAACGTATTGCTGATATGGCAACGGATGCAATTGCTTTTATTCATGCGTTGGGCTACAAACAAGTTGATATTCTGGCATTCTCAATGGGTGGTTTTATTACGCAAGAAATACTTTTAGTAGAACCAAAACTAGTTCGCAAAGCCATACTGGCCGGCACTGGCCCAAGAGGCGGTGCAGGTATACCTGATGTTGTCGGAAAAACGTATAGTGATATTTTTAAAGGATTATTGACGTTCAGAGATCCTAAGTTTTACTTGTTCTTTAATCAAAATAAAGTAGGTAACGTAGCGGCAAAAGATTTTCTAAATCGATTGGCTGAAAGAACAGAAAATCGTGATGAAAAAGTTAAATTATCCGTACTGCAAAAACAATTGAATGCCATTAAAAAATGGGGAAATGAAACCCCGATGGATTTAAGTGAGTTCAAACTTCCCGTATTTATTGCCAATGGTGATGCAGACAGAATGGTGCCTTCACCCTTGTCAAATGACATGGCCAAGCGTTTTCCAAATGCCCAACTGAAAATTTACCCTAACTCCGGTCATGGTGGCATTTTTCAATACCACAAAGAGTTTATCCCACAAGCCATTGACTTTCTAACTAAATAAAAAAGTAAAATGAAAAAGACAGTTCTATTACTTCTACCTGGCCTTATTGGAGTAGCCAAAGCACTTACACAAAACTCAGTTTATGCAGTCGAATAAAGACGGCAACATTATTCAATAATTTAAAAAAAACAAGATGAAAGCTTTCGTAGTAAAAAAATACGGCAAAACGGAAAAGTTACAGTTAACGGATATCAGTGAACCAACTGTAAAGGAAAATGAAGTACTCGTTCAAATACATGCTGCAGGTGTAAATCTTTTGGATTCGCTGATCAGAAATGGCGACTTTAAAATTTTCTTGCCCTACAAACCTCCGTTTGTAAACGGACACGATATGGCTGGCGTAGTGACCAAAATCGGTTCAGGCGTTTCCAGATTTAAAGTGGGCGATGAGGTGTATGCACGCGTGGGCAACTTTCGCATCGGAACTTTTGCGGAGCACATTGCTGTCAATGAAAATGATCTGGCCATAAAACCGAAAACCTTATCGATGGAAGAAGCCGCTTCCATTCCACTCGTGGGCCTTACGGCCTGGCAGTCTCTCATTGAAATTGCCAAACTTGAAAAAGGACAAAAGGTATTTATTCAGGCTGGATCAGGTGGGGTTGGGACGTTCGCCATTCAACTGGCAAAACATGTAGGCGCCTTTGTGGCCACTACTACAAGTAGTGCAAACATAGATTTGGTGAAAAGCCTTGGTGCCGATTTAATCATCGATTATAAAAAACAAGACTTTGCTACCCTACTAAAAAATTATGATGTGGTTCTGCACAGCAATCGGGATCCAAAAGTGCTTGAAAGTTCTTTGAAAATTTTGAAACAGGGTGGCACACTCGTTTCTCTTACGGGTCCGCCTACTCCTGAATTTGCCAGAGGTATTGACTTAGGCTGGCATTTGCAATTGCTCACGAGTTTGTTGAGTATGTCCGCCAGACGAAAAGCAAAAAAACTGAATGTCAATTTTAAATTTCTGTTTATGAGAGCTGATGGCAAACAGTTAAATGAAATAACAAAACTTATCGAAGCAGGAAGCATTAAGCCCGTAGTGGATAAAATATTTTCTTTCGAGCAGACGAATGACGCGTTGGCTTATGTAGAGAGCGGAAGAGCCAAAGGTAAAGTTGTGATTAAAGTAAAATAAAGAAAGTGAGTGACATCGGACTTTTGCCAGAGCATCGTCTTTCAGATTTTTTTATAAAGACATCTTTAAAACTTAACCGTCATTGCGAACCTGCGTGCACATAGCAGTTTTGGCAAAGGCAGGAGGTGAAGCAATCCCCAAACTGAAACCTAAGGGGATTGCTTCGGTCGAGACGACCTCGCAAAGACGTTTCAAAACGTTTTTAGATATGCTATCAATTATTTTGATTTATTCAGCCCCCGGCCCTCTCAATACATCACCACTTCTCACACCGGTATGCTTTCCATTGTCAACCGTCACTGCGCCATTCACAATCACGTAATTAAATCCCTTTGAATACGTATGAGGTTTGGTGAATGTCGCGGCATCACCAACCGTCTTTTCATCGAACACTAATATATCGGCAGCCATTCCTTCGCGAATCAAACCGCGGTCTTTCAGATTAAACTTCTGTGCCGGCAAAGAGGTCATCCTGCGTATAGCTTCTTCCAGGCGAATAACTTTTAGTTCGTTTACATAACGACCCAACACACGCGCATTGGTACCATAAGCGCGTGGATGCGGCATACCCGATCCAAACTTTGCAATGCCCGCATCGGACGCTACCATGTTGAAAGGATATTGTATGATTCTTACCAAATCTTTTTCGTCCATGCTAAAGAACACCATTTGTGTGCGGCCAATCGCAGCCACCATTTCAAGGATGGTTTCGGCTTCGTCCATCGGCTTTGCTTTTCTGCCTTTCAGAAGATTGA
Source organism: Cyclobacteriaceae bacterium (assembly GCA_044222145.1). Lineage (GTDB taxonomy): Bacteria > Bacteroidota > Bacteroidia > Cytophagales > Cyclobacteriaceae > ELB16-189. Next base: position 136,248 of record JBGANU010000009.1, read on the forward strand.
TCTCTGAAATATTTTTCCCATTGAGTGTACTGTCGGGTGGATAGCGCGACACTACCGCATACGAATAACTCTTCAACTGCTTTTTCTTCAGGCCATCTACCATTTCCTTTTTTATTTTCAACCGCATGGCGGGATCGTTGATGCGAAGCTTCATGGAATCGCGACCACCGCCAAACACCCAGGTAGGCACTGTCGTGTCCAGCGTAGTGCTGCTGGCCACATACGGATATTGGTCCACTGTTACATCAATTCCTTCGAGTCGCGCTTTCTCCACCAAGCTAATGGTTTCCGTTGATCGACCCCAGTTGGGTTTGTATGTTACTTTAAAGTGCGAAATCTCTACCGGCATCTTTGCTTCTCTTCCGATGGCGATTGCTTCATTAACCGCATCGGTTACATGATCGCCTTCATCGCGAATGTGCGAAGCATAAACACCATTATATTTTGACGATGCCTTTGCCAGCCCCACCACTTCCGGTGTTTTGGAATAAGTGCCCGGCACATAGATCAACCCTGATGAAAGACCAACCGCTCCCTCTTTCATGGCCTTCTCCACAAGCGCTTCCATCTTTACTTGTTCTTCCAATGTTGGATCGCGTTGTAAGTCGCCCATCACCGCTCGCCTTACAGTATTGTGTCCGATCAACGAAGCAACATTGATGGAAATCTTTGCTGAGTCAAGTCGCTTAAAGTATGCGGCCATGTCAGCGTTCGAGCCGCCACAATTTCCCGTGACAACGGAAGTAACACCATCGTAAATAAAATTATCGGCAGTTGGCGTTGTGAATTCACCACCTTCAATATGCGTGTGAACGTCTACAAAACCAGGTGCTACAATCAGGCCTTTTGCATCAATCACTCGCTTAGCTTGCGCATGGGCGAGTTTACCAATGGACACTATTTTTCCACCGCGAACTCCGACATCACCGTAATACCAGGAGTTGCCCGTGCCATCGATGATCTTTCCGTTGAGGATAACGAGATCGAATGACTGGGAATAAAGTGAGAACGCTGCGAAACAGAGGACGATTGAAATGATTCCTTTCATAAATGGAGGGTTAGGAAAATTCAAGATAGGAAATTGAAGCAGGAATGGAAATGGAATTTATTTTAACGACCGCCCGACTATATTTGCTCTCATGACATTCGGAGAACACGTATTAGACTTTAATAGACATCTTCAGCTCAAGGCTAAACTTCCAAAGGGCGTTGTGGTGATGAATCCCTTTCGGGATAAGTATGCTCTCTCTCTGTGCGCCAAGTTTTACACGAATTATTATAGCGACAACAACGAGCGACACATCATTCTTGGCATTAATCCCGGTAGGTTAGGTGGCGGACTTACTGGCATTCCGTTTACCGACCCGGTTAAGCTGGAGAAACTCTGTGGCATTACAAATACACTGGATAAGAAGACCGAGCTTTCCGCTGATTACATCTACCTGATGATGGAAGCGTTTGGAGGAATTGAGAATTTCTACAAACGCTTTTATTTTAATTCGATTTGCCCGCTTGGATTTACGAAAGATGGGAAGAACCTTAACTACTACGACATCCGTGAATTGCAAGAAGCAGTGCGACCGTTCATGGTAAAGTCGCTGAACCAACAAATCAACTTTGGCATCCATACGGATGTTGCCTATTGCCTGGGCGAAGGAGAAAATTTCAAGTTCATTTCAACACTCAATGACCAACATTATTTCTTCAAAAAGATAATTCCACTAGCCCACCCCCGCTTCATCATGCAATACAAGCGAAAGAAGGTAAACGACTATGTAGAAGACTATCTGAGAAAGTTAAAGAACTCAACGATATAGATTACACCGCGGTAGGCGATACAATGTTTGAATTAAAATCTCTGCGACCTTCGCGTGTATTGCTCTGCGGACTTTGCGTTAAAAAAATTACCGCAAAGGGCGCAAAGATTTGCAAAGCCTAAAATCACGAAGTCCAATCCACTATCTTGCGGTCATGTCTTCACAGGAACAGCTCGCTAAAACACTCGACTTAATTAAACTGGAACGCCAGGCGGATCTGGAACAATACCGCCAAAAGGTTTTGCTGCGATCGCTTACGCAACGAACAAAAGAAGGAGTCACCTGGTATCCGCTGCGGTTGATCAAAGATTATATCGGCACGGGTGAACGCGTCATCGTGGAACTGGAACGCACTACACATGTTGATCAGCCCCATAGCTTCTCCAGCGGAAAACTCGTGAGCCTGTTCAGCAATGCCTCCGGCAAACCAGAGAAAGAACATGTCAATGCCGTGGTTAATTATGTTCGCGATAACACACTGGTCATTACCTTAAATGGAGATGATCTTCCCGATTGGATCGACAACGGTCAACTGGGTGTGGATGTGATGTTCGATGAGATGAGTTACAAGGAGATGGAGTATGCGTTGAAGACGGTGATGAGAGCGGAGGATAATCGTGTAGCTGAGTTGAGAGAAATTTTATTAGCAGGCGATTTTGTTAAAAAGAAAGAGCCCAGTTTTTTATATGATGAATCTAATGCCGACTATCTCGCAGCATCTAATCTTTTAAATGATAGTCAGGCAAACGCGCTGGATAAAATATTAGACACACAAGACGTTGCCTTTATTCACGGGCCTCCGGGCACCGGCAAGACTACAACCATCGTGCAAGCCATTCGCCTCACGTCCAAAAAAGAAGGACAGGTGTTGGTATGCACGCCCAGCAATGCTGCGATTGACTTACTTGTCGAAAAGCTATCTGAACAAGGACTGAATGTACTTCGCATTGGTCACCCCGCACGTGTGACTGAGCAAACGCTGAGCAAAACATTAGACGCCAGAATTGCTGCGCATGCCAATTATTCAGAACTGCGATCGCTTCGCAAAAAAATGGAGCAGGTAAGAGCGCAAGCACATAAATTCAAACGCGAGTTCGGCTTTCATGAACGTGAGCAGCGCAAGCAGCTAAAAGAAGAAGCCCGGCTGTTAAAATCAGATGCTGACATGCTGGAGTTCTATATCGTAAATGATTTGCTTCAGAAAGCGGAAGTGATTTGCAGTACACTCGTTGGTTCATCGCATCCTGTTTTGCGCGGAAGAAAATTTCAGTCCGTATTTATTGATGAAGCAGCACAATCATTGGAAGCTGCTTGTTGGATTCCCATCTTAAAATCTCAGCGCGTAATTCTGGCGGGTGATCACTGTCAGCTTCCGCCCACGATCAAATCAAATGAGGCAGCAAAACAAGGATTAGCCGTTACGCTTTTCGAAAAAGGAATTGGCCACCATCCTGAAATGGCCACGATGCTAACCGTTCAATATCGGATGCATGAAGCCATAATGAAATTCTCATCTTCTTATTTTTATAAAGATGAGTTGATTGCCCATGAATCCGTAAAGGTAGAATTGTTACGAGCCAATCAGTCTCCTGTTGAATTCATTGACACGGCCGGCTGCGGATATGCGGAAAAACAGGACCCCGAATCATTAAGTCGATTCAATGCCGAAGAAGCAGCCCTCGTTATTCAACAAACGGAAAAACTGGTGGAAGAAATTGGCGCAGAAGAATGGCAGCAGCAAAATATAACCATGGGCATCATTACTCCTTATCGCGCCCAGGTGGATTACCTCCACAAACTAGCGGAAGCTTCACCCGTTTTAGAGCAACTTCACAAACTTATCACGATCAACACAGTTGATGCATTTCAAGGACAAGAACGCGATGTGATTGCCATCAGCTTTGTGCGCAGCAATGAAAAAGCTGAAGTGGGCTTTCTGGGCGATATCCGCAGAACGAATGTGGCGATGACACGCGCAAAGAAAAAGCTAATCATGATTGGCGACAGCGCTACGCTTGGCTCTCATCCATTTTATCTCCAGCTTTTGGAATATGTGCAGGCAAACGAGTTCTATAAAAGCGCTTTTGAAATAATCTCTTAAACAGGAGTTGCCTTCGTGGCTGGTATAGGAAAGAAAATTGAAATCTTAGTTCCCTTGCCAACAATACTTTCCAACCGAATTCTCGCTTTTAATTTATCAACTGTTTTCTTCACGATGTAAAGTCCAAGTCCGTTTCCTTTTGAGCGATCGTTTCCTCTGAAGTACATGTCAAATACGCGCGGCAAATATTCTGGTTCGATGCCTTGTCCATTGTCTTCAATTTCCATTACTACTTCATCATCTTTTGGATACGCCTTCAATCGGATAAAAGCATCATTGACACCGGAAAATGAAATGGCATTTTCGATCAGGTTCTCTATGATAATTTTAATAAGTGCCGGATACGAACAAATCGAAAGATTCTTATCTACATCGATCTCTGTTCTGATGCTCTTTTGAACCAAACTTTCCCGAAAGCTATCAAGTTCGCGAACAAACAAATCGTAAAGGAACACATCCTTGTAAATCAACTCTTGCAGTCCCACATCGCTGATGGACTGAAGTTTCATCAGCATCTTGTCAAGATTGCGGGCAGTCTCGTTCACCTTTTCAAATAATTCCAATGCCGCTGCATCCTTGATGGTAACTTTTGCCACTTCGGCCAAACCCATGAACGTGGTTAACGGCCTTCTGAAATCATGAGATGACCGATAGAAGAACGTATCCAACTCTTTATACGCCTGCTTCAGTTCTGACGTGCGCTCTTCAATGCGTTCCTCCAGACTTTCGTTGATGGTTAGTATTTCCTGATGACGTTCGGCCAGTGCTTCTGCCTGCGCCTGAATCGTCTGCTTCTGGTCGTTGATATCATCATTGAATCTCGACAACGCTTCATTTGCTTCCGTCAACTCCTCTGATTGCGCCTGTATTTCTTCATTGCGCTCTATAATATCCCTGTTTAGTTTCGTAAGTGTTTGATTGGACTCCAACAACTCTTCGGATTGCGCCTGTATCTCTTCGGTGCGCTCTGAAATTTCGCGGTTCAACAATTTTATCTTAGCATAATAGCGGTAAATAAAATAAGCCAGCAAGGAAATACCGACAAGGCTTACGGAGCCTGCGATAATGATAATCAATTGCTGACGGATCTGAGATTCTTGTATCTCCAGTTTTTCTTTTTGAATTTCCTTTTCCTGATTCAATAGCTTTATGGCATTATCTTTTTGATCTAATTCAAAAAGGTTTTGAAGTGTGGCCATGCGTGTTCCAAGGTTCTCGTTAAAGATGGAGTCCTTTAAGTTTTCATAGATGATGGAATAACGGGCGGCTTGTTCAAATTTTGACTGCGCGAGTAAAATGTCGCGTTTGGTTTTTAAAACATCCGCCAACACTCTGCCCGATCTGATCTTCTTAGAAAGTTGTTCGGCTTTATTTAAATACTCCTCGGCTTTCCCGAAGTTTTTTAGCTTCACATAGAGTTGACCCAACCCCTGATATGAATAAGCTACACCAAGCCGATTGTTGAGTGGCTCTTCTATCGCAAGACTTTTCAACTGATACTCCAACGCTTTGTCCAGTTCCCCTTGCTCTTCATAAACCACAGCCATGTTGAAGACCGTTGCCGCCACGCCCAATTTGTCATCAATCTGTGTGCGCAACTGCAACGCTTTGTCAAAGTAATTCATCGCCTCCGTAAACTTAGATTGCCCGTCTGCCACGAGCCCCAATAGATTGTAGGCTGCCGCTTCCAATTGCGGGTGATTATTTTGTTGCGCACTTGCCAATGCCTTTTCTCCAAATTCAATCGACAACCTGGGTTGATCCAGCCAAAGGTAAACACGACCAATTTTTATCATCAGATTAGTTCGTTCAAACTCGTAACCGTTTTTGCCGGCAATGTCAAACGCTCTGAAATAATTTTTCAAGCTCACTTCAAAGTTGTCCAGCTCATAAAACAAATCGCCAGCCTGTATAAGCAAACCCGTCAGCTCCTTGGTAAAGGAATTCCCTTCATAAAATTTAATTACCATCGACAGGTAGCGAAGTGCAGCCGGATAATAACCTTGCTTTAGATAAATAATAGCGCGTTGCCGGTAGATAATATTAATCTCCTCATTGTTGACCGTGTCTTTCCCCAATGCCTTCTGCGTATGATTCAGATACGAGAGCGCTTTGTCATAGTCGCCCCGTTGGATAAAGTAAGAAGACAGGCGTTCGCTGGTGTAGGCGAGATATCGTTTGTCTTTCAACTGATCGCGAATGGCCCATGAACGGTCGAGGTATTTTAATTGCAACACCGGCTGGCTCACCATTTCGTAATGATCGGCCAGAATCATATACAATAGTGAAAGGTAATAGGGTTGCGTGCTGTCCTTTAATATCTCATACGACTGATTGAGAAAATAAATAGAGGAATCAAGACGATCCAGATTCTGATAATTGAGACCCAGATAGATCAGTGCAAAACCTTGAAGCGTGTCTTGTTTAATTCGGCCGCTCAATTCAATACTCTCCTTAAACTTTTGAATGGAAACAGACGTGTTTCCTACCTTCAATTCACAGAAGCCTTCGTCAATTAATGCCTCTGCCCTTCCTTTGTCGTATTTTAATTTATCGCTCAACTCGCGTGCCTGAGCGGCAATGGCTTTTGATTTATTCAGGTCGTAAAAAACCAACGCCCACGCCAGCTTGTTTAACGCATCTACGCGTTCAATTCCTGAAAGTTTGCCCGACACTCGTTGAAGGCTGTCAATCTCGCGAGTCTGAGAATACGCAGCCGACACTATTCCACTCAACAATAACAAAGCAAGAAATCTCACGGGCTTGATTTAAAATCTCTTATAAGATAGTCACAAATACACTGACGATCAATATGACGGTATAGTCAATCGTCAGGATTTAAAGGATGACCGTTTGTACAGCTTAAACTGCAAGGAATGCTGAATAATTATTACATTAAACAAAAAGACAGCTATGAGCCGAAAGCATCCATTTTTAATTGGGGCAGTAATTGTTGCAGTGATGAGCTGCCAGACAAAACCTGCTGAAAACAATACGTGGCAACAACTTTTCAACGGCACCGATCTCAGCGGATGGGATACCTACCTGGGTCCTGCGTATGATACCATTCAACAAAAAGATGACACACTTTCCATACCGGGATTGAACAACGATCCCAACCACGTTTTTAGCGTGGCCATGGAAGATGGATCGCCCGCTATTCGGGTGAGTGGTGCACACAACGGTGGCATTTCGACCACACAAGAATTTGAGAACTATCATCTCAGGCTGGAATTCAAATGGGGCAAACTGAAATGGCATCCGCGAAAAGATAAGATCCGCGACAGTGGTTTGTTGTATCATGCCGTTGGTCCACATGGAGCAGACGCTGGCTTTTGGATGCGATCGCAGGAATTTCAAATTGAAGAAGGAGACTGCGGAGATTATTGGGGATGTGGTGGCGCCATGATGGACGTGCCTGCGAGAGGCGATGCCCCTGAAAAATATGTGTATGATCATTCTGCACCGCTCTTGCTATTCAGCAGCAAAAGTGAACATGGCAGACGCTGCATCAAAAATCCGGATGCTGAAAAACCAACGGGTGAATGGAATGTGATCGAATTGTATTGCTATGGCGATACGGCCGTGCACATGATCAACGGAGTGGTGAACATGATTTTATACAACTCACGTCAGCCCGAGGGCAACGGAGAAATTCCGTTGAAGAAAGGAAAGATTCAATTTCAGAGCGAAGGCGCTGAAGTGTTTTACCGAAATCTCGAACTTCAACCGATCGACAAAATTCCTGACAATGTGTTAAAACAAAAATGACAACCAGTTAGTTGTCATATCAAATAGTAGCGCACTTATAAATTTGGAAGTACCACCGAAATAATCGTGCCTTGGCCAGGAGCGCTGTTAATGGACACGCGGCCCTTCAATTTATCCACTGCCTTCTTGACAATAAAAAGTCCAAGTCCATTTCCTTTAGAGCGGTCGTTTCCGCGGAAGTACATTTCAAAAACTCTTTCCTGATATTGCTCTTCAATTCCCTGCCCGTTGTCCTCCACTTCTAGTACAACGTCACGTCCATTTCTAAAAGCCCGTATGCTGATGGATGGGTCCTTGTCGGAACTAAAGCTAATGGAGTTTTCAATGAGATTGGAAATGACTACTCCAAGCAAAGCCGGGTAGGAGACGATCGACAAATCCGGTTCAACGTTCAGTTGAACACGAATCTTGCGTTGTTCCAATTCATCAGCAAAAGAAGTCAGATATCGTTTCAACTTATCCTCCACAAAAATTTCTTTGCGAACAAGTTCATCGGCACCCATGCTGCTGATCGATTGAAACTTGATGAGCATCTTGTCGAGGTTGTGAGCGGTTTGATTTACTTTCTCGAATAGCTCAAGCGCCATTGCATCTTTAATGGTAATCTTGGCAACCTCTGCAAGGCCCATAAAGGTGGTGAGTGGCCGTCTGAAGTCGTGGGATGAGCGATAGAAAAACGTATCGAGTTCTTTATAGGCCTGCTTCAGTTCGGCAGTTCGTAGTTCAATGCGCTGCTCCAGCGTTTCGTTGATGCTGAGAATGGCCTGATTGCTCTCCGTTAGCTCTTCGGCTTGCGCCTGAATTTCTTCTTTCTGTTCAGAAATTTTCCGGTTCAGGCTAGAAAGCGCATGATTTGCTTCTGTTAGTTCTTCTGATTGCGTTTGTATCTCCTCACTCTTCTCCATGATTTCGACATTCAGTTTTTTCAATCGCCTTGCAAACCGATAATAAAACACCGATAGTCCAATCAGCACGATCAATCCGATCGATGCACTTACCAGCAGAATGTTTTGTCGCTGTGCCTCTGACTTGGCCAATTGATTACTCTTGTTCAACAGCTCAATTTCTTTCTCCTTCGTTTCCACATCGTAGAGCGTGCGAAACGATGCGAGCGTTTGAGACGCCTGCTTGTTGTAAAGGCTATCGGTAAGCTGAATGAATCTTTTATAGTAGAGATTTGCCTGATGCGGTTTGTTCACGTTTTCCAGGTAAGTAGCCATTTCACCATATCCATTTCTCAACACATCGGTAGCTGAACTCGGCACTGCAAGTGCAAGAGACTTCTCCAAATAATATTTAACCGAATCGTATTTACCCTGAAGGTTATAGCCCCTTCCCAATTGATAGTAGTAGAGGCTTTTTCCATAATTGTCGCCAATGCTTTCATCGATCTTCAGGCCTCTCCACAAAAACTGCAATGCTTTTTGATACTCTTTTCGTGCGTTGAACAGTTCGCCCAGGTTATAGACACTGGACGAGATAGCCGCCTTGTCGCCAATGCGCTCACGTGCGGCCAAACTCATGCGGTGATAGTACAACGATGAATCGTAGTCGTTCTTCTTGTATTGAATCAGGCCCTTCACATTCAAACAACCGGCAAGCCTCAACGGCTGCTTAGTTTGCGTGAAGATAACCTCCGACTTCTTAATAGCCTGCTGGGCCTGATTGAGATTATTATTGCGATAAAACACCCACGCCAGCTCATAGAAAACTTCTCCCATCAGATAGCGATAGCTGGCCTTTTCAGAAATCTGAAGGGAATTGGAAAGGTGCTCGATCGCCAATTCATAATAACCTTGCTCTTCAAACACCTCACCCATACGCAACAGCAACGCAGCCAATTCATATTTATAGTTCAGCTTTCGATGAAAGGCTAACACCTGACTCCAGTTGGCCAGCGCACTAGCAAAATCACCGCGGTTGAAATAAATTTCGCCCATGTTCAACAGATATTGCATGCGGGAAATAGATTGAGCAGGTGTTGCCTTCAGCACCAGATCATAATACTCCTCAGCTTTTTTGAGATCATACTTCTGCCGGTAGCTGTTACCCAGCAGAAGCCATACATCCACAATCAGCGAAGGGTCGCGCAGAGACTCCCGTAATTTTCTGGCTTCTTCTATTTCGATGAGTGCCGAATCGGGCTGATTGAGGATTAAATAGTAGCGCCCTTTATTCATCTTCACCATCGACCTATAGAGATCATCAGGGTGCTGACTAGAAAACTCATCGGCTTCATTATAATATAACAGTGCCGAATCAAAAATGCCATGATCGCGATAGACATTGCCCAGTTGCATGAGCGAGTAGGTCTGAAGATTGCTCTCATTAAGCTCCTTTGCCAGAACCAGCGAACGGGTGAAGTTATCGGATGCGCTTTTCAGTGCACCGCTAAACAAAAAATAAATACCACGATACGAGGTGGCCCAGGCCTCGCCCTTCTTATCCTGAATCTGCTGGGAAATGCGCAGTGCCAACTGGGTAGAGGCGCCTGCCTTCTCTACATCAAAACCAAATAAGGCGAAAGACAATTGATTGAGAAGCTCCACTTTCTCTTTTGAGTCAGGAGCATCTTTAATCAGATTTTGCAGACTATCAATCTGAGCAGACTGGCCAAAGGCACCGCAGGCGATGAAGCAAAATATGTAGCCAATCCGAAATCTCACCCGATACAAGAAACTGATTTGGGAAAATTAGGGATATTATTCAGAAAACAAGCGCGTCAGCATTTTTTTGACGGTACAAACCTAAGCTTGCCTGCCTGGAAAGAACACACGAATGGTTGTTCCTTTGCCGGGTTCACTCTCCAGTTCCACCCGTCCATTGAGTTTCAGAACTGTTTTCTTCACAATGTAAAGCCCGAGGCCATTGCCATTGGACATTTCGCTGGCGCGAAAATACATATCGAAAACGCGATCCTGATACTGTGGTTCAATGCCCTGTCCGTTGTCTTTTATTTGGATCACAACTTCATCGTTTCTTTCAAATGCGCTTAGTTGAATAACGGGGGCCGCTACATTGGAAAATCGAATGGCATTTTCGATCAGGTTTTGCACGATGATGCGCACAAGTGCCGGATAAGAATAGAAGGTTTGATTACAGGTGACCGAAACGGTGGTTTGAATGCGATGTTTGCTCAGTTCATCTTTAAAATTATTAAGCTCGAGTTCAAACAAATCTTTGACCGATACTTCTTTATAGATAAGTTCGTTGGAACCCACATCACTGATCGACTGAAGTTTAAACAACATCTTGTCGAGGTTTCTTGCTGTTTCGTTTACGCGATCAAATAACTCTAATGCGATCGGATCTTTTAGCGTCACCTTAGCCACTTCGGCAAGACCCATAAACGTAGTGAGTGGCCTTCTGAAATCATGAGACGACCGATAAAAGAATGTATCAAGTTCTTTATACGCCTGCTTTAATTCTTGTGTGCGTGCCTCAATGCGTTCTTCCAAATTTTCATTAGCGCTTAAGATGGCCTGGTTACTCCTGGCCAGCTCCTCAGCCTGAGATTGTATTTCTTCCTTTTGATCTGAAATTTTTCGGTTAAGGTTGTGAAGTGTTTCGTTGGTCTCGGCAAGCTCTCGCGATTGCATCGAGATCTCGTCACTTTTTTCGATGATTTCAATATTCATCCTTTTCAGACGCTTGGCAAAGCGGTAATAAAACACAGACAGTCCTATTAAAACAACAAGCCCTGCAGAGGCACTGTATAACAAAATCATTTGTTGCCGGGCCTCGGCCTTCGCCAACTGACTGTTTTTATTGAGTAGTTCGATTTCCTTTTCCTTGGTCTCCACATCGTAAAGCGTTCGAAAGGAAGCCAGGCTCTGCGAAGTTTGCCGGTTAAAAATACTGTCGTTTAGTTGGATGTACTTGCGATAGTAAGAGATAGCCTCTTCCAACTTTTTTGTTTTTTGCAAATAATCCGCCAGTTCGAAGTAACTGTTTCGCAGCACGTCCAGTGCAGTAGAGGGTACCGCCAAATCAAGCGACTGGTTCAGATAAAAAAGGGCCGAGTCATTGTTTTGCATGTTGTAGGATCTTCCAATCTGATAATAGTATAAACTCTTACCGTATTTATCATTCAGACTTTCATCAATTTCGCGGCCGCGCCACAGATGCCTGAGCGCCTTATCGAATTCTCTGCGGCTATTGTACAGTTGCCCCAGGTTATATAAGCTTGATGAGATCGCTACTTTGTCTCCCAGTTTTTCACGGGCAGCCAGAGCCTGCTGATGATACCACAACGCAGAATCGAAACTATTTTTTTTCTCGAGAATGAGACCTCTCACATTTAAACAACCCGCCAGCATCAATTGCTGCTTCATCTTCGAAAATACGCGTTCCGCCTTTTTTATATTTTGAATCGATTGCTGCAAATGACTATTTCGGTAATACACCCAGGCCAACTCATAATAGGCTTCACCATTTAGAAACTGATAGCCGGCTTGTTCAGAAATCTTAAGTGAATTCAAGGCGTATTCGATGGCAAGATCATAATACCCCTGCTCTTCAAAAGCTTCCGCCATGCGGTACAATAAAAACGATAACTCATAGCGGTAATTGAGTTTTCGATGATAACTAAGTGCTTTGCTCCAATAGTCAAGCGCTTTTACAAAATCGCCTTCGGTGAAACTAAGCTCTCCCTTATTTACCAGATACAAACCATATGTTGTCGACAACGTGGGAGCCGTTTGCGCAACCTTATCGTAGTATTCAATTGCTTTGTCGAAGTCGTAAAGCTTTTTATAGCAGTTGCCATACAACAGCCAAACATCTGTCATGAGACGGACGTTATTCAGTGGCGCACGCAACCGTTCGGCCTCTTTAATTTCCAGCAAAGCAGAGTCTGGCTTACTGAGAGTTAAATAACTGCGACACTTGTTCATGTTCACAATTGACCGATAATACGGGCTTGGGTTTAACTTTTCTGCACGCCTGTAATAGAGGAAGGCAGAATCAAACTCACCTTTATCGCGATATACATTGCCAAGCTGCAACTGGGCATAGATCTGCAAATCCAGATCACGCAGTTCAACTCCTATTTCGTGGGCGCTATTGAAATTCTTTCGCGCTTCAAAAAGCTCACCACTGAATAAATAGTAAACTCCGCGGTAGCACAGTGCCCATCCCTCGCCTTTCTTGTCGCGCAATTCCTGCGACAACTTTAATGCCTCGGCTGTTGTAGCGCCAGCTTTCTCAACATCAAAGTCAAAAAGAGCAAATGATAATTGATTAAGGAGGTCAACTTTGCTTTTTGGGTCAGAAGCATTGTCAATCAGCGCGCGCAGGCTATCGATCTGAGCCGATTGCCCCAGCACATCAAGCGCGACTAAACACCATATAATAATGAGCGTGACTCGCACAAAAGCGTGTTAACCTGTGTAAATTAAGAATATTAATCTGAAAACAGGTACGTGAATAACCTAATTTGGGTAGGAACTGTTTTCCCAAAATCACGATTTAGTTTTCCGCACTCCTCTGACGGCTTCTGCCGTCCACGGATCTTCAGGCCAATGATGTTTGGGATATCTTCTTCGCAACTCACTGCGCACTTCGTGATAAATAGTCTGCCAGAAACTTTTCAAGTCCTGCGTCACCTGCACAGGTTTATATCCAGGCGAGAGCAAGTGTAATAAAATTTTAGTGCGGCCTTCGTTAATCGCAGGCGTCTCCAGCAAACCAAACATCTCCTGCAGTCTCACCTCCATCACAGGCGCACGGCCATCCTGAAAATAGGTAAGCTTGATTTGAGAACCACTTGGCACAGGCAATCGCGAAGGCGCAAGTGCATCCAATTTACTGTGCAGATTCCAGGGAAGTATGCTCATTAAAATCTGTTGCAGATCGAGCCGCTGAAAATCTATTCTCTTTGAGACTTGATTGATATAGGGTGAAAGCCATTCCTCCGCAGTTGCCAATAGATGCCCGGTACTCACATCGGGCCAACCTTCATCAGGCCTCCATGCGCGCAAACTCATCACACGCGCCTGCCACTCATCGTGTGCATTACTCCAATTCAAAAGCTTTAGTCCTTCCTCACGAACCACCTCGCATAAAATTTTAATGCGCTGTTCTTCTGAAATTTTTGAAACCGGTTTAGAAGAGAGCACCACATTTCCGATTCGCTTTTCCAACGCGGCCGTTAACATACCGCGCTCCTTATCCCAACGAATCGACTCGTGCTCCTGCGCACGTTCCAATAAATCACTTTCGTGAACGGGTGCGGCTAAAAATATTTTTCCTTCTGTGCCTCCGCTATCAAGCTGCGCTGCTACCAACCAACTTTCACGCAGCAACGGATCGTGATCGGGCAAGCGAACGATTCTTCCATTGGTAAGTTTATAGCGCAATCCATGCTTTTCCAGTTGACGGGCAATGCGTTCAGGATAGGCTTCAGCAAGCAACTTACCCACACTTGTATCGGCCACTGTCGAGTTGTCTGCTGACAGTTTAAATATCTTGCGCCAGGATGAAGCTAATCGTTCAACACGTTCCAGTACACTTCGCTCAGCCGAAACACGCTCACCGCTTCTCCATCTCCGCAGCATCTCAACACGCAACACAAGATCAGTTCCTGCTTCTTTACTTAAGATGTCGCGCTCTTCTAACAAAGCGGCAAGGTCCGTTGCCAACGCTTGCTCACGATCTCCGATAGCAGACAACAACATGTGCGCTATTCGCGGATGTGTGGGCAACTTCAACATCTCTTTTCCGCGAGCCGAGATTTTATTGTTCTCCAGTGCATCGAGCTGGATCAATAATTCTCTGGCTTGATTAACTACACCGATTGGTGGCGCAGTAATCCAGGTCAGCTCGTCAAGATTCTGTACTCCCCAATTCGTCAACTCCAGCATCATGGGTGCGAGGTCGGCTTCCAATATCTCCGGTTGACGAACAGGCTGAAGTAAATGATGCGTTGCTTCGGGCCACATGCGATAGCAAACTCCTGGACCTAGTCTACCGGCACGACCTGCGCGCTGATCAGCAGCGTCTTTCGTCACTTTAATCGTTTCGAGGCGAGTGAGTCCGCTTCTCGGATCGAATCGCGGCACACGCGAGTAGCCAGCATCCACCACGGTGGTAATCCCCTCAATAGTCAAAGAAGTTTCGGCAATAGAAGTCGCCAGCACTACTTTACGCAATCCTTGTGGGTGTGGAAGCAAAGCATCTTGTTGTTTCTTAAAAGGCAGATCGCCATACAACGGATAAAGAGCTACCGGCAGGTTTTCATTTTCCAGTAATTCATTCACTCTTACAATCTCTCCGGCACCAGGAAGAAAAACGAGTATATCTCCGCGCTGTTCCTGAATGGCTTTGCGAACAACTCGTGCAACAGAAACAGGTAAGCGATCATCTTTGTCAACGGATACATATTTCAATTCAACTGGATATTGTCTTCCGGTTGATGTCACGATCGAAGCATTGTTGAGCAACGAAGAAATTTTTTCTCCATCCAACGTGGCCGACATGATGAGAAGGCGTAAATCATTACGCAGCAACTCCTGCACCTGCAAACACAAGGCGAGGGCAAGATCGGCCTGCAAACTTCTTTCATGAAATTCATCAAAGATCACCAGCCCAACATCTTCCAATGAATTATCCGATTGAATCATGCGGGTAAGAATCCCTTCTGTAACCACTTCAATTCTTGTGCGTGCACTCACCACACTTTCAAACCGTACGCGATAGCCAACTTGTTCGCCAACTTTCTCATGAAGAAGATCGGCCATTCGAATGGCAACCGACCGCGCTGCTAATCGTCTTGGTTCCAGTAATAAGATTTTCTTGTTAGCCAACCAGGGGTCGTTCAGTATTTGAACAGGCAGCACTGTTGACTTACCCGCACCGGGTGGCGCCTGAACAATAACAATCTGCTCTGTCAGAAATTTTTTCTTCAGTTCGGGTATGATCTCCGAAATAGGATACTCTTCCATCACGATGCAAGTGCGCTGTGTATTGACATAGCGGCAAAAATACATCAAATAAAATCAGATGGAATCTCTCAGGATGAGACTAAACGGAATTTCGATATGCTCTTTAGAGGGATTTAAAATCAATTCGGCAGCACGTTGACCCATTTGATGAAAGTCGGTTGAAATAGTGGTGATGCCATTGAGAATAATTTTCTTCAGCGGAATTTCATTGTACGAAATCACACCCACGTCCTTGCCCACTTTCAGTTTGGCTGCCAGAATACGCTCGATTAAAATCACCAGATCTTTTTCCATCAGGTTGATGTAAACTTCTCCGGCAGCAATCGGTTCTTTCTCAATGTCGTGCACCACACGATCGGCAAAAGCATACTGATGACAAAATCTCTTAAACCCTTTTACAATCTCTTCGGGATAATAAGCATGCTCTGGAAAAATGATCTTTAGCGTGTGATACTTACTCAATGGTTCCAATGCTTTCTCCAGCGCTCCATAAATATCTTTTTCAAAATTCTCGAACACAGCAGCAAAGTCACCTTTTACGTTGGGCACCAGCTTATCCAACAAAATAAGTTTTTCTTTGGGGATCGTATTCAGTATTTCGTAAGCGTTCTCGCTACCTTCATTAAAGTGCGTGATGATCACATAGTAAGAATACTCATTTGCTTTTTGACTCAACAGCTTTTTAAACAAAGAGAAGTCGTTGTTGTAAACGTAAAAATCGATAGCTGCTTGTTCGCCCAGTGTTGCAGCAAAAGCATCGTAAATAATTTTTTTATGTTCACTTAGTTTATTGAAAAGCAAAAACACTTTCGGCTTGTCGCCTACTGCCACACTCTTAATAAAATATCCTTTCCCCGGCACCGATCCGAGAATGCCGGCCTTCTTCAGGTGCTTGTAACATTTCTCAACGGTGTCCCTCGAAATTTCGAATTCAAAACTTAGTTCATTGATAGAAGGTAACGTGTCGTTGGTGCGAATGCGTCCATCAACAACCGCCTTGATGATCGAGTTTGCCAACTGAACATATTTTGGTGTTGCCGAGTAATCGTCAATCTGAATATGCTTGAAGATGCTGTTTTGCTTAATCGTCATTTCCGGCTCGTATTCTTACTACTTACGTCTTGCTACTTATGTCTTACTACTTAACTCTATTTCACTCCCTTCTCAGGGTCCCATGACTTCTGAAGTTTACGCACAAAAATAATCTGGCCGGTGTGATACGCATTGTGTGTGCTGATGTTTGCCAAAATCGGAGCCCACTCTTTCAACTTTGCTTCGTCAGCCGTCTGCACAATGTTTTCAATGGCCGTCATGACACTGTCAACTTTGCTCACGGTCTGTGCCCAGGTTTTCGCATCAAATGAAGTAAATGTTTCTTCGTTGTTGCCGCTGAATTCTTTTTCAGGTTGGCCGCTAAACTTTGCGAGCTGCCGTTCATTCCAAAATGCTATGTGATAGGCCAACTGGCCCACCGAGTGATTGCCGCTGCTGTCGCGCCACATGGCCTGCTCGGCCGTTACGCCTTCAAGTGCAATATTCACCGGCACAAACCAGTCCTTCTGATTGTGAGTAGTCTTTAACTGTTGCAATAAAATCTCTTTGGCCGAGGTACCAATACTGCTTGCGGAGTTTTTGTTTTCGCAGGAAAGGCTGAACAACATAGTTGCCGCCAGCAAGAACTTTGTGAGTGTTGTTTTCATGTTATAGTCGTTTATCCAGGATTGATTCAATTTTGCAAAGAAAGATAGCCCAAAACCTTTACATTCATATACCACTTACTTGTGTAATTTCGACACATTGGCTATTTCAATCCGAATAAAGTACTTAAGTTTATAGTCACCAGTTCTCTGAAATTTATCCAAATACCATTCGTATGAAAAACTATTTCAACAACTTCCTCGGTTTTGTTCTGTTGTCAGTCATCGTTAGTAGCTGTGGCCCCAAATGGAAAGAGACAGAATCGGGAACGATAAAAACCGTGACCAACGAAGGAGGCCAGACCCTCGCCTACTCAACTACTTCAGGGGTTACTATCCTCACCGTAGACCGGCTTGGTTTCAAAGACCTGAACAAAAACGGTACGCTTGATAAATACGAAGACTGGAGACTTCCAACAGACGAACGTGCAAAAGACCTCGCCTCCAAAATGTCGGTAGAACAAATTGCCGGACTGATGTTGTACAGTCGCCATCAACCGATACCTGCTCCTCCCGGTGGCCCTTTTGCAGGAACATTTAATGGAAAGCCTTTTGCGGAAAGCGGAGCCAAGCCTTCTGATCTTTCCGATCAGCAGAAAAAATTTCTCACCGAAGATAATTTACGCCACGTGCTCGTCACTTCCGTGGAAAGTCCGGAGGCAGCGGCACAATGGAACAACAACGCACAAGCTTTAGTAGAAGGTCTTGGTCTTGGTATTCCGGCCAACAACAGTTCCGATCCGCGCCACACAGCCCGGGCCGAAGCCGAATACAATGCAGGCGCTGGTGGCACGATATCTATGTGGCCAAGTTCATTGGGCATGGCCGCCACATTTGATCCTTCTCTCGTGAAAGAATTTGGACGCATAGCCTCTATCGAATATCGCGCGCTTGGTCTTGCTACTGCACTGTCACCACAGGTAGACATCGCTACTGATCCACGCTGGACACGCTTCAGCGGTACGTTCGGTGAAGATCCTTACTTATCAGCCGATATGGCGCGTGCTTACATCGATGGATTTCAAACCTCTTATAATAGAGCGATAGCAGGTGGCTGGGGTTATGAAAGTGTAAACGCTATGGTGAAGCATTGGCCCGGTGGTGGTTCGGGCGAGGCGGGCCGCGATGCACACTATGGAAGTGGAAAGTATGCCGTGTATCCCGGAAAGAATTTTGAACAACACATGATTCCCTTTACGCAAGGCGCTTTCGATTTGAAAGATGGAACAGGTGCCGCATCAGCAGTGATGCCGTATTATACTGTTTCTTATGGACAAGACCCGAGCGGAGAGAATGTTGGCAATGGCTACAACAAATACATCATCACCGATCTCTTGCGAAACAAAAACAAATACGATGGCGTGGTCTGCACGGATTGGTTGGTGACGGGTGATGAAGCTGCTCTCGACATGTTCATCGGTGGTAAATCGTGGGGAGTTGAAAAAATGACCATTGCCGAACGGCATTATAAAGTATTGACAGCAGGTGGCGACCAGTTTGGTGGCAACAATGACAAAGGTCCGGTGATAGAAGCCTATAACATGGGTGTGAAAGAGATGGGAGAAGAAGCGATGAGAAAACGCTTTGAAGAATCGGCTGTGCGATTGCTGCGAAATATTTTCAGGTTGGGCTTGTTTGAAAATCCATACCTCAACATTGAAGAAACAAAAGCAACAGTTGGCAAACCGGAGTTTATGGACAAAGGGTTTGAAGCACAGCTCAAATCCATTGCGCTGTTGAAAAACAAAGACAATGTTCTGCCTGTTGCCAAAAACAAGACCGTTTATATTCCAAAGAAATTTACTCCGGCTGGTCGCAACTTCCTCGGCATACCCTATCCTGAAAAACTGGATTACCCGGTGAGCATTAACATGGCGAAAAAATATTTTAATGTAACTGACAACCCGGCTGAAGCAGACTTTGCTTTGGTGGTGATCACCAGCCCTGCATCCGGCATTGGCTATTCCACCGAAGATGTGAAGAAAGGTGGCAATGGCTATCTGCCGATAAGTTTGCAATACAATGAGTACACCGCTAAAGATGCGCGTGAAGTGAGTATTGCAGGTGGCGATCCACAAGAGACTTTCACCAACCGCACCTATAAAGGAAAAAAAGTGAAGCCTTCCAATATTACCGATCTGGCCATGGTGAACGACACCTACGCGAAGATGAAAGGCAAGCCGGTGATCGTAACCATGGGCATCTCCAATCCTGCTGTCGTCTCAGAGTTTGAGAAAAATGCTAATGCACTGCTCGTGAGCTTTGGCGCACAAGATCAGGCGTTGTTTGAAATACTGACAGGTGGTGCAGAGCCTTCGGCTTTGTTGCCCATGCAAATGCCTGCCGACATGCGCACTGTTGAAACACAATTGGAAGATGTGCCGCGCGATTTGAAATGTTATGTAGACAGCGAAGGCCACACCTACGACTTTGCCTTTGGCATGAACTGGAAAGGTGTAATTGAAGACGAGCGCAAGGCGAAGTATAAGAAATAGCGATATGCCGGATATATGCAAATTGCGTATATCCGGATGTTGGCGGCAACTGTTTAATGACGACAAAACAATGATTGAAGAATTTTATTATCAGGACGCAGGACACGTAAAGATTACAGCAGCATCTGTTGGTATTAGTAAACTTCGTTGGACCGATACAAAAATAGACGACAAGAATATTGCGACCGAGATAATGAGAAGGGAGCGGTTTGACCACCTACCATTAATTCAAGAAAGTGGACAAGTCTTTGAGTACTTTAAAACTGAAGCACCAAACGACTTCAATGACATTAAGAAGCATCCAATCACATATCAAGATGTCATACCTTTGGACACTGATATTAGAGAGGTAATTAGGAAATTTTACACACTCAATCGGACATATTTCTTTCTAACATTTCAAAAAAGAATAACCGGACTGATAACAATTGGAAATCTCAATTGTAGACAAGTACAGGTGTATCTTTTCAGTTTAATATGTGACTTAGAGCGCGAACTTGGCGACTTTGTAAATCGAGAAATAAATAATCAAGAGGTGATAAATTATGTTGAGCGGAAAAAGTTGAAAGACAATGAGGACAAAAAATACTCAAAAATATTGCTCAACTACAGAAAATTGGAATCATTGGACCTCGAAAACAAAATGATTGAGCATTTCTTCTTTGTAGATTTTTTCAACATCATATCTGAGTATAATCTTCCGGAGAAATTGGGATTTAGTAAAAAGAACTGGAAGAACTATAATAGTATAAACGAAATTCGAACACGGGTTGCACATCCGACAAAAACCCTACTAGACAAAGAGAACAATATTGAAAAACTTGCAAAGCGACTTGACAAAATTGACGACCTGCTATTTAGATTGACCCAAACAGCAGCCGCCAACAATGTGCATGTGCCATAGCGGGGGCTCGGTGTTGCGTTGTAGTATTAGTTTCTTAAATTAGTCCACTGTAGGCGAACAGTTACATGGCAGGGTCGGTCTTGACATTCCGTTGCGCTCCATTTCAAGCCTTCCTATTCCAACAATTGCATAAACACAGGCCCGTTGTGCGCCCTGGTATTTAAAAAGTTTGTGAACGACAAAAAACATACAACAATGGACAAAGGAAAGATTACCCTCATACTGTTGACCATCGTTAGCAGTTCAGTTTTTGGCCAAACTAAAAATGAAGACAAGCCGATTACGAAATCTCTGGGAGACGAAGCATTCAGTGCCGTACAAGAATTCTTTAAATATGATAAAGCCATTCAACTTGACTTCAGAATTGTTGACATCACAGATAAAGGAACGTATAAACGCGAGAAATTTATTTTCACAAACACTAATGGGAAACTCGTGACTGGCTATTTAGCCATTCCCAAATCGGACAAACTAAATTATCCTTGTATGATTTTGCTTCATGCGGGGGCTGGGTCAAAGGATGACTGGTGGACAGAAGACAGCTTTGTACGTGGGCTTTCCTTTGTTAATAACCTATTATCATCAGGAGTTGCAATCATGGCATTGGATGCAGAGGCACATGGTGAAAGAGCTCTTGATAGTGATTTCATTTCAATAAGAAAAATCTGGTTTGAGCAAAAGCTGACTTACAAATTAAGTGACATTTTGATACAGAGTACGAGGGACTACAATCAAGCCATTGACTATTTACTTTCAAGAAAAGAAATAGATATTTCCAGAATTGGAATTATGGGTTATTCAATGGGCGGAGCAATGACGAGTTACCTCTGCACTCAGAATCCTCAACTTAAAATTGCTGTACTGTGCTCAGTTTTCCCATCAGTAAATGAAATATCAACTTCAATTTATCCTTTACATTTTGCATCAAGAATCCCAGACATTCCAGTATTCTTACAATTTGGAAATAAAGATGAATTGTTCTCCTTAGCTCAAGCTAAAGAATTTGAAAGTCTTGTTAAATCAAAAAGAAAAAAGGTAATATTCTATGATTCAGGACACTTCTTACCCAAAGAATATTTGAAGGATGCTTTTGAATGGATAAAATCTAATCTATAGAATCGAATAATGAACGCTATTCCATGAGCGCACCACACAAATGCTTATGTCACTGGGCGAATACTTTAAGGTGAGGGACTTTTCAACTAACTTCGTTTGGCAATGACGTAGTTACAAAACTTCCTGCGGCATATCCATAAACGTAGTAGGTCATTTTCAAAATGAGAGTTAGTTTCAAGGATTATACGATTGACATAATTGACGACCCAAATTATTCCTTAAAGTCGGCCGACAATGCAGTTTCATACGACATTGAGCACTTTGACGGAAGAACGAACACCGACAGGGTCTACCCGACTTCAAAACATGGATTTAGAGTTAGTAAGGACGGTAAGGAACTAACAAGTGCCATCATTTGTGAGACTGGGGCAGGCACGACCATTCACGAGAATTCAGTCCTTGTGATGAGTGACTCCATCATAGTTTGCTGTTCTAACAAAGTATATTCCCTTTCAATTCCAGGACTTCAGATAAACTGGAAGAAGAGATTCGACCCAGCGACATGCCTTGCGATATATTCTTTCAAGGAGGACTTTATTATTCACGGTGAACTTCAAATAACAAGGATTGACAAAAAGGGAAATGAGAAATGGAATTTCGGAGCTAGAGACATCCTTGTAACTCCGGACGAAAAAAAATCAATTGAGTTGATGGGGGACAAAATAAAACTAAGAGATTGGGCGGGGCGCGAGTACGTACTTAATGAAAATGGAAAAGAGATTCGGTGAATTTGAAACGCCCCACAGCACAGTGTTTCTGCAATGGTGGGGTTTGGTGTTGGCAGTAATTTCTTAAGTTCGTTCCGTCAAATAATATTAGGCGTGAGGTCGGGCTAAATATTTGCTCCTCTTCATTAAACGATCTTTAAATGATCGATAAAAATTGATAAATTCGAGACAGATTTGAAATCATCATGAGTACAAAAGAAATCAAAACAGAAATTCAAAAATCTCTGGAGAATGTGCCCGAGAGCGTACTACAAGATATTTTAGATTTCTTAAAAGAAGTCGAAAAACAGCCGGCCGACAGATTACGTCTGACAAAAAATCTTCGACATATTTTAACAGAAGACAAAGAGCTTCTTGAAAAACTCGCAAAATGATTGAGTTTGAGGAAGTAGAAAAGATTCACAATATTTTAATTGAAAAATTTGGAGGCGCAAAGGGAATCCGAGATGCCGGAGCGCTTGAGTCAGCTATAAAAAGACCTTACCAAACATTTGACGGCAAAGATCTTTATCCAAATCCTGTAGCGAAGGCAGCAGCTATTTTTGAGAGTATCATTTCCAATCATCCATTTGTTGATGGGAATAAAAGAACAGCTTACGTTCTCATGAGATTAATCCTTTTGGAAAATGGGTTCGACATCATAACGAATCAAGATGAAAAGTTTGACTTTGTTATAAAAGCAGCTAGGGGTGAATTGAAGTTTGACCAAATTAGTAAATGGATTAAAGATCATTTGAAGTAAACAATGGCAAGCATTTATCGACAGTGAAATATTATCACAGTTGAGGGTGTTACTTAAATGAAATCAAATCCAAACCACCATCGAACAAAACTCCTCCCAAAAGCTAAATCGAATTAATAACTTTACTAAATGCCCGGAGTCAGCAAAACAACCTATGCAGGCAAGACAATCATAGTCATCGACTACTCTAATGGCAAAGAAGCGGAGATGATTGAGCTGTTGATGGAGGCAAAGGCACTCATCGAATCCGAAAACAAACCCACCTTGCTACTGAACGTGATGAACGAAAGAAATTTCACCACTCCAAATTTTGTTCGTCACGCGGAAAAAATAAATACTGAGATTTCTCACCTGATCGTGAAGCAAGCAGCCGTTGGCTTATCGCTGGTGCAGAAGACGATCTTAAAAGGGTTCAACCTCTTCACCGCTAAAAAACAACTGCTGAGCTTTGAAACGATGGAAGACGCACTGAAATATCTGGCGGAATAACCAGAAATTTTTCTTCGGCAAACGCGAAAGTCTTAGCTTAGTACTTGACGGAATTACCGTTACTCATAATTAAAACAATCACCATGTACACCCGGAAACAATTTCTTCGAAACACGCTGGCCACTGCCGTTGGCGCTTCTCTTATGTCGTTCAGAGATTTTGAAAATTTAACGCGCCCTGCGGTCAACTATCGTGCATTTGATTTTCACGCGCATCCCGGAAGATTTTATGCACGCGGCACACCGGGCTTTGAAAATGACAACGGCATTCTCAAAACCGTGAACGAGATGAACTCCAGTCAGATGGCCGGTGCATTTTTTTCTTTGGTAGCCGATACGTTATTACTTCAGGTTGGAGCAACGGGCATCACCGTAACACGAGCTTATAAACCAGGCGAAGGCTGGGCAGAATACAACCGACAGCTGGCTCAAATAAAAGAAGTGTTTAAAGCCAACTCTATTTTTCACGCCACGCAAGCTGGTGATCTTAATGGAAAACATGCGGGAGTAGCAGCCTTCCTTGCCGTGGAAGGAGGCGACTTGCTGGAAGGCAGTGTTGACCGTTTGGATCAGGTACATAAAGATGGCGTGCGCTCCATTCAACTGGTGCACTATGCGCCTAACGATCTTGGCGATTTGCAAACAGAGAATGCCATGTTCAACGGACTTTCATCGTTCGGAAAAAATGTGGTGCGCAAAATGAATAAACTGGGAATGGTGATCGATGCTGCACATGCATCGTATCCCACCACCAAAGCCATTGCCGATACAACAGATGCTCCGATCATACTTTCACATTCTGTTTTGGAAATGGAAGCCGATCGGCCCATCGCCAAAAGAGCTATTTCAAAAGAGCATGCGAAGGTAGTCGCGCAAACGGGAGGTGTCATTGGCATGTGGCCTTCCGGTTTCAACAAAAGTTTTGACGAGTTTGTGGACAACACCATGCGGATGATTGATGTTGCCGGTGTTGATCACGTGGGCCTGGGCACAGACATGGACAGTAACTTCAGACCTGTGTTGTCGAGCTACACACAAGTGGCAACGTGGGCCGAAGCACTTCAGGCAAAAGGTTTGTCGGCAGAAGATGTATTGAAAGTGACTGGTGGAAACGCGGCACGCGTGTTGAAAAAGGTAATTAAGAAGTTGTGAAAATTTGGCAAATCGTCAATTCATGAAAGAATCACGACTACTAAAAGCAAATCCGAAAAAATCGGATTGGTGGAATGAAGTTGCTGGCGAAGAAAAGAGCGCAATTGAAAAAGGATTGCATGATATAAAAGCCGGAAGAATAAAGTCTCATAAGGTCGCTAAGCTGCTTTATGAAAAATGGTTATAACCTCAAATTGACTTTTCACTTAAATAAAATCAATACTCAATGAAATCAACCACACTCCTGCTCCTCAGTGCATTACTGATAGTTGCTTGTTCAAAGACTGAACAACAACAGCAACCGGCTTCAACTTCCAGTCTCGAAGCACGGGTAGATAGTTTAATGCACACCTATTTGGATAGCACGAAAGCTGCGGGTGTAGCCGTAGCAGTGGTGAAAGGAAATGAAAAGCTTCTGCTAAAAAGTTATGGCTATGCCGATTTGGAATTCAAAGTCAAACTTCCGGTTGACGCTTCTTTTGAAATCGGCTCGGTAACCAAACAATTTACCGCGGCCGCCATCATGCAGCTGGTAGAACAAGGCAAACTTTCGTTGGAAGATGATATTTCCAAATACATCACGTTCAACACGCACGGTAAAAAAGTAACGGTGCGGCAACTGCTCAGCCATACTTCGGGTATTAAAGGGTATACCGAGTTGCCCATGTTCGAAAGCGTGAGCGTTCACAAATACAAGCGCGACACTTTATTGAAGATCGTTGAAAAAGAAAAGTTTGACTTTGAACCTGGCGAAGCATTGATTTATAACAACACCGGCTTTTTCATGCTGGGTTTGATCATCGAAAAAATATCCGGACTTTCTTATGAAGAATACGTGGCCAAAAATCTTTTCGAAAAGGCCGGCATGACCAACTCTTATTATTGCAGCGAAAATAAAGTGATTGAAAACCGTGCACATGGCTACGACACAGGCGACAAAGGATTGCAACGAGCAGGCTACCTCGATCACACCTGGCCATACGCTGCCGGTTCGTTGTGCTCCACCGTGGAAGATCTCGTAAAATGGGACGATGCATTGCATCACGGAAAAATCCTGAATGATAAAACCTACGAAGAGTTCATCACGCCAGTCAGTCTCATCGATGGAACGGTTACGCATTACGCGAAGGGAATAACCGTTACGGATAAATACGGTCACACCATGATCGAACACGGTGGCGGCATCAATGGATTTCTTTCCGAGAACAGATACTTCCCAAAAGAAGATTTAAAAATTGTTGTGCTGATCAACTCAACTGGTCCGGTTAGTCCGGCCAAAGTAGCCGATGAGATCACCCAATTTATTTTTGGAAAGCCAACAGTTGAACCGCATTACTTCACAGGAGATATTGCAAAATACACAGGCACTTACAAAGGTCGCGGCAGAGGTGAGGACCTGACGGTCACAATTGCCAAAACCGATTCGGGACTCGTTATTCAACCCAAGGAAGGAAAGGCGAAGGCACTCCACTACATCAAAGACAATTCGTGGGAAAACAATGGCGCCACCTACCTCTTCAGTGGCACAGGAGATTCCATGACGGAATTGAGGATCGATCAAACCTATGGCTTCTACATTCTGAAAAAAGAAAAGTAGCGACCGGCAAACGTAACCTTTTATATAATTTTAGATGGTATCCATTCCAATAGTGGATACCTTTGTCAAAAATTTATACCTATACATGAGAAAAACATTCGTCCATCTGATCGTTCTCTTTGCAGCGATTGGCTTTCTGGCTTCGTGCAAAACAGAAACCCGCCAGGAAACCTTTGCGCGCATCAACGCTGAAGTACTTCAAAATTCAAAAGCATATGCCACGTTGAAAGAAGCAACGTCCACCATTGGCCATCGCCTTACGGGGTCGGAAAATGGTCACAAGGCTGAAGAATATACCTACAACAAATTCAAAGAATATGGTTTTGAAGATGTGGCGTATCAGGAGTTTGTAGTCACGTCATGGTCACGCGGTGAAGTCAAAGTGGAGATTGATGGTGCATTAGTTCCCGCGGTTACACTCGCTCACTCACCAGTAGCGGCCGATGTTTCGGGTGAAGTGGTGGATATGGGTAATGGTCTTGAAAAAGATTACGAAGCCAAACCAACAGCGGCAAAAGATAAAATTGCATTAATATATATCGGCATTCTTCCAGGCAGTGAAGAAGGTCTACATAATCTGCACCGCAGTGAAAAGACGGCTATCGCCATTAAATATGGAGCGAAAGGTTTGATCATTCTGAATCAGGTGGATAGCGGTGTGCTATTGACCGGAACAGCATCTGTTACCGGAGAATTAATTTCCATCCCTGCTGTTTGCATTGGAAAAGAAAATGGCATGGCGCTGAAAGAAAAATTGAAAACGAAAAAAGTGCAGGCACACATTACCATGACCAACCACAGCGAGCCCATCAAAGCACGCAATGTGATTGCTACGATTAAAGGATCAACACTTCCGGATGAGAAGTTGATCATCGGTGGTCATTTGGATTCATGGGACCTGGCTACAGGCGCGATCGACAATGGAATCGGTTCCTTCTCGGTGCTCGACATCGCGCGTGCGTTCAAGGCTAATAAACTTCAACCGAAGCGCACCGTGCAATTCGTGATGTTCATGGGCGAAGAAGAAGGTCTGCTCGGATCGCGTTACATGACAGAGCAAGCGGTGAAAGATGGTTCCATCAACTCGATCAAATACATGATGAACCTGGACATGAGTGGAAACCCGATCGGCATCAATGCGGGTGGAAAACTCAATGACACTACGTTCTTCAAATCGCTCGGTGCCGACATTCAAAAAATCGATACCATCTTCACGAATAAATTCGATAAGAGATCGGGCTTGCACAGCGATCATCAACCGTTCATGCTGGAAGGCGTGCCGGTGATGAGTGTGGTGAGCAACCTCGATCGCTCCATCTACGGATGTTACCACTCCGACTGCGATGACTTTAAACTGGTGAATGAACAACACATGATTAACACTGCTCGTTTTGGCACGATGATCTTCTACGGTGTAGCCAATGCCGATAAATTACCTGCCGAAAAAATGGACAGTGAAACCACGAAACAATTCATGATCGACAGTAATCTGAAAGAGCCGCTAATCATCGCAGGCGACTGGAAGTGGGAGAAATAGTCTTGCGCTAAAGGTAACGACAAGAGAGGCTGACATCGATCAGCCTCTTTTTTTTGAATCATGTGATTGATGGTTTTTTAATCTAAAAATTTGGTCAACTGATGGAAACAGGATACCTTCATCACCAATACCTTCCTCTCCCCGTATGAATTTCAAAACCAGTTTGATCACGCTGCTCTTACTTGTAAGTGCAGGTCATCTGCTCGCGCAAAAGCAAGTTGCCATCAGCTCGCCCAATAAATCAATTCGCCTTGGCGTGGGCCTTGATAATGATGGCCAATTACGTTACAAGTTTACTTTCAAAGGAAAGGCCGTTATTCAACCTTCTTCGCTCGGCTTTGTGTTCAGCAAACCAAAATTGTCGCTCACACGGTTCGACATCGTCTCCATTGATTCATCGGTAGTAGACAACACGTGGAATCCGGTGTGGGGCGAAGTGAAAACAATTCGCAACCACTATTCAGAACTAAAGGTTAATCTCAAAGACAAGTCAGCATCTGTTTTGATGAGTGTGATCTTTCGCGTATTTGATGATGGCGTTGGGTTTCGATATGAGTTTCCGCAGCAACCGGCCATTCATCATTTCGTTGTAGATGATGAGCTCACACAATTTGCCATGGCTGGAGATCATACGGCCTTCTGGATTCCCGGAGACTATGATACCAACGAATACGCCTACAACACGTCAACTTTAACAGCCATCGATGCGTTGGCTGCCTCCAATTCAGAAAAAGATATTGCTGTGAAAGCGGTGATTGGCGCAAATGCCGTTCAAACTCCGCTGATGATGAAAGGCACAGGTTTGTATATCAACATTCACGAAGCTGCTTTATTAAATTATCCGGCTATGGATTTAGTGTTGGACAAAAAGGCACTGACGTTTCAATCGCACCTCGTGCCCGATGCAGTGGGAAACAAAGCGTATCTGGAGACACCTGCCAAAACTCCGTGGCGCACGATTGTGGTAAGTGACAAGGCAACAGAAATTCTTTCTTCGAAATTGATTCTCAATTTAAATGAACCCACTTCCATCAGCGATGTGAGCTGGATCAAGCCGCAAAAGTTTGTGGGCATGTGGTGGGAAATGCACATTGGCAAAGCCGCGTGGCAGATGCAAGGTGGCCACCATGGAGCAAACACTGAAAATGTAAAGAAATACATCGACTTCGCATCGAAGTATAAATTTGATGGTGTGTTAGTGGAAGGTTGGAATGTAGGTTGGGAAGACTGGTTTGGAAACTGGAAAGAAGATGTATTTGATTTTGTTACACCCTATCCAGACTACGATATTAAACACCTGAGCGATTACGCTGCCCAAAAAGGCGTGAAGATCATTATGCATCACGAGACATCGGGGTCGGCCACGAACTACGACCGCTGGCTGGACACGGCCTATCAGGTGATGAAAAAATATAAGATGAATACCGTGAAGACAGGCTACGTGGGCAAGATCATACCGCGGGGAGAACATCATGACGGACAATGGATGGTAAAGCATTACACACGTGTGGCGGAGAAAACTGCGAAATATAAAATCATGCTGGATGCGCACGAGCCTGTCCACCCAACGGGACTGCACAGAACATATCCCAACTGGATGGCCAACGAGGCAGCACGCGGTGGTGAGTTTAACAATGTATCTTCTTCTTTGGGAATGTTGCCGGAGCACACCACCATTTTACCCTTTACGCGATTGATGGGAGGACCGATGGATTTCACGCCAGGAGTTTTTCATCACCAGCTCAATCAATTTGATCCAGTGCGCAAACAAAGAGTTCGTTCAACGTTGGCAAAACAGCTCGCCCTTTACATCACCATGTATAGTCCGCTGCAGATGGCGGCTGACTTGCCGGAGAATTACAATGAGCACTTAGATGCATTTCAATTTATTGTAGATGTTCCGGTCGATTGGGACGATACGAAAGTGCTGGAAGCTGAACCTGGCGACTACGTCACCATCGCGCGAAAAGAAAAAGGAAAAGATAATTGGTTCGTAGGCGCCATCACAGACGAGCAGAGTCGCACACTTTCACTTTCGTTGGATTTTCTGGATGCTGGCGCAAGTTATGAAGCCACGATCTATCGCGACACCGATCAATCCGATTGCGATACAAACTCAGAGGTGTATGCCATTGACAAGAAAGTAGTTAATAAGAAAACAAAGTTGTCCATCAAATTGGGAAAGGGTGGCGGCTGCGCCATTAGCATTATAAAAAAGTAGAGACGCAATGAATAAACTTTCTGCGCTTTGGAAGGGTGCGAGCTATCAGGATAACTTATTACAATCCTATCGGAATTTTAATCTGATCGTTCAGTCGGCATTTACGGTAACGGGAGCAATCGTGGCTGTCTTTATCCTTTCGCTGGAGCAACAACTTTTTCAATGGCTGACGTATTTTTGTTTGCTAACGATTAGCACTGTTAGCATTATCGTATCATGGAGAATGAAAGCACTCATCGCCTCCCGTGCACAGGATGTGGACTACTATCACAACCAAATCATTCAGCAGGAACAATTACTTCCAAAAGAAGAGCGGGTATTGACTGACTTTAAAGTGTATCAGAAATTTGGTCGCGATCAACAAAAGCAATCTGGCCCTTCATCCGACATTAAAATTGATGACGCGCTTATTGCCAGGCTGATTGACAAGGGAAAAGGTCATTCCCGAATGTTCCTGGATCACCAATTGATGTACGCGTTTTATTGCGTATGGATTTGTTTTCATCTTGTTGGACTTCTCAGTATTTTTTTACCGGCCTGATCGTAGATCTTTTATCATGAGGAATGTCCATCCATTTTTGTTTATCTCGCTTGTCACGTTGATTTTTTCGTGTGGCGCTCCTACAGAAAAGTCTAAACCAGTAAAACCAGAGGAAAATCGATTCACTCCCGTAAGTATCACGCCTGAAGGTTCCTTGGACGAACCCATGGTATTTCAGGTAATGCCCAATGAATCAGTCTATATTATAGAGCGTAAAGGCGGATTTAAAAAATTTGATCCCACCGATGGAAAAGTAAAACTGATTGCCACGATTCCGGTGTTTCCACACAACGAGCAAGGATTGGTGGGCTTTACGATGGACCCAAACTTCAATTCCAACCATTGGATTTATTTATACTACTCCCATCCCACCGAAAGCAAATTTAAAATGACGCGTTGGGAACTGGTGAACGATTCGTTAATCGCCAACTCCGAAAAGATTTTATTTGAGATTCCCTGCGATCGAGAAGAGACAAGTCACACCGGTGGCGGCATGACGTGGGATAAAAGCGGAAACTTATTGATTACGATCGGCAACAACACCGCCAACTCGTATTACTCGCAAACAGACCAACGACCCGGCCGAAGCAAATGGGATGATCAACGGGGTGCGGCCAACAGCAATGACTTGCGCGGGAAAATTCTTCGCATTCATCCTGAACCCGATGGCACCTATTCCATCCCCGAAGGAAATCTATTCCCGAAAGGAACACCAAAGACACGACCGGAAATTTATACGATGGGCAATCGAAATCCGTGGCGCGTTTCGATCGACAGCAAAACAGGTTTTGTGTATTGGGGCGAAATCGGTCCGGACGCTGACCGCGATACTGAAAACGGACCGATGGGTTATGATGAATTTAATCAGGCGAAACAACCGGGCTTCTTTGGTTGGCCTTACTTCATTGGCGAGAACCAGGCCTACCCGATGTATGACTATGCCGCTAACAAACCTGGTGAAAAACAAAATGCAGACAAACCCATCAACAATTCGGTGAACAATACCGGCATTAACGAATTGCCAGCAGCACAGCCTGCCTTCATCGCTTATCCGTATGGACCTTCTGAAAAATATCCATTGGTTGGATCGAGTTCTCGTTGTGCGATCGGTGGACCTATTTATCATCGCGATGATTTTAAAAATGCGAAGCGGTCTTTTCCTGATTACTATGAAGGCAAGTGGCTGGCGGCTGATTTATCACGCTTCTGGATCATGGCCATCACAATAGATGAGAGCGGAAATTATCAGTCGATGGAAAAATTTTTACCGGATTATCATCCGCGCCAACCGATTGATATCAAGTTCGGACCAGACGGAGATTTATATGTGTTGGAATATGGAGGAAGCACCAGTAACTCCGCCTCGGAAGCTAAACTCGTTCGCATTGAATACAACGAAGGCAATCGAAAACCGGTAGTAAACGTACAAAGCGACAAACGTGGTGGCGCAGTCCCATTTGTTGTGAAGCTGACGTCAACAGGCACAATAGACTACGATGGTGATACGGTTTCTTACGAATGGAAAATTGTGAACGATAAAAATGGAATTCTAAAAACTGTTCATCAAGCATCAGCCGAAGTGACGTTCGACAAAGCAGGAATTTATACGGCAACACTCACTGTGACGGATTCAAAAGGTTTGTCAAACAGCAATTCAGTAAAAATCATTTCGGGAAACGAGCCGCCTGGTGTTTCACTCACGTTGAGTGGTAATCAATATTTTTACTTTGAGAATAACAAAGTACAATATGAAGTGCTGGTCAGCGATAAAGAAGACGGAAGTTTAAGCGATCATAAAATCTTACCGGATCAGGTGGCGGTGAGCATTGATTATGTCTCCGAAGGTTTTGATTACGTTGACGTGACAATGAATCATGCAAACATAGACGCCAATTCGCGACATGCGATTGCACTATTGATGATCAGTAAGAGCGATTGTTCAACGTGTCATAGTCTAAGCGGTATTGGTGTAGGGCCATCTTTCACCAGTATATACGAGAAGTACAAAACAGACCGTAGTGCCATTGAGCGATTGTCCGCTAAAATCCGAAATGGCGGCTCTGGAGTGTGGGGAGGTGAAATCGCCATGCCCGCGCATCCTTCCATTACATCGAATGATGCAAAGACAATCGCGCAGTATATTCTCTCACTCCAGGATAAAAAGACCTTGCCGACCAAAGGCACGTATGTAACTGCGTCTCCAAAAGAAGATAATGGAAGAGGAACTTATATTTTCCGAGGAGCCTACACAGACCAGGGCGCAGGAGAAATACCACGACTATCAACTGAGCAGGTCATTATCTTGCATAGCCCCATACTCATTCCGGTCAATGCCGACATTCAACAAGGAACAATACGCGATCAGTTAGATGAATACACTTTCTTAACCGCCCGACCGAACTCTCATCTTGCATTCAAAGACCTTGACCTGACAGATATTCAAACTATTTCCATTATACCCAATTGGCATTTGTATGACATTTATAAAGGTGGAAAGATTGAGATACGCCTCGACTCACCAACAGGTGAATTAATTGGTGAGACCGAAATGGTTCCGCAACAGTTCAATACAAAATATCGCGGAGCATTTGGTGGCGTAAGCGAGGAAGAAGCTAAGAAAGTGGATGTGAAGAAATTTCCACCACTCGTGCTGAAAGATTTTTTCGCGCCCGGTGTGAATAAAAATTATTTTACGATCCCATCAAAAGCTGAAATTAAAAAAACGAACGGCTATCATTCCGTTTACTTTGTATTTAAAAATGATCAGGTGAGACCAGAAGATTCTCTTTTCCCATTAGCTGAGATAGAATTTCAACATGAATAAAGTCTGCTTAAAAATTATTGGCTTACAGATCTTTTTGGCGTTGGCTGTAACAAATTCATTTGCGCAATCCGATCGTTACACAAATAAACTGGGTATGGAATTTATTCGCGTAGCACCCGGCAGCATGATCGTTGGAAAGTTCAATCCTCCTTATCACAAACCTTCTGACACCGTAAAAGCTGCTCGTACAAAAGAATCACTGATCATGTGGGTGCCTGACAATCATCGCGAGTACAATACTGCGGAATTTAAATTAGCAGAAGAGCTGGCACTGCGTGATTCACGACCTGGTTTTAATGTCACAATCGACAAGCCTTTCTTTATTGGTAAATATGAAGTGACACAAGAACAATGGAAAAAAGTAATGGGCTACAATCCATCCATCTTTCAGGAAGGAAAAGTAGAAGATGCTGATCATCATCCGGTGGACAACGTGACCTGGAAAGATGTTCAATCGTTCTTGAAGAAATTAAATAAACTTGATCCGGATAAAACCTATCGGTTGCCCACGGAGTTTGAATGGGAGTATGCTGCGCGTGCAGGAGCAACAGGTGACATCGCCTGGCCGGACATACAAGCTTGCGCACAACTTGAAAAAACCACCACGCAAGCGGTTGGACTAAAGAAACCAAATGCATGGGGATTTTATGACATGCTCGGCAATGTTTGGGAATGGGTGCAGGATTATTACAATGAAAAAATCTTTGCCGATCCTGTTCCAACAAAAAAAGGACAGCAACACGTGTTGAAGGGCGCTTCTATCTCCGGTGACGTGAAGAACGCGACCTACTTTACGCATGCAGGCGGACCAGGCAACGGATGGGATGTTGGCTTTCGGGTGGTGGTTGAATTAAAAGAATAAAACGATGAATCAGTCTTACATACTCTTGCTTGCTCTTACAACTTCAATCATTCAATTGCAGGCTCAGCAAATTCCGTCTGGCTTCACCTCTTTATTTAATGGAAAGAATTTAAAAGGCTGGCATACCAGTCGCACGTCTCATCAGGGAACAACCGGAAATTTTCATGTCGAGGATGGCACTATTACACTCAAACAAAATCCATTCGGGCAAGGTGGTGTATTACTTACCGATAAAAAATATAAGAACTTTGAATTGTATGTGGAAGTAAAGATCGATTCGTTTTGCAATGGTGGAATATTTTTACGCTCTACGGAAAGTGGTCAGGCATATCAGATTGAGTTAGAAATTCCAGGTGCAACAGGAGATTTGTTTGGTGAGCGATTGTCCATCAGCCAATCTGCGAAAGCAGAAAAAATGCAAAGCGTTTGGAAAGCCAACGATTGGAATTCATTTCGTGTGCGCATGACCGGTGACGTTCCTCATCTCACACTTTGGATTAACGATGTGCAGATGTGGGATGTGACAGAGCCGAAAAATGATTTTACCGCTGGCGCTAGCGAAGGAATGATCGGATTGCAATCGCATTGGTCGGCCACCTACTCCGCAATGCCCGGTGGTTTTAATATGCCCGGGGCCTGGCGACCTAATGCTGCCCATCGCTTCAGGAACATTGCGATTAAGGAAATTAAGTGATGTATTCTGTGATTCACAAAAAAAATAAACCACAAAGTCACAGAGAGCACGAAGCTTTCACGAAGGTGATTTACAAATTAAACCAGTACGTGAACTTGAACACCAACGCTCTGTTCTTGCTGGCGAAGTTTGCCGGTAAATAGTTTTCTGTATACACGATAAAGAAATCAGAGGCAGGCTTATATCGCCACTGGAACCGGACGTTCAGATTCATGTTGTCAAGCAATTTATTATACTGATAGTAAGTCGTTAAGAATATTTTGTCGGTAAAGGTCAAGTCCACGCGTGGACCAACGAGAAACAACTTCTCGCGTCCATATTGCTCGGAAAGTTTCAGGTCATTGTAATCAAAACGCAACGAAACATTTCCATACGGTTGATACCGCACGTTGATCTGTCCGTTGACATTCAGATTGGATCCATTATAAAATCCACCGTAGGTACTTTGTCCCGTGAAGTTCACTAATCTGCGGGTGTTGCTTTGAAACGTAGCCGAGAAATTCTGCCACTGATACATTTCCCCTTCTTTGAAGTTGACATACTTAGTCGGATCGATCGGATTAAAATCACTGGTCATGCGCTGAAAAACATAATTGTACGCCAGCGACAATACTGCTGTATTGATGAAATTAAAACCATAGCTCACCGAGTAATTGCGGTCCGTTTGAATACCGCCCGGTATGTACGTCTGATTGGCGGCAAACTGCGGGCCCATCACCACGATGGGAGAATTTTTTGGATAGAACTTAAAACCAACATTACTGAAATAATTTAACTGACCAGGATATACACCATGACTGGGAACATAACCGGCTTCGGCATTATAATTCTTTCCCACAAAAGAATGGCCGAGGTTAACGTTGACATGCCGCACAGAGTACTGAAAGAATGCACCTCCCGAAAAATTCTGCGTCCGGTTGAAATCATCAAACGAGCGGGCCACGAAAGAACTGTTATACCATTTATTGTCTCTGCTCAGCATCTCCACATCCGCATCCAACACGCGGTTGTAGGTGTTGCGTTTTAAAAACGTTTGATTGCCGGAAGTAAACGGTTTGAAAATGCTGTCGTGAAAATATTTAGAGGAATCGCCCTGATTCACACCCAACGTTTCTTTATCCACGTACGTGACTGAAACATTGGATTGGTGCCAGAAATTTCGTTGCAGCGTTGCCACGGTATAGTTTTGCGCAGGCAAACCAATTGACAACTTCTCTTTCGTTTGCATGTTCATAGCACTCATCCTCCATTTTTTATTGATGGATCCGCTGAGGCGGGCTCCGAAAGCAATGGGAATTCTTTTATACAATCCACTTGAATCTTTTACCAGTCCAATCCGTCTGGAGAAAAATGCGCGCGACTCCGGAAAGCCTGCATTGGCAAACAGATCGCTGTTTTCTAAAAAGAATTGTCTTCGCTCCGGAAATCTGAATTCAAATCGCGTGAGGTTGATTACCTGCTGATCGACTTCCACCTGCGAGAAATCCGGGTTGACCGTCAAATCAAGATTCAGGGATGGCGTCACTCCTACTTTAGCATCAAATCCGGTTTGTAATTCAGATGAAGTTGTTTTAGGATCGGATTCATGATCGGCTGCCGACCGGCCAGCGATAAACGGAATGAAGGAAATGTTGGTATGCGCAGGCGGTATCGGATCGTCCCAAACCAATTGGCCCGAATAGGCAAATGAACCGGAGACATATTGAATAGGTGTGTGTATCCAGGAGGATTTAAAATTTCTTTTCTTATCTAACCGATCGAACGCAATGTTCCACTCCTTCAGTCCACTCTTATATCGAAAGCTCTTGAATGGAATCGCCAGTTCCGCAATCCACTTGTCTTTATAGCGTACAACTTTAGAATACCATTTATTGTCCCAATAGATATTATATGAGTCATCGCTGGTGCCAGCACCTGAAACCGTCCCCTCCATTTGCACACCTTTGGGTGTAATCACAAAGAAAAAACCATTGATGCGATCATTATACGGGCTCAAACTAACACCCACATTGTCATTTCGATCGTAGTCAAAGTCTCTTCGCAACGAGTTAATTAGATCAGGTGTCTCGTTATCATAAACGAGATAAGACATATAAAAGAAATGATCATCGAATGTCACACGCGCCTCCGTCTGATAGGGAGCAAGTGCAGTATCAACTGGATAATTGAGATACCAGTCTTTGGCTGCATTGGCTTCCTGCCAGTCTGCTTCGTCCAGTATACCATCCAGCACTATTTTGCCTTTGGCTTTTTTGATGTGCAATTCTGTACCGGGCTTGTTTTGGGCAAGCAACAGGCACGGCAGTAAAATGAGGAGGAGTAAAAGTGATCTCAATACAAAAAACAATAAAATGGAACCCCAAAATAAGCGATTTACGCTCCTCAAAAAAAAGAAGCTTTATGTTAACGGAAAGTTAACGTGATACTGAAAATCTTGTCAGCCGACACCACTTTAATAGAACGCAAAGAATATTTATCAGGCGTTGATTCAGCGCGTGGACCTCACCAAGCAAGCCACAGCTCATTTGTGTTTTGGGGTGGAGAAATCCGTGAATAATCTCCGTTTTTTGTACGTCTGACCAAGATATTCATCAGTTTCTGATACGGCCAAAAATTGTTGTAGCTTTACAACTCGCAAAAAAAACTAACCAAGCAAAAAGTAACCTATGGCTAAATCACAAGAAACGTGGAGTAAGAAGGAAAAAGAAGACAAAAAGCGGAAGAAGAAAATCGAGAAAGAACAAAAGAAGGAAGAAAGGAAAGCCAATTCCAAAGGCTCCAAGAGCTTCGAAGACATGATCATGTACATGGACGAGAACGGAAATTTTACTTCCACTCCTCCCGATCCCAGCAAACGAGTAGCCATACGTGAAGAAGATATTGTAATTGGTGTGCCAAAAAACAGAGTGGAAGCTGCACCCGACCCTAATCGAAAAGGAACCGTTACCTTCTTTAATGACTCCAAAGGTTATGGGTTCATTAAAGACTCCGATACGCAGGAAAGTATTTTCGTGCACCTGAATGGATTGATTGATTCTATCAAGGAAAATAACAAAGTGAGCTTCCGGGTAGAAATGGGACACAAAGGACCCAATGCCGTTGATGTGAAATTGATTCAGTAAAAGATGATTGACCAACATACGAAAGACTCTGCCAACCGCAGAGTTTTTTTATGCCCGAAAATTCCGTTACCCACCAGGATTATCTATAATTTCGCCAGACTTGTTTTTAATAATAGACATATGAATACTCGTTTTTTTAAGACGTTGACCTTACTTGTATTGATTCTTTGTTCTGTTACGCTTTCTGCGCAGAACACAACCACTGCAATCGACAATTACTATTCATTGCTGAGATCTTCCTTCAAAGGCGACAACGCTTATCAAACCGTTGCCTTTGTAGAACAGCGCTGGCGCATTGCGGGTAACACCGGCTTCAATGAAAGCATAGCCAACGTGGAGAAGACACTGCAGGCGGCAGGTTATAAAAAAGAAACTACCGGAGAAGCAGACGGACCTCTCACCTATCGCATTGAAAAAAGAAAAATGAATCGACCCACGTGGGAACCTGTTTCGGCAACCGTAACGCTCGCAGGAGAAAGTAAACCTTTGCTCGAGTTCGCCACCAATCGAAATATGATCGCGATCAATTCGGCAAGTACACCCGCTGATGGCGTGACGGCTGAAATTGTTTTTGTCGGGAAAGGCAAGAAAGAAGACTTTGCCGGCAAAGATGTGAAAGGTAAAATTGTTTTCGCTGAATCAGGCGTGCATTCTCTTTACAGCAACGCTATGAAAGAAGGTGCTGTGGGTGTATTGGCTTATTCCATGCCCGAATACACACAACCGGAGAAATACATTCATTCAATTCAGTTTCAGGGAATACCTTATCAGGATTCATTGAATCAGAAGTGGGGTGTTGTGTTGTCGTACAACGCGAAAGAAAAAATTAAATCCGCATTGGCGAAAGGAACTGTTAAAGCTACCGTTAAAATATCTTCCAAGATTTATCGATCAGAAGAACTCACTATCGTAGCCAATGCGCGTGGTGCTTCTCTTCCCGATGAACGCTTTGTCTTCAGCGCTCACGTGCAGGAGCCAGGAGCCAATGACAATGCCACTGGCGTGGGAACCTTGGCAGAGATGGCACGTGTGACGGCAGAATTAATTCAGCAAAAGAAATTTTCACCGCAGCGCACCATTACCTTCTTGTGGGGCGATGAAATCATTTCTACCGGCCGATACATCAAAGACGATGACATTCGCGCAAAAGGAATCAAATGGGGATTAAGTTTAGACATGGTAGGTGAAGATGTAAAGAAAACAGGTGGTAGTTTTTTAATCGAGAAAATGCCTGATCCTTCCGCCATCTGGACGAGAGGAAAAGAAAAACATTCCGAATGGGGTGGATCTGTTCTAAAAGAGACGGATATGTTTCCACATTACTTTAATGATTTTTTATTGAATCGATGCAAGCAACAGTCAACTGAAAATGGTTGGGTAGTGAATACCAATCCATTTGAAGGCGGTAGTGATCATACTCCGTTTCTTCAGGCAAAGATCCCGGGACTATTAATGTGGCACTTCACCGATGTGTTTTATCACACTGATGCCGATCGTTTAGAAATGGTATCGGCTGACGAGATGAGAAATGTTGGCATCAGCGCGTTGGCCACTGCTTACACATTTGCCTCGGCTGATGAAGCAACGACTATTTCGGTTATTGATGAATTGCAAGCCAACGCCATTGACCGGTTCATCACTGAATTTGAGTTAAGCAAAGAATCAATTTCAAAAGGTGCTCGTGTTTCAGATGAACAACACCTTCTCGATGTATGGGCGGCCTGGTATAAAACGGCAATCGAAAAAACGATTGACATTCATACCAAAGGAGCAACCGAAAAAATAAACAAGAAGATTGCACAGGCGGTGAAAGCCGTTGAAAGCAAGAACAAAGAACTAACCGCCTCGCTGCAAAAACAAACCAAATGAAAATTCTCCGTTGCATTTCACCAGGCCATTTTGAATACGAGGAGGCTGCGAAGCCATCCTTAATCAAAGACCACGCACTACTAAAAATAAAACGCATTGGAATTTGTGGCACCGACCTTCATGCCTTTGAAGGAACACAACCTTATTTTAATTATCCACGAATACTCGGCCACGAACTGGGTGCGGAGTTGGTTGACATAGACAGCAAATCAGATTTTAAAAATGGAGAGAGCGTTACACTCATTCCATATTTCAACTGCGGAACGTGTGTGGCGTGCAGAAACGGCAAACCTAATTGCTGCACGAGCATAAAAGTATGCGGTGTACACATTGATGGTGGCATGGCAGAATATTTTTTGGTACCTTCCTATTCATTGGTGCACAGCGATGGACTGAGCATGGATGCATTGGCGTTAATCGAACCTTTGTCAATTGGTGCGCACGCGATTAGAAGAGCGGAGGTAAAGCCGGGTGAATTTGTTTTGGTAGTTGGCGCTGGGCCCATCGGATTAGGCACCATGGAATTCGCCAGGCTGGCCGGTGCACAGGTAATTGCGCTCGACATTAATGCAGGTCGCCTTGCCTTTTGTCGGGAAAAATTAAAAGTAAATTATGCGGTAAATGGAAGCAGTGAAGATGTCGTAGAGCGATTGAAAGAAATTACAAATGGTGATATGCCAACCGTGGTCATCGATGCGACAGGAAGTTTGAAGGCGATCAACAATGCATTTCAATTCATAGCGCATGGCGGACGTTATGTATTGGTTGGACTACAAAAAGAAATGATCAGCTTCAGTCATCCTGAATTTCATAAACGTGAAGCGACACTAATGAGCAGTCGAAATGCAACGCGCGAAGACTTCAACCATGTAATAGCGGCTATCAAAAATGGATCAGTGGATCCTACTACCTACATCACGCATCGTGTGCAGTTCGATCAGGTAAAAGCTAACTTCGAAAGTTGGTTGAATCCTGCTAATGGTGTGATCAAAGCGGTGGTGGAGTTGGAGTAAGCTTTTGAATTTTTAACCACAAAGGGCACAAAGAAATTCACACGAAGGGCAACAAATCCTCTTGTATTAATCTCTGCGACCTCTGCGTCTCGGTAGCAAACATTTTTTACCGCAAAGGACGCAAAGGAATACAACGCAAAGTGCGCCAAGAATACAAAATGCTGTTATAGAATAATCTCCGCGGTTTGAATTTCAGCACAAAGGGCACAAAGAAATTCACACGAAGGGTAACAAATCCTCTTGTATTAATCTCTGCGACCTCTGCGTCTTTGCGGTTTAAATTTTTTACCGAAAAGGACGCAAAGGAATACACCGCAAAGGCGCTAAGAATACGAAATGCTGTTATCGAACAATCTCTGCGTCTTTGTGCTTAAATTTTTAACCACAAAGGGCACTGAGGAAAGTACACAAAGTGCGCTGAGCAATACGAATCTATTATTGAATAATCTCTGCGACCTCTGCGGTTAAAAGTTTAGCAACGCTTTATTCAATAACATTAAATATCCGGTTCCACCTCACCTTGTGCAGCAGATCGGCTTCGCCATCGAGGGACATCCAGATGAACAACGCTTTTCCTACGACATGATCTTCTGGAACGAATCCCCAATAGCGTGAGTCAAGCGAGTTGTGGCGATTGTCGCCCATCATAAAATAATAATCCTGCTTAAAGGTATATTTCGTTACAGGCTTCCCTCCTATTGAAAGAGTATTGCCATCGGTCACGACATTTTCATTATCCTCATATTTTCGAATGAGTTCTTCATACAACGGAAGCGTTGTTTCATTGATCTCGATTTCCATACCGGCCTTCGGAATGATGATCGGGCCATAGTTATTACCCGTCCATTCGTCAGCTCTTGCCGAAGGAAAAATTCCGTTGTCGGGCACGTCATTTCGTGTGTAGTCGTCCTGAACGGATACGATATACGGTATAGACTTTATCTCTTCTACTTGCGAAGCAGT
The DNA here is from genome assembly GCA_044222145.1 of Cyclobacteriaceae bacterium. Taxonomy (GTDB): domain Bacteria; phylum Bacteroidota; class Bacteroidia; order Cytophagales; family Cyclobacteriaceae; genus ELB16-189. The sequence continues at coordinate 178,445 of JBGANU010000009.1, forward strand.
CAAATACATTTGATACACAGCCTGATTCTCTGGCGACCGTCCGAGGAAATGATAGTCATCGGAACTCAATTTCAAATTGACCAGGTTTCGTTTATTGATTTCATCTTTCGCTGTAATCAAATAACTGAACTTCATATCTTTTGGACTGGACAGCGGCTGATCATTCACGATCAACTTTCCATTTACGATTTTCAACTCATCTCCAGGAATTCCCACGCATCGCTTCACGTAATATGTTTTCAAATCAATGGGATGTTCCACATTGTCGCTTAACTTTTTGGGTGGAACATTAAAAACCACTACATCTTCTCTCTTCACGTCACCAAATCCAGGAAACCGATAGTAAGGCAATTTTATCCACGGCAAATAAGAAGGTATCTCCGTTCCCCAAATCTTCTGATGTGTCAACGGCACCTGCAAGGGCGTGCGTGTAAGTCGCGTGCCATAATGAAATTTGCTAACGAAAAGATAATCGCCCACCAACACTGTATTTTCCATGGATGGTGTGGGCACCACAAATGCTTCCACCGTGGTCCAACGAATGAGCGTAGCTGCAATCACAGCAAACACAATGGCATCTGACCATTCGCGAACAAAAGACTTCGGTTTTTCTTCTTTGCGTTTCTTCCAGAATTTCAGATTCATGGCTGTGGGGTTAGTTAAACACTTTGGGTTTAACGGGCCATTCGAATGGAAGTTCAGCCAGCCATATAAATTCTACCGTACGGCATAGCCGATGATGTGCGGAGAATGAAGTTTCAACGCTGCTTTCACACGTGTGTGATTTAAGTTCACTTTTGAAAAACCCGCCTGCTCAATCACTGTCCACGTTTCACGATTGCAATTGCATCCATCGGCCATCAGTTTATTAAACGCGTTTGAAAAATTTTGAACGCTGCGCAATCGTGAGTGCGCTGTTGCCGCTACATGCTCGACAAAATAAAACTTGCCACCGGGCTTCAATACTCGTTTTATTTCGGCTACTGCTTTCGCGGGATCATCCACAGAGCAAAGAACCAGTGTACACAACACAGCATCGGCACTCGCATCGGGCAGCAGTATATGAGTAGCACTGCCCTTCAACAATGTAGCATGAACGCCATGTCGCGCGGCTGTTTCTATCAATCCTTTATGAAAGGCTTCGTTGGGTTCAATGCCAATCCATTCAACACCTTTGGGCAGATATGGGAAATTAATATCCGTGCCCGGACCAATCTCCACCACTTTTCCTTCCACACCTTTTAATAATTCCTGCTTATAAGAATCATAGAGCCTGCGATTAAACAAATCGCCTTGCTTCAGCATCCAGGCAAAAAATCTTTTTCGTAGTGCCATAAAAAATATTTACTAAAGATACGTATTGAAGGCGCAGGTATCAATCAAGGCATCTCTAAAAACCGAAAGCAACGTCATGCTACGTTTGAAGCGGATTTAAAAATCAAAGGTTATTTTGTATTATCAAAAAGAGAGGAGCGGAGCAAGACCGAGATTCGTCATGGGTCCACCAGACCGTTCGCAATGCTGGTCCCCGCTCTTTACTTGTCAAACCTGAACAGTTCATTAGGCCTTTGAGCCTGTGTTAAGCATGGATATGAGTAGCAAGTATTCTCTTTTCAAATTGTTCAACCAAAAATAATCAAAATGATGAATTACGTTGGCGTAGACGTTTCAAAAGACAGCTTTGATGCCTACAACATATCGAGCTGGGTGGTCGTCGGATTTAGTAATGATGAGGTAGAAGTTCAAGTTACCCAAAAATGGACCGATTCGTCTGGCACATGTGGTCATGGAGGCGAGTGAATGACCATGGAGGTTAGCCCATCAACTACATGAATGGAACAACCTTAATGAACGCTCCATGTCGTACTGGTGATCATGAATTTTGCCAGATGAATTTACAGCAGGCAAAAACTGACAGCAAGATGCATTCAATAAGTCAGTTTGCTCATCTCACTAATCTGTTGGGTGGACTCCAGCCTGAGCGACAAATGCTTCAGATGAAGTGTTATGGAACAATTATCAGAAGCAACTAACCTTTAGATATTACAGGCATAGCAGCAACGTCCAAATTGACAAAAAAGCTTCTCGATCTCTGGATCAGGTAGCGCGTATTCAAGAACAGATCGCTCACCTGAAAGAAATTGTGGATCTTACCAAGCAACATTATTCTGACAGAGTTTAACTCACTGATCAGCATTCTGGTATTGGTAAAACTGCGATGTTATTAATACTATCAACAAGTGGTTTCAGTCGTTTCCAAGAATGTAAAAACAGCCTGGTGCCTTTACTGGAATAGCGCCGTATTTTTCAATCGGGTAAAGCAAGTAAACAACCCAATTAATATGCGAATGTCGGATCTAAGACGATCATTATTTATGTATGCGCTGCAAACTATTAAATGCAATGAAGCATGTGAAATCTCTACGAACGTTTTGAAAAAATGGTAGACTGCCAAGGTTGCTTTGATGGCGTATCGCACAAACTTCTGAGGCAGGCATTCGCGTTAGTAAAATCAGGGATGGCATTTGATACAAAACTTTCATTACAAATGATCAAATAACACTTGCTTTTTATCACAGTTCATTGCGAGGGAGGTACGACCGAAGCAATCCCCTTATTGCGGCACGGAAATGGAGATTGCTTCGCTATCGCTCGCAATGACGGAAAGGTTTTTAGAAATGCCCTCAATGGTTTAATTTTTATAACTTGTTTACCAAATATCAAAACTATGATTGATCTTAAATCGGTTCGGTCTCAATTTCCATCGCTGCAACGCAAACCCAATAATCTGCCCATGATTTTTCTGGACGGGCCAGGTGGAACGCAAGTGCCTGATCGGGTAATCAATGCTATCTCCGACTACTATAAAACCTCAAACGCCAACTCGCATGGCGAATTCATAACCGCGCACGAAACCGATGTTGCCATTGCCGCGATGCGAAGTTCAGTTGCCGCACTGTTAGGTGCAGAAAATGCAAATACTATTTCGATCGGTCAAAACATGACTACGTTGAATTTTGCATTGGCACGTGGCATTGCCCGAATGTTAAAACCGGGAGACGAAGTGCTCATCACACAACTCGACCACGAAGGCAATCGCGGCCCATGGCTCATGCTTCGCGACTTTGGAATAAAAGTACGCGAAGTAGCACTGCGACAAAGCGGTGTGCTGGACTACGATGACTTCGAATCTAAAATCAATGAGAACACCAGGGTGGTGGCAATTGGCATGGCGGCCAACTCCATTGGCACCGTGAACGACATCGCGAAAGCACGCGAGCTTGCTTACAAACACAATGCGTGGTTAGTGCTGGATGCAGTTCACTATGCGCCTCATTTTTCAATTGATGTGCAAAAACTTGGTTGTGATTTTCTATTGTGCTCTGCTTATAAATTTTATGGACCGCACATTGGCACTTTATATAGCCGGCCGGGTTTGCTCGATCGCATACCTACCGATCGGTTGCGCACAGCGGGACAAACTGCACCTGACTCGATCGAAACCGGAACACTCAATCATGCGGCCATTGCCGGAGTAACAGCAGCTGTCGATTTTATTGCGAGCCTTGGCGAAGGAGCTGCATTACGCGAACGATTGGTGAGTGCCTATCAACACATTGGCGCTCATGAGCGGAAGCTCGCCATACAACTTTATGAAGGTTTGAAAAAGATGAAGGGTGTTAAAATTATTGGACAAGATTTCAGTTCGGCACATCGCGCTCCAACGGTCTCGTTCACCATGGAAGGAAAAACAGCGAGGCAAGTGTGCACTCACCTTGCTTCCAAAAACATTTGCGCCTGGAGCGGACATTTCTATGCACTCCGCGCTATTGAAATCTTAAACTTGCTGGAGAAAGGTGGCGTTACGCGATTGGGACTCTCCGTTTACAATACGGAGCAGGATATTGAAACTACCTTAGCACAATTGAATTCATTCAGATAATAGGTTTTCATTCATCCGGGAAATCTAACTTGGTGTTCAACTCAGAATGCTTCACAACAATACCCCATGAAGGGTTAGCTTAAGGTATTACGGTTAATTTTATAAAAATAGGTGATTAAAAAAGTTAACCAATCATTTATCCACTCATCCAAACTCGTCATTTCATTCATAATTTCTATCCATCGCATTTCATACGCCTGACTATAAATTATTATCAAGCGTTTGTCGATGATGTTCTGGGAATGGTAGAATCGTCTACACTTGAATAGATAAATCTTGAAATCAGTAGTTCTGACCGAACACAAAAAATCATAAGACACAAGCAAGTGATTCGTGTTATTTAGCATTGGATAAAATAAATTCTGATGTCTGTGGGGAAACTGATTGTTCGCGCCAACTATATTTTTTTAATTCTAACTCTCTGGGCTTGTATAACACCATCATCTGAAAAAGAAAACTCAAAGTTGTTGCCACTTCTGGAAGCAATCGAAGGCACTGTGGTGGAATCGAACATTGTGTATAAAGAAATTGACGGGGCAAAGCTCATGCTGGATGTGTATACACCAGCTGAGAATCTGGGCGAAGAGCCGTGGGTCCATCGGTCGGATGAACCCAAGCCTACGCTCATTTATTTTCACGGAGGCGGATGGGCATCCGGAGATCGGATATCACGCACGATGTATGTGCTTCCTTACGTTGAAAAAGGATGGGCCGTTGTGAATGTCGATTACCGACTGGTCGGACAAACCAATCTTCCCGGTTGCATCCAGGATTGCCTTCATGCAGTCGACTGGACATTTCGCAATGCAATGAAATATAAGTTTGATACGACACGGATCGTGGTGTCAGGTGAGTCGGCCGGTGGACATCTTGCTTTGATGTCGGCCATGATCTTGCCGCACGTGAAGCGTACGACAACCATAAAACCTCATAAGCTTGCTGCCGTTGTCAATTGGTACGGTGTATCCGATCTTCAAACAGCAGTTGCTTATTGGAAAGCTCCGGCTTACATCACTATCATTACCCGCGACTTCGAAAGCAATCCGGAAGCCTTGTATGCTAATGCGTCACCGGTCAATAATATTTCAAGTGACACACCACCGATTATCAGTATTCACGGTGATAAAGATCACAATCATCTCTTCAGTCAATCGACAGAACTCCATGAAGCGCTGGATAAAGCGCGTATTCCAAATGAGTTGGTGAAGATACCTGGCAAGAAACACGGCAACTTCACCGCGAAAGAAATGGAATACGCGTTTAATGAGATCTGGGAATTTCTAGATCAACAGCTAAAGACAGACTAGCATTATTTTTATTGAGCTGGCTTCGCAGGCGCATCTTTCCGTGCATATTGAAACACCTCGCGGATCTTGCCACCTTCCAGCCGGTAATCCTCGTGCATGAAATGATGTTCTATTGTTCCGTCTTTATGCGTATAGGTTTCATCGGTCCACGAAAAAACCCATTCATGTTTAGCGGTTGGATTGTTGACCGGCACAGCAGCTGTATAAATAACTTTTACACTGGTCATGTCTCCGACCATGCCTTTGATAACCGCAACAGCAGAGTCGCGCACGGTGTTCAACTCAAAGCCATCTTGCAAATGCCAACTGACGCTGTCGGCAAGCAAATCACCAATGTCGGTGTTCAATGCTGACAGGCGCTTGTTCCATTCCATTACCGTTTGTACATTTTTCATGTTACCGATTTCAACTGTCCCTTTGTAGGTAACTTCAAAGGGAAGTGTTATCGGCTCTGAAACCTCTTGTGCCTTTTTCTCACAGCCGAAAACAACAGCGGTCACCGCGAACAGTGCTACAATCTTTTTCATACGTATGGGGGTTAGGGTTGAATGTGTTATTAAAGATAAGATTTTTGCGGACTTCTGAAACCCACTAAACCATTTGATTTTACTGACTGACCAAGAGATTCAGTTCCAGTGCATAAAGCCATAAAAGCGTGTTCAAACATTACCTGGAACAGCTGCTAAAAATTCTTTAAAGAAGTTGTCGCGATAAACTATCGAGTACAAAAAGCATTGCTGGTTTTGGCTGAAAATATGTAGGTCTTACATGCAGATTACAAATCTGCTTTTATCTATCGTTCGACATGCCCTTCGGAACATATCGAACAGCTGGACTAAACTTCACAATTGCAAATTCCTGTTGGTGGCAGTTTTGTATACTATCTTGAAAATGGTTGTCGATATATCCCTTTGATGTAAGTTTGCTTTCCAATGTGGCTAAATCTTAAAGAGTCAGTTTGTCCAGTCACTTTAAATTTTATAAATACACTGTCGGGACTTTCCGCCTCTGAGTTAAAATAGAATGTCGCAGTGGTGTTATTGCTGTTTGCAGTCCTCTGTTTGATTGTTAGGTCGGAGTCGATTTTCTCTAGATTGGCGCCAAGTTGATTAAAGAATAAT
>JBGANU010000028.1:0-40497 GCA_044222145.1 Cyclobacteriaceae bacterium
CTGCTGATGATGATTTCTCCTGGCAAAGATGCCTGAGCAGGATTGTTGCCGAGAACTGCGCATTCAATCTCTCTGCCTGTGATAAATTCCTCGGCCAGCAGGCAATCATCATACTTAAATGCTTCATCCACAGCTTTTATAAGATCGGCTTCGTTCTTCACTTTGGAAACACCCACGGATGAACCCAGACTTGCTGATTTAATCATGAAGGGAACTCCCAGTGCCGCACTGATCTTCGCGAAACTGATCTGATTGCGATCTTCAAAGTAATAGAATAAAAACTTTGTGACTGGCAGGCCCGCTTCCTGCAATACTTTTTTGGCCACCAGCTTATTCATCGACATGGAAGAGCCGAGAACACCCGTGCCCACCATCGGCAAACTCATCGCCTGAAGAAGTCCCTGAATACTTCCGTCCTCACCATCTGTTCCGTGCAAAACGGGAAACACTACGTCTACTTTGATAAACGTGCCTTTCGAGGTGACAAAGCCAGGATCTTTTGCATTGAGCCGCAGGCTAAGAGGTTCTCCGCTTTCAATTTCTTTGCTTACCGTAGAAGTCAAATGCCAGACTCCCGAAGTAGAAATGCCGATAAGAATGGATTCGAATTTATTTTTGTCAATGTATTCGGCAATGTTGCGGGCGGAGTTAATCGACACACCATGTTCCACCGAACGGCCACCATACAGAATGGCTACTTTTAGTTTTGTCATTCAAACGAGATTATCAACCTCAAATATAACCCTTAATCGGTAATCGGTTAATCGTTATCTGCTAAAAGTTGACCCGGGCGACTAAGTTCCGGTTATTAACGACAATCGTTTATCGGGTTAAAAAAATCTTGGTCGTGCCGAATTCTGTTTTGGTCTGAACGCGAACAAGATATAGTCCGCTGGCTTGTCCAGTAAAATCTACCGTATAGGTTTGGTTAAGCGTTTCAGGTAAGATGTTGTCCACGATAATCTTTCCCATCACATCATATACTTGCAGATAGGCATCGCTCTTTTCGGCAAGATTAAACGTGACCTTAAAAGAAGAACTGGAGTTATCGGCAGGATACACTTTGTAAAGTGAGTTGATGGACACCGGAGTTGGATTGTCGTCAATAAAAAATTCGATGTTATCGAGATACAGGTTATTGCCGTGGTCGTTGGTGGTGATGAAAGCAAGTCGGGCGTTATCCGTTCCAACCAGGTTATCGAGATATAGAAATTGATTTCTCCATCCGCTCTTGTCGGAAGGAATCCAGGAGGAAGAGGATGACAAAGATGAAAAAGAGTCTCCTGTTTGATCGAACAGTGAAGTTGGATAGGTGACACCGCAGTCGGTTGATGCCAGCACCTGCAGTCGTTCATTGCCAGTACTATTTTTTCCATAGCTCACATCAAAGAATACGCTTGCCTTTGCAGTACGAGAAAGATCGAGCACTGGACTCACCAGCCAGGCTTGCTCTCCGGCCGAAGTGTTGGTGTAGCCCGGGTAGATAATTGAACTGCCAAAGTTGGTGGCTGTGATGTCATAATTTTGTTGAGTCCCCTGGCTAACTGTTGTCCATGATGCCGGAAGACCCGAATCAAATTTTTCGCGCAATGGAATACCGCTTTGATTTGAGTTAACCACGCATTTCAATTCCAGTATATCATTATCCGTGCGCGCATCGGGCGAACTGTTCGGGTCCGACAATGTAAATCGAACTGTATTGACCCCTGGTGACAGAGAAAGTTTATTCAGTGTCACTGTCAGGTTATCGCCTGGTATGATGGAAACGTTGCTAAATGTTTGGCTATTGATCACACCGTTGGTGGTGGAGGCTACCTTGAAACTCGTGATAGTTTGGCTGCCGAGATTTTGAAGTGTAACCGATGGCGAAGGGTCAGTGAGGCAGACAACGGGAGAGGGGTTATTGATTTTGACCAATCCAATGTCAACAATTTCACTAATCAAGACTTGCACATTATCCAGAAAGATGTTGTTGCCATATCCATTCTGCACTTCAAAGAAGAGTTGCACGTTCGGGTTGCCTTTGAATTGCGCCAGTGAAAGGTTTTCGGTAACCCATTGTGATTTTGTAGTGGGTGTAAATGAATTCGAAGTGGTGCTCGCGGTCGCCAAATTAGTACCCGATTTATTAAAAATTTCTACAGCTTGTGTGAGGTCCGCTCCGCAATTAGTGCTCACTAGTACACGTAGTATATCGCTCGTTACACTCGGATACTGTGCATAGGCACGATCAAATTTTAGACTTGCACTTTGCAAAGCAGAAAAATCCATCACGGGAGAAACTAATCTGTCAACTGCTCCTTCATCTTCATAGCCATGTAAATTAATATACATGGCTTTGTTCGGAGTGCCATCTATGGGCACGCTCACGTTTTGCCAGGTGGTGAGTCCATCAGGATTTTGAATTTGCCAATTAGCGGGTGTGCTGTTGAAAATCTCGAGCAACGGGAGGGATGCCTGTTGAGGTGTTGTGAAACTAAGTGTGCGAATATTGTTGTTTGTGTTCTCATCTGTTTGCAGATTCACCTGTATCACTTCAAAACTAATTTGATTGCTGCTTCCCGCAGAAAGATTGAGGGCACTAAACGAAACGTCAGTCTCTGCCAGGTTCGATAAGTTGAGCGTAAAATCCAATGTTTCCATCACCACTGAATTTACTTTCTCCTGAATTCTTGCTGACGTAACAACGGATGTTCCATAGTTACGAACTTTGATGGTTGGTGTGTTTGATCCCGGACATGCTGTTGTACCGGGCGATAGTATTGATTTTATTCCCAGGTCAATGGCCACCGCCACAGGTGCTGTTGCCCCCTTTGAAGTTGGCAGCGTGACTCGCCTCGGGCTGTTCTGTAACACCGTGACCATTCTACTCACCTGGCCTGCCGTAAAAATATTCATACAGGCATCGTTGGTATAGTCCATATAGTTTTGAAACATGTCATCCGATCCACATGATACTTTTGGATGAACCGGGCATTGCCCGTTGTAACTGTCGCCTTGATTGGGTGTGTCGTCTACATAGTCGGTGCCAGTGCACGCGCCAGAGTCATCGCCCCAAATGTGATACAGACCAAAGAAGTGGCCTATCTCATGTGTGGCCGTTCTGCCTTTGTTAAACTTTGCATCCAGGTTGAAAGCACCATCATCGATCGATCCAAAGGCGGTGTAATGAATTACCACTCCGTCTGTCAGAGCATCGTTTGGCGAATTGCTGAGATCCGATAAAATAGTAGAGACCGGAAATTTGGCGTATCCAATTAGCCCGTTGGGATCAACCAGATTGGTGACCCACAGATTAAGATAGTTGTTGGAATCCCAATAGCTCATGGATTTCAACACGGCATCATTGGATTGAGCCCAACTTGTTCGTGTTCCTTTCACGCGAACAATTCCATTCGTTGCCAATCCCTCAGGATCTTGTTTTGCTAATACAAACTGAACATTGAATTGACCTGCCACCGGAAGAAACTCTGCCGGAGTTTTATTGGCATCGGAATTCAATCGTTGATAGTCCTTGTTTAAAACACTGATCTGCGAAATAATTTGCGCATCAGATACATTGGTTCCTGTTCCAACTGGCTCACCATTGTGAATAACATGTACAACCACCGGAATAATGCTGGGCGCGGCATTTGTTTTATCAATACCAAACGCTCTTTTTAATGGAGATGTTTTGCTTTGTAACCACTGCTCAAATTGCTCATCACTTTCCTGCAGGTGAGAGTTTTGTAACATTTTTTTATAGGAGACTGTGCCGCAACGTTCTTGTGCAACTATTGATTGAGCACCGGAAAGTATAAGGATAAGGAGAACTACTTTTCTCATGAGCACATACTATCTAGTAACGTAAGGTTAAACTGATAATTGCTTTCATGCCTTAAAAGTGTCGACCATTTGAGACAAAATGTAGTCGGGAAAAATTGTGAGGCGACTTACAGGTGCACCAGGTTCACAACTTCAATGGATTTGATTTCGGGTACCGCGCGCTTAACGGCCTCTTCAACTCCTGCCTTAAAGGTCATGGTGGACATGGGGCAGTTGCCGCAGTTGCCCATGAACTCAAGTTTCAGCACCTGATCTTTGGTGATCTCCAGAATGCGAACATTGCCGCCATCCGCTTCCAAATAAGGGCGAATGCCATTCAAAGACGCTTCTATGCGGTCGATTATTTCGTCTGATTTTAGTTGAGTCGTCATTACGCTTTCAGTTCCACGCGTTGTGTTTGAGCAAATGTAGCATTTCTTATCGCAACCTGGCGAGCCATCGTTTCCGCCAGCTCCATAAAGGCCTGCGAAATCACACCCTCCTTCATCACCACGGGCAGTCCGCTATCTCCGCTTTCACGGATACTTTGCACAAGCGGTATCTGGCCAAGAAACGGAACGCCAAACTTTTCAGATAAGTTCTTGCCTCCGTCTTTTCCGAAGATATAGTACTTGTTGTCGGGCAACTCTTCCGGAGTAAAGTAAGCCATGTTTTCAACCACGCCTAAAATCGGAACATTGATCTGAGGTTGCTTGAACATGGCCAGACCTTTAATTGCATCTGCCAACGCTACTTTTTGCGGAGTAGTAACAATGATGGCACCTGTAACCGGCACTGTCTGTACTAAGGTGAGGTGAATGTCACTTGTTCCGGGAGGAAGATCGATCAACAAATAATCAAGTTCACCCCATTCGGCATCAGAAATAAATTGCTTCAGGGCAGAACTGGCCATCGGACCGCGCCAAACAACCGCGCTGTCTGTTGGAGTTAGGAAGCCGATCGAAATCAGTTTCACACCATATTGTACTAAGGGAACAATCAGGTTTTTGCCATTCACGACTTTTACTTCCGGTTGCTCGTGTTCGCAGTTGAACATAACCGGAACGGAAGGACCGGAAATATCTGCATCAATCAGTCCTACCTTGGCACCCAACTTTGCCAGTGCCACGGCCAGGTTAGACGTAACAGTTGATTTACCTACACCGCCTTTACCTGAAGCGATGGCAATAATATTTTTCACCTGTGGCAATAGGGGAGTATTGTCGCGGCTGGTGGTGACAGACGAAGTCATTTGAATAGCAATCTCAACGTCTTTTCCTACCACTTTTTCCACAGCTTCTTCGCAGTCGTTGCGAATTTTTTCTTTTAACGGGCAAGCGGGAGTGGTGAGTACCACCGTGAAGCTCACCTGGTTATCAGAGACCTTGATGTCCTTCACCATATTTAAGGTGATGAGGTCTTTTTTTAGATCAGGGTCGTTTACGGTAGAAAGTGCTTTGATGATGTCGGATTGGGCGAAGCTCATTAGAAAAAGGAGAAGTCAGCCCGCAATTTAAGGTGACTTCAAACGTAAAACAAAGACTCTGGCGGAACTGTTTGGCTTCTCAACTTTTAAATCGGAAAGAGTATCTTTGCCACTTTAGATTTTGGGGCGTTTGCTATGAACAATCAGCAGGAAGTACTTTAAACCGCGACAAGATCACGAGTGATATCGAGCGAAAAGTAACATATCCATTGTATGACCTGGAATTTGAAATTGGTGAAGTGATCAGCCCGTTGGTCTATTCTGAAAAAGACTGGAATACCCGTCAACGAGTAACTCCTTTTTATTCAAATGTCATGAAGGAGGGAAAGCTATTATGACCGAGTTGGAGAAAGAGGCATACGTAAAATACAGGTTGCAAAAAGCCAACGAAACGATTTCGGAGACTAAAATTTTGATTGAAAATAAACTATGGAATACGGCCATCAACAGAATGTACTATGCCTGCTTTTATGCGGTAGGTGCGCTGTTGATCAAGAACGGTATAGAGGCTTCAAGTCATTCTGGTAGTCGCCAAAAATTTGGACAGCTCTTTGTTCATACCGGATTAATTAGTACGGAACTTGGTAAGCTTTACTCAGAGCTATTTGAGAAAAGACAAAAGGGTGACTATAATGACTTCTTTGACTTTGATGAAGAGACTGTTTTAAAATTATACCAGCCAGCCGTTGAGTTTATCAAAGAATTGGAAAGGAAAATATTAAAGTAAAAGGCATTTTTTTAGATCACAGCGACAACATCCAGCATGATTTCCCGCGACACCATAGAAGAAGTAAGAAACCGCATAGACATTGTAGATGTCATCAGCGATTTCGTGTCGCTTAAAAAATCGGGTCAGAACTACAAGGCCCTCAGCCCGTTCGCCAACGAGAAGACTCCTTCTTTTTTTGTTGTACCCGCCAAAGGAATTTTCAAAGACTTCAGCAGTGGCAAAGGTGGTGATGCGTTCACCTTCGTGATGGAGCACGAGAAACTAAGTTATGCCGAAGCGATCCGTTACCTCGCGAAAAAATATGGAGTAGAAATTAAGGAAGATCGCGTAAGCGATGAATTTATAGCTGAACAAAGCGAACGCGAAGGCCTTTACATTCTCATGAATTTCGCAAAGGATTGCTACAAAAATCTTTTGAGCAACAGTGATGAAGGCAAAAGTATCGGCTTAAGCTATTTCAGGGAGCGTGGGTTTAATGACCGGACGATAGAGAAATTTGAATTGGGTTATGCGCTGGAAGGCTGGGAGAATTTCAGTAAGGAAGCCATTGCGAAAGGATATAATAAAGAGTTGCTGGAAAAGGCAGGTCTTGTTGTGAAAAGAGAAGACGGATCATCTTATGATCGCTTTCGCGGAAGGGTGATCTTCCCTGTGCACAACATGTCGGGCAAAGTGATAGCCTTTGGTGCGCGTATGTTGGGCAAAGACAAAAACCAACCGAAGTACATCAACTCACCGGAGACAGACATCTATCACAAGAGCGATGTGCTCTATGGCTTGTATCAGGGCAAGAACGCTATTCGCCAGCAGGACACGTGCTATTTGGTAGAAGGATACACGGATGTTATCTCTCTACACCAGGCAGATGTTGAAAATGTTGTCGCTTCATCAGGAACGGCATTGACGGAAGGACAGATCAAACTCATTCGCAGGTTTACAGAGAACGTCACGGTTTTGTTTGATGGCGATGCCGCAGGTATCAAGGCTGCTCTTCGCGGTGTCGACTTGATTTTGAAAGGCGGACTCAACGTGCGTGTAGTATTATTTCCTGACAACGAAGATCCTGATAGTTACTCAAGAAAAGTTGGAACCACCGAGTTTCAGAAATTTCTTAAAACCAATGCCAAAGACTTCGTCACCTTCAAGGCAAGTTTATTTGCTGCGGAAGCGGCAGGCGATCCGATAAAGAAAGCAGAGTCGATAAAAGATATTGTCACCAGCATCGCCTTGATTCCTGATCCGGTTAAGCGCTCAGTCTATATACAGGAGACAAGTAATTTATTAAAGATCAGTGAGTCGGTATTGTTGACTGAGTTAAACAAAATTCTGGTTCAGGAGAGAAGGAAGCAGAATAATCAAAAAGGTAACGAGCAAGAGATTGTTGTTAACACTGAGAATCTCGAAGAAATTGGGACTCCAATCAAAATAGATGCTAAGGCAAGGGTGCAATTCCAGGAACGAGAGTGCATAAGACTGCTACTGAATTATGCTGATGAGAAACTACAAGATGAAGCGTTAAGTGTCTTTTTATTAAATGAACTTAATGATGTATTATTTGTTGATGAAAATTATAGGAAAATATTTGATGAATTTCTTAAAGCTACTGAAAAGAATATCCATATAGATAGTAAGTTTTTTATTGAAAATGGTTCAGACGAAATTAGACAAATAGTAGCTTCTCTGATCACGGTAAAGCGAGAGATAAGTCCACATTGGGCAAGTAAGCATAATATTTTTATTTCAAAAGATTCCGATGAACTTGATAAAAAAGCAATTTCCAATGTTCGATATTTAAAATACAGATTAGTCCAACTTTGGTCGGAAGAAAATAAAGAAAAATTGAAATTGACAACAGACGAAATTGAAATTGATGAACTTCTTGATAGGCAAATTATATTAAAGAATGCAGAGGCTGCCTTAGCTGAACAACTTGGAATAGTTAGTGGAAAATATTGAGATAATAAATATGAGTGATAAGATAAAACTGGATACGATCGAGGAAGCGATTGAAGATATTAAGAATGGTAAAGTGATTGTGGTGGTGGATGATGAAGACCGCGAAAACGAAGGTGACTTTATTTGCGCAGCGGAAACAACTACGCCTGAGATTGTAAACTTTATGGCTACGCACGGTCGCGGGTTGATTTGTGTTCCGTTGATGGAAGATCGTTGTGTGGAACTCGGCCTCGATATGATGGTGGGAAAAAATACAGCTGTATACGAAACAGCATTCACGGTTTCAGTTGATTTGATTGGTCATGGATGCACCACTGGAATTTCAGCGCATGATCGGTTCAAAACGATTAAAGCACTCGTGGATCCTGATACCAAGCCTGAAGAGTTAGGTAAGCCTGGTCACATCTTTCCGTTAAAAGCAAAAAAGGAAGGCGTATTAAGAAGGTCTGGTCACACAGAAGCGGCCATTGATTTTGCAAGACTTGCCGGCTTTCGCCCCGCTGGTGTGTTAGTGGAGATTATGAACGAAGATGGTTCCATGGCACGCTTGCCCGACTTACGAAAAGTGGCCGACCGATTTAACCTGAAACTGGTGACGATAAAAGATTTGATTGCCTATCGCATGAAGAAGGAATCTCAAATCCAGCGTCAGGTGGAAGTAAATATGCCAACCGCCTATGGCGATTTCAAATTGAGAGCGTACGAACAAATCGATTCAGGCGAAGTGCATCTGGCATTAATAAAAGGAAGTTGGGAAAAAGGTGAACCGGTATTGGTGCGTGTTCACTCTTCGTGTGTAACCGGTGATATATTCGGTTCGTGTCGTTGTGATTGTGGTCCGCAACTTCAACATGCCATGAAGATGGTAGACGCGGAAGGGAAAGGCGTTGTGCTGTACATGAAGCAAGAGGGCAGGGGAATAGGTTTACTTAACAAACTGAAAGCGTATAAACTTCAGGAAGAAGGACGTGATACCGTAGAAGCGAATTTGGAACTGGGATTTGAAATGGACAGTCGTGATTATGGAATTGGTGCACAGATTTTGCACGATCTGAATATCTCTAAGATCAGGCTCATGACCAATAATCCTAAGAAACGTGTGGGTCTCATGGGCTACGGACTTGAAATTGTGGATAATGTTCCTATCGAAGTGGTTCCTAATCCGCACAACGAAAAGTATCTGCTTACGAAGCGCGACAAATTAGGTCACACAATTCTAAAGCGTGGATGAAATCAAAAGTTGTTTTAATTATTGTTCTGTTAGCAGCTGCACCAGCCATGGCGCAGCAGTTTGCGTTTGAATTTTGGCACGAAGGCAGAGTGGTAGTTGACACAGGCGACACGCTGAAAGGAACACTTAAATACAGCATGCAGAACGACCTGCTGCAATATCAATTTGAAAATAAAAATCTATCTTTCTCAGCACGGAACGCATTATACTTTGAAATTTTTGATGGAACAATAAAACAGTATCGTCAGTTTTTTTCGCTTCCGTATAGTGTGTCACCTGGCTACAAGACTCCGGTTTTTTTTGAACTCCTCGCGGAAGGAAAGATCACCTTGCTCTGCCGCGAGGCGGTGGAGTATCGAACGTATTCTTCTACGTTCTATTATTACGGCACCAACACACGACTCGTTCTGGTCTACAAATATTTTCTGCTACAGGAAAATGGAGAAATTGTTGAGTTCACCGGAAAGAAAGGCGACTGGCTGGATATGATGGGCAAGTATGCCGATGATGTGCAGGCGTATGCTAAAAAAAATAAACTGGCGTTCGATGACAAGTACGAACTAACCAAGATCATTTCTTATTACAACGACTTTTATAAATAATCTAACTTCTCTTTTTCAGCATGAGCCGCCCACTGATTTTAGTTTCAAACGATGATGGTATTACGTCCAAAGGTATTCGCAGTTTGGTGGATGTTGTAAAAGAACTGGGCGATGTATTGGTGGTGGCACCGGATAGTCCGCAATCCGGAATGGGTCATGCCATTACAGTAGGGGACACTTTGCGATTAACGCAGTCAACTATTTTTGATGGAGTACAAGCCTTCGAATGTTCAGGCACTCCTGCCGACTGTGTAAAGATGGCTCGACATTTTGTGTTAAAGGATAATCACCGGCAGCCCGATCTGGTGGTGAGTGGCATCAATCATGGCAGCAATACCTCTATCAGCGTGTTGTATTCCGGCACCATGTCGGCAGCAATTGAGGGAGCCATCGAAGGCACACCTGCGATCGGCTTCTCACTGTGTGACTATAGTCAGCAGGCAGACTTTTCTCACACTTCCGAATACATCCGAAAGATTGTGAAGCAAGTGCTCGACAAAGGACTTCCAAAAGGAACGGCATTGAATGTTAATTTTCCGCCTAAGCGAAATGAAGCCATTAAAGGTATTCGTATCTGCCGTCAGGCGAATGCAAAGTGGGTGGAGGACTTTGATCAACGATTTGATCCCAACGGCCGCAGATACTTCTGGATGTCCGGCAACTTCGTCAACTTCGATAAAGGTGAGGACAATGATGAGTGGGCCATTGCCAACAATTTTGTTTCGGTGGTGCCTTGTCAGTTTGATCTGACGGCACATCAGGCTATTCCAGTTTTGAATGAAGATTGGGAAATTCTTAATTGAAGGTTGAACGATATTATCAGATCGGATCCACATCAAAAACAATTTTTACATTTCTGTATTCTTTCTGCTCGTGAAGATGTTGCGCGGTTTGCAGAAGAAAAGTTTTCATATCATGAAGTTTGCCCTGGTCCCGCGGCACTTTGAGCAGTACGGTCATCAAGAATTCATTTCTGATTTTTGAAATCATGGGCTCACCGGGTCCCAGTATTTTTATTTGACGGATGTGCTCTTTTATCGTCTGCGTAAATTGCTCAGAGGCATCGCGGCAAATTTTTTTGTCAATGTGCTTGAAGGTAATTTCTGTCAGTCGCGAGTAGGGTGGATAGAAGTGCAGCCTGCGGTCTTCAAGTTGTTCCTGCAGAAAGCCCGTCACATTTTGACCGCGCACAAACGTGAACAAAGGATGTTCCGGATTGCTTGTTTGAATAATCACTTTTCCTTTTTTATCTCTTCGGCCGGATCGCCCACTTACCTGTGTAATCAATTGAAAAGCGCGTTCGTATGAGCGGAAGTCTGGAAAGTGCATCATACGATCAGCATCGAACACGCCCACCAAACTCACTTTATCAAAATCCAGACCTTTCGTTACCATTTGTGTCCCCACGAGAATATCGGTGCTTCCGCTTTCGAAGCCTTCAATAATATTTTCATATCCTGATTTCGTGCGCGTGGTATCGAGGTCCATACGTTGAATTGTTGAATCAGGGAAATGCAACTTCAATTCTTCTTCCAGTTTTTCGGTACCGTATCCAAGCGTTTGTATTCTTTTAGACGAGCACTCCGGGCATTGTTTCGGCATCTCCTCACGATAGCCACAGTAGTGGCAGATCATCGCATGTCTGTATTGATGATAGGTGAGGCTCACGGCACAGTTAATACACTTGGGCACCCAGCCACAGTCTTCACACTGAATCATGGGAGAATAGCCCCTTCGATTTTGAAACAAGATCACTTGCTCTTTTTTGGTGATCGTTTCTTTGATCTCGTTGAGCAATGCAAGGGAGAATTCTCCCTTATTCATTTTGCGCTGTCGTTCTTTTGCGAGATCGGCAAAGAGAATTTCCGGTAACTGCGCTTCACCAAAACGTTCGGTGAGTGTCACCAGGCCATATTTGTTTTGTTGTGTTTGATAATACGATTCCGCGGAAGGTGTTGCACTTCCCAGCAGCACACGCGCATGATGAATTTGTCCCATCACCATAGCAACATCGCGTGCATGATAGCGCGGAGCGGGATCGTGTTGCTTGTAAGAGGCATCGTGCTCTTCGTCAACAATGATCAGCCCCAGATTATCGAACGGAAGAAATATAGATGAACGGACACCCACCACAAACTTGAATTTACCGGTGAGAATTCCATTCCACACTTCAACGCGTTCGTTGTCAGAGAACTTGGAATGATACACGCCCATCTCAGAGCCAAACATCTTTTTCAAACGCTGAACGATCTGTGTAGTAAGCGCAATCTCCGGAAGTAAATAAAGTACCTGCGCTCCGCTCTCCAGCGCTTTGCGAATCAGATCAATATAGATTTCTGTTTTGCCGCTGCCTGTCACGCCCTGCAATAACGCTACTCCGTGTTGTTCAAAACTGGTTAAGATTTTATTTCGCGCTTCTTCCTGCTTCTCACTAAGTAATAAAGGATGCTCATGTTTATTGTCGGGGAAACCAAAGCGTGGAACCACCACATCAAATTCTTCGAGGATTTTATTTTTGACCAGTGTGTTGATGGATGACTCCGAGATCTCGGGATCTAACAATTTACTTTTTGCCAATCCCTGGTGATTCAACTCTGGATGTAAAAACAAAGGGACTTCCTGTAAATACTTTAACATCACCGCCTCCTGCTTGGGTTTAGCGGAAAGTAATTCAAAGAGTTCTTCCAGTTTTTTGGTGCTGACGTGTCCTGCTGTGAGGCGAACGTGCTTCTCTGTCTTTGGCTTGAATTTCTCTTTGACTTGCTCAAAAATGATAATGGCCTCTTTGGAGGAAAGCGTTTTTAAAATACTGTAGATATTTTTGGCGCCCAGAAATTTTGATACATCCGAATAGCTCAACGTTTCCGATTGCAGGCGTTTGATCAGTTGTCTTTCTTTCTCTGAGAAATCGTGAGGCGAGTTGTCTTCCTCAAAAGACGGATTCAATTGCACCATCGATTCGCTCGAGAGTTTTAATCCAGAAGGAAGAGCGGCATTCAGCACTTCGCCTGGCGTACACATATAATAGTCGGCAATCCATCTATACAGCGTAAACTGCTGGCTATAGATAACCTCCTGCTCATCCAAAAGATCGAGAATGTATTTGGCTTCGTAATCTTTGGGAGGTTGATTGTGAAGTTGCGCGATTATGCCTGTTAAGATTTTCTTTTGCCCAAATTGAACAATCGCTCGCTGGCCTACTTTCACACTGTTGTTGAGGTGTGACGGAATGCGGTACGTGAAAAGTTTGGGAATAGGGACAGGCAGAATAAACTCAGCAAAAATCGTTTGCGCGGAATCAAAGTTTAAGGAGAGGTCGGCCATGTCTGATTGTAAAACTAACGTTATTTTAAAACAGTTGAGCGGGGAATTTATCTTCGCCTTTCTTAGTTTAGCTAATAAGTTAGTATTGTGAATCGCAGGACTTTCATCGCAAATTCAATTTTAGGAACCACCACCATGGCAACGCTTAGCTCTTTTATGAATGAGATGGACGGAGTAAAACCGTCTGATCAAAAAATGCCGGTTTTATTTATTGGCCATGGCAGTCCGATGAATGCTATCGAGCGCAATGAGTATAGTAATTCGTGGAGCGAAATGGGAAAGAAACTCCCCAGGCCCAAAGCGATTTTAACCATATCGGCACATTGGTTGACTCGTGACACACGTGTCACAGCCATGGAGCGCCCCAAGACCATTCATGATTTCGGTGGATTTCCACAAGAGTTGTTTGCTCAACAGTATCCAGCTCCCGGTGCGCCAGACTTTGCAGAACTCACAAAGAAGTTAGTAACGAAAACGGCCGTTCAATCTGATTTTGAATGGGGGCTTGATCACGGCACGTGGAGTTTCCTTTTGCCCATGTATCCACAGGCCGATATACCTGTCTATCAATTGAGTTTGGATTATTATAAGCCGATGCAATACCATTATGAACTCGCAAAGGAATTAGCTGAGCTAAGAAAGAAGGGCGTGATGATTATCGGAAGCGGCAACATTGTTCATAATTTAGGAATGCTCAATTTCAATGGACAGCCGTATGATTGGGCGATTGAATTTGATCAGAAAATGAAAGAGTTCATTGCGTATGGCAATCACCAAGGCGTTGTCGACTATCAAAAGTTGGGTTCTATTGCTAAACTTTCGGTGCCCACACACGATCATTACCTGCCGTTGATTTATTCCCTTGCGTTGCAGGAAAAAAATGAAACCATCTCTTTCTTCAATGAGAAGACTGACATGGGCTCGATCTCGATGCGGTCGTTCCGGTTCGGATAGCCTACGGCTTTGCTACAATGATGGCTTTGATATTATCATAAGCCCACAATACATCTGGAGAATTCAATGGGCCGCTGATTTGAATGAATCGGTTTGCCGCAATGCCCACGGTTTTTATTTCCCCGATAACGGTATCGTTCACGACCAGAATTGCCTGTGCGCCTTCCACACGCGAAGTCATTGCTTTGATGTTATCGATGCCGCGTTGTGAAAAATAAAGCAAGAAGGAGGTCAGGTTGAGAACGGGATCGTTGGTGATTTCAGATACTTTCACAAACTCGTTGGAGGAGATAACAGGGCTTAGCGGAACATAAAACTTTTTATTGCTGTTGTTTCTTGGCGACACCACTTTGGTAAACTCTTTGAATTTCTTGGTTGGCTTCATGGTGAGAAACACACCCGAGGTGTTATCCTGCCCAAATGAATCGAGCATTAGAAGAGAGAAGAAGCCAATGAATATAATCCGAGCGAGCATCCTTAAAAATTAATATATCGCGAAGGTAGAAATTAATGGGCACGCTTTCGATGCCGTAATCGTGATTTTAACTTTCGTGGTCTCTACCGGTTCCAGCTTTAAAATTCTTTTGTAGCCAATGGTTGTTCCTTCAGCTACTTGATTCCATTTTTCGTCTTTCCAAACTTCAACGGTGAAATTCTTGACGCGCTGCCCCAACTTGATAAACTCCTGAAGCATCACATATTTCACCAGTTGACTTTTATCGAAGGAGATTTCCATGCTGCCGGTAGTTTCATCATCATCAGTTGCCCAATACGTTTCGAAGTCGTCATCGGTAAGATTGGCGGGTCCGTAGCGCAGATCTTTACCACGAAAGGCATTTGCGTTCACCCATCCCTCGCGGGCAAGATCGCGGCCAAATTCGCGGTCTAACACTTCACGAAAACCCTTCAATGCCTTCACATCATTTTCGTGAAGCAGTCCGCGCTTGTCGGGTGGCACGTTCAGCAACAGGGTAGAGCCGCGGCCAACAGAGGTTAAATAGATATCAAATAGTTTCTCCGGAGATTTTACTAACGAGTCTTCTTCTGCATGATAAAACCATCCCTTGCGAATCGAGACATCCACTTCTGCCGGTATCCATTGATTACCGTTCTCAGATCCTTCGTTCAATAATTTTTCGATTCCCGCCTTGCCGGCATAAAGTGTATCAGGGCTGATCGTGTTCCAGTTGGTTTCACCGGCAATGCCTCGTTCATTACCTACCCAACGCACACCGGGACCGGCATCGCTGAAGAAAATAATGTTAGGTTCCATTTTTCTAACGAGGTCTAATGTGGCCGGCCAGTTGTAGTAGGTGGCGCCATTAATACTTCGCTTCTCGCGTTTGCCTCCGTAATAACCATCACCTCCGTTGGCGCCATCAAACCACATTTCAAATACTGGGCCGTAGTTCGCAAATAATTCTGTCAACTGATTGCGATAGTAATCCAGGTAGGCGGGTGTGCCATAGTCTTTGTGGTTGCGATCCCATGGCGATAGGTAGATCCCGAATTTTAATCCATATTTTTTGCATGCATCTGAAACGGCCCGCACCACGTCACCTTTGCCATTCAACCAGTTGCTGTTCTTTACTGAATGATCCGTGTATTGACTTGGCCACAAACAAAATCCATCGTGATGCTTGCACGTAAGAATCACGCCTTTAAAGCCAGCGTCCTTAAAAGTTGATACCCATTGGTCGGCATCAACGGAAGTTGGATTAAAAACGGAAGGTTGCTCATCGCCAAATCCCCATTCTTTTCCCGTGAAGGTGTTGGTAGTAAAATGAACGAAGGCGTTCATCTCCATGTGATGCCATGTCAATTGATTTTGATTGGGTAGTGGCAACACGGGCTCGGGCACCGTGACTTCTTTCTTTGAGCAAGCTGCCATGAGAATCGCTGCAACGAGGAGATAAAAGAATCTTTTCATGTTTATGGTGTTGAATATTTTTTGGAAGCGTCATCGATGATTAATACCCAGTCGGTGCCGGTAGCAGGTGGTGTAAATTTTTGAACCGCCTTTCCGGTTACCGATGTTTTATTTTCTGACACACCTGTTCGCAGATCAAACCAGGTAACTGTTTTCTCCGTGCCGGTGATTTTACTTAGATCAATCGCCACCGGTTTGTTTTGCGGTAGATAAATCATCGCGTAAGAACCTTCGGCATCTCGTGTGGCATACAATAAATCGGTGTAGGTAGTGCCGGGGGCAGATTGAATTAAACTTTGATCTGCCATGCGATTGAAGTAAGGTCGCGACAGCATCAACCGCTTCAGGTACTGCATTTGCGTAGCGGCTTGTGCATGCAAAGCTTGCCTCCAACCAATGATGGTATCGCCAACATTCACAGGCGGATTGATGTCAGTATTCATAAACTGCCAAACGTGGTGATGACCATACGTAACTCCGCACGCACCTGCAAACACACCTCGGTAAATTCTGGCGCGCACATCATAAGCTGTGAAGTATCCGCGTTGCCGAGTCCACTTTCCATCCCACGGATTCACGGGATGATCTTCATAGCACGGCTCCATGTCCAGTGCTGGCTTCTTTGGTTTCAACTCAAGATCTCTGGCCACAAGTTTCCAGGCCTCCGCCTCGCGCGATCCATGACCCGATTGAAATGAATTCATATCCAGCCATTCTTCCTGATGAATGTATTGTGAAGAAGACAGATTGCCACCCCATGGGTGATAAGTGATGAAGGCATCTTTGCCAATGATATTTTCTATCGCTTTGGCCATTGCGCGCCACACCGGACGATCGTCATAATTAACATCAACTCCATCTTTGGTGGCTTTGTAAACAGCTGGCCTGTCGCCACCCAAAATCCAGATGATGTTCCATTGTTTTGCATAACGCTTTGCCAATGCAGTTGCATATACTTCAGCGTTTTCCGGTGTGAAGACAATGGGGCCGTCTCCCCACAAATGCGCAACCTTGTCGCCCCAGGTGGGAAGCAACCCAATGTACATTCCTTTTTCTGCTGCTTTGTTAATTATAAAGTCAACATGATCCCAATAGTCATACTCGTTGGCAACGTTCGGATTATCTCCGGGAGTTGTATTCAGTTTGGTGGGGTCGAGATTGACGAGCGGAACATCATGATAGCGATTGGGTTTTGTTAAGCCTTCAAACTCTGCCAGCGCAACTGCCTGTATTACGTTGAAGCCCTGTTGTTTTCTGATTTCCAAAAACTCTTCCGCTTCTTCCCGCGTCAACCGGTGAAACAATTCCCAGGCGGTGTCACCGAGCCAGAAAAATGGTTGCCCATCTTTGGTTTGCAGAAAGCGATGATCACTGCTCACCTGTATTTGCGCAAGCGATACGAATGCCATCAAGGTCAGAGCAACCACAAGGATTGATTTCAACATCGGCTGATTGGGCAGGTTTATTTTCAAGTCAGCAAATAACTAAGTTTAAACCAGTTGATCAAGTGCTTCGGTTACCGTGGCCACCGGCAGTTTGCACGTCTTGTTAAAGCATACGTAAATCATCGTCTTTCCGTCACCCGACTCCTTGCCTTGAAGGAGGGGAAGATTACTCGTTGTGGCTGTTCCCAGCGTTAATGAAAATGGCAGGTAATGACGATGCATTTCATTTCGTTTGGAAAGCGCATCACTTCCTGTTATCACAACTTCAGCAAGTCCGTGATTGATTTCCGCAAACAAAATTCCCCAATTAGACATGTAGCCCGGCTCGGATTCAATGATCGATGCAAGACGCGATGACATGTCGGTGGCCAGAGTTGTCCAGTGGCTGTTATCCAACATGGTTCCAAGGTGAAAAAGATTTCGGGCCATCACCGAGTTGGAAGAGGGAATTACGTTGTCAAATATTTCTTTCTTTTTCGCGATGAGTTGTTCGGATGAATGCGATGAGAAATGAAAATAACTTTCGTTCATGTCATAGAAATGCTCCATCACAAAGTTGGTCCACAGCTCTGCTTTGCGCAGCCACTCTTCGTTGAATGTCACCTGATACAAGGCGATGTAGGCTTGAATGAGAAAAGCGTAGTCCTCTAAAAAGCCTTCGGTCTCTGACCGTTTGTTCTTGAATGCGCGATATACTTTTCCGTTATAAATAAGATAAGTCTCCAAAAAGGAAATAGCCTTAAGCGAAAGTTCAAGAAACGCGGGGTCGCCAAATGCTTTGTAAGCGTCAACCAAACCTTGTATGGTCATCGCATTCCAGCCGGTCAGTATTTTATCATCAAGGCCAGGACGTATGCGTGGTGTACGCGCCTGCAACAGTTTTTCCCGCATGTTGATTATTTGAGAGGAAGGAGGAGAATCATCTTTGCGATGAAGGATATTTCTTCCATGTTCCCAGTTGCCCTCTTTTGTCACTTGATAATAGTTCTCGATGATTTTCAGTTCGGCTCCTAACACTTCTTCCAATTCGCTGTAGGTCCACGTATAGAATTTTCCTTCCACACCTTCGCTATCGGCATCCAGCGCAGAATAAAATCCACCTTGAGGATGCATCATCTCGCGTTGCAACCATTCGGTAGTTTCATACACAATATTTTTAAAGGAATCTTCCTGGGTGACAGCATAGGCCTCGGAGTAAAGACTTAACAACTGCGCGTTGTCGTAAAGCATTTTTTCAAAGTGTGGTGCAAACCATCTGCCATCTACCGAGTAGCGTGAAAAGCCACCACCCACTTGATCGTACAAGCCACCCATCGCCATTTTCTTTAGCGTGTGTGTCACCATGTGCAGGGCTTCTTTGTTTTTTGTGATAAAGTGATAACGCAGCATCAACAACCAAACCGAGGGCATCACAAACTTCGGGGCCTTTTCCATGCCACCCCACGTGTGATCAAATCGCGATGACAAAATGTTGAACATCTTGTCCAGACTTTCAGATGTGAATTTCTCTAAGCCTGGCTCTTTGGCGAAGCGTTGAAGATCACTGGTATTGAGATGTTTGATCAGGTCGTTGGCAGATGAATCGATATCCTGCCGTTTCTGTTGAAAAGCTTTGTTGAGTTGTAGGAGCATTTGCGCCCAATTCTGCGGTGGAAAGTAGGTGCCTCCATAAAATGGTTTTTGATCGGGCGTAAGAAAAACATTCAATGGCCATCCACCATTCATGCCCATCGCCTGCACGGCTTCCATGTAAATGTGATCAATGTCAGGTCGCTCTTCGCGATCTACCTTAATGCACACAAAATGTTCGTTCATGATCTGTGCGATGTCATCCACCTCAAATGATTCGCGCTCCATCACATGACACCAGTGGCAGGAAGAGTATCCAATGCTTACGAGAATTGGTTTGTCTTCTTGTTTGGCTTTGGTAAGCGCCTCCGTTCCCCATTCAAACCAATCGACAGGATTGTGAGCGTGTTGCAATAGATAAGGAGAAGTGGAATGAATTAGTCGGTTGGGTTGTTTAGTCATCATCAGAATTTAAGATAAATGAATAGCTTAATTTCAAGCATTGGCATCTCGCTAATCACCTCACCCGTGAAGTTTATTTGAGACAGAAGATTTGTGTTACCCTCTCCTGCAGGAGAGGGTGATTCAAACTTTCCTGTTTGAAAGTTTATAATGGGTGAGGTAATCATTGAACCAACTGAGAGTTGACGTACATAATCTCTTCCTCAACATTTACCTTCACACGTAGTTCTTGAAGTTTGTTCAACAGCCCCTTCAGAAATTTCTGATGTGATTGTGAACCGGGTTGGAAGGGCCGGTGAGAAAGTGCCTTTAAAATTTCGTGCCACTCAGTAACAAACAATTTGGTTTCGCGGTCGAAGTAGCTGCCTGAAAATTTAACCCAGATATAATCGACAGCATCGGAAGTAGGGTGGATCAGATCGGAAGAATAAAACCGGTAATCACGCAAGTCGTCCAGCAAGATTTCGTAGGCCGGGAAATATGTTACGTCCGGATAAAGTTCCGTCAGGGTGTGGCTCGTCAATCGCAAAATGGATTTACTCACACTGTTTAATTCCAGTGTGTCTTTGAGGTGCCGCACTGGACTTACCGTTACGATTATTTTAATGTCCGGATTAAATCCTTTCAGGATGTGGTGTAACTCTTCGAATGACTCCAATATTTTCTTTTGAGTGAGTAATACTTTTTTGAACTGGCCTGAGGGTACTTTGTGGCAATTGGCAACAATCTCCCCGGTGTCCAGGCGCTCATACGCCCAGCTGGTGCCATAGGTGAGCAGCAGATACCGGGCGCTCTTTATAAAGTGGTGTGTGTGCCCGATCGTTTCATTGATCTTTCTTTCCAGCGCATGTTTAGACGTTGCCGAAAACTCCGAATGGAAATC
Source organism: Cyclobacteriaceae bacterium (assembly GCA_044222145.1). Lineage (GTDB taxonomy): Bacteria > Bacteroidota > Bacteroidia > Cytophagales > Cyclobacteriaceae > ELB16-189. The sequence goes on from JBGANU010000028.1 coordinate 20,377, forward strand.
GTAATTCAGGTGGATGTCCTCGCTCGTTAAAAAGGTATGCTCCTGTGATGGCTGATTGTGAAGCGATTGCAAAAGCAATTTATGAATGGACAACGGATTGTAGATCGTGCCAAATGGATTGGCAGATACGGAAAACTTGGACGAACGAAGCTTTTGACCAAGGCTATCGGCAAAGCACGAGCCCATGGTGAGCACAGGGTCCCGCAGCGAGATGACTTCTTTGACTGGCGCAAGATGTAGTTCGGTTCGGAATGTGTCCATGCTCAAAGTTACTCGAACAGATGTTAGGCCAAATCATTTCATAATCTTCGAGGGTGAAATTATTTTTATCTTTTGCAACCGATTGTGACCATTGGATTGCGAGATCAGTTAATTTAGCGGCTCCGTCCAACCTTAACTAAATGTATTGCTATGCTTGATCAGAAAGACCTGGAGAAAATCCCACTTAAAATCTTCAAAAGTTCAGAAGAGGCCTCTGTTTTTGTGGCCAACGAAATTGCAGCCTTAATCAAAATCCGCCAACTGGAAGGGAAGCCTTGTGTGTTGGGCTTGGCGACTGGTTCAACGCCAACGCGAGTGTATGCCGAATTGGTGAGAATGCACCAAAAGGAGGGGTTGAGTTTCAAGAATGTTCACACGTTTAATTTGGATGAGTACTATCCAATCGCCCCCGATTCGCTTCAAAGCTATGTTCGCTTCATGAACGAGCACTTGTTCAACTACATCGACATTCCAAAGAAAAATATAAACATACCCGATGGCACATTGCCGAAAGAAAAAGTAGCCGACTTCTGCAAAGACTACGATGCCCGAATTGATCAGCTGGGTGGAATCGATATTCAGGTATTGGGTATTGGTCGTACCGGTCACATAGGTTTTAACGAGCCGGGTTCATCTGAGCGTTCCGTCACTCGTTTGATCACACTCGACCAGGTAACTCGTATTGATGCGGCCAGTGATTTCTTTGGTGAGGAAAATGTTCCGCGCAAAGCGATCACCATGGGTGTTGGCTCTATCATGAAAGCCAAGCGTGTGGTGATGATGGCCTGGGGCGAAGGTAAGGGCTCTATTGTTAAGAAAGCCGTTGAAGGTCCGGTAACAGATCAGATTCCTTCTACGTTCCTGCAAAAACATCCCAACACATTGGTGGTGCTGGACGATGCAGCTTCCTCGCAATTAACAGCTATTAAAACTCCGTGGTTGGTGGATAGCTGTACATGGGACGAGATGCTCATTCGCAAAGCGGTGGTGTGGTTGTGTTTGAAATTGGGTAAGCCAATTTTGAAACTTACCAATAACGACTACATGGAGCATGGCATGGGAGATGTGATTACTGAATTTGGATCGGCCTATCAGGTGAACATTAAAGTATTCAATCAGCTTCAGCATACGATTACAGGTTGGCCGGGTGGAAAACCAAATGCCGATGACTCGCATCGTCCGGAGCGCGCAAAACCATTTCCAAAACGCGTTATCATTTTCAGTCCGCACCCCGATGATGATGTTATTTCCATGGGAGGAACATTCATTCGTCTGGTAGATCAAAAACACGAAGTGCACGTGGCCTACCAAACTTCAGGTAACATTGCCGTGTTTGATGACGATGCCGTTCGCTTTGCTGATTTCGTTCGCGACTTCAACGATCAGTTCGGGTTGAACAAAGAAGACGGTGAGAAATTTTATAAGCAGATTGTAAAATCACTCAAAGAAAAAGGCCCCGGCCAGGTGGACAGTAAAGAAGTAATGACCATCAAAGGCATGATCCGAAGAGGAGAAGCAAAAGCCGGTTGTCGTTATGTAGGTATACCTGATAGTCAAGCTCACTTCTTAGATATGCCGTTCTATGAGACCGGTACGGTGAAGAAGAAGCCGCTTGGTGAGGAAGACATTCAAATCATTGTTGATCTGTTGGAGAAAGTCAAACCGCATCAGATATATGCAGCAGGCGATCTGTCCGATCCGCACGGTACACACCGTGTTTGTCTGGCCGCCATCTTCCAGGCGATCGATCGCTTAAAAGGCAAACCGTGGATGAAAGATTGCTACGTGTGGTTGTATCGTGGCGCATGGCAGGAGTGGGACATCGACCAGATTGAAATGGCCGTACCACTTAGTCCGGATGAATTGATGCGCAAACGCAGAGCTGTATTCAAACATCAATCACAAAAAGACAGTGCCGTGTTCCCGGGCAACGACAAGCGCGAGTTCTGGGTACGTGCAGAAGATCGCAATCATGCTACAGCCGAAGGCTACAATGCGTTGGGTCTTGCTGAGTATGAAGCGATGGAAGCTTTTGTACGTTATAAATTCTAGTTGCTGGTTCTTAGTTGTTGGTTGTTCGTATGTTAGCGAAGTAATTTTTAAAAGTGTAGTGCTCATGCATAATTTGGTCCTTATTTTCGTGAACAACTATTAACCAACAACTAACAACTAATTTTTCATGCTTCACTTCGTCTCCTGGAATGTTAACGGCATTCGCGCCATCATCAAAAAAGGTTTTGTTGAAAACGTGAGGGCCATGGCACCGGATGTGTTGTGCCTGCAGGAAACGAAAGCAGGACTAGAAGACACGATTTCAGCATTAGAAGTTTTTCCAGAGTATAAAATTTACGCTAACTCGTCAAAGGCGCGCAAAGGATATTCCGGCACGGCCATACTTTCGAAGACAGAGCCGTTGAATATCAGCTATGATATAGGCATCGAGGAATTTGATCAGGAGGGAAGGGTAGTAGTAGCAGAGTATCCCCATTATTTTTTGATCACCGTGTACACACCCAACGCAGGTGAGGGACTTGCACGTTTGGATTATCGTCAAACCTGGGATGACGCTTTTCGCGAATACCTGTTGTGGTTGAACAGACGAAAACCGGTGATTGTATGTGGCGATTTCAACGTGGCACATAAACCAATTGACATTGCACGCCCGAAAGAAAACTACAATAAGTCGGCAGGCTATACTCAAAAAGAGATTGATGGATTTAGCAAACTGTTAGACGCGGGGTTTGTCGATACCTTCCGGCATCTTTATCCCGACACGGTTAAATATTCGTATTGGAACTTCGTTACGTTTGGTCGCGATAAGAATGTAGGTTGGAGAATTGATCACTTCCTGGTGAATGAACGCCTGCTGGCCAACGTCAAAGATGCTTTCATCTACAACGAATACCACGGTTCCGATCATTGCCCTGTGGGCGTGAAGATGGAGTTATAATAGTCTATAAGCCGATACCCACTTTCACTCCAATTCGGGGAAAGATACCAGAATATCCAGGGTCGGTTAACGTGTAGTAGTGCTGCGCACGTGGGTAAGGTAGTTCATCAATGGCGCACAGTTTCACGCCACCGCCCATAAATACATCTACCATGATCACATCCCAGAATATGCGTTGCACACCAAATGTAAAACCGCCTGCCACCTGGTGAACGATTTGATCATGAACAGTGGGGTTGCTGTTGTAAACATATTGCCCGGTGTAAGGAGAGAAATAACCACCATCATCAAACTCGCGGACTCGAAAATAACCTGCGCCAACAAACGGGCCGAAATAAATTCCCTGAGTATAACTCTTTCCTTTGCGGTTTGTGCGCTCAGCAACGGGCTTCAGATACTTGCGATACTGAACATCTCCACCCAGGCCGCGTTTGCTATCGTTTCCTGTTCCCTGGCCGGTAAGTCCTACTGATACAGAAATGCTTTTGCTATAAGTTGCATTAAAACGTTCAACACCTAACTGAAGTGTGCTCTCAATAAAATGTTGTGGTGATACTTTGAAAACAGTGCGCGGAATCAACGGGTTTTCCTGAGCCAGTAAAGGCTCGCTTAGTAGAAATAGGAGGATGATACCGATTGATGTCTTCGTCATGGCGGGTAAATTTATTTTAGATATGGTAACGTCTCGAGAAGATGATTATTATCCGATCACTTTTGGTTACTGCCGAAAGAAGCTGAATATCCCTTCGTGAACAACTTCGTATGCAGCACTCGTTGCGTAATAAATCAATACAGGTAGTTTCAGGCGCGATATCCCGGCTCAAAAAAATACCTTAGTAGCAGGGAGGATTTTCCATTGGCAATCGAAAGTCAAAATCCTATCTTGTGATGTGACCATTCAACGCACTTCAAAAAGAATAACACTACTACTAGCCGTTGTGCTTCTCACAGCACTGTCTTGCCAGGAAGATGAGCCGTTTGTATTAATCGATTATGAAAAATTGCTTGTTGGCCGATGGACGGAGACGCGTGCCACCGATGCTTTCTCGGACCTGGAAGAACCTTTTAGAAGTTCGCAGACCGATCTAACCAACACAGCTTATGTGCTTGAATTCAAAGAGAACCTGAAATTTGAATTGACAGAAAATTCAATCCTGCGCGATAGTGGTGAGTATAGACTTTCTAGCGACAAACGATTTTTATACACCACTTCCATGGATAACATTCGGGTGCCCAAATTACCTGCCGACAAACGGCCACTTGTCTTCTCCACCTACCAGCTTACCGATATCACAGACAAGAAGCTGGTGCTAACGGCTCGCATCACAACAGAAGCAAGCCCAGGCACAGGCAAACTGCTAAGAAAGCGTGAATTAATCTGGGAACTGGGCCGCTAGAAAACTTCGTTATAACTATCACACAAAATCATGGACAACCAACCTGTTTTCAGACCGATGCGCGCACACGACAGCCACATCGTATCCGAGATGATGAAGAAGTTATATCAGGCACTGCAGGCGCCAGCGCACTATATGACAGACGAAAAAACAGCAGCCACATTTAAGCAGCTTTCCCTTCAACCTGGATTTCTTCAGTTAGATGTGTTTGAAATAGATGGTGCCGTTGTTGGCTATGCGTTGCTGTTCAAATTTTGGTACAACGAATTTGGTGGCATGGTCTGGAATATTGACGAGCTGTTTGTGCAGCCCGAATTTCAAAGCAAGGGAATCGCATCGCGTTATGTAGCAGAACTAAGCAAACGAAAAGGCGAATGCGTGGCGTTGCAACTGGAAGTGTTGCCCGAAAATAAAAACGCCTACTCGCTGTACAGGCGAATGGGATTTGAAGAGAAGGACAGCGTGACGCTTTATAAGTTACTGGCGTAAGTACCTGTGCTTGCGGTATAAAGTATTTCAACGTTGTTTGTTAATTTCGTTTTCAATTTTGTTTCAGCCAAACATCCAATTCAATGTTACCAGCTGGCGGAAGTAAGTGGAATCGTGCGACACTTGTCAGTAATCCGATTAAAAATTAGATGCCGATGATTTTAAGAAAAGCAGCTTCTGCAGACGCGTCCGTTATCTGGGAGATTTTACAGCATGCCATCGCGCAAAGAAAAGAAGACGGTAGCGAGCAATGGCAAAATGGATATCCCAATGCACAAACCGTTGATGAAGACATTGCCAGCGGTTATGCCTATGTGCTCGATGACGACCATATGGTGATTGCCTATGCGGCTGTTATTTTTGGCATAGAGCCAGCCTACAACAACATCGATGGCCAGTGGCTTACCCAGGGCGACTACGCAGCCGTGCATCGCGTAGCTACTTCTCCGGCCGTAAAAGGCAAAGGTATTGCCACGCATTTGTTTAAGATGATAGAAGATCTGTGCATCGAACAAAGGGTCTATAGCATTAAGGTCGACACAAATTTTGACAATGTTCCGATGCTGAAAATTTTGGATCGGCTAGACTATACCTATTGTGGCGAAATCTTTTTTAGTGGAGCCCCACGCAAAGCCTATGAAAAAGTATTGTCCGGCAATTAATCGCGGCTGATCCACTTTTTCCACATCCACTGTATCACTTTGGCGGCAAATACACTCAATCCCACCATCATCACAGTGACGGCAAAGGCGAGTAGGGCAGTCTGCGTAGTGGAGAGGTTCATGCCGATCCGGGAATACTTTTGGCGATTCTTCTCGCGCGTTTTATTGCCCACTGCAAGAAGGTGAGAAGATAAATCAACCCGATACCCAGCAATGCGATGAGCAGCATGATGAATATTGAGCGAAGCGAAGGAGGATCAGAAAATTCGAGAAATTTTGGAGGTAATGCTTTGTCGTGTGTTGCGTTTAGTAAGCCCGTCATGCTGTCTCTTTTTAATGATCAGGCAATTATTGCATTCTTCCATTACGCGCAAAGTCAGAACCTGCAAAATGCGTTTTCGATCTAGTAACTGGTCAATTCGGGAAGTAAGTGGTAGTTGAGTTACAAAAGCGTGTTTGCACAGATATCCTGTGAACCGAGCTCACTGGAATAAACCATATCCACCCCAACTCAACGAATTGAATTTAGGAACCGATTTAAATAGATTGCCATAAGTGAATATGTGCAATTACCTATATTCACATATTGATGGTAGCAAATTGAATTTGTTACTTTGACCAAATTATCCGACCGCATTTATGCGGTTCCATTTTTTCCTTTCTGGATTCTGTTAAAGTTAGGTGTCCGACTTTCAATTGCCAGGTGGTTCAGAACGCGGGGTGACAGCATAATTGAGGGACCAGGACTAATTCATCTAAGTCTAACGTACGATCAAACGCTGACCTATCAACAAGACGGTCATCTCTGGAAAGATTGCATATCAACATTTAAGATTGAAAGGATGAAGGACCGGATAAAAATAGTAGATGAAAGAACAGCCACCAATATCAAATATAATACGCATGCTGTATTGTAGGTTCCTAAAGCGTGTTTTAGTAAATTTCATAAACAAAGCTGTGCAATGATGCAGTTATACATATTAGATTAACTATAAAACCAATACAATGAAGACTTTAAAACTACTGGTATTATTTCTAACAACAGTTTCAATTGCTTACGGACAAGACTTTGAAGGTAAGTTGGTTTACAAGAATGACTACAAAAGCAAGATTGCCAACGTGACAAGTGAACAGTTTATTTCAATGATGGGAACAACTCAAGAGTATTTTATTAAAGATGGAAATTATAAATCTTCAACAAATGGAACATTTGCTCAATGGCAAATCTATATTAACAGCGATAATAAACTCTATAGCAAAATGTCAAACTCACCAACAATATTCTGGAATGACGGTGCGGTAAATCCAGACGAAGTTGTTAAGGCAGAATTAAACAAAGGAGTCATTGACATCTTGGGTCATAAGTGTGACGAACTCATTCTGACATGCAAGAGTGGAGTACAAAAGTACTATTTCAGTTCTAGGCTAAAAGTCGACCCCACACTATTTGAAAAACACAAATTTGGAAATTGGAATGAAGTTATATCAAGGACTAAGTCTTTACCTTTGAAAATGATTATTGACAACCCTCAGCTTACACTTCAGTGTTTGGTGACACAGGTTGTGCCAATGAAACTAGATGATAAAATATTTCAGTTACCAGCTGACAGCAAAGTTGAAAAGAGTCCGTATTAGAAAACCCTCTTGCTTCACCGCCTGCCCAGGCAGTTGAAATAGTTGAAAATGCATATCACCACTCAAGCCATGACTGACTGCACACATCCAGCCGATTCTCGCTTCCAACACTACAGTTTTCATTAACTCTAAAAGTACCGCATAGGTATGCCGTTCCCTGGCCCTGACTTACGGTGTATTGCTACCTCGGTGACTTTAGGTGGCGCTTATGGCAGAAAGCAGCAAAAAAGCGAATTCTTAATCCTGCTACATCTTAACAATTGAATTTGGGATCAGGTTAAACCAGAGTGCCACGTAAGATTTTTTCGGTTTTTGCAATTTTCCATTTCAATCAACTCCCGAAAATGAAAAAATTTGAGGGATTTGAGGACGATTGCCCCCTTGATCAATACCTAAAATGAAGTAGACGATGCTATGTAATGTAAGATGTGTATTGGCCCACAACGCGTTTATTTTCTTTTCTATTTTTAGAACAAGTGGAATAGTACTGAATTATAATGTTACGATTGTTTATGGGAGTGCAAACCAGATTAGCTGTTCTTTTTCTGATTTTTTGCAATCAGATTTGCCCGGCACAAAACATAAACTTTGACAGGCAGGAAATTTCCTTTTATCAGTATCCTTTGAAGCCGTTGGATAAGGCCGTCAAAACTTATTCTGTCTCTCTTCAGGAACTAGGATCAAATCTCGATCACGATCAACATGATACTTTGCTGGCAAGACTGACTCTTCCAGGCTATAGGAGGGTAGAAGCGGGCGGTGATGCTCAACTAGAGCTGTTACTGAGCCCATTAACCATCACCAACAAGGAGATTAGGGATGATCCAATCGAAAGCGAAAAGGATGGAAAAAAGTCTGTACTTCATCAGTATTGGTATGTGATCCGATATTCATTTGCAGCCAAAATTATAGTTAGGGTTAGTGGTCAGGTTGTTAATGAGCAGGATTTGCCGGGCCTTTACTCAGCTGATTACTATCCGCAAGACCGAACATCAGAAGTAAACTTGCAACGAGAATTTGATCGCGATAACTACTTTATCGGAAAGTTAAAGGCCATAAGAATAGAAGGAATCCAAATGGAAGTACGCAATTGGCTGGCCAGTCAGCACGGGTATGGATTTTCAAACGAGTTGATTGAAATTGGATATGTTAAAGATAAGAAGGGCGCCTATCAGGATATTTCACAGGCGTTGGCACTAATGCATGGGGCATTTGCATCGGCACACCGAGATAAGGAATATCGGACCGAAGAATTTACCTCGAAGATTAAAGAGGCAATGGCTATTTATGAAAAAGCACTGATGGAATCCAGTGATGATAAGAAAGCCAGAATCGATTCAAAGGTTACTGCCATGATCCAATACAATTTGGCGATGGCTAATTTTGGGCTGAATAATCTTGACGAGGCCGAAGAGACTGCACGACAAATACAAAATGCGGGAAATGCAATAGCGAGTAAAGCTCATACTCTTATTAGTACTATTCAGGATAGGAGAATGAGATTCGTGGCGAATGGAATAATAAAGAGTAAGTCGCCCGAGATATCAGAACTTACTGTCTCGCCTTCACCAGCAAATGATGTTCATAATTTCCGGAATTACATTGTGTATAAACCTGGCGATACACTGGAGGTGCAATTCATAATGCCCTCCCAGGAGGTCATGCCTTTTGGAGATTCACTTTGGTTGCAAGAGCAGATTATTGTTACTAAGAATGAGGCTCGAATTCAGTATTTGCCTACTCAGTTGCATGGCTATTCCTATCAAGGAGTATTCAGAGAGTCACTTGAATTTGTGAAAGACGGACCCGCAATTCCGATGATAATAGAGAGAAAGTTTTGCAAACGCCTGACGCATGGTACAATTTCAGTGTATGAATGTTACTCAGTAGTCAATAGTGTGAGAGACCCTACCAGACAAGTAGTTGTGCCAAGCAGTTGGTATAAAAAGGAGAATGAACCCATCCTTGAAGTAATGTTTTTAAATTTTAATAAAGGCGTGTCAAAATTGGTAAGTGATTATCCTGAATTGGCGGAGCGTGTCAGGAACGGATACTATAAGCGGCAAGAGTTTACGAAGGTGATGCAGGAGTATAATCAATGGAAAAAAGACAAGATGTAAAATTCATGAGAACGTCTCTTTTTATTTTCATTACGAATACTTGGCTCGCATTGAGTTATGTTTGTTACGGTCAGTCTGGTAGTGAACTGCAGCGCTACATGGCAAACGTGCGCACGTCCAATACGTCCCCCAATCAAGATGCTGTCATGAGTCTGCCGGCAACTAGTGTATTGAAGGAAATTCCAGTTTATTACCGCGACTCGCTTCCACGTGTAAGGTCGGCTGCTTACGCTGTTACAGCAGTTCTTGGCCTGAAGTCAAGGGAGTCAGTGACTCGCGAGATGGCAGTTAGTACGTTGATACTTGGTGTGAATGATAAGGATGCCGGTAATGTGGGTCAACTTTGGAATCTTTTCTCAAAATTCAATCGCGCAGACTTTAATCAGGTTGCGAAGGATAGTTTGAAAAATGCATTTCGAAAAAAGCCATTGCACGTTCATCAGCTGGTTAAGTTGATCGGTTTCCTGGAACTTAATGAACTTAAAGAAGAGATCCGTTCGCTAACGCTGCCAGCACATAGTAAGCAAGATCGTTGGGCAGCGTTACTGGCACTCGCAAGAATGGGAGATACACCCGCAATAGAATCAATTATGCAACGATCTCAAAAGTTGAAAATTAACGATGATGTTGTGTATGACGTATTACCCGATCTGCTGTATACACGACACCAGGAAGCGATAAATTATCTGATTAAAATTCTTGAAAGCGATGAGAAGAATTGTCACGCTGCAGATGCTGAAAATGAAACATTAATTCCGTGTGCCTATCGGGTGATGGAGATGTTAGCACCTGTTCTGGAGGGCTATCCTATTCAAGTGGATGCGAGTGGAGACATGCGGGCAAAGAACTATGAAAAAGCATTGAATGATGTGAGAAAGTGGGTTAAGAAGCATCAGACTAATCTCAGAATAAAAAAAGATTCAATGTGATGAGTTCTCACTTTATTAAGGAAGTAAAATTAGTGTTTATCTTTTTTTGCGTGACACTGCAGCTTGCCGAGGCTGCGCCCGGTTGCTTATTTTTTAAAAATGACGCTGTCTTTAATGATTCGACCAGACATCGGTCAGATAGTATTTCAAAAGATATAGTTGAAAATATTTCTTCCTATTTGATTGCACCAAGCGACCGCGCAATCGATCTTATTTTTCTTCCCAACACCATGCTCGCAGATTCAATTGCAGAGCAACGTGCGCGTGCTCATTCTTTGAGAGATGAAGTTGAACAATCTCAAAGATTTCGAGAAACTCTGGATGCTTCAACCGTGATTGACCTTCCGATTGGTATCGTGAAGTCAGGCGGAGCGTTGGACTATTCCATTATTGTTGACCGGGTCACATTTAGTTCAAAGGGCGCAGAACTTACCACCTTCCTTTCGTTGACCATTCCACAAACGGGAGACCGAATTGCCTTTGGAGGAAAGATTCCGCTTTCAAAAGATGGTGGAATTGTTGGCACGGCCCGGATCTATCTGCTAGGTGATCACCTCATTAAACTGAATGAGCGTTCAATGCTCACGTTAAAAGGGAATCTGAATGCCAATACGTTTGTGGAGATTGACTGTAATGGTTTTAAAGCAATGTCATTGGAAGCCGAAGTTGAATTCTCAAAGGATTTTGTCGTGCCGGAAGATGTCAATGGCAATGTAATCAAAGACGCGCGTCTTAAGTTCAATTTTCAAACCTACCTGCAAGATTGGAATGAATTGCTGGTGAAGGTTAGCGTTCCGCCTTTTCAAGTGACCGGACTTGATGGTGTAGGTTTTGCCATTCAGGATGCCTATCTCGATTGGAGTGATCTGACAAATCCGACAGGGCTTGCTTTTCCGCAAGGTTACCAATCTTCTTACACAACCTCGGGGCTGTCGAATATGTGGCGAGGGTTGTTTATAAAAAAAGCCGAGTTACGACTTCCGTCAAAATTCCAGGAGAAGCAAAGTTCGGCCAGAACTATGGTGGGTGTTGAGAATCTGATTCTTGATGATACTGGATTCTCAGGATCTGTTTTCGCAGAAAATATCATTAAGCAAGGAGACATGAGTGGCGGCTGGAATTATACAGTTGATCAGTTAAGAATAGGATTAGTGGCTAACCAACTTCAGAAGTTTGAATTGACGGGTAGGATTACGGTGCCAGCTTTGGAGAAAGAAGGTAAGGCTGCTGAGATGACCTATAAAGCAACCCGTGGTGCAGATGGCAACTATTTATTTGCTGTTACTCTTCGTGACAAAACGAGACTACCGCTGTGGGCAGCTGATGTCACTCTTTACAATGGATCATCAATCATTGTAAAAGAGAAGGAAAATAAATTTTATCCAACAGCAACACTCAATGGCATACTATCGATCAGGACATTAAGCAACGGACCCAAGGCCGAGTTGGCTGGCGTACGGTTTGAACAACTGGTGATCAGTAGTGAGGCACCTTATTTCAGACCTGGTGTTTTTGGTTTCGGAGACGGTGACACAGGTGCAAAAGCTTCTGGATTTCCATTGGTCATCCGAAACATTGGAATCAAATCAAGTCAAACAGATAACAAAGTTGGTCTTTCGCTAGACGTCACGATAAATATTGGTGGAGATCCAAGCAAGGAAGGATTTTCAGGGACTGCGGGTTTAATTGTTTGGGGAAAAATTAATGCAACTCAAACCAACACCGAGAAAAATACGAACGATGACAAAGGGAATTGGGTATTTGATAAAGTCGAGTTGACGGAAGTTGGACTCTCAATCAGAAAACCAAATGTTTATGATCTAAGCGGTGCTATCAAATTTTTCGATTCCGACCCTGTGTATGGAAGTGGGTTTAAGGGAGAGCTGACTGGCAAGTTGCAAAAAGTGGGAGTGAAGGCAATTGCTTTATTCGGAAAGACGGATGCTTATCGTTATTGGTTTGCTGATGCCTTGGTTCAGCTTAAGAACGGTGTACAATTGGCTCCTGGATTAGCCGCATATGACTTTGGTGGTGGATTTTTTTCAAGAATGAAACAAAGCACTGCAAAAGCACAAGGAATTGGACAGACCCTGTCGGGTATTTCCTATCTGCCCGATGAGAACTCAGTGGGCCTCAAAGCGTATCTCGGTTTTGGTGGTTATCCAACAAAACAATCGTTCAATGGCGAGGCAACATTAGAGGTAGCCATGAATCAGTCTGGCGGAATAAATTCTGTTGGGCTGACAGGCAATGCTTACTTCTTAACAAATGATGTTGAGGGTGGTGAAGCTCTTATTAAGGAAAGTGCTGCAAGAGCGGCTGCTAATTCAACTCACCCACTCGCTATCACTACGGTAAGGAGCCAGGTATACGGAAATGTCTCTTTGTTATTTGATCAAGTCAACGATTTATTTCATGGCGATGTAGAAGTATTTGCCAATGTAGCGGGTGGTATTGTGAAAGGAACGGGCACGAATAATAAAGCAGGCTGGGCAGTACTTCATTTTGCAAACGATGAATGGTATGTGTGGATCGGCACACCTGATCAACCCATTGGTTTAGAAGTAGCGCGTCTTTTTAAATCGAAAAGTTATTTTATGATGGGCAAGAACTTGCCCGGCAGTCCGCCACCGCCTTTAAAAGTTTCCGAAATATTAGGGGGAGTAAAATTGGATTACATGCGTGACCCGAATGCCTTACAATCAGGTCAGGGCTTTGCATTCGGAATGAGCTTTGGAGTTGATACTGGTGACCTTCGCTTCCTGATGTTCTATGGTCGCTTTGATGCGGGCACCGGCTTCGATATCATGATGAAAAACTATGGAGAAACTTATCAATGTGAAGGATCGAATGTTCCTGTAGGTGTTAACGGGTGGTATGCGAACGGCCAAGCGTATGCTTTCGTGCAAGGAAAAATCGGAATCAGAGTGAATCTGAAATTTTATAAAGGAGATTATGATATCATTAATGTTGGTGCAGCCGCCATTATGCAAGCGAAGGGTCCGAATCCCTTTTGGATGAAAGGAACTGTGGGTGGCCAATACAGAATTCTGGGAGGATTAATCAAAGGCCAATGCCGATTTGAAGTAACCGTAGGAAAAGATTGCAAACCTGTTGGTGAAAGTAACCCGTTGCAGGATGTGAACATGATTGCTGAGGTAAGCCCGGCTAAAGGTTCAAAGGATGTCAATGTCTTCAATGTACCTCAGGCAGCATTTAATATTCCTGTTGGCGAGGTATTTGAGATTACCAACAGTGAAGGTCAGACCAGATATTTTAAAGCGCGCTTGACCGAATTTTCGATAAAGGACGGTTCGTCTGAAATTGGCGGAGAAATTAAATGGAATGCTACTCATGATGTGGCGGTATTAGATTCTCGCGATGTGCTGCCATCTATGAAGGAATTGAAGGTGCTTGTCAAAGTGGTCTTTGAAGAACGAATTGGTGTAAATTGGCAATCAGTAGTTTTTGATGGCAGGCCGGTGGAAGAAATAGCAGAGACGAACTTCACAGCCGGAGTGGCTCCTGATTTTATTTCGCCTTCCAATGTCGAAATTTCTTACCCGATTGCAGGGCAATCCAATTTTTACCCCAGGGAATACAATCAAGGCTTTATTAAATTAATAAAAGGACAAGCCTACCTGTTTGAATCAAAATCTGATTGGATACAAAAAGGTAGGATGACGGAGACTCAAAGCAAGCAATACAAAGAATTTGATTTTGGATATAATCAGGATACCAAAACAATAACGTTCGTCATTCCTGACGCACTTTCAAATAATAAAATTTACTTAACTGAAATTCTGAATATTCCTAAACAGAATGCTTTGCTGGACGCGAATGTGGTAAAGGTTTCGCAGGAGCTAATCGCGGATGATAAAGGCGCAGCTGAATTAACAACGAAGCAAGTTCAAGGCAGTCTTAACCTGCTTGAAATAAAGAGTCTTTACTCTTCCTTACTGCGGACTAGCAAATTCAATTCTTTCATTGAGAAGGCGAAGTCAATTAGTTTGTCACCATCTTTTAGAGTAGGTATAGACGAAAACGTGTTTCAATTATATGCCTACATGAAAGGTGATGAATTATTTGATAACCTGGAGATCGATGGCTCAAACGTCCTTTCACCTTTGATCCAATGTGAAGCCATCCTCGATAAGAATGACTGGTATCAGAATTTTGTGTACCCCATGGTGTATGAAGGATATCCACTGTTGGATGTCATAAGGATAAAGAGCCGTGATGCGAATATGTTGGGATTGCCTCCGACCAAGTCGATTACCATTAATGAACTTGGATACTCTGCTGTGATCAGCGACCAAAATACCGAAGTTACTAGTCCTTCTCCGTACAGCAATATCAGGTATGAGTTAATGAGCCCCATGTATTCTGATTATTTGGACATTCAATATCAGCTTGCAAACTATGTGGTTGACAAGCCGGGGGCGATCACTCAGAGATTTACGAAGATATTGACGAATCGGTTTCCTATCTACAGATATGGAAGTTATCGGGTCAGATTAAATTATAGGATTCCCGGAAATAGTAAAGTTACAAGTGGTTACGAGTGGGAGTTATTTAATTCAATTCCAGATTAGTACTGCATGAGAAATTTTATTCAAGTCGGTCTGGTGGGAATCTTTGTAACACTGTCAACCATTTCTGTTGCTCAAAACTGGCAGATAGATGTTGAGATCGATTTGCAAACATCAGACTGCTTTGCAGAGGATATTAACTCTGCTACTTACTCTTTTAATGGCACCATAAATGGAAGCGCTACTACTTTTTCAAATACGGCAACACCATCAAGCTCGCAGTTTAATTTAGCCAATTTCAGTTTTACCGGAGCGAGAGGAATTAGTGGTACACTGTCCATGACAGCTTCCGGTTTGTGCAATGCGCCTCCTTTGAATGGTGTAAGCATTGGGGCATCACGAAGTATTTCGATCTCGATTCCAGACAATACAGATTGCTCCTCTTATTACTTTTCTGTAAATCCCACTCCACCCTCCGGGCAATCCGGATTGGCAATCACGGTGAAGTACACACCAGTCGCCCACGTTATTGCCGCTCCTGGTGCGGGTAGTTGCTCCAATCAGTCAGTCACTCTTTCATCCCCAACGGTCTCTGATATTTATAACTGGCAGATCAGCCGTGATCTCGTTACCTGGATTTCCGTTGGAAGCACATCTACATCATCCATTACTATTCCATTTTCTACCATCGCAAGTATTTCCGCTTACGGACTTCATTATGCAAGAGTTGGACGCAATACTTCGTGTACGTATAGCAGTGTTTCGAGTTCATTCAGTGTGCTGGTGCCTGCACCTACTGCTACTTTCAGTTCAAGTCCGGTCTCGTGCAATGGGGGCAACGATGGAAAAATTTTTCTAAACATTTCGCCTGCCGCTGCTGTCATTAATAACTACCTGATACAAGCTCGCCACGAATCAAGTGTTGGCTTAGACGTCCAATTTGCAACCACCTCGAATAGCATAGAAGTAAACTCCTCGAACGTCATCGGTCCAATCCCAGGAATCAGACCAGGTAATTGGACATTTACTATAACAAATAATACTTCGACCAGTATTTATGGAAGCTGTTCAATTACCTATACGAACGTGGTAACCGTAGGCGAACCATCTCCCTTTAAGATATTGTCATCGTATTCATCAACTAATGTTTCTTGCAATAGCAGTGACACGGGGCCGAAAAACGATGGAACAATAACCCTCAACCTTCAGAATGGTGTCGCTCCCTACAGTTATGAATACTCGATCGATGGCGGTTCTAATTTTTCTCCGATAACGCCTAATAGCCCCAGTACATTGACTCCTGTGTTTACCGGCTTAGCGAAATCAAATTATATCTTCAAAGCAAGACATGCATCGGGATCCACGACCTGTTACTCTAATAATTCGCAAGTGATGTCAGTAGGAGAGCCAGCAGCGCTCAATCAAACATTAATTTCTAAAACAGATGTCCTTTGTCGGGGACAAAATACCGGTGCGTTAAGCATGAGTGTATCAGGAGGAAATGGAGGGTATTCATCCAGTTGGTCTGGTCCGTCTTCTTATTTTTCAATCAACAAAGATGTATCAGGACTATACGCAGGAGTTTATCGGGCAGCCTCGTATGACGTAAAGGGGTGCATTGTTCCAGACTTCCTTTTCGCGACAATTAGCGAGCCAACCAGCATCTTTACGGCAACTCCGTCAAAAGCAAGTTATGGAGGTTTTGATATGACGTGTGCGCAGAACGATGGGGAGATATCGTTGGCGCTCAGTAACCATGCCTTACCACTTCAATCGGTAAGCTGGAAGAAAAACGGAACGGGTTTTACACCATCGAATTTATTGGATGCCACACAGCTAACCGCGGCAAACTATTCTGTCTCGATCGTGGATAATAAGGGCTGCAACGCTACGGCAGCGATGACACTCAGTCAACACCCCGGTATATCCGTTGTCACGGAAGTCACTTCGAATTACAATGGTTACAATACAAAGTGTTCAACCAGTAATGAAGGTGATGGTCGCGTTAAGTCAGTTACGAATGGAGTGGGCATTTATTCCTACACCTGGTTTGATGGCACAACGAACCAGTCGAAATCAGGACTCAAGGCAGGTAGTTATTCTGTTACTGTGAGAGACGGCAATGGTTGTACTAATTCAGGAATGATAAATATATCGTCTCCACCCGCCATTCAACCTAAGTTAAAAGTTACTTCTAATTACAACGGCACTCAAATAAGTTGTGCGGGAAGTAGTGATGGAATAATGGAAGCATCTCCGGTGAACGGTTACGGGCCTTCCAATGGCGGTGTGTACTTGTTTGGTTGGAGTCATGATGTTTCCTTAGCCACATCACAGGCTAAAAACCTCAGGCAGGGAACCTACACCGTGACGATTAAGGATGGCTATGGTTGTTCGGCATCCGAAACACTAAGCATCAGCGAACCTGAAGCGATGATTCTTTCGCTGTCCAAAAAGAATTACAATGGGGTTGACGTTAGTTGTCACAATGCATCCGATGGTGAAATTAATTTAACAGTTGCCAAGGGAATCACTCCTTACTTATATAAATGGTCGGATGGCAAAACAACGCAAAATGAGATCGGGATTTCGCCCGGATCTTATTCTGTTACGGTGACAGACGCAAACTTGTGCAAACAGGCCAAGTCTATTGATATTCTCAATCCGTCAGAACTTCAGCTAACTGTATCTCACGTCAATAATTTCAATGGCTATGATATTAGTTGTTATAATAAGAGTGATGGAGCTGCAAAGGCAGTAGCAACTGGAGGAACAGGTTCATATAGCTATTCGTGGTCTAATGCAACAACCGCTGCTACCAACGTTGCACTCGCTGCGGGCACCTATACCGCCACAGTTTCAGATATTAATAACTGTAAAGCGACTGCGCAAATAACGCTCAATCAGCCCAATATTTTATCCATATCTGCAATAGTCAATAATCATGTAAGTTGCAATGGTCTGGCCGATGGATCGGTTGGTTTGACATCGCAAGGTGGTATTACTCCTTATGAGTATTCCATGAATCCTGCTGATGCTTCGAAATGGAACCTGCAAACAGTTTTTGATGCACTGTCATTTGGCACGAAGAATTTCTATGTGAAAGATGGAAACGGGTGTCAATCGGTCACTCAAGTAAGCATTGATCAACCGGAAGCTTTATCACTTAGTTTTAGAAATGTCGTAAGTGCATTTTGTAATGATCCGGTCGGATCAGCTGAGGCGCAGTCAGCTGGCGGAAACGGAGGATATGTGTATAAGTGGTTTGATGATAACACAAATCAGGAAATTGGCGCAGGGCAGATCCTACAGAAAGTCTCGTCCGGGATTTATCGGGTAGAGGTGGTGGACAGCAAGTCTTGCACGATAAAAGATAGGGTCGCCATATCTTCGATTGGTGGAGCCGAGTTTACGGTGAATAACATTACTAATGTTAGCTGCTTTGGATATAAAGATGGTTCGGCTTCAATCACCATCAATGCGGGCTTCGCACCTTATTCCTATAATTGGTCCGATGGACAGACAACGCCTTTTGCTTTTGGCCTGGCATCCGGAAAATATTTTGTTACGGTGACGGATGGGCTTGGTTGTAAGACCATCAAAGAAGTGAACGTGGCAAGTCCGCAACCGCTTGCATCTAACTATGAAACTAAAATACCTTTGTGTAATGGTGATTGTAACGGAACAATCCGGGCAACAGCAACTGGAGGAACTGAGCCTTATCAGTATGAATGGCCGACAAAAGGCTTGACATCATCTCTGATTACTAACTTATGCGCTGACAGTTATGATATTACTATAACTGACTTACATGGCTGCAAGCTATCCGAGAAAGTTACACTTCTTGGGCCTAAAGCACTGGGTCTCGCATCGGTTATTTCGCCACCAACTTGTTTAGGCAGGTGTGATGGAGGTATTGATCTGACGGTAAGCGGAGGCAGCGCTCCGTATTCATTTGATTGGGACAATAATTCAACATTGTCATCTCTTTCAAATCTTTGCCCTGGTGATTACCGGGTGTCGGTGGTGGACGCTCATCAATGCAAGATAGTTGGGCAATTCACCATAGCCCAGGCTGACCCGCTGCCTATTGATCTAGGATCGAAAGCAACTCTATGTGTCGGTCAGACAAAAATCCTTGATGCCGGTGATCAGTGGGTTAAGTCCAGGTGGACATCTAATAATGGTTTCACAAGTAACACTAGGAAAATTTCTATTAAAGATCCCGGTTTTTATTATTTCTCCGGGGCTGATGCGCAAGGATGTATTGCGATGGATACCTTCAAATTGGAAACGTCATTTGATTTACTGAAGGCGGAATTTCTGATGCCGGCAGAGGCAATTGTGGGCGACACCATTGTTGCTATTGATATCTCGTGGCCGTTACCGGAACGGGTGGAGTGGAATTACCCTGTATCTTTTCAGACTTTGGTTTCGTCTGCCCCTGAGATTTTATTTGCAAAGCCCACAGAGCCTGGAGTATTTTATTTAGGTATGAAATCTTTTTTGGCCGAATGCAGAGATTACAGAGAGAAGAGTATCATGATTTCTGAAAAAGATAAATCCAACAATGGCGGTAGGCTAGGGTATGAAGAATTGATTGAGAATTTTGTCTTATCGCCCAATCCTAATAACGGAAGGTTTCAAGTTCAAATTCAACTCGCGCGTCCCGCTGATGTTTTACTACGAGTTGTTCAATTTCCTCTTGGAGTTGTAAAGGTTGAGTATAGTGCTCAACAACTCGATCGTTATTTAATCGATTTTAATTTAAAGGATCTGACGCAAGGAATGTACGTGTTGCTCTTGAGGGTTGAAAATCAGGACCGGCTTATCAGATTCGTTAAGAATTAAAAAACATTGAATCCGAATTCGCAGGAAACGAAACTTAAATTAACCAACCCCATTGCCTATTTTCCATTTTCCAATGCCCATTGTCTATTGACCATTATTTAATTGAAACACCTGTTCAAGATATTAACAATTTTATTACTAGCGATGAGTTGTGGCTACGCGCAGAACTATCCAGTTCGCGTCACTCCAATATTATCGCCACCCTACACACCGTTTCTGACAGATTATATTGAAGCAGGATCAGATAAACTGGCGCTGCACATTACGCTTAATGACGTCACTATTCCGCAGTATC
>JBGANU010000029.1:0-39764 GCA_044222145.1 Cyclobacteriaceae bacterium
ATCAGCAACAAAGGCCCCTGGATGGTGAGTTCGGTGCGAATGGTTCACTCAGAACAAGATCCCAATATCTATCACAGCTTGTGGGCCAGCCTTGTATTTGGCATCGAATAAGTAAATTATGAACGACTTCATTCATTCATCTGAAGCACCCGAACCCGTAGGTGCATATCCGCACGCAAGAAGAGTTGGTGATTTACTTTTTTTGTCTGGCGTTGGTCCCAGAAGAAAAGGGTCCAAAGAAATACCAGGGGTAACGTTGGACGCAAACAGAAATATAGTGGCCTACGACATCGAGGCGCAGTGCCATTCTGTTTTTCAAAATGTAAAAGTAATTCTGGAAGCCTCCGGTTCGAAATGGGAAAACCTGGTAGACGTAACGGTCTTTCTCACCAACATGAAGCAGGATTTTCCTGTGTTCAATAAAATTTATGCGGAGTACTTCAAAGAAAATCAACCGTGCCGCACTACCGTGGAGGTAAATGCGTTGCCAACGCCAATCGCCATTGAGTTGAAGTGTATAGCAGTTATCTGATTGCCTGGATAATCTCGAATGCGTGAAAATCCCTTTATACGCTTTGAACTTGACCTTTCAAAAATAAAATCTAAACCGAGAAACTTTCTCCGCATCCGCAGGTACGCGATGCATTAGGGTTGATGAACTGAAATCCTTTTCCATTCAGGCCATCAGAGAAATCAAGCGTAGTGCCCAGCAAATACAATAAGCTTTTTTTGTCGACCAGAATTTTTACGCCTTTGTCTTCAAACACCTGATCGGCAGGATTTATTTTGTCATCAAAATTCAGATCATACATTAAGCCTGAACATCCACCACCTTTTACAGAAACGCGCACGTTGTGATTAGGTGTGCGGCCTTCTTCCTGAAGCAATGATGAAATTCTGTCTTTCGCTTTATCGGTTACGTTGATCATTTTAATTCTGATTTTATGATACTGGATTCAATACAACACTGAACACGGTAATAGTGTTCCTGTCTCTTCCATAATATAATTTCTCCAGCGCATCCAAAATGTTACTGGCGCGAAAATAGGAGGTATGCAGTTCGCTGGCGCTTTTAGTTACCCACTGAATGGTATATGAGTTTTCTTTCTCTTTATAGTTCTGAACGTAGTTCCACATTTTTTTTAACGTGTCCACTTTGTCCGAACCGGTTTCGGAATGAAACAGGAATGATTGACTGTGTCGCGGGTTGATGGTGATCAGATCGAGTTTTGTTTTACCATCCATCGAACCAAATTCAAACATAAGGTCGCTGGTGCGCAATCCAAGGTAATCCTTGATTTGCTGCTGAATTCGGGCAGCCTCTACGTGTATGTCGCTGGCGGTTTCGGTCATGATTTTTGGCATTTCGATCTCAAAACTTTCGGAAGCGCTTAAAAGTTTCCAATTTTCGATCAAAATTAGTCAAAAACCCTTCAAGTTGTAGCTATGGACAAACTAGAGCACATTGGCATTGCGGTTAAAAATCTGGAGGCATCCAACAAGTTATTCGCAAAACTGCTGGGCAGGTCTCACTATAAGATTGAAGAGGTGGAACGGGAAGGTGTTCGTACTTCATTCTTTGAAGTGGGTGGGGTGAAGATTGAATTATTGGAAGCAACTCGTGAAGATTCGGCAATTGCAAAGTTCATAGAAAAGCGAGGAGAAGGAATTCATCACCTCGCTTTTGCCACAGATAAAATTGAAGCGGAAGTAAAAACTTTATCAGGCGATGGTTTTACTCCACTTTCGGATGAGCCTAAACCAGGAGCAGATAATAAGAAAATAATTTTTCTTCATCCCAAAACCACCAACGGTGTGCTGGTTGAACTTTGCCAGGACGTGAAGTAACCCAACAACGAGAAACGTCTAAAATTTTTTCTTAGGGTGCTCGTTATTGCCAAACTGAATATCGTTGTAATAACGTAGTTTTCTTTTTCCTTCTTTGGTCTGGTAATAGGATTTAGGTCCGCATGAACTCATCAGCACTAAAACCAACATAAACATTACACAACACTTTTTCATGGCCTCGCTTGTTTAGTCCCTCTAGATACAGCATCAGAAGTAGCGTTATCTCAATCTCAGGATATTGGTTTACTTTTGCCAGATCAACCAACAATATTGCCGCTAAACTGCGCTACCAACATGCAAGACAAACGATCTGAAATATCTTCACTGGGCGAATTCGGACTGATCAATAGAATCAATCAAAGCATTTCGCTCCAAAATCTTACATCGATTAAAGGAATAGGAGATGACGCAGCAGTTATCGATGCGGGTGATGACTATCTGTTGTTTTCAACCGATATGTTGTTGGAAGGAATTCATTTTGATCTTGGCTATATGCCCTTACAACATCTGGGCTACAAAGCAGTTGCCGTTAATGTTTCGGACATAGCAGCTATGAACGGCCGGCCCGAGCAAATTACAATCGGCTTGGGTTTGAGCAATCGTTTTTCAACCGAGGCAGTTGACACATTGTATGATGGAATACGAGCAGCCTGTGAAAACTTCAAAGTGGATTTAGTGGGGGGAGATACTTCTGCGTCCGCTTCGGGACTTGTTATTTCGATTAGCATCGTAGGGAGAGTAAAAAAAGACAAAGTAGTTTATCGCAGTGGCGCAAAGCCAACCGATATCATTTGTGTGTCGGGCGACTTAGGTGGGGCCTACATGGGGCTTCAGGTTCTGGAACGTGAAAAGCAAGTCTTCTTAACGAATCCGGAGATGCAACCCGATTTGGAAAAATATGAATACGTGGTGGGTCGCCAATTGAAACCCGAAGCGAGAATGGACATTGTTAATGATCTTGCTGAGGCGGGAATAGTGCCCACTTCTATGATTGACATTTCGGATGGATTGGCATCTGAACTGCTTCATCTCAGCAATCAATCGCACGTGGGCATCCGCATCTTTGAGGATAAAATTCCAATTGACAGCGAAACGTACGACACCGCTGCGTTGGAGTTTAAAGTTGATCCGGTTACGTGTGCTTTAAATGGAGGCGAAGATTATGAATTGCTCTTCACCATCAAGCAGGCCGATTTCGAAAAGATTAAGAATCATGCCGACATTCATTTCATCGGCTACACGCATGATGATGCGAAACAAAATTTCATGCAATCCAAGTTAGGAACAGTAGTGCCGCTGAGCGCGCAAGGGTGGGATCATTTTAAATAGTTCTGACGTTGGCTTGATGGCCTCCGTGTTTCATTTCTCTTCAATCTTCAGGAAAGGGAATGAAGACAAACCGTGTGAAATCTTTATCGACCACAAACAAACAGCAGAACTCATCGGAATCTTTGTAAGCGTTTTTGAATTCTTCTTCTTTGTCTTTGGCCACAAGTTCCCGCTGCACAAATTCATCCAGAAAGGAAGCATAGTAATTCCAATCTCCATCTGCTTGCTGCTTATCTAATAATAACTGACCGATGGGAAGTTCGTCTTTCGAAATTGGAAATATCGGATAATCAAAACCGGCTTTCTTGATTTGGTAAGCGGCTTCTTTTAAGGTATCGGCCACCTTCACAAAATCTTTGGAAATAGTGCCAAGATATTTTCCGTTTAACTCTGGATCGTTGAACATTGAAAATCTATTTGAAAGCTCAAAAATAGAAGTTAATGACAAGGCACGCAACCGCTTATGTCCGCTGCTTTTCGTTCGTAACCTTTTGTAGAATTCTCAGGCCCGGTTGTATTAGCTTCCGTTTACGAAGTAAAAAACTGCTCATGGAATCACGACTCAATCGCAATGCGTTCATCAAGAGAACAATTGGCGGTGCCGCTGCGCTGCTTTTACCCTACTCTGTATTGAAGGCTCAGAATCAACAGCCTGAAAAGCCAGCTCCTATTAAATTGGAAATTGTGAAAGAATTTGTGAATGTTTCTCATGGCCAATTTGATCGTGTAAAAGAGATGCTGGAAAATGATCATCTGTTGCTTCATGTTTCCTATGATTGGGGCGGAGGTGACTACGAAAGTGGTATTGAAGCTGCAGGACATGTTGGCAACAAAGAGATTGCTGTCTACTTGTTGGGCAAAGGAGCGCGCTATAATATTTATCTCGCGTCTATGCTTGGTCACCTGGATATGGTGAAACAAGTGCTGACTGCAAACCCTCAATTATTGAATTCGAAAGGGCCGCATGGATTCACCATGTTACATCACGCCATCAAGGGTGGAGAAGAGTCAAAGCCTGTTGTCGATTATCTCTCGTCTTTAGGAGCGAAGGAAACCCGGATAGATTTTTATAAGAAGTCATAGCTCGGGGATTTAAACCCGCTTGAATTACCGTTGAGATAATATTGCGCCTGAAATCAAACTCGTGACCGATCCCTTATGGTCAAATTGAATATTTCAGCTTATTTTTAGCGATGTTTTACATCTGATCAGGCACCCCGTTGAGAATTACTTTACTACTATCCCTCCTTCTTATTTGCTATTCCCTCTCCGCCCAAAAGAAAAACGAGCGATATCAACTGAGGATACAAAAGACATCTTCCCCAATTGTCATCGATGGAATAGAAACGGATCATGCGTGGTCCGAAACAGATGTGGCGAAAGATTTTTTTGCTGTGCTTCCGATGGACACCAGTTTTGCGAAAGTGAAGACCGAGGTGAGGATGGCATATGATGATCAACACCTTTACCTCCTGGCCGTCTGTCATCATCTTTTAAAAGGACCATACATGGTGGAATCGCTGCGCAGAGATTTTACGTTTGGCAAGAATGATAATTTCCTCTTGTTCATGGATCCGTTTGATGATCAGACAAACGGGTTCACGTTTGGTGCCAATGCCGCAGGTGCGCAATGGGATGGAATTTTATACGAAGGAGGGAAGGCTGACTTGAGTTGGGATAACAAATGGACATCCACAGTAAAGAATTATGACGATAGATGGGTGTTTGAGGCTGCGATTCCTTTTAAAAGTATTCGCTTTAAAAAAGGAATCACCAAATGGGGAATTAATTTCAGCAGGCTTGATTTAAAGACAACCGAAAAATCGGCATGGGCCGCAGTGCCACGTCAATTCCCCACAGCGTCATTAGCGTATACCGGCAATTTAATTTGGGATCAACCACCGCCCATTGTGGGCCCCAATATTTCAATCATTCCCTACGGTTTAGTAGGTGCATCCAGAAATCATGAAAAGAATGAACCAACCTCTTATGATAAAAACATGGGAGCCGATGCGAAGATCGCAGTCACCTCATCATTGAATCTGGACTTGACCGTCAACCCGAACTTTGCGCAAGTGGATGTCGATCGTCAGGTAACTAACCTTGATCGCTACGAGCTTTTCTTTCCGGAACGAAGACAATTTTTTTTAGAGAATGGTGATTTGTTCGGCAACTTTGGCTATGCCACTATTCGTCCTTTTTTTTCAAGACGAATTGGATTGAACGCCCCCATACAATTTGGTGCGCGCTTTAGCGGAAGGATTAACAAGAACTGGCGCATCGGTGCCATGAATATGCAAACTGCGGGCGTTGATTCGGTTGGTTTGCCATCACAGAATTTTTCGGTAGCTACGGTTCAACGCAGAGTATTTGCGCGATCCAACATTGCTGCGATTTTTATTAATAAGGAATCGTTGAACTATACACCCAGTGCCGATCCCAAAAAGCCCGTCTATTCTCCTTACAATCGAAATGTGGGCATGGAGTATAACCTGGCATCGTCCAACAATCTCTGGACAGGAAAAGCATTGGTGCTTAAATCATTTAGTCCCGATAAAAAGGGAGATGATTTTGTGCAGGCCGCTAATCTTACCTACTTCAGTCGCAAATGGAATTTAATCTGGCAACACGAATACATTGGCAAAAATTATAATGCTGAAGTCGGTTATGTGCCACGAGTTGGCTACTTCAGAATATTTCCGCAAGCCAGTCGTTTGTATTTTCCAACCGGAACCAAAGTGTTAAGTCACGGTCCGATCGTTACCTCTTCATATTTTTATTCTCCTTCGTTTCGTCAAACGGATTATGAAAATGTAGCCGCCTATAAAATTACATTCCGCACACAAGGCACGTTAACCGGATGGGTAGCTCAGAACTATGTAAAATTGTTGAGGGGATTTGATCCAACAAATTCAGGACAGGATACATTAGCAAGAGGCACCCGGCACACATGGAATTCGTATGGTTTGGATTTGGTTTCAAAACCACAACGTTTGTTCACGTACCTCATTTCGTTGCGCAACGGTGGCTACTATGCAAACGGGTCGCGATTTAATTTAACCAGTGAGTTTGGCTATCGCTTTCAGCCGTACGTGAGTATCTTATTAAGCTCGAGCTATAACAACATTTTGTTGCCCGATCCCTGGGGGCGAACAAAATTCTGGTTGATTGGCCCGCGACTGGATGTGACGTTGACAAACAAATTGTTCTTTACGGCATTTGCCCAATACAATGAGCAAAAGAAAAATGTAAATCTTAACACGCGCATTCAATGGAGATACAAGCCGGCCTCTGACTTATTCATTGTATACACCGATAATTATTTGCCCGAAAACTTTGCCGTGAAAAATCGCGCCCTGGTGGTGAAGTTTACGTATTGGTGGGGTATTTAGGTAATAGGTATCCGACCTCTTTTGCTAGGGCAATCAGCGGCCGGCAATTATGATCCCACCTTCAGCTACGCTTCAACAGCCATTCATTACAATGCTTCTGCAGATTGGGAAAGAAGGCCGTAAATTCTTCTCTAAATTCCTCGTAGTGTTCGTTGAGGTCGGCAGTCGCCTCGTCCATTTTTGATTCGTAAGGTGTTCGCCTTGACATTCCCGTAAGGGCACGATGGATGCCTTCTAGTTTTGCATAATTAACCAGCCAGTTGCCGCGTATCATGTATGGCATCATCAAGTTTACACGCTCCGGTAGGATAGCCGCATGCTCTTGGATAACATCATAGACGTGGTCTGCAAAGTCGGGCAGAAGTTGAGTGTGATAGTCGTTCCAGTTTTTGGCAAGGAAGTGATCATAAAAAACATCAACGATTACACCTGAATAGTGCCGGTATTTAGGACGTAATCTTTTTTTGCTTTCGTTTACGATCGCATGCTGGTCGGTAAAGAAATCTATTTCGCGATGCAGTTCAATTCCCTTTGCGATTTTCGCGCCCACTTTGTCTGCCAGATTTTTACCTTTTACAAAATCACCAATAAAGTTGCCCAGCATAATGTGGGTATCATTGCCCGACAAGTATAGATGCGCGAGGAAGTTCATTCAATTCTAAAGTTATCAATTCGTCAATCGATGAAACATCTTGATTGGAAATTTATTACTCGGTGGAAAAAGAAATATCGTTAGGAAAGATTAACAATATTTTTGATCTTCCATCCCCAAAATAGGGTAGAGAGCATGCAACTTCAACAAATAAAGTCTTTGATTAATCTCGCGCGCATCGATGGAGAAATAGCGGATCGTGAGAAGAGTTATATTTTGAACATCGGCCATGCCAACGACATTAAGCCGGGTGAAATTCTTCCGTTGTTCACCTCCACTCATGAAGAACTGATACCCAGTGGCATGTCTAACGATCAAAAGTTTAAATATCTTTTTAGCCTGGTGCAGTTGATGAAAATAGACGAACGCATGTATCGCGATGAGATTAAATATTGTTCGTCAGTGGCAGCAAAACTGGGCTACAGCGAGCAAGTAATGTTTGATCTAATGTTGCACGTAAGCGCCAACATGGCCGAAGCCGAGGTAAAGGCATTGGAAGAACTTACCCAGAAGTACCTGACAAAATAAATTCATTTACCAGTTGACCTTAACCCCTTACCCATGAATAAGTTTTACGCATTCGTTTTCTTTCTTCTTCTATCTGTTTCCGGATTTGCGCAGCGCACGCTCATTCACTGTGGCAACCTCATCGATGGAAAAAATAAAGATGTGCTATCGCAAATGACCATTGTAGTAGAGGGCACCAAAATTACTTCCCTCGACAAAGGATTTACCAAGCCAGGTAAAGATGATAAGGTAATTGACCTGAGCAAGAAGACGGTAATGCCCGGTCTTATTGATATGCACGTGCACATGGAAAGTGAAACCAGTAAAGATCAATTGGTAAAACGCTTCACGCAGAATGAAGCTGACGTTGCTTTTCAATCTACCATCTATGCTAAGAAAACGTTGATGGCCGGTTTCACCACGGTGAGAGATTGTGGTGGTTCAGGCGTAAATATTTCGTTGCGCAATGCTATCAATTCTGGTATTGTGATAGGTCCGAGAATTTTCGCTGCCGGAAAAGGTGTTGCTACAACTGGAGGTCATGGTGATCCTACCAACGGAAGTAAAAAAGACTTGATGGGTGATCCGGGGCCCAAAGAAGGTGTGATCAACGGACCCGAAGATGCATATAAAGCAGTTCGTCAGCGCTATAAAGATGGAGCAGATTTTATCAAGATCACCGCCACGGGTGGCGTGTTGAGCGTAGCGAAAGATGGAAGCGGTCCACAGTTTACACAGGAAGAAGTGAACGCCATTGTGCTGGCTGCGAAAGACTATGGATTTCACACAGCGGCACATGCACACGGATCGGAAGGAATGAAGCGCGCGGTGTTGGCGGGCATCACCACCATTGAACACGGAACATTGATGACCGAAGAAGTGATGGACCTGATGAAGGAAAAAGGCACCTATCATGTTCCCACGATTATAGCAGGTCGTTCCGCGGCCGAGTACGCCAAGATACCCGGATATTATCATCCGCTTGTGGTGCCAAAGGCATTGGAGATTGGTTCTAAAATTCAGGAGAACTTTGGTAAGTCTTATAGAAGAGGAGTGAAGATTGCTTTTGGCACAGACGCGGGTGTGTTTCCTCACGGAGAAAATGCCAGAGAATTTGGATACATGGTGGAAGGTGGGATGCCCGCCATCGAAGCTTTGCTATCGGCCATGCAAGTGAATGCCAATATCCTGAGCATGGGCGATAAGATTGGTTCTATCGAAGCTGGTAAACTGGCCGATGTAGTAGCCGTAAATGAAAACCCGGTGAGCAATATCAAGACCATGGAGAAGGTAACGTTTGTGATGAAGGAGGGAGTAGTGTATAAGAATGAGTAGTGAAGTTGGATTTACATTTATGTTCCCATGTGTTGATCTGTCACGAAGACTTCCTTAAGAAAAATTAATATCATATTCAGATTGATCTTAGTGTGCCTCATAGTTTTATAAAAAATTATGAAAACACACCTACTTCTGGTATCGGCATTTTTCTTTGGCGTTTCTGCACTTTGTCAAACTCCGAAATTTGAAATTAAAGAGTTTAAAGGTGAGGTAATTAAAGTTGAACCTGGCCAGCAATTCGCTTTTAGTCGCCTGGTTTACAAGGTGGGCAGCGACACCTTATTCGCACGATTTAATCCCCACAACGGAGAATGGCTGTTGAACTACTTTCAGGCCGGCAGTTTTTTGGAGATTCGTGTGAAGCAAAATGGCAATCAACTGAGCAAAGAAGCACGCAAGCAAAAATGGTTTACCTATTATTGGGCTGATGAAGTTCTTGCTGTAAAAAAGAAAAATGAATGGGTTTCATTGAATAATCTGATCCCCGACAAAAAAGATTTTTTTTATAAAGTTTTTTTAGAAAAAAAAGTACGAGGAGAGGTGTTTGCCGATGGATTTCGCTCGGGATTGGTATTTGACAACGGATTAATTGGCTGGTGCGGATTTAACACAACAGGGCAATACCCGATGAAGAATATCAAACCTGGTGACATGGTCTCCTTTGTCGGTCATAATCTTCCCAAGGGACCAGGATACGTGTACCCCATCGCTCCGGTAAACAATGTCTTTTGGTTTAATGAGTTGATAAAGTTGGAGGGAACTGTAAGCGCATTTCTTTATAAACAGAATTTTGTGTGCATCGGATTTGTGGTGCAATCGTCACTAGGACAAAAACGACTATCATTCCCCAGCGATATGGCGCAACAGGTAAAGCAATTTACCGATCAGCACACGAATGTGGTTGCATATTACAATGAGTTCAAGATTGACAATCAATTGAATCCACAAGAGTTGCATGCCTTGGTGAGTGGTTCTGATACTCTGGCTATCGAACAGTTTGGCTTTTATGGTGGTGAGGATGTTAAACATGATCATCAGGATGTGGTGGTAGAAGGAAAGATTTCGGCTATACATAAATCTGATCGTGGAAAAATCATTTCATTGATTATTGGAAAAGAGTGTTTCGTTGAGGTCGATGCTCAGATGGCCAATCAACTCTCTTCCTATTTGAAGAAAGGAAATCTCATGAAGATTACGGGCAAGGAGCGCGTGAAAAAGGAGGGAGAAATTTATTCAAAGAATTTTCGCATCATCGTGCCACAAAAGATTCTGATCGATCAGAAGGAATTTGAAATCAACCCGCAATTTTGAGCTATGAAGATTTTGGTGATTGACGATGAGCCTCGGCTTAATGAATTTTTGAAAAAAGGGTTGGAGCAAAATGGATATGTAGTGGATGCCGCATCCAATGGCAGCGAGGGGCTTGAACTTGCATCGGTGGGTAATTATGATTTGGTGGTGCTTGATATTATGCTGCCCGGGCAAACGGGTTTTGAGGTGTTGCAAAATATGCGGCAGTTTAAGATCATGACGCCCGTCATGATTATCAGTGCGCTTAGTTCCAGCGAGCACGTGATCAAAGGATTAGATGCGGGCGCAATAGATTATATAAAAAAACCTTTTGATTTTGGAGAGTTCTTAGCGCGAATCAGGGCCATCACTCGCAAAGGTGATCCACGATCATTCACAAAATATAAGATCGGCAAATTGGAACTGGATTTGTTATCGCGAAAAGTCTTTTTCGAACAAGAGGAAATCTCATTGACGAAGCGTGAATTTGCTTTACTGGAATTGTTAATGACACACTGCAATCGTGTATTATCAAAGGTCGAGATTTCAGAAAAGGTATGGGAAGTAAACTTTGACCGCGGCAGCAATGTGATTGAAGTGCATCTTTCGCAACTGCGCAGAAAGTTGAAAGATGATGTGATTCACACCCGGGTGGGTATGGGTTATTACATCGAGGGCGAATTAATAAAGCAATAATTGGGTCGGGAATTTTTTTTCATGCAAAGTCTCCGGGCAAAAGCATCGCTCTTGTTTTTTGCGGTGTTCATGGTTGTGATTTTACCAGTCAGCTTTATTATCTATTTTCAGTTAAGAAATGTTTTGACGGATGCAGATGCGCGTGAGTTGAAAACCGAAGCCGAAAAAATAGCATCACGTGTTAGAGTTGATCCTCCTTTTATTCCGCTGCCACCCGGAGGCTATTTGCTGAAAATTCAGTTTCATCGAAATGGTATCACCGAGGAAGTGTTTACCTCGCCAGACTTTCCGGACGTACCTGATGAAAGTTTTTCCATCGATCATTTTAGTTACGATAGTTTATCCATCGTGAACATCAAAGATGTAAGTTATCAGAATGGTTTGATCCTGTCTCTTGCCCGAAGCAATCAGATTTTACAGACACAACTCAATAACTTGTTTGCCTACTTATTTTTGGCGAGTGTGGGTTCTGTCCTGGCGGCAGGTATTTTAGTTTATCTGTCGAGCGGCATCATGCTGAGGCCGATTAAAAAAATCATTGATGTAGCGCAGCGCATTCAGGCAAGCAACAGCATAGAGCGCGTGCCAGTTCCGCACACGCTTGATGAAAGTCGCCAGTTGGCCGAAACATTAAATGGTATGCTGTCGCGAATCGAAGCCTCCATTAAGAATCAGGTTAATTTCTTTGCGTCAGCCGCACACGAATTGAAAACGCCACTCGCTATCATGCAAACTGAAGTTACGCTGGCACTTGCTAAAGTCAACGATCAGGAACTTAATAAAATCCTGCAAAGTCAATTGCAGGAAATACAAAGGCTGGACAGAGTTATTCAGGATTTTTTATTGATAAGTCAACTTAAAAGCGAAACTCTCACACTCCGTGAACGTGAAGTGGGTGTAGAGGAAATACTATATGCTGCCATTCGAAAGCTACGCTACCTGGTTAAAGAAAGAGAAAGTCAAATTCAGGTAATGGTCGAGGATGGCCCCATGAATTCACACGTGGATTTTGATAAAATGGAAACTGTGTTGACCAATCTGATTGAAAATGCAATTCGATATTCATTAGTAAAGTCGACTATCCATGTCACGTTGGTTTCGAAAGACGGATGGACAACCATTACCTGCCGAAATCCCATTCAAAAGCCAATTCAGAATCTGGAATTACTTACTTCCGAATTTAAGTCGGACGGCATGAGTTCGGGTTTAGGAATGGGTCTTTGGATTTGCGATCAAATTGTAAAACTGCATAAGGGGAAATTGAATCTCTCACAGCAAGATGGTTTCTTTGAGGCTCGTGTTTCTTTGCAGAAATCGTAGCTAATTTCTTCCGGACTGCTTTCAAAAATATTCCCTCTTCAAACCACATTTTTGGCTACTTTTGCGGCTTAATTAAGGTTTGAAAAGATGGGAATGGAGAACATCCGCAATTTTTGCATCATCGCACACATCGATCATGGTAAAAGTACGCTGGCAGACCGTCTGCTGGAGTTTACCGGCACACTCAACCAGCGCCAAATGCAGGCGCAGGTGTTGGATAATATGGACTTAGAGCGTGAAAAAGGGATCACGATAAAATCTCACGCTATTCAGATGAACTATAAGTTTGAGGGTGTAGAATATATCCTCAATTTGATTGATACTCCGGGCCACGTTGACTTTTCTTACGAAGTATCTCGTTCTATTGCAGCCTGCGAAGGTGCGCTATTGATTGTGGATGCAGCTCAGGGAATTCAGGCGCAAACCATCTCCAACCTGTACCTGGCGGTAGAACACAATTTGACTATTATACCCATCCTTAATAAAATCGATCTGCCGGCCGCTCAGCCAGAGTTAGTGACGGATCATATTGTTGAACTTATTGGTTGTGATCGCGAAGAAGTTATTCTTGCCAGTGCCAAAGAGGGCAAGGGTATTGAAGAGATCTTACAAGCCGTAATCAAGCGAGTGCCGGCTCCCAAAGGCGACCCGAATGCTCCCCTTCAGGCGATGATCTTTGATTCTGTATTTAATTCCTTCCGGGGGATTGAAGTGTATTACAGAGTGTTCAATGGCACGATGCGCAAAAATGATTTGATCAAATTTGTAAATGCCGACAAGGAATATGGTGCAGATGAAATTGGTGTTTTGAAACTGGATAAGCTTCCACAGAATGAGATCAGTGCTGGCAATGTGGGCTATCTGATTTCAGGAATAAAAGTGGCCAAGGAAGTTAAAGTCGGAGATACAATCACATTGGTGAGTAACCCCGGTGAAGCGATTAAAGGGTTTGAAGATGTGAAGCCGATGGTGTTTGCCGGCATTTATCCGGTTGATACATCTGAGTTTGAAGAATTGCGGGCGTCCATGGAAAAACTTCAACTCAATGATGCTTCATTGGTTTGGGAACCAGAAACGTCTGCAGCACTTGGTTTTGGTTTCCGTTGCGGATTTTTGGGCATGCTGCACATGGAAATTATACAAGAGCGGTTGGAACGTGAGTTTGACATGACGGTGATCACTACCGTACCATCGGTGCAATTCAAAGCTACGTTGACAGACGGCAGCTTGATTGAGATCAACGCTCCATCCGAAATGCCCGACTCAACTCGCATGAGTTTTATTGAGGAGCCCTACATATCAGCTCAAATCATTTCGAAGTCGGAGTTTATTGGACCGATCATCGGTTTGTGCATGGATAAACGTGGGGTCATTAAGAACCAGGTCTACCTTACGTCAGATCGGGTAGAGTTGGGTTTTGAAATGCCATTGTCTGAAATCGTGTTTGACTTCTTCGATAAATTAAAAACAATTTCAAGAGGATACGCTTCCTTAGACTATCATTTGATCGGCTTCCGAGAAAGCGATATGGTGAAGCTGGACGTGATGCTGAATGGCGATAAAATTGATGCACTCTCTGCGATTGTTCACCGCACGAAGTCACAGGATTGGGGAAGAAGGCTGTGTGAGAAGTTAAAGGAATTGATTCCACGGCAACAGTTTGAAATTGCTATTCAGGCTGCAATAGGTCAGAAAATTGTTTCGCGCGAAACTGTGAAAGCGTTGCGCAAGAACGTGTTGGAAAAATGTTACGGTGGAGACATTTCACGTAAGCGCAAACTGTTGGAGAAGCAGAAGAAAGGTAAGAAACGCATGAGACAAGTGGGCAACGTTGAAATTCCGCAAGAAGCATTTATGGCAGTGTTGAAGATTGATTAGGTCACAAACGAAGAAACTCTAACAGACGCATCAGCATGACAGAGACTCAAACCTTTACGATAATTGATGGTCGCAAAATATCGACTGACATCAAAGGAGAAATTTTGGCCAAGGTTTCTGAACGAAAAAAGTCAGGTAAGAAAATTCCTCACCTCGCAATCATTTTAGTGGGTGACGATGGAGCCAGTCAAACATACGTTGATCATAAAGTAAAGGCATGTAAAGAAGTTGGGTTTCACTACACGATGATGCGTTTTGCAGATACCATCAGCGAAGAAAAGCTGATGAAGCATATCGATCATGTTAATAACGATGATGATGTGGATGGATTCATCGTTCAACTGCCGCTGCCGCCACACATCTCGGTTGAAAGAATTACAGAAAAAATAAGATCAGATAAGGATGTAGATGGCTTTACCAATCACAACTTCGGAAGTATCATTTCTAAGAATCCATTGATTATGCCAGCCACTCCTTTTGGGGTGATGGAGTTATTGCGCAGATACAATATCCCCACCGAAGGCAAAAATTGTGTGGTTGTTGGGGCAAGTCGGTTGGTGGGGGCGCCCCTTAGCATGATGCTGGTGGAGCAGGGACACGCTACTGTCACCATTTGTAGTAAATACACACAGAATCTTTCATCGATTACAAAGTTGGCTGATATACTCGTAGTCGCGGTTGGCAAGCCCGGACTCGTAAGTGCTGATATGGTGAAAGAAGGAGCGGTGGTTATTGACGTGGGAACGACACGCGTAGAAGGTCCGCAGTTCAAAAATGGTTATGCATTAAAAGGTGACGTGGATTATAAAGAGGTAGCCCCCAAAACCTCCTTCATCACACCTGTGCCGGGTGGTGTTGGCCCGATGACCATCGCCTCGCTGCTGCTGAATACCCTGCGGGCCACCGAAAACAGAAATCCTTAGATTTTGGAAACAAGTACTATCAACGCGTCACTTCCCGTGATGGAAGACTTCTACACCATTCAGGGAGAAGGATTTTATCAGGGGCACGCTGCCTATTTTATCAGACTTGGTGGTTGCGATGTGGGGTGTGTTTGGTGCGATGTGAAGGATTCGTGGGATGCCGCCATTCACCCGAGGGTAAGCATTGGCACCCTCGTAGAGCGAGCAAAAGCAAGTGGTTCGCAGATAGTTGTGATTACCGGGGGCGAGCCTGCTATGTATGACCTTGCAGAACTGACCGAAGCCTTAAAAAGTGTTGGACTAAAAACCAATATTGAAACATCAGGCGTCTATCCGCTTACGGGAGAATGGGATTGGGTGTGTTTTTCTCCAAAGAAATTCAAAGCTCCATCACCATCCATTTTTACCCGGGCAGATGAGTTAAAAGTGATTATCTACAATAAAAGTGATTTTGACTGGGCAGAGGAATTTGCTAAGAAGGTGATGCCCCATTGTAAGTTATTTCTTCAGCCAGAGTGGTCTCGCGAAAAGGAAATGTTACCCCACATTATTGATTTTGTTAAAAATCATCCCAGATGGAGGATTTCGCTCCAGATTCATAAGTATTTGAACGTGCCATAGCGGTTTTCACCGTTCCGCAAACCATTGCGAAAGCAAAAAAATCGACTCATTATTCTCAAAATTTATTTTGAAGGCGTGTTGTATTTCCAAATTTAAGCTATGTTTGGGGTCGTTTTTAACTATTTACTTAACCTAAACCAAAATCTATGAAGAAGTTTTTACTACTATGCTTCTCATTCGTTTTTGCGCTCAGTGCTTGGGCACAAGAACGAACAATATCCGGTAAGGTGACATCAGCAGAAGATGCATCGGCTTTACCAGGGGTGAACGTGGTACTGAAAGGTACTACGAACGGAACCGTTACTGACAGTAATGGTAATTTCAAAATGAGTGTTCCTTCCAATGGTGGCACTTTGGTTGTTTCCTTTATAGGTCTCGCAACACAAGAGATCGCTGTTGGAGAGAGATCTGTGATTGATATCTCGATGGCATCAGATATCACGCAACTCAGCGAAATAGTTGTAACTGCCGGTGGTCTTGAGTCAAGATCACGTGAATTAGGCTCTGCTAGTTCTGTAGTGAATAACCAAACGCTGACAGGTGGACGTGCAATAAACCTTGCCGGTGGTTTGCAGGGTAAAGTTGCCGGTCTGCAAATCAATGCAACTAGCAGCGGTGTAAACCCTGAATACAGATTGGTACTACGTGGTCAGCGTTCGTTGACGGGTGATAACCAGGCTCTTATCGTTGTGGACAACGTTATCGTTCCTAGCTCTGTGCTAAGCACACTTAACAACAATGACATTGAGTCAGTTAACATCCTGAATGGTGCTGGTGCAGCTGCCTTGTATGGTTCATTGGCATCCAATGGTGCGTTGATCATTACAACAAAAAAGGGAAAAAATGGTGTAACAGAGATCAATGTTTCTCAGACGACCCAGATTTCTCAAGTTGCTTTCTTCCCCAAGATTCAAACCAAGTTCGGTGCAGGTGGTTCGGCTTATGGAACTAACCAGGCTGGTTACGGTAACTTTAACTATTTGGAGAATCAGTCTTACGGTGCTCCTTTCGATGGAACCATGAGACCACTTGGACCTCCATTGGAGTCATTGTGTAATTGCGATCCAAATGATCCACTCAGACATGATCAGGATTCAACAACCTATTCATTCAAAAAAGGCCACAACCAATTCTGGCAATTGGGTATGCAGAATCAGACTGACTTCTCTTTGTCTACTGGAGATGACAAGTCTAGTTTCTTCGTTTCAGGACAGTATGTGACTGTCAGTGGCACAACTCCTGGTGATAAATTCACACGCGGAAACATTAGAATTAATGGAACTCGCAAGATTACTGACAAATTGAAAGTGACCTATGCGACTTCATTGGCTCCGAATAAGTCTGACATTACCTCAGCTACTGGCCAGATTTATGACAACATGTTGAACATGCCGTCCAACGTGGATATCACGCGCTACAAAAACTGGAAGACAGATAAGTTCTCTACTCCAAATGGTTTTTATAACCCTTGGTATCTTAACCCTTACTTCACTGCGGACAATTTCAGACAAGAAGACAGAAACACCAATCTAACGGCCAACCTTGAATTGAAGTTCACTCCGATTGAGGGTCTTGATCTGATTGCAAGACAGGGTATTTCAAACAGAAACTTTTATCAAAAAGCTTACTCAAGAGGGTATACCTATAGTGATTGGGCAAAAAATACTGATCAAAGTTCAAAGACAGACATACCTGCGTCAGTGGCAGAAACAAGCAATGCTGCCACTCAGTTGGTAAGCGATTTCATAGCGCAGTACAATCACAGCTTTGGCGAAATTAACCTTAATGTGGTAGGTGGAGCTCAGATGAAGGAGAATAACACCAAGCTTTTCTCCACTGGTATTAATGGCCTTGTTGTGAAGGATTTGTTTAACCTTAGCAATGGAACAGGAAATCCAAGTTATGCCGAAGCAGATTATAAGACTCATTTGTTTGGTGCATACGGCAAGGTTACAGTGGGTTACAAAGATTATTTGTTCGTAACCGCAACGGGACGTAATGACTGGGATTCTAGATTGAATGCTAATAATCGTTCTTTCTTCTATCCATCTGGTGAAGCATCTTTACTCCTTTCTGAGGCGGTGCCAGCAATCAAAGACAATGGATTTATCAACCTTTTGAAGGTTAGAGGTGGATTGTCTAAGACAGGTTTGGTTAACCTGGGTGGTGATTCAGGTTTCCCTGGTGGATTTAGCAACCTTGGAGCGTATCAAACATTGCCAACCTTCAGCAGTAACGTTAGTTATGGTACAGCCAATGGTTTCCCTTATGGAAGCTTAGCTGGTTATTCGTTAGGAAATACGTTGGTGAGCAAGAGCTTGAAACCTGAATTGACAAACTCATTTGAATTTGGATTTGATGCTAATTTGTGGGCTGACAAGATCACCACTAACGTCACGTATTTCCATTCAAAAACGGACAATCAAACTGTGACGTCATTCGTTTCAAATACAACTGGTTTTAACAGATTGCTCACAAACGCAGGACAAACCGAAAACAAGGGTATCGAAGCTACTTTGCATGTTACCCCAATTCAGAATGGTAATTGGACAGTGACAGTTGGTGGTAACTATCGTTATTTGGTGACAAAAGTAAACTCCATCTCTGATCTTCTTCCACAGTTAAGTTTGGCAACATCCGGTAACGCAGTTTCAGCGGCAGTAGCGGGTCAACCTTTCCCTGTAATCATGGGCTTGGACTATCAGCGTGATCCTGAAGGTCATGTTATCGTTGACAGGGTAACCGGTCTTCCATCAGCCACGTCATCCAACGTGATTTTAGGTAATGCCACTCCAAAAAACATACTTGGTTCAGACGCGGTTGTGAGCTACAAGAATATTCGCTTTAGCGTGTTATTCGAATATCGCGGTGGCTACAGCGTGTTTAATGGAATGGGTCCTAATATGGACTGGTCAGGCACAGGTTATAGAACTGCCTTGTATGATCGTAAGAGTTTTGTATTCCCTAACTCTGTTATCAAGCAAAGTGATGGAACCTATGTGAAAAATGAGACTGTTACGATTGCAAACGGAAACGGTAACAACGGCTTCTGGTCAGATGGTATTAACAGAAATACCACTTCTAACTATGTTACCTCAGGTAACTTCCTTAAACTAAGAGAGGTTTCTCTCTCTTATGATGTACCAAAAGCTTTCTTGGCTAAGATTGGTGTCATCAAAGGTTTAACGATCAGTGCTCAGGGCAGAAACCTGTTCTTATGGATGGTGAAAAACAATTACTACACCGATCCTGAGTATAGTTCAGGTGGGGCTAACAGCAACGGTGTTGGTTTGAACGACATTGGTCAAACGCCTCCTGTTAGATATTTTGGTGGAACACTTTCTATCAAATTATAATCCGCCAATCTATTCATGTTGAGAACACTAAAATTTAAGAAAATGAAAAAATTGTCGATAATAATCTGTGTGGTCGTAGGGGTTCTTGGAACTTCCTGTAAGGACTACTTGGATATCAATACAAATCCAAATCAGCCAACTAAGGTTCAAGCTTCGTTGGTATTGCCCCAGGCACTTGCTGCAACGGCACTTGTTTTGAACCAATACAATACGTATGGCAGTCAGTTGGGCGGATATGCCTCTAACGCAGGTGGTTTTGGAGGATTTAACGAAAACGTATCGTATGCCTTCACTCCCAATAACTATGCAGGCTTATGGTCGGTTACCTATGATAATCTGGAAGACTATCAGTACATCCTCAATCAGACTAAGGATGATGATCTGAACATCTATTTCTATGCAGTTGCAAAAATCATGAAAGCACATGGTATGCAGCTTTTGGTAGACGCGTACAATGATGTTCCCTATTCAGAGGCTCTTCAGGGTTCCGATTTCCTTACCCCTAAGTATGATGACGCGAAATCCATTTACGCAGCTTTGGCAGTGGAACTGGATGATGCAATGAGCGCGATAAAGAAGGGAAATGGACTAGCTGTTAAAAATCCGATCACCAATTATGATATCATTTTTGGTGGAGATATGGATGCGTGGCTGAAGTTTGCAAATACCCTTAAATTGAGATTAGTCGTCCGTGGACAGGGCAAAGTAACGTTTGCGAATACCTCTTTTGATGCGATTGGCTTCCTGACTGAAAATGCGTTGATTAACCCTGGTTACACACGCGATAACAATAGACAAAATCCAGCATGGAATACGTGGGCCTTTGCATACACAGGAAGTGCAGGCAATAAGGCTTGGATTCCATCTACTTTTGTTATGACGTTCTATAATGGAACGAAGCTGAGTGATCCGGGCAGAGGGAAGGCAACGTATTATCAATTCCCGGCAACTGGTACAAATCAGTTGGGAAATGAAAATGTAGGTGTTCCAAAGAGCCCAGGCGGCAGTTTCTGGTATCCAAGCGATAACAGAACTGGTACTGCAGCTGGAGATGCTCCCGGCCCGCTAAAAGGTCCTGATGCAGGATATCCAATTATGATTGCCGCGGAAAGCTATTTTCTGCAAGCTGAGGCTGCGTTAAATGGTGTTGCTTTACCGACTGCGGGAACTGCAAAAGCTTTTTTTGAAAACGGCATCACAGCTTCTTTTGAGTATGTCTATTTGTTGCCTGATGGAACTCATAGCGGAAACTATGCAACAGACGCGGCTGCTTATATTGCCAACAACAACAAGAAGTTAGTGCAATATGATCTTGCTACAACAAAGGATGAACAATTAGAAGCAATTATCACTCAAAAATACATTGCTCTTAATTACATCAACAGCCACGAAGGTTGGAATGAGTATCGTAGAACTGGCTACCCAACGATTTCTGGAACTGATGCGAAGACTACTTTTGCCTCTTCAGCATCGCAAAGCTCTAGAGCCGATAAGTTGCCGTCACGCATTTTATATCCCACTTCGGAGGCACAATACAACCCTGGGAATCTTCCTAGCGGTGTAAGTCCCTTTACTTCACTTATATTCTGGGCCAAATAAAAATTACTATTTATGAGAGCTAAATTGTTTATAAAATTGATATTCCTTTTTGGAGTGACTTATGGTTTGACTTCGTGTTTAGAAGGCGATCCATCAAATACACCTCCATTGGAAGGATCTGGTATTTTGGAGATGACCTTTAATCCCAATGGCGGAAATACTGTTAACTCTGGTTTGCGTTATTTTGGATCACAAGCTTTAACATACCCTGCTGATCACACAGCGGACACAGCAGTGTTTGCAGTTTCGATTCAGGGTGTTGCCGAGTTTGGTAAGGATTTGAACGTGAGTCTGGTGACACCAGAATCGGCTCTGGATGACTATTACTACAGCGATTCCATCGCGTACGAAATGATGCCGTCCAATTTGTATGAGTTCATTGGAGGTACGTCTGCAACGATTAAGCAAGGTGAAGACTTCGTTGAATTCAAGGTGAGATTTTTCCCTAATAAAATTGATCCTACCAAGAATTACATGCTCCCTGTTACTGTAACCAACGATGCAAATCTTCCAATGAGCTCGAATTATGGCTTCGTGTATTTTCACGTGATTGGAAATCCTATCGCTGGTTCTTACAACTGGGATTTTGAACGCAGAAATAATCAAGCAGGCACAGGTGCTCCCGCAGGAGGTTCCTTTACTGGAGAAGACATTGTCTTCGCACCAGTTACCCCTACCAGCATAAAAGTTCCTACTGGTTATTATGTGCAGCCGAACTATTTGGTGTCATTCAAAAATTCAGGCGGTGTGTTGTCTAACTTCAAAGCAGAGATTGCTCCTGATGAGATTGATGCTGCCTTTACGGCCAATGGTATTACGGTTGTAACACCACCAACAGTAACAATTGATAAGACAGACCCGGCCCATCCAAAATACACGATTAAGTATGTTGTGTTTAATGGCTCAGCATACCGGAACTGTATCGATATGTATACGAAAAAATAGTAATTCTGGAATCATTAAAAAGCCGCTCGAAAGAGCGGCTTTTTTTTTGCCCTGACATTATAAATCTCTTGCGATCTTTGTCTGACATGAACGAAACATTAGCTCGGTTTTCAAAGACATTGAATGAATGGGGGCAGCAAACAACTCCGTTCTTATTCATAGTTGACTTCGAAATGGAGAAGCCATTGGTGTGGAAACTTTCAGAGATTAAGTCAGATGAAATAAAATTTGATATTCAAGGATTCACGAATTCAGCCGTCAAGAAAAGTCAGCAGGCCTCACGTCCGATTGAACGCTTAGAGGGAAAGTATGAAGCCTACGAGAAGAAATTCCGTTTCGTTCATGAGAAATTAAACCAGGGCTATTCTTTCCTGGTCAACTTAACCGATAAGACGAAAGTTAGTATTGACACATCTCTGACTTCGTTGTTTGAACAAAGTAGTGCACGTTACAAGTTGTTGTTCAAAGATGAGTTTCTGGTTTTTTCTCCGGAGAGTTTTGTGCAGATTAGGAATGGCAAAATAGTTTCCTACCCAATGAAAGGAACGATCAGTGCTGAGACCCTTAATGCAA
This sequence comes from Cyclobacteriaceae bacterium, assembly GCA_044222145.1. Lineage (GTDB taxonomy): Bacteria > Bacteroidota > Bacteroidia > Cytophagales > Cyclobacteriaceae > ELB16-189. The sequence continues at coordinate 22,268 of JBGANU010000029.1, forward strand.
AAGAGAAAATTCTCACGGACACAAAAGAACTAGCGGAGCACGTAACGATTGTTGATTTAATTCGGAATGATCTTAGTCAGGTGGCGACCGATGTTTCCGTAAATCGATTTCGTTATGTGGAGGAAATTAAAACACGGGGAAAGAACCTGCTCCAGGTTAGTTCTGAGATAGTTGGTACTTTAGATAGTGATTATGCTTCGAAAATTGGAGATATTATCATTGCATTATTACCGGCAGGGTCGGTAAGCGGGGCACCAAAAGCCAAAACATTAGAAATTATCAGAGAAGCAGAGCAAGAAAAGCGAGGTTATTATACCGGTGTTTTCGGTTACTTCGATGGTGTTAATCTCGATAGCGGTGTCATGATTCGGTATATTGAAAGAAAGGGACAAGAATTTTTTTATCGAAGCGGTGGCGGTATCACAACACAGAGTGATGCCAAAGCCGAGTATCAGGAATTGATCGACAAGGTGTATGTTCCGATTGATTGAGTCGATTCGCCTTTTTAATGGCAAGTTTCATAACCTTGAATTCCACCAGGAACGCATGGATCGCTCATTGACGGATTTGTATCAAACGTTTAAAAGAATTGAATTGACTCCGTTGTTAGGGTCGCTTGATTTTCCACGGTCGGGTGTATATAAATGCCGTGTTGAGTATGATCATCAATCGCATCGAGTAGAGTTTGTTCCATATACTTTCCGCTCAATCAAGTCGTTAAAGAAAGTAGAAAGTAATAGTCTTTCGTATGAATATAAATTTTCTAATCGGTCTGGGATTGATCGATTGATGAAAGAAAAAGGCAACTGTGATGACATTCTCATTATCAAAAATAATTTCGTCTGCGATTGTTCATATGCCAACATTGTTTTTAAAAAGAAAAATCAATGGTTTACACCAAAGACCTATTTGTTGAGGGGCACCATGCGTGAGTCTCTCCTTAAGGCTGGAAGAATTAGTGAGCTGGAGATCGAAGTGAACGATATTCAACAATTCGAGAAATTCAAGTTGATTAATGCAATGTTGGGTTTTGACAGTCCTGAGTGCGATATTTCCAATATCTTTTAACGTCTTCAATGAAGCAATTACTAACAGGTTTGTTCTTACTGGTTTTTTTGGTCGTGGCTATTCCTGGTGAAGCTCAGATGCCGCTGTCAACTAAAAACAAAAAGGCTATTGAACTCTACGTGGAGGCTGATAATCTCCGCGTCAGGGGCCAATTTGGGCAAGCAATTTCCTTGTTACAGCAAGCGATTGAAAAGGACAAGAATTTTTCAGAGGCTTATTTTAGATTGGGCATCACATTTAAAATGATGGAAGATCTTGACCGATCAACTAAGAGCTACGAAGCCGGGTTGTACCTAACACAAGATCAGAAAAAGCAGAAGGCCTATTTTTTTGAGTTGGGCGATAATTACCTGAGGGCGGGTAACTATGAGAAAGCACGTGACTTTTTAAATCGCTACCTCGATTCGGAGATGCTGAACAAAGCGAAAATGGATCAAGCTACTCTTTGGAAACGAAATGCTGATTATGCCATTAAGAACAGAGGTAACATTTCGGGTTTTGTACCACGGCCGCTGAGCGACACCGTGAATTGTTTTCCCATGCAATATTTTCCTGTGCTGACTGCCGATGAGCAGGAGTTGATATTCACTCGCAGACTTGGTTCCGGAAACGAGAACGATGAAGATTTAGTGGTAGCAAAGAAAGATTCCCTAGGTCGGTGGACAAAGCCTATTTCAATTTCTGACAACGTAAACTCTGAATTCAACGAAGGCACGTGTACCATTTCAGCGGACGGTCGTCAATTGATTTTCACGTCATGCCTCGGTCGTAAGGGCTACGGAAACTGCGACCTTTTTCAAAGCGTCAAAGTTGGCGATACGTGGTCACAACCCCTGAACATGGGGCCCCAGATAAACTCCGCTGCGTGGGAGTCACAGCCATCATTGTCAGCAGACGGTCGGGTTTTATATTTTCTGTCCGACCGAAAGGGTGGATTGGGAAACAGAGACATTTATGTTTCATATCAAAGTGAACCTAATAAGTGGACGAAAGCCGAGAACTTGGGACCAAAGATTAATACTGCCTACGATGAAATCTCGCCATTCATTCACGTGAATGGTCGTACGCTTTTTTTTGCTGCCAACGGAAGACTGGGCTTTGGCGGTTATGATTTGTATCGAAGCGAAAAAGAAAATGGAGAGTGGCAAGAACCTGTCAACTTTGGATATCCGGTGAACAATCATGAAGATCAATTCTCGCTCTTCATATCTGCCGATGGCAAACGTGGCTATTACTCTCACGAAGAAGGTTCTAAGAATTCATCCGGCAAAATTTATGAATTAGTTATTCCCGAAGAGTTACAGATCAAGTTTAGAAGTAATTATGTAAAGGGTAAAGTCAAGGATAAAAAAACAGGCCAGCCACTTAATGCGAGGATTGAGCTGTATGATGTTGTGAAGAATACGTTAGTGTCAACAGTTAGTTCTGATTCTCTTACCGGAGATTATCTGATGGTATTAACCCAGGGATCAGAGTATGGTCTGTTCGTCACGAAAAAAGACTATGTTTTTCAAAGTCTGAACTTTAATTATGAAAGCGAAATAGCAATTGAACCTGTAGTGGTAAATGTTTTTCTAGACAAAGTCACAGTGGGTGCTTCAACCGTGTTGAAAAACATATTCTTTGAATTCGATAAATATGATCTTCAGGACAAGTCGATAACGGAGTTGGAAAAAATGGTACGCTTTCTTTCGGAAAACCCCCTCGTGAAAGTAGAGATCAGTGGACATACGGATAATGACGGTTCGCCAGCCTACAACATAAAGCTTTCTCAAAATCGGGCGCAATCTGTAGCCAATTATCTGGTGCAGCATGGTATTGATGTGAAAAGAATCACGCAAAAGGGTTATGGGGCCGACCGTCCGATAAAGCCCAATGACTCCGAAGAGAATAAGCAAGCCAATAGGAGAATAGAATTTAAAATTCTCAAATAATCGGTTTAATGAAGAGGCAATTTTTTTTCCGTAGAGTAGGTGCCTCGGCCATGAGTTTGCTCGTCATGAGTTTGTTTTTTCCGCTTCACGGATTAGCCCAAGATGCTAAGCTTGAAAGATTTCGTTCAGAGAGAAAGGCTGCTGGCATTGAGAAGACAGCAAATGTAATTGAGTTCGCTACGGCCAATCAAATTCCCGTCTCGTTCGTTAGTGCTGAGGGTGACCATTTTCTTTTGATTGATATAAGAAATGGGAAGCCAATTTATAGAATGACTCTGAATGCCGAGGCAGCCATTACAACTGGTGCAGTGGATCTAAGAAAGGACGCTGGTTTGGGTTTTGATTTGCAAGGCGAGGGAATGCTGGTAACCGTTTTTGACGAAGGTCAGGTAAAGGACCACATAGAGTTGGGTGAACGCGTGATCGCCAAAGAAGGTACAGAATTTGGCAATCATGCTACCCATGTTACGGGAACGATAATAGCTTCCGGTATCAATGCAGCCGCCAAAGGGATGGCACCAAAGGCAAAGGCAGCAACTTATAATTTTGATAACGATGAATTGAAAATGGCTGGCCTCGCTGCGGTCGATCAAACATCGCTATTGTTATCCAATCATTCGTACGGTGAAACAACCGGCTGGCATAAAATAAACGGAACGTGGGATTGGTCTGGTGATGCGTCTATTAGTTCGGATGAGGACTTTCGTTTTGGCTTTTATGGCGATCGGGCAAAGAACCTTGATCAGCTTGCCTTCCTTGCTCCATATTACACGATTGTTTGGGCAGCTGGAAACGATAGGGCCGAAGTTGGTAATGGCTCACGATTACCTGACTGCAATGGCGGAACAGGCTTTGACTGTATCATTCCCGATGCAGTTGCAAAAAATATAATTACAGTGGGCGCAGTAAACAAAGTGCTGTCGTACAATCAACCATCGAGTGTGCAGATGAGTTTCTTCAGTAGCTGGGGGCCCACAGATGATGGTCGCATTAAGCCGGATGTTGTGGGGGCTGGTGTCAATCTTTTTTCGCTCAGTTCAAACGGCACCAATACGTATACCACAATGAGTGGCACCTCCATGGCAACACCGAATGTAACCGGTTCGCTTTTACTACTCCAGGAATTATACTCAAAGATGCATGGAGGCAATTTTATGAAAGCCTCAACCCTGAAGGCCCTTGCCATTCATACGACAAAGGAAGCTGGCAATTTTCCCGGACCAGATTACAGTTTTGGGTGGGGTTTGTTGGATGTTTCCGCAGCAGCGCAGTTAATCAGGAATGTAGACGAACATCAGGTAATGATTAATGAATTGACGTTGAACAACAATCAAACTTTTGAGATGGAAATTCATCCACAGGCCAATAAAAAAATTACAGCAACCATTGTATGGACCGACCCCGCTGGTTCGCCAGTGGCTGATCGACTTGATCCTGCAGATATTATGCTGGTTAATGATTTGGACATGCGGCTCACCGATGAACAAGGAATTCAACAATTTCCTTGGATCTTAGATCCGCTCAACCCCGCGAAGAAGGCAAGTCGTGGTGACAACTTTAGAGATAATGTAGAGAAGATTGAATTTGATGCACCGCAGCAAAAAAAATATAAGTTGAGTATTAAGCATAAGGGACAATTAGTGGAAGGTCATCAAAATTTCTCGCTCATTCTTACGTATAAAACAATTGATATAATGCCAAAGACATATTATTGGATTGCAGACGCTGGCGATTGGACTGATGCAAGCCATTGGTCGCTATCCTCCGGAGGGACAGCCGCTCAAGCAACTCCGACCGTTAATGATAAAGTTGTCATAGACGAAAATTCGTTTGACGGATTGGGAAGTGATTTTATCAATTTGACGCAAGATGTTTCGGTGTCGACATTCGTATGGTTGAATAGCAGCCCCAGCGGAATTCAACTCAATGACAAGATCATAACAGTTGGAAAAAAATTGATTATTGCTTCAAACGCATTTGTTTCGTCAGGCCACGGAGGATTTCATACTGCAAACTCTGTTGGCGAAGCTGGAAAGATTCTCGTAAAGAAGGCAATACTTCCCGGTATCACGTTGACAATAGATGGTCAATGGCAATTGTCTGGTGAGATAAGTTTGGATGAAGTGAATATTGTGAGCGGAAATTTAAATGCCACTCGCTCTCATATTTCCATGAAGAGATTAAACGCAAAGGAAGGTCTGCCGAAAAGTATTGATTTTACGAAAGCACAACTTTCGATTTCGGAGAATTCAGTTTTGGAATCGGACCAGTTAACACTTAAAACGGATAGTTCGGAACTAAGACTTGACGGAGATGTGTCTCTTAATTGGAACAGCATAAACTTCAGTGGACAAATCATTGCACAATCGGGTGCGATCACATTAAATGGAAATAATCATCTATCAGATGTGGTGCTTAACGCTAATTCAGTGTGGAATGGATCAACGCAGATAGATAAGCTGTTTGTCAATTCCGGAGTTCAATTATTACTTGGCAACGCAACGGAACTGAAACTAAATTCAAATGCATTCCTTAGTGGGATTCAGGGTAAGCCGGTGGTTATAAAAAGCAATTCAAAAGCAATCTTAAATTTTATTGACCATAAAAAATATTGCTTTGATTTTCTGGAAGTAAATGCTGTGGATATCGGTGGCGGAACCGTGAATGCTGGATTGAATAGCGTTGTCACCAATTCCAACAACTGGCAACAGGTGAAGTGTGAAGATGTTTTGTTTGCTGATTTCAAAGTCAATTACAATTGTGCTGATTCGTTTGCCGAATTCATAGACGAAAGTCAGGGGGCACCCGATCAATGGCAATGGAATTTTGGATCGGGTGTCACAAGCAATGTTCAAAACAGTAAGCATGCGTTTGCCAGTACGGGCACTTACCCGGTAAGTCTGATGGTTAGCAAGAATGGTTCAAGTCAGGTCTATCAGGCTAATGTGGCGATCAATGCTAATACGATTTCACAAAACACAATAGCTGTTCAGGCAGAGAAAATGGTCAGTCTCTTAGAAGGAAAAAAGTACGAGTGGTATAAAGATGAAGAATTGATTGCGGGCGCGAACGAAAGATCTTTTACATATGACGGTGAGCAAGGGACCTATTTTGTGGTTGTGTATGACGATCAATGCAACCGGCCTTCTGATATCGTTACGGTTACTGAAATAGAAGCGGTGAATGAAAATGCTTTAAAAATTTATCCGAACCCAGCGAAAGATCAGTTGATGATCAGTTTGCCTGAAGGCGAGGAGATGCGTAAGGTGGCTATTCATGATACCATGGGCCGCGAAGTTCTTTCTCGTCTGGCCACTGGAAATAAGATAGCTCTTGATATCTCTGGGCTGCACCCTTCAATTTACTTCATTAGGATTTTTTCAACTACAGGTGAAACTCGTCAACGAGTTGTCATTTCTGGTAACTAGAAATATTTCATTTCCTTCAGGTAATTCTGAACGTAATCAGTTGTGCCTTCCTCCAATGAATGGAATGGTTTTGCGTAGCCAATGCTGATAAGCTTCTTCATATTCGCTTCTGTGAAATATTGATACTTGTCGCGAATATCGATCGGAGTATCAATGAATTCTATCGCTTCTTTTTTGTTCAATGCTTTAAACACGGCTTTGGTCAGATCAAGAAATGTTCGCGCCTTGCCTGATCCAAGATTATAAATTCCTGAATTTTTCCGATGGTGCATTAGAAAATAGCAAACATCCACTACGTCTTTCACATAAACGAAATCGCGCATTTGTTCCCCATCCTTAAATTCCGGATGGTGCGAACGAAACAGTTTCATTTTTTCTGTCTTGTTGATTTGGTCGAAGGCATGCCAGATTACCGAAGCCATTCTCCCTTTGTGATATTCATTGGGACCGTAGACATTAAAGAATTTTAGTCCGGCCCAAAAGAATGGCTTTTCATTTTGTGCCAGGGCCCACACATCAAAATCCTGTTTTGATTGGCCGTAAGGATTAAGCGGTTTTAATTGCGGGATGGTTGCCTCATTGTCATCGTAACCCAGTTCACCAAGTCCGTAGGTGGCGGCCGAGGACGCATATACAAGCGGAATTTGGTATTGGCAGCACCGCTTCCAGATGTCTTTGGTGTATTGCGTATTTAGTCGCTCAAACAAATCAACATCCATTTCGGTAGTGTCCGTGCGGGCCCCAATGTGAAAAATAAATTCAACCAGTTCATAATTTTTATCTAGCCACGCCATGAACTGATCCCGATCTACCTTTTCCTGAATTTTGACGCCTTCCAGGTTTTTATTCTTAGCGGAGTTGTCAAATTTATCAACGGCTATTATCGTGTTAAAAAATTCAGTGTTTAATTTCTTAATCAAACAGCTTCCAATAAATCCGGCCGCGCCAGTGACAACGATCATGAGACAATATTTTGCTGCAAGTTATGATTTTAGAATCTGGCCGTAAAATTCTGACCAATTAGAGTTGGCCGGACTATCTTATATTTGTGCACGCAAACGAATATGATAGTTCACGTAAGCCGAAAAGAGCATTTTAACGCAGCCCACAAGCTGTACAATCCAGCCTGGAGCAAAGAGAAGAACGTGGAAGTTTTTGGCCCATGTGCCAATGAGAACTGGCACGGCCATAATTTTGACTTAATTGTTACCGTGAAAGGCCAGCCTGATCCTGATACGGGCTTTGTCATTGATTTGAAAAAATTGAGCACGCTCATACGCGAGGAAGTAACAGAAAAACTGGATCACAAGAATCTTAATGTCGATGTCGACTTCATGAAAGATAAATTGGCCAGTTGCGAAAATCTTAGCGTAGAGATTTGGAAGATTTTAGCTCCGCGGATTTCTGCCATCAGTAAGTATGGTAAACTACATTCTCTACGCCTCTACGAAACTCCTCGCAACTATGTGGAGTATTTTGGCGAGTAATTAAAGTCGAATTTTACGTGAGGTGAAATGAAATACTACATCATAGCAGGCGAACGATCGGGCGACTTGCACGGAAGCAATCTCATTAAGGCGCTTAAGAAAAATGATCTTCAGAGTAACATCCGCGGCTTTGGAGGCGATTACATGAAAGACGCGGGAATGGAATTGGTGGTCCATTATTCAAAACTAGCTTTCATGGGTTTTGTGGCAGTGATCGCCAACCTCACCAAGATTTCACAACTACTTAAAGTTTGTAAGAATGATATTTTGGAATTTAAGCCAGACGTGATCATCCTAATTGACTATGCTGGATTCAATATGCGCATTGCGAAGTTTGCAAAAGCAAATGGGTTTAAAGTGTTTTATTACATCTCACCCAAAGTCTGGGCGTGGAATACAGGACGCGCGTGGAAGCTCAAGGCAAATGTCGATCGCATGTTTTGTATTCTTCCCTTCGAAAAGGATTTCTATAAAAGCTTTGATTGGGAAGTAGACTACGTGGGCAATCCTGTTTTGGATGCAGTAAAAGCCTTCGAGCCTGATGGAAATTTCTTAACTAAAAATTCTATCTCTAACGCTAATAAAATAGTTGCGCTTCTGCCTGGCAGCAGGAAGATTGAGTTACAACGAATGTTACCGGTGATGGCTGAAGTGGTTAAAGCAAATCCCGATTACCAGTTTGTGGTGGCAGCCGTTAAAACTTTGCCGGATGAATTATATGCACCGCTTCGAGCAATTCCTTCCGTCAAATTTGTGTACGATGCAACGTATGATTTGCTGGCGAATGCTAAAGCGGCAATCGTAACGTCTGGTACGGCAACTTTGGAGACGGGCTTATTTAAAGTGCCGCAAGCCGTGATCTACCGTGCGAGTTCTATCGAATACTTTATCGGAATACGATTTGTCAAAGTGAAATTCATCTCGCTCGTGAATTTGATTGCCAATCGGCTGGTGATCAAAGAATTTCTTCAACACACGATGACGTCCGAAAACGTCAATGCAGAATTGAAAAATTTGTTGGAAGATGAATCGTATCGAAAGAAAATGCTTTCTGACTACGATGAAGTCTATAAAATTCTGGATACAGGCTCAGCCTCAGAAAATGCAGGAAAGTTGATGGTGAACTATCTGCGAATTCAAAATTGAAATTCAGAATTCTAACTGCGGTTAGGCTACTTTCAGCTTGCTGTATTGCGACTTGCTAAACTTCTCTTCCGCATAAGTGCGATTGATGATCAATCTATCGGTGGCCTTTTCGGAAGGTAATTCAAACATTGCATCGTTCACAATGGCTTCGCAAATGGAACGCAAACCGCGAGCGCCTAATTTGTAATCCATTGCTTTTTCAACAATAAAATCAAGCGCGCCTTCTTTAAACTCTATTTCGATGCTTTCCATCTCAAACAATTTTTTATATTGCTTGATAAGTGCATTTTTCGGTTCGGTCAGAATCTTTGCTAACGCAGCGTGATCCAATGGATTTAGGAAAGCCACTACTGGCAAACGCCCAATTAATTCAGGAATCAAACCAAAGCTTTTCAAATCTTGTGCAGATACAAACTGTAGGAGATTGTCTTTATCAATTTCTCCGGGCTGCATACTGTTAGCTGTCGCCACAAAGCCAAGAGGTTGAGTATTCAGTCTTCGTGCAATAAAGCGAGAGATACCTTCAAATGCGCCACCACAGATAAATAAAATATTTTCGGTGTTGACGGTGATCATTTTTTGATCAGGATGCTTTCTTCCACCCTGAGGTGGAACGTTCACCGCTGTTCCTTCCAATAATTTCAAGAGAGCCTGTTGCACACCTTCACCACTCACATCTCTGGTGATGGAAGGATTATCTGACTTACGGGCAATCTTATCAATCTCATCGATGTAGACGATACCTCTTTCGGCAGCTTCTACATTATAATCAGCAGCTTGCAATAATCGGGTTAGAATACTCTCTACATCTTCGCCAACATATCCTGCTTCTGTGAGTACAGTCGCATCGGCAATACAGAAAGGAACCTGAAGCAACTTAGCGAGTGTTTTTGCCAAATAAGTTTTTCCCGTGCCCGTTTCACCTACCATAATGATGTTTGATTTTTCAATCAGTACATCACCGTCTGATTTTTTCTGCATCAGACGCTTGTAGTGATTGTAAACCGCCACGGACATGATTTTCTTGGCGTCATCTTGTCCAATTACGTATTCATCCAGAAACTTCTTGATCTCACGCGGCTTGATCAGCTTAAAATTGGGAAGATTGCCTGCTTCTACTTTATTCTTTTTTTCCTCCAGCAAAATGGTGCTCGCCTGTGTTACACACTTATCGCAAATGTGAGCATGTATGCCTGATATCATCAGGTCTACATCCTTCTTGTTTCTTCCGCAAAACGAACAGGTAACTTCTGCCATAGTTTAATAAATCAATTTGAAAAAATAAGCCGATTAGCCAATGGAAGATCAAAAGTATCACTATTTATCCACATTTTTTGACTAATCGGCTAATCGCGGGATTGGCTAATTGAGAAATTACTTCTTAATTCTCTCCAAAACCTCGTCAATCAGGCCATATTCCTTGGCTTCAATCGATCGCATCCAGTAATCGCGATCGGAGTCTTTTTCAATTTTTTCGTAGGTCTGACCGCTGTGTTTTGAAAGAATGTTATACAAGTCTCTCTTGAGTTCAAGCGTCTGCTTCATGGAAATCTCCATATCGGAAGATGTTCCCTGCATGCCTGCCGATGGCTGGTGAATCATAATTCTGGAGTGAGGCAAGCCTGACCTTTTCTTAGCCGACCCAGCTGATAAAAGCACTGCACCCATAGAAGCGGCTAATCCAATGCACACTGTTGCTACATCGGGATTGATGTATTGCATGGTATCGTAAATTCCGAGACCCGCATATACCGAGCCGCCCGGGCTATTGATATACATAATAATATCTTTCTTGGGATCCGAAGATTCCAGGAAAAGCAGTTGGGCAATAATCAGGTTAGCGATCTGATCGTCAATTCCCATGCCCATGAAGATGATACGATCAGAAATCAGACGAGTGAACACATCAATCGCGCGGAAGTTTCCCGGACGCTCTTCGATCACATATTGAGTCATGTTCTCAACTTTTTGTGCATAGCTGTCAACCGTGTTGCCACTCATACCTAAATGATGCACGGCATACTTTCTGAATTCATTGTTGTAGTTCATATTCTTATTTTTTTGATAACAGATTTGTTTAAAATTAAGACGGAAAGTCGGGTTTTTTATTGCTTTCCTAAATCAATGTTACTAAAGGATCAGACAATAAAAAAGCCCCCGTCAAGTGACAAGAGCTCCTTTTTAAACGCTGTATTTGACGAGAAGGTTCAGGCCTAGTGATTATGTTCAGCGGCTACTTTTTTAAACTCGTCCAGACTTACTTTCTTCTCGGTTACCGTGATGGCTTCGCGAATTGCCTTCATGATTTTTTCCGACCGCATTTGGTTGTAAAGGTTCATGAAATTCTTTCCATCCTGAGCGGAAAGATAATTGTCGGCAATGCCGTCCATTTTGTCTCCCAATTGCTGGGCAAAAGCTTGCCCGCCAAATTGTTGCAGGATCATTTCCTTTGCTCTGTTCCTCACCTCATCGGCTTCAACCGCGATTTTCAGGTCTTCTGCAATTTTATTTTTAACGAGGTCCCACTTCAAAGTCTCTTTATATTGATTAAACTCTTTGTCAAGGATTTCGTCCGTAACTTTTCCTTCACTAGTTGCCTTCAACCATAATTTTAAAAAGTTGTCGGGCATGTTGATTTTCGTGTGATCAACAAAATGATGCTGAATTTCGTGGTCAAGCAAATGGTCGGTTTCGCGCTTGTAGTTCTCTGCGATCGTTTCCTTTACTTTGGCGATGAATTCTTCTTCGGTTTTCACCACATCTTTGCCAAATACTTTTTCGAACAGCTCTGAGTTGATTTCGGCAGGTTCTGTTCTGCTGATGGTGGTGATCTTCACGGTGAATTTGCCGGTAGCAGCTTTCGCTTCTTCAGCCGATACATTGATCGCCTGAGAGATCATATTTTCATCGGTGAAGATCTTAGTGATATCAAATTCTACTTCGTCTTCTTTCTTTAAGCCGATGAATTTTTTCTGTTCTTTCTTCTCCACTTTTTCAATGAATATGTAAGAACTCCTTTTGTTTTCTTCAGATCGCACGCCATCAATCGCTACGATTTCACCATACAAATTGTCGGTAGCTTCGCTTACTTCGGGATAAGATACTTTTCCAAAACGTTGTTTCAAATCCGCTATCGTCTCATCCATCACTTTGTTATCCACTTCAATGGCATAGGACTTAATTTTTACTTTCGGTGACAGATCATATTGAAAATCATCCACCATCCCGATTTGAAATTCAAATTCAAAATCTTTTTGAGTATCCCAATCGATCAATCGCGCTTTGTCTGAGTTCGGAAGCGGATCGCCAAGAACGCGAAGCTTATTGTCTTTAATGTAATCAGATATTGAATGAGAGATCAAGTGATTCACTTCTTCCACCAGCACTGACTTCCCAAACATTTTTTTGATCACACCCGTGGGCACCTTGCCTTGTCGGAAACCTTTAATGTTTGCCTTGCGCGAATAGTCCTTTAGTTTTCCTTCCACTTTAGGTTGGTAATCACTTTCGGTTAGCGTAATTTTAATAAGCGCGTCTGTGGCGTTCTGTTTGTCTAGTGTAATATTCAAAGCGGTAAAATTTTAACGATTAACAATGATGATAAACAATAATAGCTAAATAGGCAGTCGGCAATTGCAATTGGCCAAATGCCCGTTGCCTGATGCCAACTGCCTACTTTTACTGTGCGCATGGAGGGACTCGAACCCCCACGCCTTGCGGCACCAGATCCTAAGTCTGGCACGGCTACCAATTACGCCACATGCGCATTTTTTGATCATATTCGATAATTGTTCCTGGTGAATCAGTTAGATTATCGAATAGCCCGTCAAAAAGGGAGTGCAAATTTAGAGATTATTCCTTAGGATTAAAGGGTCAACAAAAAAATAAGAGGAGTTTGGCAGAGGCGGGGATACGACTTAAATTTTGGATTGGAAAAAGATTCTTATCATAAACAAGTGAGCCGGTGGTAATTGATGAAGTTGAGGAGAAAAAAGAAATAATTGGCCGCTATCGCAGGCTGCTGAGGAAGGCTAAACCTATTTTAAAGGATGGGGACGCTAAGCTGATCAAGCGAGCCTTCACTATTTCTATGGAAGCGCATAAAGACATGCGCAGAAAATCGGGTGAGCCCTACATATTTCACCCATTGACCGTAGCCGAAATCTGCGTGGAAGAAATTGGACTTGGAACCACGTCCATCATTGCAGCCCTTCTCCACGATGTGGTAGAGGATACCGACATCGAACTCGAAACGATCGAACGAATTTTTGGTAAAAAGATAGCCAAGATTATTGATGGCCTTACGAAAATACGGGGCGTGTTTGAATATGGCACATCACAACAAGCCGAGAACTTTCGGAAAATGCTTTTCACCTTGTCCGAAGATGTGCGGGTGATATTAATAAAGCTTGCCGATCGCCTGCATAACATGCGTACGTTAGACAGCATGCCGCGCAACAAGCAGCTTAAAGTGGCATCCGAAACCATTTACCTCTATGCACCATTGGCTCATCGCCTGGGGCTGAACGCAATTAAGACCGAGCTCGAAGACTTGTACTTACGATTCACCGACAATCAGGTGTTTAGAGACATTGCAGGCAAGATTGACGAAACTCGCGCGTCACGAAATAAATTTATCAAGCAATTTATACAACCGATCAAAGAGGAACTGGACAAACTGAAAGTTGAATATGAAATAAAAGGAAGACCAAAGTCCATTTTTTCTATTTATACAAAAATGCGCAAACAGCACATACCCTTCGAGGAGGTCTATGACTTATTTGCGATTCGCATCATTGTAGATACCCCTTTAGAGCAAGAGAAGTCGTATTGTTGGCAAGTGTACTCTATTGTTACCGATTACTACACGCCAAATCCCGATCGATTAAGGGACTGGATAAGCACACCGAAGGGCAATGGGTATGAATCATTGCACACAACCGTGATGGCAAAGAATGGCCAGTGGGTAGAAGTTCAGATTCGCACCAGACGGATGGACGAGATAGCGGAGAAGGGCTATGCCGCTCACTGGAAGTATAAAGACACCGCTGCCAATCATGAGTCAAATCTGGAGAAGTGGCTGGTGCGTGTTCGCGAACTGCTGGAGCGTCAGGACTTAAGTGCGCTGGAGTTTGTAGATGATTTCAGAGGAAATCTTTTCAACGAAGAGGTTTTTGTGTTCACGCCCAAAGGCGAATTAAAAACACTGCCGAAAGGTGCCACCGCGCTTGACTTTGCATTTGATATTCACACCGACATAGGAGCTAAGTGTATTGGTGCAAAAGTGAATCAGAAGCTGGTGCCGATTAATCATGTCTTAAAGAATGGCGACCAAATTGAAATTCTAACATCGGCCAAGCAAAAGCCAAATGAAGACTGGCTAAGGTTTGTAGTAAGTCCAAAAGCCAAGTCGAAGATCAAAGAATTCCTGAAAGAAGATAAGAAAGCTGTTGCAGAAGAGGGAAAAGAAACGCTTCATCGAAAACTTAAACAACTGAAGATTGATGCGAATGGCCAGGTAAACGAACAGTTGAGAGCTTACTTTAATGTCAACTCTCAGTTTGATTTACATTACAAGGTTGGTAAAGGAATTATCACGGTAAATGACCTGAAGAAATTCAAAGATTTTAAGCCGTCATCTGCTCTAAAAAATCGACCGCACAACAGTCATGAAGATGCCAAGTCAGTCGAACAGGAAATCACAAAAGTCAAAGGGAGGTACGATGATATTTTGCTGATAGGCGAAGACATGGACGTGGTGGAATATAAATTGGCGAAGTGTTGCACTCCAATCCCGGGTGATGATGTATTTGGGTTTGTTACGATAAATGAAGGCATAAAAATACATCGCACAAATTGTCCTAACTCTGCCGAGCTGCTTTCCAATCACGGCAATCGAGTCATCAAGGCAAAATGGACATCGCAGCACGAAGTTGCGTTCTTGACCGGATTAAGAATTGTTGGGACAGACAGAGTTGGATTGATTAATGACGTTTCAAAAATTATTTCTGAGGAATTGAAGGTGAACATGAGTTCCTTGTCTTTTAATACCGATCATGGGATTTTCAACGGAGAGATTATGCTCTACGTGAATGATACGCGTCATTTGGATTTACTGATCAGTAAATTGGAGAAAGTAGAAGGGGCAGTAACCGTTTCCAGATTCGACTCTCGTGGAGTGTAACCTTACGTCCCGGGTTTTGAACAGGTAGAGTAGGGTGCTATATTTGCTCGTTATTTTTAAGAATGGCTTTAAATCAAAAAATTTTTGATGAGGTACGTAAGATTTTCACTGCCTACCTGGAGAAAAAAGAGCTTCGCAAAACTCCCGAGCGATATGCCATTCTGGAAGAGATATACACCCTAAGTGGTCATTTTGATGTGGAGTCGCTCTATATCAATATGAAAAACAAAAATTATCGGGTAAGCCGGGCTACCGTTTACAACACACTTGACTTATTGGTCGAATGCGATTTGGTGAGTAAGCATCAGTTCGGTAAAAACCTGGCACAATACGAGAAATCGTATGGGTTTAAACAACATGATCATTTAATTTGTACAGAATGTCACAAGGTGGTAGAATTTTGCGATCCCCGGATTCAGAATATTCAAAACACAGTTGAAGAATTGTTACAATTTAATGTCATGCATCATTCTTTAATTTTGTACGCCAATTGTACCAAGAAAAACTGCGAGAGCAGAAAATCATGAACTTCGCACAAGAGATTAAAGCCAACACCCTGATTCTAAGAGTCTCAGGAGACCTGATCGGTGAAGATAATGGAACCCAATTAGTGGGTGCTGTAAATGATGCCGTGAGTCACAAAGTATTGACGTGCATCATTGATATTGCCGAACTACGTTACATAAACAGTAGTGGTATCGGTGTGCTGATTACAATTCTGACCAAATTCCGAAACAAAGGTGGAGAGGTATATTTAATGAATCCTTCCGAAAGCGTGAAGAAGCTGCTGGTTATTACCAAGCTAAATGCCATCTTTCAAATCATCAAGTCCGAAGACGAAGTACCAACCAAGAAATAATTGTTCATCATGTCTGTCTCCTGTTCATTGCCTACTGCCTACTATTTTTCTACTATCCACTTTTTAAACTGTCAGAGATGAAAGTTGACGTTCTATTAGGCCTTCAGTGGGGCGATGAAGGAAAGGGAAAGATTGTTGATGTACTTGCGCCAAAGTACGATGTTGTAGCACGATTTCAGGGTGGCCCCAATGCCGGGCACACACTTGAGTTTGATGGAATCAAACATGTACTTCATCAAATTCCTTCCGGGATTTTTCGTGAGAAAACGAGAAACATCATCGGTAATGGTGTAGTTCTGGATCCGATCGTATTTAAAACAGAGATTGAAAAACTTCAGAAGTATAATCTGAATGTTAAGGCCAATCTTTTTATTTCAAAAAAAGCAACACTAATTGTACCAACTCACCGTCTTTTAGATCAAGCTTACGAGAAAGCAAAAGGCGTTAACAAAATAGGATCTACTTTAAAGGGTATTGGTCCATCTTACCAGGATAAGATTGGTCGCCAGGGCCTTCGGGTCGGTGATATCCTTGCCGGAACATTTATAGAAAAATTCAAGAAGCTTACGGATATCCATTTTGAAATATTAAAGGCGCATGATATTGCCTTTAATTGGAGCGAACTTGAATCACAATTTTTGGATGCGATAACGTTCTTAAAACAATTTAAGCTCATTGATAGCGAATATTTTATTAACGATGAGATAAAAAAAGGATCCTCGATTTTAGCTGAGGGTGCTCAAGGTTCTCTTTTGGATATTGACTTTGGAAGTTATCCATTTGTAACAAGTTCAAATACCGTAACAGCGGGGGCTTGTACGGGATTGGGAGTTCCGCCAAAAAATATTGGCGAAGTGTATGGCATTTTTAAAGCCTATAGCACACGTGTTGGTAGCGGTCCTTTTCCAACCGAACTTCTGGATAGCGAAGGCGAAAAGATGCGCAAAGAAGGAAATGAATTTGGATCAACAACAGGCCGTCCTCGTAGATGCGGATGGATTGATTTGCCCTCATTAAAATATTCTATTATGATCAATGGCGTTACTCAGTTATTGATGATGAAAGCAGATGTGCTGAGTATTTTCCCAATGATAAAAGTTTGCACGCACTATGAATTAGGCGATGGTTCTGTGACCGAGCTTGTTCCTTACGAAATAGTGAATGAAAAGATAAAACCGGTTTATACAGAGTTGAAAGGCTGGAATACCTCTTTAACAGGAGTTTCTGAGAAGCAAATCCCGATTGAGCTTTCGCAATACGTTGATTTTCTGGAGAAAGCACTCAATGTTCCGATCACATTGATCTCCACAGGCCCGGATAGAACCCAAACCATCCACAGGACCAGAAAATAGTCTTAAAAATATTTTTCAGGCAGCCTTGCTTTGTGATAT
>JBGANU010000030.1:0-39721 GCA_044222145.1 Cyclobacteriaceae bacterium
GAATAGCTTTCCACGGATCAGATGCAAAATATTTTGAGGCGATGCGTTGTTCATCATGGTTCTCCATGAAATGCACCATGTTGTGATTAATACCAGCTAAGCTTTGCTGAATTTTTGGAATGTCTTCGGTTGACGACTGCTGGTTAATCAAGAGTCGTAACGTATCGTAGAGCTGAACTTTATCGTATAAAAAATCAAAGCGACCTACATCCAGGTAATTTCGATATTGAGCTGGATTATAAATTTCTGCAATGAATAGTATTTCAGGGTTTACTGCTTTCACTTGTGGAATCACCCAGTGCCAAAACTCAACCGGAACCATTTCGGCCATATCGCACCGGAATCCATCTACCTTTTTGCCGGCCCAATACACCAAAATGTCTCGCATCTTTTCCCAGGTGTTGGGCACGGGATCAAAATAAGTTTTATTGTCTTTTTGAACATCAACTCCGTAGTTCAGTTTAACAGCTTCAAACCAATCGTTGATGTCTGGTATTGGTGCAAAGTGTCCGTTGCCACTGACTTTAGCAGGCACCTCATCAAATTTTCCATCCTTGGTGGGAAACGAATTTGATCCCAACGGATTATATCCTTTTGGTGGTTGAAAAGATTGGCCGGGTAAATAGTAGAAGTTATTACTCGGCTTAAAAGAAACCGTGTTATCATCATCTGCTCCTAAGTCCTTAATTCCTTCTGGCTTAGCATCACTATGATATTGACGCGCCACGTGGTTGGGAACGAAGTCAATAATTGCTTTCATACCGTTGGCATGTGTGCGATCAACCAACGACTCAAATTCCTTTATTCTGTTTTTTACATCAACCGCCAAATCAGGGTTGATATCATAGTAATCCTTGATCGAATAAGGTGAACCCGCACGACCTTTCACAACATCGGCATCGTCCAACGGAATACCATATGCAGTGTAGTCCGTAAGCATGGCGTGTTCTATTACTCCGGTGTACCAAATGTGTGTGACGCCCAGCTCTTTAATTCCCCGCAGAGCGTTGTCATTGATGTCGTTAAACTTGCCAACTCCGTTTTCTTCCAGTGTACCATACGGCTTGTTGGTAGTTTTGAGGTTTCCGAACAGCCGGGTCATCATCTGATAAATCACTATTTTTTTTTCAGCGGCAGTTGGCATAATCGGAGTGTCAGGAATTTTCTCTTTAGGACTTGAACAACCTAAAATGAGTAGCAAAAAAAAGGGCAATGGTAGTAGTCTGATGTGCATACATTTAATCAAGATACAAGATAAAAATTCCTGTATCTATCTGCACTAAGCAGGGATAACTTTACCAGAATTGTTGAGGCTGATTTTCCGCAAACGGTTGCTGCGGGCTAAGAGGCTTGCTTTTTACCTCTCATAGAAAGCCAGAGGTACCAGCCTAAGACCACGAGGCAGATAACAAGCCCCAGGAACTCCCGACTTTCCTCGATATAGAGGTTTTCCATCTTCGCTACTTCATCGAACAACATTGCTTTATTATCCGACATCAACCACTGACTGGCGCTGGTCCACAACAGGCCGCAATACACCAGGTAGAGTGCGGCTTGCACCATCATTACTTTTGGATAGAAGATTTTCAAAGCCGCCATTACGCAGAGAGCCACCATGGCTCCATATATCACGATCCATAAAATGGGATCTGGGTCGTTGAACTGAACGATCGTGAAAAGAAGAAATAAAGCGGCTAAGGTGAAATGGATATACTTCATAGTTTTTAAAATATCGCTCCTGCTATAGTGGCCGTCATCATAGTGGCGAGTGAGGCTGCCAGCATTGCCCGGACTCCCAGTTTCGAAAGGTCGCCCTGCCGGCCCGGAGCCATACCTCCTATTCCTCCGATTTGAATCGCAATAGAACTAAAGTTAGCAAAGCCACAGAGTGCATAGGTTGCAATTCGTATCGACTTGGCATCCAACACACCAGACACTTTCATTTGCGACAGATCTACATAGGCGACAAACTCATTCACCACCATCTTTTGTCCCAACAGGCTGCCTACTTCCAGGGTCTGGCTCCACTCTACTCCCATGGCAAATGCAAACACTCGAAAAATTTGTCCCAAAATATACTGTAACGAAAATCCTTTGAATGCTCCGTTCGTACTGGATACGACAAAATCATTCAATCCGGTAAATGCACCGACAAAATCCACCAGAATCCAGTTGACCGCGTATATGATGGCGATGAAAGCGATCAGCATTCCTCCAATGTTCAATGCCAATTTCAAACCATCGGCTGCGCCAGTCGCCAAAGCGTCTACCAGGTTTACACCGATCTGCTCCTTATTTACTTTAAGTGATGAATCAATTTTCTCGGGCTCGGTTTGAGGCATAAAAATCTTTGATAACACGATGGCCGCAGGAGCATTCATTATGGAAGCGCATAGTAAGTAGGTAGCAAACAACGTCTTCTCCTGAAGGCTGCCGCCACCGAGCAATCCCACGTAAGTGGCCAACACACTTCCTGCTATAGTCGCCATTCCTCCTACCATCAAGCAGAAAAGTTCTGACCGTGTCATGGTGGCGATGAAAGGCCTTACCAACAACGGAGCTTCAGTTTGACCCATGAAAATGTTAGCGGCTGCAGACAAGCTCTCCGAACCAGAAAGCCGCATGGACTTTGTCATGATCCACGCGAAGCCGTAAACAATTTTTTGGAGGATGCCGAGATAATAGAGACCAGCTGTGACGGCTGAAAAAAAGATCACCGTTGGCAACGCCTGAAATGCGAAAATGAAGCCGAGGTTGGATGTGTCGTTGGCCAATTCGCCAAAAACAAATCGCGAACCTTCCCGCGCGAAGCCCAGAAAGATGACAAACTTTTCGCTGACAAATTCAAAACCTCCGCGAACGAATCCAACTTTGGCAATTAGCAAACCAATTACGATCTGAATGAATATGCCAATGCCAACAAGGCGCCAATCGATTTTCTTTTTATTAGCGGATAACAGAAAGGCAACTCCAACAATGAACATTAATCCGGCAATGCCTCTCAGGTAATCCATTCAGCGGGTGATTATAGAAGTGTGATTAATTTCGTTTGCTCAGCTCGTCTCTCAATTTGGCTGCCCGCTCATAGTCTTCTTTCGCGATTGCGTCCTTTAGCAGTTCATTCAATTTTTCGACCGAGAAATTCTTGAGGTCATCGCCTTTCTTGGCTGATTCTTTTTTGGCCTTGACTTTAGGTTCGGGCTTGGCTTCGCTCTTTTCCTTTTCGTCTTCCTCCTCTTCGTCCGTCAGCACAATCCCCGCTTCAGCCAGGATATTCTCGTAGGTAAAAATGGGCGAATCAAATCGAAGGCCAATCGCAATTGCATCAGATGGTCTGGCGTCTAATTCAGTTTTCTTTAGTCCATCCGTACAAACAATCTTGGCAAAGAATACGCCTTCCTTCAAATCAGAGATAATGATTTCATCCACGTGAAAGTGAAACGAGTTGGCGAATGACTTGAACAAATCATGCGTCATGGGTCTGTTCGGAATGATCTTTTCAATTTCGATAGCAATTGCCTGTGCTTCAAACATTCCAATAATGATAGGAAGTCTCCGCTTTCCTTCTGTTTCACCTAACACCAACGCAAAAGATCCTGTCTGCGATTGACTTGATGAGAGACCTAATATTTCAAGTTTAATTTTC
Organism: Cyclobacteriaceae bacterium; assembly: GCA_044222145.1. Taxonomy (GTDB): domain Bacteria; phylum Bacteroidota; class Bacteroidia; order Cytophagales; family Cyclobacteriaceae; genus ELB16-189. The sequence continues at coordinate 3,647 of JBGANU010000030.1, forward strand.
TTCACGTACTATTTCGATGCTTTAATCGCCTCAGTCAATTTAGGAATAATTTCGAATGCATCGCCCACGATGCCATAATCAGCGGCTTTGAAAAATGGTGCGTCAGCATCTTTGTTGATCACCACAATACACTTTGATGAATTTACACCTGCAAGATGTTGAATGGCACCGGAAATTCCGATGGCGATATATAATTGTGGTGCCACCTTTACTCCAGTTTGCCCAACGTGCTCGTGGTGCGGTCGCCAGCCCATATCCGAAACAGGTTTGCTACAACCAGTTGCCGCATGAAGGGTTTTGGCAAGCTCTTCAAGCGGGCCCCAATGTTCAGGTCCTTTCATACCTCTTCCCCCTGATACAACTATCTCAGCTTCAGGAAGTAAAACTTCTCCTATTGCTTTTTCAGTTGATGTTATTTTTGTAGTGAAGTCTGCGTCCGTTAGGGCTACGGAATAAGCGGTAACAGTTGCCGAAGTTCCCACTTCTTTAAGTTCAGCTGCATTCTTCTTAATAGCAATTACTTTTTTGCTCTTCGTTAACTCGACTATTGAAAATGCCTTGCCTGTGTAAATACTTCTTTTAACTGAAAATCCTGAACTGGTATTCGGCAGCTCAACTACGTTTGTTGCCAAGCTTCCACCAATTTTCGTAGCTACTTTTGCTGCTACTGGCGTTCCCAAAGATGAGTTGGCCAACACTAATATATCTGCGTTTTCATCTTGCATGGCTTTCGTCAAGACGGAAGAAAAAGCTTGAATGACATCCTGGTTCAATCGCTCATCAGCAACATGAAGCACTTTCGTTGCTCCATATTTTCCAAGTGATTCCAGTTCGGATTTGTCAATCGTGCCAAGTGCGATAGCAGTCACGCCTCCACCCATTGCGTGAGCATAAGCGACTGCCTCCAATGATGACTTTCTGATCTTTCCCTCTCCGCTTTCAACAAAGACTAAACTACTCATATGACAAAGTTTAACATTCTATATTCTAACTTCTGAAGTGTGCATCCGATTTATAGCACCTTTGCTTCCGTCTTCAACCGGGTTACCAATTCACTAACATTATCTGCGCTGATCATTTTCACAGCACCTTTGGCCGGTGGCAATTCAAATTTTTTCAACGCCACAGTGGCCTCCACTGCCTTTGGCTCAACCACTTTCAATGGCTTTGTTCTGGCAGACATAATGCCGCGCATATTTGGAATCTTCCATTCTGCAATCGGCTCCTGGCATCCGGCAACAAACGGGAGATTAACCTCCAACGTCTCTTTACCTCCTTCAATCTCGCGGGCAAGCTTGGCTTTCGTTCCGTCCAACTCCAATTTCATTACAGGTGAAACAGATGGCAAGCCTAACATTTCGCCCACAATAGCGTGAACTACTCCACTATTGTAGTCAATAGATTCACGTCCCATTAAAATAAGGTCAAATCCTTTTGCGTGCTCTGCTATTTGGCTAGCCACAAAATAAGAATCCGTTGGCTCAGCATTAATCCGAATAGCATCATCTGCTCCGATGGCCAGTGCCTTGCGGATGGTGGGTTCGGTATCGGCTGGCCCTACATTCAAGACCGTAACCGTGGTACCAGGAATTGCTTCCTTTAATTCGATAGCCCTCGCCAATGCATAATCATCATACGGGCCGATGATAAACTGAACACCTGTCGTGTCAAACTTTGTCTGATTATCAATAAAGTTGATTTTGGATGTGGTGTCTGGTACGTGCGAAATACAAACTAATATCTTCATAGCTCCTCCAACAAAATGATTATCAAAAACTTAAATAAAAGTGATCTAAATTGGGCTCAAGATAAAGGATAAAATTCTAATATCGGCATTCCTAAAATTGAAATATAAACATGGAGCAGCAGCGCTTAAGGCTACTGGAGCAATTTGTGAAAGAAGAGCCTGACGATCCGTTCAACTGGTTTGCGTTGGCATTGGAACAGATGAAATTTGATCGCGCGAAAGCGCTGGAAACATTTGAATATGTTCTAACACATCACCCGGATTATTTGCCCACTTATTACCATGCTGGCAGTCTCTATCAGGGAATTGGCAATCAGGAAAGAGCAGTTTCAATTCTTAACGCTGGTGTTGATCTTGCCAGGCGGCTGGGCGATAAGAAAACGCTGAGTGAACTTAGAATGCTATTGGATGATTGGGTGGATTAAACCTGAAACACAATCTTCCCGACTTTATTAGGTTTGGTGATATCACCGAACGACTCGGCAATTTTTGTGAAGGGTCGTATGGAGTCTACCAGAGGTCTGATCTGATGCTTACTTACAAATGCTAACATTTCATTAAACTCGTGATCGCTTCCCATGGTGGCGCCCAAAAGCGACAACTGATTCCAAAACATTCTATAAAGGTCCACCTTAGAGGGCAGGCCATTAGTAGCTCCGTAAAACACAATCTTTCCGTTTGGCCGAAGAACTTTAATGAAACTGTTCAGCTGATCACCACCAGCACTGTCAATCACAAGATCAAAGCCACCTTTCGTTTTCCAAAGATCAGTGTAGTTCGTTTCCTTCTTATAATTGTAAGCGCCTTTTGCTCCAAGCTTCAGTGCTTTCTCCAACTTCTCATCGCTGCCGGATGTCACATAGACATTGGCACCGACTGCTTTCGCAAACAGGAAAGCAAACTGTGCTACACCACCACCAAATCCGGATATCAAAACATTTTGTCCCGCACGAAGTCCTCCTTTTCTGAAGAGCGCCCTAAAAGCAGTTAGCCCTCCAAGCGGTAGCGCTGCAGCTTGAAGGAAGTCTAAATGAAATGGTTTGTGATGAAGTCGGTCAATGGGCACGGCCACATACTCGGCAAATGTTCCATCTACCGGCATTCCTAATATGGTGTACTTTGGTGATTGCACATCCGGATCGGAACCCCAATCTATGTTGGGATTGATAACCACTTCCTGTCCCACCCATGCTTGACTAGACTCGTCAAATACTTCTTCTACCACTCCAGCACCATCCGAACCCATGGTTACACCAAACTTGATATTTGGATACTTGCCTTCCCTGATCCAATCGTCTCTTCGGTTAAGCGCAGTGGCTTTTATTTTTACCAAGGCCTTACCTGCCGATAGTGTTGGCTTTGGAAGCTCCTTCAATTCAATGGTGCCTGGTCCTGTCAGTACAAGTGCTTTCATACGAGTTATAACAACAATTTACGAAGCATGTTATGAAATAAAAAACGTTAACCGTTAATAGTTAATCATCCGCTATCAACAGATTGCTGATCGTTGAGGTTAACTTGTCAAGAGTGCTATTCCAAATATGATAACACTCAAACGATTAACTGACTGCCAAATCTAGAAAGGAGTTTCGTCATCCGGCCTCGGTGCTGGTGGAGCATCGTCACGGAAAGTGTTCAATCTGCTCTCGCGTGTGATGCTGGCCATTGGCGTAAGACCATCTGGCGCATCGTAATCAGCAAACTTGGTATACTTACCGATGAACTTGAGTTTAACGTTCTCTAAAGATCCGTTTCGGTGCTTCGCTATGATCACTTCGGCCATTCCCTGTGTGGGCGTTCCATCTTCATCCACTGTGATCTTATAGTATTCAGGTCTGTACAAGAACATTACAATGTCCGCATCCTGTTCGATAGATCCCGATTCACGCAAATCGGAAAGTTGTGGTCTCTTGTCCCCTCCACGTGTCTCCACTCCGCGACTCAACTGTGAAAGAGCGATTACCGGCACGTTCAACTCCTTGGCTATGCCTTTCAATGCGCGCGAAATAGAGGCTATCTCTTGTTCCCTGTTTCCGGATGCTTCACCTTTCATCAACTGCAGGTAGTCGATCACGATCAACTGAATATTATGCTCAGCTTTTAGCCTTCTGCATTTTGCCCGCAATTCGAGAATAGACAAAGCAGCGGTGTCATCGATAAATATGGGTGCGCTGGCCAAGCGATTTGTCTTGTGAACCATTTGCTGCCATTCAAAATCCACCAGGTTTCCCTTCTTGATTTTTTCGGAGTCAAGTTCAGCTTCCGCTGAAATGAGACGATTTACCAATTGGAGCGAAGCCATCTCCAGGGAGAAAATGGCAACAGCATGATTGAAATCAACAGCGGCATTTCTCAGGGCCGAAACAACAAACGCAGTCTTACCCATACCGGGTCTTGCGGCAATAATAATAAGTTCAGACTTCTGCCATCCGGATGTCACGCGATCCAGTCTTGAGAATCCACTGGGTATTCCGGTCAGTCCGTCTTTGTGGTTGCGCTTTTCCTGTATCTCTTTAGTCGCCTGAAACATCAGCGACTTCATGGTATCATAATTCTTTCGAAGATTCGAATCAGAGATTTTGAAAATGTTTTGCTCTGTGCGATCGAGCAATTCAAAAACATCTGTCGTGTCTTCGTAAGCATCCTGATGTATCTGCGAAGCAATTTGAATGAGATCGCGTTTGATCGCCATCTCAATGATAATCCTCGCATGATATTCAATGTTCGCAGCTGAACTTACTTTTGAGGTAAGCTCTGCGATGTAATAAGCACCGCCAACAATTTCAAGTTTCGCATTTTTACGAAGTTGTGCCACCACAGTGCGCATATCAACTGGCTCCGATGCTTTGAACAAATCGGTGATGGCCGAGAATATCTCCTTGTGCTGTTCTGAATAAAAATGTTCAGGACGCAAGAATTCAACTACGGCAGTCAACGCATTTTTTTCCAGCATCAATGCGCCAAGGATTGCTTCTTCCAGATCAGACGCCTGAGGCGGAAGCTTACCCAAACTCTCCGAGATGTCTCTCGGTAAGAGTTTAGCTCTGCTTCCTGCTCCGCTCATGGCGGAACTTAACCTCACTGGCGATGATCTTTGCTCCATACTTACTTTGTGGTTGTTGGTACGAGTTGCTTTGTTTACTTCAAGGGGAACAAACGTACCGTTTAGATTGAAACCACGTTCAACAACTTATCAACGTGAATTTGTGAATAAAAAGTTTTTCAAAATCGAATTGTTTATCGGAGAAAATTATTAACAAAGGACAAAACTGATTTGGCAAAAGAAAGTAAGCCCCTCATTTTCAAATCAATCTCAATCAAGTGCGCACAAATACCTTTCAATAACTGAGGTACTTTTAAACACAAACATTTTCGTTTACTTTAGCCTCTCAAATTATAAGAACATCAAGTTGACTGCAGATCAGATTTTACATCAATCAATTGATAAACAAAGAGTGATTGTAACCGGTAACGGAAGCCGCTTTATCACTTTAATGCAGGTACATGTACTCAAGCAGTACAACCGCAAATTTGATTATGTAATTGAGGGTCAGGAAGCTGTGCTTCATAAAGACTCACCAACGATCATCATTCAGGCAGCCACTCAATTAACTGACTACAAGCATCATATCTGCATATTGACAGACGTATCTCCGGATGTAGCGAGCAGAGCCATCGAACAAATTGCAGATGCAACCCCAAAAGGAGGAACGCTGATCTTTCAAGAAGGTGATCCAAAGATCAAAGCAATCGGTGCGAAGGAAAGATCTGATATCCAATCCATTCCTTTCAAGACTTATAAGCACGAGCTGAAGGATGGAAAAGCAATTCTAATCAGCAGCACCAACGAAAGAATTCCAGTTCGATTTTCTGGCAACCTTCAGCTTCAGTACGTGAGTGCTGCAAAGGAAGTACTTAAAAAACTCGGAATAACTTCCGGTCAGTTCTATCGAGCCATAGGTAGTTTCGAAATGAACTAGTCGCTTTTGCTGCTTCGCATTTTCATTTAGGTTATTCTCCATACTAATCATCATTTCATGAAATTAAATCTTAAAGTGCCGTTGTGTTTTTTTGATCTCGAAACAACGGGTACTAACATCACCCAGGACAGGATAATAGAGATAGCCGTGATCAAGGTGATGCCGAATGGCGAGGTGATTAGAAAAACAAATCTGATAAACCCTACCGTGCCAATTTTGCCTGAGTCTACAGCAATTCATGGAATTTCCAACGAAGACGTTAAAGACAAACCGACCTTCAAAGATGTAGCAAAAGAGTATGCGAAATTTTTTGAAGGCTGCGATCTTTCGGGATTTAATATTCTCAAGTTTGATGTTCCTGTACTAGTAGAGGAGTTTCTTCGGGCGGATGTTGAGTTTGATTATTCCAGAAAGAAGATCATCGACTCGCAAAAAATCTTTCACCTGATGGAAAAGAGAAATCTCGCTGCAGCACTTCAGTTCTATTGTCAGAAAGATTTAAAAGATTCGCATACAGCCGAGGCGGATACCGATGCCTGTATGGACGTTCTGTTTGCTCAGATTGAGCGCTATGATGGACAACCCGTAGTGGATGGCCTTGGCAAACCATTAGGTTCGATCAAAAACGACATGGAAGAACTCAGCAAACTAACCGCCTCGGATACCATTGATCTTGCCGGACGGATGATTCGCAACGCAAAAGGAGAAGCCGTCTTCAATTTCGGAAAACACCGGTTGAAGCCTGTGCTCGCTGTCTTTAAAGAAGAACCGGCCTATTATGACTGGATGATGAATGGAGACTTTGCTTTGGATACTAAACGGAAGCTTACTGAAATAAAGCTAAGCATGCTGAAAAACAAATAGTTATTCATTATTAACTCAGAGAAATTGGGTAGAAATTAGATTAACCTATAAATTCCATAGGATTTAAGTATATTTGCGATTTAATAGTCATTGAAAGATGAATTTTGATGCAGTCAGGGAGGAACTTAAAGGCTTAAACACAACCGAAGGCCTGGCGTGGGTCGGTAATAATTTCGTGAAGAAAGCGAAATTCTCATCTGCACTTGGTATTGAAGACCAGGTGATCACCCACATCATTGGTCGCCAAAAATTGCCGATTGAAATCTTCACGTTAGATACAGGCCGCCTTTTTCAGGAAACGTATGACCTGCTGGATTTAACACGATCTAAATATCAGATATCTATCAAAACGTACTACCCAAGTTCTCAAAAAGTGGAAACCCTTTTGACCGAGAAAGGTCCAAATAGTTTCTACGCTTCTGTGGAGAACAGAAAGGAATGTTGCTTCATCAGAAAAGTGGAGCCATTGAAAAGAGCGCTGGAGGGAGCCTCCGTCTGGATTGCAGGCATTCGCGCTGAGCAATCGGCAAATCGCGGGCAGATGGAATTGGTGGAATGGGACGATCAACACAAGGTGATAAAATATAATCCGCTACTTGCGTGGTCTGAGCAAGAAGTTTTGAAATTTGTAGAAGAAAATAAAGTACCTGTAAACACGCTACATAAGAAGGGCTTCCCGAGCATTGGCTGCGCTCCATGCACACGAGCGATTGTAGCGGGTGAAGATCCGCGTGCTGGACGTTGGTGGTGGGAAGCAACCAGCAAGGAATGCGGGCTCCATGAAACAAAAGTAGAAGTGAAATCGAAGTAAGAACAATGAAAGCAAACGCCAAAATATTTCCGAGAGAGCTAGAAGACGAAGCCATCTACATTATGCGCGAGGCGGCAGCACAGTTTGAAAAACCTGCTATACTTTTCTCAGGTGGCAAAGATTCTATTACCCTTGTTCGCTTGGCGCAGAAAGCTTTCCATCCAGGTAAAGTGCCTTTTCCTTTAGTACATGTGGATACAGGTCATAACTTTCCGGAGACCATTACTTTTCGCGATTGGCTGGTAGAGACAACTGGTCTCGACTTGATTGTTGCCAATGTACAGGATGACATCAACGCCAAGAGAGTAACAGAAGAGAAAGGAAAATATGCCAGCCGCAATACGCTGCAAACAGTAACACTACTTCGTGTCATTGAAGAGAACAAGTTTGACGCATGTTTAGGTGGTGCGAGAAGAGATGAGGAGAAAGCCCGGGCCAAATTATCTCAATGGCAGAATTAAACCGGGAGAAAATGTGAGGGTCTTCCCTATTTCAAACTGGACAGAATTGGACGTGTGGAATTACATCCGCGAAGAAGAGCTTGCTATACCCTCTATCTACTTTTCACACGAACGTGAGATTGTTGTTCGGGATGGAGTTTTATGGCCGGTTTCTGATTTCATCTATCGCGATGCGGATGAAACGATTGTAAAACGGAAAGTCAGATTCAGGACCGTTGGCGACATGTCGTGTACTGCGGCTGTGGCTTCAGATGCAGATTCAATTGATATTATCATCGATGAAATATTAGGAGCAACTCTTTCCGAAAGAGGAACCAGATTGGATGACAAGCGAGCCGAGGCAGCTATGGAGATGAGAAAGGTGAGCGGGTATTTTTAATGCGTAGAAATCAGGAATTGGAAATTAGGCATTTGGACTTAGGATAAATTGAGATGGAAGTATTACGGATAGCAACGGCAGGAAGTGTGGACGATGGTAAAAGCACTTTAATTGGAAGACTTTTGTACGAAACGAATTCTATCACCACCGATAAACTTGAAGCCATCCAACGGGCCAGTCAGCGCAAGGGAATTGACTTCCTGGATTTGTCTTTACTTACGGACGGATTGATCGCTGAGCGTGAACAAGGGATCACGATTGACGTTGCTCATATTTACTTCAGCACCAACAAAAGAAAATTCATCATTGCGGATTCACCGGGCCACGTTGAATATACACGCAACATGATTACCGGGGCCTCACATGCAGATGTGTCGATCATATTGGTTGATGTGCGAAACGGAATTCTTGATCAAACGCACCGCCATTATTTTATTGCCAACCTCTTGCGCATTCCCAATGTAATTGTGTGTGTCAACAAGATGGATTTATCCGGGTATGATGAAGCACGTTTCAATGCCTTGAAGGAAGAGTTTTTAACCTTTGCCTCGAAGCTAAAGTTTGCTGAACAAGAAATTCAATTCGTGCCGGTTAGTTCCTTGCATGGCGAAAACATTACCCAACAATCTTCCAAAATGAGCTGGTACAAAGGCCAGCCGCTTCTTGAAATTCTGGAAGGCATGGAAGTTCACAAGCAGCTTAATAAAGCACCAGCACGTTTCCCGGTTCAATATATCATCCGACCTAGAAATGACGAGTTTCATGATTTCAGAGGTTATGCGGGTCGCGTGGTAAGTGGTTCATTCAAGGTGGGCGATGCCATCACAGTATTACCTTCTTCTCAAAAAAGCACCATCACCAACATTCATCAATACGATCAACAATTATCAGCGGCTGATGCGCGACAATCAGTAGTGATCACCTTAAACGACAATATCGATATCAGTCGTGGAGATTTCTTAGTCAAGACTTCGGAAGAACCAGAGTTGAAAAAAGAACTGGAGAGCGATTTGTGCTGGATGAATGCTGAGCCTTTGATAGGCGGAAAAACATATCTGCTCCAACACGGCACTTCGCAAACAAAGGTGAAGATCACGTCCATTGACTACGTCCAGATTCCCTCAACGCTTGAGAAGGTCCCGGCATCGGAACTTAAAATGAATGACATTGCCAGTATAAAAATGAAAACAGCAAGGCCTTTGGCAATTGACCGCTATTCGGAGAACCCAAGCGATGGCGCGTTCATTTTAGTGGATGAATACTCCAACAATACCGTTGCTGTTGGTTTTGTAAAATAGATTACATCTCTACCCAGGTGTGATCGGCCAACAGCTTCACTTCAGCAACAAAAGCTTTATAAGGAATTCCGCTTCTTCCCCACTCTTTTGGACCAACCATGGAAACAGCATGGTTTCCATTTTCTTCTTCGTAAAGGAAATATCGTTGTCCGATCACGGGTGAAAAGCCCAGCTTCGCATCATAAATAATCATCGACAGCTCCTTTCTTTTCTGTATTTCCTTGGCCTGAATAGCGAGCAACTCAATCTGCTGCCTTATCTGTGTGAGTTGCATGTTGGTCTGCTCTTCCATGGCCGACAACGCCTGATGCTTAATAATGCCAGCTTCATTCGGCTTGATGACCGCACCGGAAACGGACGAGGAATAAGGGAGTACACTAAATTGCTTATGATAGATTTCAGTATTGATCAATTCCTTACCATCAACAATATGAGTTTGAGTAATCTTCAACAAGCCTTTTGGCGTTATCTCGTGCAGCACTCGCAAAACGGTTTGCTCACCCCTGATGAAACACGTGGTAAACAACAATTGATTTTCAAACGCAATAGTGACGTGATCTGCTAATGAGGGATCGCAAGGATAGCGGTCTCCATCGGGCACAGCGGCATATGCGGAAGTGAATGCCTGATCTTCCAGCGAAACCCAATTCATGCTGATACTGAGTTCTTTTCCGTGGCCACCCAATTCTATTTTATAAATTCCTGACTTTGGCCGATCACCAAATTCATAAGTTCCCTTTTCAGGAAAGAGTTGCCAGGACGAAAGAAAGTTATATGCCTCTACCATGTATATTATTAACAACTTTGATCTGAACGCAAATACGAAAAAGCAGTTGTCATTTCTAAACAGGCGATCATTACGAAAGGTTAATTGACCTGATCGCGTTGAGATTACTCATTGTGGCATAAATACCTGTACAGATTTATGTCCGTTTTTTGCGCTCACTCGTTTTAACTCAGTAAACTGCCTCTCTATAGCATCTACTCTACGTTGCTTTTAACCTTTAAAATTTAATCTACTACAACTATGAAAACCGTGAAAATGTTTTCACTCGGGCTCATTGCCCTATTGCTATCATCATGTGCTATTGTTCGTCCGGGCGAAGTTGGACTGAAGCAACGGCTGGGAAAATTACAAGGAGAATCGCTGCACCAGGGGCCTCACGGCTACAACCCATTCACGTCTGTTGTCATAAAGGTCAAGACACGAACGGTGGAGGCGTTCAATTCTCTCGATGTACCCACTAAAGAAGGATTGACAGTCAAGTCTGAGATTGCCCTACTTTATCACGTTAAGCCGGAAGAGGCGGCCAACGTCTACGTGAAGTATGGCACAAATTATCAGGAGGTGATTGTGGAAAGTAACTTCAGAGCAATTGTACGACACGTAAGTGCCAGCTATCTGGCGAAAGAGTTATTTGCAGTTGATCGTAAGAAAATAGAAAAAGAGATCTATGACGAGACAGTTGCCGGCATTGGCGACAAAGGATTTGTGGTGGATGCTGTGTTATTAAAAAGTATAACGATGCCTCCACAGATTTTCCAGGCAGTAGAAAACAAGCTGAAGGCCGAACAGGAAACGATGCAGATGGAGTTCACCATCGCCAAGCAACGGAAGGAAGCAGAACGGATGCAAATTGAGGCTGATGCTATTAAAAGCTACAATAAAACCGTTGCAGAAAGTTTAACCGATATTTTGATAAAATGGAACGGTGTTCAGGCATTGAAAGATCTTTCTACATCGCCAAGTTCAAAATTGATTGTTACCGATGGCAAGTCGCCCATGATTCTGGGGGATAAGTAAATCGGCTACCAAATAAAAAAAGCAGTGTCATTCAATGGCACTGCTTTTTCATTTTAGGAGGAAACTCCTATTTCTTATAGTAGCCCAATGCTTCGGGCATCCAGCCTTTCAAATCTTTGATGCGCGTTTCATCAGAAGGGTGAGTAGATAAAAACTCAGGCGGCTTTTGACCTCCTGCCATGGCAGTCATGCGTTCCCAAAAGATAGGTGCTTGCTCAGGATCATAGCCGGCCATTGCCATAAAGATCAATCCAATATGGTCTGCTTCTGATTCATGACCTCTTGAGAACTTAAGCATTCCCACATTGGCCCCCATGCCAATGGCTTGCTGAAATATCTGACCTGTTAATCCCGGGTTTTGGCCCATGGCTGCACCAATGGTGCTCAATCCAAATTGTTCAACCAATCCCTGACTCATTCTTTCTCTACCATGGTTGGCAATCGCGTGAGCGACCTCATGTCCCATTACTACGGCTATTCCATTCTCATCTTTACAAATCGGTAAGATGGCCGTATAAAAAGCAACCTTTCCACCAGGCATACACCAGGCGTTAACTGTTTTATCGTCCTGAATAAGATTGAACTCCCATTTAAATCCAGCCAGCTGAGAGGTCGCACCTTTCTCAGCCATATATTGCTCCACTCCTTTTTGGATACGCGCTCCAACTCGTCTGATCATTTCTGTTTGTTCAGCATTAGTAGACAGCGGGCCTTTTGTAATAACTTCCTGATATTGCTGAGCTGACATGGTATTGATCTCGTCACTTGATACGAGACTCAATTGTTTTCTGCCGGTAACGGGAACGGTTGCACATCCGTAACCAATTGCGCAGATGATGAATAATAGTGCTACTTTCTTAAGCATAGGGTTTGATTTATTTTTCAAAGATAAAAAACTCTTGGCGGATTATGTGATGCCCAAGCTCGCCTTCCAAAATGACTCGTTCAAAAAAATACATAAATGGCTAATTCTAACACGTATTGTTTCTACCTTTGCAATGATTACTATCTAAAGCGACTATGCGGATTTTTGCGATCGGAAGGAACTATGTTGAACACATTCAGGAGTTGAACAATGAACGACCTGATGAACCTGTAATTTTTACAAAGCCTGACACCGCCATCATTCGCAACAACGCACCCTTCTACTATCCGGATTTCTCAAAAGACATCCATCACGAGGTAGAGCTTGTGCTTCGCATCTGCAAAGAGGGCAAGAACATCGAAGAGAAGTTTGCATCAAAGTATTACGATGCGATCGGCATTGGCATCGACTTTACCGCGCGCGACCTGCAATCCAAATTAAAAGAGAAAGGATTGCCATGGGACATTGCGAAAGGTTTTAACGGCTCGGCTCCGATCTCCGAAAAATTCATTCCTGTAGCAGATTTCAAAAACATTAAAGACATCAACTTTAAATTAGAAGTTAATGGCGCATTAAAGCAACAGGGAAATACTAGTCTCTTACTCTTCCCGTTTGATTATATCATATCCTATCTATCGAAATTTTTTACGATAAAAACCGGAGATCTTATTTTTACCGGCACGCCCAAAGGTGTTGGGCCTGTAACTATTGGAAATAAATTATCAGCCTACATTGAAAATGAAAAGTTGTTGGAATTTGAGGTTAAGTAAGCTCGTTTTTTTCTTTGTCACATTTCTAAGCATAACTACCTACGGCCAGTTTAGCGCCCTGGAGAGACCGATAAAACTTCCCGTTGAAGAGAACTATCTGTTTCCCATAAATCCTGGTCAGCCCAATTTTCTTGCGGGAACAATGGGCGAATTGCGCAATACACATTTCCATGGCGGCATTGATGTGAGGACCAATAACCTTACGGGAATCCCGGTTTTAGCAACAAACAAAGGCTTTGTTTCACGTGCAACCATCAGCTCGTTCGGCTATGGAAACGTGCTATATGTGACTCATGCTGATGGAAATGTGTCGGTTTATGGTCATTTGGATAAAGTGACAGGCGTTTTGGGTGATTTCATCAAACAGGAACAATACAAGAGAAAAACATTTGAAATCGATTTGTTCTTTCAGCCGGGTCAATTTGCAGTAAGCCGTGGCGATACGATAGCCCTTTCGGGAAATACAGGCGGATCAAGCGGGCCGCACCTTCACTTTGAAATTCGTAATCAAGACAATGAAGCACTTAATCCACTCGCTTTTGGATTTACGGAAGTAGAAGACAACTACTCTCCTGTGGCTCAAAAAATAGCCCTGAAAACGCTGGACATCAATTCAAGGATCAACGACCGTTTTGGCCGATTTGAGTTCTATGTGACAAAATCGGGAAACAATTACGTACTGCCTAAAAACATTCTTGCCCACGGCCGCATTGGCGTTGAGCTCCTGGCAATCGATAAAATGGACAATTCCCGATTCAGATTTGGAATTAACCACATTGAAATGAAAGCCGACAGCCAGCGGATATTCTCGCAGCATATTGACCGCTTCAGCCTGGCAGAGACGCGCGGCATTCTGGCTTTAATGGATTTCAAAACGCTGAAGACCACCGGCACCCGATTCAATAAACTCTACATTGACGATGGCAATAGCCTGAATTTCTACGATGGCTCGAGAAATAGCGGGGTGATAAACGTTGGAAGCAAGGAAGTTCCCGTTTCCGTTATCCTGCAGGATGCCTACAAAAACAAGAGCACCATCAGATTTACGCTCAGCCCTTCCGAACCAACGGAAGAGGTGCTGATGCTGGAGTCGATGCAAACGGACATAACTTCTGATATTCTTGAAAATACACTGATCGTTTCCACCAGAGGGTGCGCTGAAAACAAATCCATTACTGCATTTATCAAAGGATCGCGCTTGGTAATCGAACCTTCCTACTTTGGCGCAGGCAAACGCGTCTATTTGATTAACCTGCAAAAATCAATTCCCGATTCCATTCAGTCTTGCTCAGGATCTCTTTCCTTCAATTTCAAGGACAGAATACCATCTGGCACAGAATATACCTACTACACCGATCTGGCCGAGATCAAATTCCCGGAAGGAGCGCTTTACGACACTTTGTTTTTGAATGTGAAACGCTCGATTGATGACAATCGTGAGGTATTTACTATCGGAAGCAAGTCCACCCCGCTTCACAAAGCAGTCGATATCTCTTTGCGACCACAAAACAACTACGCAGCCAACCGCCAAACTTCGGTTTACCGCAAAGATGGAAACCGCTTTACGTATTTGGGAGGAGATTTCAGCAATGGAAAGGTCAAATTCTCTCCGCGCGAGTTGGGCGATTTTGTGATCTTACAAGACACCGTGCCACCGGCTGTTACAAAAATGCAGGTTAATAGTTCAATAGCACGATTCCGCATCCGTGATGGATTGTCGGGCATTGCCTACTTTGAAGCCAACCTTAACGGCAAATGGCTGTTAATGACATACGATTACAAAACAGGCATCATCCAGTCCGACCGACTTGATAAAACCCAGCCGCTGAAGGGCGACTTCGAACTGAAAGTGGTGGATATGGCTGGAAATGAACGGATCTTCAAACAAAAAATTCTATAACTATGGCACTTAGCGTTGGCACCAAAGCACCGGACTTTACGGTGAATGATCAGGACGGCAAGGCTGTTACGCTGTCCGATTTGAAAGGAAAAAAGGTGGTTTTGTATTTCTATCCGAAAGACATGACGCCCGGTTGTACGGCAGAGGCATGCAGTCTGCGCGATAACTACAAGGCACTCTTAAAAGCAGGTTATGCCGTATTTGGCATCAGCTCAGACAATGAGAAAATGCACAAGAAGTTTATTGAGCAGCAAAAACTGCCTTTCCAGCTATTGGCCGATGTTGATAAAGCTGTGCATCACAAGTATGGAACCTGGGTAGAGAAATCGATGTATGGAAGAACCTATATGGGCACGGCTCGTGTCACATACATCATTGATGAAAATGGTGTGATCAGCGAAGTGATTGAAAAAGTGGATACCAAGAACCACGCAAGTCAAATTTTAAAGGATTCCGCCTCTTCTGTTGCTAAATCGAGCAAGGCAGCTCCGAAGAAGGCTGCGCCAAAAAAGATAGCAAAACCAAAAAAGGTTGTTCCCAAGAAGAAAGCAGTAAAGAAAAAGAAGTAAGCAAACTTCGATCGACTCATCTTTTTAATTGCTTTCAAAACCCTGATATTCGCCCAAAATTTAAAAAATGGCACAACCGGACATTGCCCAACTCAAGAAATTAGCGTCACAAATTCGCAGAGATATAGTTAGAATGGTTCATGCCTGTCAATCAGGCCACCCGGGAGGCTCACTGGGCTGCACGGAGTATTTTGTGGCGCTGTATGGACATGTTTTGAAGCACAACCCAAAGTTTAACATGAATGGCGAAGGCGAAGATCTATGCTTCCTTTCAAACGGGCATGTTTCTCCGGTTTGGTATGCAACACTTGCCCGAACGGGCTATTTCGATCCCAAAGAATTGGCCACTTTCAGGAAACTGAACACGAGGCTACAGGGTCATCCGGCTACACATGAACATCTTCCGGGAATTCGCATTGCATCGGGTTCGCTTGGCCAGGGCTTATCCGTTGCCATTGGTGCCGCTCAGGCAAAAAAGTTGAACAAAGATGATCGCTTTGTCTACGTGCTGATGGGTGATGGTGAACAGCAAGAAGGACAAGTATGGGAAGCAGCTATGTATGCACCTCACAACAAGATCGACAATTTGATTGCAACGATTGATTATAACGGACAACAGATTGATGGACCTGTTGACAAAATATTATCACTTCTAAATTTGAAAGCAAAGTGGGAATCTTTCGGTTGGACCGTTCAGGAATTCAATGGAAATAAAATTGAAGAAGTGATCGCTGGTTTGGGTAACGCACGTGAGTTAACAAAATTAGGTAAGCCCGTTCTTAATCTTATGAAAACGGAAATGGGATTTGGAGTTGACTACATGATGGGTTCACACAAGTGGCATGGTGTTGCTCCGAATGATGATGAACTTGCAAAGGCACTTGCTCAATTAGAAGAAACAATTGGAGATTATTAATTCATCATCACACAAAGAACCACGGCAAAATTGCTAACAGCACAGTCACTACGAACCAAAAAATAAGTTTGCGATTAACTCTTCTTTCTTCCGACATGATTTCAATTAAAACATTAAAGAACGTTTACGAAATCACTCGGTTGAGGTTAACAACTAACTGGGGGATTTATAATTTTTAACAGAACATTAACAAGACAAACAGAATCATTCCATGACCAAATATACCTTCACTGAAAAAAAAGATACACGCTCTGGATTTGGAGTTGGCCTTCATGAATTGGGCAAACAAAACTCAAATGTAGTAGCACTTTGCGCTGACTTGACCGGCTCCCTGAAGATGGACGCTTTCAAGAAAGATTTTCCGGAAAGATTCTTCCAAATCGGCATCGCGGAAGCCAACATGATGGGCATTGCGGCTGGTATGACCATCGGTGGCAAGATACCCTTCACCGGCACGTTTGCGAACTTCTCAACGGGCCGAGTATACGATCAGATACGTCAATCAATCGCTTACTCAGGTAAAAATGTTAAGATCTGCGCGTCCCACGCGGGTTTGACTTTAGGTGAAGACGGAGCGACTCACCAGATATTGGAAGACGTTGGGATGATGAAGATGCTGCCCGGAATGACCGTCATTGTGCCTTGCGACTACAACCAGACCAAGGCCGCGACCATCGCACTCGGAAGTCATGAAGGCCCGGCCTACCTCCGGTTTGGACGACCAAGTTGGCCGATTTTTATCGCTCCCGACAGACCGTTTGTAATTGGTAAAGCAGACAAGATGATTGACGGAAAAGACGTCACCATTTTTGCAAATGGCCACATGGTTTGGGAAGCAATTGAGGCCGAAGCCATCTTAGCAGAGAAAGGAATCAGTGTTGAGTTGATCAATATTCACACCGTAAAACCGTTGGATGTTGAAGCGATACTTTCGTCTGTGCAAAAGACGCGTTGTGCCGTAACAGTTGAAGAACATCAGATCAATGGTGGACTTGGCGATAGCGTTGCTCAGGTTCTTTCTCGTTTTCATCCATCACCACTTGAGATGGTTGCTGTAAATGATTCATTCGGTGAAAGCGGAACACCAACTCAGCTCTTGAAAAAGTACGGACTGGATAAAGAAAATATTGTGAAGGCCGTTGAGCGTGCACTCGCTCGCAAAGGCAAGTAGTCACAATTTCATTTCTTCGATTGGTTTCTGAAAAAGTTCTCATGAACTTTATACATGATGAAACCAATTGCATTTCTGTTAACACTTGTATTCGTAAATTCAATACATGCTCAGACGAAGTCTGAATACACAGCTGTATTGATCGAAGATAAAACATGGATGGAGGCGCAACCTCTGCTTTCCGATACAACTATCGTTGTCATACCGTTGGGCGCAGCGGCAAAGGAACATGGTCCTCACCTGTTGCTGAAGAATGATTTTCTGATTGCGGAATATCTCAAAGAACGGATTTCCAAAACTGAAAAGGTTATTATCTACCCTACCATCAATTATCATTACTACCCAGCCTTTCTTGAATATCCGGGATCAACCTCGCTTCGCCTGCAAACTGCTTCAGACCTTCTGATTGACGTGTGCCGGATCATTTCGTCCCACGGACCTAAGAAGTTTTATATTCTGAATACAGGAGTATCCACGCTTGTGCCGCTTCGAATAGCCTCCGAAAAATTGGCCAAACAAGGCATTTCGATGACGTTTACCGATATTTTGAATGTAGCCAAGGACGCAGAGTCGAAAGTGAAACAACAGAAGGCTGGTACTCATGCCGATGAAATTGAAACCTCGATGATGCTCTATATGGCGCCATCAACCGTGGACATGAATTTGGCGGCCAAAGACATCCCCGTGAAGGACGGCCCGGGCCCGCTCACGCTAAATCCCAATGGCAACAATTACTCCCCAACGGGCATTTACGGAGATGCCACCCTCGCTACGCGTGAAAAAGGTCAAATTGTAGTGGAAGCCATGGTGTCCGGTATTCGTAAAGAGATTCAGCAGTTGCGGACTTCTAAGATCATTTCAAATTCTTTGTCGACTGAGTCTTCAAAATTCATGGGGCTATTTGAAATTGCACCGAATGATTTTGTCAACGTATTTGAAGAGGAAGGAAAACTAATGATGCAGCGAAATGCTGATCGGAAAGTCACACTTCAATCAGAATCTGAAAATTCATTTTATGCAGGACAAACCGGCAGGCTTGTTTTCTTCGAAGAGGCTAAGGAGAAATACCAAAGTGCTTATCTCAACTTGTTGGGCAACGATTTATTGATACATCGGAAAAACTAAGTCCTGGTCGACTCAGCAAACCGTCTCACATTATTCCACAAAAGGTATTCTCCCATTTAGGATCGAAGCTTACCTTACAATTTCAATCGCCACCTCACTATGAAAAAATCTATACTCCATGTCGCGCTCCTGTTGATCGTCTTGAACTCGTTCGCGCAACAGAAATCCATTTCTGGCTTCACAAAAGAATCTGCCGATTCCGAATTCAAACTGGAAGAGAAGTTTGACAGCTATTTGAAAGCGGATAATCTGGATCAGTGGATGAAGAAGCTTACGGCACGTCCGCATCATATCAGTTCGCCTTACGGCAAAGCCAATGCAGAATACCTTCGCGACCTGTTTAAAAGCTGGGGCTATGAAGCAGAGATAGAAACCTACAAGGTCCTCTTCCCTACTCCTAAAGTGCGTGTATTGGAGATGACTGCTCCCACAAAGTTTATAGCTAAGTTATCGGAGCCTGCTTTGAAAGAAGATGGAACTTCGGGTCAGGTGAACGAGCAACTTCCGGTTTACAACGCGTGGTCGGCTGATGGAGATGTCACGGCTGAATTGGTTTTTGTGAATTACGGAGTGCCCGATGATTATTTGTTGCTTGCGCAAATGGGTATTGATGTGAAAGGCAAAATTGTCATCGCGAAGTATGGCGGTTCGTGGCGAGGCATTAAACCTAAAGTGGCGCAAGAGCATGGCGCGATTGGCTGTTTGATTTATTCTGATCCTAAAGAAGATGGTTATCACGAAGGCGATGTTTATCCGAAAGGAGCTTTCCGACCAAAAGATGGGGCGCAGCGCGGCTCAGTTATGGATATGCCAGTCTATCCAGGCGATCCATTAACACCGGGCATTGGCGCCACCGCAGATGCCAAGCGGCTTGACAGAAGCGAGGTAACTAATCTTATTAAGATTCCCGTTATACCAATTTCCTACGGAGATGCACAGCCTTTGCTTTCTGCTTTAAGCGGACCCGTGGCTCCTGAGAAATGGCGTGGTGGATTGCCCATCACCTATCATGTTGGCCCCGGACCTGTGACGGTTCATTTAAAACTACAGTTCGATTGGAAACTCGTTGACTGTCACAATGTGATTGCTAAAATCAAAGGATCGGAGTTGCCAGATGAATGGGTGATCCGTGGCAATCACCACGATGCCTGGGTAAATGGAGCGAACGATCCCATCAGCGGCATGGTAGCGGAGCTGGAAGAGGCGCGCGTTATTGGTGAAATGGTGAAGGCTGGGTGGAAACCTAAAAGAACAATTATCTATTGCGCATGGGATGGCGAAGAGCCCGGGCTGATTGGTTCAACAGAATGGGCCGAGCATCATGCGCAAGAGCTTCAGCAAAAGGCTGTCGCGTATATTAACTCAGATGGAAATGGACGAGGATTCTTATACGTACAAGGTTCACACACATTGGAGACAATGGTGAGCGAGGTAGCGCGAGACGTGAATGATCCTGAAACCGGAGTGAGCGTATTGGAACGAAATAAATCAGTTCGTGCCACTTATGCTTCAACAGCGAAGGCAAAGAAGGAAATTCTAGGCAAGAGCTCGATGACCATCGATGCACTTGGATCGGGCTCTGATTACTCCCCTTTCATCCAGCATCTTGGCGTTCCATCTTTCAACATTGGCTTTGGGGGCGAAGATGATGCAGGTGTCTATCATTCGATCTATGATTCATATGATCATTACAAACGCTTTGGTGATCCAAAATTTGAATACGGAGTAGCACTGGCCAAAACCGCTGGCCGCACAACATTGCGCCTGGTCAATGCCGATGTACTGCCTTTTGATTTCAAGGCATTTCATAAAACAGTCAACACGTATCTCGCGGAAGTAACTAAGTTGATTGATGATCTGAGAGAATCCACTGACATCGAAAACCAGATGATCAAAGAGAAGCGATATACATTGGCAGCGGATCCTACCAAAAAATACATTGCACCCTCCATAAAAGAACCAGTTCCTTTCATAAGCTTTGCGAGCTTGCAGAATGCGATCAGTGCATTAGAAAAAAGCGCAACATCATTTGCAGAATTAGCAGCCGCTAATCCAAAACCGAATACAAACCTTGCCCAACTGAATAAACTGCTTTATCAGGCCGAGCAAAAGTTACTATCACCTAACGGACTTCCCCGCAGAGGCTGGTATAAACACACCATCTATGCTCCTGGTTTCTACACGGGCTATGGCGTAAAAACATTGCCAGGCATTCGTGAAGCCATTGAGCAGCGTGCGTGGAAAGAAGCTCAAGAGCAGATTGAGGTGGCTGCTACGGCCATTACCGAATACACAAAGCAGATTGATGCGGCTAGTAAGATACTGATGATGAGGTAATCAGTCTGGACTAAATGTTAAAGAAGTTACTCCTTGCCTATACATTTGCAATCGCCTTATCGAATTGCTCCGATAGAACTAACGATACAAATGAAGTAAAAGAAGCTATCAAAGGTATCTGGTGGTGTCTAGATATAGATAGCACCTATTTTGAAGTTGTCATTTCGGACAGTGTCTATTGGATGTATCACAATAGCGCTGGCGTAATAGCCTACGATTATGAGCTTACGGACAACAAGGTTCTTAGACGGTATTACAAGACAACACATGACCCGATCACGAGTTTGACGGTAGTAAAACAAGTGCCCGATACCATTTGGATCGTAGCCGATTCTGGCTACGAGCTTAAACTGCAAAGGCTCAAGCTTGGCCTGGATGTCGATAAAATCATTGATTTGGACCCTGCATTTGTCGATCGATATATAGCCGGGTATAGGGACAGGAAACGGCAATGGGAAGAACAGTCAACCCATTAAACGTTTAAACTGATTTAAAATAAATATGCAATGTCTGAAACTATAATCGTAATATTACGATTATAAGCACATGGGACTTTCCAAGACAGAAGAATTCACCAAATCACAAAATGACATCGCAGCATTGGCGAAGGCATTAGGCCATCCTGCGCGGATTGCCATTCTCCAGTTTCTGGCTGAACAAAAATCATGTGTATGTGGCGACATTGTCAACGAACTTCCTTTATCTCAGTCTACCGTATCACAACATCTGAAAGAATTGAAAAAGGTGGGACTCATTAAAGGAGACATCGAAGGACCAAGCGTGTGCTATTGCATCGATGCCAAAGCAGTGGCAAAAGCAAAGAAAATGATTGACGAACTATTTACAGTCGTTCAGGTAAACTGCTGCTAAAAAATTTTGATTTTAATAATCGCAATATTACGATAATCTCTAACTCTAAAAATTATGACAACCAACGACCAACTCAAGCAACTCGTAAAGGAGAAGTATTCAGAAATTGCTATGCAAAGCAAGGAACAAAATGAAACCAGCTGCTGCGGGGCGGGATGTGGCTGCTCCACAATTGATGCAGCGATTATGGCCGAAGACTATTCAACATTACCGGGTTACACAGTTGATGCCGATCTTGGTCTCGGTTGTGGTTTACCTACTGAGTTTGCACAGATTCAAAAAGGAGATGTGGTGGTTGATCTGGGTTCGGGCGCTGGCAACGATGCGTTTGTTGCACGCTCATTAACCGGAGCTTCCGGAAAAGTTATCGGTGTCGACTTTACCGAAAAAATGATTGAGAAAGCAAGAGCCAATGCCGAGAAACTCAATTACCATAATGTGGAATTCAGAATCGGAGATATTGAAAGTCTGCCCATCACGGCCAACGTTGCGGATGTGGTGGTGAGCAATTGCGTTTTGAATTTAGTGCCAGATAAAAAACGAGCTTTCGCAGAAACATTCAGAGTTCTAAAACCGGGCGGTCATTTTAGTGTGTCGGATATCGTACTGGTTGGAAATCTACCGGAAGGCTTACGCAAAAGTGCAGAGATGTATGCGGGCTGCGTATCCGGAGCCATTCAAAAAGACGAGTATCTTCAACTTGTAAAAGATACTGGGTTCACCAATATTCAAATTCAAAAAGAGAAAAAAATCACTTTGCCAGATGAAATCCTATCGGCTTACTTGAACGAAGCAGAGATTGAAAAAGTAAAGAGCCGTAATTCAGGAATCTTAAGTATAACCGTGTACGCTGAAAAGCCTGGCATAAAGGAATTGAAGCTGGAAGAGAAAAAGAATTGCTGCGGACCTGAATGCTGCAACTAAAACGGAATTTGCCAACAGAATTGCAAAGAACAGAGAATGAGCGTTCACTTTAGACCCATTACAGATCAGAAAGGATTAGAAGCACTTCAACGCTTTTTGAGGGATAACAAACTGCCGTATATCGATCTAAAACTAGAAGGGAATCATTTTATAGTTTACGAAGATGATGCAGGAAATTTAATTGGGTCAGGCGGACTTGAACTTTATGGAGCCACTGCCCTACTTAGATCGATAGCCGTTGACGAAAAGTTACGCGGTCAAGCATTTGGCGGAAAGATTGTTGATGAGATGATTAGCAAAGCAAGAATCTTGAGTATAAACGAACTCTTTCTTCTGACTGAAACCGCTCGTGACTATTTCCTGAAAAAAGGATTTGAAGATGTACCACGAAATGAAGTGCCAGAGACAATCAAAGAGACTACTGAATTTGCACAGGTCTGTCCGGCTTCTGCAGTGGTCATGAAATTAAAAATAAGCTAATGAAGAAAAGTATTTTAGTGCTGTGTACTGGCAACTCCTGCCGAAGTCAGATAGCGCATGGTTATTTAGAGCATTTTGGAAAAGATAAGTTTGACGTCTACAGTGCTGGTATCGAAACGCATGGCGTCAACCCAAGAGCAATTGCTACGATGAAGGATGACGGCATTGACATATCCCATCACACTTCCAACAATGTTAATGAATATGCCGATAAGCAATTTGACTTTGTCATTACTGTCTGCGACAATGCAAAAGAGCACTGCCCCTATTTTCCCGCCAAGGTAAAAATGCTTCATCACAATTTCCCTGATCCCGCCAAGGCAAAGGGCACGGAGCCTGAGATCATGGAGGAGTTTAGGAGAGTCAGGGATCTTATAAAATCATACTGCCTTGATCTGGTAAACAGTAATCGGTGATCGGTATTCGGTTGTCACCGATTACTGACGACTGATTACCGATTACCTAAAGAGCTAACATTCGTTCGATAAAAAATTGCTGGCGGCTTTGTTCTGCTTTATGCGGACTCTTGTGTTTTAATTCTATTTTTGAATTTCAAGAAGACTGCATGAAACTGAATAAGTACATCGTAATCGATTTCGATAGCACATTTACTAAAGTAGAAGCATTTGATGTGCTGGCCGAGATCTCTTTAAAGGACCATCCCGATCAAAAAACCAATGTTAACAAGATCATAGAGATCACGAATCAAGGCATGGACGGCTCGTTATCTTTCCGCGAATCTCTTGAAAGGCGCGTGGCCTTGCTTGCCGCGAACAAAAGACATCTCGAAGAACTTGTGAAGGTATTGAGAGATAAAGTCTCGGAATCATTTAAGCGAAACAAGGATTTCTTTCAGCAATACTCAGATAACATTTACATTATCTCGAATGGGTTTCATGCCTTCATCGATCCGATCGTGATGGAGTATGGGATCAAGCAGGAAAACATCTTTGCCAACCGTTTCCTGTTTGACGATCAGGGAAATGTAATAGGCTTCGATAGAGAAAATCCGCTCTCGGCCAACAATGGAAAGGTAGAGCAGCTTAAGCGATTGAATCTTCCGGGTGATGTTTACGTTATCGGAGATGGCTACACCGATTATGAAATCAAGCATGCTGGTTTGGCCAATAAGTTTTTTGCGTTTACTGAAAATGTGGAACGCGAACGTGTTTTGAAAAATGCCGATCACATTGCTCCAAGTTTTGACGAATTTTTATACCTGAATAAATTGAACACTGCTATCTCCTACCCCAAAAACAGAATCAATGTTCTCTTATTGGAGAATGTTCATCCTGTTGCCCTTGAATTGATGAGAGCCGAAGGTTTTAATGTAGAAACCTATTCCGCAGCCATGGATGAAGATGAATTGTGCGAGAAGATCAAGAATGTATCTGTATTGGGCATTCGCTCCAAGACACAGGTAACAGCTAAAGTCCTTGATAACGCATCTCGTTTGATGGTGATTGGTGCGTTCTGCATTGGTACCAACCAGATTGATTTAAAAACCGCAACGAAGAAAGGCATTGCTGTATTCAATGCACCCTTTAGCAATACGCGATCAGTGGTGGAACTTGCCATTGCAGAGATGATTATGTTGATGCGCAACATTCCGGATAAGTCTGCTAAGATGCACCAGGGCAAGTGGGACAAGTCTGCTGCGGGAAGTTTTGAAGTAAGAGGAAAGAACCTGGGTCTTATCGGGTATGGAAATATTGGAACGCAACTTTCTGTGCTGGCCGAAAACCTGGGTATGAAGGTTTTCTATTACGACAAAGAAGAGCGACATTGGCGAAGAGGAATTCAAGCAAATGAAGAAAGGGGTCATCTTCCTGAATCTGAGCCGCGGGCATATTGTAGATATCAAAGCACTGAAAGAAAATATATTGAGTGGGAAAGTGGCTGGATGTTCTATTGATGTGTTCCCTTACGAACCCATCAGCAACAACGAAGAATTTGTGTCCGAGCTACGTGGCTTGAGAAACACCATACTTACACCACATATCGGTGGCAGTACTTCTGAAGCACAGGAAAACATTGGAAACTTTGTTCCTGGTAAACTGATGGATTATATCAACACCGGTAGTACCAGCATTAGTGTAAACTTCCCTAATCTGACGTTACCTATTTTGGAGAATGCCCATCGATTAATTCACATTCACAATAACGTGCCGGGAATTTTGGCAAAGATCAATCAGATACTAGCGAACAATGAGATTAATATTGTTGGGCAATATTTGAAGACGAACGAAACGATCGGCTACGTGATCACCGACATCAATAAAGAATACAACAAAGATGTGATCAAAGAGTTACGGGCAATCGAGAACACGATCAAGTTCAGAGTTCTTTATTAAGAATTTCAAAAGTAGTATATTTGATTGATGAACAATCTGATTGGCAGAATTACAATTGATCCTCAAATCTGTAACGGCAAGCCAGCCATTCGTGGCATGAGAATCACTGTTAAAACTATCCTTGATTTTCTTGCAGCTGGAGAAACAATTGAGAATTTACTGCAAGCATACCCTATTCTTGAAAGAGAAGATATTTTTGCGTGTATCCATTATGCATCACTTGCGGTGGATAAGGATAAGTCTGTTTTTAAGATTTCAGCCTGATGCCTAAATTCTTGGTGGACGTTAACCTTCCGAGATATTTCAAATACTTCCATTCGCCCGACTTTGAATTTGTTTCAGATATTGACACTAGAATGAGTGATCAAAAGATTTGGGATTATGCCTGCGAAAAAGGGCTTATCATTTTAACAAAAGATGCAGATTTTTACACGAGGTGCATTCTGAGTCCTAAACCTGCAAAAGTGATTCATTTTCAATTTGGAAATTATACACTGAATCAACTTCATATTTTCTTTGAGAAGAATTGGGGAATGATTTCAGAGATAATTGAAAGCTCAACGCTTGTAATCGTAGATGAGGCAGAAATTCGCACAGTACTTTAGTTAAGTCTGTGAATCTGTGGCATAAAAAACAAAAACCCACTGGATTTGGAGAGGTGTTTCTGAACCCCAGAAAGACAAGTTTTGAGCTGCTCCGTAGCCGCAACCTTCCACTGTTATCCTGCTTTTAGGGCGAGGTACTGATGCAAGATCAGTATTGAGGCCTGGTTTTGTCCTGGAGCTTAACTCGGTATTGTATAATTGTTAGGTTCAGCAAACGTGTCCCAAATCCAAGTGGATTTCATGATTCAAAAGTAGATAAAACTCACCTGTCTTATATGCTTGATTAACTTCTAATTTTTTAGTAAGCAATGCGATGAGTTCTTTGAGCGTGAATAAGTTCAGGTTATTTTTGTACTTACCTGTTTTCAAATGAATGTAAATTTCACCCCGGGTCCAAGTCAGCTGTTTTATACTGTTGAAGATCACGTACGTCAGGCTTTTAAAAATAACATTCCCTCCCTATCCCATCGAAGCAAAGAGTTTGAAGGCATTTATGCGGATGTAAAATCTGGCTTACAAACATTGCTGGGCATTCCATCAGACTTTCATATTTTCTTTACAGGATCTGCAACTGAAATCTGGGAGCGTTCTATTCAGAATTTGGTGGAGAAGAACTCTGCTCATTTTGTAAACGGAGCCTTCTCAAAACGATATGGTGAAATTGCTGGCCAGTTGGGAAAAACTATCACCAAAATAGAAGCACCACTTGGTTCAGGATTTAGCGGATCATTTGAGATACCTGCGCAAACAGAATTAATCGCCTTAACACACAATGAAACGAGCACGGGAGTTTCGCTGCCCCTTAGTTTTATTCATGAATTCCGTAGTCAATATCCTGAAGCACTAATTGTGGTCGATGCTGTTTCGTCTCTACCCTATCCCAATTTTGATTTTACGAAGATTGATTCTGTCTTCTTTTCTGTGCAAAAAAGTTTCGGTCTTCCTGCAGGATTGGGCGTGTGGATTGTAAATGAAAGATGCTTAGCCAAAGCTGAAAAGATTTCTAAAAATGGAGGCGCTATTGGGACTTACCACAGTCTGCCCACGTTATTGGCGAATGAAAAGAAAAACCAAACTCCTGAAACACCCAACGTACTTGGTATTTACTTATTGAGTAAGGTGATTGAAGACATGAACAGAAGAGGTATTCAGATTATTCGAAAAGAAACAGAGTATAAGGCCGCCATACTTTATCAAGCCTTAGAGACAAACGGTCTTGCCAAACCCTTCGTCAAAGATAAAGCTCATCGCTCGCAAACCGTGATCGTTGCCGATTGCGGAGAGCACACAGAAAGAATTGCAAAGCACCTGGCAAAAGTTGGCTTGCATGCCGGAGATGGCTATGGTGAAAACAAAAAGACACAGCTTCGGTTTGCCAACTTCCCAACGCATTCGAAAGAGCAGTATGAATTGCTGGTCGACCAACTGGGCTCATTGGTTTAGCTGAGAAGTCATGCAAAATTGCCAGTTGACAAATAAACAATTGACAACATATGCCGGGCATCTTTGCCAATTGAAATTTGTCAACTGCATTTTTCTTGCTCTATGATTAAACCTTCAAACCGAAAACAAGTCTAATCCTCAGTTTCGAAACCTTACCGATTGGAAGACCAAGAACTTTTGCTGAAACTCCGCAGTCCGGAAACCCGCAATTATGGGTTTAATATGCTCGTGCGGGCCTATCAGCAAAAGGTGTATTGGCTGGTGCGCAAGATGGTAATTGATCACGATGATGCGGACGACCTTACGCAGGAGGTGTTTATCAAAATCCATAAGGCCATCGATAATTTCAGAGAAGATTCACAACTCTACACGTGGATATATCGCATTGCCACAAATGAGTGTCTAACTTTCCTCGCCAAGAAGAAAAGAAGATTCTTTTTACCAATTGAGGATGTTGCCGGTGAGTTGAGTTCAAAAATCGACTCGGCTCCCTATCTCAATGGGGACGATATTCAAAAGAAACTGCAAAAGGCATTGCTCACGTTGCCCGACAAGCAGCGGTTAGTTTTTAACATGAAATACTATGACGACCTGCCCTATGAAGACATTTCAGAGATCACCAATACCAGTGTGGGCGCTCTAAAAGCCAGCTATCACCACGCAGTTAAGAAAATTGAGAATTATTTGACAGATTGATTAAACTTTTGACGACTCGACAAGTCTAAGCGAAAATGAAGAAACTGGAAGACATACCAAAAAAGACAATTTTCGAAGTCCCCGAAGGATACTTCGATAAATTGCCAGGAGTTATTCAATCCAGGATTGCCGAAAAGAGTCCTTCAAGAGAGCGTGTCTCCTATTTTGTTTTGTCACTTCGTTATGCATTGCCGGCAATAGTGCTGGTGGCGGCCTCTATTTTTGTCTATCGGAATTATTACAATCCTCAACTAACCGATGCTGAATCTATGCTGGCATCTATCAATAGCCAGGACCTTGTGGACTATTTAGACGATGGTGAAGTTTCCATAGATGATATTCTGGAGGACGTAGGTGCCGGAGAAATAAATCCGGATGAATTGAAATCGATGGAATTGGATTTTAGTGATGAGGATTTATTGGATTTATCAGATGAGCTTGAAAACGATCAACTGTAACATTATGAGGCGGATAAAAGAAGTATGCATGTTGCTTTTCCTGTTGCTACCGGCATGGGGATATGCACAAGATGATCAGGATATTGTTCCACCTGATGCAAATGCGCGTAAGAAAATCGAAGCAGCCCGCGTTGCACTCATCTCGGAGCGAATGGGGCTAACCGTTCAGCAAGCAGAAAAATTCTGGCCGATCTATCATGAATTTTCCAGTAAACAAGGAGAGCTACGCCAACAGTTAAAAGAAGCACGCAGACAGATCGATCCAAATAACCCCGATCCCAAAAAAGATCAGGAGGTTGTTAATCTCGGTCTTCAACTAAAACAAAAAGGACTCGATCTTGAAAAAGATTACTCAGGCAGAATGCTCACAGTCATCACAGCGCAACAGATGTTAAATCTCAGAGCCGCTGAAAAGGAATTCAATCGACTAATTCTAAACCAGCTCCAACAGAGAAGGATAAATCAGCAGAGAAAGGAGAACTTTAGAGATAAAAATCAACAGCTACGACAAAGGCGTAGTCAATAGTTATCTTTAAGATCCATTGAAGTCCGGAATTCTCTGTTTCAGCTTAGTCGTTATCTATTTGTCTGGCTATGGCCAGCAAGACACCGTTGCTGTGTCTAACCGCCACCTCGCTGATTCACTTGCACTGAAAGCTGAGCACGTGTTGGATGAAGTCGATTCTATTCTTACGCTTCAGGATTCGCTTTATATTTTTAGCTTGATCGACAGTGTTCTGTCGATCGATGGCAGCGCCAAAGGCAGCGGATCGCAGTTGGCTACGCGAATTGCCTACAACAGCAATATCACCGCCACGGGTAGAACCATTGGTATCGACAAGTTTGGGTTGTCTGCCGGTGCCTCCTATTTTCATAAATCAGGATTGTATGCGGATGTGTCGGGCTACTGGAGCAAGGAATATCAACCTGATTATTACTTAACGATCGCTTCGGCAGGCTATATGATATCGCCTGTTAAAAGATGGTCTGTCATTGCTGAATATAGTCGGTTCTTCTACTCAAATACCGGACCCGATGTTGTCATTCCTTATGTAAACAACCTGGGCGTAACCAACTTTGTCAATCTTAAGCCCGTTGTCTTGCGACTGGATTACTACTTTTATTTTGGACAAAAGAATGCGCACCGTGTGATGCCGGGTTTGGGCTTGAATCTTGAGAAAAGAAAATGGAAAGGGATCGATCGGATTTTCTTTTATCCTTCGGCCAATATCTTGCTTGGTTCCGAAGTGATCACAGAATACTTTCCTTATGCCAAAACCCGACTTGGTATACTCTATAGAATTCGAAACGGTTTGCCGCTTTATTATACCCAAAACAAAACGGTTTTTGGTGACATGAACTATTCGTTTTCAGCCCCTATTAGTGTTACGGTCAACAATTGGAATTTTCTGATCAGCTATACCTATAACATCCCGAAGGCGCTGCCAGGCGAAGAATTAGGGCTGACCAAAAGCGGCTATATGTCTGCCACTTTTACCCGCTACCTCGGTTTCAAATAGACTACATTTCGGGAATGAATTATATCGAATGCTTTTGATTAGCATCAACTTTTGATATTTTTCAGAACTAATCTTGTTCCTATGAAAACTGTTTTTTCTCTCCTATTGCTCTGCTCACTTTTTTGCTCTTACGGCCAGGACTATCGCTGGCAACAGCGTGTTGAATACACGATGAACGTTCGGCTTGATGTAAGCAATCACAAAGTCAACGGAGATCAAAAACTTGTATACTACAACAACTCCAACGACACCCTGTCCAAAGTTTATTACCACCTGTACTTTAATGCCTTTCAGCCAGGCAGCATGATGGATGTGCGTTCGCGCAACCTGCCCGATCCTGACCGAAGAGTAATGGATAGAATTTCAAAACTCAGAGAAAACGAGATTGGATATCAGCACGTGCTTTCCTTAAAACAAGATGGTAAAGATGTCTCCTATCACATACAAGGAACCGTAATGGAGGTAACGCTTGCTAAGCCCATGCTTCCCAAAACAAAATCTGTATTCGAGATGAAATTCGAATCGCAAGTGCCCGTGCAAATACGGAGATCGGGACGCAACAATCGTGAAGGGATTGCTTACTCGATGACACAATGGTATCCTAAGATGGCTGAATATGATTTTCAAGGCTGGCATGCCTATCAATATGTGGCCCGGGAGTTTCATGCGCCCTGGGGAGACTTTGATGTAAACATTACCATCGATCCTACTTTTGTGTTATGTGGCACAGGTAAACTTCAAAACGCTGACAAGATTGGTTATGGTTATGAGAAATCCGGCACCACTGTAAAACGACCAGATGGCGAACTAACCTGGCATTTCGTGGCGAAAGATGTGATTGACTTTGCGTGGGCAGCCGATCCGGATTATACTCACGACAAGGCTCAGGTTCCCAATGGACCTGAACTTCATTTCTTTTATCAGAAAAATGAAAAAACCACCGATGCCTGGAGAAAGATGGAAGAAGCGGCTGTGAAAGTATTCACACATTTAAATGAGCATTTCGGTAAATATCCTTTTGATTCCTACAGCGTCATTCAAGGTGGCGATGGTGGCATGGAATATCCTATGTGCACACTTATCATGGGCGAAGGCGGTTTCAATTCTGTGACCGGTACAATGGCTCACGAGGTGGCTCACAGCTGGTATCAAATGACGCTCGCCTCCAATGAATCGTTATACGCATGGATGGATGAAGGCTTTACTGATTTCGCTTCAAGCGAAGCCGGTGCTGAAATATTCAGTGAGCTTAGTCCACATGCCGGAAGCTATGCCGGTTATTTTGGTCTTGTGGCCAGTGGATTGCAGGAACCTATCAGTCAGCATGCCGATCATTACACAACCAATCGAGCTTACAGCACAGGGGCCTATTCTATGGGAACAGTGCTTCTGCATCAGTTAAAATATCTGATCGGCACCGAGAATTTCTATAAAGGCTTCAAACGCTATTACAACACCTGGAAAATGAAACACCCAGAGCCAAATGATTTCATTCGAGTGATGGAGAAGACTTCGGGCTTGCAGTTGCATTGGTATTTGCGTTACTGGATCAACACCACAAAAAGAATTGACTATGGAATAAGCTCCATTGCAGAACAGGATAACGCAACTTATGTAACACTGGACCGAATCGGGGAATTTCCTATGCCCATTGATCTGGTGGTAACCTATTCAGACGGCTCCAAAGAAATGTTTTACATCCCCATGAATGAATTGATGGGTAACAAGCCCGTGGAAGACACCACCATGTCACGAACGGACTTGCCTACGTGGCCTTGGGTCAATCCAAACTATACGCTGAAGATTGGAAGAAAAACAGCAGATATTGAAAGTATTGAGATCGATCCATCGCTGCGCATGGCCGACATTAATAAGAAGAATAACAAAATTATAGTCTCCGATCGGTTGAATGCTTATAAAGATGTTACGAAATAAATAAGATCGTCTTAGTCAATCAGTATTTTTCGGGCTGTTGTTCCAAATTCGGTAGACACTAAAATAACAAGCACTCCGGACTCTTCAACATGAAACGAGTGCGTGACATACCCGGCTTCGTTTGTTTTAAGAATAGTGCGAGAGCGGACGTGCCCCACTAAGTCTATAATGGAGATCATCACCTCAGCGTTAGGGTGAAAACGCTCAAGGTCCACGTTAAAATTTCCATTCGAAGCAGGATTCGGAAAGACTTTTACTTGCGCGTCTTCCAGTGAATGGGCCTCCACCTTGACAACATTTGAAAAAGTTGATTGACCATCAAAATCAATTTGCCTAAGTCGGTAATATGCTGCACCAACTAGGGGTTGCTTATCAATAGCCTCGTAGTAAGACGCACTCTTCTTCGTACCTGCGCCAGCCACGGTAAACAACTGCCGAAACTCCATTCCATCCTTAGAGCGTTCGATTGAAAATTCCTGGTTGTTGAGTTCAGATGCCGTTTTCCAATTTAAGCGAACTAATGATCCATCGAAACGACCTTCAAAATTCGTCAGTTCGACCGGAAGCGTATTCGTGCCGCCTGTTTTATTAGCAATCGTGATGTCGCAAAAACTATTGAAGGAACCAGATAAAATACTTCCTGATCCATTTCCTGTTGCTGTACCATTCACATCTACCCATGTTGTACCCGTACCAACATTTTTCACAACCGTTAAATTCGTATAATCGGTAACACCATCACTTGTGCCAATACCATAATAGAGTCTGATTTGTGCTGACGTAAGATTAGCCACCGCCTGCCGGGTAACGTTCCAGTAGCGAACCGAAGAGACTTTATCTGTTGAAGCTGCCAGCGTGTAGCCCAGGGACACTGCAGATGTGCTGAAGTGCTCGGCCGTGTAAACAACTGACGCGTTATCTGAGTGAGTAACGATCAATACAGCCGGTCGATACGATCCGCTCTTACCGAGCGGAAAATTACGAGTCGTATTAGCTGTGCTTGTTGCTACCTCGTAAGTCATTGGTCCATCCACATAACTACCAGAGCTTCCAATTGTGGTGGATGATGCATTTTTTAAATTAAGAATATTGCTTGATGTGGTGCTCACAACACCAGCAGTCAGCGTCAAATTTCCATTCACAGTTACCGCTCCGCCCAATGTTATTTGTGGCACGGCCACATGCGTATTATTCATCACCACATTTTGGTAGGTGAAGCTATCGCCACCAGAGCCAGCACTAGCAGCAAGAGTTTGAAGATAGATAACACCATTACATTCTACGGTTGATGTGTTATTGCATGTTAGCGAGCCATAAGGCGTAGCCCCCCGAACAAAGTTTCGTGCTATTTTTAACTGGGCACTGTTGTTGAGTTCGATAAGTTCAAGGGAGGCTGCGTTGGCTGTGAAATTAACATCCCTCTTTATTGTAAACACAGCTGAGTTGTTGAATTGGAGCTTGATTAATCTTCCCCCCGTTGACGTCAGGTTTACATCCTGATTTACTGTCATCGTTCCTGTACCATTCACGGTCAGTAAATTATCAACGGTGGTTCCACCTGTACTGCTCCAGTTTAGGTCTTTATTAACCGTGACCGCACTACCAGAATTAATTGTCATCCCAAATGCCTGATCACCTCCTGATCGGCTAAAACTAAGAATATCATTTACGTACAATGATCCATTGCTCTGGAGCAGAACCGATCCTGGGAAGCTATTGCCGGAATTGGTTAATGTCATTTTTCCGTTAATCGTTAAAAGCCCGGTATTGATCGCGAGGCTTGTGCCTGCCAAAGCAACATCGAGGTTAACTTCCGCGGCTTGTTGATTGGCGCTGATTGTAACGTCATTACCTCTTATATTGGCTACATCTCCACCATTTGGGTAGGATGCTCCGGCAACTCCACCATATCCAACAGTCGACCAGGTGTTGACGTCTGTCCACGGTCCACTTAGTCGAGAATAAAAGGTAGTTCCTATGTTATTAATACAAAGTTTAAATGTTCCGGAATAGCCCGCATAATTATCGCAGGATATATAATATACATTGCCCGGCACAAGAGACGAAACTGAAAAACTCAAATCGCTGGTTGCACTTACATATGATGCACAAGCAATTTGTGTTGTTCCGTTTGATTGCCATAAAGCTAAGAATGCATTTTGCAACGTACCCTCCGATCCTCCCGTTTTCATTTGTATAGTTGCGTTGGCAGTAATTGCTGTGAACTTAAACCATCTGTTGTTATTCGGACCATTTGCCCAACACGAGCCCTTTGATTTGTCTGATGTTGCAAATGCTGTAGTGTATGCAGCATCGGCTGAGCACCAATTATTCAAATCCGTCAACTCCGTGGCTCCCTGATAAAAATCGTAATCCACCACATCACTCAAACACAAGGTGAAGCTTCCGGAATATCCAGAGTAGTTATCAACTGAAATGTAATAAGTCGATCCATTCGTGAGCCCAAAATACTGGGTCTCTATGTCAGTTGTGGCGTTCACATAGTTCTGACAAGCTAGCTGAGTAAGTGATGAATTCCAGATGGCTACAAATGGGTTCTGCATCGTGCCTTCTGCTCCTGCTACCTTCACCTGAACTTTTATAAACGTGGTTGTCGTGGCGGTGAACTTAAACCATCTATTATTATTCGGTCCATTGCTCCAACAGGTGCCCTTTGCCTGATCAGGCGTAGCAAAAGCTGTCGTGTAAGCAGCGTTGGCAGAGCAGGTGTTAATCAAACTGGTAACATCTGTAGCTCCCTGATAAAAATCGTAATCCACCACATCACTCAAACACAAAGTGAAGGTTCCGGAGTAGCCAGAGTAGTTATCAACTGAAATGTAATAAGTGCAGCGTTGGCAGAGCAGGTGTTAATCAAACTGGTAACATCTGTAGCTCCCTGATAAAAATCGTAATCCACCACATCACTCAAACACAAAGTGAAGGTTCCGGAGTAGCCAGAGTAGTTATCAACTGAAATGTAATAAGTCGATCCATTCGTGAGCCCAAAATACTGGGTCTCTATGTCAGTTGTGGCGTTCACATAGTTCTGACAAGCTAGCTGAGTAAGCGATGAATTCCAGATGGCTACAAATGGGTTCTGCATCGTGCCTTCTGCTCCTGCTACCTTCACCTGAACTTTTATAAACGTGGTTGCCGTGGCTGTGAACTTAAACCATCTGTTGTTGTTCGGACCATTGCTCCAACATGTACCCTTTGCCTGATCAGGCGTAGCAAAAGCTGTCGTATAGGCAGCGTTAGCAGAGCAGGTGTTAATCAAACTGGTAACATCTGTAGCTCCCTGATAGAAATCATAATCCACCACATCACTCAAACACAAAGTGAAACTTCCCGAATAACCGGAATAATTATCAACTGATATGTAGTAAGTAGATCCATTCGTCAGTCCAAAGTACTGGGTCTCTATGTCGGTTGTAGCGTTCACATAGTTCTGACAGGCCAACTGTGTTAACGATGAATTCCAGATAGCTACAAATGGATTTTGCATCGTACCCTCTACTCCTGCTACCTTCACCTGAACTTTTATAAACGTGGTGGACGTGGCTGTGAACTTAAACCATCTGTTGTTGTTCGGACCATTGCTCCAACATGTACCTTTTGACTGATCAGGCGTAGCAAAAGCTGTCGTGTAGGCAGCGTTGGCAGAGCAGGTGTTAATCAAACTGGTAACATCTGTAGCTCCCTGATAAAAATCGTAATCCACCACATCACTCAAACACAAAGTGAAGGTTCCGGAGTAGCCAGAGTAGTTATCAACTGAAATGTAATAAGT
>JBGANU010000031.1:0-38771 GCA_044222145.1 Cyclobacteriaceae bacterium
ATTAGTAGCTACTATGGGCACGCTCAGTTCTTTCGATAGCTGGTCAATACGATACATTTTTTTTGCATCATCACCATTGTAGGAGCAGGATGCTCCGATATAAAGTTCACTTCCGAATGCCTCACGATACTCTTTCAAGATTCTTTTGAAATAACTATCAAAGTCAAAGACCTCGTTTAGCGAGGATGGCGGAAGTACAATGAACTTTGATCCTTTGGCATGTTGATACACATCTGACTTGTATAATTCGCATTCTCCTTTTTCGGTCCTGAGATTTCCGGTGGTTAGCAAATTTGAAATACGCGAATACGCTTCCTTGTCTGTAGGGAATGCTAATAAGCCTGGGCCATCCACCAGATCAAGACGGCAGGCAGGGATGATTCGAATGTCTTTCTCTTTCGTTGCCACATGTGCACGCACGATCCCCGCAAACGTATTTCGATCAGTGATGGCTATTGCTTTATACTGAAGCGCGGCAGCTTGCTCTACAATTTCCTCAGGATGTGATGCGCCTCTGAGGAAGCTGAAATTTGTAGTGACTTGCAACTCTGTATAACTCATCTGATCTTCCTTAAGTTATCAGACAAAGAATCCATGAATAAACCACTGATAGTTCTCATCAGAATAATGTCCCAGTCGAAAAAGCCAATATCGATTGCCTTCGTCATCTTCAACCCGGTAATAGTCGCGATGCTGTCCTTGCTGTAACCACCACTCCTGTTCAATGCGTTCAGGCCCATCTGCTTTGGTGATATTGTGAACCTTTCCATGATACACAAATTGCTTAGGTGGATAATCCGGAAGAGCCGCCATGCCTTCCACTCGCTGCGGCACCGACAATAAATGCAAGGGCCTTATGAGATCCGATCGCCAAACAGTTGCTAATTGTTGATGAAGGTTCGCAGCAGGTTTGAAAGATCGCTCAGGCCAATAATGTTCATCGGGCAGATAGCGATGGATTGAATCTATACCTACTCTGCATGCCAGGCGATCAATCAATTCAGATAATCGTACATCGTCCAACCCACCAGATGCTTCCCACATCTTCTCCTGCTTCGGAAAATAATCTTCAACTTTCGGGGCCTCCAGAATAAATAGCTCAATACCCCATGCAGGCTCGATGGTGGAAATTTTTGTTTCGAAGAGTTTGAAAAGATGAGTCGTGTGATAGGATGGACGATTGGTGCCTATTTCAATCTTCTCCATCTTTCCATCTACGCGATACCCTTTGAATACTGCAGTTCGCAGTCCCTTCTGATCGTGTTGCAGGCGAAGACATAATTTTTCCAACAACTGCTGAAGAGCCATCGCAATGCCGGGAGCTGTAACGATCGGATCCAAGCAGGGTAATCGCTCCTGATAAGGCTCGATGGGTTGAATTGGCTCAATCGTTTCTGGCTCGAGGCCAATAGCTGTTTCCAATCGCATGATGAAGTGCATACCAAAGCGTCTTCGCAAAGACGGGCGAGGCATTCCAATAAACTGTTTGATCTGGCGTAAGCCCAACTTATGCAATCGCTCAGCAACTGTTGCCTCCAGGCGAAGAGCTTCAGGAGGCAGATTCATCATGGCATCAACATGCTTCTGCCTGCTTATCACCGAAGACTTATCTCCAAATCTTGCCATGCCCCATGCAACCCCAATCGTATCAGCCATGGACGCACATACATCATAGCCACGATCGGTTAACTTTTTGAGAATGAAATTCAGGTAAGAAGTATCATCGCCCCAAAGATGTGAGCAGCCCGTGACATCTAACAAAAGACCATCCGGTGGATCGATAGCGACAGAAGGCGTAAACCGGATACACC
The DNA here is from genome assembly GCA_044222145.1 of Cyclobacteriaceae bacterium. Lineage (GTDB taxonomy): Bacteria > Bacteroidota > Bacteroidia > Cytophagales > Cyclobacteriaceae > ELB16-189. Next base: position 1,812 of record JBGANU010000031.1, read on the forward strand.
ATTCTGCAATTCGCTTCAATAATTTTTTGATTAAGTCTGGCGGATCGTCTATTACTTCCAGATTAGGTACGATTGCTCTCGCATCGGCAAGCACCATTCCTTTATAAAGCCCTGCTCTCTCGGCAGTATGATTAGTGGCGGTGATTATCATTCTTCCATGCGAAGAGGTGCTCAAAACAAACGGCACACCTTTGAACTTTGGCTGGCGAAGCGTAAACCAATCTGTTGAAAGATGACGAAACCAAATAGAGACGAAGCGCTTTTCCATTTCATCCGGTGTTTTTGAAATTTGGAGCAGCGTACAAAATATTTGACTCCGGATTAAGTGAAGAAAATTCTTCGCTGGCAAATTGAAAGTTCCGATTTATCCAACTGACATTCCAAACTCCGGGCTTGCCATTACGAACTTTCAATAACTCTACTCTCCATCGGGGAAATCCAATGCCAGGCATTTCATTCGCGTTTTCGCTTGGAAGTGAAGTGATCTTCCACCGAGAGACACATGCAGTCGTATTAAGTTGACGATAACTGTGTCTTAGAATAAAACCCGTCACCTGACTTTGTTCAACAGCTAGCTGAAGCCTTCTGGAAGTTGTGAAATCAATCTCTCTTAGCTCTCCTACTACAGCCGTAACAGCGCTGCATCGCAATGCCTCGTCTAAAGCCCACATGACATCACGTTCTTTGTGAAGATCAATGAAGATGAGTCGATCAGGCTCGATGCCAAAATTTTTTAATGCAGGCGGAAAAAGAGTTCGACAAGAGCTGATCCACAATGCAGATCCTTTGTTGCTGATCAGTGTTGCCAATAATCCACTTATAAAACCCGTAGTTGCTGATTTATCTTCGGCTCTTTCTGATAAAAATTCATGCAGGCATCCCAATGGAAAAGTGTTGTTTGGGAAAGCTTCAATTATAGGAGTTAACTGTGCATCTAAAGCAGCGTGATTGGAAAATTTCAATCCTTCGATGCGAAGAATATTCGTCCGCAATTCCGATATGATTTCTGATTTATTTCCAATCCACATACTTATTTAGTTAAGTATGAGCAAAGATAAAAAACTAATTTATTTAGTATTATACTAACTAATATTTTTAGTTTTAATCGAAATCTTGTTAAATAAAGGCTTTTTAAGTCAATAGTTAAGAAGTCAGTCAACCTTCAACTCACCAAAACATCAATCAGCTTTAAGCCAAGGAACCACTTTACTGAATTGTCAGGCAGATTTGCCTGATGGCGACCAATGAGATTAAGAGATTACGGCTTAATCCTTAAAACCTGGGTTCCGGATTTCACATTCTTCATTTCAGGAATAATTTCTGATTGAAGGCTGGCCTTGCATTTGCTATTCTTCGTATGAAAGAGAAAGAAACATTGCACGTCATGAATTTACTGCTGGCCTTTTTTCTATCGGGTCTTTTCCTTCACGGGATCAAAACGATCATCAACTATTTAATTAACCGTGCCAGCAATTTCAATGAAGTGGCTCTCGCTCCTTCTCATGAAGATCATTACGATAATCAAATCCTCGCTTCGTCAATCCAACAGCCTGACTATGTAGTGAATGCTTCTTCAAGAGTAGCCGGAGCTCATGAGCAATTAACATTCGTAAAAGTTGATCAAAGCAGGCAGCACTACCTTCCGGTTAAAGAAGCATTCTTTCAAGGGGTACTTAACAAGCAGGCCTGAAATTATTTTAGTGGCAAACTTTTTTTCAATTATTCCGTTACTTTTCCAAACACAGATTTCATCATGAAGAAAATAGATATCCTCAATTTCATCACCAACAATCGCAAGTCCCCTAACGACATAAAAACGTATTCTGAAATTCGTGCACACCTGAATGCGGAGGATACTAAACTGAAGGAGTTGCTGGTTGAACTACAGCAAACACGGGTGCTAAAAGAAACTGAGAAGAGTGGTGAAAAAGCCTATCAGGTAGTGACCAAATAATTACAAGAGCCGAGAGGCTCTTTTTTTTGGCGAATTTCGACCAAGGAGTGTAACTTGAAGATTCAACCGCATCTTTTGTGAGACTTTGAGACTTCGTGACTTTGTGGTTTAAACCTTCCACTCGTTCATTTGAACCACCAAGACTCCAGGGCACTAAGATTCACAAAGGCAAGTAATTAGTTGACCATCAATCTAGTTGTTCTGCTATGGCACATCCCTTCTTTATCTTGTTCCTGCTCTTCTCTGCATTCAATTCTTTGAACGATCCGAAATTTGAAGCGCAGGTGATTGATGGAAACATTTCAATTGGTTACGGTTTGGCCGTTGGCGATGTGGATGGCGACAAAAAGCCGGACATCCTTTTAGCTGATAAAAAACAATTCGTATGGTACCGCAATGGAGACTGGAAACGCTTTGTGATGATTGAGAATTTAACCGAGTCGGACAATGTGTGTATTGCCGCCAGAGATATTAATGGTGATGGCAAAGTGGAAGTAGCTGTTGGTGCGCAGTGGGTGCCATCGGAGACAAGCGACACGTTGAAATCCGGATCGGTGCATTATCTCATTCGCCCAAAAGACCCCACGCAATTATGGAAGGCCGTTGAGCTCCATCATGAGCCAACCGTTCATCGAATGAAATGGGTGAAGACAGGAGGAAAGAATTATCAGTTAATTGTTGTGCCACTTCATGGCCGCGGCAATAAAAATGGCGAAGGCGAAGGTGTGAGAGTAATTGCGTATGATGTTCCAAAAGATGTGACACAAAAGTGGACGTACACGATCATTGATAACTCCATGCACCTCACACATAATCTCGATGTGGTAGTGAAAGGAAATGAGGAATGGATTTATCTGGGAGGTAAAGAAGGAATAAAAATGTTCTCTTATCAAAACAAAAAATGGCGACCATCACCCGATGGCGAATGGTTTGTTAAAGAAAAAAGTTTTGGAGAGATACGGGCCGGACAAGTAAAAGATCAAACAGTTTTCGTGGCAGGTGTGGAACCGATGCACGGCAATAAACTTACGGTTTACAAGGAGAAAGGGAGCGTGATTCACACCGTTTTGACAGACGATCTCAATCAAGGACATGCATTGGCAACAGGAGACTTGATCGGATCCAAGTATCCACAGATTGTGATTGGCTGGCGCGAACCGAATTCGGAAAAGAAAGTTGGGATAAAAATCTATTCGCAAGAATCACCCGGCAATTGGAAAAACTTTTGGATTGATGACAACGGCATTGCCTGTGAAGACCTGCAACTAGCCGACCTTGATGGTGACGGCAAGAAAGACATCATCGCTGCCGGTCGCGCTTCGCATAACCTGAAGGTGTATTGGAATAAGAATTCTTAGCGTGACTGGCTTTAGCGTTAAGTCCAGTTCTTGTTGAGCTTACCTTCCGTCCTCAACGGTCTTTCATAATTGATGATATTTCGCTATGTTGATCATCATTATAGCATCTATCAATACCTAAAGCCAAACCAACTCCCACATTCATGAATGACTTCAACATTAACCGCAGACTTTTTTTGAAGGGCGCTGCAGCATCGCTTGCCCTCACCACATTTGGTGCCCACGGAATGGACCTCATCAATCCGGCCGAGCCTCTTAAAGTTGGATTGATCGGAACCGGATGGTATGGAAAAAGTGATTTGTTTCGCTTGATTCAAGTGGTGCCGGTTGAAGTGCTTGCGCTTTGCGATGTAGATAAAAATATGTTGAATGCTGCAGCCAAGCTGGTGAGTGAACGACAGAAGTCGCACAAGACTCCCAAACTGTATGGCGATTACAGGAAGATGCTGGCCGACCACAAGTTTGACATTGTATTGATTGGAACGCCTGATCACTGGCATGCACTTCAAATGATTGACGCTGTGAAATCAGGTGCAAACGTGTATGTGCAAAAACCGATCAGTGTAGACGTGATGGAAGGCGAAGCGATGGTAGCTGCTGCACGTAAGTATAACAAAGTTGTTCAGGTTGGAACACAACGAAAGAGCACGCCACATTTAATTGAAGCTAAAAAGAATATTGTTGATGCCGGTTTGTTAGGCAAAGTCTCACACGTTGAAATGTGTTGCTATCTGCACATGCGCAACAACGGCAATCCACCATTAGAACCCGTTCCTGATTTTCTCGATTATGAAATGTGGACCGGCCCAGCGCCACTCAGGCCTTATGACGGACTTCCTCACTTAAGATGGTGGCGCACGTTTATGGAGTATGGCAATGGCATCACCGGTGATATGTGCGTGCATATGTTTGATACGGTGCGTTGGATGTTAAAACTCGGCTGGCCAAAGGCGATTGAATCCACCGGAGGAATTTATGTCCAGAAAGAAGGAAAGTCGAATATCTCGGATACACAGTCTGCCATCTTCAAATACGATGAACTGAATTGCGTGTGGCAACATCGCACGTGGGGCACACCTCCTAATCCTGATTACCCATGGTCGTTTACTTTGTTTGGCGAAAAAGGAACATTAATCGCCAGCACGATGCGCTATGATTTCATTCCGGTTGGCGATGGCGAAAAAATTCACAAGGATGTTGTTTACGAAAAAGAAAAATACCCGGAAGATCTTACTGAAGATCGCATTGAGCTAAATGCTGCGCCAGCTACACGACTACACATGCTCAACTTTCTCAATGCCATTGAAACAAAAGGCAAACCGGTTGCAGATATTGAAGAAGGACATATCTCTACCGCCTGTTGCATACTTGCCAACATTTCGATGAAGACAGGCCGACCAGTTGTATACAATCCGCAAACGCGGCAAATTATTGGAGATGCCGAAGCAAATGGATTGTTGCAACGTCCATATCGTCAACCGTGGGTGCATCCAGATCCAAACAAAGTGTAGTGTGATCTTACCTGAAAATCCGCTTCATCGTCTGGCCCATCACATGAGAAAATTCAATTCATCTGCTTTGGCAGTAATGATGTATTGCGTTTTGATTATCTGTGAGTTAAGCTGCTCACGGGAAGCTGTCAATCAAAATAATACTGATCCCTCTCCACCGTTGTCGCCCGAGCAAGAGCAGTCAACATTTCAATTGGAAGAAGGTTTCAAAGTGCAGCTCGTTGCCTCCGAGCCGATGGTGCAAGATCCAGTGGTGATTTCATTTGATGAAGACGGCAGACTCTGGGTAGTGGAGATGCGAGGTTTCATGTCAGACATTGATGGCTCTAAAGAAAAAGAACCATCTGGCCGCGTATCCATTTTGGAAGACACTGATGGCGATGGCGTAATGGATGCAAGCACTATCTATATAGACAGCCTGATTATGCCGCGCGCATTGGCGATCGTTTCCGGTGGAGCATTAATCGCTGAGAATGAAAAACTCTGGATGACGGAAGATGTAAATGGCGATCTTCAAGCTGATACTAAAATTTTGATTGACTCTACTTATGCCGGCAGTGATATGCCCGAACATTCAGGTAACGGCTTGCTGCGAAGTGTTGACAATTATTATTATAATGCTAAGTCGCGATTGCGCTATCGGAGAGTTGGTAACTCGTGGCAACGAGATAGCACAGAGTTTCGGGGTCAATGGGGCATTAGCCAGGATGATGGCGGGCGCTTGTTCTATAATTATAATTGGTCGCAACTTCATGCCGATCTTGTTCCGCCCAACTATCTCAACAGAAATAAGAACCATACTCCTACTACCGGCATTGATCATGGTTTAACAATCGATAGAAGAGTCTATCCCATTCGACCTAATCCTGCAGTCAACCGTGGATACATTCCTGGAACACTGGATGATCAGGGTAAACTGATTGAGTTTACTGCCGCGTGCTCACCGCTGGTATATAATGGTGCGGCATATCCAAAGGAGTTTTATGGAAATGCATTTGTGTGTGAGCCTTCGGGTAATTTAGTTAAGCGCAATGTTGTTAAAAAAAATGGTTTACTGCTTTCAGCACGTGATCCGCATCCTGGTAAGGAATTCATGGCATCCACAGATGAACGATTTCGTCCTGTGTTTTTAACGACCGGGCCCGATGGTGCCATGTATGTGACCGACATGTATCATGGACTGATTCAACATGGAGCGTATGTTACACCTTATTTAAGAGAACAAACGCTCTTGCGGAAATTAGAAGCACCAGTTCATTGCGGGCGCATCTGGCGAATTGTTCCTAATGATTGGAAGGCCACAAAATCAGTTAAGCTTTCTGATATTCCTTCAAATGAATTGATCAAGCACTTATCCGATGCCAATTGCTGGTCGCGGAACACGGCACAGCGATTATTAGTGGAGCAAAATGATAAAAACGTTCAATCAGTACTCACTGATTTAGTTTCGAACAATACAAATGATCTGGCAAGGTTTCATGCGTTGTGGACATTGGAGGGATTACAACTGCTTCATCCTGAAATTCTATTTCCATTACTGAACGATAAGGACCCCATCATCAGCACCACGGCTCTCCGACTGCTGGAACCATTTGCAAAAAAAGACAAAGCGGTTCAACATAAACTTGAAACTGAGTTGCTCGCAATCTGGAAAAAGGCACCGATTGAACTAGTGTTACAAATTGGTTTAACCTCAGAGATATTAACGCCACAAGTTTCGTACACTCTTCTAAGCGGCATTGCTGTGCAACATTGCTCCTCCCCGCTTATGCGGGATGCCATTCTCAGCAGCCTTCAGGACCGTGAATTTGATTTTCTCCAACAGCTATGGAAGTCCGACTCATGGACGGCTGATGATCCAAATAAAGAAATCTTTACGGAGATGATTACCACCGCTATTATCCATAAGGGTAATGCAAAGGAGATCGGCTTACTGTTATCATTGATCAATACATCATCCTTTGGATGGAAAGAAAAAGCGGTGCTCAGCGGAATTACAGTTCAGGGAAGCAACGGAAGTTTCAAACCCATACGATTGGTATCTGAGCCAAAACTTCTCGCCAAAAGCAATACAACACTGGAACCCAGACAAAGAGATATTCTATTATCGATGTTTGAATGGCCGGGACACACGGCAGTCAAGAGTTCTGCAGCCAAAGAAAATCTGTTAACCGAAAGCGATCAGGCACAGTTTGCATTAGGTCGCCAGCATTATTTAACGAATTGCTCCGGATGCCACGGTGCGGATGGAGCAGGCATCAAAAGATTTGCTCCTCCTTTAGTCAATTCAGAATGGGTGTTGGGAGATGAAAAGCGTTTGTCTCTTATTCTTCTTCATGGCATCGAAGGACCCATTGCTGTGAATGGAAAACTATATGATGCACCTGAAATATTACCTGTAATGCCGTCTCACTCAACGATGAGTGATGCAGCTATTTCCAGTATATTAACCTATATCAGAAACGAGTGGGGCAATCATGCAGGTCCATTAGGTGGTCGGACAGTAGGCAGCACACGACATACTTCGCAAGGAAGAGTGATGCCATGGACTGCCGTTGAATTGAATAAACACATGGAGGAAATAAAAGAGGATAATAAATAGATTTTTCTTAGTGTTCTTAGCTTTAAACCACTGAGACACCAAGGCACGAAGTTTCACAGAGAAATTTAAGAATTCATTACTATCATGAAAAGACGCAAATTTATCGGCAGTGCAACTATGGGAACCCTTGGTCTCACTGCATTTCAAAATATTCCTGATTTCATGAAGGGCAAGCGCATGGGCATTGTTGTTCACTCGTATTGGAGCAGATGGAATCCCAAGCTTGAGAGTAAGAAATACCCCGGCTTTCAAAACGCGATGGAGCTGATTGATCATTGCGCACAGATTGGTGCCGGAGGTGTGCAGGTGGGCGTCAAAGATTGGTCGCTGGACTTTGCAAAAAAAGTACGCGATCAACGCGAGAAACTTGGACTTTATCTGGAAGGGTCAATCGGTTTACCGAATAAAACCGAAGATGTGGCAAAATTTGAACAAGATGTTATCAATGCCAAAGAAGCTGGCGTTACCATTTTAAGAACAGTTGCGTCCAGCGGAAGGCGCTATGAAGTGTACCATTCAAGAGAAGAATATTCAGCCGCAGTTAAGAACGCAATCAATTCTTTGCAATTGGCGGAACCTATTGCCAGAAAGCACAAAGTGAAAATCGCAGTAGAGAATCATAAGGATTGGCATGCCATTGAGTTGGTTGACATGATCAAGAAAATCGGTAGCGAATCGATTGGCGTTACACTTGATTTTGGAAACAGTATTGCTTTGCTTGAAGATCCGATGGAAGTAGTACAAACACTGGCACCCTACATTTTCAGTACACATGTAAAAGACATGGGCGTATCGGGATATGCTGATGGCTTCCTGCTCTCCGAAGTGCCCATGGGCAAAGGGTTTCTCGACTTAAAGAAAATGGTGGCGATATGTGAAGCCAGCAATCCGGCAGTAACATTTAGCCTGGAGATGATCACACGCGATCCATTGGAGATACCCTGTTTGAAACCTGACTACTGGGCAACCTTCGAAGACATCAAAGGCAGCGAACTTGCTCGAACGCTTCGCATGGTGAAACAGAATAGTTTCAAAGGTGAATTGCCAAGAGTGAGTCAACTCAGCATCGATGAAAAACTGGTAGCCGAAGAAGAGAATATAATTTCTTGTTTGACGTACAGTAAAAAGGATTTAGGATGGAATGGCTGATTCAACTCTGAATTTCTGACGTTTACTTTATTAACCAAAGAGCGCGGAGTGAATACCCGCAACGGACGAAAAGTTAAAAAACACACATACTATTAATTTCAATGAGTAAAGAACGATTACCCGGCATCAAGCAATTCGACCTTACAGGAAAGGCCGCTATCATTACAGGTGGATCAAAAGGTCTTGGTCTTGCCATGGCCGAAGGACTTGCATCCGCAGGAGCTAACGTCATGTTGGTAAATCGCAATCAAGAAGAAGGAGCCGAAGCAGCAAGTGAAATAAGCAAACTATATGGAGTGAAGGCCATTTCATTTGCGGCAGATATTACCAATCAGGAAAAGACAGAAGCAATGGCCAGAGAAGCCATGAAGACTTTTGGGCGAATTGATATCCAGATCAACAGTGCCGGCATCAACATACGCGGGCCCATCGATGAAGTTACGCCTGCCGATTTCACGAAAGTGATGGAAGTAAACGTCACCGGAACATGGCTGTGCGCACGAGCGGTGACGCCCTACATGAAAGAAAAAAAATATGGCCGTATCATTAACATGGCAAGTACATTAGGACTGGTTGGCTTGTCGAATCGCACTCCGTACACATCAAGCAAGGGAGCGGTGGTTCAGATGACACGAGCACTGGCACTTGAGCTGGCATCGTTCAACATTACCGTGAACGCGATTTGCCCCGGACCATTCTTAACTGAGATGAACATTCCTATCGCCCACACAGAGGAGTCTAAAAAATTCATCGTGGGTGCGACTGCACTTGGTCGTTGGGGCGAGCTGCGAGAAATACAAGGCGCGGCTATCTTTTTGGCAAGTGACGCGGGCAGTTATACACTTGGTTCGATGATCACAGTAGATGGTGGCTGGACAGCTAAATAGTCAATGGTTAATTGGTCAATGGTCAAATGATCAATAGTAGAGGTAAGAAAAGTCTATTGACAATTGACTAGTGACTGTTAAATTAAAATCACAAGAATGGAATTAAAAGTTGATCCGATCAAGAAAACAAATATCCGCTACGCCATGTTGTCGCTGGTCTTTATCAACGTGGTGATCAACTACCTCGACCGAACCAACATCTCGGTGGCCGCTACGTCTATCAGCGATGAATTGAAATTATCGTCTGTGCAATTGGGCTTGATCTTCTCCGCTTTTGGTTGGACCTACGCTGCCTTGCAAATTCCAGGTGGCATCCTGGCCGATCGTGTTGCCCCGAGAGTATTGTATGCATTGTGTTTGATCACCTGGTCGATCGCAACATTGTTTCAGGGATTGGTTCGAGGCTTTGCCAGTCTGTTTGCATTTCGTTTGGCAACCGGAGCATTCGAAGCGCCCTCCTATCCAATCAACAATCGCGTTGTCACCAGTTGGTTTCCGGACCACGAGCGCGCGTCAGCCATTGCGTTATATGTATCTGGGCAATTTATTGGTCTAGCGTTCTTAACTCCGGTGCTTGCAGCCGTTCAGGTGTATGCAGGCTGGAGAGGATTATTTTTCGTAACGGGTGCAGTTGGATTATTGTGGGGAATTGTTTGGTATGTTTTTTATCGCGATCCGTTGCAACATCCTCGCGTTAACCAGGCTGAATTAGATTACATTGAAAAAGGTGGTGGCGTGTTTAACGAACGCAAATCATCTACCGGTAAAACTCCGTGGAGCAAAGAAGATTGGAAGCAAGTCTTGTCCAGCAAAACCATCTGGGGCATTTACATCGGACAGTTTTGTGTGAACGCGACTCTTTGGTTTTTCCTTACGTGGTTTCCGACTTATCTCGTACAATACCGGGGATTGAGTTTTATCAAGTCCGGATTCCTGGCCTCCATTCCCTTTCTTGCGGCTTGCGGCGGCTTACTGCTCTCAGGTTTTGTTTCGGATTATCTGATCAGCAAAGGAAAGTCAGTTGGTATGGCACGCAAAACTCCAATCATCATTGGCTTGCTGATATCAGGAAGCATTGTTGGTGCCAACTATACCGATGATACAACAATGGTAATTTTCTTTATGGCCACGGCATTCTTTGGGGCAGGCATGGCACTGATCTCGTGGGTGTTTGTTTCCATACTTTCACCCAAGCACTTGATAGGGTTGACCGGTGGTGTTTTCAACTTCATGGGAAACCTTGCTTCCATTATCGTTCCCATCGTGATTGGTTTTCTGGCCAGCGGTGGAAACTTCAAGCCGGCACTTGTCTTCATTGGCGGCCTTGGCATCGTGGGTGCATGCTCTTATATTTTCCTTGTGGGCAAAATCGAGCCGAATAGAAATAAATAATCTTTGACGTTCGAGGATTATTAACTCCGATAATTAATCGGCCTTCTCAATAGAATCCATAACCGACCTAATGACTTTGTCCAGATTCTGTGAAGATTCCTTCAGGTGTTGCAGAAGAATTTTGTTTTCTTCTGTTTGATCACTCCTTTCAAAAAGAGTGATCAGACCTAGTATAGAAGCAAGTGGCGCCCTTAATTTGTGAGCTGTAATAAAAGCATATTCTTCCAGCGATTTATTTTTCCGTTCCAGATCCAGCGTGCGCTGATGCACCAGTAATTCCAAATTTTCGTTAATTGATTTTATTTGATCTGCCTGTGATTCAATCTCCTCTGCTTGCTCCTTTAAGTGTCGGTTAGCCCTTACCTGATTTCGCAAGAGAACAAGAATGGCAATAATCATGATGGCACCAACAATAATCACAATCATCAGGAATTTTTGCATTTTCATCTTTTCCTGAATTTGAAATTCCCGAAGTTGGATTTCACCTTGTTGAATTTCTTTTTCCTTGTTTAGAATCATGACTTCGCTCTCGGTTGAAAGCGTCTCAATGAAACGGTAAAAATCCACATGAATATAATGCGAAACCATGTCCTCGAGTTTCGACTTAAATCCAGGACTTTGAAAATAGGCTTTCAACGGAATTTCCCAACCACTGCTTCGCGTAGTAGCTATGCCATGACCTTCTTTGATCTTTATAAAATAGTTTTGGCGTTTAAACTTAACAGTTGAGTTATTCAGCGCCATAAAGTAAACTGGCAAGTTGATATAGCCGAACGTCTTCTTTCTATTGGTGATAGCCGATAAGATGTCATCACTGTTGCCCACATAATCAAGATTGAAAGAGACGTCATGCAGTCTACCAAGTTCAAGAATATCGTTCTCCATCACGGTGCCCGGAATGATAACAGCAGTGGCATCGGAAAAGTAGGTCTTTAATTGTGTTGGATCTTCTATCACAGGCAGATCAGCAGAAGAAACAAGTACACCAATGTCGGCCATATAGGGCGGACTGAACTTCATAATGGCGCGTCTCTCTGGAGTGATCGAAAATCCAGCACACCCAATCGCACTTTGAGTGGAATCTTCCATTTCGGAAAATGTTTCTTCAAAGTCCTGCTGTTTTATCCATTGATAGTGGAGATTGATCTGATACGTGTCTTTTAAAAATTGTCGAAAGCCTTCCAGAATTTCAAACTCTATTCCTTTAAATTGCTTCTTCTCATCCGTGTAAAAAAATGGCTGATTGTTGTACCAGTAAACTTTAACTGTTCCTTCCTTCTTTTCACGAACAGATTGCCAATCGGACGATTGTGCTACTCCATCCATGGTGCAGACCAATGCGATGAGAGTAAATAATACAATGGCTATTCGAAATTTCATGAACATCAAAAATAGTAAGATTGAGAGTGAAAAAGTCCGTATAAAAATGATTTATTTTAGAAGCAATAAAGTTTATCTTAGTCGCCACAAAAAAAATACACGAATGAAAATATATCTACTTGGAATTTCTCTCTTGATATTGGCAGCTTGCAGTCAACCAGAAAAGAAGACTGTACTTGTTCCCGATGCCGGTAACGGTGGCATCACACTTCCTGAAAAATTTGGCGCAGTAGTAGTGGTCGATACGTTGGGCCGGGGCCGCCACATGACCATTAACTCAAATGGCGACATCTATCTTCACCTGGCGCGTGCCACAAAAGAAGGCAATGGAATTGTTGCCCTTCGCGATACCACGGGTGATGGACGGGCAGATGTCATCAAAGGCTATTCTACCATTCCGGGCACGGGCATTGAATTACACAACGGCTTTCTTTATTATTCCGATCGCACACATGTGTATCGTTCCAAACTTGCCGAGGGAGAATTTCTTCCAGCCGATGCACTGGATACAATCGTAACATTAATAGATGGCGGTGGTCACATGGAAAAACCGTTCACGTTTGACAACAAGGGTGGCTTGTATGTGAATGTCGGATCATTGAGCAACGACTGCGAAATTGAATTGAGATCACCGCATTCCAAAGGCGATGATCCTTGCAAGGAATTGGAAACACGCGCTGGCATCTGGAAGTTTGATGAGAACACATTAAACCAAAAGCAAGACCTTGCACATCGTTATGCAACGGGCATACGCAATGCTGTAGCACTTACGTGGAATTTTGATGTAGATCGTTTATACGCAGTGCAACATGGCCGCGATGATCTGCATCGCTACTGGCCTGAATATTATACCGAACAACAGAACCTTGAGTTGCCGTCTGAAATATTTTTTGATTTAGAACAAGGCGATGACATGGGCTGGCCTTATTGTTATTATGACCACATCCAGGGTAAGAAGATGTTAAATCCTGAATATGGTGGAGATGGAGTAAAATCCGATCGTTGTGAAAAGGCTAAAACACCACTCGTTGGATTCCCCGGTCATTGGGCGCCTAATGATGTGTTGATTTACAAAGGCGATCTCTTTCCTGAAAAATATAAGCATGGTGCCTTCATTGCTTTTCACGGAAGTTGGAACCGACTCGGCAATGCGCAGCAAGGTTATAAAGTTGTATTCATTCCCATGAAAGATGGTAAACCCAACGGTCAATGGGAAGTTTTCGCTGATGGCTTTACTGGGCAACCTGCCATCACCAATCCTGGCAATGCATTCTTCCGTCCTTGCGGATTAGCCGAAGGTCCTGATGGTTCGCTTTACATTTCTGATTCACAACACGGACGCATCTGGCGAATCGTTTATTATAAAGATGAGATGCCCACTCCCATGAAGACTCCATTGTTTCAGCCCATTGCCTTGGAAAATCCAGAGCCAGTGCCAACAGAATTAATGGCCGGCAAACAAATCTATGATAAGTATTGTGTTCAATGCCACATGAACAACGGCAAAGGCGCGCCTGGTATGAACCCGCCTCTTGCTGGCGTTGGTATTGTGACGGGAGATAAAACGAATCTCATTAAGATCATTCTAAACGGACTTAGCGAACCAACCGTGATCAATGGCGAGACATTCAACAATGCCATGCCCGCACATGCGTTCCTCAACGATCAGCAAGTAGCAGATGTATTGACCTATGTGAGAAATACATTTGGAAACAAAGCGGATGCGGTCAAGCCTGAAGAGGTAGCGAAGGTGAGAGCGAAGAAGTAGACAATTTTGTCGATTTTATTTGTAAGAAGAGGCGCAGTAGTGCCTCTTCTTTTTTGATCGCAAATGCTGCCAGCGTTTAATAGTTTACCTTGTCATTTATTGTTGCGCTCCTCTTTTCTTATTGATAACGCACAACTCTTCAATCTAACTCCACGGAATACGTCTCATGATCTACAGGTAGCGTTTTCCCTTTAAAGGTACTATCGATGATATCCGAAAAGGTGACAGCTCCTGAGAGATAAAAAGAGGTACGTGTATGTAAGAGGTCGTCCATGCTAAAATCCGGATAGATTGTCTTGAATTGTGGCGGAAGCTCTTTGATCTTCTGCTCGACCGCATCTGCACCATGCACGTGCCAGTTTGTAATAGCTCTGATATCGTTGTTCTTATAGTACGTCCAAACGCTCCAAAGAGATTCTCTTCTAATAAAATCGCTATTGGTCGCGTAAGCAAAATTGGTAACACTCGGATTGGTAATGGTGAATTGCGCGTCAACGGGCAAAACAATCGCATCTGCCCTGGTGCCCCACTTCTCGTATTGATAACGGGTGTCATGGTAGTCGATACCAAAATTGGTATGATAATATGAAAACCTATTCAGGTAGCCTATATTAATTTGTGTCCTGCTGGTGTTTTGTTCAGCGTGTTGTAGCATACGGTATCCGGATTGCGTTCTCGGTTGACCATCCTCCAACCCTTCTACAGAGAGATAAAAACTATCTGACATAGGAAATGAAACTTGTTGAATGATTTCAGGCTCGTTCATGGTTGCAAATGAAAAAGAATAACTACTGGTAGCCTTAACTTCCGGAAGAAAAGCATAACGCATATTATCCTGTGGGTCACGCATGGTCAACAGAAAATCGGAAGCATCTGTATAAAGATTACTCTTGCTCACATACGTTCTGGTGTAAGGTGGTACGTACTCGAACGTGTTCGTATTGCCAAATCTATCGCTCAATACGATGTCGGTGTCTGCCTGAACGTCTTCAGCAGTTACCGTAAAGTTACCCGCATTGTATTGATAGAAAGGATCGATTGGTTTGTTTTTGATTGTCCACACCTCACCCACTGGCACGTGCAGGTAGGTATTGAGTTCAAAATATCTTTGGAGATTCTGAGTCGTATAATTGAACAGTGTTACGTTAACCTTTCCATCTAGCACCTGATCAGATTGAAAGATGACGGTGTCTCCGCTATCAAACAATTTAGAAAATAAAAGCCGTCCGTCAGTTCCATGAATAATAAGCCAGTCACCTGAGGCAGTTGTGTTTACGGCTTGGTCAATAATCAACGTAATAATTTTGTCTCCTTTTGCTGGAACTATTTTGTCATCAGAACAGGCGCCAATCAAAAGCAATAGAAAGAGAAACAAGGAATACTGTTTCATAAATCCTTCAGAAAATTACGATATCAAAATTAACCAAAATTATGATTTGATCAGTCAGAGTAAGAGACATGGATGATGCCATTTCATGCAAATCTGGTCTATTGCTTTTCACGAGCCCATTTGCTTTTGCCGATACTCAAACTTCAAAAGTGTGGATGATTTATTTTTTCCTACCTTGAATAATTCCAAAACTACAGCTATGAAGTACAGATTATTTAGCCTGTTGCTCCTAACTCAGTTGACACTTTCTGCACAGAAGTATGAACCCAACTGGGCATCGCTCAACAAACGAAAAATACCCGAATGGTTTCACCGCGATAAGTTTGGCATCTTCATTCACTGGGGTGTGTATGCCGTGCCGGCCTGGGCCCCCGTGATTCCCAATAGCGGCTACAGTTATGCAGAGTGGTATTGGTATCGTTTGCCCGAGAAGCAAAAAGACTTTATGGCTTTCCATGAAAAGAACTACGGACCCACTTTCACGTACCCACAGTTTGAACCGATGTTCAAAGCGGAACTGTTTAACCCGCAACAATGGGCCGATGTCTTCAAGCGATCGGGCGCACGATATGTGGTACTTACTTCCAAACATCACGAGGGTTATACCTTATGGAATAGCGCTGAAGCAGATCGCAGCTGGCAACGTCCGTGGAATGCGGTAACCGGAACACCAAAGCGAGACTTGTTAGGTGATCTCACAAATGCTGTTCGCGACAAGGGAATGAAAATGGGTTATTACTATTCGCTCTACGAATGGTTCAATCCACTGTGGCTTTCTGATAAAAAGAAATATGTGGCAGAGCACATGACACCGCAGTTCAAAGATCTGGTCACCAAATACAAGCCCTCGGTCATTTTCTCAGATGGAGAATGGGACCTTCCAGATTCATTGTGGAAAAGTCCTGAATTGTTGGCGTGGTTGTTCAATGAACCGCCCGTCAAGAATGAAGTCGTGATCAACGACAGATGGGGTGGCAATACCCGAGGCAAAAATACGGGCAGTACATACGCCACATCTGAATATGGAAGTGGAATGGATGCAAGCATTGTGTGGGAAGAAAATCAGGGCATCGGTCATTCGTATGGATATAATCGCAATGAGCAATTGGGCGATTATAAAACCAGTCGTGCCTTGATCCTAATGCTATGTGATATCGTATCGCGGGGTGGCAATCTGTTATTGGATATTGGCCCCACAGCAGATGGTCGTATTCCAGTGATTATGCAACAACGATTGATTGACATCGGTGATTGGCTGAATGCTAACGGAGAAGCGATTTACGAAACTGAAGCATGGAAAAATCCTTATCAATGGAGTGAAGGAGCGCTGCCCGATAAAAATGACAAGGCGTTTATGGCCGACTATTCCATCGCCAAGATGGTCATTCCAAACAAGCAGGCTGCGTATGTAGAATGCTTCTTTACCCGAAAAGGAAAGGATTTGTATTGCATCCTTCCCTCTTATAGCAAAAAAGTTATACTAAAGAACCTTGCCTTTAGTGAAAAAGTGCAGACTACATTATTAGGAACCTCCAAAATCTGTGCGTGGAAAAAGCAGGGGTCAAATATTGAACTTGACCTGTCGACCATCTTGCCAACTGAGATTTTGCCATCGGGAGTATTGACTATTAAACTTGCCAATGCCCTGGAATAAAAAAAAACAGAATGGCATCTGGACAAAGAGATTAAGATAAAAGATGACAAATGTCATTTTATCCTGACAGGCAAGAGCGTAACATTGGTTAAGAGAAATTTCAACCACTTTGCGCCATGAAAAAAAGATTATTGGTCACGCTGAAAAAGAAAGTAGACTCACAGCATAAGATGATCACCACTCCCTGGGTGACGGACGAAGAACTGGAATCTATTCGACAAAAGTATGGCAACCAGTTTGATCCCGATGAACCCATTGTACAATATGTCAGCGATCAACTGGTGATGATTTCTTTTTTAGTGTGGGTGAATGCCTGATGCTACTCATCCCAATCACGACCATCTGCACCGCGCATTGACCAGTAACGCAGATGTTCTGTTGACATGCTGTGGAATGGTCAATTTGTTATAACTTGGTTTTCTGTAATCAGAAAATCAATAACTCATGTATCTATTATCGTTAAGAAAAGGAATAGCGATCGTACTATTCTTAAGCATTCAATTTTCTCTTACCGCACAACAGGACCTCACACTTTGGTATAAGCAACCCGCCAAAAATTGGAACGAAGCGCTGCCAATCGGCAACGGCAGGTTGGGCGCCATGGTATTTGGCGGTGTATCAGAGGAACTCATCCAACTGAATGAGGAAACCTTGTGGTCGGGTGGGCCAACCAATACCAACGCCAATCCGCAGGCTCCTGATTATCTGCCACAAATCCGAAAGGCATTGTTTGACGAAGACTATCAACTGGCCGAGAATCTTGCCAAAAAGTTACAAGGCTTGTTTACGGAATCGTATGAGCCGTTGGGTGACATCCGAATCAATCATCATTTCACATCACCCGCAACTGACTATTACCGCGATCTTAATATCGCTAATGCCACGAGTACAACCCGATTTAAAATAAATGGCGTTGAATACACGCGCGAACAATTTGTGTCGGCACCCGATCAATTGATTGTGGTGCGCCTCACAGGTAGTCAACCAGGTGCATTGAATTTTACGGTGTCCACAAGCAGTCGGCTTTATTCTCATACAGAAACAATAAGCTCAGATGAAATAGCACTTCGCGGCAAAGCTCCCTCGCATACCGACCCGAGTTATATGCAAACCATGGAACAGCCCGTTATCTATAACGATCCCACGGGCTGCAGGGGAATGCGATTTGAATTAAGATTGAAAGCCGTGAACACCGGAGGCACAATCTCAACTGATGCCAGCGGCCTTGTCGTGAAAGATGCAACCGAAGTGATCTTATACATTTCTGCGGCAACCAGTTTTAATGGATTCGATAAGTGCCCGGATAGCGAAGGAAAAGATGAACGAAAAGCGGTACAACAATTCATGACTCATGCGTCAACAGGTTTTGAAAAAATAAAACAAAGTCACGTGGCGGATTATCAACGATACTTCAACCGCGTTCAACTTAAACTCAATAGTGGTGAGTCATCAAATTTGCCAACCGATGAACGATTAAAACAGTATACGGCTGGTGCGGCCGATAGCGGTCTCGAAACGTTATATTTTCAATTTGGTCGCTACTTGTTGATTTCCAGTTCGCGACCGGGCGGATTGCCCGCCAATCTTCAGGGAATATGGAACCATGAATTGCGTCCACCATGGAGCAGTAACTACACCACGAACATCAACACTGAAATGAATTACTGGATGGTTGAATCGTGCAATCTTTCGGAACTTCATGAGCCTTTGATCGACCTGGTGAAAAATGTATCCGTGACCGGGAAAAAGACCGCTGAAAATTATTACCGCGCCAAGGGTTGGACGTTGCATCACAACACCGACATCTGGGCAACCTCCAACCCTATGAGTGGCAGCCCCAGTTGGGCCAACTGGCCTTTGGGCGGTGCGTGGCTCAGTCAACATCTGTGGGAACACTATCAATTCAATGGTGATCTGGAATATTTAAAGGATACGGCATATCCCATCATGAAAGGATCAGCGCTCTTTTGTCTGGATTGGTTAATCGAAGATGCTCAGGGAAGATTAATCACTGCTCCGGCTACCTCACCCGAAAACGTATTTATCACCGACAAAGGATTTAAAGGAACAGTATCGGTCGCCACCACGATGGACATGTCGATCATTCGCGATCTGTTTTCGAATGTGATCAAAGCCTCTGAAGTGTTGAAGGTGGATGAAGATTTCCGTCAGTTGCTTGCGGATAAAAAAGCAAAACTATTTCCATTTCAAATTGGAAGAAAAGGTAATCTGCAGGAATGGTACAAAGACTGGGAAGATGCTGAGCCAACACATCGGCACATCTCTCACTTGTTTGCATTGTTTCCCGGTCACGACATATCTCCCATGACTACACCCGAACTCGCGAATGCGGCACGCAAGTCGCTTGAAATTCGAACCGATGGCGGCACCGGCTGGGCCAAAGGCTGGAAGATCAACACGTGGGCGCGTTTACTCGATGGTGATCACGCCCATCAATTGATTCGCGAACAGTTAACCATCACAGGAATTGAAGGAACCAACTATGCAAATGGTGGCGGCACCTACCCGAATCTATTAGATGCTCATCCTCCTTTTCAAATCGATGGCAACTTTGGCGGCACATCAGGCATCACGGAGATGTTGTTGCAGAGCCAGAACAACGAACTGCATTTGCTTCCTGCTTTACCCGCTGTGTGGAAGCAGGGCGAAGTGAGTGGGCTTAGAGCACGCGGTGGCTTTGAAGTCGCTGTCGCATGGAAGGATAACCAGATGTTGAACGCCACGATTACTTCCTTGAACGGAAACGTCTGCACGGTTCGAACAGCACAATCCGTTAAAGTTTCCGGAGCCTCAGCAAAAAGTACGAAGACAAGCTTTGGTTACGTGACTGTTTTCAAAACAGAGAAAGGCAAAGCGTACAAGCTCACGGCAGCCATGAAGTGAAAATATCTGGTATCTCATTAAAAAAATAGAGCAATCAAATCAGGTCGGTTACCGCGAACAGCGTTACTGGCATGAAGAGAAGATTTTAAATTTTTAAGAATAACTCAACCCCCAATGGAAGCTATGGAAGTATTACTAATTGCCATTTTTTTTATTGCTGTTCTGCTATTGTTTACAATGTTCACTACGGTCAAACAAGGTAACATAGCAGTCGTCACAATTTTTGGAAAATACAGACGAATACTCAGGCCGGGGTTGAACATGCGAATTCCTTTGATTGAGATAATTCATTCCCGCATTTCTATTCAGAACAGATCAGTGGAATTAGAGTTTCAGGCTACTACCATTGATCAAGCCAACGTTAATTTCAAGGCAATGTTGCTTTTTGCTGTATTGAATCAGCAAGAGGAAACAATTAAGAATGTGGCCTTTAAATTCGTAGATGAAGAAAGTTTTACGACCGCGTTGGTGCGAACCATTGAAGGCTCCATCCGTAGTTTTGTGGCCACCAAAAAGCAATCTGAAATACTCTCCCTTCGAACGGAAATTGTATTAGAAGTAAAAAAACAATTGGATCACACACTTGAAGAATGGGGTTATCATTTATTAGACCTTCAGCTTAATGACATTGCCTTTGATGAAACCATCATGAAGTCAATGGCGAAGGTAGTCGCTTCAAATAATTTGAAAGCTGCCGCTGAAAATGAAGGTCAGGCGTTATTAATCACCAAAACAAAAACCGCTGAAGCTGAAGGTAATGCGATTAAGATTTCAGCTGAAGCTGAAAAAATAGCAGCCCAAATGCGAGGACAAGGCGTTGCATTGTTTCGTGAGGAAGTCGCAAAAGGTATGTCGCAGGCTGCGAAAGAAATGCAATCTGCTCATTTGGACTCTTCCTTTATTCTATTCTCGATGTGGACAGAATCGATTCGTCATTTTGCAGAGCAAGGAAAAGGAAATGTTATCTTTTTGGATGGCTCTTCCGACAATATGAAACGAACTATGCAAGAGATGATGGCACTGAGTAAGGGTATGTCAGGTGCCATAGATGAAAAAGTAAAATAGCCTACCGGTTTAAACGCGCGTGAAAAAAATCGTTATCGGAGCACTTGCGGTGCTTTTCTCTTGCAGTTGTTATGCGCAATTCAACTTCACACCACAGCAACGCGCAAGAATGGACAGCATTAGAAAGCTGTCCGAGCTGGATCATCAGAAGATGATGACGTTACTGAATATTACTTCTATTCGCCCGGGTGCCAACGGCAATGATCCTACAGCAGCTAATGCAGCCAACTACGATGAATCAAAAGTAAATGTATATCCGCCCCTGCCCGACCCACTTGTCTTGAACAACGGCAAGAAAGTTAGCTCCGCTAAAGTATGGTGGAACCAACGAAGACCGGAAATTGTCGAAGACTTCGATTGCGAGATGTATGGTCGAGTTCCAAAAGATGTTCCCGCCATCACATGGAAATTGATCAGCGCCACAGAAGAAAAAATTGGTGATGTACCCGTGATCACAAAAAAGTTAGTCGGTCATGCCGATAACTCTTCCTTTCCTTCCGTCACGGTGGATATACAACTCACATTAACCACACCTTCGGCTGCAAAGAGTTCCGTTCCGGTGATCATGGAATTCACCTGGGTATTTCCTCCGGGCTTCACTCCTCCTGCACAGCCGGGTGCATCCACCATCAGTTGGCAAGAGCAAGTGATCTCAAAAGGTTGGGGTTATGCCACTCTTATACCAACCAGCATTCAAGCCGATAATGGTGCGGGATTGACGCAAGGCATTATTGGATTGACGAATAAAGGACAACAGCGTAAGCCCGATGATTGGGGAGCGCTGCGGGCATGGGCCTGGGGAGCTTCGCGCGCCATGGATTATTTTGAAACCGATAAAGCAGTTGACACGAAGCACGTGGGATTGGAAGGACACTCTCGTTATGGAAAGGCGGTCGCAGTTGCCATGGCCTATGATCCTCGATTTGCTATCGCCTTCATCAGCTCATCTGGCGAAGGCGGATTGAAACTTCATCGAAGAAACTATGGCGAGCTGGTGGAAAATGTTGCAGGCGCTGGCGAGTATCATTGGATGGCGGGCAACTTCATCAAATATGCTGGTCCACTTACGGCAAATGACTTACCCATTGATGCGCATGATCTGATTGCGTTATGTGCACCACGCCCCGTGTTTATCAGCGTGGGCGATAAAGGCGATGGATGGTGCGATCCCAGAGGAATGTTTTTAGCCGGAGTACATGCCGGGCCGATCTACACTCTACTTGGCAAGAAAGCTTTTAGCACGACTGACTATCCCCAGCTAGAAACATTTATCGATGGCGACATCTCCTTTCGTCAACACAGTGGTGGACATACGCCAGGCCCTAACTGGCCAACGTTTCTCTCACTTTGTGACCGGTATTTTAAATAACTATTTCTTAACTGTAATAGTCAATCCATCTGCGTGCATGTCCTGATGTGGATTGGATTGATCGGCCAGACTGATTTGAACAGAGTTTAACCCGTGAGGCTTCAGTGCAATGCTTCTGTCATCTATCTTGGAATGGTTATTCAAAATAATTTCGGAAGACACACCATTGATCTTCATAAGTAATCTTTTGTTCTCTTCGCTCCCGGTGTAGTTTATGCTCAACGTATAGTTCTCCTCATCGGCATCTTCAATAAACCATTCCAGTTTAATCACGGTAGGTTTGGTGCTGTAGTAATCATGACCACTGTAGCTGTGATATTTGATGGCATTGTCCAGGGTCAACTGATAAGCACCATCATCCGATTTTCTGACAAGATGTACCGGGCTGTATTCCAGTTTGCCTTCATACTCGAGCACCACAACCTTGATCATATCGTTGGATGACAGACTCTTTACGTTGATGTTACATTCGCCCTCAGCGCATTTAACACCAACCTCTTTCGAGGGATCGGAAAGCAGATACGCCCTTTTGGGCACCGATCTAAAACCATTTAATACGAGTTTGCCATCGGCAGGCGGATGTATTAAAAACAAAAACAAGTTTTGAGGCTTACTCGTCAGCACACCCCAACTTTGCTCGGGCAAGGGCGAAGGCATAGAACCGTAAACCGCTTCACCATTTCTGGAGAACCATTTTCCTATTGCCACCAACACATCGCGTTCGAAGGGAACAATGCCACCGTCTCCCATCGGGCCGATGTTCAACAAATAATTACCGCCATTGCTCACTACGTTGATAAGCGAAGTCAATTTCTCGGAAGCCTTTTGTTTTGGATCACCACGCTCTTGCCACGAACGGTATCCCCATGTTTCATCAAACATGGAAGCAGGTGTTTGCC
This sequence comes from Cyclobacteriaceae bacterium, assembly GCA_044222145.1. Classification (GTDB taxonomy): domain Bacteria; phylum Bacteroidota; class Bacteroidia; order Cytophagales; family Cyclobacteriaceae; genus ELB16-189. Next base: position 25,094 of record JBGANU010000031.1, read on the forward strand.
ACAGGGTACCCATTTTAAAATCAGGAGACGCGTTATCACCCATCACCGCAAAGTCACCCTGATCGTTCCAGAGTCGCCCGCTCACCAAACAATCGGGCTGATACTTTCTCACAAGATCGGCCAGTTCTTTACTTTGGTTGTACGTGGGCTTTCCCATGTCAAACCATATCTCAGAAATGGGACCGTAGTTTGTCATCAACTCTTCCACCTGATGCAGATTGAATTCATGATGTTTTGGTGGAATGGAATCGCTGTTGTGTTCAGAAATCGGCAGTGCTTCGGGGTAATCCCAATCGATCAATGAGAAGTATACTCCAAATTTTATATCCTGCTTCTTGCATGCTTCAGAAAGCTCTTTGAGAATGTCTCGTTTGTAGGGTGTGGCGCGCACAATATTGAAATCGGAATATTTGGTGTCGTACATCGCAAACCCATCGTGATGTTTTGAGGTGATGACAATTGACTTCATCCCGGCCAGCTTCGCCAGCGCAACAACCGAATCGGGATTCCACTTCACCGGATTAAAGCTCTTCGCCAATTCATGAAATTCTCCTTTTGTAATCTTTCCGTGTGCCCTGATTTGTTCACTGTATCCTTTCGTTACCTTCTCGCCTTTCCAAACTCCGGCTGGCAATGAGAACAATCCGAAGTGAATAAACATGGAAAACTTCTGATCACGCCACTGGGCAACCGCCTGCGCAGAAGGCTGAGGGCGAACACTGCTTGCAGGCGTGGTGGCTGACTCTTTCTCCGTTTTGCAACTCACTGAAAGCAGAAGCACACATAACAACAAACTAAAATTTCTACGACTTATCATAATTTGGTAAATACTATTCGAAGCACATCAAGATGAGGTAGTGATTGATTTGATTGCCTGAAGACTGAAAAAACTATTATTAATTTTTATGATGCTCACTGGTTAAGTAATGTTCCTTCAAAATATCAGCACCGAAGTCATTGCCCGTTTCTCTGAGAATTAGATGGATGTGATTTCCGCCACCCTGAAAGTTATCGTATTCAATCAGGAAATCGGGGCCGTGCAAAATGTAGTAATGCGGTTTGTCTCGCACCGGACTTCCAATCCACGCGAAATAAATTTTATCCAATCCTGTTTTGGTGATTTTTTCATACAGTCGGTGGGCGGTTTCGTGTTCAAAATTATGAATGTATTCTTGTATGAGAATTTCTAAAATCGCTTTTTGATCCTTATTGAATTCCTTCGCGGCAATTCCGTAAAAATCGGTGATGCGCTGATTGGCTTTGGGGTTGGTGATAATATCATGAGGAACTTCTTTTGATAGCACCGCTACTTTCTTCTGACCATCGGTAAGGAAGTTGAGAAGCGTGAAACCATAGTCTTCTTCTTTGCTCAATACTCGCAAGCCCGCATACTTTCCAAATTTAATTTCATCGGGATCAGTTCCCAGAAAAAGTGGCGACACTGAAATTGACTCGCCCCGCGCGGTCATGTTCAATGCAATGTGATGCCCACCAAAATTCAAACTCCACGGATCTTTGCTTTGTGGATCTCCGAACACCGCGATGTAGTAGTTGTTATATCCCCATTTGAAACTTTGAAACATCGTTAATGTCTTTTGATCCAATTTGCCTTTGTCAAACGATTCCTGCATGAGCAGATTGAGAATATCATCCAATTGCATGAGACTGGTAATCTTCAGATATCCTTGCGAACTCAATAAGGTAGTGAGGTAGCGATGAAATGCCATCTTGCTGCTATCCGACAACGAACCGTATTGAATGCCCGGCCTGGGCACAAGCCCCAAGGGCAGGTTGGTCCACTTAATGCGCATGGTATCACTGAAGGCGAAGGTAGCCTGCTTCACTTCTTCCGGTTTTAATGTCTTTAAAAAACGCTGGGCATCTTTAACAATTGCCGAACTACTCTGAGCCAGCGTTGTATGAGAAAGGTTAAAACAAACAATCGAAAAAATGAGGAAGCTCGTCAGTGAACGCTTGGTCATGATCTGTTTAGGTTAGGTGGTGAAATTAAGAAACAAAACCTACTTGATCATCATCAAGGAAGCCATCGTTTCTATTCCGTCAAAAAGATTCTTTAATCTTATATTTTCATTTTCGGCATGCTGATTATTATCGTGGTTGGCGATTGGAACCGAAATCGTTTTAGCATTCAGGTGTTTTTCAAATAAATACAACGGAAGGCTGCCGCCCATGGTGGGTTGCAGCACCACTTTGTCGGCAGTGGTAGCCTGAACCGCTTCAATCACTTTCTTCACGATCGGCAAGTCCATAGAAGTTCGCTGTGCATTGTAACCATTGTCGCCCGTGATCACTTTTATGATCTTGCCATGTGCAGCTCGTTCTTCATCGGTGGGCTCATGATCAATAACATAGTAACCCTGCTCTTTGATATGATCAATTACCTTCTGCTGTTGCTTCTTCCAGTCGTTGCCCAATACCAATCGCAGATCAATGACCGCTGTTGCAAACGTGGGGATTTGGTTCGATGCCATCTTGCCTACGTTGCCGCTTTGAAATCCATTAATGTTCAGCGAAGGTTGATTGATGGCCTCGCTCAGTGTTAAGCCTTTCATTTCCACCTCGCTGATCCCCAACTCCTTTTTCATTTGGTCGTCTACAGCCGGAACATTTTGCAACGCTTCTTTCTCCGATGGACTCAATGGCAGCACATCGTCATAAAAACCTTTGATGGCTACTCTCCCGTTTTCGTCCTTCATGGACGCTATTAGCTCCGTCATCATCATCGCGGGATTGGGTGCCCAGTTACCGTAGTGTCCACTGTGCAATGGTCGTTTAGATGAATAGATTGTTAAGTCGAGACCCGCATCACCGCGAACACCAAAAGCAATTTGTTTTTTCCCGGACTGATGGACAGGACCATCGCACATGATCCACAGATCTGATGCGAGCAGCGATTTGTATTTTTCTAATATCTCAGAAAGATGGGCCGAGCCGGCCTCTTCTTCTCCTTCAAAAAAGAATTTGATATTGCTCACGGGTGCCGTTCCGGTTTTCACCAACGCCTCGTATGCATTCAAGATGGCAAACACACCTGCTTTATCATCGGAAGCTCCGCGTGCATAGATTCTCCACTCAGGATCATAGCTATTGTTTTCGGGCAATGGAATTACTTCACCACTCTTATTCAGCGAAGCGGTGAATAATTTTGGAACAAATGGTTCAAGGCCTTTCGCCCACTGTGCAGGATTCACCGGCTGCCCATCGTAGTGCGCATAAAAAATTAAGGTTGTTTTGGCACCGGGTATCAACACCTCTCCATACACGGCAGGTGGAATACCGGGCGTGTTTGTTTTCAGGAGTTGCACTTTTTTAATGCCACGCTTATTCATCATGTCCATAATGAAGGTCGCATTCCTTTGAATGTTGGTCGTGTCTTTCGCCAAGTTGGGAATGGAGATAAACTGTGCATACTCTTTCAGTATGGATGAAGAACTTTGATCGGTAAACTTTTTGATCTTCGAAGTTTGAACACTTTGCGCGTAACAGAGTTGAACGGTTACACTCAGAATCACAACCAGGTATTTTTTCATGTAATGCTTTTATATAGATAGGAATGGTCTTAAAAAAGTAAGGTTGCCTCGCGACAACCTTACCTGAATTACTTACTTGATCTTCCTTGATTCCTCAAGGGCTTTCTTCTGTTTGTCGATGGCAGCCTTGTCTCCTACCAATACCAGCGTCATGTCTTCGTATTTCAAATGATCTTTCGCCATCTGCGAAACCTTCTCCGGTGTAACGGCATAGATATTCTTCACGCGATTGGTCAGGTACGAATCATCCAAACCATATTGATCCAGAAAATTAAGCTGACCGATGATACCGCCTGCTGTTGAGTTCCGCAATACAAAAATTCCCGCTTCATACTTTTGAATGCCTTCCATCTCTTCTTTCGAGGGCGCTTCTTTTTGCAGGCGACTGATCTCTTTCGCAATCTCCGTCAACGATGCTCCTGTAAATTCCGTTGTCACATCGGCCTGCTCATACCATACCGAAGTGCCATGTCTGTTTTGAATCACGCTGCGTGGCGAATAGGTATAACCTTTGTCTTCGCGAATGTTAGTGGTAATGCGCGAGCCAAACGAACCACCCAACAAAGAGTTTGTCACTTCCATGGCAATGTAATCGGGATCTTTTGGTGTGAGCGTTGGCAAGCCCACCAGAATAGTCGTTTGAGGTGCGCCCTTTCTGTCTACTTGAGCAATCTCATTGCTGCGTTTCGCAGTTGCATTCGGATAACTGATGTCTGGTCCGGCTGCCCATGCGGTTAATGATTTATCGATCGCTGCCGAAACAGCTTTCTCATCAAACTTACCCACCACATAGATCACACTTCGTTTCGCTCCAAAATTCTTACCGTAGAAATCCTTCACCATATCCACCGTGTAAGAAGTCAACATTTCTTCTGTCGGAAAATATCTTCCGTAAGGATGATCGGGATAAATCGTTTGAAAAAATTTCTCCGATGCCTGCGATTGAGGTCTTGTCTTCTGCACCGCCAGTTGTCGTTTCAAATCACTTTTCAGTCGTTCGATCTCTGACGCAGGAAAGGCTGGGTTCATCACCATATCTGCAATTACGCCAATGAGATCACCGGCAAATTCAGAAAGCACCGAACCGGAGATATTTGTCTGATCCATTCCCACATTTACATTCAACTCGCCACCCATCGCGGCTACCTTCTTCGAGATAGCGGCTGAGTTCAGCGTGGTTGTTCCTTCGCGCATCAGGTTGCCCGTAAGATCAGAAAGCCAAACCTGATTGGCAGCTTCGTGCACATTGCCTGTTTTGATGATGAGGTTCACATTCACCTTCGGAACGGCACCGTACTGCACCAGTGTTGCCTTCATGCCGTTCGCCAACGATCGGGCATTCTTAGCAGGCAGTGTAAAATCTTTTGGCTTGCCTCCGGCAGGTGGTGTCTTTTGCTGCGCTTGTGCGGCCGTGCCCAGCATGAGCAGGGCCATCACGATATATAGTTGGATAGGTCTCATTGTTTTTCTGCTTTAGGGTCAACAATTAAAATGGTACGGTTGGTACTTCGCAAATATTCTTTTGCGGTTTTGCTGATGATCTCCGGTGTTATCTTTTTGAATTCACTTTCAATGGTGTTGATCCGCGATGGGTCGTCATCAAACAACGCGAAGCACGCCAGCAAATCGGCACGACCCACGCCAAAGAAACCGCCAATGTTATCGTACAGATTCGAACGAATTTTTACCAGCGCCAGATCCAGTTCTTCCTGCTTCACGCTATCCAGCGAAACAATAGCTTTGTCAAACTCTGTGATGATCGAATCGGGTGACACATTCGCATCGTAAATCAAATCGGCCATCCACACCATCGGGCCGTTGTAATTAAACATGTTTCCCAAATAGTTGATGCCACCGCTTACACTTCCGGTGTATCCTTTCTGCTGCACGAGCGACTGATACAGTTTGCAATCCTGACCTTGCAACAGCAGTTGATCAATCAAACCCATGGCAAAGTATTCAGGTGTGTTGCGCTCTGGCATTTTGTAAGCCACGGCAATGGCAGGTTTGTTGGCAAGTTTATCTTCTTTGGTAAATCGTTTTTCTTTTTCCTGACGAGGCTCTGTGATGTCCGCTTTCGCGGGAAGCGTTGCCTGCGGTATGCCAGCAAAATATTGTTCTACCCATTTCTTGGCATCGGCAATTTCAAAATCACCGACAATAGAAATGGCGGCATTGTTGGGTGCATAAAATGTTTTGAAAAAGGAATCAACATCTTCCAGCTTGGCCGAGTCGAGATCGGCCAGATCGCCATAAAAGTTGTGCGCGTTGTACCAATTTTCATTGGCATACTGTGGCATATCCAGCCATGGGAAACCGCCATACGGTTGATTGAGGACATTCACCTTCACTTCGTTTTTAACAACACCTTGTTGATTCGTTAAGCTCGCCTGTGTGATATCCAAACCTGCCATGCGATCGGCTTCCACCCACAAAATAGGTTCGAGCATGTGCGAAGGCATGATCTCAAAGTAGTTGGTGAAATCAAAACGCGTAGATCCGTTGTTGATTCCACCGTTTCGTTCAATCACTTTATCGAACTCGCCCTTGGGCATATTTTTGGAACCCTGAAACATCATGTGCTCAAACAAGTGCGCGAAGCCCGTGCGGTCTTTCGGTTCGATGCGAAAACCAATGTTGTAATACATGGCCACCACCACCGTGGGTGCCGTTTTATCTTGCGATAAGATCACCTTCAGTCCGTTGGGCAACTTGTAGTATTCCACCGGCACGCTGAAGCCAGTGGCCGCTTTATCCTTATCGGCCTGGCATCCGGATAAGAACACAAATAGCAGGGCTGCATAAAGCACGCGTGCCCCTCGCAATTGTAGTTTTTCTGTCATTGTAATGGCTTGTTAGTTGGGGTTATAAAACGATGAACAATATAGGGAATATTTAGCAGCACTCCCGTGTTGAATCATCAACTTTAAACGGCTGCGTGAAATTCCAAGCTGCTACTTTGGGGTAGTTATGGAAGTCGTAGTTTCATTCTCCTTCCAGAATATCTTGAGGCCAATTGCAGCCGCCAGTGAAATGAAGCCCGATGTTGCGTAGGTCACAATCGCATCTGAGCTGAGGCTAACGCCATCGTGAAAGTAAACTCCATTCTCGTTGTAAGGCAAAGTCATTCCATAGATAGTTAACCCGAAGAACATGACCGCTGAGATCGATAAATTCCAAATGAATAATTTTTTATAGAAGCTCATAGTGGGTTCTGTTATTGGCTAAGCAGTGGTGAGCGTGTCAATTGCTATTTCTTGATGTTAGTATAGAAGTCAAAGTCAAAATAGTGTCGCTTGTTATTTACCCAGACTTCTCCGACTTCTCCCCTTTCACATCTGTCAACCGGAATGGCCTTCGACCCATTCAGTTCGTCCAACCTCCCAAAATATATCGAATAACTTTTCTGGTCAAACTGAACTGCCATCCAGTGGGCTTTTGCATTATGCTTTTTCTCTGAAGCAGCAGCTTTTTCATAAGCATTCGTTCCGAGATTATACCTAGAGTTCAGCTTTCCATCTATTTGAAATTTATTTCGAGCCTTAACGCTGACGATATATTTTTTCCCGTCTTTCTCGCATTCAATGTCCGCAAAAGGTTCGTTCACTTGCCTATCGTTCAAATTTCTAACTCTATCAAATTCTTTATCCACGAGTGCTTTGATAGCAAACAATTCGCCTAGTTCTCCAAGCGATTTCTTTCTTGCTGCTTCTTTCTCCTTTTCCATTAACTATTGTCGAGGTGCCTTATTCCTGAAATGTTTTACGTTTAGTTGCAATTGCTTACTGTGTCCGATATCACTTCATCGCTTCAATAATTTGAAACCAATCTCCCGGCCCTGTCCCTGAAACATGGCAAGGTTAATCCAAAACCAGGCGAATTGCTCCATGAGTTCAAACTTGTCGTTGCCGCCAATCGGGTAACACTCTGCAAACCCTGCATCCTTCGCTAATTGAATGGCTGCTTGTCTTCCCCGCTCACTATCGCCCGCTACAAAAGCATCGAGTGCCAGGTTTCCATAGGTTGGGTTAAGCATGTTGTTGTAGCCAGTGGTATTGAAGCATTTTACTACATCTCTTGTCTGCGTGTTGTCTAATATGGCATCGGTGGTGTGCTTGTATCCTTGCGGACCTCTGTTCATCACTACATTCATGGCATCGATAATTATTTTGCCTGAAGTGTCACCGAGAGACATAACAACTTCAACAGTTGATGGTGCCGGAGTAGAAAGCAAAATCACATCAGAGTTTTTCACAGCCTCGGCAATGGTAAAAACCTTTGTGTTTGGATTTTTCAAAAGATCACTTCCTTTAAAACTATTCACGTCACGAACTCCCAAATTTATTTCATGCCCTTTGCCCGCCCATTTCGTGGCCAATGCGCCACCAACATTTCCTGTACCGATGATTGCTATTTTCATTTTGAATATTGTTTAAGTAGCTGAATGTTTAGCACGACCTACACGTCACTGGCAACGGTGACAAAACATTGTTTGAAAACTAAAGCTACAAATTTACACCAAACTCATCATTGCATAAGCATTTTTTGTTGGCAGTAGTAGGGCCTTCTCCTCACATCATTCGAAGCCTTGTCTTTCGTCCTCTGTTTTTGTTACACCACTCTCCATTAACCTGTGGCCAGACAAAGTGTGTGCGATTGATGCCTATAGTTTATTTCATTTTGTTAAACATGTAACGGGCTATTTTCCATTGTCCATTTGTTTTCTGAAGAACAAAGAGTTCTCTATTTTCTTCTGCCACGGTTTGTTTGTTAGCATGGATTAACGTGCTGCCTTTTGAAGTCGTCCGTGCAAAAGCATAGTCGCCATTCACCACTATTTCGTCAATATAGAATTCAATGTTTAATTGAATTTGTGAAAACACAAACTCGTAAGCGGCCTTTACTTGAGCTTGTCCGATTGCTGAAGGTGCACTGGATGGCATAAATACTCCATCGCTTGTATAAAGGGGTTGCACTTTATTTACGTCAGACGTATTAAGTGCATCACGGTAAGAGAATAATAATTTCTCAATTGCTGTTTTTTCTGTGGTCTGTTCCATAATAGTTTCGTTTGAAATGTTTGATTGATTTTCTGTTTTGTTTTGGCAAGCCGCTACTAATAGTAACAGCAAGGCGATGAAAGTCAGGTGTTTCATTTTGTTGCGTTTATTACGAGTTGGTTAAAGTTCCTTTTACTTCTTCAAGTGTTACGGTTTTGCCAAGTCGGCCAAACTCATGCAAGTCGCCAAAAACCTCGATGCGTATAGATTGGTCTATGCCCCCAATGTGGAATGGCTCAAAACCACTACTTGAGATGATCTCTTCTATTTGTTGATTACTGTTAGTGCTGTCGGAAGCATAAAAAAGAACCTTTCTTTCAGGACTGCTAAACGCTGCTCCAACCAAAGAACCAGCACCCAATGTTCCAAGGGCTTTAATTAGTTTGGCGCTTTTAGGAATTAAGCCCGAAAGAATTTGTCCGGCCGATTCATGTGGGTCAACAATTTTTTTAAACCCACCATTTCCGTCAGGTGCGATTGGATTGGAAACATCAACAATAATTTTGCCTTCCAACTCTTTGGCATAGGTTTGGAAAAACTCTTTTAGCGAGTTGAAATAAATGGCCGGAATAATTACATCAGCTTCTTTGATGGCCGCGGATGTGTCTTTGACTGTTGCCAGACTACCCAATTTTTTGGCGAGTAGCTTTGCGTTTTCCAAATCCCTTGAGGAAAGGATTACCGGATGTTTTCCTTTTACCAGGTTGGTTGCTATGGCCTCACCAATTTTGCCAAGCCCGATAATGGCTACTTTTGTATTTTCTGTTTTCATTTTACTTTGTATTGAATTTGTGTTGTGTCAAAATTGACAATACAAAGGTGCAGTGAGCGAATTGCCTGTGCTTATAAGGTTGTTTAAGAAATAGTCTTAATGTAGATTAAGGGTGCACTATTTGCCGATCCCGATAACTATCGGGACTCGTTCCTTATTTTACTAAGAAATTCGGGGGTAATGCCAAGATAGGATGCTATTTGTGTATTGGGCAGTCGGTTGGACAGTTTTGGATATTGCTCCAAAAAACTTTCGTATCGTTCATATGCCGTTGTGCTGAACGTTTGAAGCAATCGGTTCTGAAGTTCAATGTATTTGTCTTCCATAATAACACGGAAGTTCCTGTTAAACTTTGGATGGTTTGTGTACAAATACCAAAGGTCTCCTTTTGATAGTTGAAGTATGGTTGAAGGCTCTATCGCCTCAATAAATAATTTGGAAGGTCGCTCTTTGTGTAAGCTGTCTAAGTCTGTAATCCAGTCGTCTTCAGCGGCAAACAGAAGATTATGTTCTGCTCCCGACTTATCAACTCCATACATTTTAAAGCAACCTTCAACAACGTATGTAAAATATTTACATATGTCGCCTTCCTGTAAGATGTATTGCTTACGTTTTATTTTCCGCTCCGTTAAACGGCTTGTTAAGGCCTGGCTTTCATTATCGTCTAAAGAAAGATAGCGGTCAAAATGTGAAACTAAATTTTTGATAGGCGACACAGATTATTTATTTGTGAATTAAAGATAGTGTTTACATGACTATCCTGGAAGGCTTGCGTGGGAGATTTGGCTCTTGCCATAGCTTTGGTCGAGGGCCAACAAGTCAGCCGTTTTTTTGGGCATTTTTACAATGCATATTTTGATACAAACCAGCAACTTCCGAAAGGCTGGCACGTTTCACGTTATTTTTTGAGAAAAGTGACCCATTTTATTGAATAGACCTAATCGGCCTTTACACTGTTACTTAGTCGTTACCACCAGATGACACCGTGCAGTTCTCACTTCGCATCGGTCAGATACCAGATGACACCGTGCAGTTACCACTTCGTATCGGTCAGATACCAGATGACACCGTGCAGTTACCACTTCGTATCAGTCAGGTCCCAGATGGCACCGTTCACGTCCTAAAAAGAACTTGCCAGGTTGTAAAGAGTCTTGATCAAATACTTGTGCCAGTAGCCAAAACAGTAACTGCTCGGAATTCGCGTCTCTCCCACTGAACCCCGGCCCTGAAAAACTAATTGCAGCTTCCTGCTACCCTCACGGTCTTTGTTTTATTACCAGATGACGATTCAGTCGTCACATCGATATCGAAAACCACCAGATACTCCCACTACCCCAAGACCTTCATTTCATTCAACAAATTTTAATGTAACTTGTACTCACCCCCACACAAATCTGAGTCTTATGCTGCGCACCACTCTAACCCTCACGATAAGAAACTTTTTCAGGAACTTCAGCTACTCTGTAATTACCCTAAGTGGCCTTGTGCTGGGCATCACCACCGGCTTGCTCACTTTTTCATTACTCTACTTCGAATTCACCTACGACAGACAGGATCCTGACGCTAATCGCGTGTTCACCGTCATGATCCACGAGCTATCTGATGGTTCCATCTACACCACCGAAGACACAACGGTACCACTGGCCGATTTCCTCACGCAAGACGTGCCCGAAATTGAATACATGACCCGCATCGACAATGAGTTTTTACAATTCAAATACAACGATGCTGCAGTTGAAAAAAACGGCATCTTTGCCGATAGCAATTACTTTAAAGTTTTTCCAACAAAAATTTTAGAAGGCAACCCAGATAAACTTTTACAGAACAAGACCTCCATTGTCATCTCTTCGCGTCTTTCAAAACTTCTCTTTCCTGATAGCAAGGCGGTAGGCAAGTTTGTTACAATCGGAAAGCAAGAGCATCAGGTGTCCGCAGTCTATGAGGCCTACCCTGAAAACAATAGCATGCAATACGCATGGTATGTATTACCATACGACAGCAAGAAAAGACCGGTAGACGATTCGCAAAACTATTATGTGAAATTGGTAGACCAGGGAAAACAAGCCGAGGTTGAAGATAAGCTCAACCAAAAACTAAAACAGTTTTATAAAGACGATCACGTAAAAGCCACCTTATTCTGCTTAACCTATTGGCGACTTCATTGGAACTTTGAAAACGGTGTGGTCACGGGCGGAAGGATTGTGTACGTGGTTTCGTTTGGTTTCATCGGCCTGTTCATTTTAATAATGGCTTGCGTGAATTACATGAACATGGCCACGGCACGTGCCACCAGGAGAGCACGCGAAATTGGCGTTCGCAAAATGACGGGCGCCACACAATCCGTGCTGGTGCGACAGTTTATAACCGAAAGCATTTTCACTTCGGCAGTGGCCGCAGTAATAGCTGCCTTATGTGCAGAGCTATTGCTTCCCCTGTTTCAGGATCTCACCGACCTGACCGTAAGAATTGATTGGACTGATCCAAAATTCTTATTGGGCTTTGTGGTGATCACTGCACTGACGGGTATGTTAGCAGGAAGCTACCCCGCCTTTCTTCTTTCGTCTTTCAGGCCGGCGAAGCAAACAAGCTTTTTGTTAAATAAGGAGGTGGGCTACGACAAGCACAATGTGATCAATGTCTGGTTGGCCTCTGCCGATTTGCCTGTTCAATCATTCCGAACAGAAGTGGCCAAGCACTCAGCTGTTGTCTCGGTTGCCTACGGAGGTGCCAGCCCGATGGAAGTAAATGGAGCGGCCGAAGTGAAATGGTCGTCACAAGCTCCCGGACAAGTGATGTTGTATGGCGCCACAACAGACTTTGATATGGTTCCCACGCTGGGGATGAAAATTATTCAGGGAAGAAATTTTTCCAGAGACTTCATCAGCGATTCATCCAACTACATCATCAATCAACGAGCTGCTGAATTGTTGGGATTTAAAAATCCGATCGGCCAGCGGATTACTTATACCATGTATGGCGACCGCGAAGGCGAGATCATTGGTGTGATTAATGATTTTCACAATGATGATATTCACTTGCCCATGGCACCTGTCATCTTTGGCATCGCCCGGCATCGCGATGAAATTACAAATATGTTCATCCGCTATCAGGCGGGCCGGCTGCCAGAGACATTAGATCATTTAAAAGCGACTTACACAAAGTTTAGTACGTCTCCCTTTAGGTATTCTCTGCTCGATAAAGATTATGAGGAACAATTGTATCGGGAAATTGTATTCAGGCGGCTATCCATTGTCTTCACCATCATTGCCATTTTGATCGCCATTCTTGGGTTGATAGGCCTAGCGTTGTTTAATGCAGAACGAAGAACCAAAGAAATTGGAATACGCAAAGTGCTGGGTGCCTCAGTTGCGCAGGTATTACAATTGATGTATAAGGAATACATCAAGCCGACTGTAGTATCGCTGGCTATTGCTTTGCCGTTGTCATATTATCTGATGACTCAGTATCTCGAAAGCTTCAGCTACAGAATTTCGTTGCACGAAGGATTTTTCATCGCCACATCTGCCGGCCTGATCGTCCTGGTATTGGTGATTGTATCGGCTCAGTCTTACAAAGCCGCAATAAAGAATCCGGTAGAGTCGCTCAAGGTGGAGTGATGTCTTGATTGCCTGGAAATTTCTTAAAAGCACTTACTGAATAGCTCTTGTTAATTGTACTTCAGATATTTGGCTCCGTTCGAGTTTAATGCTCCAAAAGCGTTAATTCTAATCGCGGTCAGTGTTGAATTTTGATAAAGGATCAGGATCTACGCTGCATAGTAATTGGCCCAGTTAGGTAAAAAATAAATGCTTGTTGGGCGCTGCTATTTGTCCCACTCTTTATTTGTAACGACTCGGCAGATGTATCCCTTATCCTTTATAACATCAGGATGTAAGTCCATCAGAAAACTGCCTTTTATCTCCCATAATAGATTAGTTCCATCTTTCAAAAAGATCCATCTTGAAAAACTATGTTCCTTGTCTCGATCTTCAGTCAATTCATAAAATATCGCATGCCTGAATTTACCTCTAAACAAGTTTCTTTTCATTCCATTGTCTTTCAAGTCGCTTTTAAAATTTCTTTTAGCCTCTCCGCTTAGTGACTTATTATTCACAAAGTGAATATCTCCAAATGCACTGGAATTTTTAATCGTATATTGATAAATCAGATTGTCAGATAATTGGTTTTGAAAGCTTACCCTATTTAGTAGCATCCAAAATTAATGATTCCCAATTATAATTATCATCCTGTTGGAATGTGGGAAACTCCGCGTTGGCCTTTAGGGGGTGGTGGAG
>JBGANU010000032.1:0-38620 GCA_044222145.1 Cyclobacteriaceae bacterium
AATGCATTAATATCTTCCTGCGCACTTCCTGTACCCGTCACCTTGCCTTGTTGCGCGCGCGCCTCTGCACGAATCAGATATATCTCACCCAATCGCAAGGCCACCACATTATTATTATCCTGATCAGGTGTGCCATACTTTGCTACTGACCAACCATTGTCATTTCCCTTCAACTGGTTCACATCAAAAGAGATGGAGGTAAACCGGTCGCCCGACTCTTTTGAAGATAACGCCACGATCAATTGGTTGGAAGGAATGATTTCTCTGCGTCCTACGAATAAATTATTCAACCCAATATTTCCGTTGGTGCCCGGATCGTCTGTCAGTGTATAGCCAACTTCCAGTATGGCTTCTTTCGTAAAATCTTTTTTTACAAGCGTTTCATACTCAGGCTCCAGAATATAATTATTCGAAGCGATCACATCCGAGGCGTATTGTTCAGCCTTTGCAAAATCTTTTTGATAGAGATAATATTTCGCTAGCATTCCACGGACCGCAAACTCGCCAGCATAAGCAGGGCTTGATGGATCGGCTGGCAGCTTTCCTAAGGCTTGTGTAAGATCATCTAAAACAAATGCAGCCATCTCATCTTTAGAAGTGCGGCCGATGTTCCGGTTGGCATCAATAGTAGTCTCCGTTACTTTGGGAACACCTCCGAATGAATTGATCGCTACAAAGTAAGCATAGCCGCGAATAAAATGTGCCGTGGCCATTACTCTGTTCAAGTCTGTAGACTTGACACCGGGAACTGTCGGCAATCTTTCCAGGATAAAGTTGGCAATGTATACCGTATTATAAATGCTACTCCAAAGTGCAGCCACCGAAGCATTCGCTGATGTGATCTGCTTGGTGCCTAGCTCACGATATTGCGTGAACGTGCCATTGTGTATCAGCATGTCGGCAGTGGCATCGCCTGCTATAACGGTAGCCGGAACAATGTTTCGGAATGCACTGTACAAACCGAGCTCCACGTTGGGAACGTCCTTTGGTTCGTTCAACACTACATCATCGGTGAGCAAGTCAATCGGCTTAGGCTCCAGCAAATTGGAACAAGACGTGCTGATCAACACGAACGCAAAAGTAGAGATGATCGTCAGCTTCCTCATTTCAACGTCACGTTTATTCCTACTGAAATTGTTCTCACCTGTGGCAATGTAAAAAAGTCAATGCCCTGCGCTGCTGTCGATCCATCCAATGTGCTCACCTCGGGATCTGAACCAGTGTATTTGGTCAGCGTCCACAAGTTGGTGGCCGATGCGTAAACGCGAAGCTGATTGAGCTTCAGCCGGTCGATGATGCGCGCAGGCAAACTATATCCAAAACTAACATTCTTCAATCGCAGATAGGAAGCATCTTCCAGCAGGCGATTGCTGAGCAAGTTATTGAGTGTACTACCTAATTCATATTTCGGTATGTCCGTGATATCTCCCGGCTTTTGCCATCTTCTCAAAGCATCGATGGATTGGTTGGTGTGAATATCTGCGCCCATGTTGACGAGTGCGGACTTTGAAAAATTTAACACCTTGTTGCCCACTGAAAAATTAAAGAAGACCGACAGATCAAATCTTCCATATTGAAACTGGTTGGTAATACCTCCAATGAATTTGGGCTGCGCATTGCCAATCACCATCGCATCCGAGTTGTTAATTAACCCGTCTTTGTTACGGTCTTCATACATGGCATTGCCCGTTGCTGGATTTACGCCCAGGTAATTCAGTCCCCAGAATGATCCAAGAGGCTGGCCTTGCTTTATGATGTTCGTTCCATCCACACCTTCACCGCTGTAACCTCGATAAAGCGGAATGGAATCTGCCAGGAACAAGATCTTATTTACGTTCTTAGACATGTTCAACGTAGTTGTCCAACGCAATGCTTTGTCAATGTTTACTGATGTGACGCTCAACTCAATTCCCTTGTTTTCCATTTCACCGATGTTATCGGCAATTCCTCCGAAGCCAGTCGTTAAAGGATAAGGACGCGTAAGCAACAGGTCACTGGTCTTATTATAATACGTGTTGATCGTAGATTGAATTCTTCCTTCCCACATGCCAATGTCAATACCAACATTTAGCTCACGCGTGGTTTCCCATTTGATATTAGGATTAGGCACATTGTTGGGTGTTACGCCTGAAGTGCCGCTGTAGGTAGATTGCCCCCACGTACCCAGAAAATTAAAAGCACCTATTCTTTCATTTCCCGTAAGGCCAATGCTCGATCTTAATTTTAAATCATTCACAAACGTAGATGGAAAGAATTTCTCCTGTGAAATCCGCCACGCTGCTGATAGAGAAGGGAAATATCCGAAACGGTGGTTCTTACCAAAGTTGGACGAGCCATCGGTTCGCATGCTTGCTGTTACCAGAATTCTGTCGTCATAATCATATCGCGACTCACCGAAAAAAGATAAGATGCTGTGAGACGGTTCGCGCAATGATGATCCCGCATCTACAATTCCTGCCGAGGTGATATACGTAAAGTCATCGCTTGGAAATAAGCGGCCCTGAAGATTACCACTGATGCCGTTGTTCTGATAAAGTTCTGATCCAAGAATGGCGCTTATCTTATGCTTCGGTGCCAGCTCTTTATTATAAGACAGCGTAACGTATGAATCAAGATTGGTAAACGTGCTGGCGCTGAACACACCATAACCTTGTCCACCAATGCTAGGCAGGTAGCCACCGATAGCAGTTTGTGACGATTCGTATTGATCTTCTGTTACGTTATTATAATCCAAACTCGCCTGTGCTTTCAGTTTCAGGTTTGGATTGAACTGATAAGTAGCGTTCACATTGCCGAGCGCTTTAACCGTTATCGTATTGAAGCGTGGCAACAGTGCCTGAGCAACGGGATTGAAGTTTGGAAATGCTGCATACAAGGGTGACGAGGGGCCCACTAAATTACCTTGTTCATCATAGGGCGTGAAGTAGGGCAAGCTTTTCACCGCACCTGAATAAACACCATCCAGGAAATTATCTCCCTTTACCCGTTTATTAAGCGCGCGCGATATTGTCATGTTGGTGGCAATCGAAAGTTTGGGAGTCAGTTTCTGATCGAGATTGATGGTCATGCTGCCGCGCTGAAATTTATTATTGATCTGAACGCCTTCTTCTTCGCGAAAGCTTCCGCTGATATAGTATTTGGTGTTGTCGTCTCCACCTGTTGCCGACAGTTGATATTGTTGCATGATACCCGTTCGAAGAACTTCATCTTGCCAGTTGGTATTGACGGCATCTGTTACACCTGGAATTAAACCAAGGGCATCGGGATTTTGTCCGGCATTGGTGACCGCCTCGCGTTGCAGTTCCAGTAGCTGAGTTGAGTTCAATAACTTAAGCGTCCTTACGGGATCAACAATTCCTCGCTGAACATCAAATGTAATTTTTGCGCTCGCATTTTTGCCTCGTTTGGTCGTAATCACCACCACACCATTGGAAGCGCGTGATCCGTACAACGCTTTCGCGGAAGCATCGGAAAGGATGTTGTAGCTCTCAATGTCGTTTGGATTGATGAGCGAAAGTGCGTTGTCATTCTGTCCTCCAAAACTTCGCGAAGACAATCCACCTGTCTCTACCGGAATGCCATCGATAACATATAAAGGAGTGTTTCCTGCACTAATGGACGTTACGCCACGAATTCGCACCGAAACACCTCCACCCGGGGTGCCCGAAGATTGCGTGACCTGCACACCGGCTGCCTGACCTTGTAATGCCTGATCGAGACCGTTGAATGATATTCCCTTCAGCTTCTCGGCATTCACCGTTGTCACCGCTCCGGTAATGTCTCTTTTTTCAACAGAGGAATAACCGACCACAATCACCTCACCCAATTCCCGCGCTTGCTCTTCAAGTGCTATGGAAATATTGGTTTGCCCGGCATATACAATCTCCTGCGATTTGTATCCCACAAAAGAAAATTGAAGTGTAGCGCCCGTGGATACTTCAATGGAAAATTGGCCTTCGAGGTCGGTGATGGTACCTTGTGATGTTCCCTTGATCACTACGTTTACTCCGGGAAGTCCACTATTATCTGCTGCTGATTTTACCTTGCCGGTAACACGCTCCTGAGCGGCAAGGTTGCCTATGAATGCCAGACTGAAAAAAAAGAGTAGAAATCTCCGCATGAACACCACTATCAATACTCTTAAAATTAAAGATTAAACCCTAAAGATCAAGTCGCTGTTTATGTTTGCTCAACAATTTTTATTGTCGCCAGATTTTTTCTGTTAAAAGATAAAATATCCTACCGAAGTTGGGGGCATATTTCCAAATGAAATGGACACACAAGCTTATTCGAAAACACTTGTTTGGTCTACACTTGAGCAGAACAGAATGTGAGGGCTACTTCTTCTGCAAGACAAACTCTTCTTTGACACGAACCAGGCCACTCCCCGACTTTAGTTCGTAGAAGACATCGGAAGGTTGTAATACGATATTCGGTAAGCCGGAAGGATTGATGCTAAATATCAACATGGCCTCGCGTTCGTTGTTGATCATGGGGCTTCCCAAATAAATATCAACATGCGTGGCGCTTCTCAGTGGAATCCAAAATTGATCGCAGGTAAAGCTCTTTCCGTTGATGCTGAATTTTCCGCCCGCCTGCAAGCTATAGCCATTTGGTGTGTTGGCGATGGTGAAATCACCGGCTATACTGGGCGACTTAAATGACCAGTTGCCCACCAGCGCTTCCGAAGGTTTTATGTCGGACTTGGAACACCCCAGGGCAATTATAAAGATGAAGATCAGGCGTTTCATGACATGCGGTGATGACTACGTTTTCAAATTTAGTAAAAACCCTATTTGTTCCTAGCTTTTTATTTGGTGATATTTCGAAGCCAATTTCTTTAAAACGATCGCGTAAGCAGCAGGGCATGCAGTACTCTCAAATTCTGGCAAACATTCACAAACACATTCCACTCGAAAAACACGAGGCGGATTACTTCACCTCGTTGCTTACCGTTCGAACGATAAAACGAAAAGAGTCTTTATTGCAGGCTGGCGACAATTGCCCGGTGATTACGTATGTTCAGGCGGGAGCGTTAAGAGCTTACTATTCGGATGACAAAGGCAATGAAAGCATGATCATGTTTGCCTTGCAGGATTGGTGGGTGACCGACATGCATGCCTTTGCATTGGAAAAACCAGCCATGTTAAACATCGATGCTCTGGAAGAAAGTACGATCATGGAGCTAAAGAAATCGGACCTCGATATACTGTACACCACGCTTCCGAAATTCGAACGATTCTTCCGGATCATTATGCAAAACGCCTACATACGCGAGCAACTCCGGGTAATCGAAAACTTATCGAAGCCAGCAGAAGAGCGCTATCAAAGCTTTGTGAAAAAATATCCGCTGGTAATGGAGCGCATTCCGCTTAAACAAATTGCTTCTTACCTCGGCATCACGCCAGAGTTTCTAAGCGTGATCCGAAAAAATATGCTGAAGAAGTAATTTCTTAATGTACCTTAAGGACATTCCTTTTCACAACGCGTTGCTTTGCATCAACAAAACAAACAACACATGTTAATTTTAATTGCCGGCCCTTACCGAAGTGGCACTCAGGACGACCCCGCTCTGATGGAAAAGAATTTGAGAAAATTAGAAGAAGTAGCGCTTCCGCTTTTTCGCGCGGGTCATATTCCCATGATTGGCGAATGGGTGGCGCTGCCCTTGCTGCGCGAAGCAGGCTCTAAGAAACCAGGTGACGAACCGTATACCGAAATTGCTTATCCTGTTGCCGAACGCTTGCTAACCAAGTGCGATGCCGTTTTGCGATTAGAAGGTGAATCAAAAGGTGCCGATCAGGACGTGAAGATTGCCAAAGAGCGAGGACTTAAAGTATTTTATAAGTTGGAAGATGTATTGAGAGGAGGATGAGTTTGAACAAGAGTTGTTAACTACCACTATTCATCTTGCCAGATAACAGATGTTATCCTCCATCCTTCTTTAGTTTTCATAAACTGAAAAAATTTGTGACCTCGTTGTGAAAACGATTTTCCTTCCGCAACTGCATTCTTTTGGTAGTGAGAATATCGATGGGCAATACTGCCAATTATTTTTGTTTGCTCTGAGATTTCGAACTCTTCAAATTCCGTGAGCGTGCCGTCAGTTAGTATTTTCCGTCTGGGTTCAATGAAGGACGTAAGGTTATAAGAAGCGCGTTCCGTATCAGTCACCTTAATAATGAGGGCTTCCGGAATGCAGATGCTGTGTATCAGGTTCCAGTCTTGCTGGCGATTATTTTTGCTAGTGAAAATTCCAAAAAAAGTTTTGACAAGCGTGTTAATGGATAGCGCATCGGCAGAAGCGCCATAGATGTGTAATATTTCCTGGTTCACGTCTATTTCTCTTTCAAAATACAAGCCCAGCTTATTCAAAAGTTTTATTGAGTTTTTGTTTTCCGGAATAGTGGTGGCGAGTATATTCTCAAAAGCGTTACTCACTCTTAAACTATTTAACACGGCACTGGTGGCTTCAAAGGCATAGCCGTTGTTCGAAACATTGGGAAGAAAAGCGAAACCAATATCAGGATGCTGCAGATAGTCGCGCTTTATAAAAGTAACGATGCCGATTGGTGTCGCATCTTCTTTACGGCTCACCACCCAATAAACAATATTTGGATTGGAGAGAATCTTTTGAATGTACGCTGTTGCGTCAGCCGGTGAATTTACATGTCGGTCTCCGATGTAGGTTATCCAGCCTTCGGTATTAACCAGTTCAAAAATAAAGTTGCTGTGGCGCTGCGTCAACGGCTCGACTATGAGCCGGTCAGTTGTTAAAGAAGTTGGTTGAATCATTTTAGATGTCCTGTCCATTGCTGTCGTCTCCTGCCCTTAGTTTTTTCTAACGAGATGCATGAAAACTAAAGACTTTCCGTTTGAACGATGACCAGGACTTTCGGTTGCCGTTGTAACTCTATTCAACGACTACTTATCCACGATATAATTTAATTCTGTTACGCCACACGTAAACGGGCGGGTCGTCAATAGTTTTAGTTTTATTTTTTCTTTCACATCCGCGAACAATGGAATACCTCGCCCGAGAATAATGGGGTTGACAAAAATCCAGTAGCCGTCAATTAAGTTTTGTTGAATAAGCGAGTGCGTTGCGCGAGGGCTACCAAAAAGAAGGATGTCACTTCCGGACTGTCGTTTTATTTCATTCAATCTATCCGCAAGGTTGTCGCTGACAATGATTATGTTGGTCGGGCCAGCGGGATTCATTGTTTTGGATAACACCACTTTGCGAACGTTCTTATACCACTTCGAGTGTTCGATGTCATGTTTGGAAGCGGATGGCTGATCGGCAGCAGTAGGCCAGTAACTCTCCATCATCTGATAGGTTACGCGTCCATACAGCGCTGTGTCGCCTTCGCTTATTCGTTTCTCCACATAGTCAAAAATTTCCTGGTCTACTTTAATCCAGTCCATCTCTCCGTTCGGTCCTGCTACAAAGCCATCAAGCGACATGTGCATAAATGAAATTATCTTTCTCATATTTTTTATGTTCAATTGTTACAAATTTACTATGAACCTTGCCATTGCAGAACATTGTGTTGAGGCGCAGTTGCTATGTCATAATGTAATTTCTGTACTTCTCCTTTTCCTTCATTACAATCTTCAGTCCATTTATATTATCCAGCAGCGGTGTCTGACTGACGTTAATCGTAATCCTATCATCAAGTTTAATTTGTTTTCTTAAATATTCAATAGTCGACCCACCACCTGTGAAATAAACTCCATTGAAAAGTATCTTATTGATATTACTATCATCGCTGATGCGTTCAAAAGTCTCAAGAATGTCGTCATTGACCAAATTAAAATAGCTAGCCAATAATTCGTTGATTTCGCTAGTTGTAATTATGGTGTACTGAACTTTCAATTCACCATTCAATTTTATGCCATTCATGTCACCCAAAAGATCCATAATTTCTTTGTCTGATAAATCAATCCTGTATTTGCGAAGAATATGATTTCTAATTAACCGAAAGATTTGCCAAGTGCCCATTCTAAAAACTCCAACAGATAATGGTCGACCGTCAGAGAAAATTGTCGTTTCAATTTTGCTAGAGCTAAAATCTATTATAACGAAGTTCTTTTTTTCTAATAAGATGCTCAGTCCAATAGCTGTGCAACAACTTTGATGAATCATGTATACCTCTTTAGAATTAGCGTGTTCGCCTGAGTCCCTATAAGCTCTCTTTTCCACTTCTGTAGTGTTGGTCGGGATACACCAAAATGAAATAAGCGACTTCGGAAGAAATGAATTTGAATTAAGCCCCTTCTTGGTTGCAGCACGCAGAAGCATTTCAAATGCATGAAAGTCACAAATGGCATAATGTACCGGCTTAATGGTCACATCACTTGTAGTATTTCTTAATTGGTCACCGAAGCCTGAGATTTTATTACTAATTGTATCAAAAGATATCTGAGTCCGTTCGTTAAAGATCAGTTTGTCGCCCTTTAATAATCTTAAATTATAGGTGCCCGGATCAATTCCGATTGTCTCAGTCCAAAAGTCTAGAAGTCCCATTTCTTAAATCATTGCTGTAATGTAGGAGATAATTGCAAACAACGTGAGTGCATAATTGCATGCGAGTCTTTGTTAAATAGCGATCGGCTATAACAAGCAGGACCTGCGGCAGAATTTCCCGCGTTACCGGACTAAATTAAGAAACAAAAACTGCAACACAACTCTGATCTTGCTCACTGAAATACGTTGCTTCAACTCGTACTTTTCTTCAATGTCGTCATAACAGTCATAAAAACCGTCACGCCAACTGTCCCTAAAAATGCTAATGCCATGAATATTAGCATTTGGTTCTGAATATTCATCAGTCGGAATTTATATCCTTTGCCGTCCTTGGTGAGGCTAAATTCTCTTGAGTTTGACTCTTTATATATTATCGCCCCAGAATCAATTACCGTTTCCGAATCATAATCGGTTTCACCGGTCAGGAGAATTGGATATTCTTCTTTGTCGTCCCTATTAGTTTCAATTGTCCGAAATGTCCCACGGCCTGGCAGGAATGGCCGTGTTCTAATATTTGTTACTATCTCATTCTTAATTTCTTTTTTCTCAAACTTGTCAAAAAAATCAATTGTGTCTCTGTACCGATTATAAATGACAAACTGCACAGCGATTGTCGCAATGAGGCCAAGTATAAAAAATACTTTTGACTCCGGGTTGTCGCTGATATAGATTCTAATTTTTTTACCTAACTCCATTATCCCGAAGCAATTGTGCACAACATCCAACTATCATCAATCAACACCGAAAAATATTTCGAATCACATACCTGAAGCGCCTTTAATGCTTGTTGCATTTCTATCTTGTTATCCTCAGAGTCAGAACTTTCATTTTGTTTGGTGTAGTTGTCCAATAATTGCTTTATTTTTTTAATCGATCGCTTTTGATTTTGCCCGCACACGGAAAGTTGAAGCATCAAAAAAATTGCGTGTCCGAGTAATTTCATTTTAAAACTTGCTGAAAATCTTTAGTGTCAGACCCACCATTGCGCAAACATTAGCTATCACGGGGGCCCTACTTCCGCCAGTTCTCGACACGAAGTCTTTGAATTGGTTCATAATGCTTTTCATTGTTTGTCACTAAGGTTAAACTATTCTCAATGGCAACCCCAGCGATCAAAAGGTCAGACGTCCCGACAGTAATTCCACGTTTTCTTAAGTCTGCATAGATGTCCGCAGATATTTTAGCGGATGCTTCCGAAATATGAATTATGTTATTGTTGGTTACAAATTCTTCAAAATTCTGAATTTGCTTATCGGCACTTTTGAAGTTAAGCCCACCCAAGACTTCGAAGTAGGTGACTATTGAAATATTAATCTGATCAAAGTCCTTCAAGTAGTCCTGAAATCGTTCAACCACTTTTGTATCTCCTTTAAAATAGAATGATAAAATATCGGTGTCAACGAGAACCTCTGTCACAGTGAATCAATTTGTCGGTCATTGGTTCTATTGTCATGGAGCTTTACCGTCAGTTCATCGAACACATCCTTATCCAAGTCTTTCCATGTTCCTGCTAACTTCAATGTCTTGTCCTTAGACTTGAACTGATTCTCAATTTTGCTCAACAGGTTAGTAATTTCAGTAAGCTTATCTGTGGAAAGCTGCTGAATCTTCCTGATCAGATTGTTTCTTAGCTTATTCTTAATATCCATAAATCAAAAGTACAAATTTGCCCGGATTTACGTAAGCTGTTCGGGTATGCGCCACAACCTCCAACTAATCATTAATATTTCTCGTATAAAATTTCACCCCACCGCAATGGGCGCAGCCAAACAGACATCGGGTATATTAAATGCATTTACCAGCGGCACTGCCTCTTGCCGCACATCCCAGCAAAGTTGATTCATGAGCTTGCGTATGGCCTTCGTCTTCACTCCTTCCATATAACCCGATTCCAGGTACCAGCCTTTGTTCTTCTCGATCTGCGACAACGCAAACAGGTCGCACAGTCGCTTCAGCACGGCCTTGCATCCCGCATCTTTCGTCCGGTCAATCTGCAACATGAACTGCTCCAGTATGATTCGCTCAATGTAGGCAAATCCCACCTGCACCAAATGATGCTGACTAACATTGAAGGCATCGAATGAATCCATGCCTTCGCTGATGTGCCGCCTCAGGCGCTTAGCAGCTGTTACCAAAATATGGCGCTCACGATATTTAAAGGCATTCAACTGAAACTCCGGATCCAGCAAGTGCTCCTCATCGGTATTGCGCACGATGAGGGGATTCAATTCAGACAACGAGGTCTTGGCCTGATCGGCCACATAATTTAAAATGCCAAACACATTCATGTTGGCAAACTCCTGTTTGAATTCCGTGAGTCTGCTCTTCGCCACCAATTGCATCAGCACGGTGTTGTCGCCTTCAAACGTGGTGTACACATCGGTATCATTCTTAAGTACTTCAATTCTGTTTTCAGAAAGAAAACCTTTGCCACCACAACACTCGCGGCACTCCTGCAACGTGGCGGTGGTGTTCCACGTAGCAAATGATTTAAGGCCCGCAGCCAGTGCTTCAATCTCCTGCATGTCTTCCTCTTTGCGTTTTAAGAAGCGCTCGGTGAGATAGTTCAATGAAAAGTGAAGTGCATAGGCATTCGCCAGCAGCGGCATCAATCTTCTTTGATGTGTTCGATAATTCAAAATCGGAACTTCAGTTCCACCTTCGGGACCAAATTGTCTGCGCTGGTCACCGTATCGAATAGCAATCGTTAACCCCGACTTCACCGCACTCAAACCTGATCGTGGAATTCCAATGCGTCCTCCCACCAATGTTCCCAACATGGTAAAGAATCTTCGGTTGTCACTGGAGATGGGACTCGCAAACTTTCCATCATCGGTGATGCTGGCAAACTTATCCAGCATATTGTCTTTGGGAATGGTCACCTGGTTGAAATGAATCTTTCCATTGTCAACTCCATTCAATCCCATCTTTCGTCCGCAGTCTTCCATGGTGATGCCCGGCAACGTCTTTCCATTCTTATCGCGCAACGGAACAACAAATGCGCTGACGCCATAATCTTTACCATCCAACATTAATTTGGCAAACACGGTGGCCGCTTGTCCGTGACAGGCCGCATTGCCGATGTATTCTTTTTTGGCAGCGTCATGTGGCGTATGAATCACAATGGTTTTTGTGGCGTGATGATACGTGGCTGTTGTCTCAATGCCTTTCACGTTTGACCCGTGATGTGTCTCCGTCATGGCGAAGCATCCCGGCAAGGCAAGCGTGCCAATGTCTTTCAAATATTTTTTATGATGCTTCTCCGTGCCCAGAAAATAAACGCTCATACCCCACAGCCCAAACTGCACGCCAAACTTGATCACCAAACTCAGGTCGTGATAACTCAGTGCTTCCATAATGGCGAAGTAGCTGGCCATGTCGCCCTGCCCGCCATATTCTTTCGGATAGGCCATCGCTCCAAATCCCTGATCGGCCAGCATGCGGCACCATTGCAAAACTTTTTCTCTGTATAAGGTAAGATCACCAGGACTTACGTACTGAAATTCCGGATCTGAGATGATCGTCTTTACTTTGCGAATGATATCTGCCTGTGGTCCGTCCAGCAGTTTGGCAAGCGTATCAACATCAAATGTTTTTTGTGTGGATTGTTGTGATGTTATGGTAGTGCGGCTGCCCGATTGAAAATTGAACGATGCTTCGTGACTGATGAACCCCAATGTGTGTTCGATGTTGGATAGAGAATGTTTGGCTTTTATCAGTTCATCTTTAACAGTGCCATTTGCATGTTGAGCGACCAGCTTCATACCCAACTCCACCAGACTATCTTTTGCACCTGTATCTCCCGCCACTTTTTTAATTGCCTCTCGCCAATCGATGAGTTCATCGGGCGTGGGCGGTGTAGATGGATTGAGCTGCGACAATAAAAAAGTTTTTTCACTGTCGGTCAGCCACGCCTGGCTGTTCACCAATCCTTCAATGGTTGATATTTCACTGGGTGTGAGCACAGCATCTGACCAAACAGTATAAAAGATGGGCAGGAACACAAACAGTGAAGGATTGTCTTTTAATTGTTTTGAGTGAAGCATGATTTTATAAGTTGGATACTTAAAAATAGTAAATCCAACTCTTCCCTCCATCAAAACTTATTAGGCGCATGTCATGAGAGTTGCGCATGTGATGATTTTAATCCCTATATTTTCTCAACGATTTACAACATGTCTGCGCCTGTTAAGAAAATATCCGTTGCCATTTCAGAAAGTATTGGAAGTGTTTCCGCACTTGTGGCTACCCCAGATCATCCGAAAGCTGTGTTACTGCTGGCACATGGTGCCGGTGCGAATATGATGCACCTGTTCATGGAAGAATTGTCGGCAGAGTTAGTGGCACTCAACGTGGCGGTGGTCCGCTACAACTTTCCTTTCATGGAACATAAAAAAGGAAGACCCGACCCACCGGCTATTGCGGAGAAGACCGTGAGCGTGATGATGGAGAAAACGCATGAGTTGTTTCCTAAACTTCCGTTGTATGTTTCGGGCAAATCGTTTGGCGGAAGAATGTCGTCACAGAAACTTTCAAAAGAGAGTCCGCCCTTTGTAAAGGGAATTATATTTTATGGTTTTCCCTTGCATGCAGCGGGCAAGCCATCGATCGATCGCGCAGCACATCTCAAGCTTATAAAATTTCCGATGCTGTTTCTTCAGGGAACGAGAGATGCATTGGCACAGATCGACTTGATGGAGACCGTATGTGCCGAACTCACTTCTGCCACGCTCATCAAATTCGAAGCAGCCGATCATTCTTTCAAAGCGGGTAAGCAAAAGCTCGTACCTGAGCTTGCAAGAGCAACCGTGGATTCGATGAAAAGTTAAGTGCAACTAACAGGCTCATTTTTTTGAGCGATTTAAACCATTTTTATAGTATAAATATGTTTTATAATTGTGCTTTAAAAGTACAATATGGCAACACTCACAAGCACACTCCCCGACAGCCTCCTTCAAGAACTAACAGATAAAGCCAATGCTCTTTCGTTGCCAAAAAACAAACTGATTGAAACTGCGCTTCGGCTATACCTCCAGCATCTGAATAAAATGGAGTACATCGAATCCTATCAGCAAGCATCCGCTGATAAAGATATTCTGCGGATGGCTGAACAAGGTCTAGAAGACTACCTCAGGCAGCTGGAAAAATGAAGTATGTTGGGATTTGGCTGCCGATTTGAATCCTTTTGTCTCCCACAACTTCAAACGGACTTCAAAACGAATCGGAGATGTTGGTGTTTCATATTAGATCCGTTTCCAAAGATCGATTGGTTAGAAAACCTGGAAGTATTAAGATAGTTAAACTTCAGCGTGCGGTGAAAACGCTCAATGATATTTTGAAGTATTGAGTCACGCTCAACAAAAAATATCGGTTATATCCTTCTCCACTCGCTTCGGTCGCATGTTAACTGCCGAAAGAAGACACCACATCGTTTTTGCTCTCGCTCAAAGCTTATTCGTAGTCTGATTAAAAATCTCAACATGCCTTGTTGATCTTGCTCCATCGGGCAACTCCACCCAGGTAGTGCCTATCAAGTTGTCGTTCGCAACAGCGGGACTTACATAATCAATCTCGTGTCGAAGTACCACCCACAAATATTTCGATCGCAATTCCAAGGGAGCAGCCGTTAGCCAATGTGCTTCGGCTACTTCCTGTACCCAACGCAAATACACCACATTGTTGGCATGACCCATGGCATCGATGTCTGCTTGAGAAACTGTTATTGGAAATTATAGAATTCAAATCAGTTCCACACTACTATTTTATATATTGTAACTCTAATCTATCGAACATGTCGCAACTGAAAAAGTCCCTCACTCCTACCATGCTCTGGGGACTTGGCGTGGGCTATGTTATTTCCGGCATGTACTTTGGGTGGAACCTTGGATTGCAAGAAGGTGGAACGCTTGGGATGGCCATCGCTGCATTCTTCATTGTGATCATGTACGTAACCTTCAGCCTGAGTTATGCCGAACTTGCCTGCGCCATACCCAAAGCAGGTGGCGCCTTTGATTATGCTAATCGCGCGCTGGGTAAAAATGTTGGCTTCATCGTGGGAATTGCACAGGCCATTGAATTTATTTTCGCACCTCCGGCCATCGCGATAGCCATTGGCACCTACTTTAATCTTTTGATTCCTCAGGTTCCGATTTTGGTTTTTGCTGTTGGCTGCTATGTTGTTTTTACTTCACTCAATATATATGGCGTAAAAGCAGCTGCCTCATTTGAATTGATCGTCACGGTAGTTGCGCTGGCCGGTTTGATTTTATTTGCGATCGTAACATTGCCAAACGTCAAGCTGTCTAACCTCGCTGAAAACGCTTACCCTAATGGATGGATCGGAAGCTTTGCTGCTATTCCGTTTGCCATCTGGTGTTTCTTGGGTATAGAAGGTGTAGCCAATCTCGCGGAAGAAACAATTAATCCGCAGCGCGAACTGGCCCGCGGATTCGGTTCGGCTATGACAACATTGTTGGTTGCCTTCGTTGTTACGTTTGTTTTTTCGATTGGAGTAAATGGTTGGGAAAGTGTTGTGATGGATGAAGCAGGTAATGTTTCAGATTCACCGTTGCCATTGGTGTTAAGAAGAATTGTCACGGAACAAAGCTTCGCCTTTCAGGCAGTCGTGGCGTTGGGTATACTTGGAATGATCGCCTCTTTTCATGGATTGGTATTGGCCGCTGGTCGCGCAACATTTGAATTGGGGCGAGTGAACTACATCCCTGCGGTATTTGGAAAAATTCATCCGCGCTTTCAAACTCCGCATGCCGCATTGATCGGTAACATGGTGATTGGTGTGATCGCCTTGTTGACAGGCAAGGCAAGCGTCATCATTACCATCTCCGTTTTTGCTGCGTTGATTCTTTACATCATTTCGATGTTATCCTTATTTGCCTTTAGAAGAAAAGAACCAACGGCATCGAGACCTTTCAAAGTTCCATTTTTCCCAATCACTCCATTATTGGCATTAGTGATTGCATCTTTCTCGGCCATCGCCATGACGTATTATTACTGGCAATTAGCCGTCACCTTCTTGATACTGATGACAATAGCTTTTGTATTGTTTAAAATTTTTGTGAGATTGAAAGATTGATCAGCTTTCTTTCCCAGAAATAGGATTTAACAAAAAGATAATATGACCACCGAAGAAATTCTTGAGCTTGTCCGCAGTCACCCATCAGGCAAAGTAAAACTCGCGGTGACAGATATTGATGGAATCCTTCGGGGAAAATACATCTCGGTAGAAAAATTTCTATTCGTTGTGGAAGGCAATCTGGGTTTTTGCGATGTGATCTTTGGATGGGATGCCAATGATGTTGCCTACGACAATGGTAAAGTAACAGGCTGGCATTCCGGTTATCCCGATGCCAATGCAAAACTTGATCTGAATACATTCCGGCAAATACCGTGGGAAGAAGATGTTCCTTTTTTTCTTGGAGAGTTTATCGAAAAAGACAATCAACCCGCCAACTATTGCCCGCGCCAATTATTAAAGAAGATAAAAAGTCAGGCGGAGAAAGAAGGTTTCAGTGCCACGTTCTCGCAAGAGTTTGAATGGTTCAACTTCAAAGAGACACCGGAGAGCATCCACGAAAAAGATTTCAGACAACTGAAGCCATTGACGCCCGGAATGTTTGGCTATTCCATTCTCAGAACTTCGTTGCAAAATCCGTTCTTCACTGATCTCTTCGAATTGATATCAAAGTTTGACGTTCCCATCGAAGGGCTTCACACCGAAACCGGGCCCGGCACGTACGAAGCCGCAATTACACACAGTGATATTCTCGAAGCGGCTGATCGCGCGGTGTTGTTCAAAACTTCGGTAAAAGAAATTGCTTACCGCCACGGCATACTTGCCACCTTCATGGCCAAATGGAATGCGGATCTCCCCGGTTGCAGTGGACACGTTCATCAAAGTCTGTGGGACAAAGAGAAAAAACAAAATCTCTTTTACGATGAGAAAGCTTCCAGCAAAATGAGTGAGTTGATGCAGCATTATATTGCCGGGCAATTGTACTGCCTGCCTCATGTGTTGCCGATGTATGCACCCACCATTAACAGTTACAAAAGATTAGTGGAAGGCGCGTGGGCTCCAACAACGATCACGTGGGCGCTCGACAATCGAACAGTTGCACTCAGGGCATTACCCGGCAGTAAAAAATCATCACGACTTGAAACCAGAGTGGTAGGATCAGATAGCAATCCATATCTCGCCATGTCGGCCTGTTTGGCGTCAGGACTATATGGTATCAAACACAAATTAAAATTACAGGACGCCACCGTTGGAAATGGCTATCATGATGTATCTCACGGCACACTTCCAAAAAATCTTCACGAGGCCACATCCAAAATGAAAGAGTCATCGGTAGCGAAAGAATTGTTTGGAGAAAAATTCGTGGAGCACTTCTGCCTGACGCGCGAATGGGAATGGAAACAATTTGCTAAAGTTGTGACCGATTGGGAATTGATGAGATACATGGAAATTATTTAATAACAGTTCAAATTAACTCGCCACAGAATATCAGGTTATATTTACAGTTCAAAGTTTAAATTATCTGCGAATCTTGGGCTAAAAAATAATATGACCTTCGACAAAATTTATCAGTACAATTTTCCAACGACTATTCGCTTTGGAGCGGGAGCAAGCAAAGAGCTGGGTGCATATTTGAAAAATCATCAACTGTTCAGGCCATTGGTCGTGACAGACCCTATCGTGGCGGAGCTCGGCTTCTTTAAAGAAATTATCAAGCAACTGGCATCTCAGGGAATTTCGGTTGAGGTGTTTAAAGACATCCACAAGAACCCGGTGAAATCAGACGTCTATAAAGGGACTGATCATTGGGACCAAACTAAAAGAGATTCTGTTGTTGGCGTTGGTGGTGGCGCTGCCCTGGATGTGGCACGCGCCATCGTGCTTCGCGTAAATCATCGTGAAGACTTATTTAAGTATGATGATTTGATTGGCGGTGATGTATATGTCACAAATGATGTTCCGCATTTCGTAACATTACCAACAACATCCGGCACGGGTAGTGAGGTTGGAAGAAGCGCTATTATCTCCGATGATATTACCAAACAAAAGAAAATACTATTCTCGCCAAAATTGCTGGCCAGGACCGTTTTCGCTGATCCCACGCTAACCAATGAGTTACCAGCGTTTGTAACAGCAGCCACCGGCATGGATGCACTCACGCACAACATGGAGGCCTACATCGCCAAGATGCCGCATCCACTGTGCGAAGGCATTGCATTGGAAGGCATGCGATTGATCAACGAATCGTTGGAGACTGCTGTAAATAAACCCGATCTTGAATCGCGAAGCAAGATGATGATGGGTTCTATGATGGGTGCCATTGCTTTTCAAAAGGGTTTGGGTGTTGTGCATTCGTTGGCGCATCCGCTCTCCTCTTTACTGGATACACATCATGGATTAGCTAATGCTGTGAACATTCCTTACGGGATGGAATTTAATATTGCGGGTTGTGAAGATAAGTTCAGACGAATGGCCCGGACATTTGAATTGAAAGATGAGAATGGTAACGCGGTGGTGAAATTCCTGTTCGACCTGAATTCAAAAATTAACATACCACATAAGCTGCGCGATATTGGTGTGAAGGCCGAGCACATTGAAACACTGGCTGATCTTGCGATTGCCGACTTTGCGCATCCTAATAATCCCAAACCAGTGAGTCGCGAAGACTTTAAACAATTATACCTGAAGGCGTTGTAATGAAGAAGCTCATCATTGGAGTAACTGACTGCAGCAAGTACAGTAACTACGCCAATTGGATTCAATCATTTGGCACTGGGATAGAAACGATCATGTTAAGTGAGAAAACGAATAATCTATCCGATGCATCGAAATGTCATGGAATTTTATTCACAGGCGGTGAGGATGTGCATCCCCGATTTTATAACAAGCCCGAGTATCTCAAATTCTGTCACGAGGACGATATCAGCGAAGCGCGCGATGTGTTTGAAATGAAGTTGATGGAACATACCGAAGCGAATAGAATTCCGGTGCTAGGAATCTGTCGCGGACTTCAGATCTATAATGTGTTTCGCAAAGGGACGCTGATTCCCGATATTCCGGTTTGGATAAAAGAAGGAGTTAATCACGCCAAAACAAAAGAAGGAAAAGACAGCTATCATACAATCAACCTTACCAAGGGTTCGTGGCTAAGTAAGATTACTGGAGAATCGACAGGAGAGACAAACAGCAATCATCATCAATCGGCTGACGCAATGGGTGAAGGATTAATTGTGAGTGGTGTTTCACAGGATGGCATTGTAGAATCGATCGATCAACTCGATGCCGAACAAAAAAGTTATTTGTGTCTTGTTCAATGGCATCCCGAACGGATGAACGATCAGCAAAGTCCGTTTGTTAAAAACATCAGGGAATCGTTTATCAATGCTTGTCAAAAATTACTCTAATCTTTTTATAGATGAACATCATCAATCCGGCAACTGAACAAATTATCAAAACAATTTTTGAGGATACCTCTTCAACCCTTCAAAACAAATTCAATGAGTTGAAGCAAGCTCAATCAGGTTGGTATCAAAAAACATTGGCGGAACGCATCGCTGTTCTGATAAATTTTAAAAACCTGTTGGCTGAGAACATAGAATCACTCGCCTCAATACTCACTTCCGAAGTTGGAAAGCCTGTTCAGCAATCACGCAATGAAGTGAATGGCGCTATTGCCCGTATTGACTGGCTGACAAAGAATGGAGAAAAATATCTGGCCGATGAGTGGATGACACGCGATGAAAACCTTGGCGAACGAATTTCTTACGAACCGCTTGGAGTCATCTGCAACATCTCAGCGTGGAACTATCCTTACCTCGTAGGTGTGAACGCATTTGTTCCCGCGCTAATGGCTGGCAATGCGGTGATGTACAAACCTTCAGAATTTGCCACGTTGACAGGATTGGAAATCGAAAAACTATTAAGGAAGGCTGGCGTGCCTGAACATGTATTTTATATCGCAATCGGCACCGGAAGCGTGGGCGAAATACTTTTAAGTCTTCCGTTCAACGGTTTCTTCTTTACGGGATCAAACAAAACAGGAAAGCATATTTATTCTGCTGTCGCCTCAAAGATGGTTACCTGTCAGCTTGAGTTGGGTGGAAAAGATCCGTTGTATGTGACCGATGACATTGAAGATTTAAAATCATTGGTAGCGGGAACTGCTGATGGAGCCTTCTACAACAATGGACAAAGCTGTTGCTCCGTTGAACGTATTTATGTTCATGAGAAATTGTACGACCAGTATGTGGATGAGTTTGTGAAAGAAGTTTCGAGTTACAAAATTGGTTCACCAACCGATGCAGGAGTTTACATTGGACCGCTTACACGAAAAGATCAACTGCATGTATTGGAAGAACAGGTTGCAGATGCCGTAAAGAAAGGCGCCAAGATTTTGTTGGGCGGAAAGAAAATGGATCGCTCAGGCTATTACTTCGAGCCAACTGTTTTGGTGAACGTTACCAACGACATGAAAGTGATGCGCGATGAGTCATTTGGTCCGATCATCGGTATCATGAAAGTGAAAGATGATCAGGAAGCAATTAAACTTATGGCAGACACAGAGTATGGACTCACCGCTTCTGTTTACAGTAAGAGTTATGAACGGGCTCAGAAAATATTATCTCAACTGAATACAGGCAGCGCTTATTGGAATTGCTGCGACAGAGTCAGCGCTCCGCTTCCCTGGAGCGGTAGAAAAGATTCAGGAATCGGATCAACTCTTTCACACGCTGGTATTCGGGCGTTCACACATCCAAAGGCTTATCATTTAAGAGGAAAGATTTAGTAGTTCACCTCACCCCGTTTAGGTTCAGTTTAGACGCGCTACTTTAAAATATCGCTATCTCAAAAATCGAGTTCTTATGTCAGCCTGAGCTTGTCGAAGGCTATTTTTAAACAAAACTCGGTTTCGACAGGCTCAACCTGACAGCAAGCTATGTTTTGAGACAGTCTAGGTGAGGTATCACTTAACTTCTCCCGGATGATATGTCCGTTCGGCATTTTTGGTCACATCTTCTTTGTAATACCACACATCTTTGAATTGCCCTTTGCCGTACATCGCGGCCTGATCATTGAAATGCGGAGAAGATGGATTGCTGTTCTCTCCTCCTGCCAATAAAGATTTAGCTTTTACCTTCTTTCCAAATTCAACAACAGCGACAAAACTATTCCCTCCGTTGCCGTATATTTTTTTGGTGCCCGGATATTTTCTTGCTCCATACGAGGCCAACGATCCCCAGAAAGCTGACGCTGACGCAACAGGAACACTTGGTTTACTATCATCATAGGTTTCAATAATTTTTCCTGTCAATCGTTGAAACCGGTTGACCTCACCCCACGCTATTTTCCAGGTTCCAAAATCTGATTGCAGTTGGTTCATCATAACTGAGAAAGCTTTTAACTTCTCATCTGCGGAAGTTTTTACCATCAGATCAATTATATCCAGTTGTCCTGCTCTTTCCGGAATTTGATTCTCAATTTT
Source organism: Cyclobacteriaceae bacterium (assembly GCA_044222145.1). Classification (GTDB taxonomy): domain Bacteria; phylum Bacteroidota; class Bacteroidia; order Cytophagales; family Cyclobacteriaceae; genus ELB16-189. The sequence continues at coordinate 21,046 of JBGANU010000032.1, forward strand.
TCCGCGCAACTCCGTTGCCCAGGCAATCGCCAATAATGTTGGAACGGAAGTCTCCGAGTAACCTTTGTCCCACTGGCGAATTAAACTCATGGGCTCACTTAGTTTAGTTCGCATCGTTTGATCGGTTGTGGATTCGTAGGCTTGCAACAACGGTGGAACCAAAGTCTCAAATGCAGAGAGATAAGGATCATAGGCTGCCGCAATTAACTTATCCAAGGTAAAAGACGACTCTCTGCTCAACACTCTCACCGCATTGATGCCACGAGGGTTTTCAAAGTCGGGGGCCATGTAAGCGGGGTATTTATTTCTATCAGGACTGCTAGTGCCCGATGAAGTAAAAGGTGTTGAGTTGCAATTCTGTACCCAACCGCTTGCCGGATTATATACATGAATTGTTTCCTCTACGGTATGAAGACCTTTCCATTCTGTTTCCGGGTCGCTTCCATCGAGTGGCGCATTCCAATCAAATGACGTATTTCTTCTCGGAACAAAGTTGCCATGCCAGTATGCTATGTTCCCCTTGTCATCGGCATACACGGTATTGTTTGACGTATTGGTCCGCAAGTCCATCACATTTTTAAAATCATCAAAACTGTTGGACTTGGTGCGTTGATACGATTGCGTGATGGCCCGTAGTGGCTCTTGCATCATTCGAACGCTGATCCATTGCTCACCTTGCTTTGAAATAATGGGTCCGTGTTGAGTATGATATACGGTAAACTGTTTGTAAGAAGTTTTATCTCCATTTTTATAGGCCAGCGTAATCTTCTCGGGGGGCATAGGCTTCAACTTATTCGCGTACGTATAGTAGATCGAATCATTGCGCTTCACAATGGTCTCTTTATAAAAATCAATGGCATCTGCCTGACCAGAAGTATGCATCCAGCCACAATGTGAATTGAATCCCTGGTAAACAAAGAATTGTCCCCATGTGACAGCGCCATAAGCATTCAAACCTTCTTCGCTCACAGCATGCACTTCAGGACGAAAATAAAATGACGTATGTGGATTAATCAAGAACAAGGCATTTCCTGTTGCACTCCTGGAAGGAGCAATCGCAAATCCGTTGGAGCCTTTTGGTTCAGGATAAAGTTGAAGTCCTTCCCCTCCATCCATTTCCATGACATCGAGATTAGATGCATCACGGCCATCGCCATAAAAATCCTTCAGCTTTGTTAGTGAAACAGCTTCAATGTCTCCACCAATACTTCCTTCACTAAACAGCAAAGGCATCCACGGTTGGAAGCGAGTCAACAACTTTGGTTTACTATCAGGATGTGTGTACATAAAATAGTTGACGCCATCCGCGAAAGCGATCATCAACTTTTTCATGTCAGGCGGAACATTCTTATACCACGCAATCGCTTTCAACGTATCCTGAAACAATCGCATCCTCAAGTCATTATAAATTTTTGATTCGCCTTCCACTTCGGCCAACCTTCCTTCGGCAACGATGTAGTTCATCTCTACGCGCGCGAAGTCATCTTCACACTGCGCATACAACAAACCAAATACAGCATCGGCATCGGTTTTACCATACACATGTGGGATGCCCCAGGTATCGCGGATGATCGTAATCGATTTAGCCTGTTTTTGCCAACGTGCTATTTCATCTTTTGTAAAGCCATTGCTGTGTTGGGCGAAAATAAGTTGAACATTGAGGAATGCAACTAACAGAAAAAGGAATCGCTTGGAGGTCATAGAAATATTTAATGATTAATACTGATGAAACCCATCCGACACAAAACTCAACACAGTTGGAAGAGCCCTTCTCCAATAGGTCCATGTGTGGCCGCCATCATAGATTCTGAATTCGTGTGGAATTTCCTTTTTGCGCATCGCGATGTGCGCCAATGAATTTCCTTCAAACAGAAAATCATCATCACCACAATCGATGTACCACCTAACAGATTTCTTTTGATCGTCTGGCATCGCCTCAATTAATGGAAGAGCGGTGTACTTCTTCAGGTAGGCCGTGATCTCCTCGTCTGTCATGTTTTTTGTTCGGTCTTTCCAAAAGCCCTCTTTCGCTTCCGCCAAACTCAATGGCCCGATGTATGCACTGAGCGGACAAGCACTGGAAAATAATTCGGGATGATGGAGCGCGTACATGAATGAGCCACCTCCACCCATGGACAGGCCGGCTACCGCGCGAAAACGTTTTTCCTTCTTGATTCTGTATTTGCTTTCAATGAAAGGCATGAACTCATCGAAAAAGAAATCCTCGTAACGCCATTCGTTCTTTGGATCATTAAAATATCCTCGCTGACCGGTATTCGCATCTGGCATCACAATGATCATTGGCGTTGCCTTCCCCTCGGCAATCGCTTTATCAGTTATGTTTTGTACTTCACCAAACTGTACCCATCCCGTTTGATCATCGCCTCCACCGTGAAGCAGGTATAACACCGGATAGCTTCTTTGAGAAGTCTCATAATCGGGAGGCAGATAGATGGCATACTTGCGATCGCCCTTCAGCAGCTTGCTCGGCAACGACAAGTTATCATATACCTTTCCGCTTTGCGCGAAAATAAAATTGGTGATCGGTAGAAAAACTAAAAACAGCAGTTGTCTTTTCATAATGGAAACGTTTATATTATTATATCTATTGTTTGATAATTTTACCGGTTGCCATTGATCCATTATTCAATCTTATTTTGTAATAATATATTCCACTTGGATAATCATGGGCTTTTATTTCCAGTGTATGAATTCCTGAAGTTTCTTGCTTTCTAATTGCGTGGTCCACCTTCTTGCCCATCACGTCCAGTAATTCGATTGCTACTTCACCCGGTTTATCCAGCGTGTATTCAAATTTAAAATCAGAGTTGGCCGGATTGGGGTAAGCTCGAACCGAAAACTCAAATGGTTTTTCCTCTGAAACTTCGGTGATGAGATTAGGAATGTTGGCATCCAGCCAGGAGAGTCTTTGTTCAATCCACACTTTTAACCAATCCACTTCCTGTTGAAATGTTTGTCCTACATAATAATTCGGCCAGACGTATTGACCTAACACAGGCCATCGTTGGAAGTTGCGTTGCTGTGATTCAGCATTCAGTACGGTGGTAACTGAATCCACATAAGCAAGTACCTTTGACGTCTGCAGTTTGTCGCTTCGCAAAGCCGTCCATCGGGCCGTTACCTTCGCATGAAATGCTTCATCCTCAAATAGGCGATCCCACCAAAACGGAATCAGCCAATAATCCTGATTGCAAATGGCATTGAACCGGATCACAAATCCTTCCGGATTTCCTTTCGTGCAATAGTCCGCATTACCGAATCCCAAATTAAAATCCCAGATGGGGCCCATAAATAACTTACCGCCATCAGAGTCTTTCTTCTTGTACATAAATGTGCTCAGCCTGTAGGCATCTACATTCTTACTCAGTTCGTTGGCAATAAAATAGTCGATGAACGAATCAACGTCCATATACTTCGCATAGCCCTGATCAGGATTTCTAAAATTATCTCCTGCCAGGGCATTCTCAAAAGCCGTCATATATTGCTGAATGTAGACTCTTTGCTCCGCAACAATGTTAGTAAACTTGGGGTATTCATATTGATATAAAATTGTCTGATCACCACTGCGTCCGGCAGGTCTGAAAGCGGAAGTCCATCCCTCTCCACCTGTGCCGGTATCTTTGTCAATCTTAATAATATATCCACCGGTGAGATCATCACCTGAAATTTCGATTGGATCTAATTTATTAATATCGACACGGTTCTTGTCCCGTTTGATTTTTTCGATCAAAACATAAACACCCTGATACGCCCCATTCAGCACAAGTTCACAATATTTAGTTCGTGGAGCGTATCGTCCCAAGTCGCGCCCCAGCTTGTAGGCAAGTGCATCGCGCATAAGACTCTTATCGTTGTATGGAGCAAACAATATCCAATCAGACTGTTTCGGTAGACCCAACAACGAAGCATCTACGCTCGCTCCTGCCGGAGAGTGTAACTCAATGCCATATTGTTTTTTTGGAAACATTTGAGAGGACGAGCCTCTTATCTCAATTCCGATATTGCCGTTGTAGTTATTAGATGGATCGGTGACATTGTTTCTTGCCCCAACACCATTGTAGATAATCCCCATACTGGCTTCAATCTTGGGATCATCCACAATCGCTTGCCCATTGGTATTAATCACCACGATGGGAAGATTGGAAGATGTGAAGTTTACCTGACCGAAGGACTGACTCCCGATAACCAGTGCACTAACAAAATAAAAAATACGTGCCTTAATCAGATCCATGAAGAAAGTTTAATTGCTAAAATACTCAAAAAGGCAGTAACGTGACTGCATTTCAAATCGGTAGTTTAGCTATCAAACTTTAATAGCACCGTTGAAATAAAACAATGTAGGAACCAAGGACTTGGGATTTTGGGATTATGACTTTGCGAACTAGGATTTAGGGATCCTTGTTCTTTTCCAAAATAAGTAGATGGCGGCCAGCAGCAATACTTCGCCAACACCAAACGTAAACCAGTTGTAGTGTGTGGGAACAAAAGTAGAAATAGCGGTGCTGATCGTTCGGCCTGCTTCCTGACTATACCGGATGTACTCAATTGTCCAGGAGGCAACTACAACAACGCTTCCCGTCAGCAGATACGTCCACTCTTTTTTGTTGAGCCGGAGACTTGAATTCTTCGCATCGCGATAGACGAGCACTGCCGCCAGCAACAACATGGTGAGTGAGATGATGCAGGGAGCCAGCACGGGTCCAATCCACGGAACGGGAATGAGAAAAAGTATATCCCATGTAAAAAATGATTCGGGCCAACCGAGCAGCAATTTTAAAAACACATAATAGAAAATGTCCCAAATGGCGAATGATGCCAGAAAGAAAGCAAAGCGTTGGTTATAGGTGGTTCCTGCGAGCACGCCAACACCCAACAACATGATGACGGTTGCGGCCTCTCGAAGTAATTCAACAATCGCCACCCGCTCGTTCATTACAGTGAGCGGAAATGCAAAGCCATCAGGGTAATACAGTTCGCGCAGGTAAACTACAACAGCCGTTTCCAGAAAGCCCATAGCAATGCTGAAGGCAACCAGCCAAATAATTCTATTCCGAAGGTCTGACGAAATCACTCTGTAAGTTACACGTAATTAGTCAATGGATGAATAGTCAATGGTTAAGTGGTCAAAAGGAATGGACTTAGGAATTGTGACTTAAGGATTCAGTCGTTAATTCTCAGCGAAAGCTTTTATTTTGGCAACGTCCATCCGATCATTTAGTCGTTCAGAGTAATGAACTTCTTTGATCACCAAACCTTTGTCGATCAAAAACTCGGCAGGCATCGTGCTGATGGATTCGCCATCGGCCATCATGTGCATAGGCACACCCAATGATTTTGCTTTGAAGGCGGTTTGAACAAACGTGGTAATGTGACTTACTGCTGATTTATATCCGGAACTTTCCAACCCGTACGCACCATACCATTTCTTTTCCGGGTCGGAGATCAATGGTATAGGTGATACTTCCTGATGAAACGTGCTTCTCAGCAACACATTCTCTTTCGACTCGAAAAAGAAAATCATCTCGAGTCCCTTGGCTTGCAGTTCTTTGTGCACTTTGGTGAGCGCGTGCACCCGTATGTTGCAGAAAGGGCAGCCCGCATGTCTAAAAAATCCGATAAATACTTTTTTGTCTTTGTAGGCATTCAGGTCGATCATGCGACCATAAATATCTTTCAGGTTGAAAACCGGGGCAATCAGGTTGGATTCTAATTTCATGTGAGTCTTTCTTCGTTTTGTACCCAATATACGAAGTTGTAGGCCCGATCGGATTTCGGTATTAGTGGTGCCGGTTGTATCTCACCATCCAAACTCCCGTGGCGATAAAAGGGACAGCCGACAAGCCAATCTTTAAATTGAGCGACAGTATTCCGACCAGAAGGATCATCAGCATAATGAGACTTAAACAAGCCAGTCCGATTAAACTTAATCGCTTGCTGGCAACGGGTTGAAAAAGAGTAAAGACCAGTATCAGTTGCCCCAGCAGCGGAACGAGCACTAAGGGATGAATAAACGATTCCGTGTTATTGATTCCTTTCAAAAAAATCTCCGCCTCTGCCTGAAATAAAAACGCATGATAGCCTTTGCCCCATTCCAGATAACCGAACAATGAAGTAATTAGTAGACACAAGTTGATGATTTTTTTCATCACGGGTCGATTGATTCTTTCGTTTTAAAAATAGAGATCGAGCGAAAGCACAGTTGTGCCCGAAATCTGGTAGCTGACCAGGTTCTCCAAATTGAATGTTTGTGGAGCACCAACAGTACTCAACACAATGAAACCATCATCGGTAATTTTAAATGAAGTGCCACCTCCAATGATGGAATTCAATTCATGAACAGTTGCCGATGAAATTGATTTTGAACCAATGTCGCTCTTCAAACGAGCTGCGGTTAGTTGCCCCTGAGTGGGGGAAATATCGTCCTTCTGGCAAGAGAACAGCAAGCACGTAAACATCAACAGGGCAAAATACTTTTTCATGAAGGCGAATAGTTAATAAGTAAAAACTACTTCAGAGCAGCCAATCCGGCTTTCGTAACTTCTTCGTCTTGCGTAGCCGACATACCAGATACTCCTATGCCGCCAATGATCTTTCCATCGGCAGCCACAATGGGTTCGCCACCTTCAATTGGAAATACGGGCAACGCCAGCACGCGCAGGCCAATGCCTCCATTGGCAATCGCATCTTCCAATGCTTTTGTGGGTCGCTTAAAGTTGTTGGCTGTCTTCGCTTTGCCAATAGCTACTTCTATTGAACCTATTTGTGTGTTATCCATTTTGTGGAAAGCAACCAGATTACCACCCGTGTCTACAATCGCAATGGCTACTGTATATTGTTTGCCTGTTGCAAATACTTCCGCTGCTGCCAGCATCTTTTTGGCGGCTTCCAGTGTGATGGGCATTCCATACGAAACAATCACCGGAGCGGGAGTTCCAGTTTGAGCTGATGCAACGAAGGCGACTGCTAGAAAAAGAATCGTTAATAATGTTTTCATAAGATGTGCTTTGTTTAGTCTATTTAGAAATAGTGGGCTTCTTTATTCCGGGATTGATCTCCCGTAAATTCAGAATAAATTTATCCATGTCTTTGGGCGAAATCAATACTCGTCCGCCTTTGTAATTGATCTCTAGCCGATCGGTTGATAGTGCAGGTGAACTCAACCATTCACGGGTCCTTCTCACCCACTCTATCTCTAAAATATTGATATCGAATGATTCGATAATGCCGCACTTAATGATAAGTCTGCTATCAGCTGTTATTTTATAAAAGGTGTGCGTATAAATATTAACAAAAAATAAAATCACCAAGGCACAGATGATCATCCCGATCCACACCCTGTTATAAAGCATGACAGATGTTACAGTTCCCAACACAGCCAAGATGGGAATCAAAATCTCCGCGCCTATTTTGGATCGGTACACAGTTTCCGTTGCCATAAAAAATTCCGTGTTGATTTCAATAGCAAACAAGTTATAACATTATCCAGGCCGTGGCAAGTGTTTGCATCTTTCCACCTGCGGTGAAACTGTCAACTCTTATATCTTTTCTTAAACTCTGACGGATTCTCGCCCACCACGCTTTTAAATACCTTATTAAAATAGGACAGACTATCGTAGCCCACCGCATAACAGGCTTCTGAAATAGTTTTGTCCTGAATCAGATAATTCTTTGCCTGATTGATCCGGTATTGATTGACGAAGTCGGTGAACGTCATTTTTGTCTGCTTCTTAAAATAACGGCAAAATGCTGCGGTGGTAAGATGTACCTGCGAGGCAATCTCATTGACATCGGGTTTTTGATTGAAATGTGTGTCGATGTACTGATACACGGTACCCATCCGTATTTTATCGTTTAGAAAAAATTTGAAACTGATGTTTTCATCGTTCAGCGTTTCTACTTCAGTTGTGTCAGCAAGCATTTTGAAAATATCAATCAACGCCATCAACTGCGCAAAGTGATCCAGAGAAAACAGGTGACGCAACCGCGATGCTACTTCTTCTTTTGTTTTCCCTGAAAAGGACAATCCAAATCCTGCCCTCGAAAACAATTGTTGAATGGATGAAAATTCAGGAGTTACCTGCAGAGAGTCGCCCAGAAAATTCTCTTTCATCTGCACCACAATCTGTTTGTATTCTGTTTGCAGGCCGTAATCAAAATTCAAATGAGGAATGTTGGAACCGATTAAGATCAGATCGCTTCCTACATAACTTGAAATATGCTGCCCTACATGCCGGATGCCCGCTGCAGCCTCGACATACACCAACTCAAATTCAGGGTGATAATGCCACATAAAATAGTTGCGGAAACTGGGCGTGAAAATCTTGAACGACTTCCCGGGTTCGCATATAATTTCCTCGCGGATGATTTTCATTTCACCGTATTGTATGCCCAATTTAATCTTTTAGGGATTCAAAATGCAGTAAAGTGGTCAATACAGAGCAAAAGTTGGCGAATATGCTTATGTACCGGCCGCCCTTGAGCATTGTAGTTTTGCTATATAAATAACCCCGCACACATGGCAGCACAACCAACAATGGCACCCACGATGGCCACGAATGCACACCACGACATTCCTGGAAATTCTTCTACGGCTAAGAGCAGCAAGCTGAAACTAAACGATCGCAGCAACGGCAAACCGCTTAAGGTCATGACAGAAGACGAATGGAAATTCTGGATACACAACGGATACATCGTAATTAAAAATGTTGTACCCAAAGAACAGACCGAACGCCTTGCCAACTTTCTGTGGGAGTTTGAAGAGAAAGATGCCAACGACCCCAACACATGGTATACCCCGCCACGCGCTGAGATGAAAATGAAAGAACTCACCAACACCGGTATGGTGGAAGTGTATAATCATCAATATCTGTGGGACAATCGTCAATATCCAAAAGTGCACGAAGTGTTCAGCGACATTTGGGGAACTGAAAAACTTTGGGTGACGATTGATCGCGCAAACTTGAATTTACCCATACGACCAGGTTATGAGTACAAAGCTTTTATTCATTGGGACTATGATCCGGAAACCAAACCACAAAATGTGCAGGGTGTGTTGGCTGTGGCCGATCAAACCGATGAAGAGATGGGTGGCTTTCAATGTATACCGGAGTTATTCAGAACGTACGATACCTGGAAACTCACACAACCCGAAGACCGCGATCATTTCAAACCAGACACTACCGGATTTGAACCTGTGAAAGTAAAAATGAATGCTGGTGATCTGTTGATCTTTAACAGCTTGCTACCGCACGGTATACGCGCCAACCGAAGCGGCAACAAAGTACGACTCGCTCAATATATTTCCATGATGCCGGCACAAGAAGACGATGAAGCTCTGCGTCAGTGGAGAATTCGCTCGTGGAAAGAAAGACTTGCACCGGAAGGTTATGCTTTTCCCGGAGATCCAAGAGAATGGGAAAAGACAAGGTATGAAGCCGCTAAACTTACTGCACTCGGAAGAAAATTATTGGGATTAGATAACTGGTGAGAAACCAATCAATGGTCATTGGTCAATAGAAATTGGATGTTCAAGACTATCCTTTTAACTATTGACCAATCCATCAATCTCACATCTATTTCAACTTCTCTGTAAAGAAATCAATGGTACGTTTCCAGGCGAGATCAGCTGCTGCCTTATCATAACGCGGAGTTGTATCGTTATTAAAACCATGATTGACATCCGGATAGATGTAGGTCGTATATTCTTTTTTGTTTTCCTTCAAGGCTGCTTCATACGCTGGCCATCCGTCATTGATGCGTGTGTCAAGTCCGGCATAGTGAATGAGAAGTGGCGCTTTGATTTTCGGAACATCTTCTACTGCAGGCTGTCCACCATAGAAAGGAACGGATGCTGCCAGGTCTGGAATGCGCACCGCCATGGCATTGCATATTCCGCCACCAAAACAAAAGCCCACCACTCCTACTTTTCCATTGCAGTTCTTATGGTCTTTCAGGTAATCATAAGCCGCAATAAAATCTTCCAGCATTTCATTTCTGTCGCGCTTGCTTTGAAGCGCACGACCGTCATCATCGTTTCCCGGATAACCACCCAATGGAGTCAGTGCATCGGGTGCCAATGAAATAAAACCTGCCAGCGCTACCCGTCTTCCAATATCTTCAATGTGTGGATTCAATCCCCTGTTCTCATGCACAACCACCACACCACCCAATTTTTTTTTCTTGGTATCAGCCGGCATGGATAACAAACCTTTGATCGTGCCACCGCCTTTGGGAGATTGATAGGTGATGTATTCTGTCTTCAAACGCGGATCATTTTGCTGTACTTGAATAGCCGTTTTATAATTCGGCATCATGAAGCTCATCAGTGCAGCCACCGTAACACCGCCTACTGCATAGGTGGAAAGTTTTTCCATGAACTCTCTGCGATCAATCCGGTTGTGTGCATACGCATCGTAGAGATCAAATACCTCTTGCTTGACATCTTCTTTGGTTAGTTGTTTCATAGTTTTGATTGGTTGGGTTTCTCAATATAATAATTTGACGTAACGCTTATCGCCTTTACGGCAAATCTTCCACGAGTGGCAAGAGCTGACTACCGGTTTAGACAACTGACGCAGGCCAAATATTCCCGAAAGGATATCAAAAGTTACTACCGCAGAATTAGGGAGTTTTATTAGTCAATAGAAAATAGTCAATGGTTGGCAGAAAAGAGATTGGATTTGATTTCTACCCACTCTCTGAAGCACGTTACAACTCGTCAGATAAATTCAAGTGACCACATAGTCATTAAGTGTAAATGTTGAATTTGTTATAATTTGGAATCGTTTATAAACATGCCTTATGGAAAAATTTATGCTAATTGTTCGGGAAGACCTTGGAAGAATCGGTCGTCTTACAACGGAAGAACGTTTTGGTACAAGTCCAGACATGTCGGGATGGGTTAATTCACTTATTGCATCAGGGAACTATGTTTCCGGACAACCATTGGCCGTCACCGGCAGGTATGTTACGAAAGACTCCATTTTATCAGACGGTCCGTTTATCAAAGAGAAAGAAGGAATCAGCGGATATGATATTATACTGGCTGAAAATATTGATCAGGCAGTTGCGATCGCTCAAACATGTCCGATGGTAAAGATCGGTCATTGTATTAGAGAAGTACGGCCGTTTCAGGATTTTGTGTAAAGCTATTAGCCGTGGTTGGGGGATTGCTTCACCCGAGGCGGGTTCGCAATGACGCTCTACATCATTGACATTGATCTATTCACTCCTCAGACTATCCACCGGATTGCCCATCGCAGCCTTGATAGATTGATAGCTCATCGTGATTAAAGATATTAGTAAAGTTAAGCCGCCTGCCAGCAGATAAACAGAAACACCCACTTCTGTTTTGTAGGCATAGCCTTCCAACCAACGGTTAACAGCATACCACGCCAGCGGTATGGCCAATACAAAGGCGATCACAATCAAGCGACTGAAATCTTTGGACAACAACAATACAATGCTGTTCACACTTGCACCTAATGCTTTGCGTATGCCAATTTCTTTGGTGCGCTGCTGGGCGGTGAAGGCCGTGAGTGCGAATAATCCAAGGCCTGCAATGAAGATAGCGAGCGCTGAAAAAATCGTAAAGATCTTTCCCAGCTTCTGTTCGGTGGAGTACATCCTGCTGAAATCCTGATCGACAAACGAATATTGAAACGGACTGCCTGGTGCTAACTTCTTCCACGCTTGTTCCAGTGATGCAATCACCTCGGTTGTGTTAGCCGCTTCGAAACGAAACGTGATTTTGCCATCATTCTTTCTCAATAAAAATCCAAGTGGGCCAATGTTGTCTTTCAGCGACTCGTAATGAAAATCTTCTACCACGCCAATCACCGTCCATGTTTCAATTTTATCGGGATCGGGTGAACCATCGGGTTTATTATCACCAAAGTGACTCACTTTTTTTCCGATGGGATCGCCTTCGAGTTTGAAACGATTAACAGCAGTCTCATTGAGAATGATGGCGGTTGAATCAGACAAATATTCTTTTGAAAAATCACGACCTAATTTAATTTTCATTTGAAAGGTCTTGAGGTAGTCAAGGTCAACTTGCCAGTTCTGAATGTTCACCATGTCTTCAATGGCCGTTTGAGCAGGCACTTTCTCACCTTGCCAATAGGTATCGCTACTGCGCCAGCCACCCGCCACGGGCACGTATCCGGAAATTGTTCCACTGTGAATAGCGGAGTTGCGCAGCACCTCATCTTTAAATGGCTGAAGGTTGTTGCCCAACAGGAACGCCTCTTTCACTACAATCAATTGATCTTTCGAAAAGCCAAGCTTCTTGCTTTGAATGTAACTGAGTTGACTATTCACCGTAAGGGTAGCGATGATGAGAAAGATAGAAACCAGAAATTGAAATACCACCAGGCCACTGCGTATCATACCGCTGTGCGATCCCAATGCGAGTTTGCCTTTGAGCACCGACACCGGCTTGAAGCCTGACAGAAAAAATGCAGGATAAAGTCCAGCCAGTAAAGCCACGAATAAACTGGTGACCAGCAACACACCGTAAAACCAAAGTTGGTTGAGAGGCAACACCAGCTGTTTGTCGGAAATGGTATTGAATGTGGGCAGAAACAGATAGGCCAGCGCCAACGCCAGGATAAAGGAGAACATTGTGAGCGTAAACGACTCTGCCAGAAATTGTTTGATCAACTGCCAGCGCAGCGAGCCCAGTACTTTGCGCACGCCTACTTCGCGCGCACGGTTGGACGAACGTGCCGTTGACAAGTTCATGAAGTTGATGCACGCAATGATGAGAATAAAACTGGCGATGGCCGAAAAGAGATAGACGTAACTTATGTTTCCATTCGGTTCAAATTCTTCCAACAGATCGGAATGCAGATGAATATCTTTCACGTTGGTGAACGTGTATTCCCATTTGTTTCCTGAAGCATTGAATTTCTCTAACGTAGGGTCTCCACCCACAGCCGCCACAATCTGTGGCATCACATAACGTTGGGTGAAAGCAGGGAACTTTGCCCTGAATGCATTAACATCTGCGCCTTCACGCAATAAGATATAAATATGAAAGTCATTGCCGCCAATGAGGGTAACCGACTTCGCGTCATCCAGTCCATTGACAGCACGGAGAATATCAAAATGAAAGTGGCTGTTGTCGGGAATGTCTTCATATACAGCCGTGACTTTGCACGTGGAGTTATCGTCAATGATCAAGGTTTGACCGAGTGCGCTGCCATTGGGAAAATACTTCTTCGCCATCTTGCGACTGATGGCAATCGTGTTGGGTTCGCGCAAAGCAGTCTTCGTATCTCCTTCCAGCACCGGTACTGAAAACATATCAAAGAACGTACTGTCCGACCATATCACATTCTCCCGAATTTTCTCGGGTGAATCCACAGTGCGCACGTATCGTTTGCCCCAGTTGCGGAAGCGACAGATTGTTTCTATCTCCGGATAATTCTCTTTGAACAGTTCGGCCATCACCGGATAGCCGGTGGCAACCGTGAAATGGTTGTTGCCAAACTTGATCTCGGTGTTCAGGCGAAAGATACGATCACCCTTGGCGTGATAGCGATCATAACTCATTTCGTTCATCACAAACAGCATGATCACCAGACAGCCCGCTATCCCCACCGACAATCCCGCGATGTTGATGAACGTGTAAAAACTTTGCTTGCGCATAACGCGAAAGGTGGTGACAATGTAGTTGCGTATCATATCTGTTTATCGGTGTGCAAAAGTAGGAAATCCCGGATTCTCTGACTCCATCTATGACGCAACTTACAAATAGGTCTTAGTTGTGTCCTTTGAGTTTGCTTTGTGTGCTCTGCGGTTAAGCATTTCTTTTTTACCACAAAGAGCACGAAGGTTGCACAAAGAACACGGATGGCTGAAACGAAACCTTGATAGTGATTGTGCTCCTTGTGTTTGCTTTGTGTGTTCCGTGGTTAAGCATCTTTTTTACCACAAGGGCACGAAGGTTACACAAAGAACACGGATACTGAAACGAAACCTTGATAGCGATTGCGCTCTAGTGTTTGCTTTGTGTGCTTGTGGTTAATTGCTTTTCACCTCGTACTTCTCAGGATTGAGTGGGAATTTATTTTTATAGCCATCCGGCCATTGCAGGCAAAACATCGCCCACTCCGGAACATATACAATCACACACGTTGCCATGTTGCCTTTATAATAGAAGGAAACCGTATCACCCTCGTGAATCGGGCGACCATTCTTATCATGCATGCCGATAAATTGTCCCTTGAATAAATGGGGTGATTGGTTCTTGGTCATCTGAGAATTTGGTAGCGTGGGTTTGGATTTAGGAATTTGGACTCAGGAAAATATGTTGACTGAAACTTCAAGTTGCTGGCAGGTCATTGTTTTCATGATGTTCGGTTAAGGGTTGAGCAATTTAATGAATTAAACTTATCAGACAGAAAGGCGGTTGGTGATGAATCTCACTTGCCTTAACAACGCTCCACGGCCGCTATTGTTGAAGTGACTTAATAGCCCATAAGCCATCCGCTAAACAATCGTTGTGGACAGTTGTGATAGAAATAAAGGCAAGCCCAGTTTGCCGTTTTTTAATTGCTTATGTAACTAAACCTTTATGTATCTCAAAAATGAATAAAGGCTTATCATAAAAAAAACACCACACGAGATCACATAGAAAGTAAAATCATCGTTCGCTTCGGTTATAATTGTAAATGAAACAATCGCAGGTAGAAGAAAGAACGAAAGAATTTTTAGAAAAAGGCTTTGGCTGACGCTTTCCACTAAACAAAGAAGTATTGACAATGAGGAAATTGTGAGTCCCAGCTGAATCAACAAATTACCAAATACTATCAAGATCAGAAGTTGTGGCTGGCCGCGATAGAGCACGATAATAGTAATTACAGAGCTGGCAAGGAATCCAAAAACAAGATTTTTTATAAGTATTGAGAGCAATCTACGAATCATAAATTTCCTGTTTCACCAAAGGTCTTTAAAAAAGCTTTCGATTATTCTGCCTTCTTTTGAACTAGCAGACTATCCAATTCGCGTGACTTATTTGACAATTTATCAATCAATCCATTAATTCTTTGAAACCATCTTTCTGACCGTAGAAATGGATTATCAAATTCTCTATTAAAGCTTCGTAAATTTTCTTTCGTATACCTAAGTTGTTTTTCAAAATCCCAATTTACTTCGATCCGGTTCTGATATGAATCCATATACTTCTTCACAATGCCCGAATGATAGTCGATCATTTTTATAGTCAATTCTGGATCCTGCTTCTTCTCCTCGTCAAAATTTTCTTTTATCGCCTCAATAATTTGATAAAGCTCCACGAATACAACCCCAATTTCCCTGAAGATATTTTTATAGATTGATTTTTTATTCATGTGGTCCTTTCAATTAATCTAAAACTTTGTGCGAGGGTTAATTTCTTAGGGGGTTAGAAGATTAGGACTCAGAATTACATTAACCTTTCAGTAGGGAAAAGTCTTTTTTAAATCAAATATCCTGGCAAGTCTTGAAATATATGATGGTATGTGCTGACATCCTCCTATCTTCTTTGAGTGTATCTATAGCCCTCAAAGCTCATCGCATTTTTCAGCAGACTTGCGTCAAATAGCAGTTACTCGCTTTCATCTAGCTTTGCCTTGATTTTGCAAATTTTAGCACTTAGGTCATCAATGAGACCATTTGGAAAACGCCAGCCTACCCAAGCTTTTTCATTCTGTAAGTCCTCAGAGAATTTTAAAAAACTCTGCTCCACGGAAGGCATCAAGCTTCGAGAATCAATATCAAAAAGTAGCGCCCCCTTTTGATATCCAAATAAGTAAGAATAAAGAATTGATACTACCCACCACGTTCCTATAGGTTCTTTCAACAAACTAAGCAGTGCCTCATGAATTTTGTCATTTAGAAAATTATCTCTGCTTCCACTAATTTCAACGTACTTGTTAAATCCCTGAAGGAAAACCTCTGACAAATCGGTGGGCAATTCGGTCCACTTGTCGTCAGTGTGATATTCTCCAAAACCCATTAGCAGCTTGTCGACTTCATTCTTATCAAGCGATTTTTTCAATAACTCAACCATTTCCATTCTTTCAAAGTCAATTTAACTCAACAAATGTATACTTTGATTTAGGTATTGCATTAATTACAGCCTCTGGTTGTCCGCCAGATGTGAAGCCACCTGGTGTGAAAAACTTATTAGCTCCTGCCTCATTCCCTGAAGGCATACGCAAATTAAGACCAGAAATATCATTAACATCAACTCTACACATTTTTCTCTTAGTCCAGTTTCCAGCAGGGATTCCAAGCTCTTTCTCAACTAAGCTAATGTTGCCCCTTGTCCGAATTAACAAATCATCCATCTGAGTTTTTGAAATTATGAAAACACCATCGGTTCTTCCAAGTATGAAGCTCCCGTACGTGTCAATAGTTTCTTTTGGACAGAAGAAAGAGACTCCATTTTCGAATTGTTTCAAATGATTTTGAATATATACCTCTTCAAGATACGTGCTCGGGTGTGGCCTTTGCCCCTTCGGAAGATCAACAACCTTCTGCCTCGTCCATCCTGATTTGAACGTGTCTTTCACTAATAATTCTGCTTTAATACGACTTGCAGAATTTCCGAGGTCTCCTGCATCACCCATATTCGCGAGATCATCCCAAATTTGATCTTGCAAATTAGATTGACGGGCAATGATACTTTCCTCCAACACCGTCCCAACCTCATCGGCTTTTGCAGCGGCCAGTCGGTCCAGATTTGCGGCTTCGGCACTAAACCCTTTAATGGCTTTAAACTTATTTATAAGTTGAGTTACCTTGCCGGCCTGAATTGCTTTTGTAATCGGAGGCAGGACAATTGTCAACACCAATGCGGTAGCCTGACCCCTCAGGTAAGGACTTGGATAATTCTTTTCAACGTAGGTTTTGACTTTGCTCCATAAAGCACTGATCTCTTCCATTGTAACATCTACTCCCAATTGACATTTGAATAACAGCCGCAGTTGTTCATTCAATTCTAGATCGGAGGTTATACTTATTTTCAGAAACTCGCCATTCAGCAGACAGCTAAGTTGGTTCTTCAATTGAGTTTTCATTAGCTCCAATGCCACATCGGGCATGGCAAGAACATCCAGTTGTTGAATCAATCCATTGGTTAGTCCATACGAGAATTTTGTCCAGTACTCGTCATTTTCACACTTATCTTCTTCGGTAGCACACAATGCTCCTTCAATCGCGGCAGCAAATAATTTAAATAAGGGGTCATTTTCTTTCAACGACCGACTTAATGAACGCCAAAGGCACTCGACATACCCAAGGTCAGTTAAGAAAGACGTCACTTGCTTGTTAACCGCAGCATTGTACGCCCCCTCCTCATCCTCCTCAAACAGACCCAGCACGGCCACGGGGTTGTGAATGTTGTCCCACTGGTATTTGTTCAGGCGGGTGCCGTTGTTATAGTCCATCAGGTTGTCGGTGGTGCCTTGGGTGAGGGCGGTGAATTCGCTGAAGGTATGCTCCAATCGAAAGGCTCCGTGCGCCAATTCGTGTGCCATGGTTACAACAATGTCACTTCCGTTGC
>JBGANU010000010.1:0-162796 GCA_044222145.1 Cyclobacteriaceae bacterium
GCCTTTTGTCTTAGGCAGAATAACGAGCCCAGAGGCAGTGATCACCTGATCGTTTAGGTAAGAGGTCTTGTAGGTAATCTTAAATAGTTCAACATCATTGGTAAGTTCACTAAGTGGAAGGGCAATTCCAGAAGCACCTATGAAGGTTCGAAGTTCACCTGCTGAACGTGTTAAAATACTTTCTGAACTGACAAGCGATTGGTTGACCGGTGCCGCATCTTCTTTGGAGCATGACCAAACAAGTGAAACAAACAAAATTGAAATGAGAGCTATTCGATGTTTCGGATTTTTCATAAGAAGCTAAGTTGGTAGATATAGAATTAAACAAAAAAATCAAAGCCAGGTTCACTGGCTTTGATAAATAGATTGACTGAGAAGGCCTATTTCATCAGCTCATCGAATGTCAGAGAGACATAGTAGATCGCACCAATGTTCGGCCCGCCCAAACTTTGGATATACATTTTATTGAAAATGTTTGACCCTCCAATTTTTAGCATGGATTTCAACCCGCTGAGTTTGTAGGTGATCTGCGCATCGGTTGTGCTATAGGCAGGCACCATTCCGTTGGCCGGGATGGTGAATGACGATTGCCATTCAAAACTGGTTTGCCAGCGATAGGTGACGTTAAACCCAAGTTTCTCGGTCAGCTTTCGGTTTCCAAAAGACACATTGAATTTATGCGCGGGTGTATTGTATTCTGTTAAGAATTTGTTGGGATCCGGTTTCTTGATCAAGACGTTCCAGTTATAGTTTCCACCCAGTGTATAACCGTGCAAGAAAGAATAGGTGAGGCCCGCTACAAATCCTTGCCCGGTAACTTGTTCTGTAAAATTTGTATAGATCTGCGCGCTATTGCCCGTCACTTGACCAGCTGTATTGATGTCAACAGCCGTGCCGTTAAGAACAGTGGCATAGTTAGGTAGTCCATTGAGCGCTGGATTAGCGTTGTAGGAATAGCCCGGAACGCCTGCTTTACTGGCATCTGTTGTAAACTGATCGGCAAGCCGCACACGTGTTTGCGTGATGAAGTCGTTGTAGATGTTATAATAATAATTGAGGTCAATCATCAGCCGGTTATCGATCAGACTTTTATATCCGACTTCCACATTTTGCACGCGCTCAGGCTTCACTGGGTTCCAAACAAATGGCTGAAGTTGAGCAATATTATTCTTATCAGAAATTGAAGCAGGTGTTGCCCCTGCGTTAAATACAGCGTTCGCATAGTTTTGTACAGAAAATCCTTCGAATGAAAGATTTTGTCCCGTATCAGATGTGCGAAGCAAATTATATTTTTCTGCATAACGGGGAAGACCTCCCAATAGGCGATTGCTGATAATGTTCAGGTCAATGTGCTGACCCTGTGTAGAAGGAATTCTGAATCCAGTTTGGTAAGAGAGTCTGAAATTATGATTCTCGTTAATTTTCCAGAGTGCAGAAATGCGTGGATTAAATCTTCCTTTGAAGTTTAGGTTTTTATCATATCGGCCAGAGCCGGAAAGTTTTACTTTGCGATCACCCAGCCATTTACCAAATTGAGCATAGGCACCAAACTCAGTGATGTTGATAGGTTTTGCCTTATCATCGAAAATGGTTCCATTCGATCGTAGATCATAGACCCGGTAGCTGCCACCGGTTTGCAACTCCATGAATTTGATTTGATTCTTGAAGTCGTATTGTGCTTCGCCATGATACAACCGAGTATGGTCACTGAATTTTGGGCCAGCTGGGATCGTGCCATTCATTGCCTTCGCCTTGATCTGTTTGAACGCGTCTGAGTTTGGGTCAAGATGGAATTTTCCATCTACCACACCACGGGCATATTGCTGCGCGGCTTCTTCAAACTGCACCCGCGATTTGCCGGTTAGCGCCTGTAGTTGTGTGTCGCTCAAATAATTTCCACTGCTTGGATTCATTTGTCCAGGTTGCAATCCGCTGTTATAGAGATAGCGCAAGTACTCTGTTCCATACGTGGCTAAATAGCCAGACACATCGCTAAACAGGGGATTGCCTTGATTTACAGCCAGGTCATTTATTCGCTTGGCCAGGAATTCGGCTATATAGGAATCACCTGAGTTTTCAATGGTAGTATACCCTCTTACATAAAAATTATCCCCACGCAATTGCAGGCGATGCTGTTGGATGCCGAAATTCTTGAGTGAATAGCGTTGTGCACCGGTATAAATACTCGTTCCAAATCCTCCGTTATACAAATAACTAAGTTCAACTTTATCGTTGAGTCGATAATACAGACCAACATTGGCCTTCATATTCTTTGCGTTGTAAGAAATCAAATTCTTTTCCAGATAGGGGGTAACCGAAACAACTGTGCTCGGCAGATCGCCAGCTTTTCCGTAATCAAGGGCTGTTAATCCAGGTTGAAAAATATTATTATAGTACGGATTGCTTGTGCTCGCGAAGGTTTGCCAACTTGAACTCAATGGGAAAATGGCGAGATTGATAGCGGCCTCATCACCCATATAATGCAATTTATCAGCACCAGGATTAAAGCTAAAGCCCGCTGGTGTCCGTGCTATTTCTCTGTCTGTTGCATTTGTGCCATTCCAGTCGTTGGCCTGCATGTAGGATCCATTGATCTTGAAGGCGAATTTGTTGTTGAATGACTTTGCATACCGGAGAGCGCCTTCATACATAGGTGAGATGTTGTCATCTGCTTTTTTACCCACGTGGTTCACGCCTTGCTTTACAAATGCACTTAATCCCTGATAGTCGAATGCACTCTTGCTATTCACCAATAAAATTCCATTAAACGCATTTGGGCCGTATAAGGCGGAAGATGCACCGGGAATCAATTCAAGACTTTCGACATCTAATTCAGAAGGACCATTGAGATTACCAATAGGAAAGTTCAACGCTGGTGCTTGTGTATCCATGCCATCAGTAAGTTGAACGAATCTTGTGTTGCCGGTTGATCCAAAGCCCCGTGTGTTAATGATTTGAAAATTGATGCTGCTCGATGTAACATCAACACCTTTCAGGTTTGCGATACCTTTATAATAGTTGTCGGCAGGCGTATTTTGAACAGCAAGAATGTCCATCTTTTCAATGGCCACCGGAGATTCCATAATTTTTTCCTCCACGCGCGAAGCAGAAATAACAACCTCCTGACCTAGCAACGTCTCCTCTTCCATTTTGAGAGAAAGGTTTGTCGTATTGGCGTTATCGATTTTCACCTCTTGCGTGCGATAGCCAATAAAAGATGCTACGATGGTGAGCGGAGGATTTTCATTGATGGAAAGAGTGAATTTACCGCTCAAATCAGTCACGGTACCAATCACTCTGCCTTTGACAATCAGATTCACACCAGCAAGCCCTTCGCCTTTTTCGTCCAACACGGTGCCCGAAATTTTAGTCTGAGCGTGAGCAGTGAAACTCGTTAAAAAGAGCATTCCCAGGAAACTCAAAAAGTATAGTCTCTTCATAGAAAAATGATTTATGGATTCTTAAAACTACAAGAAAAAGCTTAAAAACAAACGTTTGAAAGCGGCATTTTGAGTCTGAATCCTACGGCAAGGAACATCAGATTAGCGAGCTAAAAAATGAGAATTATCAGCTCTTTAGGAGTTGGATCGAACGTATTTAACCAGTCTTTCGCAAAGGGCATTTATCTCTTCTGCCATGTGCTCATCACCCGTTGAACTCAAAACACTCTGGCTCAGGCCGCCTATACAATCAATATAGAAGCGCTTCATTTCATCTACGGGCATGTCTTTCGACCACAGGTCGATGCGCATCGTATTTTTTTGCTCGTGATCCCACAAAGAAATGCTGATGGACTTAGCTTCGGTAAACCCGGCTTCCGGTTTATCGGTGGCATCCCACATTATTTTTTCAGGAACGTTATTTTGATCGAGCTCTATATTGAAGTTGATTTCTGTTTTTCTCATGGCAGGTTGTTCTTGGTAGTTGGAAATAGAGCGCAAAAATATCTAAAAAACTCTGACTTCAATTACCCTTTAATATGGTCTTATAAAAGTTGGCGAAGAAGTCGATGGACTCTGGATTTCGTAAGGCGCCCACATTCACCACTTGTTTAATATCTTTCCCCATCAATACCTTTTTCACGGGTGTTTCTGTTTTTTTTCCACTTATGGTGTATGGAATATCCGGCACAGCAATAATTTCATCAGGCACGTGCCGCGGGCTGTAATCCGAGCGAATGGTACTCACTATCTTTTTGCGAATGTTATCTGTTAGCTCTTGATTGATAGCCATCACCACAAACAGCGGCATGTAAAATTCACCCTTTTCTTTTTCGATGCAGATGATCAGGCTGTCTCTCACTTCGGAAATCTTATCCATGGCCCGATATATTTCGCTGGTGCCGATGCGCACTCCGCCTCTGTTGAGGGTCGCATCAGATCGTCCATAAATGATAACACCTTTCCTGGACGTGATTTCTATCCAATCGCCATGCCGCCATTTTCCAAGAAACATTTCAAAGTAACTCTCCAGGTAACGTTTGTAATCAGGATCATTCCAAAAGTAAATGGGCATGGACGGCATCGGTTTGCTGATGACCATTTCACCAACTTCCTGTTCGACAGTTTCGCCCTTTTCATTCAAGGCTTCCAGTAAGCAACCGAGTGCGCGGCATTGTATTTCTCCCGCATATACAGGCTCCGTTGGATTGCCACCTACAAACGCACTGCAGACATCGGTGCCTCCGCTCATGGAAGCAAGCCATAAATCTTTTTTAACGTGTGAGTACACCCAGTCGAAGCCTTCGGGCGGAAGGGTACTGCCCGTTGAACTTAATGAACGCAGCGTTGATAAATTATAATCGTTGGAAGGATCAATACCTGCCTTCATACAAGCCAATAGAAATCCAGCACTTGTTCCAAAATGTTGGATACCCGCCTCTTCTATGAACTTCCAAATGGAATTCATATTTGGATAGGCTGGACTTCCATCATACAAAACCAGCGTGGCGCCACAGAGCAATGATCCCTGAATATAATTCCACATCATCCAACCCGTGGTGGTGTACCAAAAGTATCGCTCACCGGGCTTTACATCGTTATGAAGAGTCAGATACTTTAATTGCTCAATCAGAATGCCCCCATGAGAATGAACGATTGCTTTTGGAAGTCCTGTTGTGCCTGAGGAGTAGAGCACCCAAATAGGATGGTTAAACGGTACTCGTTTGAAAGCTAGCTCAGCTTCCTGATTGAGAACTGTGGCTTCCCAATCGATATGTTGAATCGTGTGAAGAGCGTTACCCGTTTTAATCAACACAATTTTTTCAACGGTAGGTAGCGATTTGGTGATTTCCCGCAGCGCTTCCTTCTTGTCGAAATATTTTCCTCCGTAGTTATACCCATCCACCGCGATCAGCACCTTCGGAGTAATTTGAGCAAACCGATCGATAACCGCTTGCGAACCAAAATCCGGAGAGCAACTTGACCAGACAGCGCCAAGAGCGTTGGTGGCCAGAAAAGCAATCGTGGCTTCCGGTGTGCAGGGTAGGTAAGCCACAACACGGTCTCCCGATACAACACCAGAATTCTGTAGAAATTTCTGAAAACTGGCGACCTGCTGTTTTAATTCAGACCAGCTTACTTCTTTCAGAGGAGAAGTTTCCGATTGAAATAGAATAGCAGGTGTATTGTTCTGATAATTTCGAAAAATGTGCTCTGCATAATTCAATGATATTCCTTCAAACCATTTCACCTGGGGCATTGCTCCGCTTAGCACATTTGTGTATGATCCTTCCGTGATAAGATTGAAATATTCTGAAGTGATTCTCCAGAAATCAGGTAGCTGCGTAACCGACCAGTTCCACAACTCATGATAAGAATCGAAATGAAGCCCTTCGTTTTCCCTGAGAAAGTTGATAAACCTGGTAAGGTTGGAATCTCTGATAAAAGATTCGGATGGTGTCCAAAGAAGTTTTGGTGTGCTCATCGTTTGTTCAAGATAGAAAGAGCTTGCTTTTTGTCTTCGCTCAACTGTTCTTTCAGAGCTTCCAGGTCCTGAAACTTCATATCATTTCGAATGAGTTTCACTAAATGAATGGTGATATCTTCACCGTAAATGTCCTTATTGAAATCGAATATGTTTACTTCAATATTTCGCTTACTGCCGTTCACGGTTGGGCGATTACCGATGTAGAGCATTCCTCCAAATATTTCGTGCCCATACGAAACTTTCGCAGCATAGATCGCATCCATCGGGATGAGTTTATGATGCGTATCGATTTCGATGTTGGCCGTTGGAAAACCCATCAACCTTCCCAGCTTATCGCCCTTCACCACGCGACCGCGGATAGAGTAGGGTCTTCCTAATAAATGCGTGGCCGTGTCCAGATCTCCTTCTTCCAGCGCCTGACGGATTTTTGTTGAGCTCACTCCAATGTGATCAACATCCTGCCTAGGAATTTCCTGCACATCGAATCCATAGGTAGGACCATTCAACTTTAGTTCATCGAAACTTCCTTCACGATTTTTGCCGAAGCGGTGATCGTAACCAATTACCAGCTTTTTTGTGCCAATGGTTTTTACAAGAATTTCTCGAATGAATTCGGATGAACTTAGTTGTGAAAATTCCTTGGTGAAGGGAATCCGTATGAGATGTTGAATGCCTTGTTCCTTTAATAGTTCGGCTTTCTCTTCAAATGTATTTAGAAGTTTTAATGATTCATCGTTTGGTTTGAGAATGAACCGGGGATGCGGCCAGAAAGTAATGACAACAGTTTCTCCATTGTTCCTTTCGGCAATTTCTTTTAATCGGCTTAGAATCTTTTGATGCCCTAAATGCACACCATCAAATGTGCCGCTTGTGACAACTGCATAATTTAATCGAGTGAAATCTTCCGGGCTGTGATAAATCTTCATCCTTATTTTTCGACTTCTTCTATTGTCAATGCATTTTCTAATTTAAAGTCACCAATGCGCGTGCGACAAAGTTCTGAAAGATAAGCGCCCACTCCAAGGCCCTGACCAAAATCGCGGGCCAGGCTGCGAATGTAGGTTCCCTTGGAGCAAACTATCCTAAAACTTACGGAAGGAAGTGCAATGTTGGTGATTTCAAATTCCCGGACAGTCACTTCGCGTGGACTCAGCTCTTTGTCACTTCCCTTGCGGGCAAGTTTGTAGGCGCGCTTCCCATCTACTTTAATAGCAGAGTGCAGCGGAGGAATTTGCATGATGTTTCCCGTTAGTGGTTTTGTTGCGTTTAAAATATCCGACTCTGAAATATGAGATATGTCTACGGCCGGGCTCACTTCTGTTTCCAAATCATAAGAAGGAGTTGTTTGCCCAACAACAAATTTTCCCGTGTACTCTTTTTCAAGTCCCATGAATTGATCAATCTGTTTGGTCATCTTTCCACTACAGATAATGAGTAAGCCCGTTGCAAGGGGATCTAAGGTGCCGGCATGACCTATTTTCTTGATACCGAGTTTATAGCGGAGTTTATTAACGACATCAAACGATGTCCATCTGAATGGTTTCCTGATCAGGAGAACGCGGTCAACCACCTGTTCCATTTTAAACAATGGATAGCTGAATGCCTAAATAGTATAATGTGAGGATGATCAGGCCTACAGCGATTCGATAGTAACCAAAGAATTTGAATCCATGCTTGGTTAAGAATCCAATGAATGACCTGATGGCCAGTATGGCAACGATGAAGGCTACTACGTTGCCAACGACAAGGAGTGTCAGTTCATGAGAACCGAAATTATTTCCTTCCTTGTAAAATTTCAAAAGCTTGTAGGCAGTGGCAGCAAACATCGTTGGTACGGCCAGAAAGAAAGAAAATTCGGCAGCGGTTTTCTTGGTGAGTTTTTGTGTGAGGCCTCCAATAATAGTGGCAGCTGATCGCGACACACCAGGAACGAGCGCGATCGTTTGAAAGAATCCAATCTTAAGCGCAGTGGGGTAGGATACTTCGGTTAAACCCTTCTCTTCAGTGGCGCTGAAAATTTTATCAATAAATAAGAATAGAACACCACCGATGATTAACGTGTAGGCAACAACATCAACACGTTCCAGTAACCTGTCAATTATATCGTTTAATAAAAAACCAAGGATAGCAGCCGGAATAAAAGCCACCAGAAGTTTGAAATAAAAACTCCACGATTGAAAGAAACGCTTCCAATAAAGAACAATCACTGATAGAATGGCGCCAAGCTGAATAGCAACCGTGAATGTTTTTGTAAACGGATTAGATGCAATGCCCATCAGTGATGATGCAATTATCATGTGGCCTGTTGATGACACCGGAAGAAATTCGGTAAGCCCTTCAACGATAGCTAGTATAATGGATTCAAAAATGGACACGGTATCTGAAGGCTTAAGTGAGTTGTGGGTAAGTCAGGGTTGTTGATCCAACACCCGCTATCGGGTTTGTAATAGTGGTATTCTATTCGTGGGTTTTCGGAGTGTGAAGAATAGCAATGATTTCAATAATAAATCCAGCAACCACCACCACCGGGCTTAAGGTGATTCCCATGAATCCAAATCCGTGTGGTTCTTTATCGAGTGACATGATTATAAATCCAATAGCGATCACTGCAAAGCCGATGATCATGAGTTGGTAATTCTTTTTTCCAAAGGGTAGCTTGCTCATATAGTGCTTTAATATAATTCGTCTAATGATAGTTTTAAATATTTCCGTACTGCCCGAAACGTACTTCCGAATGCGACTAGCATTCCTAAGAACGTCAATCCCGCCAGAAGAAATACAATTCGATTTGTATTTTGAATGAGACTCAGGTCTTCAATTCTTTTATTGGCAAATGAAATGACCGAGATTAATAATCCGGAAGCCAGCACGCCCGACAATAGCCCGTGGAGACACGCCCGAAGTAAGAACGGCCATTGGATGAACCATCTTTTTGCTCCAACAAGTTGCATGCTGCGAATCAGGAAGCGCTGCGAAAAAAGAGCCAGCCTCAACGTGTTATTGATGAGCAATACAACGGTGACTAGTAGGAGTGCTGACAACCCTGCGAGGAGCAAGCCAATTTTAGCGACATTCTGGTGAATCGAATCAATTAGGTTTTCAACAAAGTAGACTTGAAATACACCGTTTATTTTTTCAACCTCAGTTTTGATTTTAGCCATACTTCCTTTGTCGTGGTACGCAGGATTGACGCTTACCAGAAAGGCATCTCGTAATGGATTTTCGCCAAGGAATTTTTGGAAGTCTTCTCCGGTTTCTTTTATAAACTGCTTTGCTGCTTCTTCTTTGGAGATAAATTGTATCGATTGAGAGGAAGGAACTCCTTTTGGCAGAAAGTACCGCGTAGATAAACTCTTTTCAATTTCCTTTCGCTGATCTTCTGAAATGTGATTTTTTAGATAGACCTGAATTCTGACGTTCTCTAAAACAACCCGCTCGAGTTCTTTCGTGTAAATCATCAGTAACCCAAAGATACCGATGACAAAAAGTGCCAACGTTATACTAGCCACAACACTGATGAAGGGGTAGCTACCTAACTTCTTTTTCCTGATTTTTATTTTTGGAGGAGATGCACTCATAAACGAGCGCAAATATAGTCAGTATTTATTCAGAATCTTTGCACGACTGCTGTTGATGTAAGGAATTAAGAAGGCAGTAGATAGACCTAATCCATCAGCACCAGGGAATTAGCGACCTCTGAATTCCCTGAGCTTTTTAATAAGAGCGCTGTCTTTTATTGGGGCAAGTCTGGTAACGTTAGTTTGATTCTCATCCAGCAAATAGTAGTTTTCCCGGTAGAACATAAATACCGCATGACCTTCTCCGTGAATCTCCAGGATTTCGTAAAGGCTCTTATCGAACGGACCAAATAATTGCAGCTTTCCGTTGTTGAACTGGTAGTGAAAATTATACTTTTTGCTGGAAGAATCTGTCTCGACTTGAATGTGTGATGCTGCAACAGATGACTTCGAAATTTCTGCATTCACGTCACTTTCTTTTTCTGAAGATATGTCTTCAGATGGATCAACAACATCTATTTTAGGCTTGCTAACGGAGGACACTGGTTTATCTTCTTTTTTAGATTCGGTAGCTGTCTTCACGTCTGGTGTGGCTACAACCGGATCAAGTTTCTCTTCAACAGACTCTGCGGGTGGAATTAATTTTTCGGTGCTCTCCACGCTGTCATGACCCTGCACGGAATCCTGAATTGAGGTCGATAAATTAGGTGCTTCTTTTAACGCTTCGGGCTGAAAGTAATAGTAGAGTGATGTAATCAAAATT
The DNA here is from genome assembly GCA_044222145.1 of Cyclobacteriaceae bacterium. Taxonomy (GTDB): domain Bacteria; phylum Bacteroidota; class Bacteroidia; order Cytophagales; family Cyclobacteriaceae; genus ELB16-189. The sequence goes on from JBGANU010000010.1 coordinate 10,210, forward strand.
CCGGCTCCGATAACGCCAGCTGCAATCTTAAGTCCGGTAAATGGCATAGATACCGGGCTGCTCACGGGAATGTTATTTAACATCGCTTTTAATTCAGCGGCTCTGGCGTTCTTGATTCCCTGAAGAATATTCTTTTGAAGCTCTACATCTGCTTTCAAAGACGGATCTGAGGCCACCTGCTGCTCAAACGCTACTCTCTCACTCTCTGTGAGCCGGTTGGTCAAATAGTCGTCTATTAATTCAAAATTACTCATGCAATTAGTCTAAAAAATCTTGTTCTGAATATTGTGTTTTAACGAGTTCATCTAATTTCTGTTTGCATTTGTACTTCTTCGTCTTGGCCGTGTCGGTGTTGGCAAACCCAAGTTTGTCAGCTATTTCCTGCATCGACATCTCATCGAAGTAATAATACATCAAAACCTTCCTACAAGTTTCACCAAGTTGATCCATACACCTGGCAATTATCTTCTCGCGTTCTGGGCTATCCAGATCAAGCGTTTCAGAAGAATCCTTTTCCTCATTTGACAGTCGCTTCTTGCGGTCCAACTCTTTCCTCCACAGATTCTGGCAAATGCTGTAGATGTAGGTACTCATCTTCGAAGTCATGACCAGATTTCCTGATCGGGCCTTCTGCCAAAAGACCACTAGTGCATCCTGATATACGTCTCTGGCCTCATCCTCGGTTCCACTATTGGTAATGACCAGTTTGGTCATCATCCGATAATACTTCTTGTAGATATGCTCCAGGGCTTTCTCATCACCGCCTTTGATCCTTTCAAAGATCTCGGCCTCACTCATTTCCGACTTCAACTTAAATACTCTGTACGCCACGGGTGGTAACCTTAAATTAGTTTTTGATGTATGTTTTTGGGTTAAAGTACACTATTTCCCCGATAGAAGGTTTGCCTACTCAGCCCTTAGCCAGCTCTGGGTACGGAAAAATGGTCCCAAGTAACCCCTTACCTTTAATTGTTTATCTTCTACCCATATTTTGCAGCGGTAGACCTTGCCGTTCTCGGGATCGAGGATGTGACCACCCGCATATTCAACACCGTCTTTGACCAGTCCGGCCATGATCTCCATACCAATGATTTTCTTCATGAATCGCGGATCCCCTGAATCACAGTTATCGCATACCGGATCCGGATCTTCGCCAGGCTTGCGGTAAAGTTTAACAATTTTCCCAAAGACTTTGCCGCCCTTTTCAAACACCTCTACAATGGATCTCGGATCACCGGAGTTATCATCAATTGTCTTCCATTTCCCAACTACAGTTTGAGCGAGAGAGAGATTGCCTAGCGTGATAAAAAATAGAGCAGAGAAGATCAGTTTCATGTGCTTTTCTTTCCCGAAAATACTAAAAAAAAGAGCCATGCAACTGCACGGCTCTTTTCAACTCTTTATTTCTAAAAATGTTACTTGATGGTAGTCTGAATTGGAGCAATTGAACTGACCACTTCAACGGCTGGTTTAACAACCTCTTTCTTCGCTTGTGCAGCTTTATTAGGCACGAGGAGCGGAGCAATCACCAATGCAACAACTGACATCAATTTTAACAAGATGTTTAACGATGGACCAGACGTGTCCTTGAATGGATCACCCACTGTATCGCCCACCACTGCAGCTTTGTGAGGATCAGATTTCTTAAAGTATTTCTGTCCGTTGATTTCCACACCTTCTTCGAAACTCTTCTTGGCATTGTCCCAAGCACCACCGGCATTTGACTGAAAAATAGCCATCAACACGCCCGACACAGTTACACCTGCAAGCATACCACCTAATGCCTCTACGCCAAAGCCAGGAGCAAATGCAATCACTACAGGGACAATAACCGCCATCAAACCTGGAACGATCATCTCTCTCAGAGCGGCTTTCGTTGAAATCTCAACGCACTTTCCGTATTCGGCAGAGCCATCGGCATCGTGGAAAGTCTTTTGTTCATCAGCAGACCATTCTTCAACAGGCTTGTCGCCATTTTTCTTCATCAAAGCCAAAGCGGCTTTAAGTTTAGGAATGTCATTGAATTGTCTTCTTACTTCTTCTATCATTGCCATAGCAGCACGACCAACAGCACCCATAGCAAGAGCCGAGAATACAAACGGAAGCATACCGCCAATAAATAAACCAGCCATTACGTTTGCTTTAGAAACGTCAATCGTGCTGATCTTTGCGGTAGTCATGAAGGCGCCAAACAAGGCAAGGGCTGTAAGAGCTGCAGATGCAATTGCAAATCCTTTTCCAATGGCGGCTGTGGTGTTACCAACGGCATCCAACTTGTCAGTGCGAGAGCGAACTTCTTTAGGTAGCTCAGACATTTCAGCAATACCACCTGCATTATCCGAGATAGGTCCGTAAGCATCAACGGCTAGCTGAATACCAAGATTTGAAAGCATACCAACGGCTGCAATCGCAATACCATAAAGACCTCCAAAACTGAATGCCCCAATAATAGATACCGCAATAATTAAGATTGGCCACATGGTAGACATCATACCTACACCGAGACCGGCAATGATATTTGTAGCTGCACCGGTTGAAGATTGTCTTACAATTGAAAGAACAGGCTTCTTGCCCATTGCTGTATAATATTCCGTAATCAAACCGATTGCAACACCTGCAACTAAACCAATAACTGTAGCAATGAAAATACCCGTAGAGGTATAGTGATTTCCTAGTTCGGGATTTTCCCATGAGTAGAGCGGATCTTTGAACCACCACTCAGCTGGCAACATCCATTGGATGATAAACCAGGAAGCAACAATCATAATGAGAGAAGAAACAATCTCGCCCATGTTCAGTGCCTTTTGAGGATCGCCACCTTCTTTCACTTTTACGAAGAACGTTCCAAGGAAAGACATAACGATACCCACTCCTGAAAGAACCAACGGAAGAAGAACAGCAGATAAGCCATTGAACTCCCCATCCAAAAGTATGTACTCGCCTGTCATGAATGCAGCACCCAACACCATGGTACCAACAATCGAACCTACATAGGATTCGAACAAGTCAGCGCCCATACCCGCCACGTCACCTACGTTGTCGCCTACGTTGTCTGCAATAGTGGCAGGGTTCAACGGGTGATCTTCCGGAATGCCCGCTTCTACTTTACCCACTAAGTCCGCACCAACATCAGCAGCCTTGGTATAAATACCACCTCCAACGCGTGCAAAGAGAGCGATAGAAGAAGCACCAAAAGAAAATCCTGTGATAATTGTGATAACCTGATTCAATCCCGCCTGGGTGTCAATTCCATAAATCTTAGAGTAGATGATGAACAGGACGCTTAATCCTAATACTCCAATTCCAACAACGCCCATGCCCATTACGGAGCCACCGGTAAAGGCAACTTCAAGCGCTTTACCAAGACTCGTCCTAGCAGCGTTGGTTGTTCTTACGTTTGCTTTGGTAGCTACGCGCATCCCGATAAAACCGGCTAAAGCAGAGCAGAAAGCACCCAGGATAAAAGAAACACCCACTAAAGGTGAGGACGTTTCACTGTTTGCTGTGAAAGCCAATAATGCAGCCACACAGATAACAAAGATGATCAGCACTTTGTATTCCGCCTTCAAGAACGCCATGGCGCCTTCCGCAATGTGGCCAGCGATTTTTTTCATTTTGTCGGTGCCGGCATCTTGCTTGGCTACCCAGGCACTTTTCCACACGACATAGAGCAACCCCATGACTCCAAACAGGGGAAGGACATACACTAAATTTTGCATACAGGTTATATAGGTTTATGATTCAAAAAAATCCCGCAAAAGCGGAATGTGGCTTAAAAAGCCCCGCAAAGATAGAAGAAGGTCTAATAAATTAAAATAGAGCTGAAAATGGGTATTTCAGATCGAAAAAAGCTGTTTTAAGGCCAGCCACAGCTTTCTTTTTGCTGCATCGTCCGGGAGTAATTCGGATAATGAATTACAAAGCACCAGCGATGTGCTGTCCACCTGTATTACTTCAAACTTGCTCAGGGCACCGGAGGCTGGACTAAAGCAGATGATTCGCTCGGGTTTTTCAATCCATGACGTCAGGTCAAGGTTACTCTGCACCACAATCCTTACCGACTCCAGACTGAGCTTAACTGCCCCAAGGATTTTGGCGAGTAACACTCGTTCTGCTTCTCCAACTTTTTCCCACGGCACATTGATGACCACGGTTGGTTTGGGAGTTATCTGATAAATCGTTTCAGGATAGAGGCTTTCTAACAACGTATCACTCATGGATGTCAAAGATAGATTTGAGTTCGTTCGCTTCGTGAGGCTTCATACGTCCGGATAAAATTAATCGCAGTTGCCTCCGCCTCAGCGCGCTATTGAAGTATTCCTTTTCTTCATCTGTTTCCGGCACAACTTCGGGCACTTCAACAGGATTACCGTTCTTATCAACTGCTACAAATGTAAAGTAAGCCGAATTGCTCGTTACCTTTTTTCCTTCCGGGATGTTCTCAGCCTCGACATCAATTCTTATCTCGACAGAGGAGTTAAATGACCGAGTAGCCTTTGCCTTTAGCGTGACCACACTTCCAAGTTGAATTGGAGTTCTGAACGATATATTGTCAACAGATGCAGTTACCACAATGCTATTGCAATGCTTTTGACCAGCGATGGCGGACACCACATCCATCCAATGCATCAGGCGACCGCCCATTAAATTATTCAGTGTGTTAGTGTCATTGGGCAGCACCAATTCCGTCATACTGACGAAAGATTCGCGTGCGAATTTTTTCTTTTTTTCGGGCATTTGATTGACGTTAACTATTTTTCTTCTCGATAAAGGCGTAGGCCTTCTATGAATTTGAAGTCTTTAAGATTTCTAGTGTACAATTGAATTCCCTCAACGATGCAGGTGGCGGCAATTAATCCATCAGGTAAAGTAAGCTTGTGACTGAGTGAGTATCGAATAAGTAGCTCGTTGAAACAGTTTCCAATTTCCTGGTTAATATGGATGAGGTTTAGTTTTTCGATGTCTTTTGAAATTTGATTCAGTTCTCGTTTGTTGAGCGCTCCGAATAGTAATTCACCTGAGGTAACGATACTGATAGCTATGTTTTCTTCCCCAATAGCCCGTAAGTTTTGGATGACCTGCCGGTTCCCTTTATAAAATTCAATGATTACGTCTGTGTCGCAAAGGATCATAAGCCTCTCTTCCAGGCATCGGTTCTTAATTTCTTAGCCGAGATATTAAGATCTTTTAGCAGACCCGCGGACGAAAGAAAACTATCACGACTTGGCTTCTTATCAGTTTTGTATTGCACTTCAACAAAATTGAATTGGCGTAATAATTCAATTATAAAATTGAGCTTACTCTTGTCTTTGATAGTCAACGTTATCTTTTCCATAAATCAAAATTACAATTTTTACAGTCCACGGAAGACTACTAACCGTTAGTTTGTTTTATTCTTTGCAAAAATCAGTAAAAAATCTTTGCAAACCATCTGTGCATTTCTGTAATTCGAAACTTCTTATGCAAGCGACTAATTTTTCATCGACAAGAATCATCACAACTCAGGTTGTCGGTGCTTGCATTACGATCACTACCATTATTACGGGGTAACCCGTTATACTACCATATCGCCCCGCCCATTACGTGATAACACTATCTCCAGGAGATACATGTGTCTGTCAGATTCAAAACACTCAAATCATTTTTACAAACATAGTTCATGAAGATTTTAAAATTTGGTGGTTCTTCGGTCTCCACTCCTCAACGAATCAAGTCGGTCATTGAAATAGTTAAGCCCCGGTTGGGCAATCAGGATATTGCCATTGTGTTTTCTGCATTCGGTGGTGTAACGGACACCATTATCAATTTAAGCAGCCTGGCATTATCAGGTGCAGCCGAATACAAAGATCAGCTTGCGCAATTGGAGAAACGACATCTCGATGCTGTGCGCGATTTAATTGACTTGCAGAATCAAAGCAAGGTGTTGGCACAAGTCAAATTCATGATCAATGAATTGGAAGACGTTTTGCACGGAGTTTTTCTGGTCAAAGAAAGAACGCCTCGTTCGTTAGATTATATCATGAGCTTTGGCGAACGTCTTTCAGCGTATATCATTTCTGAAGCTTTCAAAAATGGGGGAATCGCAGCCGAGTTTTTGGATGCAAGAAAGGTGGTGAGGACCGATAATCATTTCGGTTATGCCAAGATCAATTTTGAAGTGACCAACAAATTGATCCGTGATCATTTTAAGAATCATCAGGATTTGCAAATTATCACCGGCTTCATTGGAACTTCTGAAAGTGGTGAGACTACTACCATTGGTAGAAGTGGCTCAGATTATACTGGTGCTATTTTCGCTGGCGCACTTAAGGCTTCCTCTTTAGAGATATGGACAGACGTTGATGGAATGATGACGGCTGATCCACGGAAAGTGAAGAAAGCTTTTACCGTGAAAGAAATGACGTATGAAGAAGCCATGGAACTTTCACACTTTGGTGCGAAAGTAATTTTCCCGGCTACCATGCAGCCAGCCATGGTGAATAAGATTCCGATCTGGATCAAGAATACATTTAACCCCGCATTTCCCGGAACGATCATCAGTGATCAGGCCAACGGCAAACACCTGATCATAAAAGGCATTTCTTCTATGAACAACATTAGTCTGTTGAATGTGCAGGGCAGCGGACTTATTGGTGTTGTTGGCGTTTCGATGCGTCTGTTCGGCACGCTGGCAAAAGAAAAGATCAATGTCATTTTGATTAGTCAGGCTTCAAGTGAGCACTCAATATGTTTTGCTGTAGAGAGCCAATTCTCGGTGCTGGCCAAGACTGCCATTGAAAAAGAATTTCAATACGAGATCTTGAATAATGAAATGAATCCCGTGGTAGTAGAGACTGATCGCGCCATTGTTGCCATTGTGGGAGAGAACATGAAGCATAATCCGGGAACAAGTGGAAAGATGTTTAGCGCCTTGGGAAAAAATGGTGTAAATGTTTACGCGATTGCTCAGGGCTCGTCTGAGTTGAATATTTCTGTTGTCGTTGAGCAATCCGATGTGAGCAAAGCACTCAATTCATTACATGAAGCATTCTTCTTGTCTGACCGAAAAATACTAAACGTGTTTTTAGTTGGAACCGGATTGATTGGAAAGGAACTTTTGAAAATGATGGAGCAACAGTTCACTCATCTTGCCCATCACAATCATCTTGAGGTTAATGTTGTTGGTGTAGCCAATAGCAGAAAGATGATCTTTGCGGAGGATGGATTAAAGTTTTCAGCAGCTGTTGATGAGTTAAACAGCAAAGGTGAACAGATGAGTATGAATGCTTTTGTAGAACGAATGGTTTCGCTGAATTTGTCCAATAGCATTTTTGTGGATTGCACATCCAGCGAAGAAGTAACGGAATCGTATCAGGAAATATTGAATGCCAATATTTCTATAGTAACACCTAACAAGAAAGCTAACTCGGGTGGCCTGGAGAAGTACAAGCGATTGAAGGCGACTGCGTTTAAGCGAAGCGTCAAGTTTTTATACGAGACAAACGTAGGAGCAGGCTTGCCCGTGATCAACACCCTGAACGATCTTTTATTGAGTGGTGATAAAGTAATTCGAATTGAAGCGGTGCTCAGCGGAACTATGAATTTTATTTACAGTTCGTTTGTGACGGGCAAGAAATTCAGTGATGTGGTGAAAGAAGCACGTGCGAAAGGTTACACAGAACCGGACCCGCGTGATGACTTGAATGGAATGGACGTGGCGCGGAAGGCATTGATTCTTTCGCGAGAAGCCGGTAATGATCTCGAACTGAAAGACATTGAGGTTGAAAATCTTGTGCCCCAGGATTGCCGAAAGGAAGCTGATATCGAAAAGTTTTTAAAACTATTGGAGACGCACGATCAATCTTTTGATGAGTTGAGAGCAAAAGCAGAAGCGAAAGGAGAGAAGCTTCGCTACATGGCCGTGCTTGAAAATGGAAAAGCAAAAGTATCACTGGCATCAGTGAACAGCGCTCATCCGTTTTACTCATTAGCAGGAAGTGACAACATTATTCTGTTGACAACGGAGCGTTATCATGACAGACCCATGGTCATCAGGGGACCAGGTGCCGGCTCGACTGTAACAGCGGCTGGTGTGTTTGCCGATATTATCAGGATAGGAAATTACGCTAACTAAAAATGAAAACGATAAAGGCCTTTGCGCCCGCCACGGTTGCCAATGTGTGTTGTGGCTTTGATATACTTGGGTTCTCGGTTGATTCACCGGGTGACGAGGTAATTCTAACACAAAGAGACGAGCCTGGTGTTGTGGTAAAAAAAATTCATGGAGATGGCGGACGTCTACCACTGGATGCAAATCAAAATACAGCCAGTGTGGCGGTCCAGTCTTTTTTGAATGCGATCGATAGTAAAGTCGGAGTGGAGATAGAATTGTTTAAGAACCTTCCACTCGGCAGTGGTATGGGCTCCAGTGCTGCCAGTGCAGTGGCTGCCTTGGTTGGGATCAATCATTTATTTGGTGATCCGCTTACGCGTGAACAATTAATTCCGCATGCGATGGAAGCTGAGCGAATTGCCTGTGGTTCGGCACATGCTGACAATGTTGGGCCTTCACTTCTGGGAGGATTTGTTTTGGTCCGGGATTATCACCCACTTGATGTTGTTAGAATTCCTGTTAAAGCAGATTTGTATTGCACGCTTGTTCATCCGCAAATTGAATTGAAGACAGAAGATGCACGCAGAGTGTTGAAAGCTTCCGTGGGTTTAAAAGATGCCATTACGCAGAGTGGTAACACCGCAGGTTTGATGGTGGGCCTCATGAGTGGTGACAACAGTTTGATCAGTCGATCGCTAAAGGATGTAATCGCTGAGCCGGTACGTTCTGTTTTTATTCCCGGCTTTGAATCCGTTAGAAGTGGAGCAAAAAATGCTGGTGCATTGGGATGCGGAATTTCTGGATCGGGCCCAACGATGTTTGCACTAAGCGGATCACATGATGTTGCATTGGCTGTTGGCGAGGCAATGAAGATGGAATTTTTGAGACATCACCTGAAGAGCGAAGCTTACGTTTCCAAAATCAACTTAGAAGGGGCGCGAGTTTATAAATAGTAAAAGTGTTAAAAGACTCATGTCTAAATTCTGAATTACACCATGAATTATTACAGTACGAATAACAGGAATTTAAAAGTGAACTTGCGAGATGCTGTTATCAAAGGCCTCGCCCCGGACAATGGACTTTTTATGCCGGAAGTCATTCCGGTACTTTCCAATGATTTCTTCAAGACATTGAGAACAAAATCGTTTCAACAAATTGGATTTGATGTTGCTAAAAATATAATCGGCAGTGACATTCCTGAAACTGACCTGAAACGAATTGTGGAGCACACCATTCAATTTGATGCTCCCCTCATTGAGATTGAGAAAGATGTTTTTTCGTTGGAGTTATTCCATGGCCCAACGCTAGCCTTTAAAGATTTCGGTGCGCGATTTTTATCAGGATTGCTCGGGTATTTCGCAAGTCAGCAGAATCGAGAGATTACCATACTGGTAGCCACTTCGGGTGATACGGGAAGTGCCGTTGCCAATGGTTTTTTGAATGTGCCCGGCACGAATGTTATCGTGTTGTACCCATCTGGTAAAGTGAGTGAGGTGCAGGAGAAACAGTTCACAACATTGGGTGGCAACGTTCAAGCGATAGAAGTTGACGGTACATTTGATGATTGTCAGCGCATCGTGAAGCAATGTTTTTTGGATGAGCAGTTGAATAAGAAGATCGCCTTGACGTCAGCGAACTCGATTAATATTGCACGCCTGATTCCACAGTCGTTTTACTATTTTCATGCGGTGGCCCAATTAAAAGATGGTCAGAATATAGTTTTCTCTGTACCCAGTGGAAACTTCGGAAATCTGACAGCTGGTCTTTTAGCGAAGAGAATGGGACTTCCGATCAAACACTTTGTTGCCGCTACAAATGTCAACGATGTAGTTCCTGAATATTTCAAAACGCATGAGTTTAAACCAAGACCATCCTTACAGACAATCAGCAATGCAATGGATGTTGGCAATCCGAGTAACTTTTTTAGAATGCTCGATTTGTACAACAACGATCAGAGCGAGCTCAATAAGGATATAACTGGTTATTCATTCTCTGATGAGCAAACAAGGAATGCCATGAGAAAGATTTATGCGGAGAAGAAATATGTCTTAGATCCACATGGAGCCGTTGGTTATATGGGTTTGAAGAAATACAGCGAGGCGGATAATAATATTCAGGGAGTTTTTCTGGAAACCGCTCATCCGGCAAAGTTTCAAGATGTTGTGTCATCAACGCTTGGAGAATCAATCGCTTTGCCAAAGACCCTGGAAAAATTTATGAAAGGGAAGAAGTCAACGGTTCCGATGTCGAAAAGATTCGAAGACTTTAAAGACTACCTGTTGAAGTAAAACTACTTCCACCCTTGTTCGCCCAACAATGGAACGAAAGCAAAGTAGTCGAACTCTTCTTTCACGAGTTTGCCTTTTGTCTTTTTGATTTTTATCATCTTTTGCTTTTCGCGATCTCCCACTGGAATAATCAATGTACCTCCTTCATTCAATTGATCGATCAATGCGGTTGGAATAACGGGGGCGCCAGCTGTTACAAGAATTTTATCATAGGGTGCTTTTGCTGCAATGCCTTTTGATCCATCTCCAAAAAAGAAAAACGGTTTGTATCCTAATGAAGGCAGAAACTCTTTTGTTCGTTCATAAAGTTTTCGATTGAATTCAATCGTATAAACTTTTGCTCCCATTTCAAGAAGCACAGCGGCCTGATAGCCTGAGCCTGTTCCGATCTCCAAAACTTTGTCGCCTGGTTTTACTTCCAGCTTTTCAGTTTGGAAGGCAACGGTAAAAGGTTGAGAAATTGTTTGGCCTTCACCAATCGGAAAAGCCTTGTCTTCGTAAGCATGCACCAGGAGAGCGTCATCGAAAAACACGTGGCGTGGCACCTTTCCTATGGCGTCCAGAACGGCCCGATCTGCAATGCCTTTTAGCTCCAGTTTCTTTACGAGTTTGTTCCGCAGCCCCCTTTGTTTGTAATTATCTTCTACCATTGGTAATGTGGAATTCCTGTGGATTAATTGTTGACAATCGAGGTGAGTGACTCGAAAATCCGCCTTTCAATCACAGGGAGTAAGTTTTCATGTGAACAAGTTTTCCTCAAAAAAGACCAATTTTTATCGGCTTACAAAACTTTGGAAAAAGTATAGGAAAAGTGAAACCTAACCCTCTACTTTGGGGTTCACATAAGCACGGTAAAATCTATTTTGCCATAGCGTTTGCCGGTGTTTACCTGATCATGACAGTGGGGGTGGCCAAAACCACCCACTACTGCATGGACAGGAAATCGCCTCGTCCAATCACTCTCGATTCAAGATTTCATCAACCACCGCTAAAGTAGTTTTGGTAGTTAGTTTTGTGCAATTGTTGACAAATGGAATCCTATTGTCCAATCAAAATAAATGGAGCCCAGAAGTAGGGAGCAGCATAACGATTCTCATTAATCATTTTCAACTTTGCTTGTTGAAGGTTCTTCCGAAACGATTGATTTTTATTTTTTAACAAATCGGTATAAAAATCAGTCATGAGTTGTGCTGTTGATTCATCGGCAACGCTCCAAAATGAAACGATAATATTTTTTGCGCCCGCATATACCAAAGCCCGTGACAAACCAATCACGCCTTCGCCTTTGGAAAACTTTCCCAGGCCAGTTTGACAAGCAGATAGCACAGCAAGATTTGCATTCAAGTTTAGGTTGTAGATTTCACCCGCGTAAAGATGACCATCTTCTGCTGAAGTGTTGTTGAGAAAGATGCGAGACAATTCGGGGTCCACTTCGTCCACAATTCCATGCGTAGCAAAATGCAAATAATTGAAGTCAGCAAGTTTGCCAGACTTGATCAATGATTCGTTTGCGTCAGAGAATTTTGCAACCGATGAATTACTGGCAAACAAACCAGCAATGGTAGTTACTTCCGCATCGGTTCCTGGTAATTCATTAAGATCATCTTGCTCAGGGAAATTTACTGGCGCACATAAAAAAATGGACGGGGTTTCTTGACTGTTTTTTGATGTCGATTTTTGACTTAATAATCCCACCGAAAATTCATAACCAATTGCAAAACGTTTGGCGAGGTAGGAGATTGAGTTGAAGTCGTCATTGACCTTTACTTTCTTTGTTACCAGAGTTTCAAATGGAAGCGTTCCTAATCTGCCTGCCGGAATAATAATAAGCTCTGTGATGACGTGCGGCAGATGAGGAACCAATAAACGCGAGAGCGGACTCACAGCACTTCTGAACGTAGCGATATCATTGTAGTAAATACTATTGTTCAATCCTTTTATTTCACGGTCAAATTTTTCAGGCAGCGTAAGATTCCTGATCTTGAATTGTTTTTGGGTAACAATGAAGGTATAAAGTCGTTTGCTTTTCTCGGCAATGAAATAGCTCAGTATGGCTGTTCTGGAATCCAGCTGCTTTTGCAAACTCGCAATTGTAGGGGCAGTCTGATTGAATTTTAAGTTGAAGTAATTGGGGTACTCCTGCTCCAGTTTTTTAATGAATGAATTGTATTGACCTTCCACATTGAAAAGTGCGGCCCTTATTCTCTGTTCTTCCTCAGGCGAAGGTTTTTGCGCAAGCTTTTGCGTCAGCAAAGCAATCTGAGATTTAAAGTTTTTTTCTTCCTCCAACATTGTTGTTGGAATGCCGGCAAATGATTTGGCATTCGAATCAGCAATTGATTCCTGCAAAACAGCTGACTTACTTTTCTCAGCGAAATAAAAAGCTATCTCTTCATAGCTGGCGGGCTTCAGCACGATTTCACTCATCGCCTGAGCTATTCTCACGCCATCTTCATACACTTCGTTGGAGAGTTCACCCAGAGCAAATTTGTCGCTCTCATCTGTGCTATGATGACGAATATCATCTATCAATGTGTCGCATGAAAGTAAACTGTGAAGGGCAAGCTGTAAATCCGTTAGCTTTAATGTTTTCTGATAATGCCTTTGTTCCAATGCCTGAGCCTTTGATCGCAGAGAGAAAAGCAAAACTTTGGCGTTGTAATAATCGACTACCGCAGGATTCTTGCTGACATCAGAACTTTCAAATCGCGGAGAGTTGGCAACTATGGCTTGTTGAAAATACGGGAGAGCAGCATCTGCATTGCCTTCGCTAAGTTTTAGGTTGCCAATCTGGTTGAGTGTTTGTGAAATATCCGAATGTTTGCTGCCATAGGCTTTGCGATAGATAGACAGCGCTTTTTCATAAAACTCTAAGGCCACTTTGTTATTACCCATTCTGCTATAGGTGCGGCCCAGGTTGGATAGAACAATCGCTTCGTTGGGGTGACCATTCGGATAGATTTTCTTCCAAATGGCGAGAGCAGTTTCGAAGTTATTGATGGCGTCACCGTACAATTCAAGGTTATTATACATCAAGCCAATGTTTGTGCTGGCAATCGCAATTTTAAAATGGTCCTTGCCGTGCAGCTTCTCATAAATCGGTAGTGCTTTCTCGAAATATTCCAATGCCTTGTCTGCATCGGATTGACTGTAGACTAAACCCAGATCGTTATACGAGGCGGCCACTTCTTCCGATTGATCACCGAAAATTTTTAGGCGAATCTGCAAAGCGATGTTTTGATTGCTCTCGGCTTGCTTGTACTTGCCGGTGCTGCTGTACACAAGTCCAAGCGTAGAAAGGCATTTCGCGCCCTCTTTTGTTTCAAGACGGTTTGATTTATTAAATTTTGAAAGGGCTTCTTCCAGATTTTCAAGCGCAAGGTCGTTACGCCCTTTGTTCAGGTAGAGATATCCGATAGTGGTTAAGACCAGTCCTTGTAACATAGCTGATTTATCGGATTGTTTCAAGTTGATCAGTAACGCTTCCGCTTCGGTTAGATTTCCCAACGCGATGAGTGCCTCAGATCTTTTAGCTTGCAGCCAAATGTTATCTTCAGCCGAACTAAATTTTGGCAACTCGTTTTCTATCAATGTCAGCGCTTTGTCAAAGTCGCTGGTGTTTATCAGTGAATCGATTTTTGAAAAAGAGTCACCACCATGCTGAGCCATGGAAACTTGAGAATAAAAAAACAGCGTCAGAATAAAAATTACCTTCCTCATGCCTAGAAGCGATAGTAATAGGTAAAGGAAGAAACAAAATGCCGCGTGAGGCCATCAGGATTTTCTGTGCGCTGAGTAAATTTTCTTCCGAGTAATAGTTTTATTCCCGACCTGGAATTGAAACTATATCCCGTGGTGAAGATACCTGACATAGCCAGGCCTTTGGCACCCACAGGTTTTACACGATTTCCCGATGGATCTGTGATGACGTCATTGGTAATTCGGTATATGGGCAGCAATCCTAATGCGAAATTGATTCGCGAGAAGCGAAAGTTTCGCTCCACTCTAAACATTACATCCGTTCCCCGCTTCAATTCTTTTGCTTTCGCATATCGCTCTACATAGCTAAAGTCTTCGCTACTATTTTTCCATGCACCCCATAAGAATTGATTGCTGTTTTGATTCAACGGAATCTGAATTCCGGTGGCGACTAACCACTTTCTATTGATCAGTGAGATACCGGAGATAACATCATAGGTTCCCAGACTGGTTTGATAATACATTGGAAGGGGAAGACCTTCATCAGAAGTGTTATTTGATTTATTTGATCGGATCTTTCCGCCCAACGATAAATTCAGATCAAACTGATCTGATGTGTAGATGTTTCGGGTGTAGCAAAGTGAGATGTCGCCCATGCCCGATGTATTTGCCAGCCGACCTGTAACTGCCTGATAAGGCACTTTAATTTGAAACGAATTTTTAGAATTTAAACTGAACCCCATGTCTGCAGTTGCAACATAAATAATAGGGGTGAGGGTTGTGGTGCCACGATAGAAGTTGAGTTCCATGGTGCGCAGCTTTAGCGATACTTTCCTATTAAAAGGCTGATCGGGCTTCATGGCGCCCATGGTGCAAAATCCGGCATCGCTGCAACCCTGGCCATGCAGCCACGATGAAATTGTAATCAGACTTGTAAGGAGTAGAATTCTTTTCATGCGCTATGTCATGCTAAGTTATGAATGCTGAGATCAATCTCAAACGAGATTGCACAACAATAAAAAAACCCGAAGGATTACCTGCGGGTTTCATTTGAGTTGTTATCGCAAAGCTTTACATACCTAGCGACTGATTTTCTACTGATGCCAGCTCAATTACTTTTTCATAGTCAGTTGCGTTCAGATCATTGAAGAAATAGTATACAGGGTTTACCTGTGAACCATTTATAAATACCTCGTAGTGCAGGTGAGGAGCGGTAGACAACCCTGTGTTGCCCACATAGCCGATTAATTCACCGCGTTTAATATGCTGTCCGTTGCGAACGGTGAATCCATGCATGTGAGCATAGCGTGTGCGATATCCGAATCCGTGGTCGATCTCTACCATCTTGCCATAACCACTGAAACTTACGTCCACTTTGTCAACGGTGCCATCGGCTGTTGCATAAATCGGTGTTCCTATCGTAGCTGCAAAATCGATTCCGGTGTGCATTTTCTTTACTTTATAAACCGGATGAATACGCATACCAAATCCGGAAGCAAGCGCAATGAGTTCTTTATTGGAAACGGGCTGTATAGCGGGGATCGCGGCAAATAATTTTTCTTTTTTCTCGGCCAACTGAACCACGTCATCTTGCGACTTTGATTCGATGTATACCTTTCGTCTAAGCTTATCAACGCTTTCGTGAAGGTGCAGGATAAAGTCTTCATGAATGATGTCTTTGTTTTTGATTTCCTCGTAGCGATCTGTTCCACCTACGCCACCTTCGCGAATTGATTTTTCGATAGGCTCGGCTCCCAACACCGCGCGATAGATATTGTCATCACGATGCTCCATGTCAGCCAGAATCTTATCGAGCCTTTTTACCTCCTTTTGAAGGTTGCCATAATAGAATTCCAGTTCTTTTACCTCATTCTTAAGAAGCAATTCTTTTGGCGATTCAAAGTAGCTGCTGTACAGCATCAGCAGACCTACCGCCATTGCAAGTGTTAGCGAAATAATCCCCAACGTATTTAATACAATATCGCTTTTGCTCGTGCGAACGCGTTCGTATTTGCACGTTTCGGTATCATAATAGTATTTTATTCTTGCCATACTTTAATTCTTAAAAACAGAACCAATAAAACAAATTTCAACGTCCTGTATGCTCCTCCGCTATATTAAGTAACAGGTCTGAAAACCTTGATTACTTCTTCGTGACACTCTATATAAGGCCCTTCCAATAAATCGATGCAGTACGGAATGGCCGGAAAGACTGCATCCAGACATTGCCGGATGGCCTTCGGTTTGCCGGGCAAATTTACAATTAAAGTTTGATTTCTTATTCCTGCAGTCTGTCGCGATAGGATGGCGGTTGGTACATAGGTAAGACTTTTGGCTCTCATCAGTTCTCCAAAACCCGGTAACAGCTTATTGCAAACCTTTTCGGTAGCTTCCGGAGTGACATCGCGTTTGGCTGGGCCGGTGCCTCCACACGTGACAATCAAGCAACATTTTCGCTCGTCCGACATGTCAATTAGTGTACGCTCAATCAAGTCCTGCTCATCAGGTACTACAGCATACTCCTTCTCCCAATCGCCTTTGATGTATTCGTTTAGCGTACTGACGATGGCTTTGCCTGGAATATCTTCATAGATACCCTTACTCGCACGGTCGCTTACATTGATGATTCCTATTCTTATCATGAGTAGTTAAAAGCTTAAACTCGAAAGTACAAAGCTCTATTCATTAACGATTGACTGCTTTCAACTTTGCGCTTTTTTAAGCTTTAAGCTTTGGGCTCTTCCTTTTTTAAAAACCTGTCGTCCTTTGTTAATTCCTTTGCGAATCTCTTTTTGTTGTTCTGTTGGTAAGGCAATGATGGTTTGACATTCTTCGGAACAGCAGTTGTTATACTTTTCTGCGCACTCTTTGCATTGGATGAACAGCAAGTGGCAGCCATCGTTTTTGCAATTGGTGTGATCATCGCACGGCTTGCCGCATTGATGGCACACGGCAATGATGTCTTCTGATATTCGTTCGCCAAGGCGTTCGTCAAAGACAAAGTTTTTACCGATGAATTTATTTTCCAATCCCTCAGCCTTCACCTGTCGTGCATATTCAATAATTCCACCATTCAATTGAAACACATTCTTAAAGCCGATGTGCTTCATCCAGGCGCTGGCTTTCTCACATCTGATTCCGCCCGTGCAGTACATCAACAGGTTCTTGTCCTTTTGGTCTTTCATCAAATCCTCTGCTACCTGCAGTTCTTCGCGAAAGGTATCCACATCAGGGCAGATGGCGTTTTTAAAACGACCTACTTCACTTTCATAGTGATTTCGCATGTCCACAATGATTGTATTGGGATCGTTGGCGAGGTCATTAAATTCTTTTGCATTGACGTGAACCCCAGAATCGGTCACATCAAATGAACTGTCATCCAAACCATCGGCTACAATTTTCTTGCGCACCAGTATTTTCAATTTGAAGAATGACTTTCCATTGTCATCGATCGCTGTGTTTAACCGAATGTTGTTGAGGAAACTTATGCTATACAGGTATTCGCGAAACGCCTGAAGGTTTTCTTCCTTCACGCTGATCTGCGCGTTGATTCCTTCCGGTGCGATGTAGATTCGTCCCAGCACGCCAAGTTTATCCAACTCTTTGTAGAGTTCGTCCCGGAATTCCTGAGGATTGATAATGTGGTGATACTTGTAAAAGGAAATCGTTACCCTTTTCTCTTCGAGCGATTTCAACTTCTCCTTTAGAATTCGCCCTTCAATTCGATTGTACAGTGCCATGATCGTTGATTAATTGCAGGTTAATCCCCGTTTTTGATTAAATACTCCGGCAAAGATAAGGAAATGATCTAATTCTGATCAGGTTAAGGCACCTGTGGTTTCAATTCCCCACGCAGCAGCTTGTTATAGTCTTCACAGTTTAAGAAGCCTTGCTTGTGACAATACAGGCAGGTCTTATAAGTTTCGCCCAGATAGGTCTTCTTAACAATGACAGTAGAACCGCCACAAACAGGGCATGTGACTTTTCCGGTAGGGCCGCAATCAATATCATAGTCTCGTGAGAGAACTTCCTGCGTTTGGATAGCTTGAGTTTGTTTTTCTTTGAGCCTCTCAGCTTCCGCGCGCCTCAGCCACTGAACAGCTTCCTGCGAGTGTTGACCAGTTGTTCCTTTGAGTTGAATATACTTGTTCAGCCAGTCGATGCTTTGTTTGTATTTCCCAATGTGAAAGGAGTTCTCTCCAAAGTAGTAGGCGAGGTCGGAGGGAACACTCTTGATGTTTTTCAAAACGAAGGTGAGCTTCTCATCGGCTTCCGCGTATTCTTCTCGTTCCATTAGCATAATCGCGGTATCCAATCGCATCCTTATTTCGCGCTGCCGTTGTGCCTGACGGTCCAATTCAATTTGTTGTACTTGATCACGTTCTGTCTGGCTGAAGCCACACAACGGAAACAACAAACATCCGGTTAAAATAATGATCAGTCTTTTCATGATTACATATTCTTTCACATCAACTCCTCCTTCTTCATACCCAGCCACTCCAACGTTGAGTTAGCAAAAATATCCTCTTTCACTTTCTTACTTAAATTCATGTCTTCTATAAATTTTCCGATGGTCATATCACCCAACGGAAACGGATAATCAGAACCCAGCGTGATTCGATTAGATCCTTGCATCTTTATCACATAGTCCAGCACCATCGGGTCGTGCGTGATGCTATCCACCCAGAACTTTCCAATGTAATTCCTCGGATTAACATTGTTGTCAATGGCCACCAAATCGGGCCGGCACTCAAATCCATGTTCAATTCTTCCGATCGTAAACAAGAATGAACCTCCCGCGTGGGCGAAGTTCACTCTCAGCTTTGGAAATCTTTCAAAAATCCCGCCAAAGATCATGGAGCAAATGGCTCGAGTGGTTTCTGCGGGCATGCCCACCAGCCAAGGCAGCCAATAACGTTGCATTTTTTTTTCACCCATCATGTTCCATGGATGCACCAGAATAGCTAAGTCCAGTTTCTCGCAGGCTTCGAAGATCGGGAGGAAGCGATCCTCGTTCAGATTTTCTTCATTAACGTTCGAGCCGATTTGAATTCCTTTCAAACCAATCTTTTTACATCGCTGCAATTCTTTGACTGCCAATTCTGTGTCTTGCATCGGAATAGTGCCAAGGCCAATGTATTGTTTCGGATGTTTGTCTACGATGGCAGCAATGTGGTCGTTGAGATATTGTGAAAGGGAAAGACAGTCTAGTGGCTTGGCCCAATACGAAAACATGACGGGTATTGTGCAAACGACCTGGACCTGTGTTTTGAATTGTGCGTATTCTTTAATCCGTAGTTCAGGATTCCAGCAATTCTCTTTGATCTCGCGAAAGAACTGGTTGCCCCGCATCATTTTAGCGAAGCCTTTTTTGTGATGCTGTAAATAGATGAAATCGCCATAGCCGAACTTCTCGCTCCAGTTGGGCATTTTCTTGGGAATAATGTGAGTATGGCTATCGATTTTAAGCACGCGCGGATATTAAATCCCGAAATATCGAAGTTTTTTGGGTGGGTTCAACATTTCAGGTAAAATAGGATATTGTAAAATTTGAAGTGGTATAAACATCTGACACTCAATAGAATTTTGTCCCTTTGTTAGTCTAGTAGTTAGTGCTTAAATTAACTTTAGTATATATTGGCTTTATGATGACTTGCGTGATCGTAGATGATGAATTGAAGAGCCGGGAAAGTTTGAAAATCCTGGTGGAAGACTTTTGCGAAGGCGTGGAAGTGAAGGAGCTCTGTCAAAATGTGGCAGAAGCGATCAAGGCCATTGAATTACATAAGCCAACTGTGGTTTTTCTGGATATTCAGCTACAGCGCGAGACTGGATTTGATTTACTTACCCGGCTGAAGAACTTTGATTTCGAAGTGATCTTCACCACGGCCTATGCCGAATATGCTGTGAAGGCGTTCAAGTTTTCAGCGGTTGATTACCTGCTTAAGCCAGTCGATATCGAAGAGTTGAAGCAAGCAGTGGAGAAAGTTGAAAAACGTAAGGAGAACACGATATCTGATCGCCTTCAGCAGTTGCTGGGAAATTTGCGCACCACTTCCTCTGAAAACTATAAGATTGCGTTGCCCACCCTGGACGGTCTTGTGTTTGTGAAGGTAAGTGAGATTTTATATTGCGAAGCCTCCAGCAATTACACGGAAATTGTGCTCGAGAGTGGAAAGAAATATGTGGTGAGCAGGACCTTGAAAGAATATGAAGACATGCTATCCGATCAAAACTTTTTTAGAATACATCATTCGTATCTTATCAATCTTAATGGCATAAAAAAATACATCAAAGGCGATGGCGGGCAGGTGGTTATGAATAACGATAAATCGCTTGACGTGTCAAAGAGAAAAAAGGAAGCTTTTCTCGAGCGCATTGGCGCAAGATTGTGATCCAGCCTTTCCATTCCTTTGAGGTTAATGTGTCGCCAAAACTCCCACTTACTCAAAACCTGATTCCACTTACTCAATCTGGATTTTAATCCCAACCGGGGGCACTGATTTTTGATCCGTCATTAATCAGTAACCCCTATGAAAACAACCGTACTAATTTCGTTAATGGTGTCTGCCGCATTGTTGTCATATGCGCAAAACGACACAATTCCAAAAAAAGGAAGCTATCTGCAATACGGACAGCCCGCCATTGAAGACAATTCAATGTTCATTGAAGAAGCCTTCAATCAGGAGACCGGAATCATTCAGCATATTTCCAATCTTTTGGTAACAGGAGGCGATGTGGTCTACTCTTATACTCAGGAGATTCCGCTAGCCGATGTGAAGCACCAGTTGAGCTTTGGTATTTCCTATAATGCTTTTAAAGCTCCAATTGTTGGAACCCAAATTGGCGCGGGCCAGGTTCTATCAAACGGATTGGGCGATCTCTACATTAACTATCGCCCTTTGCTGTTTGGTAAGAACGATTTTGCGCTTGTTATTCCAAGATTTACGCTCATCGCTCCAACCGGTGATGCGCGTTATGGTTTTGGAACTGGTGCATGGGGCGGCCAGTTTAACATGGCAGTTACCAAGCGATTAGGCCGCAAGTTTGTGACACATTATAACGCTGGTTACACACTCTTTTCCAAGGCCGATTTCTATGATGTGAACACCGAAGGAATCCCCACCACAAAGCATGAGCAGAACCTCAACGCAGCAAACATCGGCTCAAGTTTAATCTGGTTTGTTCGGCCAAAATTCAACCTGATGACTGAGTATGTTTCCAATTTTCAGCAGGAATTTCAGGATGACGGCAGAGTGACGCGCAATCATAATATGGTGATCAATCCAGGCTTTCGTTTCGCCATCGACATTGGCAAGGTACAGATCGTTCCAGGCGCTGGTATACCCTTCTATTTTACCAACGGGCAGTTTCAGAACACAGGAGGATTTTTCTACCTGTCCATAGAGCCTGCTTATTAAACCACTTACTCAAAAGTCCCTGCCAGTTGCTCATTGTTGCTGTTACAGGGGCCAGAACCAAAATAATTTAGCATCATAATTACACCCCCGTTATGAAAAAGACAATTTTAGTAGTAGACGATTTTGCCAGCATCCGCGATTTTGTTTGCGAAACCTTACAACGCAAAGGCTACGATACAGTTGGCGCTGCCGATGGAAATGAAGCTTATCAATTGCTATCAGACAAACCAGAAGTGAATCTGGTGTTAACAGACTATAACATGCCGGATTGCACCGGCTTCGAACTGCTCAAGAAAATAAAATCTAATCCTACGGTAGCGAAAGTGCCGGTTGTTTTTCTAACAACCGAAAGCAACCCGGATAAGATGCGTTCGGCTAAAGAGGCGGGCCTTAGTGCCTGGATCAAAAAGCCGTATCGCGCGGAAGCATTCTTTGCACAGATCGAAAATGTTATCAGTAATGGATAGCAATCAGAAGCGCTTTATTGAAGACGCGCTCGATCTGCTCAACGAACTGGACGAAGGCCTCCTTCAATTAGAGGCAAACCCTCGCGCCAGTGCACCGCTTGAGCAGGTCTTCCGTACCATGCACACGATCAAAGGTGGTGCAAACATGTTTGGCTTTGAAAACATTGGCCAGCTGGCACATCACCTGGAAACACTCTACGACCTGGTGCGTCAGGGAAAGATGCAGGTGACGGATAAATTGATCAGCATCACGTTACATGCATTTGATAAAGTTCGTGATTTACTGAAAGAGGAGGAGGTAAGTAAAATTACAGATCCTGAAAATCTTAAAGAGCATCTTAAAGTAGCGATCGAATTTTTAAATACGGAAGGAACGAAGTCTGTTGGCTCAGTCGACAACCTTGCCAACAACTCTATTAAGAAAGATGAGCTAGCAACGTTCTTCATCCGAGTTTCCCCCACGGTGAGTATGACAGCCGATGGCAATCATCCGCTAATTTTCATTGTGCTGGATCTTGAAGCCCTTGGTACGGCCAAAACGTTTTGTTACAAAAAGGAAAACGGTGAGGTGGCTCACTGGGATATTTTTCTATCTACCACAACTGCTCAAGCCGAGATTGAAAGCTATTTCATTTTCGTAGAGAACGAGTGTCAGGTAACCTACACCAAGTTATTGGCCTTTGATCTTTTTGGCTTAGATGAATTCAAGCAATTTATTGAACAGTTCAATTCCGTGCCTGCCAGACTGGAGGCGATCAAAGAACTGGTAGAGAGACTGGCCGCAAATTGCAAAAATGATGCTGACGAAGAGTTGACGGAAACTACCTCTGCATCAAAGAAGAAGACAGTAAACGACACTTATATAAAAGTAAGCAAGCGCAAGATTGATGACTTACTGAATTGGATCAGCGAATTGATCATTCTGCAGTCACAATTGATGAACGCTTCCACCGGACTTAATTCTGCTGCGCTGACCGAAGTGACTGAACAACTGGAGATGGTGACAAGCCGTTTGCGCGACACCTCGCTGGAGATTGGACTGGTGCCCATAGAAACTCTGGTCACTAAGTTCAAGCGTTTGGTGCGCGATCTGTCCAAGACACTAAACAAGAAGGTGAACTTTTTGTCGGAGGGAGCGGAAACCGAGATGGACAAGGATGTGATTGAATTGATGGCAGAGCCTATGATTCACATCATCCGGAATTGTATCGACCATGGAATTGAAAAACCGGAGGAGCGCAAAGCACTTGGGAAATCAGAACATGGTACGGTAAAGTTAAAAGCATTTAACTCCAGCTCGTATGTAAATATCATCATCAGCGATGATGGCAAAGGCATTCACAAAGAGAACGTACTAAAGAAAGCAATTGAGAAAGGACTCGTGGCTTCAGATGCACAGTTGACCGAAGAAGAAATTCTGAATTTAATTTTTCATCCTGGTTTGTCAACAGCTTCTCAGGTATCCGA
Organism: Cyclobacteriaceae bacterium; assembly: GCA_044222145.1. Taxonomy (GTDB): domain Bacteria; phylum Bacteroidota; class Bacteroidia; order Cytophagales; family Cyclobacteriaceae; genus ELB16-189. The sequence continues at coordinate 33,644 of JBGANU010000010.1, forward strand.
TGTATCAGGCAGAGGCGTGGGCATGGACGTGGTACAGCAAAAGATAAAAGATTTACGCGGTTATGTGTCCATCAGTAGCACCGTAGGAAAAGGAACATCTATACACATCAAATTGCCGCTTTCACGATCAATCATTGAAGGACTGTTGGTGAAAGTAGAGGAGACACGCTACATCGTGCCCTTAAATGTGGTGGATCGAATCGATCGAATCTCGTATGAAAATCTGAACCGTGAAAGCCGGGTGAACAAGTCGGTTATCATCAATGAAGAAACGCTGTCTGTTTTCTCGCTGCGTCAACGATTTCATAACAATACGGTGGCACCAAAAACGACCGATGTTATTTCCGTTACGGTGAATGGTGTGAAAAAAGGGATAGCTGTTGATCGCATTGAAGGTAAAATGCAAACGGTGATGAAGCCGTTGGGCGATGCTTATCAGCAACAGGATTTTATTGCCGGCAGCACCATCCTGGGCGATGGAAGTCTGGCGCTGGTACTGGATCCATCACGGTTATTTCTCTTATCCAATAATTAACAAATCCCCCTATGAAAAATGAATCTAAGTCTTATCTAACCTTTGCCCTCGGTGAGGAGAAGTTTGCTATCCCGGTTGATCTGGTGCAGGAGGTAGTGGAGCCGGGACAGATCACGAAGATCCCCAGCGCCCCCGATTACATGCTGGGCATCATCAACCTGCGCGGTCGTGTACTGCCGCTGTTGGATACCCGTTTGAAATTAGGATTGTCAGCTATAGCGCGCACACAAAGAAGCCGCATCATGGTGCTGGATATCAATCAGGAAGAAAAGAGTCTTCAGATCGGAGCACTCGTTGATGTGGCCCGCGAAGTAATCGAGATCGGTGATCACGAAATACAAGAAGCACCTGAATTTGAAAATCTGAAGACCGCGGCCCCGATCACAGGCATCGTGAATGACCACGGCAACATCACCATGATTATGGACATCACGAAAGTGTTTTCTGTAAACGAAGTAGCAGAATTGAATACGTCATTAAACTAAAAAATATAAATCCCCAAAACTATGTTAACCAATTTAACCATTCGAAAAAAGCTGATCTTCGCTTTCTCGGTGCTCATTGTACTGATGATTGTGATTTTCGGTATTGCATTCCTGCGCTTCAGCGAAATGAACGCGCGTATGAGTGAAATCACCAATGTGACTTCTCACAAAGTATTGCTGATCGGACAGATCAAGCATGACATCACCGCTATTTCACGCGATCAAAAAAACATGATTGCTACCGTTGACGATGAGAAAATGGTGGAGATCGGAAGAACGATTGACAAAGAGATTAAATCCATCAACGAAAACATGGCAAAGTTGGAAAGCCTGAGCGATGGTGAAACGCTTTCTCTGGTGAAATCTCTAAAGGATATTTTGGAAGATTACTTCATCGTGCAGCAGAACGTGCAACGCATTGCTACTCAAAATACCGAGATCAAGGCGGAGGAAATAGCAGACAACGAAGCACGAACAACCTTTCAACGATCCATGGCTACGTTAAACCAAATCGGTGAACAGGTAAATTCCAAAGAGATTGTGAAAACCATCCTGGAATTGAAGCAAGCCGTGTCGGAGATCAATACCATTGAACGCGATATGATTATCGCAAAGACCGATGACGACCTCAACAAACACATTGGTCAGGCAGCGGATGCTGAACAAATTATTGAAGATGCTGTTGCCACTCTGAATAAGAAACTTACCGGTGAAGCAAAATCCCTCTTTGACAAATTTGAAACACAATACGCTAACTACTATGCTTTTCATTTGCAGGTAAGAAATCTTGCCAAAACAAATTCAGGTGCTAAAGCCGAGGAGATTTCGGTGGTGCAGGGAGAAGCAATTGACGATCAGGCAGACGAAGTGATTGCTAAGATTTATGATATCATTAATGCCCAGCTGGCGAAAGATCAGACCGATACAGACGACATGTATGACAATGTAGTCACTACGATGATCATTGTGATCTTTCTGGCCATCATCACCGGTATACTGGTTGCTACCTGGCTGCTTAAGGACGTGATGTCATCGTTAGGTATTGCTACAGTTGCCATTAAAAAAATAGCGGCAGGAGACTTCTCATCAGATGTGGTGTCGAATAAGAGCGATGAAATTGGTGCCATGTTGCGTGAGCTTCAGTTCATGATCGAAAAATTGAGAAGCAGTGTGAGCGTGGCCAAACTGGTATCGAAGGGTGATTTGACCATGGACTTTAGCACTATGAAGAACAAAGGCGGAGACCTTGATCAGGCTCTTGAAGACATGGTGGTGAACTTGCGTGAAATTGCAACTACGATTTACAACGGTGCAGAAAATGTTTCGGCAGCGTCTCAGCAAGTAGCGTCTGCGTCTCAACAAATGTCGCAGGGTGCTCAGGAGCAAGCCAGTGCTTCTGAAGAGGTGTCATCCTCTATGGAACAGATGGTTGCTAATATTCAGCAGAACACTGACAATTCTCGTGAAACAGAAAAGATTGCCAACAAGGCAGCAAAAGATATTCAGGTGAGCAGCACAGCCGTATCGGCAACAGTAGACGCTATCACTACGATTGCTGAAAGAATTGCGATCATTGAAGAGATTGCTTCCAAAACAGATTTGCTTGCACTTAATGCAGCCGTGGAAGCTGCGCGTGCAGGCGAGCATGGCAAAGGGTTTGCCGTTGTAGCTGCAGAGGTGCGCAAATTGGCGGAGAGAAGTCAGAAAGCTGCCGCTGAGATTACAGAGATATCGGGCAAGACGGTAAAGTCTGCTGAAGAGTCAAAGCAATTATTGGTGAGCACGCTTCCTGATATCAACAAAACTGCTGAACTGGTTCAGGAGATTGCCGCTGCCAGTGTTGAACAGAACACCGGTGCCGATCAGGTGAATGGTGCGATACAGCAATTGTCGCAAGTAACGCAAGGCAATGCTTCAGCTGCCGAGCAGATGTCGTCCAATGCTGAGGAATTGAACAGCCAGGCCGAAGAATTAAAAGCTGCGGTGAGCTACTTTAAATTGGACAATCGCTCACGTGGTGCCAGGAAAGTAAATCGCCCAATGGGGATAAAGCGATCTGTGCCAAAAGTTCAGGTGGCTGAAGTAGCACACGAAAGCAACGGTCATGTAAATGGCTTTGATTTAAAACTGGCAGATGGCCCGGCCGATAGTGACTTCACTGATTTCTAAAAACGTAAGCGTTATCCGTTAAAAGTTAACGGGGCGGTGCAGAAAGGTTTAGGTTAACGCACCGAACAATTAACGATTAACGGATAACGATCACTACATATCAAACCTCCTTCTCTGGTCAACAGTGGAGGGGGTTAAGTGTTCCGCAGTGTTGGATGCCATTCATTGTGTTGAGTTCAGCCTGCGGGCACTTACATTTTTAAAATAAAAACACACGCTTGTACTTGTAACGACTACTACATCAACCTAACATAAAGAAAACATCTTATGGAGACCCCCAACATAAGCAGTTTTTTAAGTATGGATAACGAAAGTTTTGAAAGACTCAGCACGTATGTAACGCGCGAGTATGGCATCAAACTTCCGTTGGCAAAGAAATCCATGCTGGAAAGCCGGCTCAATAAAAAAGTAAAAACACTCGGCCTTAATTCATACAGGGAATTTCTCGACTTCATCTTTAGCGATGAAGGAAAACAAGGAGAACTTTTTCATGTGATCGATCTTATCACTACTAATAAAACAGATTTCTTTCGCGAAGCCGCACACTTTCATTTTCTGACGAAGGAATTTTTGCCAGCGTATAAAGATGAGTTCGGCAGAAATAATTTAAAAATCTGGTCAGCCGGATGTTCAACTGGAGAGGAGCCCTACACGATCATTATGGCGCTGGAAGAGTATAAGAAACAGCACACCGATACTTCTTATAGTTTGCTGGCAAGTGATGTTTCCATACGTGTTATTCAAACAGCTTATCAGGGGATTTATGATATTGAAAAGATAGAGCCCGTTCCACTCGAACTAAAGCGCCACTACTTTTCGCGTAGCAAGAGCAATCCTAAACTTGTGCGCGTGAAACCTCAGTTTAGGAAAAAGATTCAATTCAAGCGTATTAATTTCATGGACCAACATTATGGATTGACCAAGGCGGACTATGATATTATTTTTTGCCGCAATGTGCTTATTTATTTCGATAAGCCAACACAAGAAAAAGTCATCCTGAAATTTTGCAGTCACCTGAAGCCAGGAGGTTTGCTTTTTCTGGGTCATAGCGAATCTATAATAGGAATGCCGTTGCCACTCAAACAAATCCGGCCAACGGTATATCGCTACGAAGGATGATACAACTTCGAAAACATATTGTGTTTCCGGGTCAGTTTGTAATCACCTCGGTGCCATCGTTAATTTCAACGGTGCTGGGTTCGTGCGTTTCTGTTTGCTTGTGGGATAGAGAAACGCGGATAGGTGCCATGAATCATTACCTGCTGCCAGGCACCACGCAGGATGAACCCGGCAATGCGAATCGCGGTCTTACGTCAGTTGCCTTGCTGATCCGATCAATGACGAATCGAAATGTGCAACTCCAAAACATAGAAGCCAAAGTGTTTGGAGGGTGCAACTCATTGTATCAAAATTATGACCACTTTAAAGTTGGCGAGCGAAACATTGCGGTGGCCATGGAAGTGCTTAAAGACTTTGGCATCGTTGTTACGGGCCAGCACGTAGGAGGGCACGTGGGAAGAAAAATTGTTTTTAACACGGCTACCGGAAAAGTGCGGATGCGACTGTTAACAAAGAAACTCGAAATCAATGAAGAAATTAATAAAGGTTTTGGTTATTGACGATTCTGCCCTGGTGCGGCAGACGCTTACCGAAATCATCAATGCAGACGAACAACTCGAAGTTGTGGGCACAGCAGCCGATCCCTATTTTGCGGCACAAAAAATAAAATCGTTTATCCCCGATGTGATCACCCTCGATGTGGAAATGCCGCGCATGGATGGGCTCACATTTTTAAAGACGCTGATGGCGCAATACCCGATCCCGGTTGTGATCATCTCAAGTCTTACACAATCCGGAAGTCAATTGGCGTTGCGCGCGCTGGAACATGGTGCGGTTGAGATCGTTGCCAAATCTGAAATACGAAACACCAAAGAACACCTGGAGGAAACACGTATCAGGATCACCGATGCAATCAAAGCGGCCTACATGACTCCGGTGAAGCGTGTAGGAATTGGCAGGGCGCCAAAAGAATACCATCAGGTTGTTAAGCCGTCCGGTGATCAGGCCATCTATAAAACAACTGATAAAGTGATTGCTATCGGAGCTTCAACGGGAGGCACCGAAGCCTTGCGCTATTTCTTAACGTCTGTTCCGGCCAACTCGCCTGGCATCCTCATCACACAACATATGCCTGCTGGTTTCACCAAGTCATTTGCCGATCAATTAAATACAATTTGTGAGGTGACTGTAAAAGAAGCGCAAGATGGCGAACGCGTGATGAGAGGTCATGCCTACATTGCTCCAGGCGGCAAGCACATGGAGTTGTATAGGAGTGGTGCAAAGTATTTTATTAAAGTAAGAGATGGAGCCCTGGTGAACAGACACAAGCCTTCCGTTGAGGTGCTCTTTAATTCAGTGGCGCATCATGCCGGGCAAAATGCCGTTGGTATTATCATGACGGGAATGGGCCGTGATGGAGCGGACGGCCTTCTCAACATGAAACACGCAGGCGCGCGCACCATTGCCCAGGACGAAAAGTCGTGCGTGGTATTCGGCATGCCCAAAGAGGCTATCAAAATAGGAGCGGCCGATCAGGTAATGCCATTGCAGGAAATACCCAAGCGGGTGGTAGCTTACTTTTAGAAAAATGAATCGCTAAAAATCATTTTTATTTAATGAACTTAGCGATCATGACGATCTTGCAACGAGTAACAAAGAGTGGGCTGAGCAGCGTGAGTAACACGCAAACGAAGCGAGCGGTTTTACTTTCTAACTACCTCTCGCTGCTCATATCCTTTGCTTGCCTGCTTCTCTTTGCTGTCATTCCTCAAAATCACAATCTGTCCGGATTGCGAAATACCGCTATTGAAGTTCTGATCTTTCTGATGCCGATTGCACTTAATCGTTGGTCGTTCACCAGTGTGAGTCGCATTTATCTGTGTTGGTTTCCGCCTATCCTTATCATGGGATTTATGATTCAGGGTATGAAGGAAATGGAGCAGGTACCAGTGTCATCCTACGATGGCTTGCGGTTTTATTTGCTGGCCTTGGCGTGTATTCCCTATTTGATCATGGATAAGAGCCGCATGCTGTTGTTTGTGGCGGGCATCATTCCAGGTTTGATTTGTATTATGTTTTGTGATTTTTTTCTGGATCAGTTTGGAGTTGGGTATGAAACGCGGGGTGTTACCGACAGTGGCTATTCATTCACACCTGTCCGGGTTTTTATTGCGTATGTGATCACGGCCGGTAGCGCTCTTTCGCTCAACTTCATCATCGCGGAGAATGATCAGGTGAATCAAAATCTTCTCGCAGAACTTGCCGAGAAAAATAAACTGATTAAGAATCAGGCCGAAACAGAAGTACATCAACTGAACAAGCAACTCTATGCCAATTTGCAGGAGTTGAACGAGCGTGAATTTGTCCTTAATCAGTCACAGCGAATTGCAAAAATAGGTAGCTGGGAATACCGAATTGAAAATGCATTTCTGTTTTGGTCGGATGAGATGTATAATATTTTTGGCCTCGATCGAAGCTTTGACCTCAAAGATCCGCACCTGATGCAACTTATGTGGGGCGATCAAAACGATGTATTAATGGATGCCAATGTGGCGCTGCTTCGAACTGGCAAATCGTATGACCTCACGCTTCGAACCAAAACACCACTCGGTTACCACAAATGGGTGCGCGTATCAGCTTTTCCAATTTTGGAAAATGAAAATGCGGTGGGCATTCGTGGAATTTGCCACGACATCACATATTATAAAGAGGCGGAGGAGCTGCTCCGGACAGGGGAAAGTAACTACCGCTCATTGTTTGAGCAGGCATCTGATTTCATTCTGGTGCTCGATTTGCAGGGAAAAATTGTCGATGTAAATGAAAGTCTGTGCCAGGAGTTTGGCTATCAAAAACGAGAGCTTATTGGTACCCTGGTGGATCAGTTGATTGACCCGGACCAGTTGAAAGAAATGCCCATCCGATATCAGGAACTGTATCACGGAGATCACATACTTAGCGATCGGCTGATGGTAAAGAAAAACGGAACCCACATTGAAGTGCAGGCCAATGTAAAGAAGGTTCAGGAAAATAAAATACTGGTCATCGCGCGCGATGTTACGAAACTAAAAGAAGTTCAAAAGCAAATTCAATTAAGTGAAGCTACATTCAGGAGCGTGTTTGAATCCTCTGCCCTTGGAATGGCAATTGTAACATTGGACGGAAAATGGATGCGGGCAAACCGTTATCTCTGTTCGATGGTCGGGTACTCGGAGGAAGAGATGCTTTCATTTGATTTTATGGCGATCACTCACCCGGATGACAGGGAGATTGGAATTGAGTTTCTAAAAAAATGCCTGACTGGAGAGATCGATAGTTATAAAAGAGAAAAGCGTTACATTGATAAATCGGGGGAGATCATTTGGGTCAATGTTTCGGTCTCGTTGGTACGCGACAACTCAGGCACAGCTCTTTACTTTGTTTCACAAATCGAAAACATTACCGATAAGAAGAAAGCCGAACAGGAAAAAGACCGCGCCCGTTACCTGCTGAATGAACGAATAAAAGAATTGACAACTCTCTCGCGGGTGAGCCAGATTCTTCAGAAGGAAAATATTTCTACGGATACAATTTTTCAGGAGACTGTAGAAGTGCTGCCTCTGGGCTGGCAATATCCCGAAATTACGTCTGCGCAAATAAAGTTTGATCGGAAGACATACAAGACTCATAACTACGCACCAAGCGCGCAGTGCCTGAAGTCAGAATTCCAAACTACACTGGGCCTGAGAGGATGTGTGGAGGTGAATTATTTAGATGACCGGCCGCTCGAGACAGAAGGGCCATTCATGGTAGAAGAGCGTAACCTTATCGACATGATTGCAGAGATGCTTCGCATTTTCCTAAACCGCTTGCAAGGAGAAGAGGCACTCAATAAATCAAAAGCAACTTTAAGAGCAACCATTAACAATACCGAGGTCTTGATTTGGTCTGTGGATCGTGCCTTTAATCTCATGATGTTTAACGAACCATTTTTTCAGTATTTGAAAACGCATTATCAGGTTGAGCCTAAGATCGGACAAAAAGTTTTGCCGTATCCATCAGAACTTCAACAGTGGTGGGAACAAAATTATTTGAAAGCATTGGCGGGTGAGGTAATTACATTGGAGGAAACCAGATTTGGAATTGATTTTCAATATTCACTTAGCCCCATTATAGAAGACGATCGCATTACAGGTGTGAGCGTTTTTGCCGATAATGTAACTGCACGAAAAGCATACGATCGTGAACTTGCGGAAGCCAATAAGAAAATAGGAGAGCTGACTTTGATGGCGCTTCGCTCTGTGATGAGCCCGCATTTTATTTTTAATGTACTTAACTCTATTCAGTTTTTTATTGCCAAGAACGACCGCGAAAAAGCCATCAATTACTTGTCTACGTTTTCGAAATTGATCAGAAGTATCCTTACACACTCGGTGAACAACAAAATCAAGTTGAGTGAAGAGATTGAGATGCTAAAGAATTATGTTCAGCTGGAGATGGTCAGGTTTGAGAATAAATTCAATTTTGTTTTGGAACTCGATCGGGACACGGACATCGATGGCATTGAGATTCCTTCGCTGCTGATACAGCCCTATGTTGAAAATGCTATTTTACATGGCCTCTACAATAAGCAGGAAAACGGAACGCTGATTGTCAGAGTAAGAGAAGAGGCAGATCAGGTAATCTTTGAAGTAGAAGATGACGGCATCGGAAGAGCGGCCGCCACCAGACAACGGCAACAAAATTTTCCGGGTCATAAGTCTATGGGGATAAAGCTCACCGAAGAGCGTTTAAGACTGGTTAATGCTAACCAGGAAACAGCCGTTGAAATCATAGACCTGATGGACGGTGGCTTGCCCTGCGGAACCAAAGTACGGATAAGAATAAACTGTTAGTTGCCTTTGATCGAGCTTAGGTGGAGTGAATTTTAGAAATAGCAACGGCCTCTCTTGAGCTGCACACATAAAAACATTTGTGCGGAGAGTTTGCTTTTAATTTTTTGTATAGTACATTTATTCAAATGTGCAATCGATTGCGCAATCAGCGTAAAAACCAGTGATCTTACAAAGGAAACTAAATGGATAGCATCATGAACAAAACCAGAAGAGAGTTTATCAAGAAGTCGGCTTTTGCCGCAGCTGGCGCACTCACCTTTAGCGCCAGGAGTTATGCGAATATCATAGGAGCCAACGATCGCGTTCGTGTGGGCGTAGTCGGGTTCTCAGATCGTTTCAAGGGATCATTACTTCCATGCTTCCTCAATCATTACAAGCAGCAGAACTTCGACATTGTCGCGGTTTCTGATATCTGGAAGATAAAACGAGAAGCGGGGCAAGCGCAATTGAAAGAAGCGATGGGTCACGATGTGAAAGCCTGCAGAAACAACGATGAGCTGTATGGGTCGAAAGATATTGATGCCGTGATCATCAGCACGGCAGATTTTCAACATGCGTTGCATGGATTAGAAGCCGTAACGGCCGGCTGTGATGCTTACATCGAAAAACCATTTGCCGAAACCATGGAAGATGCACGAGCTGCATTGAAAGCAATTAAAGAATCTAAGAAGATTGTCCAGATTGGTTCTCAGCGAAGGAGTGGTGCAAACTATCACGAGGCCGCCAATTTTATTAAGGATGGAAAGTTTGGTCCGATAACAATGGTTGAACTTACGTGGAATGTAAATCAACCGGGTCGCTGGAGACGACTTGAAGCAGTGGCGCAAATGAAAGAAGCTGATACGGATTGGAAACGATACTTAATGAACCGACCATTCGAACCGTTCAGTGCGCGCAAGCATCTGGAGTTTCGTTTGTTCTGGCCTTATTCATCTGGTCTTCCGGGTCAGTGGATGAGTCACCAGATTGATACGGTACATTGGTTCTCTGGATTGAAACATCCACGCAGCGTGGTGGCGAATGGCGGAATATATGTATGGAAAGATGGTCGTGAAAACTGGGATACGATAACTGCTGTTTTTGAATATGGACCTGATAATGATCCAAAGAGCGGATTCCAGGTGACCTTTGGTTCGCGCATGCACAATGGAGATGAGAACCCGAAAGAACTTTACTATTCAAATGGTGGCGAGTTAAATCTTAATACCAATATGGTGTCGCCTGCTGGTGGGCTGGCGGAGAGATTTGCAAAACCCATGAATATGCAAGCCAATCTATTGCCTGAAATGAGTCTCAAAAAGTCCAGCGAAAAAGTTGAAACGTCCGCCAATACAGGAGGCGATAGTCTAACATCGGGTCACATGCTCAACTGGATGGAGTGTGTAAGAAGCAGAAAAGAAACGAATGCGCCTGTTGAGGCTGGTTATTCTCACGCGATTGCCTGCATCATGGCAAATGCAGCAGCACGCACGGGAACGAAAGTGACTTTTGATGAAGCACGCCAGGAGGTAATCGCTGGAAATAAAGTGTTTAGTATGTAAGACTAAAACTTATTTCAGAAAGATGAAACGACTGCTTTATATCGCTGGGTTTATAGTGTTGTCTAATGGTGCGGCCTATTCTCAAAAAGGTTTTACGCTAACCGATTTACCCGACAAAAAAAAAATAGAAGTTCGGTACGATGGAAAGTTGTTGACCGCATATTGCTTTTTTGATTCAACTGAGAAGCCAGTATTGTATCCTATCAAAACTCTTTCGGGAGTAACGATAACGAGAGGCTATCCTGTTGCGCCACGAGCAGGCGAACGCAGCGATCATCCTCATCATCTCGGCCTTTGGATGAATTACGAAAGCGTCAACGGCCTCGACTTTTGGAACAACAGCACCGCCATTGCTGCCGACAAGAAACCTCATTACGGGTCCATCCGTCACCAAAAAGTTTTATCATCCAATAGCAAGAAAGACAAAGCCACATTGGAAACGATAAGCAACTGGGTGGATATAGAAGGTAAAGTACTATTGGAGGAGAAGACTCAGTTTTTGTTTACTAAAAGTGGCAATGATTTTATTATTGATCGGTCATCAACTCTTGAAGCAAAAGTGCCTGAAGTAATTTTCAAAGATGTAAAAGATGGAATGCTGGGGCTTCGTGTGGCGAGGCAATTAGAAATGCCATCTACACAAGCCGATAAGTTTGTTGATGCAAGCGGCAACATTACGCCAGTGACAAAAATGGATAATGAGGGAGTCAGTGGTCTTTATCAAAATAAAGAAGGATTGACAGGAGATGCTGTGTGGGGCAAGCGGTCGCAATGGGCGTGCTTACAAGGGAAGAAAGATGGTGAAACAATTACGATCGAAATCATCGATCATCCAAAGAACGTTGGATATCCAACCTATTGGCATGCTCGTGGGTACGGCTTGTTTGCTGCTAATCCATTAGGTCAAAAAATATTCAGTGAGGGAAAAGAAGAGTTGAATTTGACACTAAAGCAAGGAGAGAAGAAGACATTTCAATATCGTGTCATTGTTCATTCGGGAAGCGCCCTGACGGCCGCTGAAATGAATCAACGTGCGGACGATTTTTCTAAAATGCCATAGACTTTAACGGGCAGAAAAATGCGACATCTCGTTCTGCATATCGCCATCTCAGTTTCGGCAACAACATGAGTCGCTCGTGTGTTACTGATGTATCTTTCCATGATGATGGTGCTTTGCGTCAATCGGTAAAAATTAGATTATGAAAATAACACGGTCAATACTGCTCCTCTCTTTACTCACATGTGCAGGAATTGCGTTCGCAGATAATGGAAAAGTAAATTGGAAAAAGATTACCGTATTAATCTATACCAAAAACGGAAAAGGATATGTGCACGATAACATTTCTTCAGCCGTGAAGTGTTTTCAGAAACTTGGAGAGCAGAATGGTTTTAAGACCGATGTTTCTGACAATGCTAATGTCTTTACGGAAGAAAATCTTAAGAATTATTCTGTTTTAATTTTCACCAGCACCAACAACGATGTGTTCGACACAGATGAACAACGTATGGCTTTCCGGCATTTCATTGAAGCGGGTGGTGGCTTCGTGGGTTTGCATTCTGTGGTCGGTACCGAAAGAAACTGGACGTGGTTTAAAATGATGTTAGGCGGAAGTTTTTCATGGCATCCCAAATTTCAGAAATACAAATTACAGGTACTTGATCCAGCGCATCCGTCTATGACTGGCCTTCCAAAAATATGGGAGAAAAAAGATGAATGTTACTTTCAAAAAGAATTATACCCGGGCATCCGGCCGGTTCTCGCACACGATCTCAGTTCGTTGGATGTAGCTGCAGACAGCGTTAAACTAAAATTGAATCGGGGAACATTTTCGAGATACTATCCTGCCGCCTGGTATCAGCAATTTGACGGAGGCACAATTTGGATCACCGCACTCGGGCACGATAAAAAAGACTATGAAGATGCCACATATGTTCAGCATGTATTTCAAGGACTAAAATATGTTGTCAGCCAATTGAAGCCAAAGGATTATTCAAAAGCATATTCCAAATCAAAAGAAGAGCCGGTGTTATAGCAGGTGTCATTTGTAGAGGAATTCATAAAACAGAAAAGCAGTATGAAAAAGAAATTAAATCAGAATGTTTCAAGAAGGTCGTTTCTTAAAACTTCTTTGAAGGGTGCAGTGGCATCCACTTTTTTAGTGGGAGGTTTTCCGACCATCGTTCCATCCAGTGTATTTGGTAAGAATGCACCCAGCAACAAAATAAATATCGGAGCAATCGGCAATGGCCGCATATCGCGAACCCATGACTTGCCGGGTGTTTGGAAGTATGATTTTGCGCAAGTAATAGCAGTATGCGATCTAGATTCGAAGCGGGCGGCCGATGCGAAGGTTTTAGTGAATGATTACTATTCCAAAAAGAACGGCAAACCGTTTGACGGTGTAACCGAGTATCATGATTATCGTGAACTGATAAAGAACAAGGATATCGATGCGGTACTTATCAGCACACCCGATCATACTCATGCTATGATTGCCATCGCAGCGGCTAAAGCTGGAAAGCATATCTATATGCAGAAGCCGGCATCTTTAACTATTTCAGAAGGACGAATTGTAAGTGATATTGTGCAAAAGAGCGGTGTTGTTTTTCAGATTGGAAGTCAGCAGCGTTCGTCTGAGCAATTTCGGTATGCAGCTGAGCTTGTTCGAAATGGTCGCATTGGCCAATTGAAGACAGTGTATGTCGGCTTGCCGGGTGATCCATCCGGTGAAGAAGAACCGGAGATGCCAGTGCCCAAAAATCTTAACTATGATATGTGGCTTGGCTCAACGCCTGAAGTGTACTACACAGAGAAGAGAGTTCATCCGCAAAAAGACTATGATCGGCCAGGATGGTTGCGCTGCGAGCAGTTTGGTGCCGGCATGATTACCGGTTGGGGTTCGCATCACATTGATTCGGCTCATTGGGGTATGGGAATGGAGCGCTCAGGCCCCGTTGAAATTTGGGGCCATGCCGATTTTCCAAAAAAAGGTTTGTGGGATGTGCACGGCATTTTTAAAACAGAAGCGCTTTATGCGAATGGCGTGAAGATGGTAGTGAGCAATGAACTGCCGAATGGAATTAAATACGAAGGCAGCGAGGGTTGGATATTTGTAACACGTGGAAACTATCAGGCCACAGCAAGTGACCCGGTGAGTAATGCAGATGGAACCAAACCACTTGATGCCAGTGACCCCAAAATTATGAAGTCAGTGATTGGCCCAAATGAATTTCATTTTATGGTAAGTAAAGATCATCATGGCAATTGGCTGGAAAGCATCCGCGATAAGAAACCAAATATTGCACCTGTGGAAGAGGCACATCGGTCTTGCTCAACGTGCTTAGTTCACCACATTGTGATGAAACTCGATCGAAAAGTGTATTGGGATCCCGCGAAGGAAAAGTTTAAGAACGATGACGAAGCAAATAAGATGTTATCTCGTCCTCAAAGAGCTCCTTATTCTATTCTTTAATTCTGAATTCTAAACTTCCATCTTCTCACTTCTTTTGATATGCATCAAACCAATTTTATACTTGTCTTCTTTCTACTATTAATGTCCTGCCAACCATCAACTCCAATAGAAGATAAAAAAACAGTTCGCTTGATCACCGTTGACCCGGGACATTTTCATGCGGCACTGGTGCAGAAGTCGATGTATGACAATGTCGATTCAGTAGTTCATGTCTATGCTCCGGAAGGTACCGATCTAAAGTTGCACTTGGGTAGGATTGAGGCATTCAATACGCGGGCAGAGAATCCAACGCATTGGAAAGAAGAAGTGTACAGTGGTCCTGATTTTTTTGAAAAGATGCTTGCCGAAAAAGCAGGCAATGTGGTTGTGCTTTCAGGAAATAATCTTCGCAAAGCAGAATACATTTCAAAATCGTTGGAGGGAGGATTGCACGTGTTGGCTGATAAACCGATGATTATCGCACATTCAGATTTTGAAACATTGAAGGGAGCGTTTGAAACAGCGAAGAAAAATGATTTGCTGTTGTACGATATCATGACCGAGCGCTCTGAAATCACCACGCTCCTCCAAAGAGAATTTTCAATGTTGCCCGAGGTATTCGGAACGCTGGAGGAAGGTACTGTAGATAATCCGGCTGTCACCAAAGAAAGTGTTCACCACTTTTATAAGTATGTTTCCGGAAATGTCTTGACGCGGCCAGCCTGGTTTATGGATGTTGCTCAGCAAGGCGAAGGCATCGTTGATGTAACAACTCATCTTGTTGACCTGGTGCAATGGGAATGTTTCCCGGAGCAAGTCGTAGACTATACAAAAGACATTCAGGTACTGACGGCAAAACGCACTCAAACCAAAATGACATTGAGCGAGTTTAAGGCCATCACTAAACTTGACGCATTTCCTGAGTACTTGAAGAAAGATATTGTTAATGATACGGTTCTGAATATTTACTCAAATGGCGAGATCAATTACAAACTAAAGAATGTTCACGCCAAAGTTTCTGTAATCTGGAATTACAAAGCCCCTGAAGGGACTGGTGATACACATTATTCAATCATGCGTGGCACCAAAGCAAACCTGATCATCAAACAGGGGGCCGATCAAAAGTATAAACCAACTTTATATATCCAGCCTATTGGTGATGTGTCTTCCTTCGAGAAAACAATCACCGAGCAGGTGAAACAAATCCAATCGAAATATCCTGGTGTTGAGTTAAAGAAATTGGAAAAAGAATGGGAAGTGGTAATTCCTGAAAGCTACAACGTTGGTCACGAAGCACACTTCGGGCAGGTGATGCAACGCTTCCTTGGATACCTCAAAGATCGAAACATGCCTGAATGGGAGGTACCTAATATGTTGGCCAAATATTACACAACCACGCAGGCACTTGAATTAGCCAAGCAGAAATGATTCGTCTTTGGGCAACGCGATTGGTCAGATCAGTTGTTGTGTTGCTACTCATCATTTTTTTTACTGGATGTCGATCAAACAACGATGTAAAGCCAGGTTGGCCCGAGATCACCAAAGAAACGAAGCCATGGACGCGCTGGTGGTGGCATGGCAATGCTCAAACAAAAGAAGGAATCACGGTCGAAATGGAAGCTTATCAAAAGGCTGGCCTCGGTGGCCTGGAGATCACTCCTATTTATGGAGTTCACGGATATGAAGACAAGTTTGTCGATTACTTGTCCCCGCAGTGGATGGAATTACTCCTTCACACATTAAAAGAAGCTGAGCGATTGGATTTGGGCATTGACATGGCCACTGGCACAGGTTGGCCTTTTGGCGGACCATGGGTAGGGATGGAGGATGCTTGCAAAAATCTGAACTACAAGGTGTATGAATTAAAGGAAGGCTCTGCACTAAAAGAAAAGATCGAATTCATTCAAGCTCCACTGTTGCGAGCCGTTGGCAATCAGATATACGAAGTTCATCAAAGTTTTTCAGCCGATAAGGTAGATGCGAAGGGTACGAACAAGGAACCATTGATGCGAGTTGATCCAAAAAAGATTGACATAAAAGATTTAAGACAACCTGTTTCAGCTAATCAAGATCTGCAAGCCCTTGCGTTGGATCAGGTTATATTCGAGGGACCACTTGCCTTGCAAACGTTAATGGGATTTGATGAAAAAGGAGCGGTCATCAATCTTACCGATAAAGTTGGAGGAGATGGAAAGTTGAACTGGATTGCTCCCAAGGGTAACTGGAAATTATACGCAGTGTTCGAGGGCTCACATGGAAAAATGGTGGAACGTGCCGGGCCTGGCGGAGAGGGAAACGTAATCGATCATTTTTCAAAGGAAGCTCTGCAACATTATCTCAACAGATTTGACAGCGCGTTTGCAACGAGTGATATCAAATCGCTTCGCGCATTCTTCAACGACTCGTATGAAGTGGATGATGCGCGTGGCGTTGCCGATTGGACGCCAAAATTATTTGAAGAATTTAAACGGAGAAGAGGATATGATTTAAGAGAGCATCTGCCCGCCTTATTCGG
Source organism: Cyclobacteriaceae bacterium (assembly GCA_044222145.1). GTDB lineage: Bacteria > Bacteroidota > Bacteroidia > Cytophagales > Cyclobacteriaceae > ELB16-189. The sequence continues at coordinate 50,271 of JBGANU010000010.1, forward strand.
CAAAGATGATGACGAGAAGAACAACCGGATACTGTGCGATTATCGTGAGACGGTTTCGGAAATGCTGCTAGATAATTTCACATTACCGTGGACAGCATGGGCTCATCGAAAAAATAAGATCGTCCGCAATCAGGCACACGGTGCACCATCTAATATTCTTGATCTGTATGCCGTAGTGGATATTCCTGAGATTGAAGGAGTGGAGCCTCTTCGAATTAAGATGGCGTCATCGGCTGGAAATGTTGCTGGTAAGCGACTGGTATCTTCAGAGTCAGCAACGTGGCTGAATGAGCATTTTGAGTCAAGTCTGGCTGACATCAAGGTGGCGCTTGATCGATTCATGCTCAATGGCGTTAATCATATTTTCTACCATGGCACTTCATACTCTCCACCAGATGAGCCGTGGCCCGGTTGGTTGTTTTATGCAGCCGTTCATCTTAATCCGAGGAATTCGCAGTGGAATGATTTTGATGCACTGAATAGTTATGTGGCGAGGTGCCAATCGTTTTTACAAAATTCAACACCTGATAATGATGTGCTATTATATTATCCTATTTACGATCGTTTCTCAACACCGGGTGTAGAACTGATTGAACACTTCGATGGCATTGGAAAACAGTTTGATAGCACAGTGTTTAGGCGAGCAGCAGAGACCATGTTGAAAGAAGGCTATTCTTTTGACTATGTATCGGACAAACAAATTCAACAGGTTTTGTGGAATAAGGATATACTGGCGACTGAAGGCAAAACTCACTACAAAACAATTGTGGTTCCAAAGGGGAAATACATTCCAGTTCCTACTATTGAGAAAATCATCTCCCTTGCGGAGCAAGGTGCTACTATTATTGCTCTGGATGGAATCACACCTTCCGTTTCTGGATTTGGAAATTTTGCACAAAACCAAAAATCCTTCAATGACATAATCGACAGACTTGAAAATGGCATTCAGGTTAAACCAGGCATTAAGGAAATGAAGATAGGGAAGGGGAGGGTACTGGTTGGTGATAGTATTGATGCGCTTTTGGCTTATGCATCGATTCGCAAGGAAAGCATGATGAAGGATGGAATTCAATTCATTCGTAAAAAAAGAAGCAATGACAGAACGATGTATCTGGCAGTCAATGATAGTGAGAATGTATTCGAGGGCTGGTTGCCGATTCAGACCGAGGCTGCTTCCGTTGTCCTATACGATCCCATGAATGGAGAATTTGGAAAAGCTAAACTGCGCCACGTAAATAATGGATCAAGTGAAATTTATTTGAGACTTATGCAAAATCAATCGATCATCATTGAGACTTATAAAGTGGATGTAGACGTATTGCCGCTTCGCTATTACGCAACTTCTGGAAATGCGATTGAGTTGAACGGAAAATGGCAGATTGATTTTATTAGGGGTGGCCCCGCACTTCCACCAACGATTAAGACGGATACGCTTGCCACATGGACTGCCTTTGGTCGCGAATATGAAATCTTTTCTGGAACCGCTGTCTATAAATTGTCATTTGATCACCCGGCTAGGAAATCTGATACGTGGTTGCTCGATCTGGGCAAGGTAAAAGAAAGTGCAGAGGTAAGCCTTAATGGAAAGGTCCTAAAAAAGCTAATCGGTCCGGTGTATCAATTACAACTTAGCGACTCACTGCTTAGGCAAAGTAATGAGTTAGAGATTAAAGTATCGAACCTAATGGCTAACCGCATTGCCGATTTGGATCGCAGAAATGTTTTCTGGAAGAAGTTCTACAACATAAATTTTCCCGCCCGCAAGCGTGAGAACCTCAGAGATGGTTTGTTCAACGCATCCTTCTGGGCACCTAAAGAGTCAGGGCTTTTAGGCCCTGTTGTACTCAGTCCACTGACCGCTTTCTAGAGCCTGAATGGCACCGTGAAGGCAATCGAATGCACAACGCAAGTGAGGAATTGAATGGGTGTTTGTTTAAACAAACGGTAGTGCAAACGGTATAAACAGGACAGTACAGGACAGTTCTATCTCTGTAATCTTCTATTTTTATAGAAGGTTGTGCAATCGATTGCGCATCTGAGAATAAAAAACCCTAAAACCTTCAAATTATGCTAGAAACTTTATCTCGCTTTAAGAAAGCATTTTGGCGGATTGCTGCTGGGGCATTCCTTGCAGTGGTTTGTACCGGGCCTCTTTGGGCCCAAGAACGGCTTGTAACCGGAAAGATTATTTCTTCAGAGGACAATCTGGGGATACCTGGTGTAAACGTTGTGATCAAGGGAACAGCCCTGGGCACAGTGAGTGATGCCGATGGAAAGTATTCTATTAATGCACCATCTTCGGATGCCGTATTGGTATTTAGTTCGATTGGTTACTCGACCACAGAAATGCAGGTGGGCTCGCAGTCCACCATTGACATTTCGTTAAAAGTGGATGTTGTTGCGCTCTCAGAAGTGGTAGTCACTGGTTATGGAACTCAGGAGAAACGAGATGTTACAGCTTCGATTGTGTCTATAAAAGGTGATGCACTTTCAAAAATAGCTACTCAAAATCCACTCGAAGGAATGAAAGGGCAGATCGCAGGTGTCGATGTGCTTCAAGGAACTGGTCAGCCAGGTTCAAATCCTTCTGTAACCATACGCGGACGCAGATCAATTAATGCATCAAACGATCCCCTTTTTGTGATTGACGGTGTGCCGATGACTTCCGGAACCTCAACGGGTTTGGATGGCACTGTAAACACATCAGGGAGCAACCCCTTGAACGATATGAATCCCGCAGACATTGCTTCGGTTGAAGTATTGAAGGATGCAGCAGCCACAGCTATCTACGGATCAAGAGGTGCGAATGGAGTTGTGCTGATCTCTACGAAGCGCGGAAAATCAGGTAAGACAAATGTATCCTACTCCGGATCATATGGAGTAGTTCAGCCTTTTAAAACTTACCCCATGATGAATGGTGAGGAGTTCACTGCTTTAAAAAGAGAGGCTGCTCGTCTGAGTCCTCTTGGAATCGCGGGAAGAACCGCATGGGAAGGCACAATTCCTACCGATGATAAAGTCTTCATAGATCCAGTGGAACTTAAATCTGTCCAAAATGGAGAGTCAACGGATTGGCAGAAATTGATATTTAAGAGTGGCAGTCAGGTAAGTCATCAGGTAAGTGCGAACGGTGGAAATGATAAGACCCAATTCAATATGTCTCTGGGATATTTCAATCAGCAAGGCACCATATCCGGAATGGATTTTACTCGGATGACAGGTCGCATTAATATCGATCATCAGATTAGCAAACGTTTTAAAGCAGGAATGTCCAATCAGTTCACACATTCTGTGCAAAACAGAGGCTCGAATGCTGTTATGTCTGAAGCAGTTAATCAAACGCCTCTCGGTTTACCGTATGATGCTTCTGGCAACATTATCTTCTTGCCCATTTCCGATGCCATTCGTTCAAATCCTTTGAGCGAGTTGGTACCTGGAAAGAAGGTCGATGAGGAAACGGTGAACAGGTTATTCTCCTCTGCGTATATCGAAGCTCAAATAATGGATGGTCTTAAATATAAATTGCTGGGCGGAGTTGATGTGCGTTATGTGGATCGCGGTGTCTTTGATGGTACGTTCACAAACGTTCAAAAAAATGGACTGCCAGGAGCGCAGTATCAGAATCAGGCCAATCAGGGATATACAGTTGAAAACCTCCTTACCTACAATAAAACAATTGGGGCGCATAACTTAGGAGCAACATTCCTGCAAAGTGTTCAGGGAAATAAGTACGAGAATCATCAAACTGCTGTTCAGGGGCTTCCTTACGAAAGTCAATTATGGTATAACCTCAACACGGCCGGAACGATCAGCGCAGTAAGAAGTCGCATAGAAAAATGGGCGCTTGCTTCCTGGATGGGACGTGTCAATTATTCTTTCAAAGGTAAGTATTTGTTTCAAGCATCATTGAGAGCTGATGGTTCCTCGCGCCTGGCGCCCGGACATAAGTGGACAAACTTCCCGGGATTGTCTGCTGGTTGGAGAATGAAGGAAGAGGGTTTCATGTCAGGTCTTAATGTAGTGAGCGACTTAAAGTTGAGAGCCTCGTATGGCGTTGTAGGAAATACGTCTATTGATCCGTACAAGACTCAGGGTATCCTTTCTAAGTCGGTGTATTCGTGGGATGAGGCAAACGCTGCGGGATTTGGTCTTTCTGAGATTCCAAATCCCCAATTGGGTTGGGAAAAATCTGCGACTACCGATATCGGTTTTGATTTCGGCTTGTTTGAAGGCAGGCTGAGCGGTACGTTCGATGTATATCAGACCAACACAAGCGATTTGCTACTCAAGCGATTTATCCCAGCTTCAGGAGGTTATGATTTGATTTTGCAGAATGTTGGAGCAAGCAGGACACGCGGACTTGAACTCTCATTGAACGCAAACATTCTTGCAACCACGGGCGGATTCAAGTGGGACGCAGACTTTAACGTAGCCAGCTACAAAGAAGAGATTGTTGATCTTGCGCAAAGGGATGCAAACGGGAACAAGACAGATGATAAAGGAAACTCTTTCTTCATCGGCAAACCAATCCGCGTATTCTATGATTATGAAAAGGTGGGTATCTGGCAGAAGGATGAAGTGGATGCGGCAAAGACATTGATGCAAGCCTATCCGGGTGAAATTAAAATCAAAGATCAAAATGGGGATGGAAAGATAACACCAGACGATAGAGTTGTTCTGGGTAGTGATGTACCAAAAGCCTATGGAGGTTTGAATAACAGATTTTCATACAAAGGAATTGATTTCTCATTCTTCCTGTACTACCGACTTGGCTACATGATTAATAGTCAGTTCAGTGCCGACCAGGCCACCATGCAATCCCGATACAATAACCTCGCGATTGATTATTGGACAATTGATAATCCAACCAATGCGTATCCAAGGCCGAACAAAGTTCAGGAAAGCCCAGCCTATGTAAGCACACTTCGCTACATGCAGGGTGGATTTGTAAAACTGAGAACGGTGTCACTGGGATACACATTCCCGTCTCCGATACTGAACAAACTTGGGTTAACCAATTTGCGCGTTTATGTGACAGCACAAAACCCGATTGCCTGGTCTAATTATAAGATCCAGGATCCGGAAACCGCTGGAAATATTGGCTCGGGCAACGTGCCATCCAATAAAATATTTTTAGGTGGTATTAATTTAACTTTTTAAGTACTCAAGCATATGAAGACAAAATCAATACTATTGGTTGTTCTGTTGGCATTTAACTTTCAATCTTGCCAAGACTACCTGAAGGAAAAACTGGTTTCAGATGTTTCAGCAGACCAGTATTACACGACTGCAGCCGGATTGGAGGATGGTGTGGATGCCACGTATCAGTATATGAAATATGTATACAGCAACGAGCGAGCCTATTCACTAACGGTGTTTGGTACTGACACCTACACTAACGGAGCCGATGGCGGCTACAAAGGTTTTAATTTTTACGATGCAACGCTGCGTTCTGATGTGGACATACTTCAGCAAATGTGGCAATGGTGTTATCGTGGCGTTAACCAGGCAAATGCTGTAATTGGCCGCGCACCCAACGTAAAAGACATGGCGCCAGATAAAGTTATCCTGCGAACTGCTGAAGCGAGATTCCTTCGCGCCCTATATTTCTTTACGTTGACTCGTCAATGGGGCGACATTCCATTGCCTTTAACAGAAACGATTGGAGCAGTAGTGGAAGCACCAAAAGCTACACAAGCCCAAGTATACGAAAATGGAATTGTACCCGACCTTGAATTTGCAATCGCGAATTTGCCGGCAACGCAAACTGATTATGGAAGAGCAACAAAAGGTGCGGCAGAACATTTGCTAGGCCTGGTCTTGCTAACTCGCGGATATACCTCGTATGCAAAGTCAGATGATTTTGACAGAGCCATCACTTATTTCACCAGCGTCATCAGCAACTATGGCTATGCACTGGCACCGGATATGGCGAGCCTTTGGAACCAGGATAATCAAAAGAATAAAGAGATCATTTTTGCAGTTCAGAATTCCACAAATGTGCTGCTCAATAGTGGTGGAGATGGTGTGCTGCCCGGTGAAGGAAATCGTGGCCATTTATATTTTCTTCAACAGTACGATATCCAACCCGGAATGGTGAGAGATATTGCATTAGGCCGTCCCTTCAAACGTTTCAGGCCGACCAACTATCTGTTGGATCTCTGGGCCGCAGATCGTGACAAGGACAATCGATATGACCAAACATATAAGCACGTTTGGCTATCAAATAACGCTTCCAGTATTCCAGTCTGGAGTGCGGCTGATGTAGCGAACGGAGCACTGAACAAGGATGGCTCTCTTGCCGTTGCCGGAAAACCCAAATTTACACTAGGTGATACCGCCCTTTATATTCCAGGCCCGGGCAATGAAGCAAAATGGACGCCCACGAAAATAAAACAAACCAGATACAAAGTATTTTTGAGAACGCCTGCCGGATCGACTTCTACGAACTATGATGATTTTAATTTTGCGCACATCGCAAAATTTATGGATCCAAGAAGGCCATCAATACAGTGGCAAGAGGGTTCCCGAGACTGGTTTATCATGCGCCTCGGAGACACTTATTTGTTGCGTGCTGAGGCTTATTTCAAAAAAGGAGATGTAACATCCGCAGCAGCAGACATAAATGTTGTAAGAACGCGTGCCGCAAAACCTGGCAAAGCAGCCGCGATGCAAATTGCCCCTGCGCAGGTTACATTGGACTTTATATTGGATGAACGGGCAAAAGAGCTTGATGCAGAACAATGCAGGTGGTATGATCTGGTGAGAACAGGAACCCTCGTAAGTCGGGTGAAACTATATAATCCGCTTGGTGCTACTAATATTCAAAGCTATCACGTTCGCAGGCCATATCCCCAAACACAAATTGACAGAACGTTTCCACCCGGAACGTTTACACAAAATTGTGGATATCCCGGTGGCCCTGCATGTAACTGATGTATCGCTAATGTTATGATCGGATGTAGGTCGGAGATTATTTCTTCGACCTACATTTGTTTGTAAGGGATATATTTAAATTGTCATCTTATATTTTTTGTTCATCCGTCACGACAAGGTGACGCTTTAGTTGATTTCAAATGACCCGCGCGATACGATATTTTCTTTTTTGTTTTCTTTTTTGTTTTCTTTTTATTCAGTCGTGTTCTCAGACAACTGACAGCAATCAAAAACTCGTGCTTGCCAATCCGAAAGGTGAAAATAATTTAGCCTATCAATGGGGAAAAATTTCACTTGAGTGCACAGCTAATGATACCGAACGATTTCGTCCACGGCCAACTGTCACATCTCGGATGCTGGCCTTGGTCTGGATTTCGATCTTCGATGCGTGGAGTCGTTTCGATGAAACGGCAACTCCGCTTTACCTGACTGCGGTTGAAAGACGGCCGGCTGAAGAGCGTACCTTGAAGTCAAAAGAAATAGCCATCAGTTATGCAGCGTATCGCGCCTTGAAGGAATATTATTTTTCAGATTCAACGCTGTTAAGAAATAAAATGATCGAATTTGGTTTTGATCCAGATGATGAATCGCAGGATCCGACAACTCCGGTTGGCATAGGAAATATTGCCGCCAAAACTGTAATCGAAGCGAGACGTAATGATGGATCCAATCAAAATGGATCCCTGCCAAATTCAACAGGAAGTTATTCCGACTACACCGGATACAAGCCAGTCAACAGTGCCGATAATTTGAAAGAACTTAGCCGGTGGCAACCCAAGTACTTCTCAGACGGCAAAGGAGGAAAATTTGCACCCGGTTGTTTAACACCGCATTGGGGAAAAGTAATTCCCGTCTCACTTGATTCAGCTTCACAATTTCGACCCGCTCCACCGCCAGCTATTGGCGGCAAGCAATTGGCAGACGAGGTCAAAGAAGTGGTTAATCTCCAATCCAATTTAACGAACGAGCAAAAAGCATTGGTTGAATTCATGAGAGATGGCCCTAAGTCTGTACAGCAGGCAGGGCATTGGTTGATCTTTGCTCAATACATTTCCAGGCGAGACGATCATACATTGGATGAAGATGTGAAAATGTATTTTCTTGTAGAGATGACTGCTATGGATGCATTCATCGCGTCATGGGATGCAAAAATGTACTATGACTTTGCGCGGCCCTATGCATTGGTTCATAATTATTATCAAGATCAAATCATTAAAGCATGGGGCGGTCCAGACAAAGGAATGGTAAATGTGAAAGGGAAAGAATGGAGACCTTATTCACCTGAAACTTTTTTGTGTCCTCCTTTTCCGAGCTATGTATCAGGACACAGTTGTGTGAGTGGCGCTTGCGCTGAGGTGCTTAAGTTGTTTACCGGAAATGATAAATTTGGTCAGGAAGTAAAACTGATTCCGGGTGCGATGACAGAACCTGATCATGTAGGTGACACGGTGGTACTCCGATTTCCAACATTAACACAGACAGCCGACATGGCTGGTCAATCGCGCGTGTTAGGCGGATATCATATTCAATCCGACAACGTGGAAGGATTGAAGCTGGGGAGAGCGGTTGCGGGCGAAGCATGGAAATTGTACCAGGAACATATCGGTGGCAGATTGAGTAGTAATTGAATAATTTGCAAAAAGCTATGATTAAAAATGTTGTGATGAGAAGTTCTTTTGTTTTGTGCGTGGTGTTGGTTTTGTTTGGATGCAGCGATAAGAAGGAACCGCAGGAGAAAGCCACTGTAGAGGAGACACCCGTTTTTAAAAGAGTGCTATCTTCTCAAAGCGGCATTACGTTTCAGAATACAGTAGATGAAAACATTGATAACTATTTTGATTTTTTTGCCTACGTGTATAATGGAGGTGGTGTTGGTATTGGCGATATAAACAATGATGGCCTTTCGGACGTATACTTCACTGGCAATGAGGTGCCGAACAAATTATATCTCAACGAAGGAAATCTGAAGTTCAAAGATATAACAGAAGCAGCGGGAGTTGGTGGTAATGGCAAGTGGAACAACGGAGTTACCATGGTGGATATTAATCAGGACGGGCTTCTGGATATTTATGTGTGTAAAGGTGGCTGGCATGATCGCGTGGAGCAACGAAAAAATTTGTTGTTCATCAATCAGGGAGACTTAACCTTTAAAGAGCAAGCCGGTGAGTATGGACTTGACGAATCGGGTTACTCTATCCATGCTTCTTTCTTTGATCTTGACAATGACAACGATCTGGATGCCTACGTCACTAACCGTCCGGATTCATTTGATCTTCCGTTGACCGAAATGGTTAGGCAAAAGAAATTATCTCCGAGCAGCAGTCGTGATAAATTGTTTCTAAATGACAATGGAAAATTTCACGATATCGGATCAAAAGCTGGTATCGTAAATAATTTTGGATATGCACTTAGTGTCGTAACATCTGACCTGAACAACGATGGTTACACGGATATTTTCGTAGCCAATGATTTTGCTGAAGGTGACTACATGTACATCAATCAAAAGAACGGAACATTCAAGGAGGAGATAAAACACGCAACGAACCACATCTCTATGTATTCGATGGGCACCGATGTAGCAGACATTAACAACGATGGGCTGGAGGATATTTATGTAAGTGAAATGTTGCCTGAAGATTATAAGCGATCGAAAGTATCCATGCCTTCTATGGATATAGAAGGATTTCATGCGATTGTTGATGCCGGAATGCACAAACAATACATGCATAATGCGCTTCACTTAAATCAAGGGAATCTTTTTTTTGGAGAGATATCTCAATTGTCGGGTGTGGCGAAAACTGAATGGAGTTGGTCATGTCTTCTTGCCGACTTTGACAACGATGGCAATCGCGACATTTTTGTTGCTAATGGTTATAAAAGAGATGTGTTTGATGGCGATGTTCAACAAAAGCTCGGATCATTCGTGAACAACAACCGAAGTAAATACCAGTCTCCACAAGAGATGCTTGAAAAGGATTTCAAAGGATTCATTAACAACTACAATCCGATCAAAGTCAGGAATTACCTCTTTCGCAACAAAGCCGATCTTCAATTTGAAAACGTGAGCGACAAATGGGGATTTAAAGAAACAAGTTTCTCCAATGGTGCGGCTGTGGGCGACCTCGACAATGACGGAGACCTCGATTTGGTAGTCAACAACCTCGATGAGGAAGCGTTTGTGTATGAGAATACCTCCTCAACTCTGAATAATTATCTCAAAGTAAAACTTATTGGCCCTTCCGGGAATACTGGTGGCATTGGTGCTAAAGTGACATTGTATTACAATGGACAGCTTCAATACTTTGAGAATAAGACCGTAAGAGGTTATCTCTCCTCCAACGATCCGATCGTACATTTTGGACTTGGCAAGACTTCTAGAATAGATAGTATAAAAGTTGTATGGAACGATGGTAAACAAAATCTGCTAAAAGATAGTCCCGTCAATCAATTGCTCAGCGTCAACTATTCGGAGTCTAAGAAAATGAAGGCCATGAGCGTGAAACAAACTCTGTTCGCGGAGTCATCGGATTTGGTAAGTAATGCCTTCGTTCATCATGAAAATGAATTCAACGAATTCAAGGATCAGATTTTATTGCCTCACATGTTTTCGCGAAGCGGACCGTTTATTGCAACCGGAGATGTGGACAAAGATGGTCATGACGATTTCTATGTTGGCGGTGCAGCAGGTCAGTCGGGAAGTCTTTACATTCAAAAGAATGGCAAGTTTATCCCTAAAAATATTTCGGCTTTCGAAGGAGACAAAGCCTTTGAAGATATGGGCACATTGTTCTTCGATGCTGATGGCGATGGCGATCAGGACTTATATGTTGTAAGTGGTGGGAGCGAATTCCCGGAAGGAGCGGCTCAGTATCAGGATAGACTTTATCTGAATGACGGCAACGGTAATTTTAGCGAGTCGGCACAGCTTCCTAAAACAAAAAGCAGTGGATCGTGTGTAGTTTCGTATGACATCGATGGCGATGGCGATTTGGATCTGTTCCGCGGAGGACAAGTAGTTGCGGGAACTTATCCGAAGTCACCTAAGAATTATTTGTTTATCAATGACAAGGGAAAATTTATCGATCAAACAGATAAAGTAGCTCCGGGTTTGTCGGAAGTGGGTATGGTGAGTTCGGCTGTGTGGGCAGATCTCGATGGCGATAAGAAATCAGAATTGGTATTGACAGGCGAGTGGATGCCGATCAAGGTGTATCAATACAAGCAAGGTAAACTGACTAATGTTTCAAGTGATTATGGACTTGATAAGACAGAAGGTTGGTGGAGCAAAGTGTTGGCCGATGATCTGGACGGAGATGGAGATATGGACCTGATTGCTGGTAATATTGGTGAGAATTATAAATTTAAAGCAAGTCAGGAAAAACCATTTCAGGTCTTTGCCAAAGACTTCGATCAAAATGGTACCAATGATATTTTTCTGGCCCGCTATTATCAGGACACACTTCTCGTGCCCATCCGTGGAAAGGAGTGCACGTCTCAGCAAATGCCGGTGATCGCCCAAAAGTTTCCAACGTATCTTTCATTTGCCAAGTCTGATCTTCCCGGCATTTTAGGCAAGGACATTGAAAATGCCATTCACTACAAGGCACATCTTTTTTCAAGTGTTGTACTGGTTAATGATAAGAATAAATTTACCGTCAGTCGATTGCCGGTGGAAGCACAGCTGTCTGCAGTCAATGGCATTGTTGTAAAAGATTTTGATGGGGATGGTAAGAAAGATATTCTGTTGAGTGGAAATAAATTTGATGTGGAAGTTGAGACAACTCCGGCCGATGCGTCACCCGGTCTTTTTCTAAAAGGAATGGGTGATCTTACCTTCAAGCCTCTTAAGTCTTTTGAAAGCGGATTTTTTGTGCCATACAATGTGAAGGATATGCAAATGGTGGAAGTCAATCAACAACCTGCTGTGTTGGTGAGTATCAACAATGAGCGGTTACGGGTGTTTACTGCGAGCCGTCCGGCTACAAAATCTGATTTAGCTTTCGCAAAATAACTCATGTTCTAAAATAGATACCGTGCACAAACTGAGGATACAATTTTGCTGGCCCGGTATTTTTATCGTGTTGTTTTTTTTGATCGCCTGTAATAAGACTGATAAAAAAGATGAGCGATCTTTTAATCGCCTGGCGAATGCGAGCAGCCCTTACCTGAAGGAGCATGCCGACAATCCGGTCGATTGGTATGAATGGGGACCGGAAGCGTTGGAGAAGGCGAAGAAAGAGGGAAAGCCATTGATTGTGAGCGTGGGCTATGCTGCTTGCCATTGGTGTCACGTGATGGAAGAAGAATCTTTTATGGACACAGCCGTGGCAAACATCATGAACAAGAACTTTGTGTCGATTAAAGTTGATCGCGAAGAACGACCCGATGTTGATCAGATTTACATAACGGCCGCGCAGTTAATTTCAGGAACAGCCGGTTGGCCATTGAATGCTTTTGCACTGCCGGATGGTAAACCCTTTTATGCAGCTACTTATTTCCCGAAAAGTCAGTGGGTGAATTTGTTGGGGCAAATTACTCGCGCGTATCAGCAAGATCGCAACAACGTTTTGCGACAAGCCGAATCAATTACAAAAGGAATTCAAACAACTGACATGATTGTGCCTGCAATTAGTGAGAAGGGCAGTCTCAATAAGGCAGCCTACAATAGTCTTTTTAGTAAGTGGCAATCGTCATTTGATTTCAGACATGGTGGCCTTACCGGGTCGCCAAAATTTCCAATGCCAGTTGTAACGGAATTTCTTTTACAGAATAATTACATCACAGGAAATAAGGATGCACTTGCTTTGGCTTACACATCACTGGATGCAATGGCAACGGGTGGTATTTATGATCAGCTAGCAGGAGGGTTTGCGCGCTACGCCACGGATTCGATTTGGAAAGTGCCACACTTCGAAAAAATGTTGTACGACAATGCTCAACTTGTTTCCCTGTATTCGCATGCCTTTCAACAAAGTAAGAATCCTTCATACGAAACAATTGTTCATCAAACGCTTGAATTTGTTAAACGTGAGCTGACAAGTTCGGAGGGTGGTTTCTATTCTTCGATCAATGCCGATAGCGAAGGAGAGGAGGGCAAGTACTATGTGTGGACCAAGTCCGAAATTGAAAGTCTTTTATCGAAAGAATTGGCAAATTTGGTGATTGATTATTTTCAGATCACAGATTCAGGAAACTGGGAGAATCGAAAGAACATTCTCTATAGGCAAGAGACAAGTGAAGAGTTGGCCAGTAAGCATTCAATTTCGATTGAACAAATGGATGAGAAACTTGCGGCAGCAAGAAAAACACTTTTGAATGCCCGCGATAAACGAATTCATCCCTCGTTGGATGATAAAGTGCTCACGTCATGGAATGCGTTGATGCTACTGAGTTATACGGATGCTTACCTCGCAACAAGTAAAAAAGAATACCTCGACATCGCATTGAAGAACGCGACCTTTCTGGAACATAACGTGCTCAGAAATGACGGAAGACTTTGGAGAAGCTATAAGGACAACAAATCATCCATTGAGGGATTTCTGGACGACTATGCTTTTCTGGCGAAGGCTTACATCCGACTGTATGAGGCAACCTTTGACTTGCATTGGCTTGACCTGGCCCGCTCAGTTGCTGACTATGCTGTGAAGCATTTTCAAGATGATCAAAGTGGACTCTTTTATTTTACTTCCGATCAATCAGAAAGTCTGGTGGCTAGAACAATGGAGTTAACCGATCAGGCCGTTCCCGCATCCAATTCTGTTTTGGCAGAAGTACTCTTTCGATTAGGAGAGTATTATGATGAGAAGTCCTATCAGCTTATAGCTGAAACAATGTTGAATCGAATGATGAAAGATATTAATACTAACGGTCCATACTATGCCAACTGGGCAAGCTTGCTGGGCCTGATGACTCAACCTTATGAAGTTGCAGTTATGGGTGATGATGCATTAACAAGTAGCCTTATAATGCAACAACGCTACCTACCATTGGCTATTTTTATGGGAGGAAATAAGGAAAATCTTCCACTTCTTGAAAACAAGAAGGTAGCTGGTAAAACGATGATCTACGTGTGCCGCAATAAGGTATGCAAACTGCCGGTAGATAATACAGACGAAGCTTCACAACAATTCAAGTAACATAGTAATGAACAACTTTAATCGGACAACATTTTCACCATACGTTATGAAAACGAATCTCATTCTTTGGATCAACTTCTTTATTTTAATGTGCATCGCTGCGTGTACCAACACATCATCAGATACAAACTCGATTTCTACCGACTCTTTGATGATTGCTAATGGACAAGTTCTGTTTTCACAGAACTGTGGAGCATGTCATAACTTTAGATCAGATGGTATAGGCCCTCAATTAGGAGGACTTACCAAAACTGTTCCGGTCGACTGGATCACAAGTTTTATTAAGGATCCAAAGTCTGTTATTGATGGAGGTGATGAACGTGCCGTGATGCTTCATACAAAGTATAAAACGGTAATGCCTTCCTTTTCAAACTACACCGATGTTCAGCTCAATGAACTTGTAGCTTTTCTCAATACCAGGAAAGCGCCTGACCCACGAAAGGAATTCGTTGATCCAAACGCGTTGAAGAATCCGATACCTGATACTATTCCAATGTCTGATATTGTTGTGAACCTGGAATTGTTTACACAAATACCAGCTTCGAGCGATGAAAAACCTTCGACACGAATTGCAAAGTTGGATGCACAGCCGACAACGGGCGAGTTATTTGTGATGGACTTGAGAGGAAAACTCTATCACATGAAAGGAAATGAACCGGAGGTTTATCTCGACATGAATAAAGAGAAGCCAAAGTTTATTCATAAACCGGGATTGGCTACTGGCTTCGGTAGTTTCGCTTTCCATCCCGATTTTTTTAAGAATGGACTTTTATACACCACGCACACTGAACCAGCGGGAAGTGCTAAAGCGGATTTCGATTATCCGGATTCAATAAAAGTAACGTTGCAGTGGGTTGTATCGGAATGGAAGACAGCCACGCCCGGAGCATTCCCTTTTTCTGGCGAAAGCCGTGAGTTGTTTAGAGTGAACATGGTGTCGGGTATTCATGGTGTGCAGGAGATTGTGTTCAATCCATTAGCAAAAAAAGGTGATGACGATTACGGCCTCTTGTACATTGGTGTAGGTGATGGAGGTAGTGCTGAAAATGGTTATCCATTTCTTTGTCACAGCACAGAAAAAATTTGGGGCAGTGTATTGCGGATAGATCCAAGCGGTACCAATAGTATTAACGGTCGTTATGGAATTCCGGAAAATAATCCATTCGCGAAGAGCGACAATGCAAAGACGGTGAGGGAGATTTTCTGTTACGGTTTTAGAAACCCTCATCGAATTACGTGGAGCAAAGTGGGCGCGATGTTCGTTTCCAATGTGGGCCATCATAATGCAGAGTCTTTGTACATGGTGAGTTCCGGCAGTGATAGCGGTTGGCCCATTCGCGAAGGCACTTTCGTAATTGATCCATCACAAAACATGCATAATATTTATCCACTTCCTGCCGATGATGCTAAACTTAACATCACCTATCCTGTTGCCGAGTATGATCATGACGAAGGCAACGCCATTGCTGGCGGATTTGAATATAGAGGCAAAGCTTTACCACAATTGGCAGGAAAATTTGTTTTTGGTGATATTGTTAAAGGTCGGCTGTTTTATGTGGAGATGAAAGATTTGAAGCTGGGAAGTCAGGCTCAAATAAGAGAATGGCAGGTAGCCGTTGGCGGACAAATCAAAACATTATCGGAACTCTGCGGTGCAGAGAAAGTAGATGAACGTTTCGGTCGTGATAGCAAAGGTGAACTTTATATCACAACAAAGCCGGACGGAAAAATTTACCGACTGGTAAGCGCTACCACAAAAAAGCATTAACCTATTCGGTAGCGAGCAACTCGTTTACCTGAGTTGTTACAAAATCTTTTAGGTGGTTGATTTTTGTAAGGTCAGTTTCCCAAAAGGAAGTATTGGACAATGTTTTTTGAACAACATCTTCTGGTGTATGCGTTGCCCAAACTGTTTTGAAAAAGCTGAGGACATCCGGAGAGTCTTGCAGAAGAATGGTTTCACCTTTCCAGGTTCCTTTATAGAAGATAATCAAGGCAGCCAATGCCTGAAGTAATCGGTTGGGCAATTTGCCTGTTCGCGCATGGTATTCGAGAATGGAGGGCAATACACGCACTTTGAATTTCGAGATCGAGTTGAGCGCAATGCTGATCAATTCATGTTTAATGAATGGATTTTGAAAACGCTCCAACACATCTGCCGCGAATTGTTTAAGCTCGTCTTCGGGCAAATCCAGCGTTGGAATGATTTCTTCTTCAATTGCCTTACGAGTGAATTCGCCTACAAAAGAATCGTTGATAGAATCGTTGACAATTCTCAGTCCACGTAGATACGCAATCGGAACAAGTACGGTATGTGCTCCATTAAGAATCCTGACTTTTCTGATTCGGTAGGGCGTAATGTCGTTTACAAATTTTGTATGAAGCCCCGTCTGTTCGATTGAAAAAATCTTGCGAACATGGTCTGGCGCTTCTATGACCAAAAGGTGATAAGGCTCCGCCATCACCAGTTGATTATCTTCAAAGCCAATTTGTTTTTGAATTTCATCCGCTGCGTCTTTTGGAAAACCTGGAACAATCCGATCAACAAGAGTATTGCAAAAGGTATTGTGCAGGATGATCCACGCCTTGAAGTCATCGGGAAGATTCCAATGTTTTATATATTGAAGAACTGTGTCTCTCAGTTGAGTGCCATTTTTCTCGATCAACTCGCAGGGAATGCAGGTGAGGCCTTTGGCTACATCTTTCTTGAAGAAATTGAATCGATGGTAAAGCAGGAGTGTTAATTTACCCGGAAATGTTTCCGGTAATTCTGTTGACGTGTTGCCAACTTGCTCACCAAGCAAGTCGCTTGCTTTAAACGTTATGCCTGCTTCTGTGGTGTTCGAAACAACTAATTGCAGTTGGGGATTTTCACCTGCCTTTAGGAACGAGTTAAAATCAGCATACGGATTTACTACACTTTTTACGCAAGATATAAGGCGGGTTTCGGAAATTGTTTTTCCATTTTGCAATCCTCGTTGCGCCACATGAAACAATCCTTCTTGTTCAAATGATTTATCCGCTTTGCCTTTTCGCAGCGGCCGGACAATTTGAATCGCTCCATTGAATGCTGCCTTCTCATTCGCCAGGTCAATCATCCAATCCATGAAGCCTCGCAAAAAATTGCCGTCACCAAACTGTAGTACTTTAACGGGGTAATCGTGTTTTATACCTGCAGTCTTTCGGTCAAGCTTTTGCAACATGAGGTGAGTGATGATTAGAAATTGAAATAGGTCTTTGCGTTGTGGTAACAGATATCCGCCACAATTTTGCCCAACCATTTTTCATCCGCAGGCAATTCTCCGTTCTCCACATCCTTGCCAATCAGGTTGCACAGAATTCTTCTGAAGTATTCATGCCGGGGGTAGGAGAGAAAGCTCCTGGAATCAGTAAGCATCCCAATGAAGCAACTTAAGATGCCCAGGTTGGAAAGCGTATTGATCTGTTTTTCCATTCCATCTTTCTGGTCAAGAAACCACCAGGCCGATCCGAATTGTATTTTTCCTTTTATCGAACCATCGTTGAAGTTACCAATCATGGTTGCCAATACTTCATTGTCGGCCGGATTCAGATTATATAGTATCGTTTTGGAAAGTTGGTTGGTGCCGTCTAGTTCATTCAAGAATCTCGCCATGCTTCTGCTTTGCGAAAAGTCTCCAATGGAGTCAAAGCCGGTATCAGGCCCTAATGTTTTCAGCATCCTTTCATTTGTATTTCGAAGCGCTCCTAAGTGGAATTGCTGCGTCCAACCCTTTGCGTGATAAAGTCTGCCGAGTTCGAGCAGAACACAATACTTGAAGTAATTTACTTCTTGCTGATTAAGCTGTTCCTGTTTTTTGATTTTGGAAAAAATAGCATCAACACTTAATGAATTATTGGGTTCCGGATAGTAAAGATTTTCCAATCCATGATCGGAGAGTTTGCAGCCGTTGGTATGGAAATAATTAATTCTGTTTTCCAATGCCTTTATCAGAGAAGCAAAGTTCACAATCTCGACTGCAGAGATAATTGAAAGTTTATCGAGATAGGATTTATACGTGACCAGATTTTCAACTGCGTACGCTTTGTCTGGCCGGAAGGCAGGCAACACCTGAATAGAAAAATTATCCTTCTTTATTTTTTGATGATGCTCCAGCGAATCAATCGGATCGTCTGTCGTACACACAACTTCTACATTCATGTGTTTTAGAAGACCACGAGTATGAAATGATTTGTCTTTTAATTTCTCGGTGGCAGCCGAATAAATAGAATGCGCGGTTTGTTCTGTCAGAAGTTCATGAACGCCAAAGTATCGAATCAACTCGAGGTGCGTCCAATGATAAAGTGGATTGCGCAACGTGTACGGCACTGCCTGGGCCCATTTACTGAATTTCTCCTGATCACCTGCATTTCCGGTTATGAACTTCTCCTCAATGCCCAATGTTCGCATGGCGCGCCATTTATAATGATCTCCGTCCAGCCATACCTTAGTGAGATTATCAAACTGTCTGTCTGTGGCAATGTCTTGCGGAGACAAGTGGCAATGATAATCGATGATTGGCTGGGGCTTTGCAAAATCATGATAGAGTTTCTTCGCGAAACTGTTCGTAAGCAGGAAGTCTTCTGTTATAAAACTCATGGGTAAGTGATATGGTGTTGCTGGTTGTCGTTTGATTATTTTTTTCGAAGAGAGGATTGCCGGATGATCAATTCTGGTTTCAGTACAATCTTCTGAGGTATGAACTTTTTCGTCTTATTTGAAATTTCGTCCAAAAAGATTTGAGCAGCGGCATTTCCCATTCGCATACTGTGTTGATCGACTGTTGATAACGAGGGCTCGGTGTACGATGTAAAAGGCTCGTTCATGAATCCGATCAGCGCAATGTCTTCGGGAACTTTCAGTCCTTTCTCTTTTAACACCTGTAGTGCTCCCAACATCCCGTAGGCACTGGCAGAGAACACCGCATCTGGTCGTTTGGGTAGCTTCAATAATTGCAGCATGCTGTTTCTTCCATCATCCAACTGAAGATCACTTTCCACGACAAGCGATTCGTCATAGGTCAGGCCATTGTGCTCAAGCGCTTCCCGATATCCGCGAAGGCGTTCTTTATAGATGCTGATCTTTCGAGTATTCGTAAAATGGGCAATGCGTTTGCAGCCTTGCTGAATCAAGTGCTCGGTAGCTTTATAGGCACCCAGAAAATCATCCACCACTACGTGGCTCACTTCCAGTTCGTCATTCGATCGATCAAACAGGATAAGAGGTATTCCTTTTTCTTTGATTTTGTGAAAGTGATTAAAGTTCAGCGTGTTTTTTCCATGCGAAACGATGATGCCATCTACACGTGCATTCAACAATGCTTCTACCGTAGCAACTTCTTTTTCCGGATCTTCATATGTCTGACAGATCATCACATTATAGCCGGCAGTATTGGCGATGTCTTCCATGCCTCGAATAGCAGAAGAGAAAATGCTTCGGTCGGCCCAGGGCACAATGATGCCAAGTATATTACTTCTTCCGTTTCGTAAAGCGGCCGCTATGTGATTGGGTTGATAGTTCAGCTGCTCTGCCGTTTTCTGCACTAGCTTTTTGGTGGCTTCGCTAATTCGCGGATTATCATTTAGTGCACGTGAAACCGTTGAGGCCGTAATGTTGAGCTTCCTGGCGATGTCATGTATAGTTGTCTTTTCCGATTTCATTCCTGCGTTCTATCTGACGTTACTCTTTCAACAATACAACTTGAATCCTGTTTAGAAAAAAGACTTTAATTTATAACAGATCTGTGATCTTCACTGCATCCATATCGCTATAGTCTAAATTTTCTCCAGCCATCCCCCAGATGAATGAATAGCTGCTGGTTCCAGCTCCACAATGAATCGACCAGGGAGGAGAAATCACTGCTTGATTATTCTTTACCCAAATGTGCCGCGTTTCATTCGGTTGACCCATGAAATGGCTCACGGATTGATTTTCATCCAAATCGAAATAAAAATATACTTCCATTCGCCTGTCGTGAGTGTGGGGTGGCATCGTATTCCACACGCTGCCTTTTTTCAATTCTGTTAATCCCATTTGAAGTTGACACGTGGGTACCACGCTGTTCACAATCAGTTTGCGAATGGTTCTGTGGTTGGAAGTTTCCGGTGATCCAATCTCTACGGTTTCTGCATCCTGAAGCGAAACTTTTCGGGTAGGGTAGGCGGTGTGTGCCGTAGCTGAATTGAAATAATATAATGGATTGGAATCTTTGTCGGGATGAAACACAACTTCTTTCGCTCCACGGCCAACATACAATGCCTCTCTTGGTAGCAACACATGTTCAGCGCCATCTACCGATACTTTACCTTTTCCGCCCACATTGATGATGCCGAGTTCTCTTCGTTGAAGAAAATAATCTGATTTTAATGATTGGGTTGGTAGGAGTGACACTGATTTGGTAACGGGATTTGCGCCACCGATGATGTAACGGTCATAGTGGCTATAACAATCAGTGATACTATCTTTTTGAAAAATGGTATCAAGCAAAAAGGCTTTTCTAATCTCAGCAGATTGAAGCCTTTTAAAATCATCCGGATGGATTGCGTGGCGAATGTCAGTCATTCCAGAATTGCGTAATCGTTTGCGCAATATAGCGAAAAATGAATAGCATAAGCACGAGCAAATTGCCACTAAGGTTAGATTGTTTCATTATTCCCAACTCCTTCTTAATACACTGTTAATGAGGATATTTAAGTTGTTTTAAACGGGTATATCTTGAAAAATCAGAATATTTTTCGTAAAATGCTATCGATTGCACAAACACCAATGTATCGCCCTTATAAATTGGGTTTTTACGTTGTTTTAGATGAGTTGAAAATCCCGCATGCGTCTCTGACCGTGCGGGATTTCTTTATGAATGGATAAGAAAAGAGCAGGATGTATAAATGATGAAAAGCCGAGCTAAGTGTAGAAGGTTTCAATTGGAATTAACTGTAGAACTCGAACTCCTGCCAAAGTAAGATATGCCTGTTTTAAAGTCCGTGGGTTCGAAGACAACTCTTGTGAAAGAAGGAGTGACAAGGAGATTAGTCCACACCAGCAATCTGATGATGACTGTTATTGATTTTAGCAATGGACCATGGACAGTTCCCGATCCACCGCACGCTCATGTACATGAACAAACGACTTATGTAGCGGAAGGAGAGATTATTTTTTTCTGCGAAGGTGAACCTGATGAGAGATTATCCGCAGGAGATATGTTTTATGTGCCTTCCAATAAAAGTCATACCATTCAACTGCTTTCGGAGACAGTAAAGTTGATTGACAGCTTTAATCCGATTCGCGAGGAGTTTTTAAGTTAGCTTCATCAAAGCGAAACACCGCGTTTCCACGGAATGAAATCATCTTGATTGAGAGCAACTGCCTTTGCTGTAATTCTTCCGCTCGCTACTTCAATGATGAAATCCAGAATTTCTTCGCCTACTTGTTCAATCGTTTTCTCACCAGAAATTATAGAGCCCGTGTTGAAGTCAATGATATCAGGCATTCGCTGGGCAAGCTTTGTATTGGTGGAGAGTTTAATCACTTGCGACACCGGATTTCCGGTTGGTGTGCCAAGTCCTGTTGTGAACAAAATAATCTGCGCTCCTGAACCTGTCGTTCCGGTTGTGCTCTCAACATCATTGCCAGGCGTGCAAAGTAAGTTAAGTCCTGGTTTCTTGATATAAGTTGCATAGGGAAGTACATCAGCGACTGGCGCAGTGCCACCTTTCTTAGCAGCGCCTGCCGATTTAATCGCATCTGTGATCAATCCATCTTTGATATTTCCCGGAGACGGATTCATATCAAAGCCGGAGCCTACAGCTTCAGCTGAGTTGGAATACGTGCGCATTAATTTGATGAAGAGTTCGCCAGCCTCATCTTCTGTACAACGATTAATCAACTCTTGTTCAACGCCACAGAGTTCCGGAAACTCCGAAAGGATGGTGCTGCCGCCTAGACCAACAAGCAGATCGGATGTATGACCAATAGCAGGGTTTGCAGAAATACCGGAGAAACCATCGGAACCACCGCACTTCAAACCAACAACCAATTTACTCAAAGGTGCCGGCTTGCGTTCAATTTTGTCAGCATCAATCAACGCAAGAAAAGTCTTTTGAATAGCCTTGGTCAACAGCTCTTGCTCGGTTCCGGATTGTTGTTGATCTAATATAATGACTGGCTTGGAGGAAGTCGGATCAAGTGCTTTAAATCTTTCCTCTAATGTTTTTATCTCTGCATTCTGACATCCTAAACTAAGAACTGTTGCTCCCGCTACGTTCGGATTGTGAATGTATCCTGCAATCAAAGCGCACAAGGTCTGTGCATCCTGACGCGTACCACCACAACCTCCCTGATGATTTAAGAATTTGATGCCATCAATATTTTTGAACGGTCGCGGTGGCGTTACGTCTGTTGGCTGTGGAAGCGGAACACTTGAAATCTTATCGCTGTTTCCTTGTTGGTATAGCTTCACAAGTTCGTGTACATAGCTTTTGTAGACGTCAGGTTTGCTAAAACCTAACTCATGAATGAATGCTTGTTGAATGACTTCCACATTTCTGTTTTCGCAAAAAACTAATGGAACAACAAGCCAGTAATTTGCTGTGCCCACTTGTCCATCGGCCCGGTGGTAGCCCATGAATTTTTTGTCTTTGAATTTGCTTACATCTGGAGGAGTCCACTGATAGGTTTTTGTACGGCCCGAGTAGGGGGCAGCTTTGTGTTTCAAATTGTGTGTACCAATCACACCACCCGCTTTGATTGATTGCGTTGCTTTACCCACCACGGTTCCATACATGAATACCTCTTCATCAACTCCAAGTGCCGATTCCGTGAATTTATGTTTGGCAGGGATATCATCTACAAGTGTGATGGATGGGCCACCGAGGTCAAGTTTCTCTCCGGCTTTCAGATCAGTGAGGGCCACGTACACATTGTCGGACGGATGAATTTTCAGGAATCTTTTTGACATATAAATAAATGACTATATTGAGCAATCGATTGCGCAAGTTACTCGTTTTAACTTATTTTTGAAGTCACGGCCCAAAGTAATGCCCTTATTTTTATCCATATTAGCCTGATGACTTCCAAAACAATTTCTACTGCGCTTCTTTCTTACGGAATGTCCGGACTTGTCTTTCATGGTCCGTTGATAAGTGTCCATTCTGGTTTCTCACTATCAACAATCGTCCAACGAAAATCATCCGTACCTCCTGCGCTTTTTCCAAAAGCAAAAATAGTACAACAAGTTGATGAAGTAATACATGACCCTGCGATTGAGTTGGTGGTGGTGAATACTCCAAACGAAACACATTTTGAATTTAGCCGAAAGGCATTGGAGGCCGGAAAGCACGTGGTTGTTGAAAAACCTTTTACAGTGTCGGTAAGTGAAGCCGATCAGTTGATCGCACTGGCAAAATCGAAAGGAAAAATACTGACGGTGTTTCAAAGCAGGCGATGGGATGGTGATTTCCTCACGGTGAAGAAGGTGATCGAAAATAAATTGGTAGGTAAGTTGGTGGAGTTTGAAATGCATTACGATCGCTTTCGCAACTATATTGAACCCAACACCTGGAAAGAAGAGAAGGCAAGCGGTACAGGTATTTTATACAATCTTGGTTCACACATGCTGGATCAGGCACTTGTGCTTTTCGGAATGCCATTAGAAATTGATGCGCGTGTTGGCGTGCAACGGCCGGGCGGACAAGTAGATGATTTTTATGATATCAGGTTGCAGTACAATGGATTTCATCTGATTGTGAAGTCGAGCTATCTGGTGCGCGAACAAGGGCCCCGCTACATGATTCATGGAACGGAAGGGTCTTTTATAAAATACGGAACTGACATTCAAGAGCAGGCACTTAAGGACGGAGGTATTCCCGGGTCACCTGGCTGGGCTGTGGAGGGAAAAACCTATTGGGGCAAACTTAATTCGACTGTTAACGGAGTTCACATAGAAGGGAACATTGAAACGGTTCCAGGAAATTATCCGGGCTTTTATCAAAATGTTTACGATGCAATTCGCGAAGGCAAACCATTGGCTGTTAAACCCGAAGAAGCGCGAGATGTTATAAGACTCATTGAAGCTTGTTATGAAAGTAGTCGACTTCATAAAGCAATTAAACTATAGAACTATTTTATGGCGGATGTAAAAAAACTTTTTAGTCTCGAAGGGAAGGTAGCGGTGGTCACTGGTGGTACCGGAGTTTTGGGAAGTGTGATGTGCAAAGCTTTGGCATCGTCTGGTGCTAAGGTTGCTATTATTGGCAGGAGAAAAGACGCGGGCGATGCTTTGGCTCAGGAGATTGTCAGAGCGGGAGGGAAGGCCATTGCGATATCGGCAGATGTTCTGCAACAATCGCAATTGCTGGCCGCACGAAAAACGATTTTGGATGAATTTAAAACCATCGATATTCTGGTCAACGGTGCAGGAGGTAACATGCCTGGTGCTACCATTGCTCCGGATAAAACTTTTCTTGACCTTAAGATCGAAGACTTTCAAAAGGTGGTTGACTTAAACCTTACTGGCACGGTATTGCCTTCTCAGGTTTTTGGAGAGACGATGATAGCGGCAAAGAAAGGAGTGATCATCAATATCTCTTCCATGTCTGCCATTCTTCCCTTAACGCGCGTAGTAGGTTATTCAGCTGCCAAAGCTTCGGTGAGCAACTTCACGCAGTGGCTTTCAGTGGAGATGGTTAAGAAATTTGGCGAAGGCATCCGCGTTAATGCTATTGCTCCTGGATTCTTTTTAACGGAGCAAAACAGAAACTTATTGACAAACCCAGATGGTAGTTTAACTGCCCGGGGCAATTCTATTATTCAAGCTACACCTTATGGAAGATTTGGTGAAGCTGAAGAATTATCTGGAACGCTGATCTGGTTGTGTTCGGACGCTTCAAGATTTGTGACGGGAATTGTTGTGCCGGTGGATGGTGGATTTAGCGCATTTGCAGGAGTGTAACTAAGAAGTTGAAAGTTAGAAGGCAGAGAGCTTAAAGCTTTCATAGTAAAAATTGAATTTGCATTGAATGAAGAATAAAGTTGTTACGTTTGGTGAAATCATGATGCGCTTGTCTACTCCGGGCTTTGCGCGCTTTACACAAACGGAAAGTTTTAATGCGCTCTATGCCGGTTCGGAAGCAAACGTATCTGCATCGCTCAGCAATTTTGGAGTTTCATCAGAGCACGTTACACGTTTTCCAAACAATGACTTTGGCAAAGCAGCCACTCAAACTTTGCAACGCTATGGAGTAGATACCAGTCACATTGTGTACGGTGACGAACGAATGGGCGTCTACTTTCTGGAGAATGGTTCCATGCATCGCGCCTCGAGAATTATATACGATCGTTTTGATTCTGCTTTTGCGCACATCAAGCCAGGAATGATCAATTGGGAAGAGGTATTGAACGGAGCAGCATGGTTTCATTGGACGGGCATCACGCCAGCGATTTCACAGGGCGCTGCCGATGTTTGCCTGGAAGGAATCACGGCCGCCAGAAAACTTGGGTTAACTATTTCAGGAGACATTAACTATCGTAGAAATCTTTGGCAATATGGAAAGACGGCCCGCGAGGTGATGCCTGCTTTGATTGAAATGACTGATATGATTATTGGCGGACTAGCTGATTTTGAAAATTGTTTGGGAATAGTGACCGACAGTTATGAAACCGCTTGTCAGAAAGTGATGAAAGCAAATCCTTCTGTAAAAAAGATATGCTCCACTATTCGCGAAACGATCAATTCCTCGCACAATAAGATCACTGGCACGTTGTGGAATGGTAAGGAACTTCTTCATTCGAAAGTATACGATCTTACTCACATCGTGGATAGAGTAGGAACGGGAGATGCCTTTATGGCCGGATTGATTTATGGTTGGCTGAATAAATTAAATGATCAACAAACTCTTGAATTTGCGGCCGCGGCTTGCGCGATGAAACACTCAATGGAAGGTGATGTTAACCTGGTAACTGTTGCCGAAGTAGAAGCACTGGTGAGGGGAGAGAATGTTGGGAAACTCCTGAGGTAAATAAATAGTTGTTAGTTGTTCGTGAACTCCCAACGAAGACCTCTAGCAGCAAAGTCTATAATTATAAGTTATGCTACGAACAACTATTAACTAACAACCATCAACTAATTCAAAATGTCTTTCTCAAAGCAACAAATCACCAGTGCCATGAAAGGAACTGGCATCGTTCCTTTATTCACGCACGATGACCCCGAAGATGCACAACAGGTTTTGGAGGCAGCTTACCGTGGCGGGATAAAAGTGTTTGAGTTCACCAATCGCAGAAAGAATTCATTTGAAGTTTTCACTCATTTGCTGACAGTCGCAAAGAAGTATCCTGACTTAATGCTGGGCATTGGCACCATCATGGACGGAGCCACCACGAAGAAATTTATTGACGCGGGTGCTCACTTTATTATTTCACCCATTCTGAAATTGGAGATGGCCAAAGTATGTGAGGAATATGGTAAGCACTGGATTCCGGGCTGTGCGACTTTGACCGAGATCGTAACGGCAAAAGAGAATGGAGCGGAAGTCATTAAAGTTTTTCCAGGGTCAGTATTGGGTCCTGGATTTGTGTCATCCATCATGCCGGTAGTTCCCGATTTGCAGTTGATGATTACAGGTGGTGTGGAGCCCACGGAAAAAAGTTTATCCTCATGGTTTAATGCCGGAGCTTTTTGCGTGGGCATGGGGTCACAACTTTTCACAAAAGATATTCTTGCACAAAAAGACTGGCCGCTACTTCAACAACGCGTGACGAAGATGTTGCAAATAGCGAAGCAGATTAGAAAATAGAACGTAAACTCTCTAACCCCCATCACCATTGGAAAAATTAGAATCAGTAAACAAGGCAATCGGAAAATACAGGTGGACCATTTGCGCACTTGTATTCTTTGCTACTACCATCAACTATTTGGATAGAGCAGTTATCAGTTTGCTGAAGTCTGATTTAACAAAGGAGTTTAATTGGAATGATGGCGACTACGCCAACATTGAAATAGCATTTAAACTTTCTTATGCAATTGGAATGCTCGTAGCCGGAAGATTGATTGATTGGCTCGGCACCAAGATGGGTTACTTCTTCGCAACCTTGACGTGGAGTATCGCTGCTGTTGGTCACGCGTTTGTGAACAGCACATTGGGCTTCATCATTGCCCGCTCGGCATTGGGTATTACAGAGTCAGGAAATTTTCCATCGGCTATCAAGACAGTAGCGGAGTGGTTTCCAAAAAAAGAAAGAGCATTTGCAACCGGCATCTTCAACAGCGGCACGAATATCGGTGCGATCATCGCGCCTTTGTCGGTTCCGTTTATTGTAGTAGAGTGGGGATGGAAGTGGGCGTTCGTGATTACCAGTTCGTTTGGTTTTATATGGCTTATGCTATGGTTGGTGATGTATGATATTCCAGCTCGCCACAAGAGACTTTCTGCTGGCGAATTGGCGCATATCAACAGTGATACTGATGAGGAAGTAGCAAAAACAGATGGTACAGAACCGAAGGTTTCATGGCTTAGATTACTTGGCTTCCGGCAAACGTGGGCTTTTGTATTGGGCAAATTTCTTACCGATCCGATATGGTGGTTTTATCTTTTTTGGTTGCCCGATTTTTTAGAGAGTCAATATGGATTGAAAGGTACAGCGATAGCACTTCCTGTTGCTGCTGTGTATACGATTTCAACATTTGGTAGCGTGGCGGGCGGATGGTTGCCAATGTCTTTCATTAAAAGTGGGTGGCCGGTCTTTAGAGCACGTAAGACTTCGATGTTG
This sequence comes from Cyclobacteriaceae bacterium, assembly GCA_044222145.1. Lineage (GTDB taxonomy): Bacteria > Bacteroidota > Bacteroidia > Cytophagales > Cyclobacteriaceae > ELB16-189. Next base: position 78,123 of record JBGANU010000010.1, read on the forward strand.
ATCTATGCATTCTGCGTTTTACCAATTGTATTTGCACAGATCATGGGCGAAATCAACATGTGGTATGCCGTGATTGTGATTGGCATAGCTACCTCTGCGCACCAGGCGTGGAGTGCGAATATTTTCACAACGGTTTCGGATATGTTTCCAAAAAAAGCGGTGGGATCTGTTGTGGGCATCGGTGGTATGTTTGGTGGACTCGGTGGAATTTTTCTTTCACTGTTTGTTCAGAAAAATATGTTCGTCTACTATCGCAGCATCGGCCAAATTGAAACCGCGTACTACATCATGTTCATCATCTGCGGAGCCGCTTACCTCATCGCATGGTCAATCATGCATTTTCTGGTGCCGAAGATGGAGAGGGTGAATGTGTAAAATCATTTTAGAAGGAAATTAAAAAGCAAAATGGCTAAGAAACCTTTTGTCTTTTTCATAATATTTATTTACTTTCTCAGTGCTTGCAACCGACCGTCATTAGAAAGAGACCCAGAACTAGATTTGATTGAAAAGAATTTTTTTGATCTTTTTCAAAAGGACCCCACCAGTGCCGTTGACGATCTGTCGTCCACTAATATATGGTTCGATAAAGACGAGATATCCTCAATCAAGTTGAAAATGGACACTCTAGCCAAACAACTCGGAAAATATCATGGTTATGAACTAATTGCCATTAAGGGTATGGGGAAGAATTTTACTCTGCATTCCTTTTTAGCAAAGTATGAAAGGCAGCCGGTTAGATTTACTTTTATCTATTACAGGCCAGGCGACAAATGGCAACTGCAAAATTTTCAATTCGACTATGAATTTGACTCTGAGCTCGTGGAGGCAGCACATGCGCCTCAATTGAATCAAAATCTACTTTATGAAGATCATTAGTGGGTGAGTCCTTTAACCTCATCAGGGTCACGCCTCAGACCTTGATGCTAAGGGCATCGGCAATATTGCAATAGAGACTTCACCGACCAGCGGATAACATAGTATCAAACATCGTTCTAACACCGAGCTGACATGATACGCTAAGAGGATTACTTACTCATTGCGCAACGAATCGACAGGATTGGAATGTGCCGCCCTTAACCCCATCAGGGTCACGCCTCGGACCCTGATGCTAAGCGAATCGGCAAAGTTGCGATAGATTCCGAGTAATTACTTCTTTGACTTTTCATCAGCGTGCTTCTTGTGGCGCTTGGCGTAAAATCTTAACTTGGTTTTTTAAGATAGTCGTTCATGAGCCGTGCATTCAATAACTATGATGATACAATTGCCGACCCAGTTGCTTTCAAGCAGCTGGCGGTAAAGGATGCACTCTTTTTACATTATCGGTGTCCTCAGGTAGACAAGCACATACAACTTTTTTCGCATTACAACGAGATCATGTTCACACTCGAAGGATCACGCACAATGCATCACAATGGAAAATCATGGATCCTTACTAAGCACTCTTGTCTCCTGACCCGCAAAACGGCTTACCTTCAGGAGCTTCCTGAACTGGTAGGGTGGGAGGTGCTCGCCTTTTATTTCCAGGATGATTTTTTCAGACAGGTGGTTACTGAGTATCATCAATATCTGCCGTTGAAGAATTTACCAGAACCTCCGCGCGACATGTTGATTGAAATTAATGTTAATGAAACTACACAAGCTTTTTTTTACAGCATCCTTCCGTACTTTAAGCAAACCATTCATCCATCCGAAGGATTGCTCGAACTTAAATTCAAGGAGCTTCTTTTCAACCTCTTTCTAGATCCGGCTAATGCAGAAGTCCTGGCATATGCCAATAGTCTGATGCACGTCAGCAAGGTTCCGCTTTGGCAGATTATGGAATCGAACTACATGTTCAATCTCACCATAGATCAGTTTGCTCGCATGGCACATCGCAGTACATCTGTTTTTAAAAAGGAATTCACAGAATACTATAAAATAAGTCCTGGTAAATGGCTTACACAAAAACGATTGGAACATGCCAGGTCTTTGTTGGAAACGAGCCAGAAAAGTGTGAGTGACGTAGCCTTCAACAGTGGCTTTGAAAACTTGTCCCACTTCAGCCGGATATTTAAACAAAAGTACGGCAAGTCTCCGCTGCAATATCAAAACCAGTAAACGGAAGGTAAATCTTGCCGTAGCAACGATCTAAGTCCAATAAACAAAAAAGTTAAACTTTTGAGCAAAGTCTACAACGTTGCTTGCCCTTTACTTTGTCTATAGAAAATAAAACGATATTAACTCATTGCACTATGCCAACACCACTGGAAATTTTACTTGATCCAATCAGCATCATCGTTATTGCGTTGTATGCGGGACTTATGATTTGGGAAGCTTTACTTCCCGCACGTCCACTACCAACAGTAAAGCATTGGAAAGTGAAGGGACTGATTTTTTTCACCATCTACTTTTACCTTTCCAGCTATCTCCCGATGCTTTGGAATGAATACCTGTCTGCTTATCAGCTTTTAGACCTCACGGGTCTGGGGACTGCCGGTGGTGCTGTAGTGGGAATTCTGATTTACCAGTTTGGCGTTTATGTATGGCACAGGTCGATGCATAAGAATCATGCACTGTGGAGAATTTTTCATCAGATGCATCACAGTGCGGAGCGTGTTGATACTTATGGTGCTTTTTTGTTCAGTCCGATGGATATGATCGGCTATACGGTATTGGCTAGTTTGCTGTTGGTATTAGTTGCCGGATTCAGCGCTCAGGCATCTACTATCATCCTGTTGGCCAACACTTTTTTCGCCATGTTTCAGCACGCTAATGTTCATACTCCGGTTTGGTTGGGATATTTTGTACAACGACCGGAAGGGCATGCCATCCATCATGCCAAGGGTATTCACGGCTATAACTATTCAGACATTTCTATTTGGGATATGATTTTCGGCACCTGGAAGAATCCCAAGAATTTTGAACATGAAAACGGATTTTATCAGGGAGCGTCATCGCGAATAGTGGACATGCTTCTGTTTAAAGATGTAAACGAACCACACGAGTCATCTGAAGCCATCAAAAACTGATCGTAGATCTAGCGTACCTGTGCGGTATGGTCTCGAAATAGATTCCTAAAAATTTAGGTAACTCATTTTTCCGTTAAACCATCAGAGTCACGCCTCGGACCCTGATGATAAGCGAATAGGATTACTTACTCATTGCGCAACGAATCAACAGGATTGGAGTGTGCAGCTCTCAGCGCTTGGGTGCTCACAATCAACAAAGCAAACGTGAGTGCGATAGCACCTGTCAGTGGAAATATCCACCACGCAATTGGCGTACGAATTGTATATCGCTCTAAGTATTGCGTCATCAGCCACCACGAAAGAGGCCCTGAAAAGGCAAACGCTACTATCACCATGACTGAAAATTCTCTTGAGATGAGGCTCACCAAACTTGGAACAGATGCTCCGAGAACTTTGCGGATGCCAATTTCTTTCGTGCGTTGTTCGGCCGTAAACGATGCGAGTCCAAACAAGCCAAGACCCGTAATGATCACCGCCAGGATGGCAAAGAGACTGGCTAGCTTGCTGGTGAGATTTATAGTCGTGAATTTTTTCTGGAACTCAACATCCACGAATGTGTATTCAAAAGGATAAGCCGGCCCATACTTTTTAAAAATGCTCTCCACGGTTTTAAGTGAGGTTTGGAGATCACTCGTCTTGGTCAACCGGATAGAGATGGAGCCCCACCAATCGTCCAGAACCGCGAACATCGGCCTCACTTCATCGTAAGGCGATCCCATCAACACGTCATCACATACTCCAATAAGGGTACGTTTTTTATCCCACAGCTCCAACTGAGTGCCGATAGGATCTTTCAGCCCCATGAGTTTAATAGCGGCCTTGTTCACGATGATCGCCATGCTATCCGACTTGAAGTCTTCCGAAAAGTCGCGCCCCTCAATCATTTTTACACCCATTGTTTTAGCCCAATCATAATCGGTAACGATAGTGGTGAAGATCACTTTCAGTTCGTCTGGTTTGCCGGGCCATCCCAAAAAGTTATTGGAGTTGATGTCGGTAATGGCACTGTTAACTCTCACCATGGATTCTACTGCACCTGAAGCGAGTAGTTCCACTTTCAGATGTTTGAGATTGTCGTGATAATCTTTGTTAAGCGGAACGGTGATTAGATTTTCCTGAGAATAGCCGATGTCGCGGCCTTTGGCTAATTGTATCTGATTATAGATGACAAACATGGAGATGACCAACAGAATGGAAAATCCGAATTGCAAGGTGACAAGAATTTTTCTCGGTAAGCTGGCCCCTTTGCCGATGGTGGGTTTGCCCTTCAAAACTTTTACTGGTTGAAAGCCGGATAGATAAAAGGCGGGATAGCTTCCGGCCACAGTTCCTGTCAGTAAAATCAATCCCAAAGAGAACAACCAGAATTCTTTGCTCGTGTAATCAATGAATAATTTTTTATCCACCAATGTGTTGTAGGCAGGCAGAAGTAGTTGGGCTACCAGCACGGCAATGACAAATGAAATGAAGGCAATGATGATTGATTCGCCAATGAACTGAAGAATTAATTCAACTCGTCTGGAGCCAATGCTCTTTCGTATCCCAACTTCACGCGCCCTGCGTTCACTTCTGGCGGTGGCGAGATTCATAAAGTTGATACAAGCAATCACGATAATGAACACTGCAATAACCGTGAAGAGTTGAACGTAGTCACTCATGCCGCCTTGTTCTATGCCGTTGTCGAAATTGGAATACAGGCGCCAGCGGAGTAATGGATAAAGGAAGAACTCGTGTTTCATTTCTTTATCTTCTCCATGCTTGGCCAGCATATCGCGAATACCATTCTCGACATCGGCTTTATTTTTCGGATCGTTGAGCTCTACGAAAATCTGGAAGGAGTAATTACCCCAGTTGCTTTCGTTTTGTCTTACCCATTCGTTAGTGTTATGCCAATGTTTATAGGGTAATAAAAAATCGAACTGAAATGAAGAGTTCGGTGGAATGTCTTTCAATATGCCGGCTACCTTAAGATCAAATTGATTATCCACTTTGATGATCTTGCCCATGGCATCCTCGTCACCAAACAGCGCCTTCGCGGTGGACTCGGTGATCACGATGTTGCTGGCCTCGTCCAGCACCTGCTCGGCATTGCCTGCGATAAGGGGAAACTGAAACATTTCCAGAAACTCATCGCTTACATTAAATCCCCTTTTATTTAATCGCTTGTCATCAGATGACACCAACAAGTGATCACCACCCCAATCAGTAACAAGTGCGTGAGCAATATTAGCATTGGCGGTTTTCATGGCCTCATACGTTGGCAGCGGCAGCGAAGTCCATGAATTGATTTTGTTGTCGAAGTGGGCATTCACCCACACTTGATAAAGGCGGTCGGCTTTTGGGTGAAACTTGTCGAACGAGGTTTCATCCGCCACCCACAGGAGGATGAGGATGGAACATGTAATACCCAGGGCAAGGCCGGAAATATTGATAAAGGAATAGAAGCCGTTTTTCCGAAGACTTCGAAAGGTTACTAACAGATAGTTTTTTAGCATGTCCGTGACAGTTGAATCTAGAGTACTTCCGGTTTTGGAAAAGGTTGCATAAAAGGCACAAGAAAATTATCGCGAACCTTTTGACTGGGTATGAAGTCGAGCGGTTTAAGATATGGACTGGCAAAAAATAAAAATGGGCAGATCAAGCTACCCATTGTGATTATTTAAGTGAATGCGAATTCTAACCAATGCAAAATCGTTACTTCCTGTATTTCTTTTTTGGGTTACGGCTACTGTGATAAATTGCCGAAACGAGGGCTACTTTTTCTTTCTCGTAGATTTTGTAAACTATTTGATAGGGAAATGTCTCGACTCTTGCTTCACGAAATGCGCCACGTTTCTTCGGGTATAACTGCGGCTTAAGAGCAATTTGTTTTAGTGTGAAGTCAACGCTTTCATCGAAACGATCCCCCAATCCTTGCAAACGCTCTTCATACCATTCATAAGCTTCTTGGTACTCCTTCTCAGCAGAAGGGTGGAAGGTGATCCGATAACCCATTACCCACGTTTCACCAAACGCCTAGTGCCTTTTCTAACTTCTTCCCAGGAACGTCCTTTCACTTTGCCATTTTCAAAATCGCTCACCCGCTTATTAAGTTCGGTCACGAACTCATCGGTCCAGACAACATCATCTCCTTTTATCTCCTCTTCAAAAATGGCGTAAATGGCTTTGACCTTTTTAGGTTGCGCAGTTTCAATGTAATGGTGAAGCTTTTGACGGATCGCTGAGGTACTCATAGAAGAATTGTCTTGGTAAAGATAACTTCAAAGATTGATGCTGCAAAACAAAAAAAGGCGACCATTTAGCCACCTTCCTTTATCTGTCAAATCTCTTACAAACTCCAGCCCGCTCTGTATTCTCTCTTCACAAACTGGTTGGCTTCATCGAAGTTGGTGATCTTCATATTCTTCGCATCCCACAGCAACTTCTTACGGCCAGGGTAGCGCGCACCGGCAACGCCCTTCATCGCATAGCTTCTGATTGCTAAATTGCCCATCAATACAGCTTCAGTGAATGGACCCGCGTATTCAAATGGAGAACTCAATTCTTTCTTGCCATAACCAGCAATGCAAGCATCTACCCATTCTGTATAGTGACCTGCTTCAGCTCCTGGTATACGCCTAATCGTTTGAGCCGGCAATGTTACGTCTTTCATTCTGGCCGTTGGCAATAACACCGGTTGCTTGTTGTAGTTAGCCATCAGCTTTCCTTTTGTTCCTTCAAAGATGTAGCCATTGCCACCACCATCACCCATGGGTTCGTCTGGTAGTAATTCATCTGGTCGTTTTGGAAGCAAGCCTCCGTCCATCCACGTGAACTTGATGTTTCCTTTTCCGTCTTTACGCGGGAAGTTAAGGTGAATGATAGACGATGCAGGGCAACTTTCTTTGTAATCAGCTTCTTTAAAGAAATCGGCCCATGCTGTCGTTGAGCTACATTCTACTTCATTTGGATAATCGATCGGCAAAATTCTGAAGGCTGCGTCCATGATGTGACACGCCATGTCACCCAATGCACCTGTACCAAAATTCCACCAGCCTCTCCAGTTGAATGGCAAGTAAGCTGGATTGTAATCCATCTCTTTCAACGGACCTAACCACAGATCCCAATCCAATTCCTTTGGTATCTCATGCTTGCCTGTCGGTGCAGGAATACCTTGCGGCCATACGGGGCGATTTGTCCAGGTAAGTACATTCGTTACATCGCCAATCAATCCGGCATCTACCCATTCCTTTGCGGTGCGCACATAATCTGCAGATGCAAATTGATTGCCCATCTGCGTGACCACTTTATATTTCTTCGCAGCTTCCGTTAACATACGTGCCTCGTAGATATCGTGTGTCAACGGCTTTTGAACATACACGTGCTTGCCTCTTTGCATGGCGGCCATTGCAGCAACTGCGTGTGTATGATCAGCTGTTGAAACGGAAACAGCATCGATATTCTTGGCTTCTTTGTCCAGCATTACACGGAAATCCTTGTAATACTTCGCAGTGGGGAAATTCTCTTTTGATTTTACCGCCTGACGATCGTCCACATCGCAGAGGAATGCAATCTTAGCTCTTGGATTCCCTTTTGTTTTTCCATCGAGACTTCCGGCAAAACCGGTCAAGTCACTTTCACCTTTTCCACCTACACCAATACCCGCGATGTATAAGGTATCGCTTGGCGCGATGAATCCATTTCCACCCAGCACAAAGCGAGGTACAATGGTAAAGGCGGCAGCGGCAAGGCCAGCCGATTTTAGAAAGTCTCTTCTTGAAACACTCTCAGCAGTTGGAATACTCTTTTTCTGAACAGGCATATAGTTATCGTTAATAAGAACTTAGTTTAAATTCCGAGTGACCAGCCACTTCTGTATTCTCTTTTCACAAAAGCATTGGCATCGTCAAAGTTGGTGATCTTCATGTTGGGTCCATCCCATAATAATTTTATGAATCGACCAGGATAGTCAAATTGATCTGGTCTTCCACCTGGGCGTGGCTTGCGAATGTCATAGCTGCGAATCGCCAGGTTGCCCATCAGCAAGCCTTCCGTGAGTGGGCCAGCTAAATCAAACGAAGAAGATAACTCGGTCTTTCCATAACCGGCAATACAAGCTTCTACCCATTGAGCATAGTGGCCTTCGGCACCGCCAGCAACACGCTTATACGTTTGAGCAACAGTTGTCTCTTTCGTGCGCGATGTTGGAAGCAGTTGTGGATTGATGCCATACGTTCCGCACATCATCTTTCCTTTTGTGCCGATCATGATCACACCATTTCCACCATCGCCCATTATTTCATTCGGTCCAAGTTCTTCAGGGCGCTCAGGTTGAATGCCGCCATCCATCCAATGAAACTTCACGTTAGGTTTGCCGGCCTTCCCAGCATAGGTCATGATAATGTGAGAGGAGGGAGGACAACTTTCAGGAAAATACCCGCGCTTGAATTCATCTACATAAACACTTCCGACACTGCATTCCACTTCCGTTGGATAACCAAGACCAAGCACGCGGAACGGAGGTTCGATAATATGACACGCCATATCGCCCAGTGCTCCGGTTCCATAATCCCACCAGCCACGCCAGTTGAACGGAACGATCTTCTCTACATAATCTTTGAACGGAGCCGTGCCTAACCATAAATCCCAGTCGAGTTCTTTCGGCACCTCCGCTTTCTTATCCGACCACGGAATGCCTTGCGGCCACACAGGGCGATTGGTCCAGCAGTACACGGTGTGCACATCACCAATTATTCCGGCATCGTACCACTCGCGCATTTGCCTCACGCCATCACCCGATGCGCCCTGGTTACCCATTTGCGTAACGAGCTTCTTCTTCGCTGCATATTCGGTAAGCATACGCGCTTCATAAATATCATGCGTCAATGGCTTCTGTACGTAAACATGTTTGCCCAATTGCATGGCAGCCATAGCTTGTACCGCATGCATGTGGTCAGGAGTAGAAACAGACACGGCATCAATGCTCTTGTGATTTTCATCGAGCATTTTGCGATAGTCTTTATAGTATTTTGCTTTAGGAAAATTAGCAACCGTCTTGGCGGCTCTTCTGTCGTCTACATCGCACAGGAAAGCAATGTTGGCTTTACCGCTTTTTGCAAAGCTCGCAATATCACTTTCTCCTTTTCCCCCGACACCAATGCCCGCCACGTTAAGCATATCGCTTGGCGCCAGAAAACCCTTTCCGCCCAGTACATGGCGTGGAACAATCGTAACTGCAGCGGCAGCGAGTCCGGCAGTCTTTAAAAAGTTTCTCCTGTTCACTTTGTCAGCCTCAGGAGGAGTTGATTTTTTTAGTGGCATCTCTTTGTTAGTTAATGGTTATTAGTCAATGGTTAAATCGTATAAATAGTTTCGAAGTAAGATCAATTCTCGATTAACTATTAACGATTAACTTTTCACGCGTCAAACTTTACGCTCTCATCCAACTCGCGTTGGCTGTACTTTACACCATATTGGTCAAGCACATCTTGCGGCACTCCATCCCATTGATTGGGTTTGTTGCCTGCATATCCTAAATCTTTTATTCCGATTTCGCTGGTAAAGAATCCGCAAGCCGTCAGGTCTCGCATCTTATTGAAGAATGCTACACCCTGTGCCATTTCTGGCTTGGCTTTTTCAGGATAGGCAATCTCGTCTACCAGTTCAATTTGTTGAGCCGATGTACAAGATGCGAAGTCGGCATTAAACCGTCTCATACACTGAAGATCGAGCCATCTTAATCCACCTCGTAGCGGAGTCTGATGTTGTGGCATGTCCTTCACGATAAATTCAATGAAGGCGGGAACGCCAGCATCTGTCGCAGAACCTGATGTTTCATCCTTGGGAATAATAATATCGCACAGGATGCTGATCGTTTTCATTTCATGAGCATCGAAGAATGTTTCGCTGACGATTTTCTCTTCGCGAATCAGTTCTTCTTTCGTGCGATCAATCGTGAAACTGGCTGGAGCCTTAGCGGCTTCTTTTGATCCCGGTTCACAGGCAATCAGCGCACTGGCTCCCAACGAGCCGACTGCAAGAGTTTTTAAATATTTTCTTCTATCCATAGTAGTCTTTAGTCTTAAGTAGTTAGTCTTGAGTCTTAACTAGTTACTAGCGACTCAGGACTCAATACTAGTTGCTAGATGTTCTGTTTCTTCAACTCATCAATAATATACTCACTTGCTCTCATTGATAGTGCAAGAATTGTCCAGGTAGGATTTTTGTCGGCTTGCGAAACGAACGGACCACCATCCACGACAAACAAGTTCTTCACATCATGTGCCTGATTGAATTTATTCACCACTGATTTTTTTGGATCATCGCCCATGCGTGTTGTTCCTACTTCGTGAATGATTCTTCCCGGAGCCGCGAGACCGTAATCATTTTCTGGCCCATCTTTGTCGCCATACGTAACAACACCGCCCATCTTATCAATGATCTCAGCAAAAGTCTCCTTCATGTGTTTTGCCTGCTTCACTTCATAGTCACTCCACTTGTAATGGAATCGCAAAACAGGAATTCCAAACTTGTCAACTGTAGTTGGATCGATCTCACAATAGTTGTCTTCACGTGCAATCGCTTCTCCACGGCCTGACATTCCAAATGTAGCACCATAGAAGTAGCGGTAGTCGTCTTTTAGCGATACACCGTATCCACCAGCTTCTTTTTTATTGCCATCGCGCCCTGCATATTTTCCGTTGGTGTTTTGCATGCCGAATCCAAATCCATAACCTGGCATACCCATGCCACCACCATACTCAATGTGATAACCGCGAGGGAAATCAAGTTTTTTATTGTCAAGCCACCACGGTGAATACACATGCATACCCCCAACGCCATCTTCATTGTAGCGCTTACGCCCAACAAGTTTTGGAAGAATGCCACCCATGGATGCTCCTGTTGAATCGTGAAGATATTTTCCAACAACGCCACTCGAGTTGGCCAGTCCATTTGGATTGCGCGATGATTTTGAATTGAGCAGCAAGCGTGCAGACTCACATGCACTGGCCGCCAACATCACTACTTTTGCATTGACGGTGTATTCCTGCATATCATCTTTATTCACGAACGATATGCCCGTTGCTTTTCCAGTTGAATCGGTTAGCACTTCGCGTGCCATAGCATTTGGAATGACATCTACGTTGCCTGTATTCAAGGCTGGCTTCACCAATACAGATGAGGATGAGAAATCTCCATACACCGTGCAACCTCTGTTGCATTGTGAACAGAAGAAGCAGGCGCCACGTTCTTTATTAATTGGTTTAGTAAGTATAGATAAGCGAGATGGGATAACAGGAATGTTCAAGGCATTGCCAGCATCTTTAATAAAGAGTTCGTGCAAACGTGGTTTTGGTGGCGGCAAGAAAATACTGTCAGGATCGTTTGGTAAATTTTCTTTGGATCCAAACACACCGATCAATTGATCAACTTTATCATAGTAGGGTGCAACGTCATCATAACTGATTGGCCAATCTTCTCCCAAACCATCATGACTCTTGTGTTTAAAATCTCTAGGACCGAAGCGCAGGGAAATTCTGCCCCAGTGATTGGTGCGACCTCCTAACATTCTTGATCGAAACCAATCGAACTTCGTTCCATCTTTATGTGTGTAGGGCTCACCATCCAATTCCCAACCGCCATACGCGGCATCGAAATCACCGAAGTGTCTTAGCGGAGTGCTGGCGCCTCTGCGGGGAGATTCCCATGGCCACTTTAATTGTGTTACATTTTTTGCGGGATCATATAATGGCCCTGCTTCGAGCAACACAACTTTAATACCAGCATTGGCCAACACATAGGCAGCCATACCACCACCGGCTCCGGAACCAACAATGCACACATCGTAATCTTTCGGAGTTTTTTTGATTTGAAAATCGGGCATAAGAGGAGTTTCAATTAACGCCTCTAAATGTAGATTTAATTTTGAATAATGGGAAGGGAGATTTCGCTGATGACGGAGTAATTAGAAGAGCGGTATTATTTCTTTTTGGGCACCGGATCGTAGCCACTTGTTCCCCACGGATGGCAGCGGCCAATACGTTTTGCGCCTAACCAGGTGCCTTTTATAATTCCCCATTCCATGATAGCTTCTATGGTGTACTGAGAGCAAGAGGGAGTATGACGACAATGCGCACCTAAATAAGGAGAGATGGCGGCTTGATACACCCGGATCGGGAAAATATAAATTTTCTTAAGGATCATGTTGTCAAGTCTTTAACTTATTGTTTCCGGATAAAGTTCAGGAGTAGAACAAGCTCACCAAAAAATATAGGATAGAAGGGCAGAGCAAGCAGCCTAAGCCGGTATAGAATGTAGCCGTGATTGCTCCATAGGGAACAAGTTTAGGATCGGTAGCCGCAAGACCGGCTGCAACGCCACTGGTCGTTCCGATCATTCCGCCATACACCATGGCTGTTTGCGGATTATTAAGGCCAATTGATTTCGCAACAAGTGGTGTGCCGATGGTTACTAATACTGATTTGATCACTCCGGCAGCGATGCTGATGGTAATTACTTCTGAGCTCGCACCAAGTGCACCCCCGGTTATAGGTCCAATGATAAAGGTACAGGCACCGCCCGCTATGGTGGTAATACTTTTAGCATCGCTGTAACCCATTGCGATAGCGATTGCTGCACCCGCGAAGAATGCAATCACAATTCCAATAAGAAGTGACAGTGCACCGGCAAGGCCTGACTTTTTTATTTCTGCAAAGCTTGCGCCCATGGCTGTGGATACGATTGTGAAATCGCGGAACATGGAGCCGCCTAAAATCGTGAAGCCAGAAAGTCCAACAACATCGGCAATACCATTTTTGCCGTTAGTGAACACACCACCAAAGTAGGCGAGCACAAGTCCACCAAAAATGGCGATGGCCGAACCTGGAATTTTTTTGTTGGTAAGTTTATCCGATAATAAACTGGATGCATACATAATCATGCCCGTCACCAGCAAAGCAACTACAAAACCATTCTTTACAAAAATGTCGAGGAAGTATTCCATGTTAGTTATCGATGGAAGGTCTGGTCATCTTTGAAATCAATGGAATCAATAAAAAACATAAAGCAGTTGGAATGATTCCGGCAAGCACAGCAATCATTCCACTTGATATAGCACCCTTCACGTTTTGAATGGACGACATTGATACAATAACCGGTATGTACATCTTGCTCCAAAAGTCGACACCATTTTCCATTTCTTTTGTAAACCATTTTTTATGATGCATCCACTGGTTGACAAGTATGAGCAGCAACATGGCAAAGCCGACACCACCCACATTCGCATCGATGTTTAATACTTTGCCAAGTAATTGCCCAATGATTTGTCCAATCAAAAAACAAGCTGCTAAAACTGCGACACCGTATACTAACATGCTAGAATAATTTTTTCACATCGTTCTTTGTCACCTTTCCCATCGCATTGCGGGGAAGTTCGTTTACAACCAGATATTTTCGTGGCACACGGTAAGCAGGCATTCGTTCGCGCATCCATGTATTAAGTGAAGCAGTATCAACTGATTCACTGGTGACAATAGCTGCTGCAACAAGTTCTCCCCATTCCTCATTTTCTAATCCAACTACTGCACAATCTTTGATGGCGGGATGAGTTCTTAATACTTCTTCGATTTCAAGCGCAGAAATTTTGTAGCCACCGGATTTAATGATGTCAACAGAATTTCTACCCATGATTCGATAATAACCGTTTTCAACAACAGCAACATCTCCTGTTTTGAACCAGCCATCTTCAGTAAATGCATTTTTCGTTGCTTCCGGTTTGTTCCAATATTCGTGGAATACATTATCGCCTTTCACCAATACTTCTCCGGCTTCGTCTTTTTTTACATCCTTGTACTGGTCATCGACTAGTCGAATACTTACACCAGGCAACGGCATCCCAACATATCCGGCTTTTCGTTCTCCATCATATGGATTACTCAATGCCATGCCGATTTCTGTCATGCCATATCGTTCCAATAACGTATGAGTGCTGATGGTTTTCCACTTCTCCATAATGGAAACAGGAAGAGCGGCAGATCCGGAAACCATGAGCCGGAATTTCTTCATGGCGTCCGTAAGTATTATTTGTTCGGAAGAAGAAAGTGATTCGAAGTGCGCAATTAACTTAAAGTAAATGGTGGGCACGGCCATGAAAAGATTTATTGTACCGCTTTTGAAAAGATTGAATACGGCTTGTGCATCAAACGAAGGTAAGAAGGTACAACGTGCACCGCTGCGCAAGGCACACCCGATAACGTTGATAATACCATGCACGTGATGTAAGGGAAGTATGCAAATAATTGAATCCTTCTCGCTCCACTTCCATGCAGTTATCAATGCTGAAATTTGTGCTTCAATGTTTTTGTGAGTCGTGACAACTCCTTTTGGCAAATTGGTTGTTCCACTGGTGTAAAGAATCATCGCATTTCTGTCGGATGAGATAAGCGGCAACTCCTGTTGGCGAGATTTTAAATCATCTTTTAAAACGATAAAGCGAATTTGTTTCTGTTCAGCAAGATTTTTTAAAGTTGATTCAAATTCCGAAGACACAATAATAACTGATGCGGAAGTGTCTTCAATGACATACTGCAAAGAGGGTAGAGGATGTGTTAAACAAAGAGGAACAGCAACTCCACCTGCGCGCCAAATGGCCCATTGTGTTTTTACATAGTCAAAGCCCGGATTGACCATGAAACACACACGCTGTTCGCGCAAATCTTTATCGCCATTGAGTAGATACGATGCCAATGACGATGAATCCTTTAGCAGATCACTATATGTGAATTCTTTTCCATCAGAAATGATGGCTGTATTATTTGAGTATCGGTTTGCTTGTTGGAGTAATTCAGTCATGATAATCTATTCGAATGAGTATGTTATCTCTCCATCTTTTCCATCCTTCAATTGAATCCCCAAAGCCTTGAGGTCATCACGAATTTTATCAGACAATGCAAAGTTTTTATCTACCCTTGCTTTCTTGCGAAGTTCGATCAATACATTAATCGTTCCGTTCAGAAGTTCATCGTCTTGCTCTTTTTCTTCTTTCAAACCCAGCACTTCTTCCATGAAGCCTATGTAGGTTTCCTTGAAGGAAGAGAATGCTTCAACACTGACGTTGTCAAATGATAAATTACCAGACTTAAAGTCATTAATGCGTGCAGACATTTCAAACAACACTGCCAACGTTTTAGCGGTGTTAAAGTCGTCACCCATATTTTGATAGCATCCATCGACCAGGCGATTGAGGTCAGCATCCAGAGAGTTTGTTTTTGACGCTCCGATATGATTAAGATTCCTAATGGTACTTAGTGCATTCACCAATTTCCTAAAACCTTTTTCGGCAGAGCCCAGTGCTTCGTTGGAAAAATCTAACGTGCTTGAGTAGTGGGATTGCAACATGAAGAACCTTACGGTCATTGGTCCGTAGCCTTTATCCAGTAGTGGATGATTTCCGGCAAATAATTCGCGCGGCAGGAACGAGTTGCCTAGCGACTTGCTCATCTTCTGACCGTTTACTGTCAGCATGTTGCTATGTATCCAATACTTGACGGGATCTTTGCCATTGGCACCAACAGCTTGCGCAATCTCACACTCATGGTGTGGAAACTTCAAGTCCATTCCACCTCCATGAATATCGAACGTCTCACCAAGATATTTTGTGCTCATCACCGTACACTCAATGTGCCAGCCGGGAAAACCATCACCCCATGGTGAAGGCCAGCGCATGATATGATAAGGCGAAGCTTTTTTCCATAACGCAAAATCTATTTTGTTTCGCTTCTCATCCTGACTATCTAATGCCCGGCCACTTTCCATCAACTCTTCAATTACCCGACCTGAAAGTATACCGTAGTTATGTTGCTGGTTATACTTGGTCACATCAAAGTAAACAGAACCATTGGCTTCGTAGGCAAAACCATTTTCAATTAACTTCTTGGTGATCTCAATCTGTTCAACAATATGGCCGGTTGCAGAAGGTTCAATACTTGGGGGAAGAATATTAAACTGGCGCATCACTTCATGAAAACCTTCCGTATAATTCTTCACGATTTCCATTGGCTCCAATTGTTCAAGCCTCGCTTTCTTGGCAATCTTGTCTTCGCCTTCATCAGCATCGTTCTCGAGGTGGCCAACATCTGTGATGTTTCTCACATATCTGACTTTGTATCCCAGGTAACGAAAATACCGGGTGATAATATCAAAGGATAAAAACGTCCTTACGTTTCCGAGATGAACATCTGAATAAACAGTTGGGCCACACACGTATATTCCAACGTGACCAGGATTGACCGGATGAAAAAGCTCTTTGCTTCCGCTTAGGGAATTTGTAAGATGAATGGGGTACTTGTTATACACGTTAATCAGGAATTTGAACCGCGAAAATACAACATATTGGAATACGAAGATGTGAAGCAAGTTGGTGGAAACTTGTTAACGACTTGCAAATGCTAATGAATATCTGAGTCGAGATACGATGCCAGATTCTGACGAGTGATGATCTCCAGCGGGAACAAATTCATGCCGGTGGTTTCCTTTTTAAAAACCAGGTAGTTGGCTAAATTGTTGATGCCCACAAGCGCCTGCCTTTTAGGATTTTGATTAATGAGTGCGTTGATTTTACCGGCCTTCAGATAACGAAGATTTTCATCGATCAGATCATAGCCCACAAGTCTGATGTCTTTCCGGCCTGTCTTTTCGATCGCTTCGGCAATCAAATATGCTTTGGATGTGCTCACGAAAATACCCTTCAACTCCGTTGTGGCCAGCAGCAGTTCTAGTTGTTCGGTGAATTGCGTTAGATCATGCCGGTTCAGATTCAGAGAGATCACCTTGTTGTCGCCATCCTTCAGGCTTTGAAAAAAGGATTTAAAACCTTTTTCTTTTTCAATCAACTGAATAGCATTTTCAATATCCTGATAAATGTGAACGATGGCATACGCACACGTGCTACGATGGCCATAGTACAGCAGTTCTGCCGCCAACTCCCCGCTCTGAAATGAATTTTGTCCGATAAAGTTTAAAGGCTCTACTTCTGGTATGTAGGTGTTGATGTGCACATAGGGTATTTTGTTCTCCTTAAGCACTTTGAAAAAGGGGATTGAGGTATAGTAGAAAAGGGGTGCGGCCAAAACGCCATCCGGCTTCGCATGATATAGTTCGAGCGACTTTTGCAGGAATGAGTTCTTATCATGATGGTTGAAATAATAGCGTTCAACAATGATCCCATATTTCTCCCATTCAAGAGCAGCCTTGTCCAGGCCAATTGCTGACTGGCTCCAATATGGATCATCTGTCCGGGGCACCAAAGCTGCAATCCGGTAAGTTTTGTTTGATCCAAGTGTCCTGGCGATCAGGTTGGGCTTGTAATCTGTACTATTGATTACGCGCAAGACCTTCTCCGCTACCGATTTCGAGACTTTTCCACGGTTGTGCAGCACCCTGTCAACCGTGCCTTCTGAAACTCCGGCAAGCTGGGCGATGTCTTTAATTCGGGTAGCCTGTTTATTCATGCAGAATATGAAAACCGGGGTCGTTTTTTTTGAAGATAAGTAATTTATTTAATTCCTGTGTGTCCGCACACATCGCACGTGTTGGCGTCCACATTTTCTATTCATCGACTAATAAGTGTTAGGTATCCAGATAGTATCATTCGTTCGCTCAAACGAGCTCGCCAACGAAACCGGAAACGTTTGCGGTAACGTTTGCTAAAGATTTTTTTCATTATCTCTACACACTTAGTAGTAAAAACTATATTTTGTGATGTTAAATAATCTCAGAATGAAGTTTTGTTCGATTAACTGTTCCCGATCTATTTGAATCTCTCAACCCTTAAACAACTATAAACTAAACTCAATGACCATGAAAAAAGTGTACAACAATTTGAAGCGAAGTATGCTTCTCTTGCTGTGGCTGGCCAGCTCTCACGCGCTGTTTGCCCAGGAAAGAGTAGTATCAGGATCCGTAAAGGATGAAAGCGGCAATGGAATGCCCGGTGTCAACGTGCTTATTAAAGGAACCAGCACAGGAACGGCTACCGATGGCAGCGGCCAGTACCGGATAAATGTTTCGGGCGACCAGGCAACTGTCGTTTTCTCGTTTATCGGATATTTAACAAAAGAAGTCAGTGTTGGCGCTCAGTCTACCATTGATGTTCAAATGGAGCTGGACGTTCAAACATTGACCGAACTTGTCGTAACAGGATACTCTATCGATAAAAGAAGAGAACTTACCGGTTCTGTTTCTACTGTAAAAGCTAAGGATTTGACTTTCGCTCCTTCTGGAAACGTTGAGCAGATGTTGCAAGGTCGGGTTGCAGGGGTTACAGTAATTTCGAATGGTCAACCAGGAACTACCAGTCAGATACGCGTGAGGGGTTTTGGCGCATTTGGTGGTAACACTCCATTATATGTGGTTGACGGTGTTCCTACTCAGGATGTTTCTTTCCTGAATCCGGATGATATTGAAACTACAACTGTATTGAAAGATGCGGCTTCTGCATCCATTTATGGAGCTCGTGCTGCCTCTGGTGTAATTGTTTACACCACTAAGAGAGGTAAGAGAGGTCAGAAAATGAATGTTACCTATGATAACATGATTGGTATGACCACTCCAGGCAAAGGACAGAGCATGATGAATCCTCAGGATTTTGCTGATTGGACATGGAACGCCATCAAAAACACAGCTGTTCAAAACGGCACAGACCCGATTGCAGCTTTGGCATCGTTTAACCACCCTCAGTTCGGTGGTGGCGCTACACCTGTTATTCCTGACTACTTGAAAGTAGGAGGTGCATCAGGCGTAGTTGGTTCGGTAGACTTAGCAGCTGAGAAATTGAAGTACAATGTTGATCCCCGCAATGGATCTGTTTATCAGGTAATTGCAGCTAATAAGTCGGGTACTGACTGGTACAAAGAGATTACCCGCAACGCTCCGATCATCAGACAAACTTTAGGTTTCAACGGAGGTGGCGACACATACCGTTATTACATAGGCATGAGCACACAAGATCAGCAAGGTATCTTGAAAGCTAATAGCTTTAAGCGTTATGCCTTCCGCGCGAATACTGAATTTGATGTGTTGAAAAACCTGAGAATCGGAGAGAACGTGCAGTTCACATACAGAGAGTCATTAGGTGTGAGTGGTGCAAACGGTGGACAGGGTATTGCGGCTGATGAGAATGACATCCTATCAGCTTTCCGTATGCCTTCCATCATTCCAGTATATGACGTGTTTGGCGGTTATGCAGGTACTACTGCGAAAGGATTTAACAACCCAAGAAACCCGGTTGCCAGCCGTGATGGTCAGGCAAATAACAAGGGTTATACTACTTCTGGTTTCGGTAACGTGTATATGGAATTTGATCCTATCCCTGGATTGACTTTGCGCACGAATATCGGAGCGAACTACAGCAGTGGATTTGCTCGCCAATACAGCCGCTGGCAGTATGAGAACTCAGAGAACAACTCTGCTTTTGGATATGGCCAACAGAGTCAATACAGTTTCGCATGGACATTTACCAACACTGCGTCTTACAAAAAGACTTTTGGAGATCATTCAGTTGAGGCATTGGTAGGTCAGGAAGCATTGAATACCGGCAAAGGATGGTTTGACAGCCAGGGTGGTTTGAATCCATTCTCATGGGATCCTAACTACGTGAGCATGAGTACTGTACAGGCTCCCTAAGCAAGCTGATGGCGGACAATTCAAGGGTGTTAATTTCAGCTCTTACTTTGGTTCAGCTAAGTACTCTTTCAAAGAGAAGTATATTCTTGGCTTTGTAATTCGTAGAGACGGATCTTCACGCTTTGCTGCTGCAAATCGTTACGGTGTGTTCCCTGCGGTGTCTGCAGCCTGGAGAGTTTCTTCAGAAAGCTTCATGCAGGCAGTGCCATTCATCAGCGATCTTAAGGTTCGTGGTGGTTACGGAACAATGGGTAACTCAAACAACGTAGATCCAAACAACCAATTTAGTTTGTATGGTGGTAGCGTTGGAGCTTCATCTTACGACATCAATGGTAGCAACAGCAGCGCAGTAGGCGGATTCTATCGTACACGTATCGGAAACCCGAATGCTAAATGGGAAACCAGTGTTACTAAAAACATCGGTATTGATGGTTTGATGTTTGACGGCAAACTGGATATCATTTTAGACTTCTGGCAGAAAGACACCAAGGATTTGTTGTTGCAAGTGCCAATCACTGCAACTGCAGGTCCTAACGCGTCTCCTCCATCTGTTAACATTGCAAAAATGGTTAACAAAGGAATTGATATCGCTTTGGGAACAAAAGGTAATTTGACTCAGGACATCAAGTTTGAATTGAATGTGAACGGAAGTTTCTTGCACAACGAGATCACTGCGTTGGCTCCCGGTTTGACTTACTTGACTACAGTTAACCCTGGTTTCAGAGGAATCCAGCCAATTCGTAACCAGTTGGGATATTCTATCTCTTCATTCTACGGATATAAAGTAGCTGGTCTGTTCCAAAGTGCTGGTGAGGCGTTGAACTATCCTACTGCAGCTAACCCTCAATCAGGTGGTGGTGCAGGTCGTTTCAAGTATGAAGATATCAACGGAGATGGTAAAATTGATGACAAAGACAGGACCTACCTCGGTAGCCCAGTACCTAAGTTCACTGGTGGTGTTAACTTCACTGTTCGTATGAAGGGCTTTGATTTGAGCGCTTACCTGTATACATCATTGGGTAACAAAATCTTCAACGTGTCAAAATGGTTTACAGATTTCTATCCTTCATTCCAGGGTGCTGCTATCAGCAACCGCGTGAAAGATTCCTGGACTCCTAGCAACACAGGCGCTACTATTCCAATCTTTGAAAGTGCCTCTAACTTCAGTACCAACACACAGTCCAATTCATTCTATGTAGAGAATGGTTCATATCTTCGTTTCCAAAACTTGACATTGGGATATACTCTTCCTGCCAACATTTTGGATAAACTGAAAATGACAAGACTTCGTGTGTATGCTTCAACCAACAATTTGTTCACGATATCAGGTTACAGCGGATTGGATCCTGCAGTAGGTGGAGCAGCTGATACTAACTTCGGTATTGACGTTGGTAACTATCCTGTTACCAGAAGCTATACTTTTGGTGTTAATATTGGATTTTAACTCATTGTCATAGAAAAAGAAATAATTAGATACATATGAAAAATAGATTTAGAATAGGAGTGATTGGAACTGCAACCGCAGCCATCCTTCTCTTGTATTCGTGCAAGGACAGTTTCTTGCAGGTGCCTGTAACGGGCCAATTGGATGCGAAGCTCTTGTCGGGCAAGTTGGGCCTCGATGCAGCGCTCATCGCTGCGTACTCACAGATTAACGGTAGAGGTAACCGTATGGCCAGCCCATCAAACTGGGTGTGGGGTAGTATACGTGGTGGTGATGCCAACAAAGGCACTGACCCGGGTGATTTTTCTGACATCAACCCGATTCAGCGTTACGAAGCGCTGCCAACTCAAGGTGTTATCAGTGATAAGTACAATGGAAATTATGAAGGAGTGGCACGTGCCAATGCAGTTTTAAAACTGTTGAAGACAGCCGATCCATCTGTAACAGCTGCTGATTTGTTGAGTTTCGAAGCTCAGGCAAAGTTCTTGAGAGCACACAATTATTTCGAACTTAAGAGAGGTTTTAATAACACTCCTTATGTTGATGAAACCATTGACGTGGGTAGTGGTATTGAGGCAGTTAAAAATGACACCGACCTCTGGCCAAAAATTGAGGCTGACTTGTCATTTGCTGCTGCAAACCTGCCCGCTACTCAAGGACAAGTGGGTCGCGTGAACAGCTGGGCCGCAAAAGCATATCTTGCAAAAGTATACATGTATCAGGGCAAATATGCTGCAGCGAAAGCGCTTTTTGACGATATCATCGCCAATGGAAAAACCTCGAACGGTAAGAAGTATGGCCTGGTGCCAAAATTCCAGGATGTGTTTAAGGCATCTAACGATAACCATGAAGAGTCAGTGTGGGCATATCAGGCTGCTGCCGGTACTGGTAGCGTAAACAATGCAAACCCTGAGTTTGACCTTAACTGGCCATACAATACCGGTGCTGATGGTCCTGGTAACTGCTGCAGTTTCTTCCAACCAACTTTCGAGTTGGCGAACTCCTTCCGCACAGTTGGTGGTCTGCCGCTGTTGGATGGTTCTTATAACTCTGCTGCCAATGCCATTAAAACTGACATGGGACTTGAGTCAAAAGACGCATTTACACCAGATGCTGGTGAGTTAGATCCTCGTATCGACCATTCAATCGGACGCAGAGGTATTCCTTATTTGGATTGGCAGGATTTCCCAGGTAAAGCCTGGATCCGTAACCAGCCGAACGCTGGTCCATATCAAACTAAGAAGTATGCCTACTACAAGTCAGACAAGGGTAGCCTTCAGGATAACAGTTCCTGGACACCTGGTTACACAGCAATCAACTACACAATCATTCGTTTTGCTGATGTGTTGTTGATGGCAGCTGAAGCTGAGATTGAGGTTGGTAGCTTGACAACAGCTCTTGGTTACATCAACCAGGTTCGTACACGTGCTGCTAACTCTTTCTTGAAAAAAGCAGATGGTGTTACCAATGCTGCCAACTATGTGATCAACAACTACGCAACGTTAGGGTCTCAGGCAAATGCTCGCGCTATTGTGCGCATGGAGCGTAAACTGGAGCTTTCCGGAGAAGGCCACCGTTTCTATGATTTGATGCGTTGGGGTGCTGAAGGTAAAGCTCTTCTCAAAGACTTTATCGCCTACGAGAAGGACAAATATCCTTCAGGTGCTTACACTGGAATTTCATTCACAGACAACCAGGATGAGTTACTTCCTATTCCTCAAAACCAAATTGACTTGTTGGGTAGCGATATCCTCAAGCAAAACCCTGGTTTTGGTGGAAATTAAAAACCGTTAATTTTTTCTTGAACAAAGGCCAATGTAAATTGGCCTTTGTTTTTTTTATAGCCCTTTATGAAAAAGATTGTCTTAGCCCTTTCAATATTTTGCTGTGCCCTGGCATTGGGTATTACAAGCTGCACGAAAAAGGCAGATACCCGCTTTCAATTGTTGTCTTCAGATGAAACAGGCATTGAATTCGCAAACACGGTGGAAGAGACGGACTCCTTCAACATACTCACGTACGAATATATTTATAATGGAGGCGGAGTTGGAGTGGCAGATTTCAACAACGATGGCAAGGAAGATATTTTTTTTACGGGTAATCAGGTTCAAAACCGACTATACTTAAATGAAGGTGAATTTAAATTTAAGGACGTTACCGAGTCGGCCAATGTGAACTTACCCGGTAAGTGGAATTCGGGTGTGGCGATTGCAGATATCAACAATGATGGGTGGATGGACATTTATGTTTGTGCCACGATGCACGAAGATTCAGTCGCCAGAAGGAACATGCTCTTTATAAACAATGGGGTTAATGGTGATGGCGTCCCCACGTTCACAGATCAAGCTGCTGCCTATCGTTTAGACGATGATGGGTTCAGTGTAAACGCAGCTTTTTTTGATTACGATAAGGATGGTGATTTGGACCTTTACGTTCTCACAAACGAACGATTGAAAAATTATCCGACAAATTATCGGCCGAAACTTATTGATGGATCTTCACCCAATAACGATAGACTTTATCGCAACGAAGGAAACGGAACCTTCTCGGACGTTTCGCGTGAAGCCGGAATTTCCATAGAAGGTTTTGGGCTTGGGTTGGCAATTGCTGACTTGAATGCAGACGGTTGGCCTGATATCTACGTCTCTAACGATTATCTCTCTAATGACCTTTTGTTCATCAACAACAAGAATGGCACCTTCTCTAACCGCATAGGCGACATTGTAGGCCATCAAAGTCAATTCTCGATGGGCAATGATGCGGCCGACATTAATAACGATGCGATGCCCGATATCATTACGCTCGATATGCTTCCGGAAATTAATGCCCGGAAAAAATCAACCATTGGAAATAAGAGTTATCAGAATTATATCAACAATAAAAAATTCGGTTACGAATTTCAGTACGTACGAAACATGCTCCACGTTAACAATGGGCTTGACAAAGAAATTAAGTTTAGCGAGATCGGTCAGCTTTCAGGTATCCATCAAACGGAGTGGAGTTGGTCACCGCTTTTCGCTGATTTCGACAATGACGGTGATAAAGACCTTTTGATTACCAACGGATTTCCCAAGGACATTACCGACAAAGACTTTGCAAATTTCAGAGCAGATAAGGATAAGATAGCTGGCACGAGATATCTCCTTGATTCCATACCGGTTGTCAAGATTTCCAACTATGCTTACGAGAACGAAGGTAATTTGGTGTTTAAAGATGTTACGAAAGCTTGGGGTTTAGATATCCCTTCGTTTTCTAATGGCGCTGCTTTTGCTGACCTGGACAATGATGGCGATTTGGATTATGTAGTCAACAACATCAATGATCAGGCATTTGTCTACCGCAACAACACCGATCCCGCGAATGATAAGGGTCAACCCGGTAAAGACAATTTTTTGAGAATCAAGTTAGAAGGTGACTCGAAGAATAAGCAGGGTTTAGGAACTAAAGTCTTTGTTTACTACGACAGTGGCAAGGTGCAGTTTAGTGAAAATTATGTTTATCGTGGATTCTTATCCTCTGTGGAGGGCGTGCTGCACTTTGGATTAGATGGTGCTACATCCGTTGATTCGGTTTTAGTGCAGTGGCCAGACGGCAACACAGAATTATTGAAGAGCATTCAGGCTAATCAAGTAATAACGGTCAAGTATTCTTCTGCCTCTAAGAGACAAAATGAAAAGCCGGGACAACCTACACTTTTTGCAGATGTGAGGAAGACGGCCAAGGTGTTATATAAACACGTTGAGGAGGATAAAATCGATTTCAATCTGCAACGCACATTGCCACATAAATTTTCGCAGGCCGGCCCTGGAATATGTGTCGGAGACATCAACAACGATGGATTGGATGATTTTATCATCGGAGGATCAACGGATAATACGGCTGCTACTTTTATTCAAAAAGCTGACGGCACGTTCGCAACAACTGATCAGAAATTGAAGAATAATAAGCAATCCGAAGATGAGGGACTTTTGCTTTTTGACGCGGATAATGACAATGATCTTGATTTATATATCGTGAGTGGAAGTGTTGAGAGTTCTGATACAGCTGTTTATCAAGACCGGCTTTATAAAAACGATGGTAGAGGTAATTTTAAGTTAGATGCAAGTGCCCTCCCGAAGATAACAGCAAGTGGATCGTGCGCCCGCGCGGCCGATTTTGATGGCGATGGTGATCTGGATTTGTTTATCGGAGGAAGAGTGTTGCCCGGAGTATATCCATTTCCCGCTAGGAGTTATGTTCTAAGAAATGAAAGCGGTAAGTTTTTAAATGTTACGGATGAAGTTTGTGCCGATCTGAAATCGCCAGGCATGATTACGGATGCCTTATGGTCAGACTTTGACTCAGATGGAAAGGTGGATCTAATTGCAGTAGGTGAGTTTATGCCCGTTTCGTTTTACAGAAATGAAGGAACGAAGTTTGTCAAGCTGGCGAGCACAGGCGTTGAGCAATTTACTGGTTGGTGGAATAGTCTTACGTCAGGTGATTATGACAAGGATGGTGATGTGGATTATTTGGCAGGCAATCTGGGGCTCAACAGCAACTACCAGGTTACAGCTGAGTATCCACTTTGGGTATACGGAAAAGACTTCGATGGAAACGGAAGTGTGGACCCTATCATGTCATGTTATATGAGGGAATCGATGGAGACTGATATCAAGAAGCTTTATCCCATTCACTTCTGGGAAGAGATTAACTCACAAAGCACAAAATTCAGGAGGAAATATTCAAGCTATAAACAGTTTGGACAAGCAACAACGGAAACACTACTCACACCAGATGATTTGAAGGGAGCGATCATGTTGCAGGCGAATCACATGGAGTCGAGTTACATCGAAAATCTGGGAGGAGGTAAATTTAAAATGACAAGTTTACCCATTGCTGTTCAGGTTGGTCCGGTGAATGGAATGGTAACAGCAGACATCAATGGCGATGGTAATTTAGATGTGGCAATGATTGGAAACGACTATGGCAATGAAGTCTTCACCGGAAGGTACGATGCCTTTACGGGTTTGGTATTGGTGGGAGATGGTCATGGTTCGTTTAAGGTGATACCAACCGCTCAAAGCGGATTTCAGGTGGATGGCGATGCGAAAGCGCTAGCACGACTTACCAGAAAAGACAGTCAGCTTTTCCTGGGGACTCAAAACATTGACAGTCTCAAGGTTTATTCCGTTCCCAACAGCGGTCAGTTGTTTAAGCCACAACCGATGGACAGTTGGGCTGAACTGATTTACACAACCGGAAAGAAAGAGCGTGTTGAATTTTACTATGGCTCTGGCTACTTATCGCAGTCAAGTAGAGTCATGCAAATTACAAAAGACGTAAAGGAGATAATTGTTCATGATTTTAAAGGACAGTCGCGAACCGTCACTCCATCTGGTATTTAGATTTTTCACTGAGCAGAAAACAATTGTTCTCCAGATGTGAATGAGATCATGATCTTGGCCGGATTGATTTTACGAAATGTCAGCCTGCTGCGGAATAACGCTTTTTGATTTTGAAAGAAGTTTATACCTTCTGCCTTTAAACCCAACCTAACCATGAATTACCGAAAGTTTGCGCTCGTGCTGATCTGTTCAGTATGGGGCGCTGTCGTGATGGCGCAATCCAGCGATGAAAAGATTAAGAAGCTAAAGGCCGAGGCATTGGCTGAGATCGACAAACAGTATACGTTGGGTCAGCAGATCAACGATATGCTGTTCAGCTTTTCCGAGCTCGGCTTTCAAGAAGTGGAGACATCCAACTACCTGACTTCACTTTTGGAGAAAAATGGTTTTAAAATTCAGCGGGGCATTGCGGGCATCCCAACTGCCTGGACGGCAACCTGGGGAACTGGAAAGCCCGTTATCGCCTTAGGTTCAGATGTTGATTGCATTCCCAAAGCTTCGCAGAAACCCGGAGTAGCTTACCAGGATCCAATTGTGGTGGGTGCACCTGGTCATGGTGAAGGTCACAACTCGGGTCAGGCGTTAAACATCGTTACTGCCCTAACCATCAAGAAGATAATGGAGCGTGAGAAAATGTCGGGAACACTCATGCTTTGGCCTGGGATCGCTGAAGAGTTGTTAGGAACAAAGGCCTACTACATTAGAGAAGGAGTTTTTAAAGACGTTGATGCGTGTATCTTCACGCACGTGGCCAGTAACCTGGGTGTTGGCTATGGAGATGCTGGTTACAACGGCATGATATCCGTGAAGTTTACGTTTGAAGGTCAGGCAGCCCATGCGGCAGGTGCGCCATGGCGCGGCAGAAGTGCGCTTGATGCTGTAGAGTTGATGAACATCGGTTGGAACTACAGACGCGAGCATCTTGAATTGACTCAGCGATCGCATTATGTTATTTCCGATGGCGGTGATCAGCCAAATGTGGTTCCGTCTAAAGCCTCGGTCTGGTATTATTTCAGAGAGCGCACGTATCCCGATATTGTTAAACTATTTGAGAAAGGAAAACAAACTGCCGATGGCGCAGCTCTGATGACGGACACCAAGTATACGTATGAGATTTTAGGTTCCGCCTGGCCAGGACATTTTAATAAACCGATGGCGGTGGCCATGTACAACAACATCAAAACCGTAGGCTTACCAAAATGGACCGATGATGATCAGTTGTTGGCAAAGGCATCTCAAATTGAAATGAAATCAAAGAAGATAGAAGGTCTCGCGGTTAAGTTGGATACGATCGGAATGCCAAACGACACAAAGCCTGTGATAATGGGAGGAAGGCAATTAGTATCGCTGGGCGGAGGTTCGGATGACATTGCCGATATCTCCTGGTCGCTGCCGACTATTGTGTTGACGTACCCTTCCAATATTCCAAACTTACCTGGCCACCATTGGTCAAATGCAATTTCAATGGCAACTCCAATTGCTCACAAAGGAATTATTGCAGGAGCAAAAGCCGAGGCATTGACACTCCTCGATTTGTTTTTAAAACCCGAACTCATCAAAGATTCATGGGATTACTATAACAACGAACAAACCAAAGAGATTAAGTATACGCCACTGGTGGGACCGAAGGACAATCCTGCTGTGTTTTTGAATAAGGAGATTATGACCAAGTTCAAACCGGAGCTGACCAAATACTACTATAATCCTGCAAAGTATAAAACGTATCTGGACCAACTGGGTATTCAGTATCCTACCATCCGACCCGATCAAAAAGAAGCCATTGAGAAAGAGTCGGGTTCTAAGAAGTGATGCCGGTGCTGTTAAATGAATGATCTAATTTGAAGACGAAAAATCTTACTCATGTTTACGGGCATTATTGAATCAAGTGGGGTAGTGGAGAAAATAGAGGTTAATGGTTCAAATAGAAATTTTCTATTCACCAGTGATATTAGCAATGAGCTAAAAATTGATCAGAGCATTTCTCACAATGGCGTTTGCCTTACGGTAACAAGGTGTGTGGCCAATGGGCATTGGGTTACTGCAATTGACGAGACGTTGCGAAAGTCAAACCTGGGAAACTTAAAGGTGGGAAGTAAAGTAAACCTGGAGCGATGCATGATTGCCAATGGCCGGTTTGACGGACATATCGTGCAAGGTCATGTCGATCAAACTGGTATTTGTAAATTGATCAAAGAAGTTGACGGAAGCTGGCTGTTTGATTTTGAGTACGATCCAGCCATGGGCAATGTGACAGTCGAGAAAGGATCTATCTGTGTAAATGGTGTGAGTCTCACATGTTTCAATTCTAAGTCAAATGGTTTTACTGTGGCGATCATACCATACACCTTTGAACACACAAATTTTAATCAATTGCAGCCCGGTGACACGGTAAATCTGGAATTTGATATTATTGGAAAGTATGTGAAGAGACTTTTATCTCAGGGCTAAATTTTATCAGTCGATAACTAATACATAAAAATATGCTAGATCAACTCATTAAACTTGTGGAACAAAATGCCGGTGATGCTATTATCAGGAACAAGGCTATTCCGGATCAGCACAACAGTGCTGCTATTCAGACAGTGGCTCAACAAATTTTAAGTGGCTTGCAGAGTCACGCTTCCAAAGGCAATCTCACACAAGTGGCCGGACTTTTTCAGGGCGGCACGCAGAATCTCACCAGCAATCCCATCGTTTCCCAATTGATAACTTCAGTTGCTGGCACAGTGGCGTCCAAGTTTGGTATTTCTCAACAAGCTGCTCAAAGTATGGCATCGAGCCTGCTTCCAACCGTTATGAATCAATTCGTGAAGAAAACGAATGATCCAAAAGATGATTCTTTTGATCTCACCAATATTATGAAAAGCGTTTCCGGTAATAGCAATCTTGATGTCGCCAGCATTTTAGGAAAAGTGACCGGAGGAAATAGTCAGAACCCGCTTGGCGATTTAGGCAACATGCTGGGAGGGATGTTTGGTAAGAAATAATCAAACATCAAGGCGGCAGAGCTCCCTTAAGAGAGACCAGAAGCAGTTTTTCGTTTGACGAATTTTTTGCGAAGCCAAAGAAAGAATCTGTTTCCAGCAAATCCACAACCTAATCCAATGATGGCGCCAACCAGAATATCGCCCGGATAATGAACTCCGAGGTAGATTCTGGTGTACGTCATTAGGGTTGCCCAAATGAAAATGATCCAACTCCACCGATGGTCTTTTCGGAAGAGCAGCCAAACAAACATCGCGGTGCCAAAGGTGTTTGCCGCGTGGCCTGATGCAAATCCATAAAGCCCGCCTTTATAGTCATTCACCAGGTGGACAAGACCCACCAGTGTTGGATCTTGTGAAGGCCGAAGCCGCGCAAAGAATGGTTTCATCAGCGTTGATGTGATTTGATCTGACAGCAAAAGAGCAACAGCAGCTCCTGCCAGGATAATCCAGCCTTCGGTGCCATATTTCTTAAAAATGAAAAAGATCAGCAAGAGATAAAGCGGAGTCCAAAATTCTGTCTTCGTGATCACATACATAATTGGATCAAGAGCATCATTATGAAAGCTATTAAGAAATAAGAGCAGTCGCTTGTCTAGTTCTAAGATCGAATCCATGGTGGAAAATTACTTAAAACAACCTTAAGAAAGGAATGCCATTCCGTTGCCCGGGTTCATCCTCATTTGATTTAACTTAGCAGGCGATTTTGAAATGACTATTTCTTATTTCCAGTATTTATTCTAATTTTTAACAAAATACAGACCCCTGATATGGAACGCTTTGACCTTGTTGTGATAGGTGCCGGACCTTCCGGATATGCTGCAGCGATGCGAGCATTGGACTTTAAAAAGAAGGTATTATTGGTTGAACGAAGTAAAGTGGGCGGAGCTGGAGTGACCAACGGGGCGCTATCGTCAAAAACCTGGTGGGAGCTTTCGCGGGAAGCATCTGCATTTAGGAAGAGTCTTAAGCGCTACAACATTCAGGTGCCGTCTATAAGTTACAGGGAGATACAGGCTGAAGTAAGGAAAGCAGTAGCCGAACGCAAGGGGATGCTGGAGGAGCACATGCTAGAACTGAGACACTCGAATTATGCTAACCTGCTTGAATACAAAACGGGAGAGGCAAGGTTGTTAAGTCAGCATGAAGTAGAGATCCTGAATGGAACTAAGAAACAAATCGTGCATGCCGAAAATATTATCCTGGCAACGGGAAGCAGGCCGAGGTACTTGCCTGAATTGCCGATCGATGAGAAGATTGTCATGACGAGTGAAGGCATCGAGGAAATGGAAGATTTTCCAGAGAGCATGGTGATTGTTGGAGCGGGGGTTATCGGTTGTGAGTATGCAACCATCTTCAGTGGATTTGGTCGCACGAAAGTGCACTTGATCGATAAGGGCGATCGTATTCTTCCGTTTGAAGATGAAGATGTGGTTCGCATTGTAGAACGCAACATGGAGAACAATGGTGTGTTGGTGCATCGGAACTCCAGGTTAGTTAATATGAAGATTATTAATGGCCGTGTTGAATATGAGTTGGAGTATAACGATGGAAGCCGCGAAACATTTAACGTTGAGAAGGCCCTTGTTTCCGTTGGCCGTGTGGCCAACCTTGAAGACCTATGGGATGACAAAGTAGGCATCAACATCACGAAACGCGGCATTGATAATAACGATACGCAAACCAATGTTTCTAATATTTATGCTGTTGGCGATCTGACTGCTGATATTTCTTTAGTAAATGTAGGCGAACTGGAAGGCCGTTATGCAGTAGAAAAAATATTTGGAAAGCCCGATCGGAAACTTGTGTATGAAAACATCAGCACCATCATGTTTCTAAGCCCGGAGGTAGCAGGTGTTGGGTTGAATGAAACTCAGGCCAAAGAAAAAGGCATTGATTATAAGGTGGTAACACTGGAGTATAGCACTATTCCGCGCGCTATTGCCAAACGCAACACTCAGGGTTTTATTAAACTGTTGGTGACCTGCGATGACCGTATGAAGATACTGGGCATGAAGGTAGTGGGTAACCACGCCAGCAGTGCCATACAAGCGGTGGCCGTTCTGATTTCTATGGATAAAGGAATCGAAGAATTAGCAGAGTGCGTACATCCACATCCCAGCATTACCGAAGGTATTCAGGAATGTGTACGAATGCTGATGGGCAAGTCGCTCTTCAAGCCTTCTGCATTGAGTGGTCGCCTTTCCTGCCGAAGGTATTCCAATGGTGTGTATGAAGATATCGTTTTTTAAGAGCTGGAAATGAGAATCAAGTCTTCCCTGCAATGGCTTGTGCCGATTGTAATTTTGATGTCGTCCTGCTCGTTTGAAAAACTTTACAAAATGCAACAAAGCCGTAAAGTGAATCCTTACGACCAGATAAATTTCAACGAGATCGTGAAGCGATATTTTGTCAAGGATAAAACCAGCGTTGGCACTATCGAAGGAATTTACTCGGTTTCAAGTTTGGTTACAAAAAAAGGCAAAGGACTCCTTTCTTCAACCGAGAAGGAGAAGATTGTTGATCGAAAGGAAAATTATTCGGAAGTGGCTATTCTGAAGGACAACTCGAACTCCAGTCGGGAATATATCGAAGTGCCATTGGACAAGGATTACATTCCCTCATATTCCATACGTGGTGAGTTTACCGGCATGACGGATGGAAACATTCTGGTTTACAAGCATTTTGAATCCCGGGGACGCATCGTTTCGTATACATTTACCTATGACAAGGGGAGAGATATTCTGGAAGGAGTACGGACGGAAAATGAAGGTTCCTTTACTTACACCTACAAACTGACCTACCTGAAGTTATTTCCTAAGCAATAAGATTGACCATTCCAATCTGGCGTAACTGCCAGTTGAGATTCTAGTACAATGGCACGAAAATTATTACGTTAGTGGGCAGATACGTTGGCTATGAAAACTAAACTCCTCCTGATGCTGCTGATTCTTGCAGCGACTTTACATTTTTCCTACGGTCAGTCAAAATCTAAATACATTTTCAAAAAGCCGCACTATCAGGAAGTAGACTTTGAAGATCTGATGCATCGCTATTTCGGTAAGGATGCCGGAGCCTATAACAAAGTTGAGGGCATTTATTCCGTATCGTGTGTGATCACCAAAACCAGCAAGGCCTTCCTGACTGGAAAACCAAAAGTGAAAATAGTAGAACGAAAGGATAATTACGCACGCGTGGCGATTTTGAAAGATTGGCCAGATGCCAAGCGCGACTTCATTGAAGTATCGCTCAGCTATCACGTCACAAATAAATATCCCGTGGTGGGGGAGATGAGTACGGTTGCCACAAACGAGGCCTATATCTATAAACATATCGAACCCGATGGTTCCGGCTTCGACTTCTCTATGGCTCCAGTTTCATCGGATTTAATTGAGGGAGAGCATGTGGAGATGCGCAAACGCAAGACAATCACCTACAAGTTATCGTACATGAAAATTTATCCAAAGACGAGTTCAAATGAGGTGGTCGTTCGGCAATAGGCACCTCTTAACTGTAGACGATAACGTCATCTAGTTTCTTTCGTTCAAGCTTAGGCACATAGGTTTCAATCGCTTCATATCCTATTGGAATTAAAAGGAAAGGCCTTTCGTTCTCAGGTCGATTCAAGATTTTGCTCACGAAGTTCATCGGGCTTGGGGTATGGGTTAACGCAACAAGACCAGCGTGATGGATAGCTGCCAAAAGGAAACCACAAGT
Source organism: Cyclobacteriaceae bacterium (assembly GCA_044222145.1). Lineage (GTDB taxonomy): Bacteria > Bacteroidota > Bacteroidia > Cytophagales > Cyclobacteriaceae > ELB16-189. Next base: position 111,322 of record JBGANU010000010.1, read on the forward strand.
TATCCCAACGGATTCGTTTACGTAGTAGTTATTCCGCTTTGCTCCGTTAGGTAAGATGTCATAAACTCTTTTGAATACGATGATCAGGCAGGGTGCAGTTTCAAGAAAAGGTTTTTGCCAGTCTGTTTGCAAAGGTTTTAAATCCTCCAACCACTCGGAACTCATTCGGCTGTTATAGCTTTCCTGCTCTTCTTTTTCGGCTGCCAGCCTGATTTCCTTCTTAACTGCAGCGTCTTTGACAACACAGAACGTCCACGGTTGTTTGTGTGCGCCCGAAGGTGCGGTAGAAGCAGTGCGAATGATATTTTGAATAACTTCCAGAGGTATAGGGCGATCAGAAAAATCTCTTACCGTTCTTCTGGTGTCCATCCATTCGAAGAAGTCTTTGCTGCGTTTTAGCATTTCCATTTCGGAATATCCGGGATGGTGATATTCTATGAATGGGTAGCCGTTAATAATCTTGGTATTGCTCATGCATCAAAGTAATTAGACTTAATTGAAATGCCAAGATGGATTTCTTGAAAAAGCCTACTTGCAAGGCAGCCGACAAGTGTTGGTTATTTTTGCTTGGCGTGTCTTTGTTTCAAAACACTTTTGACCTCGTCAAAGGAGTATCCTTTTTCTGCAAGTAGCACAAGATAGTGATACATCAGATCTGCAGCTTCGTTCAAAAATAAGGTCTTATTATTGTCCTTTGCTTCGATAACAAGTTCAACGGCTTCTTCACCTACTTTTTGTGCGATCTTATTGATTCCGGAATTGAACAGGCTTGTTGTGTACGATCCTTCTTTGGGATTTTTCTTTCTGTCCTGAATTATCTTTTCAAGTAACGACAATTCATTGCCTTCGTTTCTTTCCTGAAAGCAAGTATCGGCTCCAGTGTGGCATACAGGGCCTCGCGGACTTGCTTTGATCAGAATGGTATCGTGGTCGCAGTCTTCCAGAATTTCCACAACGTCAATGAAGTTACCCGATGATTCACCTTTCGTCCATAGTCTTTTTTTGGTGCGACTGTAAAACGTAACGAGCTTTTCTGTTTTGGTCTTTTGATAGGCTTCTTCATTCATGAAGCCAAGCATTAATACTTTTAATGTTTTGGCATCTTGAACAACGCAGGGGATAAGGCCATTTAATTTTGAAAAATCCAGACTCATGCGAAGGAAATTAATTGCGAACAGGAATGTTTCTAGCTTTTAAGAATACTTTGAGATCAGGTATTTTGATTTCGCCAAAATGAAAAACACTGGCAGCCAAAGCGGCATCGGCTTTTCCAAGAAGATAAGCATCCATGAAATGACCCATATTGCCAGCTCCACCGGATGCGATCACCGGTATTTGAAGCAACTCATGCAGTTTTGCCAACGGATCATTTGCAAAACCATTTTTAGTGCCATCGTGATCCATGCTGGTAAAAAGTATTTCGCCTGCGCCTCTGTCCTGACCTTCCTTAGCCCAACTAAAAAGTTTTTTGTTGGTTGGATTCTTGCCACCGTGCGTGTGAACGATCCACTGATTTTCAATCTTACGTGCATCAATGGCAAGTACGATGCATTGAGCACCAAAGGCATTGGAAAGTTCATTGATCAACTCTGGTCGTTTAACAGCCGCAGAGTTAACGCTTACTTTATCAGCGCCAGCATCGAGCAGAGGACCTACATCGTCAACACTATTGATTCCACCGCCAACTGTAAAGGGAATGTCAACCTGCCGGGCAATCTCTTTCACGAGCTGGGCAAAGGTCTTTCGCTTTTCGTCTGTTGCTGAAATATCAAGAAATACCAATTCATCAGCTCCTTGCTTTGCATACAACGCAGCTAATTCAACCGGGTCGCCTGCATCGCGAATGTTCACAAAGTTCACACCTTTCACAGTGCGACCGTCTTTTATATCAAGGCAGGGGATGATTCGTTTGGTGAGCATGTGTTATTGTGATTTGCCTTTTAGATTCACTTTCTTCAGATCATTTAGCTTGATTTTTCCTTCGTAAATGGCTTTGCCGACAATCACTCCAAACACGTCTATCTTTTTTAATTCCGTCAGGTCTTTCAGCGAACTAACACCACCACTGGCGATAATTTTAAGATCTTTGAATCTGCTTTTCAATTTTTTGTAGAGGTCAAAGTTCGGGCCTTTCAACATGCCATCGGTATTGATGTCCGTGCAAGTCAGGAATTCAAGGCCTTCTTTGGTGAAGCGATCCACCAGATCAAACAGACGCAGGCCAGTTGATTCCAACCAGCCATTAATTAAAACATCTTCATTCTTAATGTCTGCACTCAATACAAAGTTCTCTCCACCATACTTTTTCAGCCACTCGATAAACTTTTCCGGTTCCTTAACGGCAAGACTGCCAACATTAATTTGACTAATACCCAGATCAAGTAGACGCTCAACCTCCTCATCTGTTTTGACACCGCCACCAAAATCTACCTTCAAAACGGTTTTCTCCTGAATTTCTTCCAACACTTTCCAGTTCACCACTTTCCCTTTCTTGGCGCCATCCAAATCCACCAGATGCAGATACTCCAGATCAGCATTTTGAAATTCAAGAGCAACCTCAACCGGATCATCACGGTAGACTTTCATCTGGCCGAAATCGCCTTGTGTTAGCCGAACGCAATTTCCATCAATGATATCAATGGCCGGAATAATTCTCATGATAAAATATACGCTTTAAAGTGGATGTTCAGATTCATTTTTGATCAAAAAAACATTTAAAAACTTTCACTCCGGTCTCTGCCGATTTCTCGGGATGAAATTGCACCGCAAAGAAATTGTTGACCCTCATCACCGCACTAAATGAATTTACATATTCCGTTCGCGCTGATGTGTGCTCGTTGACGGGAACATAGTAACTGTGAACAAAGTAAGCATTCTGGTTCTCAAGAGATTTATCCAGCCAGTCAGAAACACCAATCAACTGATTCCAGCCCATGTGGGGCACTTTCATATCAAGTGATGGCTTAAACAGCTTTACCGTCTCATCGAAAATACCGAGACACGGAGTGTTATTTTCTTCGGAATGTTTGCACATCAACTGCATACCAAGGCAAATTCCAAGAATAGGTTGTTTTAAACCGATGATGACCTGATCTAGCTTTCGATCTTTCAAGTATTTCATGGTGGTGCTCGCTTCACCTACTCCGGGGAAAATCACTTTGTCAGCCGCTGTGATTTCTTCAGGGCTATCCGTAATAGAAAAATCGATCTGGAGTCTCTCGAGTGCGAAGGAGACCGACCTGATGTTTCCAGCGTTATATTTAATCACGACAACTTTCATCCAATGGAATTACAAGTTAAAAATGACGAAATACAAATGATTGTTATCTGCATCTTGAAATTATAAGGTTCCTTTAGTTGTGGGCAATTGATCTCCTTCCTTCTTCACCGCCATTTTTATTGCTTTCGCGAAGGCTTTAAAGATAGCTTCAACCTTATGATGCTCATTTGTGCCCTCCGCTTTGACATTCAGATTGCATTTTGACGAATCGGAAAATGATTTGAAGAAGTGTAAGAACATTTCGGTCGGCATCTCACCAATTTTTTCGCGCTTAAATTCTGCTTCCCATACAATCCAGGGTCTGCCTCCGAAATCAATAGCTAATTGCGCCAGACAATCATCCATCGGAAGGCAAAAACCATAGCGTTCAATTCCGCGCTTATCACCCAACGCCTTTAGTACAGCTTCTCCCAGCGCAAGGGCAGTGTCTTCAATGGTGTGGTGTTCATCGATATGCAAATCACCTTTTACTTTAATGTCGAGGTCCATAGAACCATGCCGTGCTAGTTGATCCAACATGTGATCAAAGAATCCCAGGCCCGTGGCAATGTTTGATTTTCCTGTTCCATCAAGATTAACAGTTATCTCAATGTCCGTTTCTTTTGTCGTGCGTCTCACACTTGCTATTCTCTTTATCGAGACGATATTATAAATCTCCTTCCAGGAACTAGCCATTTGACAATAACCGCTGAGACCATTGGCGGTTACTTTGTCGGCCAGATGTTCGCCATTTAAAAGTATTCCCTTTGCACCTAAATTCTTAGCAAGTTCAATATCTGTTAAACGATCACCGATCACATAGGAATTTTTCAAATCGTAGTCAGGTGCGAAATAGGAGGTGAGCATCCCTGTCCCAGGCTTTCTGGTAGGTTTGTTTTCATGATGAAGAGAGCGATCGACATGAATAGCGGTGAACGTTATACCTTCTCCTTCAAGTGTCTTTAGGATTTTGTTTTGAACTGGCCAAAAGTCTTTCTCTGGAAAGCTGTCGGTACCGAGCCCGTCCTGATTGGTGACCATGACCAGCTCGTAGTTTCCGGCTTGAGCAATCTTGCTTAGCCACGTGAATACTCCTGGTATATATTCCAGTTTTTCCAGACTGTCAATTTGTGGATCTTCGGGTGATTCAAAAATGATAGTGCCGTCACGATCAATGAAAAGTACTTTCTTCATATCTTCTTTAATTCATCCAATAAAATTTTGTTCTCCTGCGGTGTGCCCACGGTTATGCGAATGCAGTTGTCGCACCGAATAACATTGGAGCGATCGCGGGTGATGATTCCTCGTGTTACCAGGATGTCGTAAGTAGCCTTCGGGTTCTTAACTTTTGTTAATAGAAAGTTGGCATCGGAAGGATATACTTTTTCAACTATTCCGATCTGAGAAAGTTCATGACGAAGGTGATCCCGCTGCTCTATAATTTCTTTTACTCGTTTGTTCTTTAAATCTAACTCTTGAAGCGATTCTTCGGCTACTGTTTGTGTAAGGATGCTGATGTTATAGGGAGGCTTTATTTTATTGAGGATTTTGATAACCTCAGCATTTGAAAAGCACATTCCTAATCGGATGCCTGCCAGGCCCCATGCCTTCGACAAAGTTTGTAAGACCACAAGATTATTGTATTGACTCAAAAGTGGAAGAAAGCCTGGATAGTCAGTGAAGTCGATGTACGCTTCGTCTACAACTACAAGTCCTTTGAACTTCTTCAGTAAAGATTCTATTTTGTCCTGACTGAGTAAATTACCTGACGGATTATTTGGACTGCACAGGAATAGAAGCTTAGACTTATCGTTCCATGCGTTTTCAATTGCGTTCAGATCAATGTCGAAGTCCGTGGTGAGTTTCGTACTTCTTATTTCAACAGCATTGATATCCGCACTCACGGAATACATGCCATATGTCGGTTGGGGAATTACGATATTGTCGACATCTGGCTCACAAAATGCTCGTATTAGCAAATCAATTGGCTCATCGCTGCCATTGCCAAGAAATATCTGATCTGCTTTTACATTCTTTAATGCCGCAATTTTGTCTTTCAGTTTAGTTTGATGAGGATCTGGATAACGATTGTAGGCAGTAGGATAGGGGCTTTCATTCGCGTCCAGAAATACGGAACCGTTACCTTGAAAATCATCCCGTGCCGAAGAATACGGTTTGAGTTTCAATACATTTTTTCTAACCAGTGAATTAATATCGATCGCCATCTTTTTTTAATTCCTAATTTCTAATTCTAACTCTTATTGCCTCCGCGTGGCCTTTCAGTTGTTCCGCTTCCGCCATGGTTTCTACCACGGGTCCAAGTTTTTGAATGCCGTCTTTGGTAATCTTCTGAAACGTGATGTATTTCATAAAGCTCTCCAGCGAAACACCCGAATATGCTTTTGCAAAACCGTTGGTGGGTAGTGTGTGATTGGTGCCAGACGCATAATCACCTGCTGCTTCAGGTGTATAAGGTCCGAGAAAAATGGAACCAGCGTTGGTGATCTTCTCTCCCACAGCATCACAGTCAGTTGTGTTAATAATTAAATGCTCGGGTGCATATTCATTAGCAAATGAAATGATGTCAGCTTGATTGTCGAGAATGATAGCCACGCTATTCTTTAAAGCTTCCTCAGCAGTTGTTTTCCTTGGTAGTTTTTGAACTTGAAGATCAATTTCCGTCAGGACTGCCTTTACAAACATTTCGCTTTTGGTGACTAACACAACCTGACTATCCGCTCCGTGCTCAGCTTGTGATAAGAGGTCAGCAGCAACAAATGTAGGGTTAGCCTGCTCATCGGCAATCACCATCACTTCTGATGGACCGGCCGGCATATCAATCGCTGTTCCTTCCTGATTGACAATTTGTTTAGCCTTTGTCACATATTGATTTCCCGGTCCAAAGATTTTATGAACCGCAGGAATAGAGGCCGTGCCATAGGCCATGGCCGCGATTGCCTGCGCGCCACCCGCTTTGAATATTTTTTTAATGCCTACTAATTGTGCAGCAAAAAGAATGGCCGGATGTAGTTGTCCGTCTTTTCCGGGAGGCGAGCACAACACCACTTCCTTGCAGCCCGCAATCCTGGCGGGAATACCAAGCATCAGCACCGTTGAGAACAGCGGAGCCGAACCACCCGGAATGTAGATACCCACTTTATCAATGGCAACACCTTTGCGCCAACAGGTAACGCCCGTCATTGTTTCAATTGGGGTCACTTCTCTTTTTTGTGCAGCATGAAATGTTTCAATGTTTTGAGCGGCAGTTCGTATGGCCTTCTTAAGTTCTTCGGGCAAACTCGCGACCGCTTTGTCTATTTCGCTTACAGATACTTCAAGTTCTGTCAACGCTACTTTGTCGATTTGATTGGTGATTTCAATCAACGCATGATCTCCTGAGTTTTTTACGCGAACGAGGATATTTTTGACAACGCTTTCCAGGAAGTCCAGTTCCAGTTGTGGCCGTTGGCAAAGCTCAGGCCATTGCGCTTTATCAGGATTATTGAATATTTTCATTTCTTCTTGCTAAGATGTTATGCTATCATTTTTTCGATTGGAATGACCAATATGCCTTGTGCGCCAAACGATTTAAGGAGATCAATCTTTTCCCAGAAATCATTTTCGTTAACAACGGAATGCAAGGATGACCAACCTGGCTTTGCGAGTGGCATGATGGTGGGACTATTCATCCCGGGAATCATATTGGTAATTTTATCAATGGCTTCGTTGGGACAGTTCAACAATATGTACTTGTTGTTTTTGGCCGACTTAACAGCTTCGATTCTGAACAATAGTTTTTCAAGTATGTCCTTCTTGGCTTGTTCCAGATCGGTGTTGGAAATGATGACGGCCTCGGACTTCATCACCACTTCCACTTCTTTGAGTCCGTTGCTGAGTAGGGTACTGCCTGTGCTGACGATATCACAGATTGCATCAGCAAGTCCAATGCCTGGCGCGATTTCCACAGAGCCACTGATCTCATGAATACCGGCAGCTTTGATATTGTTCTTGTCCAAGAAGTTTTGAACAATCACGGGGTAGGAGGTGGCAATGTTTTTTCCCTCCAGCCAGTTGGCTCCGGTGTAATTCTCAGATCGTGGCACAGCGATTGACAACCGGCATTTTGCAAAGTCGAGCCGCTTGACCAGGGTGTTCTTCTTCTGTTTTTCAACGAAAACATTTTCGCCTACGATGCCAACATCAGCCACATGATCCTCTACATATTGAGGTATATCATCATCGCGAAGAAAAAGTACTTCCACCGGAAAGTTTCCGGCTTGCGCCTTTAGTTGGTCTTTGCCATTGCTGAAGGACAATCCAGTCTCTTTAAGCAAGGCGATCGACTCTTCCTGCAATCGACCCGATTTTTGAATGGCAATTCTTAAAAGTGTTTTCGTCATAATTTCTAATTCACTTAAATTTTAGTTCACTTCTTTACCTCTCCATTTGGAGATGGCTAGAGTGAGGTAACAAAAAAAGGCTTACCAAGTTTTGGCAAGCCTTTCATAATTTCTTTATAAAATTAATCAAAACATAGGCTCGCCAGTCATGTGGTGTGCATGATGATGATGGCCATGGATGTTTTGAGTTGTTTTCATTTTGTAATGATGCCTCAAAGAAAAGGATTCATTTCAAGTAATCAAAATATATCTACTTAAAATCGCTGACGAATTCCAAAGCTAATGAGTGTTTGGGAGTTTTTGATTTTATCCATTTGAAGACTGAGCGAAGCCCCGTGTGCTATGGAAACGTTATAGATGTCAATCGCCTTGCTCATCCGGTTCTGTGAAATGATATTGAATGTTACATCACCGGCTATTCCTGCCAGAGTCAAATACCAATAAGTATCGTAATTCTGTTTTGAGCTACCTATGTTGTTTGTGAACAGGTACATTAACGCTGGGATATAAACGATTCCTCTTAAAGTTTGGAGCGTTTTAAAACTCTTAAAATAACGATCCACATCTTTGTTTTGAATTCCCTCTAAAGGGATTTGAAGAGAATAGGCACTATTGACTTTTTTTGTATCGTAAAAATATCGCCAGCCGTGTTTATAAATGGGTTTCAGTTGGATGGACTTTGTAAATTGCGCGGAAGTAACCCCCGCAAACGTCATCAGGAAAATCAATACGAACACTGATTTCAAAACTTTGGTCACCGTTTGAATGTTAATGAAAGTATGAAGAAATATCAGATTGTTGCAATAACGTTTTTACTTTTAATTTCTTGCGCAGAGAGCAAGGAAACAAAATTGCAGCGCTTTCTGTTGAAAGGAAACCTGATGGTAAAGGACAATGATGACGCCCAAGGCCTTTATTATTACCGTGAAGCGCTCAAGCTGGATCCATGCTTTGCAGATGCACTCAATAATATTGGTACTATCTATTTTCGCGAAAGGAAATTTGACAAAGCACTGGAGAATTACGAGACGGCCATTTCCTGCCTGCCGAATTTTTTAAACGCTTACTTCAACAGGGCCAATACCTTTTATGAATTGAAGGAGTACTACCGGGCCTTGAAGGATATTGATCGCGTCATTGAAGCAAAACCTGATACCGCTATTGCTTACTTCACTCGCGGACTAGTGTTCACCAAGCTGCGCGACTTTCCGGCAGCTCTTGAAGCTTTTGATAAATCCGTGCAGATTGATTCTGCCAAAGTCGAATATTTTGTGAATCGAGCCACGGTTCGATTCTACATGAAAGATTTTGATGGGGCTAAGGCCGATTTGGCTATTGCCAAGCGAATCGATCCAAAGGAGGCCACCATCTACAATACCGAGTCGTTAATTGAGGTGGAATTGAAAAATTATGAACATGCGATGGAGCTGGTAAACAAGGCGATGGAACTGGCGCCTACGGAACCTTACTTTGTCAACAACCGCGGCTTTATTTATTTGAGCCTGGGAGAAATAGAAAAGGCTGAGGCAGACATCAACAAAGGAATTGGACTTGATCCTTACAATGGTTGGGCTTATCGCAACAAGGGTATTTATTATTTCATGAAGAATGATTTTGTGTCAGCCGAACGTTTATTGAAACAGGCGTTGGATATGGATCCTTTTATTGACAAAATACATTTCTATCTCGGCATGGCGTATTTGAAGAATGGCAATCAGGGGCTGGCTTGCAATCACTTTAACAAGTCAGAGGAGTTGGGTGATAAAATGCTGACTGCCGATTTAATCAAGAAATGCAGGTGATGAATTTGGATCTCGATCAATTAGCGAGCAGACTGAAACAACCCTTGCCGGGAGCGTTGGCCCATGAGCCTTTGCGCGCAAAGTCGATCGGAAATGTTAGGCCAAAATTTGAACATAAGCTCCCGCCTCGTCCGGGAAGTGTGTTGATACTCTTATATTGCGATGGAGATCAAATCAAATTTCCGCTGACGAAGAGAGCTGATTATTTAGGAACCCATGGTGGACAGATCAGCTTCCCGGGAGGTAAGGGTGAAGAAGGAGAAGATGCCATTGAAACTGCTTTACGCGAAGGGGAGGAAGAGATCGGCATCAAGAGAAATGAATTGAAAATAGTAGGTACACTGAGTGAGTTCTTTGTCATCCCCAGTAATTTCATGGTAACTCCGGTAGTTGCTTACGCGGAGAACAAACCGTCTTTTATTCCCGACCCAATTGAGGTGGTAAGAATTTTAGAAGGCACGCTGGATGATCTTGTAAAAGAAGAAGCGATTAAAACAAAAGAGATAGTGGCTGCTAAACTTTACCCGATGATGGCACCGCACTTTGAGATTGAGGGCGAAGTGGTTTGGGGAGCAACTGCAATGATGCTGAATGAATTCCGATTGGTGGTTAAATCTTTAAACTTTGGAATTGGGACTTAGGCACTGTTTACTCCGGTGCCTAAGTCCTAATCGTCATTTTACTTTTTCTTTTTTGCAGATTTCTTAGCTGTCTTTTTTACAACCTTCTTCGCTACTTTCTTAGAAGATTTTTTGACAACCTTTTTAGCCTTTGCCGCTTTTTTCACCACCTTCTTGGCAATCTTCTTCACAGCTTTAACCACCTTCTTGGTCGCTTTCTTGGCTACTTTTTTAACGGCTTTCTTTACCGCTTTTCTCGCAGCCTTCTTAGCAGGTTTGGCTGCTGCTTTTGGTGCTGCTTTTTTCTTTGCATCATCGGCACCCATCTTGTTCAAAGCCGAACCAGCCTTAAACCATTCAATCTGCTGAGCATTGTACGTGTGGTTTACTGATATCGTGTCCTTTGATCCGTCTGCATGATTCAAGACAAGGGTCAAAGGTTTATCAGGCGCAAAAGTTGTAAGCCCAACAATGTCAATACTATCATCTTCTTTGATCTTATCGTAATCAGATTTATTAGCGAATGTTAATGCCAGCATTCCCTGCTTCTTCAAATTGGTTTCGTGAATACGCGCAAATGATTTTACCAGAATAGCGCGAACACCTAAGAAACGTGGCTCCATAGCTGCATGCTCGCGCGATGAGCCTTCTCCATAATTTTCATCACCCACTACAATGGAACCAAGTCCCTTTGCTTTGTAAGCGCGCTGAACTTTTGGAACTTCATCGTATTCGCCCGTCACCCCATTCTTCACACTGTTGATTTTCTCATTGAAGAAGTTGGTTGCACCAATCAATAAGTTGTTCGAGATGTTGTCGAGGTGTCCACGATACTTCAGCCACTTGCCGGCCATCGAGATGTGGTCGGTGGTACACTTTCCTTTGGCTTTGATAAGTAATCTTAATCCTTTCAAATCTGTTCCTTCCCATGCTTTAAAGGGAGCTAACAATTGCAAACGATCTGAAGTAGGACTTACGTTTACCTGCACTTTGCTTCCATCTTTTGCGGGTGCCTGGAAGCCTGGATCTTTTACATCAAACCCTTTCGTTGGCAATTCAAATCCGGTAGGAGGGTCTAACTTCACTTGCTGGCCTTGTTCGTTGGTCAGGTAATCTGTTAATGGATTGAAGTTCAAATCTCCGGCTATCGCGAGAGCTGTTACAAGTTCAGGAGAACCCACAAATGCATAGGTATTTGGGTTGCCATCATTCCGCGATTGAAAGTTCCGGTTGAAAGAGTGAACGATTGTGTTTTTCTCTTTGCGTTCTGCGCCTACACGCGCCCACATCCCGATGCAAGGTCCACAGGCATTGGCAAATACTTTCGCACCAATCTTATCAAACGTGTTGATAAAACCATCGCGCTCAATGGTATAACGAACTTGCTCTGATCCTGGCGTAATGGTGAACACAGCTTTTGTCTTCAGGCCTTTGTCTGCCACTTGTTTAGCGAGACTCGCTGCCCGCGATATATCTTCATAAGAAGAGTTCGTACATGATCCGATCAATCCTACTTCAATTTTTGTTGGCCAGCCATTTTTAGCGGCTTCCTCTTTTAATTTAGAAATAGGTGTCGCCAAGTCAGGAGTGAACGGTCCGTTCAGGTATGGCTCCAATGTAGATAAGTTGATCTCAATTACCTGGTCAAAATATTTCTCAGGATTCTGATAGACTTCAGGATCTCCTGTCAAATGTTCTTTGATTTTGTCAGCAAGCTTGGCTACTTCAGCGCGGCCAGTTGCAATCAAATAGCGGCTCATCGACTCATCGTAGCCGAACGTTGAAGTTGTTGCTCCAATCTCAGCTCCCATATTACAAATGGTTCCTTTGCCAGTGCAACTCATTGAGGTTGCACCCTCGCCAAAGTATTCTACAATTGCCCCTGTTCCACCTTTAACGGTCAGAATACCAGCTACTTTAAGGATCACATCTTTAGCAGAAGTCCAGCCATTTAACTTGCCAGTTAACTTCACGCCAATCAGTTTAGGAAATTTCAATTCCCAGGCCATTCCGGCCATTACATCTACAGCATCGGCACCGCCTACACCAATCGCTACCATGCCAAGACCTCCGGCATTCACCGTATGAGAATCGGTTCCAATCATCATCCCGCCTGGGAACGCGTAGTTTTCTAACACTACCTGGTGAATGATACCAGCCCCCGGTTTCCAGAAACCAAGACCATATTTATTGGCGACAGAAGACAAGAAATCAAAAACTTCCTTGCTCTCCTTGTTGGCAAAACTTAGGTCATCAGCGGCACCCACTTTTGCAGTGATCAGGTGATCGCAGTGTACGGTTGATGGAACCGCTACTTTTGGCCGACCGGCTGACATGAATTGCAACAGCGCCATTTGTGCTGTCGCATCCTGCATTGCTACACGGTCGGGTGCGAAGTCAACATATGATTTTCCACGACCAAAGTTTTCAACTTTTTGGTCGGCATGGAGATGTGAATACAGGATTTTCTCAGAAAGAGTAAGAGGCTTGCCAACTACTTTTCTGGCGGTGGCAATACGGCCGGGCATCGCTGCATAAGCTGCCCTGATCATGTCTAAATCGAATACCATAATATGTAGATTAAATGATGTCGCTAATCTACAAAATTAGGTTATGATTTATCCGAATCTTAGGGATAAATGGTGGGAATGAAATTGCAAGAAATCAGGTAATAGCAAACGGTCAATGGGAATTCGTTCCTCCAATATGCAGGACATCCCATTGACAATTTTCCAATGACCAATTTATTTGGTATTGATATAATTGAGGAACTCCCGTTTTACGTTTTCGTCCTTGAACTTGCCGGAGAAATAGGCCGTGCCGGTTTTGCTGTTGGTATCACCTACACCGCGAGAAGCAACGCACATGTGATTGGCATCAACCACCACGGCAATGTCCTGAGTCTTCAGCACCCTTTCTAACTCCTTACCGATCTGCACAGTTAGTCTTTCCTGAACCTGCGGGCGCTTGGCAAAGTATTGCACAAAGCGATTAATCTTGGAAAGACCTATCACTTTGCCCGAAGAAAAATAAGCCACATGAGCCTTCCCATAAATCGGCACGAAATGATGTTCGCAATGCGAAAAGAACGTGATGTCCTTTTCAACAAGCATCTGGTCATACTTATACTTATTTTCGAAAAGTTTGGCCGTTGGGCGATTAACAGGGTTGAGTCCGCTGAACGCTTCCTTCACGTACATTTTAGCCACACGTTTTGGTGTGCCACTTAGGCTATCATCTTTAAGGTCAAGCCCCAGTATGTTCATAATTTGCTCAAAGTGCTTTTCAATCTTTTCGATCTTTTCCTCATCGGAAAGTTCAAAAGCATCTGCACGCATGGGAGTTTCATACGATGAAATAGGATGATCATCGTCTTCGTCAAGCGGTCTAATGGGCAGGATATTCAACGCAATTTCTTTCTGTCTCATACAGTTTGATTTTGAGCTCGTATTGATTGTCTATGTGTTGCCTCAATATCCGCCAGATGACGACTGCAATGTTTTCCGCTGTAGGATTAAGGTTTTTGAAGAGGGCAATATCTAAGTTAAGGTTTTTATGATCAAAAACATCTGTGATGTGTTCCTTGGCCAGATCACTCAATAGTTTCAAGTCATACACGTAACCAGTTTCAGGATCAGGTTCGCCAATGATGGTGATGATTAGTTCGTAGTTATGACCATGGTAATTTGGATTGCTGCACTTTCCGAATACGGTTCGATTTTTTTCATCCGACCACGAAGGATTGAACAATCGGTGGGCGGCATTAAAATGTTCCTTACGGGATACAGCTACTTTCATTTCGTCTTATTAAAACAGGAAGACCCCGAAAAGGTTCAGGAACAATTTTGAAAATAATGTCTTTTTTACCGGTCAGAAATTACTAAAAGATCGATCGTGATAATTCAACACCGGCATCGTAATTCCAAGAAACAGTTCATGGGTAGTGAACTGCGCACCAACTGAGCTGTTGGTAGGTACCTCAAACGTATAGCCAAATTTATATTTATCCAGGAATTTAGCTTGCAGCAAAAGCCCAAAGGCATTAAAGTTTCGGGTAAAAATGCCGGCAGAGTATTTCTCGTCAATGTTAAGATTGAAATTCAAGTCAGCCGAAATGGGCGATCCTTTCACGCCTTTCAAAAGTATAGATGGTTTCAGTCGCAGTCGCTCGGTTAAATAGAAAACGTACGCCCCAAATAAATAATAGTGTTGCTGATACAACTTATAATCCTGTCCGCCACTGCTGATGGTGGTGCTAAGCAAGCGAGGTACAGAGAGTCCAAGAAAATATTTCTCACTTTTGAGAATGGCGCCCGCTCCAAGATTGGGTTTCGTAATGTTTTGCCCCTGAATAAATGCCGGGTCGTTTGGACTTGAAAGCTTGAGATCGCTGTAATTATTCCGGAAATTTATAAAACCCATTTGCATGCCAAAGCTGAATGTCTTGTCATTTAGTTTGAGCTTATAAGAAGCAGCAGCCTGAAATTCAGTGTTCTTGGCAATGCCTATATTATCTTGCACCAGCAATGCACCCACTCCAACTTTATTATCAACTAACGACATGTGACTGTTTACATTGACGGTGGTTGGGTTCCCTTCAAAGCCTCCCCACTGATTACGGTAGGAGATTGATCCATTGAATTTGTCGTTGAGTCCTGCGTAGGCAGGATTGATCACCATGGGATTGTTTATATACTGAGAATAGAGCGGGTCTTGTTGCGCCTCCGTTCTGAGAAAGAGACCGATCAATAGCGTAAGAAGTAAAAGTCTTTTCATAGGCAACCTGGGGGCGATACTTGCCATGCTTTGCATGGTATCAATCTACTAAAGTATAAAAAAAACTTGTCATATTGTAGAGTTAATGCGATTCGGAACTATCAGGCTTGCGTATTGTTGTCAGAGCTTGCAAAGGCGACTATTTGGTTTTGCGTTGACAGTGTGTTAGAATTTTAAGGCATCGTTTTTTAATGGAGAAAATATCAATTGTAATACTGTTACTCGCTGTTGTTACCGCTCTTGCTCAGGTCACAGATAAGATCAGAATACCGTATCCGATTCTTTTGGTGCTTGCCGGAATAGGAATTGGATTAATTCCGGGTTTGCCAAGTGTTTCATTGGAGCCCGATATTGTGTTTCTGGTTTTCCTTCCGCCAGTTTTATATTCAGCCGCCTGGACAACTTCCTGGCCCGACTTTCAAGCGGCTATTCGCCCTATCTCTCTATTGGCTGTTGGTTGCGTCTTGTTCACAACTACCATGGTTGCCGTTTGTGCACATTACTTCATTCCCGGTTTTGGTTGGGCCGAATCTTTTGTGCTGGGTGCGATCGTGTCGCCACCTGATGCGGTTGCCGCAGCCGCAGCAACAACGGGCTTGAAACTTCCCAGGAGAGTCGTCACCATTCTGGAAGGAGAGAGCCTGGTGAATGATGCTACCGGCCTGATTGCCCTGCGATACGCAGTTGCCACCACCGCAACCGGTACGTTTATATTTTGGCTCGCCAGCATCGATTTTTTTTATGTGGTAGGGTTGGGTGTAATTGTTGGTCTTGCGGTAGGCTATCTCTTTTATTGGATTCACAAGATCACACCTGATAACGCTACTACTGACACTACCTTCACATTATTGGCTCCATATTGTGCCTACTTGCTGGCAGAACACTTTCATGCATCTGGAGTTTTGTCGGTGGTCACCTGCGGACTTTTTCTAAGCCCGAGATCTTCAGAAGTATTCGATAATCAAACTCGTCTTCAAGCCTATGCGGTGTGGGACACACTCATCTTTCTCCTGAATGGTGTGATCTTTATCCTGATAGGGCTTCAATTGCCAATGATCTTAAGTAACATTCAGGAACACTCTGTGTGGACCCTGATTGGCTACGGATTAATTATAAGTCTAGCCACTATTCTTGTTCGAATCATCTGGGTTTTTCCGGGAACCTACATACCCCGATGGCTGAGCAGGCGAATACGCGAGAAGGAGACCACAACAAACATTAAGGGAGTAACTATCGTTGCGTGGTCGGGGATGCGTGGCATTGTTTCGCTAGCAGCAGCGATGGCGTTGCCGTTGACAATTGGCAGCAAAGATTTTCCGAATCGTGATCTGATTATCTTCCTGACTTTCTCTGTCATATTTGCTACGTTGGTGATGCAGGGAATGACCATTCGTAAATTGATCACCTGGCTGGGTATCAAAGAAGATGGCCAACAGATCAAAGAAGAACAAGAGGCGCGTCTGAAAATAGCCTTTTCAATCATAGAGCATATTGAGGAAAATTATTCGCTGAGCCTAAGCGATGCCGTGCTTAATCAAATCAAAACGAAATATGAGATTCGTGTTCAGCGAATGCGTAAAGATCAATCTGAACAGAAATTAACCGAGGATCAGATCAATGAATTTCATCGCATCCAACAGGATTTGATTAATCATGAAAGGCAGTTTGTATGGAGCATGCGGAAGGATGGAAAATTGAGTGACGAAGCCGTTCGAAAAATAGAATACGAGCTGGACCTGGAGGAGGCACGATTAGCACTAGAGCGCGAAAATTAAAAAAGGCCCGAAGGCCTTCCTTAAAACAAACAATTCTTATCGTGATTTAGCAAAATTCGTCAAACACTTCCACAAGATGCTGACCGATCATTTGGGCATTTCTGCCTTCGATATGATGACGTTCAACAAAGTGAACCAGTTCACCGTCTTTGAACAAAGCAATGGCCGGAGATGATGGAGGATATGGCAGCGTGTACTCGCGCGCTTTAGCCACAGCTTCTTTGTCCACACCGGCAAATACGGTGGTCAAGTTTGCTGGTTTCTTATCGGAATGTTGCAAAGCCCATTTGATTCCGGGTCGTGCAGCACCTGCAGCACAGCCACACACTGAATTTATTACCAGTAGGGTGGTGCCTTTTTGATCTTTCAATTCTTGATCAACAGCTTCCGCTGATTTTAGCTCTTTAAACCCTGCGGTCGTTAAATCAGAACGCATTGGGGCAACTAGCATTTCGGGATACATAAATTTTATCGTTTTATATCTAACAAGTTTACATGAATCCTAGTTCCAATTTGGCCGCCTCGCTCATCATATCCTGAGAATAAGGCGGATCAAACGTTAGTTCTACCTTTACGCTGCTCACTCCTTCGATTGCTTTTACTTTCTGCTCCACTTCAACGGGTATGACTTCAGCTGACGGGCAGGAGGGAGAGGTTAGAGGAGGGAGAGGTTAGCGTCATTAATATGAATACATTATTTACGGGGTAGACACTGATTTCGTAAATGAGACCCAATTCATAGATATCAACCGGAATTTCAGGATCGTAAATGGTTTTTAGCGCAGCCAGTACTTTCTCGCGCAAATCGATCTGAGGCAATTCCGTTGAAACCACTTCTTTATTTTCAGCTATCTCACTCATGACTTGAATTCCAACTGTGTTTTGAAAGCCAGTGCGTACAATTTCATTTGCTTGATCATAGCAGCAAAGCCATTAGAACGCTGCGTGCCTATAAACCGTTCCATTCCAATTTCTTTCATGAAATATAAGTCGGCCTCCAAAATATCGTCTGGCCTTTGACCCGAAAAAATTCTGACCAGCAAACTTACCAATCCTTTGGTAATGGCAGTGTTACTATCCGCTGAAAAATAAATTTGTTCGCCTTCCAGTTTTGCAGTCATCCACACTTTGGATTGACAGCCCTTCACAATATTCTCTTCGGTTTTCTCTGTTTCCTTCATGTCGGGAAGCTTTTGTCCAAGTTCCATCACATAGAAGACAGTCATCTCCATATCTCCATCCAGAAGAGAGAATTCACTGATAATTTCGTCCTGAATCTCCTTAATCGTCATCACTTATTCATAAAGCCAATGATTCTGGTCAAACCCTCGGCCAATTGATCAATCTCAGCTTTGGTATTGTAGACAGAAAAAGACGCACGCACCGTTCCTTCAATGCCAAACCGTTCCATTAATGGCTGCGTGCAATGATGTCCAGTCCGCACTGCAATTCCCCGAGTATCCAGCATTTGTCCAATATCAAAATGATGGATGCCCTTAACAACAAATGATTGTACACTGACTTTGTTTGCCGATGTTCCTACCAATCTAACTGACGGCAATACTGAAAGCCTTTCTTTGGCGTAGCGAAGCAGACTATCTTCATGTGCTGCAATGTTTTCTTTACCAAGCTCATTTATGAAATTAACAGCTTCCTTCAGAGCCACTACATCTGCAATGTTTGGAGTACCTGCTTCGAATTTATAGGGGAGATCGTTGTAGGTGGTTTTCTCAAACGTAACATCTTTGATCATTTCCCCGCCACCCATGTAAGGAGGCATTTTCTCGAGTAGCTCTTTCTTCCCGTATAAAATTCCAGTACCCGTGGGGCCATACATTTTGTGGGAGGAGATGCAATAGAAATCGCAATCCAGTTTCTGAACATCTATCTCAAGATGCGCGGCTGCCTGCGCACCATCGATCAAAACAACTGCGCCCTGTTGATGCGCTAGTTTTATAATCTCTTCGATTGGATTGATGGTGCCAAGACTATTTGATGCGTGATTGACGGCAACCACTTTCGTGCGAGAAGAGAGGAGCTTTGAATAGGCTTCGATATCCATCTCACCAACTTCCGTGATGGGAATGATTTTTAGCCTGGCCCTCTTCTCATCACAAATAAGTTGCCATGGAACTATATTAGAGTGATGCTCAAGACCAGAAATAATAACCTCATCACCCTCGTTAAGAAAGGCCCGCCCGTAAGAGGATGCCACCAGATTTATACTCTCCGTTACTCCGCGTGTAAAAATAATTTCTTCAACGTGTTTTGCATGGACAAATTCCTGCATGGCAAGGCGGGTGTCCTCGTAAGCTCGCGTTGCCTTCTCAGCTAAGGTGTGTATTCCACGATGAATGTTGGCGTTGTAGCCCTCATAGTAATCCGTCAACGCCTTAATGACCTGCTTTGGCTTTTGATTGGTTGCAGCATTATCGAAATAGATAAGGGGCTTGCCATTTACCTGCTGGTGAAGGACCGGAAATTCACTTCTGATTTTCTCAATATCCAAAGCGGGCGATTTGACAAGACTGCTCATTATTCAAAGTCTTTATGAAGGCGTTCTGAAATCAATTGATCCAGATATAGCTTGAGTGTTTCGTTCCTGATCGGCTCCAATACTTCTGCTGCGAATGCATAGAGCAACATTGCCTTTGCTGTTGAATGAGAGATACCTCTGGACTGTAAATAGAAAACAGCTTCCTCATCCAACTGGCCCGTTGTGCAACCATGCGAACACTTAACATCATCTGCCCAAATCTCTAATTGAGGTTTGGTGTTGACGGTGGCATTCTCGGATGTTAATATGTTGCGATTAGATTGGAAGGCATTCGTTTTCTGTGCGTGAGGGCGCACAAAAATTTTCCCATTGAAAACACCTTTCGAAGTATCATCCATGATTCCTTTGTACATCTCATTGCTGAAGGAATTTGGTTGCTTATGATCAACAACCGTATGATTGTCGGCTAATGTATTTCCGTTCAATAAATACAGCCCGTTGAAATGTGATTCGCAATTCTCGCCATCAATGATGATATTGAGGTTGTTTCTAATGAGTTTTCCATTCAACGTAAGTGTGAACGTATTTACCTTGCTTGAATGTGATTGATGAATGGCTGTATTCGCCACCTGATAACTGTTACCCTGATCGTTTTGAATCTTGTAATAGTCAAGTTGTGCGGTGTCCTTTATAACAAACTCTTCTGAGAACGTGTGGAACGATGCCCGTTGGCCAATTGAATCAAATTTTTCGACCAAAGATACTTGACTGCCTTTTTCGATAACAACCAAAAGCCTTGTGTCAGCAATGACTTGTGAGTTGGAAGCATCGTTGATGTGAAGAACGAAAACAGGCTTATCAACGATTGTATTTTCGGGGACATGAATAAAGACTCCGTCCTGCCAGAAAGCCGAGTTCATTGCCATGAACGGATCAACTTCTGAGTTAATGACTTTATCAAAATAAGAATCGATAACTCCGTTCTTTTCTTGAAAAGCATCTGACAGCGTTTTCACTTTTAGGTGAGATTCCGCAGTGACGATCTTTGAAAAGTCTTTGGAGAATGAACCATTAATGAACACCAATGCATTGGCATCCAAATTAGCAATCAGAAAATCGTTAATTGATTTTAGAGACGACTCAGAAATCCTGTTGTTCCAGGTGAAATGCTTCTCAAGATTTTTTGTAATAGGGGTGAAGCGATATTCTTCTGATTTGGTTGTCGGCAAACCCAGCTTCTCGAAATTGGTTATTGCCCTTGTACGGCTCGCCTGTGCTTCATCAAACTTTGCGGAGTGAAAGCTGGAGACGATGCCCGCTTGAATATCGTTTTTAATTGCCGCACTCATAGGTTACGCAACGGCTACTTCGTTCTTGATCCAATCATACCCTTTGGCCTCTAGTTCAAGCGCCAACTCTTTTGTTCCTGATTTTACGATCCTCCCTTTGTACAGCACGTGCACAAAGTCAGGAACGATATAATCTAATAGTCGTTGATAGTGTGTGACCACAATGATGGCATTGTTCTTTGAACGAAGCTTATTGACTCCATTTGCCACAATACGCAAGGCATCTATGTCTAGGCCTGAATCAGTTTCATCAAGGATAGCAAGCTTTGGTTCCAGCATTGCCATTTGAAAAATCTCATTGCGCTTTTTCTCACCGCCCGAAAATCCTTGGTTAAGCGCACGATTTAGCAGCGATTGATCGATCTCCACCAATTTCATTTTCTCTTTCATCAATGTGAGAAAAGAAACTGCATCCAGTGTGGGCTGACCGCGGTACTCTCTAATTTGATTAAGAGCGGTCTTCATAAAATTGATTGTACTCACTCCGGGTATTTCTACCGGATATTGGAAGGCCATAAATATTCCTTCCCGGGCACGGTCTTCAGGCGATAGCTCGAGAAGGTTCTTTCCATTGAAGTCAACTTCACCAGATGTAACTTCGTAATCCTCTCTTCCTGAAAGTACGGATGCCAGTGTGCTCTTGCCTGAACCATTTGGTCCCATGATGGCGTGCACTTCTCCAGCATTTACTTTCAGATTTATCCCATTAAGGATTTGCTTCTCCGCAACCTTCGCCTCTAATTGTTTAATCGTAAGCATTATAAACTCTGAATTTTAAATCTTGAATTACCCAACACTTCCTTCTAATGTAAGTGCCAATAACTTTTGCGCTTCCACGGCAAACTCCATTGGAAGTTGGTTCAATACTTCTTTTGCGTAGCCATTGACGATCAATGCTACAGCCGCTTCCTCAGCAATACCTCTCTGTTGACAATAGAAAATCTGATCTTCCCCAATTTTGGAAGTTGTTGCTTCGTGTTCAATGCGGGCCGAATTATTCTCAACATCGATATAAGGAAAGGTATGAGCGCCACACTGATCACCCATCAGCAGTGAATCGCATTGCGAATGATTGCGTGCATTTGTTGCTCTTTTCAGAACTTGAACTTGTCCGCGATAACTATTTTGCGATTTGCCGGCAGAAATACCTTTCGAAACAATTCGTGATTTCGTGTTCTTGCCGATGTGAATCATCTTAGTGCCTGTATCGGCTTGCTGATAGTTGTTGGTAACAGCAACAGAATAAAATTCACCAACCGAATAATCGCCCTTGAGCACGCATGAAGGATATTTCCAGGTGATGGCCGAACCGGTTTCTACTTGTGTCCATGATATCTTCGAATGATCGCCTGAGCAAAGCCCGCGCTTCGTTACAAAGTTGTAGATGCCGCCTTTTCCATTTTTATCTCCGGGATACCAATTCTGAACAGTTGAGTATTTGATCTCAGCGTCCTTCATGGCATAGAGTTCAACTACAGCTGCGTGTAATTGATTTTCATCGCGCATGGGGGCGGTGCAACCTTCCAGGTAGCTAACATAAGCGCCTTCATCGGCAACTATTAATGTTCTTTCAAACTGTCCGGTATTGGCTGCATTGATTCTGAAATAGGTAGAGAGTTCCATTGGACAACGAACGCCTTTTGGAACATAGCAGAATGAGCCATCTGAGAATACCGCAGAGTTAAGCGCAGCAAAGTAGTTATCGTTCATCGGAACGACAGAGCCCAGGTATTTCTTAATCAACTCAGGATGTTCTCTAACGGCTTCGCTGAAGGAACAGAAGATAATTCCCAACTCACCTAATTTTTCTTTGAATGTTGTGGCAACAGAAACGCTGTCGATAACAGCATCCACTGCCACACCTGTCAGTCTTTTCTGTTCTGTCAGAGATATACCCAGCTTCTCAAATGTTTTGATGAGTTCTGGATCAACATCCTCGAGGCTATTAGTTTTTGCTTTTTGCTTCGGTGCTGAATAATAGATGATGTCCTGATAGTTGATGGCAGGGTAGTGAACATTCGGCCATTTGGGCTCAGCCATCGTTGTCCATTGCTGAAAAGCTTTCAATCGCCAGTCAAGCAACCACTGAGGTTCATTCTTTTTTGCCGATATAAACCGAACGGTATCTTCTGTCAGGCCTTTAGGTGCTTCATCTGCTTCCAGATTAACATTCCAGCCGTGTTCGTACTCTTTCGAGGTGATCTCATCTAATACCTGACTGTCCTTACCCATTTCTAGTCTATTTAGACTAATTTCAAATTAAAACTCAAAATTAATAACAATTTGCACCTTTTAAGGTTCTTGCGGTTTTAAATTATTTACTCGGACAGCTTTAGATTTCGGTCCAAACTCTCCTCAAGGGAAATCATCGTTTCAGTTCTTTCGATGCCCTCCACCTGCTGCATTTTGTCGTGAAGAACCTCCTTCAAGTGATTGGTATCGCGACAATGAATCTTGACGAACATCGAGTAGTTGCCCGTGGTGTAATGGATGTTTATTATCTCTGGTATTCCTTTCAGTCTTGCTAGTACTGATTCATACAAAGCGCTCTTTTCCAGGTAAATGCCGATGAATGCCGTGATGTCGTAGCCAAGCTTCGCATAATTGATTCGCAGGGTGGTCTTTTCCAGAATTCCGGCTTCTTCCATTTTGTTCATACGCACATGAACTGTTCCCTGTGAAACGTTGACCTTTTTGGCAACCTCCGTATAGGGCCTTTTCGCATCCTGCATGAGTATTTCCAAGATTTTCAGGTCCGTATTGTCAATTTCATAATTCTTAGGCATGATGGGAATTGTTTTTTAAGTGTAATTTAAAATACAATCAAAAATATTAAATATTATGCAATATTTTGAATCATTTATTGATAATTAATCATCGCTGATATTACTTTGCTGAAGTATTTACAATGTAGGGTGTTGAAATAGGCAGACAAGCCCTCCGATCTCGGGGGTGGAGGTAACAGGATAAAGCCGAGTTAAATCGGTCTAACTGCTCCGTGGAGGTTCGAGACCTTCCTCTACAGCAAACTTGATCCGATAACGTTCGGACAGTTCTTTAAAATTGTAGGGTGTTGAAATTGGCAGACATACCCTCCTGTCTCGGGGGTGGGGAACCAAGGATAAACGCAGGGTAATGGGTTGACCACTAAAAGTTTTCTTATGTCCTGTAGCTAACTGCCCCGTGGAGGTTCGAACCCTCCCTCTACAGCCCAGGTTTAGTGTGAAGTAGGTTAAAATTGAAGACCCGGTAGTAGTAGCCGGGTTTTTTTTTGCGCTGCGGTTTCCAGTGACACGATACTGATGAAGGCTATTCGATCGTTAGTTGATCAAACTACTTAAATACAAACGATTGCTTAAGGGAATATTTTTTGGCTATTTAGGATTTTGATTGGAGCGTTATGAATGAATTTCCCTGGTTTAAGAATTACCCAACTGGTACACCTCATGAAATAGGTCCACTGGAGTATCAGTCATTGATTGAATTGTTTGAGCAGTCGGGCCAAAAGCACGGTGATCGGATTGCTTTCGAAAATATGGGCGTTGCATTAACGTTTAAACAGGTTGATCAATATGCGACACACTTTGCAGCCTACCTTCAAAATGTATTGGGTTTGAAGAAGGGCGATCGGATTGCGATTCAGACGCCGAACTTGTTACAGTTTCCAATCGCATTTATCGGGTCCCTGAAAGCCGGACTGATTGTGGTGAATACAAATCCTCTCTACACTCCGCGTGAGATGGAGCATCAGTTTAAAGATGCAGGCGTATCAGCGATCGTGATCGTGGCCAACTTTGCTTACAATCTTCAAACCATTCTCGATAAGGTTCCAGCCAAGCATATCATCGTTACACAAATGGGCGACATGTTGGGCACGTTGAAGGGTGCTATCGTTGACTTTGTGGTCAAGCGGGTAAAGAAAATGGTGCCTGACTATCGTATTCCCAACATGATCAGTTTTAAATCGGTGCTAAAACAAGGTGCCGCTTTAAAGTATACAAAGCCCGATGTTAAAATAGAGGACGTTGCTGTACTTCAATACACCGGTGGAACGACCGGCATATCGAAAGGTGCGCAGCTTTCGCATCGAAACATCATTGCACACAACATGATGATCACCCATTGGTTTAAGCCATACATGTCTTCCGATCACAACGACATTATGATTACGGCCATTCCCATGTATCACATCTTTGCGCTGACCGTCAATGGTGTGTTAATGTATACCTCGGGAGTGAAGAATGTGCTGATCACCAACCCGCGCGATATTCCCGGATTTTGCAAGGAATTGAAAAAGCATCGGTTCACAATTATGACCGGAGTGAATACATTATTCAACGGCCTGCTCAACAACGCTGAATTTAAGAAGCTAGACTTTTCAAAATTGAAAGGAGCAGTTGGCGGTGGAATGGCGGTTCAGGATGTGGTTGCAAAAAAATGGACGGAGGTTACCGGCACTGCATTGGTGGAGGGTTACGGGCTAAGCGAAACATCTCCGGTGTTATGCTGCAATCCATTAGATGGCAGGCACAGAGTTGGCACAATAGGACTACCGATGCCCAGCACGGAGGTCGCCATCTTTGACGATGATGGAAATCAATTGCCACTTGGCGAACGCGGAGAGATTTGCGCGCGCGGCCCGCAGGTGATGAGTGGTTATTGGCAAAAAGACAATACAGGAGTTTTCTTCAATAACGAATGGTTCAAAACGGGAGACATTGGAATCATGGACAGTGACGGCTTCTTTAAGATAGTCGATCGCAAGAAAGACATGATTAAAGTCTCGGGCTTCAATGTTTTCCCAAATGAGATTGAAAATGTTTTAGCAGGGCACCCCAAAGTTTTGGAAGTGGCAGCCATTGGTGTCCCCGATGAAAAATCCGGTGAAGTGATCAAAGCTTTTATCGTGAAGCGAGATCAGAGTTTGACGGAAGAGGAGCTTCGTGATTATGCGCACAAGAATTTGACCAACTATAAGGTTCCCAAGTACTTTGTTTTCAGAACAGAACTTCCCAAATCCAATGTGGGTAAAATCATCAGACGAATCCTGAAGGAAGAAGAAACTACAAAGGCGGCTTAGGACATTAATATTTCTTTCTGGGGTATTATACTTTCCACTCACACTTTACTTTCGCAATAAATTTAAGTATATGAAGAAGTTTTCCTTTTTAGGGCTCGTTTGTTTGGTCACCTTACTAAGCTCGTTCGAGAGCAATACCGATGGCATTAATTATTCCCAGACGGACGAAGATTCGATCAGATATCCGGAAGAGAAGCATTTAAAAAATATGAGACAGCTTACCTTCGGTGGCGATAATGCCGAGGCATACTGGAGTTTCGATAGTAAGATGATTACGTTTCAATCCAACAATCCAGCTTGGGGATTGAAGTGCGATCAGATCTTTTATATGCCTGTGGAAGGAATGGATTTAAGGTCGGGAGCCAAACCTTCATTAATAAGCACAGGCCAGGGCCGCACCACGTGCTCATTTTTCATGAAGGGCAATAAGCAAATTCTGTATGCTTCAACTCATCTTGGCGGAGTTGATTGCCCAACAGATCCAGAGCGAAAGCCAGGCGGCAAATACCTTTGGCCGGTGTATGATTCGTACGACATTTTTGTGTCAGATGTGAACGGAAAGATTGTGAAACAGTTGACTAACTCACCTGGCTACGATGCCGAGGCCACACTTTCCCCGAAAGGAGATAAGATTGTTTTCACGTCAACGCGAAATGGTGATCTGGATTTGTATACGATGGATGTCAACGGCAAGAACGTTAAGCAAATTACACATGAGATTGGTTATGATGGGGGAGCATTTTTCTCACCGGATGGAAAGAAGCTTGTGTTTCGTGCATCACGATTTACTACAGAAGAAAAGAAGAAGGAATATCTGGACTATTTAAAACAAGGATTGGTAGCGCCCACCGAGATGGAAATCTTTACCTGCAATATTGATGGATCAGATTTGAAGCAACTTACTCACCTTGGCAAAGCCAATTGGGCCCCCTTCTATCATCCATCCGGAAAGAAGATATTGTTTAGTTCCAACCATAAAGGAAGCCGGGGATTCGAGTTCAATATTTTTATGATGAACGCGGATGGCTCTGGACTGGAACAAGTTACCTATGATAAGGTGTTCGACTCGTTTCCTATGTTTTCCCCGGATGGAAAAAAGCTTGTCTTTTCATCTAACCGCAATAATGGAGGCACACGCAATACCAACCTCTTCGTTGCCGATTGGGTGGATTAAATCCAGAACGTAGGGTTTGGCATTAGGTATAGAGTTTTTAACTTTGAAGATACCTAGTTCCAAAGTTCCAACACCTAAGTCCAATTAACATGATAGGCTTTTTCGAACATCAATATCTTTCCTACAAGAAAAATCACATCAAAAATCTTTTGGCGCTTGCCAAGGCCGATGGTTTCATACACGAGAAAGAGCAGAAGATGCTTTTTAAAATCGGAAGGCGATACGGATTAAAGGATCGCCAGATTAAAACGTTGGTTGACAGTGATGAAAAATTTCAAATCAACGTGCCCGACAACCATCAGGACAAGATGAATGTTCTTTACGACTTGATGTTGATGGTGTATGCCGATGGTGTTGTAGAGAAAAGTGAAATTGCCTTCTGCGAAGATGTGGTGAAAAAATTTGGCATGAAGAAAGAAGTAGTGAAGTGGTTGTTGAACGAAGTGTTTGAAAAGGGTACGCCACCACCACCCGATGAGTGGAGCGAGATGAAGGACATCGCGAAAGCCAAGTTCGCATTGAAGTGATCATTACCGAGGGTCATCCATAAAAAAGAGCTGCGTGTTATAGACGCAGCTCTTTTTGTTGGCCATGAACCGGCTTTGTTAAAAGATATTTTCTAGTCCAATAAATTTCTCAACAATAATAAGAATAGACATCACGCCAAGTAGAATGGGGCAGACCAATCTGATCGTGAAATGCAGGTAGCGTCTCCAGACTGACGCCATGTATGATTCATTTCCTTGAGCAAGCTCTTTATCCATATTGTCGATGCCCCATCTGCGTGAAATGAAAATACACATGAGGCAACCGCCTACTGTTAAACTGATATCACACATATCGGCAACAAACGTGAGGAAGTCTTGGCCGCGATAGAAAAATAGTTTATTGAAAGCAGCAACCATTCCCTGACTCATCATGCTTGGCAATCCTACGATGAAGATGATCAAGGCCATCAGCCAAACCACGTTGCTTCGCTTCATTTTTTTTGTATCCACCAGGTAAGCAACCGGCACTTCAATCAACGATATCGTGGAGGTCAATGCTGCAAAGCATACCAACAAAAAGAAAGACCCGCCAACGATTCGTCCGAGGATAGGTCCCATTTCATGAAAGATCTGCGGAAGCACGATGAAGATGAGCGGAGGTCCTGCGGTTGCAACGTTATCGATCTGCAATTGATATTGAAGAAAGTGTACAAGTGGAAATACCATCAGGCCCGAGAGAAAAGCCACGGATGTATCAGCCGTAGCAATGATGGCAGCGGAGCCCGGAATATTTTCCTTTTTACTGAGGTAAGAACCATACGTCATCAACGTGCCCATACCCAATGACAAAGAAAAGAAGGCTTGCTTTAATCCGTCAAAGAAAGTCTGGATTCGTAACTCATTAAAGTCAGGTATGAGATAGAACCTCACACCGGCCATTGCATTGGGAAGGGTCAGGCTGTAAATAATAATTCCAATCAAGATCAAATAAAGACAAGGCATCATGATTCGGTTGGCTACTTCTAGTCCTTTTTGAATGCCACGCGAAACGATCAGGGCTGTCATGGCCATGAAGATCAAGGAAAAAATAAAGTTAGAATTTGCCAGGCCAGTAACGCTGCTCACATCCAGAATGTCGTTCACAAATGCGCCAAAGAAATTGCCAAAGTTTTGCTCGTTTAGCAGATCGCCAAACGAGATGTGTAGAAAATATCCGAAGGCCCAGCCGGCTACCACATTATAAAATGATAAGATGAAAACACCGGCCAGTATTCCGAACAATCCTAGCATTCCCCATCGCTTTCCTCCAAACTTTGAGTAAGATCCGTAGGCATCCATTCCCGCTGCACGGCCGATAGAGATTTCGCCCACCATCACAGGATAGCATAGTAACAAGATGCAAAGGAGGTAAACAACCAGAAAGATTGCGCCACCGTTTTGTCCCGCCAGGTAGGGGAAGCGCCAAATGTTACCGAGCCCAACCGCTGAACCTGCCGCTGCTAAAATGAAACCTATTCTTCCAGAAAAATTACCGCGATTTGACATGTACTCGTTTTATTTTGGCCGGCAAAATAGACCTTAAACTAAAAATATCAAAAGGTCGTTAACATCGGTGTGTTTCTATGAATAGGAGTCTGCCCTGCAGAGCACCCAACTTAATTCTCTGCGTTGTTGCAGCATCCTACCGGAAATTGTTATAAAATTGAGGAGCAATTGGTTAAAAAGTCTGGGAACTGATTATGGAAGAAGAGGTTAAGAAACTTACCACGCAAGAGAAGGCATTACGAATCAATTTGAGCAAGGCTATTTACGGTTCCTTCGCTGAGATTGGAGCTGGACAGGAGGTAGCGGCTAATTTCTTTAAAGTGGGTGGTGCCTCCGGCACAATTGCAAAAACCATGTCGGCATATGACATGAAGTTTAGCGATGCAATTTATGGTCAGGGCGATCGATATGTGTGCGAAGACAGGTTGATCAGGATGTTAGATCACGAATATGTGTTGTTGCCTGAACGACTTCCGCATCGCATTAAAGACACCCGCTTTTTCGCTTTCGCGGATACAGTTGAGGTGCTGAATTTTGAACGAACCAACCAAGGTCACGGTTGGATCGGGCTACGCTTTCAGTTGACACCAGAAGGTCCATCTAATGATTGCGTCATTCACGTGAAGATGCACGATACCGATCCGCTTCAACAACAACTCTCTCTTGGCATCGTGGGCGTAAATATGATTTATGCGGTGATGTTCATGAGCGACATGGAGCAAATCATACTCTCGCTTTTGGATGGTTTGACCACGCGCAGAATCGAAATAGATATGTTCAGGCTCAATGGACCGGATTTCAAGCATGTCGATAACCGATTGATGGCATTGAAGCTAGTGAAGAATGGCTTAACCAAGGCTGCCATGTTTGGCCCGGATGGTAACGTGATGCAGCCTTCTGAAGCGCTCTATAAAAAGAATGTGCTCGTGCTTCGCGGCCGCTTTCGTCCGGTTACCCATGTGAATGCAGATATGCTACTCACTTCGCGCAGACGTTTCAGAAGTGAACCTGATGTAGACCGATCAAAAATGGTGGTGATTACAGAATTAACATTGAATGATCTGAGCCCCGATGGAAAGATAGATGAGCGTGATTTCCTTTACCGGGTTGATATCATTTGTTCCCTCGGCCAAAATGTGATGATCTCCAACTATTTCGAGTATTACCGCCTGGTAGATTATCTGTCCAAAATAACGAAGGGCAAGAAGATTGGAATTATCATGGGCATCTATGCACTTCAAAAAGTGTTTGAAGAAAAAACATATGAGAATATTCGCGGTGGCATTTTGGAATGCTTTTCCTCACTATTCGGCACGAATGTTAAGATCTATGTTTATCCTGCCTTGCGAAAAGACGATACACTTTTTACGTTAAAGGATTTTGAAGCAACCTTGCCAGACAATTTGAAGAGTCTGTTCCGGTACGTGAAGGAAAATAATAAGTTAGAAGACATTCAGGACGCCAACATTCATAATCTGAATATCATCTCCGACAATGTGCTGTCGATGATTCGAAAAGGCGAGGCTGGTTGGGAAAAATATGTTCCTCACAAAGTAGAAGAAGCAATCAAGGAACAAGGCCTGTTTGATTACCCTTTATTCAAAAAGGACGCTACTATTCCGGTAAATTCATAGAAGCCCGGCTCGGTAAGCCAAAAGAGTTTACCAAAATTCTGGCCGTTTGGTTACACCACCGTGCTTACGGCAGTCGCCGCATTCTTGTGTAGTGTAGTAATACGCGGAAGGTCCAAGCGCGCCAGGCAGAGATACGTCCGAGATGATAATTGAATTGTAAATAATAACTTCTAAAGGCACACATTGTTGAGGTCCTTGCGAAGGAGAGGGCAAAAGGTCGCACGTCTGCTCGAGCGTACAGCCGCCACGATCAGTTGGAACTCTAAAATTTTCTGGCAGTTGATTTCGTTCAATGAAAAATCTTTTTTGTGTTACCTCGCCACCACTGAAATAACCCAACACGGGAAAACTCTCATCGTCAACCCGATGAATATTGCCAATGATGGTTGCCGGAGTGGTACCGAATATGCCTCCGAGGCTTTCGGTTGTTTTTCGTAATACGGTGAGGTAATCGTATTCAGCCGCGCTTATTGCTCGCTGCTTTACCAGTATGCTGTAGCGAATTGAAATTTTAGGAGACTCTTTTGGTACATAGGCGATTGAATGATGATTAATAACATCTTCGCCAAGGCCGGAAGATGTAGCAATCGTTATGTTGGTGGAAGGAACGGAACGCCAACACGTATAAATGTCTTCTTCTGGTAGTCGATGTAGCAATTTTCCATCTCGGTATACATAACCCGAGTAGAATGCCGCATGGTATTGATACGTCTCGACATAATCCCAGGCATAATAACGTGACGTATTTGTTGGATCGTGCGTGCTTACCTGAACGGTTAGATTCCGTTCATCACTTGACACACCAAAGTTTAAGCTGTCAATAGCGGGTGTCCCTTTTGCACGAATCGTATCAGATGCGTAGGCGATCCCATCTTGAGTAGTAATGTGAAGAGTATAGAATGCGCTTTTGTCTATCAGAATGTCTTTCGCCACATATAGTCCCGAGTCTTGTTCTGTTAACAGATAAGAGTCGCCTAGCGATGATTGAATCGAAACGTTCGCGTGTGATTCAGGAGTAGGTTCACCTGGATCGGAAATAGTGAGCGTCTGTGATAATTTTACGGAAGCGGTTTCATCTGTTGCATTCATGAAGCCCTCCACCACCAGAATATTTACAACGTCCTGCTTAATCTTTGGCTCGTACGGTTCAATGCATCCCAACGCAAATACAAACGCTATCGGAGAGAGGCGTTTGCTAAACCTTTGAAAGATGTTGACAGTTGTCTGATCCACGCGAGTTGTTTACTTGCCTTTCGAAGGTAGACATTCAATGAAATATATCTGAGAAGGATAATGCCCTTCGTAAAAAAGAAGGGGGTTTCGTTATTACTTTGAAAGCAAACGGTTCTAAGGGTAACGAAAACTGGGTGATTGCAATGACTTCCAAATCATAATGATTATAGGTGCCCATCCGTCTTCATTCTGCTGAAGTACGACTTCGCTTCCTTCATCACCTTCGGTGCCAGAATAAATCCTGACAGCATAGTTGGAATGGCCATTAGCGCATAGGCTACATCAATGATGTTGATCACTAGGTCCATTGACACAACAGCTCCAAAAATAATGGTTAGTAAATAAAAGTAATTATACCATTTGCTTGCTTTTACACCTATCAGAAAGGACAGGGCTTTGCTGCCATAATAGCTGTAGGAGAAAAGGGAGGTAATGGCAAAAAAGAACGCGCAGATTAATAGCAGATATTTGCCAATGCCCGGCATGGAGGAGTTGAAGGCGGCCGCGGTAAGAGTTACTCCGTTTGAGTCTGAACTTTGCCAAACTCCCGTCACTAAAATAGCAAGCGCAGTTAACGAGCAAACTAACAGTGTATCAATAGCGGGACTTAGCATCGATACTAATCCTTCACGAATAGGTTCTGAACTTTGAGAGGCTCCTAAAGCCATCGGTGCTGTGCCAATTCCGGCTTCATTGGAGAACGATGCTCTTCGCACTCCCATCACAATGAGACCACCCACTATGCCACCCAATGCCTGCTGTCCGTGATAGTTTTGCGCGGTGAATGCATCGGTAATGATCATCATAAAATAATGCGGCACAGTATCATAATGAATGATTAAGATTGCCAACACCGAAAAGAAATAAATGACAATCATCAAGGGCACCATCTTTCCGGCCCACGTCCCAATCCTTTGGATGCCTCCGATAATCACAATGCCAGAGATAATCATAAGCACCAGACCAATCACAAATTTTAAGGTGTTGATTTCGGAACCGAGAAATTGAAACGACATCGCCCTGGTGCTTTCAGAATCAATGCCGATATCAATGATTGCCTGAGTTAATTGATTTGCCTGGAAGATCGGTAGACATCCTACCATCGTGCAAATGCAAAACAGAACTGCCAGCGGATACCAGCGTTTGCTTAGCGCCTCACGAATCACATACATGGGTCCACCCTGAATCACACCCTCAGAATCTTTTCCACGAAACATGACAGACAGTGTGCTGGTGAAAAAATTAGTTGACATACCCACAAAGGCAGTCACCCACATCCAGAAGAGTGCACCTGGGCCACCCACATGAATGGCAAACGCAACGCCTGCAATATTGCCCATGCCAACGGTTGATGCCAACGCAGTTGACAAGGCTTCGTATGGACTAATTTGACCCGGGTCGTTCGGGTTGTGGAATTTTCCTTTTAAGATGGCGATGGAGTGACTGAAATATTTATAATGAATGAATCGTGAGTAAAAGAAAAAGAAGACTCCACCGAGAATCAATAGAAAAAGTATGGGCGTCCAGACACCGGTAGCAACGGCACTAATAAATTCACTCATGGCTTACAATTATAAGCCGCAATAAAAGGAAATTAGTATCAGGTTCAAAGCGTTGATTATTCAGCTGTTAATTGATGGCCTTTAATTTCCCCTGACTTACCGCCATCCAATTGCAAAGTTGATACAACATCCGGGCGCCAACGTTGGCATCCCAATCGGTAGGTCCTGGTGCAACTTCATTGAGATCGAATCCGATTATTCTTTTTCCGGACTGTGCAATCTGTTTCAGAAGAGAAGTCATTTGATGAAACTCAAAACCTCCCGGCACGGGCGTTCCGGTGGAAGGGCAGAGTTTTGGATCGAGACCATCGATATCAAAGCTGATGTAAATATTATCAGGCAACGCTTTAATAATGTCTTTGCAGATTTCGTCCCAGGTTTTGCCTGCACTTAATTTCGACTTGATGTCTTCGTCAAAGAACGTGACGACACGGCCCATGGATCGGTTCATGTTGTCCACTTCTTCTGCGCAATAATCGCGAATACCTACCTGCACAATTCTTTGAACTGCCGGAATCTTCAGTGCATTAAACATAATAGACGCATGTGAGTAGGTAAAACCTTCATATGCTTTTCGCAGATCGGCATGCGCATCGATTTGTAAAATACCAAACCGGTCGTATCGATCGGCTAACGCGCGCACGAAACCCATAGGAGTGCTATGATCGCCACCTAAAAGACCAACCATTTTGCCGTCCTTTAAATATTTAGCGATCGTATTTTTTACGTACACGTTTAGATTCTCGCAGGCTTCATTGATTTTTAATGGAATCACTTTATTGTGATCGTCTGATGCTGATGTGGTCTCCAGCGATGCGATATGCTGCACCGCAAGTTTTCGCAGATCTGCATTCTGTTGATAGATATCTTCAGGGATGGGCAACATGCTTATTCCCAACTTCCAGGAATCAGGTATCGCTTTAAAGTAATGATCGACCTGCGAAGAGGCCTCCAAAATTGCTTTTGGTCCTAATGCTGTGCCGCTCTGATAAGAAACCGTTACTTCCCACGGCACCGGTAAGATGACGAGTTCACTTGTTTCAGGAGTAAACGGAAGACCAAATAAACTTCCTCTTATGCCAAGACCGTTTGGATCAAAATTCTTTATCAACTCCTCTTTGCTCATACATCAGGATGAAATCGTTCTGCAAGTCTAGCTTTTTCTTTTGGTGTATCATTCCAATTCGCTGCTTCAAATTTTAAGACAACAAGTTCAGCAGGTTGAAGGCTCGATAAATTAGTATGGAGCAGATGGCTAGTGATGAGCGAAATGATGGGATTGTGCCCAACGATCATCACCCGATGCTTGTCATTTTCAATAGTAGAAATGACATTTAAAAATGTGTTAACATCGGCTTCATATAAGTCATCCTGAATGATAATTTTATTTGCCGCATAGGCTACTTCTTCACTTATAACAGTTGCCGTTGTTTGAGCACGCGTTGCCGAACTTGTGATGATTAAGTCGGGAGTAATCACTTTTTCTTTCAAAAATTTTCCGACTGCTTCTGCTTCAGCGAAACCAGAGGTGGTTAATACACGCTGTTTATCTGTCTGACCAATCTGTTTATCAGCACTTTGAGCGTGCCTGATCAAATACAAAAAGCGCGTCATGGCCACGAGATTTAATGGGCGGGATAATGTCTCAATTCACCGTCAATATTATCACTTGGGTTTGACTTTTTAAAAAATTACAGATATTTGAGCCGTTCGAAAGTAAATTTTAAGCATGTCAAAGAACTTAGTTATAGTGGAGTCTCCTGCGAAAGCAAAGACCATTGAGGGTTATTTGGGCAAGGATTATAAGGTGTCTTCGAGTATGGGACACATACGAGACTTGGCCAAAGGCAACGGTGCCATTGATGTGGAGAATGGATTTAAACCCACCTACGAAGTATCGCCAGACAAAAAGGATATTATTAAGAAACTGAAAGAACTAGCCGATGAAGCCGAAATGGTTTACCTGGCGAGTGACGAGGACCGCGAAGGAGAAGCCATATCCTGGCATTTAAAAGAAGTATTGAATCTGAACGATAAAAAAACCAGAAGAATAGTTTTCACAGAGATCACCAAGAACGCCATCCAAAATGCGATTCAAAATCCGCGTGGCATTGATCTTGATTTGGTAGATGCTCAACAAGCGAGAAGAGTGCTCGATCGTTTGGTTGGCTTTGAATTGTCACCAATCCTTTGGAAGAAAATTTCAACAGGACTTTCTGCTGGTCGCGTTCAATCTGTTGCAGTTCGACTTATTGTTGAGCGTGAAAGAGAGATTGAAAAATTTGACGCAAAATCTTCTTATAAAGTATCGGCTGTTTTTGACCTTGGAAAAGGAAAACAGTTGGTAGCTGAACTTCCCGAGAAGTTCAACACCGAAAAGGAAGCTCTTGAATTTCTAGAATCCTGTAAGGGCGCCAAGTTTACCATTGGCGATTTGCAAAAGAAGCCGGCAAAAAAATCACCTGCACCTCCTTTTACTACGTCAACCCTTCAACAGGAAGCGAGCAGAAAATTAAGCTTCTCCGTTTCGCAAACCATGATGGTAGCGCAGAAGCTATACGAAGCTGGTAAGATTTCTTATATGCGTACTGATTCTGTTAACCTTTCGGATGAAGCTGTTAACGGAGCTACGAATCAAATCACTTCGGCTTACGGAAAGGAATTTGTTCAAGTAAGAAAGTATAAAACAAAATCTTCGGGCGCGCAGGAAGCTCACGAAGCCATTCGCCCAACAGACTTTTCTGTTACAGAAGCAGGTGCCGATCGCAACGGACAACGTTTATATGAATTAATCTGGAAGAGAGCCATTGCTTCACAAATGGCTGATGCGGAATTAGAACGCACCAACGCTACGATCAGGATTTCAACTAACCCAAGGACCTTAACCGCTTCTGGCGAGGTGATTAAGTTTGAAGGGTTTTTGAAAGTATATATGGAGTCGCGCGATGAAGACGAAGACGATGAAGAGAACAGCAAAGTTCTTCCTCCGCTCACCATTGGTCAGGATTTGGCGCTGGAACTACTGAGTGCTACTCAATCATTTACACGTCACCCCGCGCGATACACCGAGGCAAGCCTGGTGAAAAAGCTGGAAGAGTTAGGTATCGGTCGCCCGTCAACATATGCACCAACCATCTCCACCATACAAAAGAGAGGTTATGTGGTGAAGGAAAACAGAGAAGGAGAGGAGCGAAAGTATAAGGTGTTGGAATTAAAAGAAAACAACATCACCGTCAAGGACGAGCGTGAAATAACCGGTGCAGAAAAGGCAAAGCTATTTCCCACCAACATTGCCATGATCGTTAATGATTTTCTGGTGGATCACTTTCCAGACATCACTAACTATTCCTTTACGGCTGAGATTGAGCAAGAGTTTGATGAGATTGCCAGTGGTAAGTTGAAGTGGGGAAAAATGATTCAGCAATTTTATACTCCTTTTCATAAAACCGTTTCCAAAACTGAATTGGTTGAACGTTCATCTGTTCAGAATAAGAACAAAGAATTAGGGGTCGATCCAAAGACCGGGAAGAATGTGTATGCGAAACTTGGGAAGTTTGGTGCCTATATTCAACTGGGCGAAAATCCAGATGACAATGGAGGCGAGAAACCAAAGTTCGCCAGCATGCGTCAGGGACAATTCATTGAAAACATTACCCTTGCTGATGCACTTGAGTTGATGAAGATGCCTCGCGACATGGGAATGTTTGAAGACAAACCTGTTGTTATAAATATTGGTCGTTTTGGCCCGTATGTGTTGCACGATAAAAAATTCATATCCATACCGAAGGAAGAAAACCCTTATGTAGTAACACCGGAACGTGCTATTGAACTCATTGAAGCCAAGAGAATAGCCGATGCCAACAAATTAATAAAAGCATTTGATGAGAACCCCGACATTCAAGTTCTGAATGGACGTTTTGGGCCCTATATCAAAGCAGGAAAGAAGAATGTCAAGATTCCAAAGGGTAAGGTTCCGGCTGAGTTAACACTCGAGGAATGTGTAACGCTTGCGGAGAACGCACCAGAGAAGAAAGGCCGATTCGGAAGATTTGCCGCAGCTAAGAAAAAAGAAGAACCTGCTGCTGAGATTCCCGTTAAAAAGGCTAAACCTGCTAAAAAGGCGGCCAAAAAAACGACCGCGAAAAAGAAAAAGGTTTAGACGTTGGTATAAGTTTCACTATAAAGTTTTCGCGCATCGCGGTTGTTTGAATGAACTATTGTAAGCGCACTCATTTGTTCTATGCGCTTTGCAATTCTACTAGTCTTCCTGACGATTTATAACGTTACGTTTTCTCAAGACATCCAGTCACAGCCCATTTCTGAAAAGAAGAAAGGTTCGTTGTATCTCACCTGGGGCTACCACCGAAATGAATACAGCAAGAGTACCATTCATTTGCGAGATCATAGTAGTGATAATTATGACTTCACTTTATATCACGCACGGGCAAAAGATCAGCCCGACATGGAGCACCTTCTGAAATCACCTCTCACCGTGCCTCAGTATGTTTTTCGATTGGGATATTTCTTCAATAACAAGAAAGACTTAGGTATTGAGTTTAGCTGGGACCATTTGAAATATGTGGTCATCGACAATCAGATGATGCACATGAAAGGCTCTATTCACGGTAAGTACTATGATGTTGACACCTTAGTGACGCCTGGACTCGTGCACTTCGAGCACACTAACGGAAACAATTATGCGATGGTGAGCGTCATTAAACGAAATACTTTTTTTGAGCCGTTGAATTTCAGACACAAGCTCAGTGGCATATACTCGCTTGGGGCCGGAATATTGGTTCCAAAAACTGATTCCTATGTATTGGGCCACCACAACGATGGTCCTTTTCGTTATTCGGGTATTGTGTTTGGCGGCAGCGTGGGTTTGCGTTACGATATCTTCAAGTACTTTTACATCGAACCTTCTATAAAAGGTGCGTTCGCTGACTATACCAATGCTAAAGTCTATTTGCAAGGCAGGGCCCAGCATCATTTCTTTTCGTTGCAGTACATCGTTGCAGCAGGCATCAATTTTCCGCTTTAGAAATCTCAGTAGTCAAGACATTTGACGCGATCCTTGATTTGATTGTAGGATTGTGGAGCTTTTTCTATCTTCCAGAAAATACAATCTCTATGAAGTCACTTGTACTTGCATTCTTGTTGGCAATCGTATCCATTTGCCAGGCACAAACTGATCTCGAACAATTTCTTAGCTATCCGATTGAATCGGGTTTTGCTGCTTCACCGGACGGTAAAAACATTGCCTGGGTGATTAACGATCACGGCAAACGAAATATCATGGTCAAGACGGGGTTTGATGTGCCCCGTATGCTCACGGATTATCAGCAGGATGATGGACAAGAGATAGGTCAATTGGCGTTCACACCAAACGGAACAAAATTACTTTATGTGCGAGGCGGAAGTGCCAATAGAAGTGGTCAAAGTCCAAACCCCTCCAGCTTAGCTGATGGAACCGAGATGGCAATCTATTATAAAGAAATAGTTTCAAAGAGTCCGCCATCTAAGATCACACAAGGAAGTAGTCCGGTCATCTTCAAAGATGGAATCCGATTTCTGTTTTCAAAGGGTGGTCAAATCTATGAGTCGCCTATGGACATCAATGCTGTTCCCAAGCAGTTGTTTATCGCGAGAGGTGGCAATGGTGACCCGAAATTTTCCCCCAACGGACAAGAAGTTTTATTTACGAGCGATCGGGGAGATCACAGTTTCATCGGTGTTTATCATTTGGTCAAGAAAACTATTCGCTGGATCGCTCCTGACGTCACCAATGACATATTGCCGGTTTGGTCGCCTGATGGAAAACAAATCGCTTTCATTAGAACGCCCGGTGTGAAGTTGGGTGAATTATCAGACTTAACCAGCGGATATAAGTTCTCGGTGATGGTTGTTGATGCTGAGACCGGACGTGGAGCAGCCGTTTGGAAGTCACCGGCTGATGATGGTGGCTTCGCTCAAAATACGCCAACTCCTTTGGCCTGGACTTCCACCAATAGAATTCTTTTTTATTCAGAGCACACCGGATGGAACCATATTTTCTCGATGAATCCGGATGGCAGCGATGTGAAAGA
This sequence comes from Cyclobacteriaceae bacterium, assembly GCA_044222145.1. Classification (GTDB taxonomy): domain Bacteria; phylum Bacteroidota; class Bacteroidia; order Cytophagales; family Cyclobacteriaceae; genus ELB16-189. The sequence goes on from JBGANU010000010.1 coordinate 150,602, forward strand.
TATTACACCAGGCGATGGTGAAGTAGAAAGTTATGCATTGGATCCCACGCAACAGTTTATTTACTTCGATGGCAATCGCGAAGACATTGACAGAAGACATATTTGGAAATCGAATGTCGCAAGCGGTAATCCGGTAGCTGTAACATCAGGTGAAGGCATTGAAATGTATCCCGCTTTTGCCGGCAAAGACCTTTATGCATTTAAATCAACAACCAATGCATCGAAAACTTTGGTGCGAATAGATGAGACAAAAAATGCGGTGGCTCCAGTATATCCACAAAAACTTCCGGTGTTCTCCGCGACTTCTTTTGTAAAACCTGAGCCAGTCATTTTTAAAGCAGCAGATGGCACGACCATCCACGGGCAGCTATTCATCAATCGAACCATAACGGGTAAAAGACCTGCAGTTGTATTCATGCACGGTGGACCGATTCGACAAATGTTACTTGGCTTTCACTACAGTGAGTACTATATCAATTGCTATGCCTTCAATCAGTATCTGGCCAGCCAGGGATATGCGGTGGTGGCCGTTAACTACCGGGATGGTGTTGGTTATGGAAAGAATTTCAGGAGAGCAAAAAATCAAGGACCACGTGGTGCCAGCGAATATCAGGATGTAGTGGCTGCAGCAAAATATCTGCAATCACTGCCAGAGGTTGACGCGGCAAAGATTGGGCTGTGGGGCGGATCGTATGGCGGCTATCTCACAGCAATGGGTCTTGCACGAAATCCTGAAATATTCAAAGCAGGTGTTGATATTCATGGAGTGCACGATTGGTCATTCGATGCACAAGACGCTACGAATAGTTGGGGACTAAAAAAGAGTGAATCTGACCTTGCTTACAAGTCATCGCCCAACTCTGATTTGTCCAAGTGGACAGCACCTGTATTGTTCATTCATGGTGATGATGATCGCAATGTCATTTTTCAGCAAACGACCGACTTAGTGGAAAGACTGCGTGAGAAGAATGTTCCTGTAGAATTACTGGTGTTGCCCGATGAGGTTCACGGATTTCTCCGGTATGAAAGCTGGACTAAGGTATTTAATACTGCCAAGGATTTTTTTGATCGGAAGCTTAAATAACAAATGGTCAATCGTCAAGGGTAATTAGTGGTAGATAGCCATTAACCATTGACAATTGACTAACGACCATGAAAAAACTAGTCGTACTAACCGGAGCGGGCATCAGTGCTGAAAGTGGTATTGCTACTTTTCGGGATGCAGGTGGTTTGTGGGAAGGACACAAAGTGGAGGATGTTGCCACTCCTGAAGGGTGGAGAAAAAATCAGGAGTTGGTTTTAGATTTTTATAACCAGCGAAGAAAGAAAGTACTGGAAGTGAAGCCCAATCGAGGTCATGAGATATTGGCAGAGTTGGAAGAAGTGTTTGACGTTACAGTCATTACTCAAAATGTGGATGATCTTCACGAAAGGGCGGGCTCATCGAACGTTATTCATTTGCATGGAAGTCTGTCCGAATCACGAAGCACTAAGAATCCGGCTTTCGTTTATCCGATTAAGGGTTGGGAATTAAAAATAGGAGATACCTGTGAACTTGGCTCTCAACTACGGCCTAATATTGTTTGGTTTGGAGAAGCCGTGCCCATGATTGAAGTGGCTGCAGAGATTGCGTCAACTGCCGATATTTTTTTAGTGGTGGGCACTTCCATGGTTGTTTACCCCGCAGCAGGTTTGATTGATTTTGTTCCCCGGCAGGTTAAGAAATATGTGGTAGACCCAAATAAGCCGGATGTCCTTCATGTTCCAAACCTTGAGTTTATTGTAGATAAAGCCAGCACGGGGATGGAGAAGTTGAAAGAGCGTCTGATGAAAAGCTAGCGGAACTAGTCGAGCTATTTTTTTTTACGATTGCTCAGTAAGATCAAATATTTTATTCATCAACACCCATTTCTCTCCAGGCTTAGCATGTGGCAGTGTCTGTTGATAAGAAGACATCAGCGCTTCCCATTCTTGTACTTTAGGATTATTCTGGTCAGCTTTTGATTTTTTCTCGAACGAAAAATTATCGACAGTTTCCATGATCATAAATAATCTGTTGCCGGTGCGATAAATTTCCATCTTCTCTATGCCAGAATCTTTTATGCCCTTGAGATTTTCCGGCCAAACGGCCCGGTGATATTTTTCGTATTCCTCAATGAGAGAAGGATCATCTTTTAAGTCGAGAGCAAGGCAATAACGTTTCATGGGGCTAGACTTTTTGAGACTTGTAACCCGACATGCCAAACCAGGCAATAACGAAAAAGCAAACAAGCGGCACCACATAGGCTGCTTGAATATTGGATTGATCGGAGATGAAGCCCATCATAATTGGAAACACAGCGCCACCTGCTATGGACATTACTACAAGTGAGGAACCGATCTCGGTGTCCTCTTTAATGTTTTCAATAGCCAGCGAAAAAATGGTGGGAAACATGATTGATTCAAAAAAAGGAACCACGAATAATGCCCATACGGCTAATTCAGATTTTACAAAGGTGGCAATTGCCAGCAGGCAAATGCAGATAAAAGAGTAAATAGCCAATAACCTGTTGGCTGCAATGAAACGCGTTAGAAACGTTCCTGCAAATCTACCGATCATGAATCCTAGCATGGCCATCCCCAGCCAAAAGGCTGCATCTTTCTCAGGGGTGTTGCTCGTATATTTTGCAAAGCGAATGAAGAAGCTTGTTATACACACCTGAGCTCCCACATAAAAAAATTGAGCGACCACACCTCCCTTTAGTTGCGAATGTCGCAGTGCTTTTGCAATACCCGACTTTTGATTTTTTTCTTCAACGGACACCTCCGGCATGGCTGCAAAATAAACTAACACGGCAACGCCCACTACCGCGATGGCTATGATTAAGTAAGGAATTTTTACAGCATCAGCCTCCATTTGTAGGTAGGTGTTGAGTTGATCAGCACTCATAGCATTCAGCTCGGTTTCGCTGTGTTCAATCCCACTCAGAATTAAGCTACCCCCAAGCATGGGAGCTAAGAATGCGCCAAGTCCATTAAATGATTGTGCGAAGTTAAGGCGAGTGTTAGCCGTTTCAGGTTTACCCAGAATAGTCACGTAAGGGTTGGCAGCTGTTTCCAAAAACGCGCAACCTGAGGCAATGATAAACAAGGCGCCAAGAAAGAAAATGTAGATGCGGGTGCTGGCTGCTGGTAAGAAAAGCAAAGCACCAATTGCATAAAGAATTAATCCAATCAGAATTCCCTTTTTGTAGCCATACTTTTTCATGACTAAGCCTGCTGGTAGTGCCATTAAAAAATACCCAACATAGACCGCTGAATCAATTAACGCAGATTGTAAGTCGGTTAATTGACAGGCTTTTTTTAAGTGCGGTATAAGAATAGGTTCGAGGTTGTGAACGAACGCCCACAGGAAAAACAAACTGGTTACCAGAATGAATGGAATCAAATATGATTTCGATGAATCAGATTCATTGAGCTTAGCGGAAGTAGATGCAAATGCCATTGTATTTTTTTAACTGATTGCGCGATCAAGATGTGTGTATCCACCATCCACAAAAAGCCATTGTCCGGTTGTGTGACTTGCCCGATCGGAGAGCAGGAAGGCAACCGTGTTGGCAATCTCCTGTGGTGTGGTTAAGCGGTGCTCAAGTGGAATTTTAGATGTCACAGATTTGAATTTCTCTTCTGGATTTGGAAAGGAACTTATCCATGAATCATATAGTGGTGTGTGAACTTCTGCTGGTATCACGGCATTGACTCGAATTGAGTAGGGTAGAAGCTCCAGCGCCCACTCTCTTGTTAACGAAAGTATAGCGCCCTTTGCTGCAACATAACCCGATGTATTTCCCTGACCTGTAAGGGAAGTCTTTGATCCGATGTTTACAATGCTTCCTTTGTTTTGCTTCAGATAAGGAAGCGCATAGTGTGCCATGAAGTAAATGTGACCTGCATTGTTATTCAGTGAGGTAATAAATTTTTCAGGACTACCTTTTTCCAGACCTATGCCATCATTGAAACCGGCATTGTTGACGAGTCCATCGATTCTTTTGTATGTGTGGTAGACTTCCTCCACCGCCTTTTGACAAGCGGTAGCAGAAGTGAGATCGGCCTTGATAAAATGGCCCTTAATTTCTGTCAGTATTTTTTGCGCTGAGATTTCGTCTTTGTCGAGGATTACCGGCAAGGCCCCTTCACTTGCCAGCAAGCGCACGATGGCTTCACCAATTCCTTTTGCTCCGCCAGTAACAAGTACGACTTTATTGTTGAGATGAAGATCCATCCTTAAAGATTATAAAATCTAATTGCATTTCCACCCATGATGTTTTCTTTTTCGTGAGCGGAAAGGTGTGAAATAAAATTCTCTACCACGGCAAGCTGGCGAGGATATGACGCAGCCACGAGGCACACGGGCCAATCAGAACCATACATAAGTCTCTTCGGCCCAAAGGATTCCAGAACGTGATCCAAATAGGGTGTAAGATCTTCAGCCTTCCAGTTCTTCCAGTCGGCCTCAGTTACCATGCCCGATAGTTTGCAATACACATTCTCAAAATTGCTTATCAACGCCATGTTTTTCTTCCACGCATTGATCTCTCGGGTTTTGATAGTAGGTTTAGCAATATGATCGATTACGAACTTCTGGTTAGGGAATTTATTAAGAAACTCCAGCACCTCTTCTAGTTGCCGTGAGTAAACAAGTATGTCGTAAGTGAAATTGAAATCGATTAGTCTTTTGATTCCCTTGACGAAATCTTTCTGCAACAGAAAACCATCGGGCTCGCCCTGCACCACATGTCGAAAGCCTTTTAGCTTTTGAAACCTTGAATAGGAGACCAGCTTCTGTTCCAAATCTTGTGAACATAGATCAACCCAACCCACAACTCCTTTAATGAAGGAACTCTGATCAGCATGCGACAGCAGAAAATGTGTCTCTTGCTCCGATTGATCGGCCTGAACTGACACACATCCATCTATTTTATTTTCTGATAAAACAGGAGAGAGGTCCGATGGAAAAAAGTCTCGTTGAATGACCTTCATGTCATCGGTTATCCAGCTATCCCGAACCGCATCATACTTCCAGAAATGTTGATGAGAATCTATTCTGGGTACAGAATGCATGGCTGACCTAGTAACTTACAGCAAGTTGTTTTTGCTCACCAAGTCCTTCTATGCCCAACTCGATTACATCGCCAGCTTTTAAATAAAGCGGAGGCTTGAATCCAAGCCCAACACCTGCGGGAGTGCCTGTAGATATTACATCTCCGGGAAGTAACGTCATGAACTGACTGATGTAGCTCACCAGATGTGGAACCTCAAAAATCATATCATCGGTGTTGTTGTCCTGCATCATCTTGCCATTTACTTTGAGCCACATGTGCAGGCTGTTATAATTCGGAAGCTCATCTTTCGTCACCATGTAAGGCCCCATTGGCGCAAAGGTGTCGCAGCTCTTACCCTTCACCCACTGACCATTTCTTTCCAATTGAAATTCGCGCTCGCTGTAGTCGTTGTGCAGACAAAATCCAGCCACGTAGTCCATGGAATTTTTTTCGTCTACGTATGAAGCCTTCTTACCGATCACGACTGCCAGTTCAACTTCCCAATCCGTTTTGGTACTATTCTTCGGAATGATCAGATGATCATTTGGTCCTACCAACGCGGTTGTGGATTTGAAAAAGATAATGGGTTCTTTTGGCAGTGGCATGGCCGATTCCAGCGCATGTTTGGTATAGTTAAGTCCTACGCAAATTATTTTTGAAGGTCTTTTGAAAGGAGCCCCGATTCGAGTTCCGGCTTTTACTTTGGGCAGATTGTTTTGATTAGTCGTTATCCATTTGCTCAGTCTGTTGATGCCATCACTTCCAAAAAAATGTTCATCAAAGTCTTCACCAAAAGAGGAAACATCAAGTATTTCGTTGTTATGCAATACGCCAGCCTTTTCGTGTTCTGGTTCTCCAAAGCGCAAAAGTTTCATGATAGTTGATCGTTTAGGTATTTAGTTTTATAAAGCCGCCATCGATTGGATAGTCTGTCCCGGTTATAAAGGATGCTTCTTCCGAACACAGATAAAGTGCCAGGTAAGCTATTTCTTCTGGCGTTGCCATGCGGCCAATTGGTTGAGTCTTGGAAAGTTTTTCAAACATTTCTTCTTCTCTGCCTGCGTAGTTGGCTTTGAGAAATCCATCAACAAACGGGGTGTGTACACGTCCTGGTGAAATGCAATTGCAACGTATGCCGTCTTTGATATAGTCCTTTGCAACCGACAACGTCATAGCCGTCACAGCCCCTTTGCTCATGGAATAGGCAAAGCGATCGGGAATGCCTACCGTTGCCGCTACTGACGCCATGTTTAGAATAACTCCGGCCTTTTGTTGAATCATGTGTGGTATAACGCCATACATGCAGTTATACATGCCCTTTACGTTCACATTAAACACACGATCAAAATCGACTTCGGAAGTTGTACTCAGCTTTCCGATGTGGGCGATGCCCGCATTGTTCACTAAAATATCGATGCTCTTTGATGTTAATTGGATACTGTCGATCACGGATTTCACTTCTGCCTGGTGTGCCACATCAACGGCATGTGCAAATGCAATCCCGCCAGTCTTTTTGATCTCATCAACAATGGTTGTCGCAGCATCGGTATTCCGTTCAAGGATGTGAACGTGGGCCTGCTGTCTGGCGAATAATAAGGCGATGGCTTTTCCGATTCCACTGCCGCCTCCTGTAACAATTGCTACTTTGTCTTTTAAATGGAAGATCACGATCTGTTATTTTGATTTTTCGTCAAGAAACTTTCTAAACTTGGCTGTGTTGTAATTTTTTGAGCCAACTTCCTTCATGATAATCTTTCCCTCTTTGGAGACTACAAAAGTGGTTGGGATAGAAGGAACGTTTAGTTGCTCGGTCAGGTATCCCGAAGGCATAAATACAGGAAATGTAAATGAGCGGTCGTGAATATAACTTTCAACTTTCCCTTTGTTTTTATCCTGATCGATGGAGAGCATGACAAAAGCAATTTTTTGCTTGTCCACCTGATCATAAAGCTTTTGAATGTCAGCCATTTCAGCGCGACATGGTCCACACCAGGTAGCCCACAAGTTGATGAATACTACTTTTCCTTTGTATTGGTCAAATTTGATTTTATTTCCCTGCAGGTCCTTCATCATGAAGTCAAAATCAAAATCATCCTGACTTTCTAATTCATCTGTGCTGGCATTGAGGAACCCGGAGTGGAGAGCTGCCGTCTGTGTAAACGAAGAAATGGTTCCTAAGAGACCAGTTGCCTGAAGAAGGACAATCACCACCAGTGTTCCAAATATAGGTTTCAAAAATTCAATTAATCGCATATTCACGTTTGGCGCAGTTGTTGGATATTATTTACCAAATCTCATTATTTCTGTAATTTGGTACAATTATTTGTCTAAAATGATTCTTCGCTCCATTTACTTTTTGCTGATTGTTGTACTTACGGTTCCTTCTGCGTTGGCGCAAAAGGTGAAGTATAAAGATCTGTTTATACTGCTCAACGCCAAGAAATATGATGAAGCGGAACCTTTTCTCAAGAAGTACCTTAAGGATAATGATGACAATCCGAATGCTTATCTTTTTATGGGTAGCATCCTTCAGGACAAAGCGGTCAAGTCTGATATTTTACTTCAGACAGATGTTATGTTGAAGACGATGGATTCGGCCATTTTCTTTTATAACAAAGCGCTTCAGATGATGACCGAACGGGAAATCAATCGAAACGAAGAGTATTATGAGGCCTACAGCCGAAGAAACCAGCGGACCGGAAAGTTTGAGATAACTCTTTCTGACGTGAAGTTTGATTTGGAAAAGCGGATGCAGGGATTGAACGACAAAAAACAACGAATCAAGACACTGGTTGATCAGTTCCATAGCTCTCAATCGGCTTACCTAAAAGTGAATAATGCATTCGTTTCTATTCAAGATAAGTTTTCAAATTTGAAAGAGTTCTATCTCCGCTCAGATGATAAAACAAAAGATGACTTAAGAAATATTATCAGTCGATACGACACCTTTCTGATTGCGTTCAATGATTATAAATCCACGGCTAAATTATTGGGAAAGACAGGTTACAATCAAGTGCTTGATCAAAGCGACATTGTCGATTTTAAAAGGGACGGAACCAGCCTGGCTGATTTCACCAAAGACGATTTGAAAATATGGGATTATAAACGTTGGGCGATGCAAAATCTGGACGTGATTGAACGCGAGGTGAAACCCGTGCTCGAGAGCCTGATTTCTGTGGATGCTGAAATCAATAAGTTGAGGGAAAAACTGATAAAGGATTCTGTTTCTGTAAAAAGTGAATTGGGCCAGATGAACAATAAACTTCAAGCTTCAGACCTCAAGAAATACGATGCTGATCCCTTGCCGTTCGCCATTTTTGATATGAAAATTTCTGAGCTTGAGTATAGCTCGACTTTGATAGAAAATAAAGCATTAAAGCAAGCTTCGGATGTCACCAAGCGGCTTGCCGGACTGAAGTTGGAGTTGGCAAGTGTAAGAAAGATCGATAGTCTGTCAGTCAACCTGCTCAAGCGAAATATGGATGCCGAAGCCGAGAACTATGCGCATTTTGTTACGAATGCTTATGGCACCCTTGGCGTGTTGAAGAGTCTTGTAAAAGCAACTAATGAGTATGCTGTGCGCGAGAAGCTTAAGAAAGAAGAAGAGTGGGAGGCTACCATGCAATCATTGAAATGGCTACTGGACGATAAGGACTCCATACCATTATTTTCAGACGCGCTGCAGCATAACTATAAATTTAAACCGCTGGTGATTGTGACGGAAGATCATACCGCAGGGCTTGTGTTTAATGATTCAACAGCCAATGGCTATTTCTACACCATCACCAGCTCCCGACTTCGCGATGTGAAAGCCAACTTTCCGGTGGATAAGAATGTTTTTACCCTTCGAAACTTGCCGGTGGTGAAAGGAATGTCGGCTACCGATGGAAAAGGTCAGGTATACTTCGTTCTGCTATACAGTGAGAGCACAGTTGATTCAAAATTCCAGGCCACTATTGCAAAGATTTATAGAACTGACGGACTTGCATGGAGCACCAACTACTCGCTTGACATGCCGCCTTCAGAACTTTTGTACAACGCGGATACTGGGGAATTATCGATTAAGATATCCAATCCCAGTGGCGAGAATAAAATCGTAGTGTTGGATAAAACGGGAAAAGTAGTTCAATAAATCAATTGCCTGTCAATTTTTTCCAATCTTGATAGCGCATCGTCATACGCGCTTTCATTTTTTCGTAGTTGTCCCAGCTGTCGGTAACGTGGTAAATGGAAGGAAGAGTCTTTACCAAAATCTCATCATAGTCTGCGCGGTATAATCCACCACCATAATAATAGTAAGTAAACATGTTACCCACGCGGTTGAACAATTCAAAACCAAGGTATCCGTCCCAAATTTCACTTAGTATGGTGCAGGAAATTTCTCTGCGCTTGAATCTGAAAATTTGTCCTGCAGCTTCTTCTTCAAAATACTCGGAATAGAGATCCATGTCGATGATCCATCCGAGATACATTCCAATGTGAACGTAAGCTTGTTCAATGGGTAATGAGTCTGGGAAGTTGCCAAGAAAATGACTTTTGGCGTTGTCGTAAATGGTTTTTTGGACTTCAGCTTTCTTTTCCATGATTCAAGTTTAATGAAAAAATAAATATGCCACGAAAATTGCGGCAATAATTCCTGCTAAATCTGCAATAAGGCCAACGGTTAGCGCATACCTCGTTTTGCGTACGCTGATGGAGCCAAAGTAAACGGCCAGCATATAAAATGTTGTCTCGGTGCAGCCTCGAAAAACGCTGGCCAATCGCCCCGTAAAAGAGTCCGGACCGAATGTTTTGATGGTCTCCACCATCATGCCTTTGGCTGCTCCACCGCTGAGTGGTTTTAAAAAGGCCACCGGCAGTGCCTGGACAAAATCAGTGTTCCATCCCAAAGATGACACCGCCCAACCAATTCCTCCAACTACATAATCCAATGTGCCCGAAGCACGAAATACTCCGATGGCAACAAGGATGGCGATCAAGTAGGGGATTACTTTAATAGAGGTTTCAAATCCTTCTTTTGCCCCCTCGATAAACGTTTCAAACAACGGAAGCTTCCTGGATAAGCCAAGTATTAAAAAGGAGACGATGACGGAAATGATGATGAGACTGCTGATCAGGTTTGATTGTGTTTGCAAAGCAACCTGACTGAGCGTGGTGAAATAATAAACGGAGCCACCAATGATCAAACCAAAAATTGACAAATAACCAATCAACACGGTGTCCAGTAAATTGATCTTTTGATAAATAGCCAGTGTGATAAAGGCAGCTATTGTGGCCATAGACGTGGCGATCAACGTAGGGATGAAAATATCCGTTGGGTTGGCAGCGCCCAGGATTGAGCGATCCAGTATGATGGCCAGTGGAATCACGGTTAGCCCGGAGGTATTCAAGCCCAGAAACATAATCTGCGCATTTGATGCCACTTCTTTGTTGGGATTTAACTCTTGCATTTCTTTCATGGCTTTCAACCCAAGGGGAGTTGCGGCATTATCGAGTCCAAGAATGTTTGCGCTAAAGTTCATGATGATAGAACCAGCGGCAGGATGGTTGCGAGGGATTTCAGGAAACAATCGCGAAAAGAAAGGACCGACCAACTTTGACAAAATTGGAACGATACCACCTTTCTCACCAATCTTCATAATACCCAACCATAATGACATGACGCCTGTGAGGTAGAGTGAAAGTTCGAATCCAGTCTTGGCCATGTCAAAAGTTGACGTGAGCATGGAAGGGAAAACTTCTACATCCTGAAAGACCACGAGTTTAACAAGCGAGACCGCAAACGCGATGAGAAAGAAACCGACCCAGATGTAGTTCAGAACCACGTGACTTTTTTTGTAGGCAACATAGCGAAGTTACAACTCAGAATCTGGATGTATTAAAATAAATATGACGAATCTGTATAGCCCTTTTAATTTTTGGCTTTTCGGAAAAATATTATATTTGAAATTGGCTTTAATATAAACTCTCGAAAATGAGGCTCTCTCAAGGTCTTTTGTTCGTCTTTTTAACCTTTTCTTTTTTTAACAGAGCGCTTTCTCAACCGGCTAACAACAATTTTGCCAGCGCCATCAATGTAAACGCACTTATAAACAATTGTTCTGCGAATGCTGCATACACTACCGTGGCTGCGACTGCAGATCAGTCAAAAGGCTCTTGCTGGAGTAATGGACCCAACAATAACGTTTGGTTCAGTTTTACAGCCACGGCAACCACGTTTATAAAAGTTCAGGTGAAGATAGCAGGAGCAGAGGGCACGATGCAGAACCCATTTGTAGCCATCTGGAATTCATCACTTACTCAGCTAGCTTGTCAGAACTATGTGAACGCAACGACTGATATAGAGACGCAATACTTTGGGCTAACGAATGGATCGACTTATTACATTTCAGTTGATAACTACTCTGGCTACTCCGGAACCTTCACCTTGTGTTTGAGTGATGTGGTGGACTACGATTTTTATCAGGGAGCTACAGATGTTACCAGTTTGATTAACACCTGCTCTACCAACGCTGCTTACACAACAGCTTTTGCTACGCCTGATCAGGCAAAGGGCACCTGTTGGAGCAATGGACCGAATAATAATAGATGGTTTAAGTTCACAGCCACGGCAACCACGTTTATAAAAGTTCAGGTGAAGGTAGCAGGAGCAGAAGGCACGATGCAGAACCCATTTGTAGCCATCTGGAATTCATCACTTACTCAGCTGGCCTGCCAGAACTATGTGGATGCAACGACCGACATAGAGACCCAGTATTTTGGGCTGACGAATGGATCTACTTATTACATTTCAGTTGATAACTACTCTGGCTACTCCGGAAGCTTCACCTTGTGTTTGAGTGATGTGGTGGATTATGATTTCTATCAGGGAGCAACAGATGTTACCAGTTTGATTAACACCTGCTCTGCCAACGCTGCCTACACGACAGCTTTTGCTACGCCTGATCAGGCAAAGGGCACTTGTTGGAGCAATGGACCGAATAACAACAGATGGTTTAAGTTCACAGCCACGGCAACCACGTTTATAAAAGTTCAGGTGAAGGTAGCAGGAGCAGAAGGCACGATGCAGAACCCATTTGTAGCCATCTGGAATTCATCGCTTACTCAGCTAGCT
>JBGANU010000011.1:0-159929 GCA_044222145.1 Cyclobacteriaceae bacterium
AGCGCAGACGTTGACTGCGAGCAGCAGTGCAGGCGGTACAGCGACTTATACCATCACACCGGTAGTAGGCGCAGCAGGCTGTCCTGGTATTCCGGTGATAGCCACGGTTACGGTTAATGCGATCCCAGACGCAGCGGCCTCACCACAAATAGTTTGTTCAGGATCATCCACGAGCATAGCGATCACCAATCCTAATGCAGTCACTGGAACAAACTTTAGCTGGATCGTTCAGAGTGCCACGAATGCCACGGGTTCAAGTGCCGGAACAGGCAATGTGATCAGTCAGGTATTGACCAGCACAGATGGAATAAATCCAGGTACGATAGTTTACAGAATAACCCCATCTGCCAATGGTTGTTCAGGAAGTTTTGTAGATGCAACCGTAACGGTTAACCCTAATCCAAGCTTTACAGCAACAAACAATGCCGCTATAATTTGCAGTGGGGCATCGACAAATATTTTTTTTAATAGTAATACGACCGGTCATCGAATCAATGTAGTGAGTGTTACCTATGGAGCAGTAACCGGTGGTAGTGTTACGGCTGGAGTTACCACCTTTACAAATGGCAATACGCTGATAGAGTCGTTGACCAATGCGACCAATGCACCGATTGATGTGGTATATGTGTTTAATGTGACCACACCATTGACCACCCCTGTTTGTCCGTTGTCTCCGGTTAGTCAGAGCGTTTCAGTAAGAGTTAATCCTATTCCAACAGTATCAGCTCCAAGTCCAACCATCTGCTCAGGGACGTCCCCGAGCATAGCGATCACCAATCCAAATGCAGTCACTGGAACAATCTTTAGCTGGATCGTTCAGAGTGCCACGAATGCCACGGGTTCAAGTGCCGGAACAGGCAATGTGATCAGTCAGGTATTGACCAGCACAGATGGAATAAATCCAGGTACGGTAGTTTACAGAATAACCCCATCTGCCAATGGTTGTTCAGGAAGTTTTGTAGATGCAATCGTAACAATTAATCCGGCACCTGCTTTCAGTATTGCAAATACTACGGGTACGATTTGCACGGGCAGCAATACAGCGATCACCTTAACGAGTCCGACAGCGGCAGCTGTAATCACGTTGACCGGGTTGAATTATAATGGAACAACTGGCGGCACACATGCGATCAGCAATACGTTTACAACAGGCCAGCAGTTGATTGATAACTTAGTTAATGCCACCAACGCACCGATTGTTGTCACGTACACCTTCCAGGTGAGTGCAACAGGTTGTACCAACCCAACAACGCAACAGACCACCGTAACGGTAAATCCTCAGCCCATTGGAACAGTTAAGACTGCTACTACATGTAGTGATGTCGCAGCGGGTACTTCAATTACGTTAGCTACAAATGTCGGAAGCGTTAGCGCGGCTAGCTATACAATTAACAGCATAACATTTAACCCGACTACAATTGCGTCAAGTGCTGGGTCGCCTGTGACAGGAGCGGGTAAAGGGATTAATGAACTAATAGATGACGCATGGACCAATCAGACAAGTGGTAATGTCGATGTGATTTATAATGTTACCCCGGTTAGCAGTTCAGGATGCGCTGGTGCAGCCTTTACAGTGACTGTGACTGTTCAGCCAGAGCCAGCTACATCGGCAAACGTAAACGTGACTGCAGTCTGCAGTGACGTGGCCACCGGTTATAGCCTGAGTGTTGCGGGAGCCACAACGTATAACATCATTACAAATAGTAATGGCTTGATTCAAAGTGGCGGCACTGTCAGTGCTGGAACAGGTAAGCTATTGGCTGAATTGTCGGATGACAAGTGGACCAATATTAATTCTGGCCCAGTGAGCGTTGATGTTGTCTATACGATTGTTCCTGTAAGAGGTACTTGTTTGGGTGATCAGTTTACCGTCACCGTTCCAGTAAAACCAGAACCAAGGGGATTCAATGATATTAAGACTATTTGCAGTAACAACGCTGTGAATTATAATCTGCAAATTTCAAACGTAGATGTGACGCTGTCTGGAGGGAACGCATTACCAAGTAGCTTCAGCTGGATTGCCACCGATAACGTGAGCGTGACAGGTGAAAGTCTGAGCGTGCAAACAATAAACATCATTGGCAACACACTTGTTAACACGACTGGCGTTGATCAGGTAGTGGTGTACACGATTACGCCAACAGGCACGGTAAGTGGTTGTCTTGGTGATAACTTCACGATTTTAGTGACTGTGAAACCAGAACCTGTAGTAAGTACCAGTTTGAATGCAGTCGTATGTAGCGACAATATCGGAGGTATTTTATTGGTCACAAATGGAACTAGCGTACCGGCCAATACATTTACCATTAACTCAATTACAGTTGATCCGGGCTTAACACCGGCAGGTGCAAATGCCACAACTGGAATATCAAAACCAGCTAACGCCATTTTTAATGATGTATTTACTAACCTAACCCCTGGCCCTCTTACAGTTTTATACAACGTGACTCCAATCAGTGCTGCTGGTTGCGCGGGTGCACCTCAGAGCATAACGTTAACGGTAAGTCCTGAGCCGGTGCTAAATAATGGACTAAATAATTCCGTGTGCAGCGATGCGGTGAGTGGTATCACGTTTAACTCGATTAGCGTGCCGGCTGCGAGTTATACGATTAACTCAATTAGCATTGCCAGCGGGCTCACCCCTGCGGCAGGGAATGCTACCTCCGGACCACTAAAGTCTGCAACTGCCATTCTTAATGATAAGTTTACGAACCCAACCAATGGAGCGCTTACCGTGGTTTATAATGTTACTCCTGTAACAGGTAGTTGTTTGGGCGATCCGCTGAATGTAGTCCTAACGGTTACGCCAGAGCCTGTGTTGAGTACCGCACTAAACAATTCAGTTTGCAGTGGATCAACCAGCGGAATAACGCTGAATACAAATGGAGTTAGCGTTGCTGCAAGTAGCTACACCATTAATTTAATAACACCAGCGACTGGGATATCAGCGGCAGGTGGTAATGCCACAGCAGGGACTCTAAAGGCAGCGAATGCAATTTTGAATGATGTGTTTACAAACGTGACCAGCGGACCGCTGACAGTGATCTATAACATTACTCCCGTTACTGGCTCTTGTGCAGGAAATCCCGTTGATGTTGTTCTCACAGTAAATCCGAGTCCGATTGCGTTTGCTACGGATCAAACGATTTGCTCAGGTCAAGTCACCGGAATATCAATTAGCAATCCCAACGCAGTAATTGGAACGACTTACGCCTGGACTGCCAGTGCCACAAATGTGTCGGGAGCATCCACCGGCAGCGGAGCGATCATTGCTCAGCTTCTAACTAGCACGGATGGAGTTAATACTGGCAGCGTGGTGTACACCATCACGCCAACAGCGAACGGATGCGTGGGTGCAACATTTAATGTGACGGCAAATATTAAGCCGGTGCCAGTTATAACCAATACAGCTCCTCAATTACAGTTGAGTATTTGTAGCACAGCATCATTAAACTTTACGCCAACCAGTACCATATCAGGAACAACTTATACATGGACAAGCGTGACAAGCGGTCCTACAATTACCGGAAATACGGTTAGTGGTTCGGGGGCTATCACCGACTCACCTGCTAACTCTGGCAATGTTGTAGGAACTGTTACGTATACGATCACTCCGAATTTTAATGGATGTTCAGGTGTGAGTGTTAATTACGTTGTGAACGTCTTGCCGCTGCCATCTGCAAATGGCACCGACCAAACAATTTGCGGTGGTCAGCTGGTTAATATTGTTATTGACGCCTCTCCGCAGAATGTTGCCGGAACAACTTTCAGCTGGATCGTGATACCGACATCCAATGTAAGTGGTGCAGTTGCAGGAAATGGTTCACTAATCAGTCAAAATCTTTCATTGACGAACAGTTTAGTGGGAAGCGTTGTGTATAGAATTACGCCAACGGCCAACAATTGTAATGGACCAACAAAAGACATAACCGTTACCATTAACCCTCCAGCGTTTGTTTCTGCGGGGCCTGATTTGAAATTGTGTGAGGACACCCCGGGTATACTTCTAAATGGATCAATTTCCGGATCAACGACTTCAGTGAATTGGACAGGCGGCACTGGTTCTTTCTCAAGTGCTTCTGCCGTGACACCGACTTATACATTTAATAATCCGTCTGAGATCAATTCAATCATAACGTTTACCGTTACATCCAACGACCCTGATGGCTCAGGCCCCTGCCAGGTTGCAACAGATCAAATGAATCTTCAGGTGAATCCTCTTCCGGTGGTTGGGTTTAATGGATTCCCTCTGGGAAGCCCACCACAGATGGCAGAAAACAATTTACCGATCACGTTAACAGGATTCTTGCCTGGTGGTGGCGGAGCGTTTACCATCTCTCCGAATACATCTTTAATTGGCGGAACGTATATCAGTGCCAATTTCGATCGCGTTAATTTTGATCCAAGTGCTGTGACGCTTGGAGATAATTATGTCACCTATTCGTATACTAATCCAGTGACGGGCTGTTTCAATTCAATCACTCAGGAAGTGATTGTCAACCCTGTCACGAATGTGAACTTTACCATTCAGGGTGGAGTGTTGAATGGCAATCTGGAGTGGGAGGTATGTGCGGATCAGATTGGGTCGGTGGTTAGGCAACCTGGTTTAGTTAAACTGGTGGGCAACCCGATTGCGTTGACGGGTAAGGCTCCGGAAACTCAATTTACAGCCGACCCGGCTTATGCAGGTCAGGTGTTGCCAACGATTGTAAAAATTGGCTCTGATTATTATATGCAAACAACCGGGCTGGTTTCTGATACCTATTTAATTCGGTACACCTATCGAAATGCTTTTGATGCGATCACATTCAAGTTGACTCCGGTTCATGTGTTTGCTAGTCCGGTGGCTGATTTTACGTCTATAAATAATTGTATCATCAGTGATGTAGAGTTTACCGATACATCAACGATCAATCCAACACCGTTCCCTACAACTTTGGCGAGTTGGCAATGGACTTTTGGTGATGGCAGCGCAAGCACCGATCAGAACCCCAAAAAGCGTTATGCTCTTTCGAGTACTTATGCAGTTGGCTTGAAAGTGACAACACTGCAAGGCTGCTCCAACTCAAGTCCAACTAAACCTGTTAGAGTTGGCGATGTCCCAATAGTTGATTTCAGCTGGTCGTCTATATGCAACAACGATTATACCGCGTTTAGTGATAAGACAAACCCGGGCTCTATCAGTACAATTCAGACGTATGACTGGGATTTTGGAGACGGTTCCACACCTGTTCTCGATGGACCCAACGGAGGAACTGTTCCGGTTGGTACACATGGAGGAGCTACTGTTGGAACGTTCAAGGCTCCGCAACATAAATATTCAGCGTTCAACACCTATAATGCAAAGTTGACGGTAACAACAAACGATGGATGCACGAACTCGTTAATCAAGAAAGTATTTATTCTTCCGTACAATACCGTTCAAACTTCTGCTGCGAATGCATACAGCGAAAGCTTTGAAGGAAGTTCGGGCGGGTGGATACCTGAAGCCGGTGTGCAATACAATCCAAATCCAGCGATTAAGATTCCGAGTGATACCAGCTGGATATATGGACTACCTACTGGTGCAGTTATCAACTCAGCTGCATCTGGTACGAAAGCTTGGTGGACGGGTAAGAATAATCAGAGCTACTATTCACTTGAAAACTCATGGGTGAACGGCCCTTGCTTTAACCTGTCTGCTTTAGAACGCCCCATGATATCATTGGATTACTGGTCTGATCTGGAAACACAGAGTGATGGTGTAGTGTTGCAATATTCAGTTGATGGTGGTATCAATTGGTTTAATGTTGGCTCTGGCGCTTCGTTAACTACCGGAATAAACTGGTACAATTCTTCCAACATTGTTGGTAAGCCCGGTATACAGCTAATTGGCGACTATGGTTGGAGTGGCGATGCGATCAAGGGGTGGCAAAATGGACGATTCAATTTAGATATGATTGATCCGGCAAAGCGCAGTCAGGTTCGGATTCGCATTGCACTGGGTTCAAGTAAGGACAACGTAGTGCCTCCCAACAGAGGAAATTTTGAGGGCTTTGCATTTGACAATGTGTATGTGGGTGAAAAACAACGCAATGTTTTGATAGAACATTTCACCAATACCGGGGTGCAAGTAAATGGAGATGTTGATTTGAATAAACTGTATGATGACCAAATTACGCTGAACCACCTTTCACCTGATTTTCATTCCATTTTCTACCACATCAATTCGCCATCACCAGATGCGTTAAATAACGACAATCCATCCGATCCGCCAGCGCGTGCTTTGTTCTTTGGCGTTACTCAGCCACCGGCTACTATTATGGATGGTCGTTTGGGCGGAAAAGGAACTACTTTTGATGGAACCTATAGTAAGATCACAGCGGTTGAAGTTGACAGAAGAGCATTGATAGATCCTTTGTTTGATCTCAAGTTGGATACCATTGCCACTAACTCAAATAGTACCATTAGTGTGCAACTCACGATCACGGCCAGACAAGCTTTCACAACACCGCTGATTGCTCAGGTAGCGCTCATTGAAGACAATGTGGGTGTGGGAGGTAATAGAAACGTATTGCGTAAACTACTTTTCGGAGGAGATGGTGAAACCATTACCAACACGTGGGTTGCTGGCCAGGTAATAACAAAACTGAGAAGTGATGTGGAGATCAATGTGCCGATCGCTAATCCCGCCAACCTTCGATTGATTGCCTTTGTGCAAGACAAAAACGATCTACCAAAGATTCCGCCTGGCGAGGCTCCAAGTTCTCCGTTTAAAGAGATCTATCAGAGCGTTGTACTCAAGGCTCCGAAGAAAAAAGGTTCTCCGGTGGTTGGTATTGCCGACAAGGATCCTGTGAAACCAACAACACTCAATGGCATTGGTATTTATCCTAACCCAGCGAATGGAACGTTCAACTTCGAATTGCCGGAAGGAGCTTCGCAAGGCTATTCCTGGAAACTTTCAGATCAGCGCGGTGTTGTGGTGCAAAAGGGAGATTTTGAGGATGCCTTCAATAACCGAAAGCAAGTGGATATTAGTGGAGTTGCAAATGGAGTTTACTTTGTGATCATCACGGGCCCTGGCAAGTCAGTGGTATACCACAAGCTTGTTGTGATGAATAAGAACTAGGTCTTGATTCGATTCAAATCCTGAATGGCGCTCTTCAGCATGCGACAAAATTCTTCAATCTGGAAAGGGACAATGTCCCTGCCAGACACAGTTGTAGTATTATCCTCAATTTCAAGAGCCAACTCTTTTGCAAGTGGCAATCCCATCATGGTGAGAGAAGGTTTGATTTTATGAACGGCTTTTGCCAAACCCGCCCAGTCGCGTTTGTTAGTAAGATGGTTTAATTCTTCTACGTTTTTTGGAATAGTCTCCAGGAAAGCACTTACCATCTCATTAATGAATTCAGGATTGTCTTTTGAAATCGTTCGCAGATAGCTGAGGTCAACCACAGACCGAGGCGCATCTTCATGTTCTAATTCACGAACATGGGTCGTTTCAATTGTCAACGCGCCATGATTGCTATATTTTATCAAGGCGCGCAATAAATCGTCTGGCGTAAATGGTTTTGGGATGCAATCATTCATACCCGCAACCAAACATTTTTCAATATATTTTCGGGTGGCATTGGCTGTTAATGCGATGATAGGAGTGTCCCGCTTAATGGTGTCGCTGTTGCGGATCGCTTTCGTGGCTTCAAAACCATCCATCACCGGCATTTGTATGTCCATTAGCACTACATCAAAACTCGCGTTCTTTAGTTTCTCTAGCGCCACGTAGCCGTTTTCAGCAATCTCCACCAAGCAGTCCCACGACTTTAAAATATTGACAGCATATAATCGGTTGATGTCGTTGTCTTCCACCAATAAAATATTCAGCTTTTTTAAGCTGTTGCGATACGATTTGCTCTTCCGGGCTTGGTTGGTTATTTCTGCTATATCATCCGAGCTGCCGATCAGGTAGGGGATAATCACCACGAATGAAGACCCCTTGTCTTCTTTGCTTCTTACTGAGATTGTTCCATGTTGCAGATCCACCAATTGCTTTACAATGGTAAGACCAAGGCCGGTGCCTCCATATTTGCGTGTCACACTTGCATCTGCCTGGCTAAAGCTTTCAAATATGGTTGAAAGTTTATCTGATGGAATTCCAATCCCGGTATCGATAACTTCAAACTTCATATAACATTTCTGTTTTTCTTGCCGGTCAACCGTGCAATGAAGTTTTATAGAGCCTGTGTGCGTGAACTTAAGAGCATTGCTGATCAGGTTAATCAGGATTTGATTTAGACGAACGGGATCGCCAATAAGAATTTTATCGGCATCTTTTGCCAAATAGCTGGAGATGGACAATCCTTTCTCATGGGCTTGCACCTGAAACATGTCTACCAACGAAGCAATCACGCTCTTCAGACTAAAGCCAATCCGCTCGAATTTTAATTTACCCGATTCGATGGAGGCCAGATCAAGAATGTCATTGATGATGACCTTCAGGTTTTCGGACGCACTTTTGATGGCATTCAAATAAGTGATCTGTTCTTCGCGGTTTGGACTTTGCCCCAGCAGCGTGGCCATGCCCGCGATTCCATTGATAGGAGTTCTGATTTCGTGACTGATATTCGCCAGAAACTGATCTTTGGTCTTCTGCGCCCGCAGCAATTCTTCAGCATCCCGCTTTCGCTCGGTTATGTCGCGACAGTCGAGAATCAGGCCTTCTATCTTTTCTTTTTGCTTTAGATTAATGGAATTGAATTCTAAATACTTATAGGATTTATCCTTACACAGAAATTGAAACTCAACAGATTCCTGGTATTGTCTTTTTGTGCAGGCTTGATATTTCCTTTTCAGCGATGGCAGTGTTTCGGGAAGTATGTAGTCGAAGAAGTTTTTGCCAAAAAGACTTCTGGGTTTATGGCCGAGTGTTTCTTCCACCGAAGCATTGTGATAGAGAATCTTGCCGTGATAATCCACTACGAAAATGATATCCGAACCGTCTTCTACAACTGACTTGTAGAAGAGCCCTTTTTTCACATAGGCATCTAAGGATTTCATTGTGTACTCGTCACGTCAGTCTTTATGATTAAGATTCAAGCGCAATCAAATTCCTGCCTCTTCCATTTCCTTCAGATACCGGTAGATGGATGATTTACCGATGTCAAGTCGTCTGGCAACTTCCAGTACATTGTTATCGTACTTGTTTAAGAGCAGTCGAATGATGCGATAGGTATATTCCTGAAGCGTCATCTCTTTTAATAGCATGGTTTGATCCGTGGCGATGCCGCTAAAGGTGATGTCCTGCGCCCGAAGTTCGCCTTCGTCAGCCATCACGGCTGCCAGTTCGATCACCGATCTCAGCTCTCGCACGTTTCCGGGATATCCGTGTTCCAGAAGTTTCTGCTGCGCTTCGGGTGTTATTTTAAATTTTTTCAGTCCATTCTCTTTCGCGAAATCATCCAGGAAGTGTTTGGCAAGCATCAGGATGTCTTGTCCACGATCGCGAAGAGGAGGGAGGTGAATAGGCAAACCAAGCAGACGATAATACAAGTCTTCTCTAAACTTTCCATTCTTAACTTCCTCGGCAAGGTTACGGTGGGTGGCCACCAAAATTCGCACATCTAACTTAATTACTTGATTGCCTCCCACCCGGGTGATCTCTTTTTCCTGCAGCACACGAAGTAGTTTCGATTGGAGGCCCAACTCCATTTCTCCGATCTCATCCAGAAAGATAGTTCCACCTTCGGCTTCTTCAAACTTTCCTATTCTTCTCGTGTTAGCTCCGGTGAACGCGCCTTTCTCATGACCAAACAATTCACTTTCAATCAAGTCTTTTGGAATAGCTGCGATGTTAACCGCTACAAATGATTTACTCTTGCGCGGAGAATTGTAATGAATGGATTTTGCAATGAGTTCTTTTCCTGTTCCGGTTTCACCGGTTATGGTAACACTGATGTTTGTCTTGACGGCCTTCTCCAGCAGATTGTATATCTTCTTTATGGCCGGGCTTGTGCCAATGATACTTTTTTCAAATTCGTACTTTTCAGAGATCTCTTGTTTTAAGCGACCAATCTCCCGAATGAGAGATGTCTTGTTTCGGGCGTTGTTGATCGAGTTAAGAATCCGATCCTTAGCTTCTTCGTCTTTGCTGATGTAGTCAAAGGCTCCGATTTTTAACAGCTCCACCGCGGTACCAATTTTTTCTTGTGCAGAGATGATGATGACACTGATGTCGGGATCGAAATCTTTGATTTCTTTCAGCACTTTTTCTCCCGGCATATCCGGTAGGGAATAGTCGAGGGTGACAATGGCGGGCCGTTTGTGCAGGTTATGTATAAACTCCTTTGCGGTCGTGAAAAAGGTGACTTCGAAATCCGGATTTAATCCAAGCACAAACTTCAGAAACTTGGAGTAGGTGGGATCGTCCTCTACCACAAATATTTTCGCCACTGATCTTTATAGTACATGTAGCGAATATGAAGAGGTAAATTACATCCCAATTTTGTTTCCGAAAAGTTTTAAATTCTCTATTTATTGAGGACTTTTATGTCCATTACCTTATCCATGCAAACTGAATGATAGCCGAATTCGAGAGCCTTTCTGATTCAGAAGTTGAGCTGATGCTAAAGGCGCCTTTGCTGGTGTGTGTTTTGATTGCGGGAGCCGACAACAATATCGATCGGAATGAAATCAGGGGTGCAATCGACCTGGCAAAGAAGAAGAGCAAAAAATCACGCGCACGTCTGATTGAATTTTACGCCACGGTGGCGGAAGATTTTGAAGATAAACTGAAGATCGTTATTCAAAGTTTTCCGGTGGAAGCAGCACAGCGTAACCCGCTGATTGTCGATGAATTATCGCAACTCAATTCCATTCTTCCTAAAATAGATAAATCATTCAGTACACACTTCTACGAAAGCATTAAAGAGACTGCGCAGAAGGTGGCCGAATCCTCGGGTGGGTTGTTCTGGATTAAAAAATCAATCGGCCCGGAAGAAGCCAAATATGTCGGGCTTCCGATGATCAAAAATCCGGCAACGTATTGAGGAATGGCTCAATCTGACACCTCTTTTTTTGGAAGCTCGGTAGTTCCCTTTCGACTTGTTTTTTTAATGTGGCTGGCTTTCAGCATTGAATTCTTTTACGGAATTGACCTCGGTTTTTTAGGGATCAAGCCCAGGACGTTCGTTGGACTGATTGGAATTTTTACGGCACCCATTATTCATGGTAGCTTATCACATTTGATATCTAACACATTGCCATTACTGTTTCTTGGTTCGGTGTTGTTTTTCTTTTACGAACGCATAGGAAAAATCGTATTCTTTAGATGTTATTTCTATACCAATGCGCTTGTATGGCTCCTGAGTCCGCGGGTATCCTATCACATAGGGGCGAGTGGATTGATTTATGGTCTTTCTGCATTTCTGATTTTTTTCGGATTACTTCGAAAGGATTTTGTTTCTCTTCTGATCTCAATTGGCATACTATTTATTTACGGAGGAATTTTTTATGGTGTCTTACCTATTGATCCGCGAATTTCCTGGGAATCTCATTTAGCTGGAGCTTTGGTTGGAACCGTAACAGCTTTTAACTTGGCCGATAAAAGAAGAGTGAGCTGATGGATCCTGCTGCGAAAGAAATATTAACTGATTTAAGAAAAGGGAAGTTCGATCCTGTCTACCTGCTGCAAGGTGAAGAAACCTATTATATCGACCTCATTGCAAACTACATCGAAACGCATGCTATTCAGGATTCTGAGAGAAGCTTCAATCAGGTAATTTTTTATGGCAAGGACGTAAATGTTGCCACCATTCTTACCAATGCCAAACGATTTCCCATGATGGCGCCACGGCAATTGGTCATCGTGCGTGAAGCACAAGATATTCCTGATCTTCAAAAAGATATGGGCACTAAGCTCATGCTTGACTATATCACCAAACCTGTGCCCACCACAGTGCTTGTGCTTTGCCACAAACACAAGACCTTAGATAAACGCAAGGAGCTTGGAAAAAAGATCGAACAGCTTACGACATCAGCCACCTTTAAGAAGACCTACGAAAATCAGCTGCCACCCTTTGTAATGGAGTATGTGAAAGATAAGGGATTTAAGATTGATGACGGGGCCGTTAGAATGTTGTGCGAATATGTGGGCAATGATTTGAATCGGTTGGCCAACGAAATTGATAAAGTGTTGATTGCTGTTCAGAAAGGGGAGCCCGTCACCACCGAACAAGTGATGAGCCAGGTGGGGATAAGTCGTGAGTACAATATTTTCGAATTACAAAAAGCACTTATTCAGAAAGACTCGTTTCTGTCGAGCAAGATTGTCAACTACTTTGAAGCCAACACAAAAAAGAATCCGGTCATTCCACTGGTGGCGTTTCTATATTCTTTCTTTAGCAAACTTTTAATTGCCTCAACAGCTTCTGATCACAGCGAACGCAACTTAGTTAGTTTACTCAAGATCAGTCCATTTGCTGCTAAAGATTATAGCTCTGCTTTGCAACGATATGGCACATCTAAGATCATTGACAACATTTCAAGCTTGAAGCAAGCCGATCTTAAATTGAAAGGAGTGAACTCAGGATCAGAGAGTGAAGGACAGATATTGAAAGAGCTGGTTTTTCGTTTGATGTACTGAGCAACGGATTTTTACATCATGCGTTTAAAGACATAGTTATTATAAGGAAATTAGAATTGATTTCAGTGTGATGGATAATAAATTTTTATTGAGTAGCTTTGGGTTCATGCAATTCCATTTTTTGAGTTAGAGCATGGAGTAAATTTTTTAAACTGAAGTCCGCAATTTTTTTTGGATTTCCCTGTTGTACCAAAAAACATTTAATGAAGAGAGCAGCCTTCGTATTGATCTGTCTGGGTTTTTCTATTGTTGTTCACGCGCAGGACTTACTGTCTCAAAAAAAATCTGAACGCCTTTTCAAAACTGGAATAGATCTGGTTGAACATGGCGAGTTTGGTGCTGCCCGGCAAACGTTCACCGAATTTTTATTCATTTCGCCCGCACAAGATTTAAAGAGGGGAGACGCGGAATACTATAAAGCATTTTGCTCATTGAATCTTTATCATTCGGATGGCGAAAAACTGATTGAAGATTTCATCGCACTAAATATTAATCACCCAAAGGCAGCAACAGCATACTACGATCTCGCTAACTTTTTTTATAATGAAAAGAACTATGTCAGAGCTTCCTCTTATTTTGGAAAGACAGACTTCCGTGCACTTGGGGCCGAACAACAAAACTCTGGTCGGTTCAGATGGGGTTATAGTCTCTTCAATCAGAAAAAGTTAAAAGATGCCCTTGATCAGTTTAATTTCATCAAGGCACAAGGCGGGCAATATGGACCCGCTTCAAGTTATTATGCTGGATACATTGAGTACACCAGTGGATCGTATGATATCAGTCTCACTGATTTAAAACGAGCAGAACAAAGTCCAGCTTACGCAACTGTGGTTCCGTATCTGATTGCCAATCTGTATTACAAGCAACGCCAATATGATCAACTGCTGAATTATATCGCTTCACTGAAAACGAAAGACAATCTCACCAACGCTGAAGAAATCCAACTGCTTTCTGCGGAAGCAAACTTTAAGAAACAAAACTTTAAAAGCGCTCTTGAAGGATATACAAATTATCTCGAAGAGAAATCTGGAAGTGCCGACAAAGGCGTTCTGTTTCGCGCGGGCTATTCAGCTCTTTCAACGGGCCAAGACAACCAAGCGCTGGATTGGTTGAAGCAGTCTGCTCTGGATGGTGACTCAATTGGATTTTATTCGTCCTACTATCTGGGATCAATTTATCTGAAGCAGCAACAACGGCCTTTGGCGCTTAATGCCTTTGACAACGCCAGAAAATTTAAATCCGACAGGCGAATGGTGGAGGAGAGTTCGTTTCAGGTGGCTAAGATTTCTTATGACCTGGCCTTGCCCGACAAAGCGATAACTGAGTTTGAGAAATTTGTTGTTGACTTTCCATCCAGCAGTCACACCAGTGAAGTAAAGGAGTTATTGTCGCATGCTTATTTGAACGCTAATAATTACAATAAGGCAATCGAATACATTGAATCATTCCCCAAGCGCAATCAAAATCTTGATCGTGCTTATCAGAAAGCGACTTTGTTAAAAGGTATAGAGCTTTTCAATAAAGAGGAGTACCCGTCCGCAGTTGTATCATTTGAGAAATCACTGAAGTTTCCCATTGAGCAGAGTTATGTTGCCGAGGCGGCTTTTTGGTGTGGTGAAACCTATTCAATTGGAAAGAAGTATGAGCAAGCTGCTGAACAATACCAAAGCATTTTAGGACTGGATGGATTTAAGAATGATGAGTTGACATCCAAGGCAAGATACGGGCTGGGCTATGCATATTTCAATCTTCAGCAATATGATCGGGCACTTTTCAACTTTAAAGAATTTACTAATCACGCGACAAAAGCCAATAGCAACTATGCGGATGGCTTGATCAGGTTCGCAGATTGCTACTATGTAACCAAAGCGTATCCCGATGCTTTGACGCAATACAAAAAGGCCGTTCAATTCAACTCAACGGATACTGACTATGCCCATTTGCAAACGGGAGTAATTCTGAGTATCCAAAGAAAATACGCGGATGCAGCCGCTGAACTTGACCTTGTCATTAAGAACTATCCTCAGTCTCGCTTTATAGATGAAGCACTTTTTCAGCGTGCTCAAATAGATTTCGAGCAGGGAAATTACTCAGCATCGGTTTCCGGTTATACACGGTTGATCAATTCGGGTAAGTCATCACGCTTCTTACCGTATGGATATTTAAGACGGGCGTCATCTTATTATAATTTGAAAGACTACAATAAGACATCTAATGATTACATCGCTATTTTAGAACTGTTCCCTGCACACCCGTTGACGAATGAAGTTTTGTTGCCTTTGCAGGAAGCCTTGAATCTAGCTGGCCGTTCGGCAGAGTTTGATAAATACATGACTCAATTTAAATCAGCCAACCCAGGTGCAAAGGGAATTGAGATTGTCGAGTTTGAATCCGCGAAAACATTGTACTTTAATCAGGACTATGCCAAGGCTATTCAAAATCTTGGAAGCTATGTAACATCTTATCCGGAAAGTCCGCGATTGGCAGAAGCTAAGTATTATCAGGCCGAGTCCTACTATCGACTTAAAGATGCGGTCAAAGCTCTTGAGATTTATTATGCGCTAAAGCCCGACCAAACATTTTCATTTGCCAATAAAGTCACCGCCCGAATTGCGGAATTAGAATTCAGGCAAGGACACTATGAGAAGGCGTTACCGGAATTTCACAACCTCGCCAAGATTGCAACCAATAAAAAGGAGCTGTACAACGCACTGTCAGGGTTGATGGAATCGCATTACTTTTTGGCGCAGTACGATTCTTGTTCTTTTTATGCACAAGAAATTATCAAGAATGGAAATGTCAATGCCAGTGCTCAAAATAAGGCGTCTGTTTATCTGGGCAAGTCGGCCATGGCCAAAGGTGATTATGAAACGGCCAAAGATGAATTCATTAATACACTCAATACTGCTCAAGACGAATATGGTGCGGAAGCCAAATATCTGTTGGCAGAGATACAGAGCCTTAGCAAAGAATACAAGTTGAGCAACGAGACATTGGTTAACCTGAATAGCGTTTTTGCAGCCTATGTAGAGTGGGTTGGTAAATCCTACTTGCTGATGTCGGATAACTATGAAGCAATGGGTAACTTATTTCAAGCGAAGGCAACGTTGAAGTCTCTGATTGAGAACTTCCCCATTCAACACATTAAAGATCGGGCAAAAGAAAAGTTGAAGCGAATTGATGATGCAGAATTGAAAAAGCAACTGCAGCAAAGTCAGGATACAACCGATAATCAAAAGAACTGATGGATCGAAAGAAACGATATAGCATGCTGGTGAAACTGATTTTTGGGGCAATGTTCCTGGTGCCCGCTTTTGGTTTTGCGCAAGATCAGTGGGAGAGTGAAGGTGAGATTGAAAACGTTGAGATAGAAATTGTGAAGGAACGTCAGATTGTTTTGCCCAATGCAAGTCGCAATTTTGAAAAAGTGCCACCTCGTCCGGTGGAACCTATCAAGCCTGAGATCACGTATGAGTTTGCCAACCTGAAGTTCAATACGTCCGATTACAATCCACAGATTCGGCCTCTGAAATTAAAGCAGGAGGACATCAGTAAGATCTATGGAAATTATCTGAGTGCTGGCTTGGGAAATTATTCTTCACCTTATTTGGAGGGGTGGGTGACCAGCAAGCGAGACAAGAATAAATTCTATGGCGCACATCTGTATCATCAGAGTTTTGGCAAGGGGCCGGTTGATGACAAAAATTCGGCAAGCACAAACTCAACCGTTTCTGTTTTTGGAAAAGCGTATGCCGGCTCATGGGCAACTGGAGGCAACATCAACTATGAAAACAGAGGAGGCTACTTTTATGGTTATAAGCCAACTACGGTTGAGTTGAATCGGGATAAGTTCAGACAATCGTATAACATCAGCAGCGTTGGTGTGGACATTGAGAATATAAAGCCATCGGATTTCAATGTGTCATTGAAGGCAAACTTCAGCTACCTGAGCGACTACTATAAAGCCAAGGAGAGCGAAGTAGCCCTTAATTTTAATAGTAGTTATAAGGTTTCCGAAAAATCAAAACTTGATTTGGCGGCCGATTATTTTCTGATTGCCCGCAAGGACTCGCTTCGCGATGCGGCCCCTCGACATCTTTTGAAGATTAAACCATCCTATCGTTTCGAGGCGGTTGATAAACTTTGGCTAACCATTGGCGCGAATACTGCATTGGAAAACGATTCACTGGGTAAGTCTGGGCCGTTTCATATTTATCCAAACCTGAAGGCTGATTACAGTTTAGCGGAAACTGTGGAGGCTTATGCCGGTTTAACAGGAGATATTGACAAGGTATCGTTGCACACTTTGTCTGCCGAAAATCTTTGGGTCAACAGGAATCTTGACATCTTTAATACAAACAGATCGCTCGATTTTTATGGTGGTCTTAAAGGTAAGCTCGGAAGAAAAGTGGGCTTTGGTGCAGGAGCTTCTTATGCTAATCTGAAAGGACTTTATTTTTATCAGAACTCAATCGCTAATCGCGCGAAGTTTGATGTGATCTATGACAACGGCAACACGCAACGCACCAATCTCTTTGCCGAATTAAGCTTTGCACACTCCGAAGTCGTGAAACTGAATTTGAGAGGTGACTACTTTAATTATTCCACCGATAAACTTGCCGAAGCATATCATCGGCCGAAGTATCGGGTAAGATTTAATTCAACTTATAATATCTACAAAAAACTTTTGCTGAATGTTGATTTCATTGGGCAAGGAGGAATCAAGGCATATAACTCAGAGCTATTGAAGACGGTGGAGTTAAAACCCGCACTTGACCTTAATGTGAAAGTCGATTATTTCGTGTCAAAACAATTTTCTGTTTTTCTGAAAGGCAATAACATACTGTCGAACCAGTATCAGGTTTATTTGAATTATCCCGTGCGGGGATTTCAGGCGATGGGAGGGATTAGCTGGAGCTTCTGATGCTATTATTTGAAGAAATTTACGTTATTTTTGTATTAATACCGTTAAAAACCAATCGCAATGGCTAAACGCAAAAAGACTAACGAAGATCTTCCAGACGAAAACCTAGAGAACACAAACGATGCGGATAGCTTCGGCTTGCCTGACATTGATTACAAACCTATCGATAGAACGGAGAGTGTTTCACCAGAGGCCACTACTGAACCAGGTGCTGAAACTGTAAACCAGGAATCGACATCAGAAGAACAGACGAGTGAGTCTGAACAGCCGAAAGCAGAATCCAGCTATTCTTATTCCGAACCGGTGGAAGAGAGATCCAAGGCACCCGTTGTTATTGGTTTGGTAATAGCTGCGGTTGTGGTCATTGCAGGATTTCTGATTTATAAATTTGTGTACATACCCAAGGCCGAGAAAGAAAAGCAAGAACAGCTTGCAAAAATTGAGAAGGAAAAGCGGGAGAAGGCAGAACGGGAGGCAAGAGAAAGAGAAGAAGCTCAGCGTAAGCGACTTGAAGCCGAGGCAGCTGCCAACGCCAAGCCTGCTGAAGGAACTATAGAAATACTAAGTGCGCCAACAAAACGTTACTATGTTGTGATCACCAGTGCCGTGGATGCAGACCTGACCATGGACTACGCAAAGAAACTGAGCGCAAAAGGTGTTAGCACCAAAGTGATACCACCGTTTGGTAAATGGAAGTTCAACCGTTTGGCGATTGGTGACTACGATACATTTGCTCTGGCACAAACAAATGCCGATGCCGCTAAGACGGAATATGGCGATGGTGTTTGGGTAATCAAGTATTGATCGTTACCCATTGCGGGTGTAGTTTGGTCTGATAGTTGTGTCTTTTTTTCAGTACCTGTTTATTTTTTAAACTTATATGATGTTAGCTCAGATTATTACCAACCCGGAAGCAACTCCGGATCAAGCAATTTCAGTTTGGGAACTGGCAAAGGCCGGAGGTATTTTAATGATTCCTATCGTGCTGGCGTCTTTTGTAGCCATCTACATTTTTGTAGAACGCATCCTTACCATAAATCGGGCTAACCAGGATCCCGGTGTGTTTATGGGTAAGATAAAGGAGTTGGTTTTGAAAGGCGATATGAATGGCGCCAAGATATTATGCGCACAGTTCGATACTCCTGTGGCACGCATGATTGAAAAGGGAGTGGCCCGTATAGGTAGCCCTTTGAAGAACATTGAAGCGTCTGTGGAGAACGTAGCCAAGATAGAGCTGTTCAAGCTGGAGAAAAATCTTTCTATCATAGCCACTGTTTCGGGTGCGGCACCCATGATGGGTTTCCTTGGAACGGTTATCGGTATGGTGCAGGCATTTATTTCCATTGCGCAAGAGGAAGGTTCGGTAAGTCCAAAATTGCTTGCTGATGGTATTTACACTGCCATGATCACAACAGTTGCCGGGTTGATTGTGGGTATTATTGCTTACCTGGGTTATAACTATCTAGTCACGAGAGTTTCCAAAGTAGTTCACAAGATGGAATATTCGGCAATTGAGTTTATCGACTTGTTACAAGAACCTCGTTAGGCAATGAATCTTCAATCCAGAAATAAAGTGGATGCGGCCTTCAGTATGGCCTCCATGACCGATCTAATTTTTTTGCTGTTGATTTTTTTTATGCTCACATCATCCTTTGTAACACCATCTGGATTGCCTGTGAATTTACCATCCAGTAAAGCCAGCACGATTGAAGTGCAAAAGGTTTCGATCACAGTTACCAAGGACTTGAAATACTATGTTGATGACAAGCAAGTGACAAAGGCTTCTATTGAGTCGGTATTGAAAACTAAACTTGGCCGGCAAGAAGGCGTGGTTATTCTTCATATCGACAAAAGCGTGCCATGGGAAGAAGGAGTTTACGTGGCTGGTATTGCCTCATCATTGAAAGCAAAAGTCTCCATCGCAACCGTTCCGAAATAGATGACCGATCAGCGGGAAAAGAAAAATAAGATGATCGCCATGTTTACCTCTTTGGGTATACATGCAGCCATCCTACTTGCTTTTCTTTTTATGATGGCGTGGCGTGCACCTAACCCCCCGTTTCCGGAATATGGCATTGAATTAAATTTTGGTTTGGATAATCAGGGCAGCGGAGATATCCAACCTGAAACGCCTGCTACAGCGGAAGAAACGCCAACAGATGAGCCTCCCGCGAACGAAACTATCACAGAATCTCAGGATGAAAAAAAAGAAGAGACCACCCCTAAAGAGGAGGTAGTTGAGCAACCTGTATCGAAAGAGGAGAGCCCGGTGGTGGTTAAGGAAACGAAGAAGGAAACAGAAGTCAAACCGATAAAGGAAGACAAAAAGAAGGAAGAGAAAAGTGAAGTCAAAGTTGCTGAAGTGAAGCCCACCGAAGACAAGGGAACCCCAAAGCCTGCCAATCAAGGTGATGATAAAAAGAAGGTCGGAGACAAGGGTAGTGAAGAGGGATCGTTGGATGCTACAGCGCTTTATGGTAAGCAAGGTGGTGGCGGAGGAGGAGTGGGGCTTGACCTGGCCGGATGGAATTGGGACCAGATTCCGAGACCAAATATTCCGGGTAACGAATCAAATGGCAAAATCATTTTTGAAATAAAAGTAGACGACAATGGC
Source organism: Cyclobacteriaceae bacterium (assembly GCA_044222145.1). Taxonomy (GTDB): domain Bacteria; phylum Bacteroidota; class Bacteroidia; order Cytophagales; family Cyclobacteriaceae; genus ELB16-189. The sequence continues at coordinate 20,161 of JBGANU010000011.1, forward strand.
GAAATCATCAGCTATCGCGTTTTAGAGAAAACACTCAGCATTGAGGCTGAAAAAGCTTGCAAGGAAGCGATCGAAAAATTAACATTCTCCAAAAAGTCCGGAGCAGCCGTGCCGGATGTCTCCACGGGTAAGATCACCTTCGTTGTGCGAACACAGTAGACTTAATTGGTCTTATAAAGAGCTTCTGCAACACTTTCTGTTAAACCCTTGGGAACGAAATAGGTAAGGTTAACGCTGAACCAATTTGTAAAGCCAGGGATAATTTCTGCTTTGCCATTAAACATCCCCTTTATTCCGATTTTGGCAACAGCTTCAGGACTCATGCTGAATTTGTCAGCGCGCTCTTTCATGGCTTGCATTCCGGCCCGATCAACAAATCCGGTTGACGTAGCACCGGGGCTCAAACACGATATCGAAATATTTGATTTCTTCAGCTCTCTTCTAAGTCCCCTCGTGAAAAGGACTACGAATGCTTTTGTGGCCGCGTAGGTCGTGAGAGTGGGTACGGCTTGATAGGAAGCCGTGCTTGCCACATTTAAGATGTATGACTTAGAATGCTTCTTTAATTCAGGCAGCAACGTATAACACAAACTCACCAGCGTGTTCATGTTTAATTGCATCATGTTGGTAAGATCGTCCAAACTTGTGCTCTCAACGGGCGCCCAGATGCCATAACCCGCATTGTTAATCAAAATGTCAACGGGGTAAGAGTTTTTGTCCAGCCAGGACTTGACTTCACTATGAGCATTGGGTTTTGAAAGGTCGAGGCTCAGGTAGTTAGCCTTTATTCCAAATTCGCTTACAAGTTGCTTAGACAGTGTAGCTAATTGGTCGCCTGACCGTGCCACTAAAAGAAGGTCGTGTTTCTGTTTTGCCAATTCACGGGCGAGGCACAGACCAATTCCACCACTGCCACCTGTAATAAGTGCATATGCCATTGAATCTACTTGTCAGTTAATGTCATCAATCGCTGATACAGCATTGGTTTGCTGTGCTCTGACTTTGGAATGAATTTGCCGCAAATGATGGGAACGTACATTACTCTCCTGCGACTTTTCTCACCCACAAAAGGAGATTGCGCAACGCGATGCCACAATCTTCCATCGTGAACAGTTAAATCTCCTGCTTCAACGTTAAGACCCAATTCTGCTTTGTCCGGCTTGTGGCTGATGAAGTATACTTTCTTAAAAAGCAGAGTTGCAAGTCCTTTGTTGTGTGTACCCGGGATAATCCTCAGGCCTCCATTGTCGGTTGAAGAATTATCTAAGTGCATGCCCACGTTGAGCATTGGCATTACTTTTTGGCCGTAAAAAATATCACGTAAGGCATCCGTATGCCAACCCAATTGACTGTAGTTGCTGTTTTCGGTGTTGATATAGTGATTGAAAACCAGTCCGTCTTTTTCATTTTCTCCAATGCGGCATTCGTGTTCGGGAATAAAATCGAAAAGAGATTTCAGACGCTCGTCCTTTAGAAGTTTAGAGAATATGTCGCTGTGCTGGTTAAGAAAGGCAAAGCGCTGAACTATCTTTTTGCCATCCACATCGGTTCCGTACTTAATAGGAACTCCGTTAATCGATTTTATATCCTCCCGAATCCACTGATCCTGAATTTTAGCAGATTCATCCAGAAGTTGCTTGACGGTTTCTTTGCTTATGAAATTTTTGAAGTGAATAAACCCATTTTTCTCAAAAAACTCCAACTGCTCAGCTGTCAGTTTTTCACCCAGTTGAAATAACGGGTAATTGGAGTTCGGTGATGATGAAGCGCTGTTGTTTGCCATGCTCTACTTTTTATCTAAGTATTAACCTCAAATTAAGGCAATTTTAACTAAAACTCTGTAACGTAATATTGAAATTATAGGTTGGAAATGGCCATTATTTGTTTCTAACCACTGAAAACGGTTAGGCTTCCCGAAAATGATGTCTTTGAATTCTTTGGATGAGCGAAAATATAAACCAGGTAAAAAGCGGAGCAAACAGGACGTCAACCGAATAGTGGACGTGTTGCCAAAGGATAAAAAACGCAACCAGTAAGGTGGTGATTGCCAGAAGAGTTTTTCGAAATCTGTTCTGTTCCAAAAGAAAGAGCAGCGTCATCGTAGCAACGTGTCCTGAAAAAAATAGATCCTTCAAATAAACCACATCACCGTAAGCAATTTTAGTGATGACGGGATCGATTAAGGCAATAATACCAACTGGAGGTTCTAACGTGATTGCATACAGGGTAATGAACCGGAATAGGTTAACTGCTACATAGGTCTCTATGCCCAACAGAATTACGAAGGGTTTCGTATAGTTGAAGCCGATCGTCAGCAGAACAGACGAGTAGATCAATCCAAAAATAATCCATGACCAATCTATAGGCGTGAAGAGATTTAGGATGAAATCGTCTAATACGATGCCTGGTTTTGGCAGCAAGATGTGATTGAAGAAATACGAAATAGAAGATAGAATGAGCGCGGCCGCAACAAGTGAAATAAAAGCATGAGCCCTGAATCGTTTCAGATTCAACGCTTGTCTCCACGTAATTGAGTTACTCATTAATCGTAATGAGGTAATAATTCTTCTTACCCTTCTGTGCTAATAGATAACGACTCTGGAGAAGTTTGAAATCAGGTTTCTGGTTTGGATCTACCACTTTGATTTTGTTGATACTTACACCGCCACCTTGTATCATCTTGCGTGCTTCTCCTTTTGATGGGAAAATCTTGCCTTGCGTTACCTCCGAAAGCAAATCGGTAACGCTGGCTGTGCTTTCAAATGTTGATCGGGCAATTGACGTCTGAGGAACTCCTTCAAATACGGAAAGGAGCGTATCTTCATCCAGGCTTTGCAAATCTTCTGTCACGGAATTGCCAAACAGGATGTTCGAAGCTTTGACGGCACTTTCATAGTCATCGTGAGAATGCACCCGGGTCGTGATGTCTTTTGCCAGCTCAAGTTGAAGCTTTCGCAGGTGAGGGGCAGCCGCGTGCTCTGCAATCAGATGTTCGATTTGTTCGCGCGTCAATTCTGTGAAAATCTTGATGAAGTTAGCTGCATCCTCATCAGAGACGTTCAACCAATATTGATAGAACTTATACGGGGACGTACGTTTAGGATCCAGCCAAACATTTCCGCCTTCTGTCTTTCCGAATTTAGTGCCATCTGCTTTTTTAATCAGTTGTGTGGTGAGCGCAAATGCTTCACCTTCCGCTTTTCTTCTGATAAGCTCTGTGCCAGTTACGATGTTTCCCCACTGGTCTGAACCACCCATCTGAAGTTTACAATTTTTGTTCTTGTACAACCAATAGAAATCGTAGCCCTGCACCAATTGGTAAGTGAATTCGGTAAACGACAAACCTGATTCAAGCCGCTTTTGAACCGAGTCTTTCGCCATCATGTAATTTACGGTGATGTGTTTACCTACGTCACGTATGAATTCAAGGAAATTGAAGTTCTTAAACCAGTCGTAATTATTCACCATCTCAGCTGAGTTGGCTCCCGTTTGGAAATCCAAAAATTTCTCAAGCTGAGCTTTCACACAAGATTCGTTGTGGCGAAGCACCTCCTCAGATAACAGATTCCTTTCCGCAGATTTTCCGGAGGGATCACCAACCATTCCTGTTGCACCGCCAACCAAAGCAAATGGCTTGTGGCCACTTCTTTGAAATTGCACCAGCGTCATGATTTGAACCAGATGGCCGATGTGCAAAGAATCTGCGGTAGGGTCGAACCCAATATAGCCGCTGGTCATTTCTTTTTTCAATTGCTCCTCTGTTCCCGGCATGATGTCGTGTATCATCCCTCGCCAACGCAGCTCTTCAACAAAATTTCTCGTCATTCGAATAAAATAAAAGCCCCAAATATAAGGCTCCTCAGGTTAATCTATACACTGAATTTAATTAATGCTGATTTTGACTAAAATGATATAACTATCTGTGAGCCAAATGTTTTATCCGGTATTATCTAAAGTTAAAAACTCGTTTTTTTAACTCTGAGTATTTTCGTTTTTTTAGACTTTCATTTTTAAACCGATTCTATTTCATGAAACAACCTGATTCCCTTCGCCTCGTTGCTGAGTTTCACAAGACATTCAAGCATCCGATTTTAGAAACTCCAACTATTCCAGACGAATCGCGTTGCCGGCTGAGAGTAGCACTGATTGCCGAAGAACTTAAGGAAATGGAAGTGGCAATCCTGGAGAAAGATATTGTGGGGATTGCGGATGCTCTTTGCGACATTCAGTATGTTCTGTCGGGGGCTGTACTTGAATTTGGGCTTGGTGAGAAATTCAACGAACTATTCAATGAGGTTCAGCGGTCTAATATGAGCAAGGCATGCAATTCCGAGGAGGAAGCTGCTAAGACGGTTCAATTTTATAAGGACAAGGATGGCACCGAATGTTATTACCGAAAAGAGGGCGATAAATGGTTGGTCTATAGAACGTCAGATAACAAGACAATAAAATCAGTTGGTTATTCGCCTGCTGATCTGGAGCGAATCCTTAAATAGTAGTCAGACATAGAACTCGAACTGAAACACTAATTCTTGCCCGCGAAGCTGCAGCGGGTTGATGGCAATGATCTGGGCATCATTGTAGGCTTTAATAAACTCTGTTCGGCTGATTCGCAATTTACTGTGGCCTGGCCTCACCTTGTGATATTGCATACGTCCCGACTTGTTAGCCGTTGCGCTATACATGAAATCATATCGGATTGGAATGGGGGAGGGGATGTACTTCATAATCCCCTCACCGATAGGTGGTTCTGAAATCAGCGTATAGCAATTGGTTTTGTACAGTATTGTACTGAGCCAACAATGAATAAGCCGAGCTAGGAACGTAATTGAATCGATTTTCATACTCTTCAATCTTGCTGCATAACTCCCTGACATAGAATCTTATCTGATCAAGATTTCTACAATTACTTGGCCTTTCGAAATTTCTTGCAGTGAAGTTTCTCAGCTCCATTTCCAGTTTTTTCTTTTCGTAGTCGTTCATATAATTGTGTATTATTACACAATTATAATATTATTTATCCGATTTAAACAAATAATAACGTGGAATTTTGCACAAAAATTTCTATGAATCGGCAATTTTGAAGCGTTTTCAGCGATTTTGATGAATAAAAAATAATTTCGTTTCAATGTTTTTGGGCCCATGAATTCGTTTAGTCGATGGAAGTGACCGGTTGATGTACATCCAAATCTTTCCAAGAATGAGTTTGGAACTTCAAGCATAAAGAGTTTTTCCCGGCACCCAACAAATTGGAAATGCCAGTCAGCAATCTTACGAATCGTCTTATTCAGATTTATTTTTACCTTTAAAAGTTAAATTTTTTTAAAACATCTATGGAAGAAGTTCAGGAAAGTCCGTTCCTCACGGCATGGCACAATGGGATGATAGTAGGGTCTATTGTTTTTCTCACGTTAGCAATTGTTATCTACCTGGTTTACTTATTGCGTCAGTCCGCAATAACTGATTACAAAGAGAAATATGATTTCGTAAATGCGAATGAAATCAAGTGGTTGAAGATGGTATTTTATTGCGTTGGCCTAGGTTTGGGTCTGCTTATCAATTTGTATGGTGCAGGCAAGGATGTAGGTACCTGGTTCTTTGTGCTTTTATTTATTTCCCTGGCCGGTGTGACATTGGTCGGTTATGTAGCATCCTTGATTCTGGATTATTACTACCCCACGCGGTTGAATCTGAAACTAAAGAAGCTTCGCTACACCCCTCGCATTAACCCAAAGACAGGTAACAAAATGAGACTTCTCAGTGAAGATGAAGAGGATGTTCACCTGCAAGAAGGAATGCAGGCTGAGGAGAACGTCTTTTCTATAGATTATGATGTTTGGATTGATGAAAAAACCGGTGATATCAAGATCGAAAAATATCAGGGGCATCTTACTGCTTTACAATGCGGAAACTGCGGATTCTTTACAATGCGAGTGGTGAAGGAAGAGATTGTAGAAACCCATGAAGACGGATCGCCTAAGGAACTTGTTAAAAATTATCAGTGCTCCTATTGCAAGAATGTAAGAGCTACCCAGTTTCACATTTCACAAAAGCAGGGAGAGGATTATACACTGGAGAAGCCCAAGATTAAACGGAATACTCGTGGAATTGAACTGATCAAGGTCGAGATTCACTCAACTCTGGCGGGCAAGAAGTTCTACGAGTTTGAGTCATTAGAGCAGGCTCAAAAGTTTATATCAGAATTTGACATTGATAAAGTGGCGTAGGCCCGTTCGTAAAATTTAGGGCACCTCTTTTGCATAGTAATCGTTACGAATAAAAAATAATCAAGATGAGCAGGAAAATCGTGTTGGGGTTGATCTGTGCTGCCTTCTCCTGTGGCAGTTCATTTTCATTCGGCTTCGCTTCCGCGGATACGCTGGAATTGAAATCGAAGCCCGTGTATGGAAAGGAGGCCAAAGTCATTTCGTATGTGCTGGATAATAATCATTATCGGAAGCTGCATCTTAACGATTCACTCTCCTCTGCCATTTTGGATCGATACATCAAGGAGCTAGATAACAACAAATCCTATTTTTTAGCGGCCGACCTTAAGGAGTTTGAGAAGTATCGGTTTGCCATTGACGATTTAACCCGCAATGAGAACGTCCAACCTGCTTATGAAATTTATAACGTATTCCGCAAGCGTTATAAAGAGAGAATGGATTATGTGATGAATACTCTGGTCGGAGAAGAATTCGATTATTCGGTGGACGAATATTATGAAACAGACCGGGATAAAGAAAGTTGGCCGGCAAGTGAGGCCGAGCTCAATGAAATCTGGAGAAAGACAATCAAAAATCAAGCACTTGGACTAAAACTTACCGGAAAGAATTCCAGCGAGATAAAGGATATTCTGAAAAAAAGATACGATCGGTTCATCAAGTCTGTTTCGCAGTTCTCTGGTGAGGATGTTTTTAACGTGTATATGAATGCCATCACGGAGTCTTATGATCCGCACACCAACTATTTCTCGCCCAAAGCATCGGCATTATTTAAGCAGAGCATGAGTTTGTCGCTCGAGGGCATTGGTGCGCAACTTCAGGCCGAAAACGATTATACGAAGGTAGCCCGAATTTTACCCGGTGGTCCGGCTGAGAAATCTGACCAGATACACAACAACGACCTTATTATTGGTGTAGCCCAGGGAAAGGATGGAGAGATGGTGGATGTGATTGGATGGCGCATCGATGAGGTGGTTAAATTGATCAAGGGACCGAAGGGAACAACGGTGCGGATTAGTTTCTTGCCAGCACAAACTGGCGTGACCGGACCCTCCAAGGAAATAACTTTGGTGCGCGATAAAATTAAGTTGGAAGATCAGGCCGCCAAGAAGAGCACGATCAATTACCAATTAAATGGACGTAATCTAAAATTGGGCGTCATCAATCTTCCATCGTTTTATATGGACTTTGATGAATATCAAAAAGGGAATCCGGATTACAGAAGTACAACTCGTGATGTGAAGCGGCTGATCAGCGAATTACAAACCGAGGGCGTTGACGGCATAGTGATGGACTTACGAAACAATGGCGGAGGTTCTTTGACAGAAGCGATTGATCTGACAGGTCTGTTTATTAAGGAAGGCCCCGTTGTTCAGGTGAAAAATTCAGCTGGCAAGGTAGAGGTTGGGCTGGATGACGATCAACAGGTTGTTTATTCAGGCCCGTTAGTGGTGTTAACCAACCGATTCAGTGCCTCGGCTTCTGAGATTTTTGCCGGTGCCATCCAGGATTATCATCGTGGTGTAATTGTAGGTGAATCAACCTATGGAAAAGGTACGGTACAGCAGGTGCTTGACCTTAGTCGATTCATTAACGACAAGGAAGAGGTGGGGGAATTGAAGTTGACGTTGCAAAAGTTTTACCGTGTTACAGGCAGCAGCACACAGAATAAGGGTGTAACTCCCGATATCAAGTTACCCAGCGCATTAGATGCCAAGCAATATGGAGAGAGCTCAAGTCCTAGCGCTTTACCATGGGATGTTATCGGTTCAACTTCTTTTCAGCGCCTGCCTGATATAAGCGACAAAGTTTTGGCGGGCCTCAACAAGTCCTACACCGAACGTGCAAAATTTGACAATAGTCTTAAGAAATACATGGCTGAAACTCAGGAGCTAAAGAGCAGTCTTTCCGAAACAACGGTTTCACTAAACGAAGCGAAGCGTAAAAAGGAAATGGAAGAAGCTGAGAAAAAGAAAGCTCTCAACGACAAGCTGGACACCAAGGTGACCAACAAAGAAGGTTTGCCTGTTGATGAGCTTCAGAAGTTGAACGATGAATATTTGCGCGAAGGTCTTTTAATTCTGGCTGACCTGGCTGCAAAACGAATCGGCTAGTTTTTAGTGGCGATGCCGGTTAGGGTGTATCCTTTTGATTTTAACAAAGTCAGCAAACCGCGGTCTCCTTCCAAATGAGAAATACCCACCGAAATAAATGATGGTCGATCGGCCATCATTTTTTCAATTTTAGGGAGCCACTCTTCATTTCTTTTGTAGTAGAATTCTTCCAGAAACAATGGATTATTTTCGGTTGGATGTAGCGTGTATTCAAATATCTCTTCAAGATTTCCTGCCGAATAGTCGGCCATCAGCTTCTTATATTCTGATTTTTGCTTTTCAAAATTAGCCACACTGTGAAGCAGTGCCTTCACCTGGTCGTCCATCGGAAATTTATTGAGTGCCTCAGATTCCCGATCAACAGATTCTAGGCTATAGCTCTCGAGATTATTCTTGCTTGAAAATTTCAGTAGCTCGATATCATAAAATCGTACTTTCTCGCCCAATGATAATCTGGTCATCAAAATAGAAAGCGCGAGGGGTTTTATGTGTGCGTATTTTGACTCGAAGTCAGCTTTTCCAATTCCAAATTCTTTTTGAAAGAACTCCTGAACTGTTCTATAGTCTTCCGGCTTAAGCTGAGTTGCAAGCGATTGTCCCTTCGGGAAATGCAGCGCTTTATTCAATTCGTGCTGTGCGTGATGGTCTACCTGATCTTCGATGGCAAAAATCTGACAGTTTTTAAGTTTGCTGGTAACTTGTGCCGGCATGTAAAATTCTCTTTCGCCAATAAATTTCAACGTACCCAGCAGATAGGATGGAGACTTCAGTCCATTGCCGGAAATTTCCCACAGAATGGAGTTTTGTGCTTTTGCTGAATCGCACGCGATTATGGAAATCATGACCAAAAGAACCAGACTTAACTTATTCATACCATTTTGATTTTTTAATATAAACAAAGAAAACATTTAATCATGAATTATGAAATGACTACCGATTGCGAGCGCAAAACTTTGATCAATTAATTGTCTTTCACCACGCGATGGTTTAATTTGGAAGCTTTGCTGGTACAGAAAAAATGAGTGAAGAACTGCTCAAAGCAATCATCCAACTTTTTGCCATTGTTGCGAAAGAGCGCATCACCGAAGATGAGCGCGCCAATATAAAAGAGTTTCTTGCCCTTCACCTCAATCAGGAGGCGCTGCGATACTACCTGAACCTTTTTGACGACTTCTGTAAAGTGAACAAGCGAGTGGCCAGCCCCGATCTTGCAAATGTAGACGAGGAGACTCTTCAGTTTGTAGATGACTGGGCGCAGATCATGACGATTTCAAAGAAGGTGAATCAGGCACTGACCATGCAGCAGAAAGCTGTCTTGATTGTAAAGATCATTGAGCTCGTCTTTGCTGATAATGAAATCTCCGAACGTCAGGGTAATTTGATTTTTTACATTGGAGAAGCGCTGAAGATACCACTGAAGGATTTGCAAGCCATGCGCTCGTTTGTGATCGGGCAGGACATCGAAGAGCTGACATCGAAACAAATACTCGTTATTGACGAAGGCTCTGACGCTATTGAACATCCCGGCCCAAGAATAGTCTCCAAAAACCTGACGGGGTTGATTGCTATTTTAAGACTGGCTGACATTGAGACTTATTTCATTAAATATCTTGGCATTACTTCGCTTACGCTGAACAGCGTTCCGTTGAAGAGCCGGAAGATTGATGTGTTTCCAACAGGAAGCACTATTCGCGGCAATAAGGTCGATCCCATTTATTATAGTGATGTAGTAGGTAAGTTTTTGATGGAGGAGAGCGATTCAGATATTTCGTTCGTGGCCGAGCACATTTTCTATCATTTCAAAAGCGGTCGGGCCGGATTGCAAAACGTAAGTATTGCCGAGCGAGGCGGTAAACTTATTGGCTTGATGGGTGCCAGCGGTTCTGGAAAGTCTACGTTGCTGAGTGTGTTGAACGGATCGGAGAGACCCTCCAGTGGCCGCGTGTTGATCAACGGAATTAATATTCACGATGATCCTGAAAAAGTGGAAGGTGTGATCGGATTCATTCCGCAAGATGATTTGCTCATCGAGGACCTTTCTGTTTTTGAAAATCTTTATTTCGCTGCACGACTATGCTTTAGTCATTACTCGAAAAAGCAGACAAGCGATCTTGTTGAAAAAGTCTTACTGAGTCTTGGCTTGTCGGAGATACGCAATCTGAAAGTAGGATCACCGCTTCAGAAAACAATCAGTGGAGGTCAGCGCAAGCGATTGAACATTGGACTAGAACTTCTTCGCGAGCCAACCATTCTTTTTGTTGATGAGCCTACCTCCGGATTGTCTTCACGCGATTCGGAAAATATCATGGACCTGCTCAAGGAATTGTCCTTGCGTGGCAAAATGATTTTCGTGGTAATTCATCAGCCATCATCGGACATATTCAAAATGTTTGATACACTTCTGATTTTAGATGTTGGCGGATTCCAGATTTATTATGGAAATCCAGTTGAGTCAGTTTCGTATTTCCAGGAAATTATAAACGCTGCGTATAAAACACCGGGAGCTTGTCCGGAATGTGGTAACATCAATCCCGAACAGGTTTTTAATATTATTGAAACTCGGGTTGTGAATGAGTTTGGACGCTTCACGCACACACGAAAGATTTCACCGGGTCAGTGGTATCAATATTTTAAGCAAAAGATTAAGTTACCCAAGATCAAGCAGATAACCGATCCGCTTCCCATCACGCAAAAGATTCCAAATCGCTTCAGGCAACTGGCGGTATTCATTCAACGCAACGTGCTTTCCAAAATTTCGGACAGTCAATACCTGACAATCAATGCACTTCTGTCTCCTGTGCTGGCGTTGTTCATTGGCTACTTCATTAAATACAACGATGCCGGCTCAACATACACGTTTTATGGCAATGATAATATCCCGGTGTATTTCTTCATGAGCATCGTAGTTGCCTTGTTTGTTGGATTGATCGTGAGCGCGGAAGAGATTTTTCATGACCGAAAGATTTTAAAGCGAGAGAAGTTTCTAAACCTAAGTAGAGGAAGTTATCTCCTTTCTAAAGTGCTGGTGCTGTTCGTGATTTCAGCCATTCAGACGATTGCTTTTATTATGGTGGGAGACCTGGTGCTCGAGATTCCGCTGGGAGAGATGCGCTATTGGTTGATTTTGTATTCGTGTTCGTGCTTTGCAAATATGTTAGGCTTGAACATTTCGTCTGCGTTTGATTCAGCGGTCACCATTTATATTCTCATACCTATTCTCATCATCCCGCAATTACTTCTAAGTGGAGTAGTGATCAGTTTTGATAAGTTTAATCCAAAAGTGGGTACTCCCAAAGGCGTTCCCATCATGGGCGAATTCATGGCCTCGCGATGGGCGTTTGAAGCGTATATGGTTACGCAATTTAAAGACAACCCGTTTGAAAAACAGTTTTATGATTACGACCAGCAATTGGCGCTGGCCGAATACAAGCGCGTTTACTACATTCCCGAGTTGGAATCGCGATTAGCTCTTGTAGTGAGTGAACGACAAAGATGGCGCGATTCAAAAGACACGAATCCAATAAAGCCCGCATTGGATATTCTAAGGAATGAGATAACGCATGAGTTGCAGACCGTGGGTGAAGACAAACTACCGGAAGTCAATCGTTTGGTCATTGGAAAATTTGATTCAACGGTTTATGTGAAGACCTCTCATTTCCTTTCAACGTTGAAGAAATACTATAGCGCGCGGTTAACGAAGGCAGCTGACGAGAAGGAGGGTTTAATTAAGAAGTTGACAGCGAGTCCGCAACAATTGAGAGAGTATGAAGCTATGCAGAGAGATTATCAAAACGAATCGGTCACGAGCATGGTGGAAAACTCCAACGATCCAACGCGCATTGTAGAGTGGAGGGGAGAGCTTGTTCAGAAAATTTATCCCATCTATTTTCAAGACCACCGACCAAAAAACGCATTTGACTTCAGAGGTAATTTTTATATTCCCACCAAGCATTTTTTAGGAAAAATTTACGATACTTTCTATTTCAATGTGTCGATGATTTGGGCGATGACGCTCATCTTGTACGCTACACTTTATTTTGATCTATTGAAGCGGGGCGTTCGCAGCACAGGTACCTATCTGAAATACCGGAAGAAAAATTTACAAGATTAATAGAATACTAAAACTGATTGAACATGAAACTGAAATTTGGATTGATCGCGTTGGCATTTGCAGTGCTTGCTCTTTCATGCGCAAAGAAAGAAGAGAGCGCAGCCGGAGAAATGGACGAATGGCCGGAAATGGATGCGTTTCACATGACAATGGCGGAGGCATTTCATCCGTTGAAAGATTCGGGCAATGTAGAACCTGCTATGCGGTTGATGAACCAATTAGCAGATGAAGCCGACAAATGGGCAGCAGCTCCTTTGCCCGAAAAAGTGAACAACGAGGAGATGAAGGCGAAGCTTGAAAAGCTGAAGACAGATTTGCGAGCCTTGTCAAATGATGTGAAAGATGGCGCACCGGAAGATCAGGTGGGTACCACGCTTCATACTATTCATGATCAGTTTCATGAAATAATGGAGGCTTGGCATGGAAGTGGCGAAAAGCATGAACACGAAGAGAAGCATTGAGCTCGCCAAATAGCAAATGGAGTTAATTCCGATCAAAGAACGACTGGAAGATAATCGCGAGTTTACCAGCGATCCGCTTTGTCAGGCGAGTATTTACGCCACGATTGATTACTTCAAGAAAGTTGGATACGAACCGCCCTGGATAAGCTATTACGTGAGAAGGAACAACAGGCTGGTGGCCGCAGCAGCGTTTAAAGGCAAGCCCGTCAACAATCGTGTTGAGATTGCGTATGGAACATTTGAACCTTATCAACAACAGGGAATCGGTACACAGGTGTGTAAGATGCTGGTTGAATTATCGTTGAAGACTGATCCAACAGTAACGATAACAGCACGCACTCTTCCTGAACGAAATTTCTCCGCGCGCATTCTGGCGAAGAATTCTTTTGAATTCATAGGCATCGTAAACGATCCGGAGGATGGAGACGTTTGGGAGTGGGAATACAAATTGAAAAAAGATTAACGGCATGCTTAAGGTAGCATGGGATGAATCATACGTTTTGCCGTTGCCGCCTAATCACCGGTTTCCCATGAGCAAGTATGAAGTGCTGCCTGAGCAACTTCTTCACGAAGGAACCATCAAGGAGGAGAATATTTTTCATCCTAAAGCCATTGAAGAGAAGTGGATTCTGGCAACGCATGACATGCACTACTGGAACAAACTGCAATCATTGTCGCTATCGCCCCAGGAAATCAGGAAAACAGGATTTCCTTTAACGAGAGAGTTGGTGAATCGTGAGATCGTTATTGCTCAGGGAACGTTGCAATGCACGCTTTATGCGAAACAGTTTGGCGTAGCAATGAATATTGCAGGTGGCACCCATCACGCCTTCACGAATAGAGGTGAAGGTTTTTGTTTATTGAACGATATTGCGATTGCCAGTAACTACCTACTTCAGGAAGGACTTGCTAAAAAAATTCTGATAGTTGATCTGGATGTGCATCAGGGAAATGGAACAGCCCAGATTTTTAAAGATGAGAATCGCGTGTTTACCTTTTCGATGCACGGTGCAAATAATTATCCTTTGATAAAAGAAAATTCTGACCTGGACATTGGCCTTGCTGATTTTACTGATGATCACTTTTATCTAAAGACACTGGAGAGCAATCTGAACAATCTTTTGGAGAGCGTTCAACCAGATTTTATTTTTTATCAATCGGGTGTGGATATTCTCGATACCGACAAACTTGGACGCCTTAGCGTGACACGTGCCGGTTGCAAGCAGCGGGATAGAATTGTACTGCACCTGGCGAAAGTCAATAAGATACCGCTTGTCGCAAGCATGGGCGGTGGCTATTCTCCCAACTTTGCCGATATCATTGAAGCCCACGCCAATACCTACAGACTGGCGCAAGAGATTTTCTTTTAGAATTTTCACTGATTGAGATATTTTATATCTTTCTTCAAATGAATTAGCTATGGCAATTGTGAAAGAAGAAAAAAGTAGTCTTTGGTCAGTCATCATGGCCTCGTCAGTAGGTACATTGATTGAGTGGTACGACTTTTATATTTTTGGAAGCCTTGCCTTAATTCTTTCGGAACAGTTTTTTCCGAAGTCAAATCCCACCGCTGCATTTCTTTCAACGCTTGCCACCTTTGCTGCAGGTTTTATTGTGCGACCTTTTGGAGCGCTCGTGTTTGGAAGGTTGGGAGATATTGTAGGGCGGAAGTATACGTTTCTGGTGACGCTGATATTAATGGGTGGCTCTACGTTTGCCATCGGTCTTATTCCGAGTTATGAATCGATCGGAATCTTTGCGCCTATTCTTGTTCTCTTATTACGATTGCTTCAAGGTCTTGCCCTGGGAGGCGAATATGGAGGAGCAGCTACCTATGTGGCCGAATATGCGCCCGTGGGCAAACGTGGATATTATACCAGCTTCATTCAGACAACAGCAACACTTGGGTTGTTTGTTTCTCTTGGCGTGATTTTGCTGGTGCGTCAATCCATGGGAGTAGAAGCATTTTCAAGCTGGGGTTGGAGAATTCCTTTCTTATTGTCTGCCTTTCTGGTTGCGATATCCATTTACATACGGTTGCGCATGCAGGAGTCGCCCTTGTTTTCAAAACTGAAAGCAGAAGGAAAAACTTCGAAGAATCCTATCAAAGAAAGTTTTGGAAAGAAGGAAAATCTGATGTTGGTTTTGCTTGCGCTTTTTGGCGCTACTGCTGGTCAGGGTGTAGTTTGGTATACGGGGCAATTCTACGCTATGACGTTCATTGAAAAGACCTGTGGCGTTGAGTTTGTGCAAACGCGTAACATAATCGCCATAGCGCTGCTGATCGGCACTCCATTCTTTATTGTGTTTGGCGCGTGGTCAGATAAAATAGGAAGGAAGTATATCATGATGACGGGATTGCTGTTGGCGGTGCTGTTGTATCGACCGATTTATAAGCAAATGTATGATTTGACCGATCTCACAAAAAAGATTGAGCGTGAATCGGAGAAAAGTATTTCGAGGTCAACTTCCGTTACAGAGGCAGGAGATACGATAAAGACGATTGTTGTAAAAAAGGTATTCAGCGATCAAACGACTCAAACCGAAACCACAAAAGAGATTTCCAAAAAGGTAGCAACCGAAACACCAGCTAAGCCCGAAGTAAAGAAAGAAATATCGCTTGATGGTATGAATGGACTTCTCATGATTGGTCTGGTAGCTTTTCAGGTCATATTGGTAACGATGGTGTATGGACCGATAGCCGCATTTCTTGTCGAGCTATTTCCAACAAGAATACGCTACACGTCTATGTCATTGCCCTATCATATTGGCAACGGAATTTTTGGAGGTCTCACACCTTTCATTGCTACGTTATTATACGAATACAGCAGAACGGAAAGCAGTCCGGGAGGCGATCCATTTGCAGGATTGTGGTATCCGATAATCGTAGCGGCCATTACATTTGTGATCGGAATGATTTTCCTGGATAATAAACGGAAGGCGGAAGTGATGTAATTGCAATGGCCAAGAAATCTCAATGGGCACAGATTGGCAAGCGCAAGCTGGAGCTTTCTAATTTGGATAAAGTTCTCTTTCCAGAGGACGGCATTGTCAAAGCGGAGGTCATTGAATACTATTTAAAGATTGCGCCTACACTTCTCAATCATGTTAAAGGCAGAGCGTTAACACTTATCCGTTTTCCGGATGGAATAAATGGTGAAAGCTTCTATCAAAAGAACCGACCTGAGTGGGCGCCCGACTGGCTGGAGTTTGTTAACCTTGGCAAGGAAGAAAAGAAAGATTACATCGTAGCCACCGAACCGGCATCACTTGTCTGGCTGGCTAATCTCGCTGCGTTGGAGTTGCACCAATTGCACAGCCGCAAACCAAATTTTGAATCTCCGGATTACATGGTGTTTGATCTTGATCCACCGGAAGGTTATGACTTTAAGAAGATCGTTACTCTTGCACTTGATCTGAAAGAGCATATCGAATCATTCGGTTATACTGCCTTCGCAAAAACTACGGGTGGAAAAGGAATTCATATTTGCTGTCCGATTGAAGCGCGGTGGGATTTTCATACAGTGTTTGAAGCAGCACAGCTGATTGCCAAGCCGTATGTGGATAAGAACGTCAACTCCACAACACTTCAGATAAAGAAAGAAGCGCGGAAAGGAAGAGTGCTCATCGATATTTTTCGTATTCGCTCGGGTCAAAGTATTGTATCACCTTACAGCTTGCGCGGAAGAAATGGCGCTCCTGTATCCATGCCACTGTCGTGGGATGAGATTGCAAAGCTTAAAAGTCCACTGGAGTACAACATCAACACAGCACTTGACAAGGTAGTAGCCGATGGCGATGCATGGGAAGGCATTGATGCCTACGCGGCAGAGTTACATACGCATCGTTCGGTGAAGGTGGTAAAGAAATTGCCGTTTAATAAAAAACATAAGACGCCCGAGCAGTTAGAAACATACGAGAAGAAGCGTGATTTTAAAAAGACACCCGAACCAGCAGCGAAAGTGATTGACGGCAGTGGTACCAGCTTTGTTGTTCACCGTCATCATGCTTCACATTTGCATTATGATTTGCGCCTCGAAAAAGATGGCGTATTAAAATCATGGGCTGTGCCGAAAGGTTTGCCTCCGCATCCGGGAGTAAAACGCTTGGCGGTTCAAACAGAAGATCACCCGATGAAGTATCTGACCTTCGATGGGAAGATACCGAAAGGTCAGTATGGTGCCGGAGAAATGTGGATTTATGCGTTGGGTAAGTATCAAATTACAAAAGACAAAAAGGATGGATTTTACTTTCGACTCAGCAGCAAAGAAGTTTCTGGAGAATACCGTATCTATAATATCAAAGGCAAAGAATTTTTACTGGAGAGAGTAGACATACCTCAGATTAACTATCTGCATGATACGATCGAGCCAATGTTATCAGACATTGCCGAAAAACCACCCACAGGTGACGACTACCTCTTCGAAGTAAAGTGGGATGGCATACGCGCTTTAGTTACGCTCGAAGACGGCCAGATTAAAATCAAAACGCGCAACCAAAATGATGTAACCAAACAGTTTCCTGAATTGCTGGCAGCTGACAAAGGTTTTCGTGCTACCTGCGGATTGTTTGACGCAGAGATTGTTTGCCTGGACGGACAAGGGAGACCACAATTCAAAAAAGTGATCCATCGGTTGATGACCAACGGTGACAATAACATTCAGAAATTATCGAAGTCAAGCCCCGTCTATTGTTACATTTTCGATTGCCTTTATCTCGATGGACGAAGTCTGATCAACGAGCCGCTGTTGAAAAGGAGAGAGTGGCTGAAAGACGCTGTGCGAACGGACGGAGCCTATCGCATCAGCGAAATTGTGGAGGATGGTGAATCGCTATTTGAAGCTGCACGTGAGTTATCATTGGAGGGCGTCATGGCGAAAGTGAAGGATGGAAAATATTTGCCCGGCAAGCGATCAGATCTCTGGAAGAAGATCAAAGTAAGAAATACAAGAGAGTGTGTGATCATCGGCTACAACGAAGGCAAAGGAAATAGAGGAGCAACATTTGGAGGTCTTCACATTGCGGAGCGTGATGGCGATAATCTGATCTACCGTGGCAAAGTGGGAACCGGATTTGATGATGCTACCATCAAAGAGATATTTGGTCAGATTCAAGGTCTAAAAGAAATCAAAAAACCTATTCCTCAAAAAGTGCTAGATGAAAAAACGAGTAAGTGGGTTGAACCGAAGCTGATCGCTGAGATCAGTTACTCCATGCTCACGCCTGATAAAAACTATCGCGAGCCTGTGTTTGTAAGGATGCGACCGGACTTGAGTTGACAATATGTCAACTTTTTGTAATTTTGTACTTCAACAATGAGGATAATAGCCAAGAAAACCTTGCGTGACTATTGGGAGAATCATGCTAATTGCCGTAAGGAATTGGAGGAGTGGTACGCGTTAGCCGTTAAAGCTGATTGGGCCTCGCCACAAGATATAAAAATGAATTATCCAAAGGCGAGTATTGTGGGTGGAAATAGAGTTGTTTTCAATATCGTTGGCGGTAACTTCCGATTGATAGTAAAGTTTGCTTATAGGACTAGAATTGGTTACGTACGGTTCATTGGTACGCACAAGGAGTATGATAAAATAGACGCAGAAGTTATTTGACTATGAAAAAGACATTTGATGTAAAAGTCATACGAAGTAAATCTCAATATCTTTCGTATTTAAAGAAAGCTGATGAGTTAATGGATGAAGATCCCGCTCCTAATTCTCCAGAAGGACAACTTTTGGAAACATTGACAATTCTGATCGAGGATTATGAGCGTAAGCAAGGATGGGAGATTCCATCGCCAGGTAGTCCTGTCGAGGTGATTAAATCAAGAATGGCGGCTTTAAGTCTAAGGCAGGCGGATTTAGTCGATGTTATCGGTGATAAAACTGTTGTATCAAGAATATTAAAGGGATCCAGAAAATTAACCTACGCTATGATTACACCACTCAGTAACCTGTTAAAGGTCCCTCCGGAATTTCTTTTGGAAAAATGATCGCGAGATTAATTTCACTCTTTGCAAATCTTCGCCAAAGCCGACTTCTTAACAACTATCCCAAGTTGGCTGGCTTTTTTCAAGTCGTCACAAGCTTCTTCGTTCTGGCCAAGTTTGTTTCTATTCAAGGCCCGGTTGTAGTAAGCCGCTCCATACGTTTGATTGTAAAAGATAGCCAGCGTATAGTCCTCATTGGCTTCCTGAAGACGATTTAGTTTTGTGAGTGCATTGCCGCGATTGAACCAGGCACTTTCAAAGTTTTCCCTCAGTAAAACGGCCCTAGAAAAATCATCAAGCGATCCGGTGTAATCTTTTAATTTACTTTTAACTAATCCACGATTTAGAAAATAATCGGCATCTGACGAATCAATTCTGACCGCCTGATTATATTGTTCCAACGCTCCTTTAAAATCGCCCTGATTAAATCGATAGTATCCAAGCTGAGCATGAGGATAGGGTAGGTTTGGATTTCGGTCTATCGATTCAAGTAATAGTTTTTCAGAATCTTCCGGCAAGCCGTGAGCTGCTGTGAGCACTCCAAGATTATGACGTGCAAGGCTGTGTTCAGGATTAATGGATAAGGCCCTTTGGTAATCTTCCATCGCGCCCTTTATGTCGTCATCTTTCTCTTTCACCATTCCTCGGTTTAAAAATTGATCGGCATCGCCCGGATTTAGCCGGACAGCGGAGTCGAGATTGGTTAAGGCTTGTTTGTAGTTCCTGAGTTTTAGTTCGCACAAACCCAGGTAGTTGAATAGGTAAGCTTTGTTAGAACCTTGAGTCGTAAAAATTTTAGACGTGGAAGAAGCAAAAGCATCTCGTTGAAAGAAAACCGTGGTGGTTTCACCGGGAGGAAGCCTCAGTAGTTTGGTGAAATCATCTTTCGCAAATTGATACAGTCCTTGTTTGTATCGCAATACAGCCCGCGAAAACAAAGCCTCCGTGTGCTCTGGGTTGATCTCCAGGTAGATATTGTAATCGGTCAGCGCCCCGTCAAAATCCTTTAATTGCTCCCTCACAATACCTCTGGTGTAGTAGGCATCGTAAAAATACGGATCGGCTTGCAGGCATTGGTTAAGCAGTTCCAGCGCCTCCGTTTGCTTTCGTTGACCGAGCGCTTCCTCGGCTTCGACATGATAAGATCGGGCAGTCTTTTTGAATTGGGCCGATAGCGGACTGAGCGCCCCCATCGAAATTATGATCACAAGGAAAACTCCGCGACTCATCAAATAAAGATACCTCGTTTCGCGATCAATTAGTTCCAGCTCCGTAAACTTCCTGACTGGAATTTTGTTATTCCAGCATGGAAGCCACGAAAAAATCAAAACCTAAATCGAACTTGGGAGCAAGTGCCGAGAAAATCTCAAAAGTGTATGTCGTGTACGTTCTGACGGAAGGCAAAGAGCCAGCGTCCGTGTTTAAATTCTGTAAGGATGCAGGAATTTCAGAAGATGAATTCTATAAGCATTTCGCTTCGTTTGATGCGTTGGTGAAGAGCATCTGGAAGGGGTACGCTGAGAAGACCATCCAGCGGTTGCAATCGGATAAAAGTTACAGCACCTTCTCAGCCCGCGAAAAAATCCTGACATTTTGCTTTGCCTTGGCGGAAGTTTTAAAATCCGATAGGAGCTTTATTCTTTACAAGTTGAAGGCGATTACAAATCCAGTCATGATGCCTTCTTTTCTGAACGGCTTCAAGGCAACTTTTGAAGAGTGGATAACGGGTGTCTTAAATGATGGTAAAAATTCAGGAGAAGTTGCTAAGCGTCCGTTTGTTGATCAACGTTACCATAACCTGTTCTGGTTGCATCTGATGTTTATCGTTCAATTTTGGAGTAAAGACGAGAGCACCAATTTTGAAAATACAGACGCGGCAATTGAGAAATCAGTCAACCTGGCCTTCGACCTGATCGGCAAAGGTGTGTTGGACAATGCTATTGACTTCGGAAAGTTTCTTTATCAAAACGCAAGAAACTGATGTCAAACATAAAAGAACAGAACAGCATCCCGACAACAAAAACGCAGCGGGCCTCAAAGTTTATTTCTACTGGAGCGAAAATCGGATCTAACTACCTCAAACATTACAGCAAAAAGCTTATCAATCCCGGCCTTTCAAAGTCTGAATTGCATGAAGACAACGCTGCCGATATTTACAATTCGTTAAGCGAGTTAAAGGGCAGCGCCTTGAAGGTGGCACAAATGCTGAGCATGGATAAAAATCTATTGCCCACCGCCTACCAAAATCAGTTTGCGATGGCGCAGTATAGTGCACCACCGTTATCCTATCCGTTGGTAGTGAAAACATTTGAGCGGTACTTTAAAAGAAGGCCAACTGAAATTTTCGAACAGTTTAGTTCATCTGCCGCCAATGCTGCATCGATCGGGCAGGTTCATCGTGCCACAAAAGACGGAAGAGACCTGGCCGTCAAGATTCAATACCCGGGCGTTGCAAACAGTGTCAAGAGCGATCTGGCAATGGTAAAGCCAATTGCACTGAGAATGTTTAAGCTCAATGCAGCCGAATACGATGAGTTCATCGAAGAGGTTCAATCGCGATTGCTGGAGGAAACCGACTATGAACTGGAATTGAATAGATCGATTCAACTATCTCAAAGTTGTTCACAAATTCCAAATGTGATCTTCCCGACTTACTATCCGGATCTCTCGTGTGAAAGGATTTTAACCATGGATTGGATTGCGGGGAAACCGCTGGGTGAGTTTTTGAAATCTGAAACCCTGAATCAGGCAGAGGCAAACCGGATAGGGCAAGCACTCTGGGATTTTTATCACTATCAGATTCATACACTACGATCGCTTCATGCTGATCCTCATCCTGGTAACTTTATCATCACCACCGACAAAATCCTCGGGGTGATCGACTTTGGTTGCGTAAAGGTGATACCTCAGGATTTTTATGACGTGTATTTTCAACTGCTGCACAAAGACTTCCTCAGCGACAAGAAAAAGCAATCCAGAGTCTTTCATGACCTTAGATTCATTTATGATGATGACACAGAAGCCGACCGAAAGTTTTTTGAACAAGTTTTCATTCAACTGGTAGAACTTCTGGGGAGACCATTCAGAACACCTCATTTCGACTTTGCAGATGCGGATTACTTTGCTTCGTTGTACAAGTTCGGAGAGGAGATTGGTTCGATGAAAGCGTTCCGCGAATCAAAGAAGGCGAGGGGAGTGAAACATGCTTTGTACATCAACAGAACTTATTACGGCTTGTATAACTTACTCCATCAGTTAAAAGCAAGAGTGGATACCACTTCTTACGTCACTGTTTAGCCGGATCACCAAATCAAAAACTCAAAAATTTGCTTTGATTAGTAATTCATTACCAATAATTTAGCGTTAGTAGTTTCATTTTTTAAACTAACTCTAAGTTTTGGTTATGAGAGCCATTTGGAAAGGTCACATTCAGTTTTCGTTGGTCACTATCCCGGTCAGGATTTACAATGCAATTGATACCGGCCAATCCATCAGTTTTAACCTGCTGACTAAGGAAGGACATAACCCGGTCAGTTACGAAAAGAAAGACAAGGTTACGGGCAAGCCGTTGCGTGCCGAAGAAATCGTGAAAGGTTTTCAGTATGAACCAGGTCAGTTCGTGATCATGGAGGAAGAAGACCTCGCCAAAGTCAAGTTGAAAAGTGAAAAGGTTATTGAGATTGAAGGCTTCGTAAAATCAGATGAGGTTCACCCAACGCTCTTTGAAGCTCCTTACTTTGTGGGGCCGGATGGAGACACTGCTGCGAAGACATATGGTCTGCTATGTCATACTTTAAAAGACAGCGGCAAAATCGGTGTTGGTAAAGTTGTATTACGCGATCGGGAGACACCGGTGTTGATTACCCCGCACGATGGCGGAATATTGATGTACCGCCTTCGCTATCCAAGCGAGATTAGAAATATGCGTGAAGTGCCGCAGCTCCTGGAAGTAAAAGCCGATAAAGAGCAGTTGAAACTTGCGAAGACGCTTGTGGATTCAATGACTACAAAGTTCTCGCAAATTGAAATGAAGGATCATTACTATGATGCCTTGAAAGCAATGATTGATGCCAAGATAGCCGGCAAAGAGATTGTTATGGTGGCGGAGGAAGAGCCTGAAGTAGTGGACATCATGACCGCCTTGAAAGCCAGTATTGATGCTGCTAAGAAGAAGCCGATGGAGAAAGCCAAAGGCGCAGCCGTTAAGCAGGAGAAAGCGGAGGCTAAGAAGACTGTGAAGAGGAAAGCCAGCTGAAACGAGTTGCCGGTTTTTTAATCGTGGAACCGATGGAAGATTGTCCCCTGCCACGGGCAGCGATTAACCTATAACATTCCCAATTAACTATTAACTTTGCTGCCATGGCAAAGGTGATCCAGTTTCCAACTCCTAATCCAGAGAAGTTCGGCTTCAAGCCGGTGCGCAAGAGGAAACCGACTGAAGCAGGCCCTCAGGATCAATTGAATCTCTTTACAGGCGGCAAGATGGTGAGCCTTAACAAACTCTCCACTTTTGAAGAAGCCCTGATGTTGGACGAGCAAGGCAACGAGAAGGCGAAGGAGATTTATACCAAAGCCATTCAACAAGGTGATTCCATTGCAGATGCATATTGCAACCTGGGCATTCTTGAATCAGAACAGAAGAACTATACCAAAGCGATCGATTGCTTTACCCGAGGCCTTAAAGAAGATCCCAGGCATTTCGAAGCGCACTATAACCTGGCTAATCTCTATGCCGAGGTGGGTAACTTTCCTCTGGCCAAGCTGCATTATCAAATGTCAATTGAAATTGAGCCGACCTTTCCCAATAGCCATTTCAACCTGGGCCTTACCCTGGCAATGAACAAAGAAGTTGATGAAGCTATTCAGTCTTTGTTAAGGTATCGAAATCTTGTTACGCTGGAAGAGGAAAAGGTACAAGCAGAGAATCTTATCAACAGCCTGAAGCATTCTATCCGCTAAAGGCTCTACAGCGAATTAAGGGTAACTAAGAATAAAACTGATCTGTAGATTTCTAGCGCCAGCCTCAACACGAGAATCATCAACGCGGATTTCAAAATCAGTTTCCAACCGTTCTCGTGATAGAACGTTTTTCCTGACCGCAATAAGAAATACAGGTTTGTGGAGATAAAAATGACGGTGAGCACATCCTCCGTCATAAAACGGCCAAGCCAGAAAAAATTCGCCAGCACCGTCAACACAAGTGCGTTGATGAACAGATTGAAACACGCCAGTTCAACCAGGTAGCCGATGTGGTCGCTGAAATACCGGTTTCGCTTTGAATATAAAAGATTGAGAGGAAGGGAGGCCAATACTACGAACACCATGACCATCAGTTTAGCATAAGCCGTTGACTTGATGTTGTAGATGAGACTGAAGGAAGCCACATCCATCTTCATCCCAATGAGTTTGTTAGCGATCAGCGTTTTGTACCATCCGTGAAGGGGGGAAAGCAATTGTGTATTTAAGGATGCGTTGAAAAGCTGAATAACAGGAAAGAAGAAATAAACAAGGTTAAGCACAAAGAAAAGAGATAGGGGCGGCAGGTGCTTTACTCTTCGGCCTTCCGCGAAGTCTTTCGAAAGCTCACCAGGCTTCTTCAAAATGAGCCACAAGGTTTTCACCAGCTTGCTGTCGGCAAAGGTGATGGCGATGAGAATGTTGCTCATCAGTTTCTTGAACGAGCGATCCGATGGATGGAGCACTTTTTCGCCACACACGTTGCAGTATTCTCCCATGAAGACATGTCCACAACTTTTGCAGGAATGTTCTTTCAGCTCTGTCGGTTCTATTTTTTCAGTAGGGAGACTTTCCTTTCCAGTCATTGAAATCAAATTGCGGTCGCAAGTAACGAATTAGTGTTTTATGATGATGTGATTATGAACAACAAATTGACATCAGCCATTACGTTGAGCCAACCGCTTTAACTCCTTCAAAACTTTTGTACCCCGCGATCGAAAAGCCGGACCGGCATACGGAAGTTGGTCCTCAATGAGAAGGACGAGTTCGTTTCTTAGTTCTGGTATTTCAGTTACCAGATTTGACAGCACAGTCATGGCAAAAACACGCACAGCAATTGTTTCCTTATTGTCCTGCAGCAGCGTGAAGGCCAGATCGGCAACCAGCGCCTGTAAACTCTTTGGCACAACAATGAACTGCAGCAGCCTCGTAGTATTTCGCTTGACCGAAACGTGCACACCGGATTTCATCGCGTAAGCCAATATTCTTTTTAAGTGAGGTTTCACTAGTTCAGGATGATACTCAACGCAGTAGCTGAGAGGCCAGGCCGAACGCTGCGTGATGCGATATGGGCCGTTTAGAAAGGCATCAACTAAATCACTAAATCGTTTTGGGTCTTCACCAACGTAACGCACGATGTTATCACACTGTGCTTTCGAATGCTCTTTTTCTATTTCTTTTATCAGATTCATAATCAATCTATTAGCGTAATACATGAACTCATAACATGTTGAATATTAGGATATTTAAGGTATTTCATGTTAATTTAAAGTTCAACTTAAAAGATGTGTGCTATGCTAGTATTTTTCGCCATCGTTGCTACTGTTTTGTTTCAGGTAAGTCTCAGCCTGTTTTGCTTTTATCTAAAGCAAACAAGAACTGTCTGATCGAAAGTTAACAACATCAATTTTCTAACGTCATCGCCAATGACGGGCAACTTTATTGGCTAATAATTCTGATTGTTCAAGTTCGTTGAATGCGAATAGGAAACTGCAGCAATCGTAAACCAGAATTTAGCCCTGAAGTTTCGTCACCGGAAACTTGGTAACTAATTGCTAACTTGCAGCCCAATTTTTTTATAACGCTGTGAATTATCTTTCTGCCGAGTCCGTATCAAAGTCTTTTCATGATCATTGGTTATTCCGCGATCTCACCGTTGGCATTTCTCAGGGCGAGAAGTTTGCACTGGTGGGCGAGAATGGCACGGGCAAATCGACCTTGTTAAAAATCCTTACCGGCCAGATCGCGACTGATTCTGGCGAAGTTTCTATACGAGAAGGAATAAAACTTGGATACCTCACGCAGCAACCTAATGTTGCAGGTCATCTGACAGTTAAAGAGATCATCTTCAATAAAGAGAACAAGATTGCAAAGGTTGTTAGCGACTACGAAGAGGCGATTCACGATCCGCACGTTTCACCCGATAAGATGCAACATCTGCTGGAGCAGATGGAAGAGTTAAACGCGTGGGATTATGATGCCAAAGTTCAGGAGATCACATCCAAATTAGGCATCACCAATCTGGAACAACGATTTGAAGAATTATCAGGAGGTCAGCGTAAGCGCGTGTTCATGGCTCAAATGCTTTTGACCGAGCCCGACCTGATTATCATGGATGAACCTACCAACCATCTTGACCTGGAAGCGATCGAGTGGCTGGAGAGTTATCTCTCAGGGCCGAACATCACCCTGATCATGGTCACACATGATCGATACTTCCTTGACAACGTTGCCACTGAGATATTGGAGCTTGACCGGGGTAAACTTTATCGGTATAAGGGTAAGTATGCCTATTTTTTGGAGAAGAAGTCGGAGCGCGAAGAGATGCTCAAAACGGAAGTATCAAAGGCAAGGCAGCTCCTGAAGAAAGAATTAGAGTGGATGCGAAAGCAACCGCGAGCCAGGGGAACGAAGGCCAAGTACCGCATCGAAGCATTCTATGAAATCCAGGACAAGGCCTCACAAAATATTAAAAGAGACAAGCTTGAATTGGATCTGCAAAGTGCAAGGCAAGGAGGAAAAATTATGGAACTCCATGGCGTATCAAAAAGCTATGGGACAACTAAAATGGTCGACAACTTCTCTTATGTTTTTAAGAAGAAGGACAGGATAGGCGTGGTAGGAAAGAACGGAATTGGTAAGTCTACTTTTTTGGATCTCCTTACCGGAAAAACAAAACCGGATTCTGGTGAAATCATTCCTGGCGTGACGACTAAGATTGGATACTTTACTCAGGAAGCAGCCGATTTAAATCCAAATCATCGCGTCATTGAAGAAGTAAAAGAGATCGCAGAATTCATTACGCTTTCGGATGGCAGTTCAGTTTCAGCATCACGCTTTCTCGAAACATTTTTGTTCCCGGCTTCAAAGCAATATACGTTCATTGAGAAGTTAAGTGGAGGGGAGAAGAAGAGACTTCAGTTGTTGAAGATACTCGTTACCAATCCCAACTTTCTTATTTTGGATGAGCCCACCAATGACTTTGATATCGACACGTTAAACGTTCTGGAAGATTTCCTCGACAAGTTCACCGGTTGTCTGGTATTGGTTTCTCACGATCGTTATTTCATGGACCATTTGGTGAATGAACTGTTTGTTTTTGAAGGCGATGGTAAGATTCAGCCGAAGAGCCAGTGGTGGTGAAGAAACAAGAGGTCATTGTACCATCCGAGTCCAAAAAGAAGGCTTCCTTCAAGGAAAAGAAAGAACACGAGGACCTGCAAAAACTAATTGCCAGGTTGGAAGGAGAGAAGAAGGCACTTTCCGATCGAATGTCAAGCGGAAGTATGAGCAATAGCGAATTAATTGATGCATCAGCACAATTGGAAGCCATCAACGAAAAGCTTGACGAGAGCACCCTTCGCTGGATGGAATTGGATGAGATCGTAAGCGTTTAGTTCTGTTGACCGTTAATCAAAAAGGATTTGAATTGAGGAGAATTAACCTTATTTTTGGGGATTAATTCTGTATTTTGAATCAAGCTCAGGCAATCAAATTATACCAACCGCTGCTGCAGAGCATTGCCTATAATCTTCTTCGTTGCAAAGCCGATGCCGAGGACATCGTGCAAGATACTTTCTTGAAGTGGCTAACGATTGACCAAACGAAAATCCAGAACACCAAAGCCTATCTGATTACGGCTGTTACCAATAATTGCCTTAATCACCTAGCTGGCTTAAAGCGAAAGAAAGAAGAGTATTGGGATAATCTTCAATTGTCGGAGGTGATCACAAAATTTAAGGAAACCGATTTTTCGAATTTAGACTTCGAGAAAGAGCTTTCGTCTGCGTTTAAGGTACTTCTGGTAAAATTGGAGCCCCTGGAGCGAGCCGCCTACATTCTGAAAGAAATCTTTGATTTCGACTACGAAGCCCTTCAGAAAGTATTGGACAAGAAAGCCGATCATTGTCGTCAGTTGCTAAGTCGCGCAAAGAAGAAACTGAGCGATGAAAGTGTGAGGATAAAAATGGAGTTGCCCGATACCTCACAAATGTTTGAAAGCTTTAAAAAAGCTTGCGACCTTGATAACGCTTCCGATTTTATTCACCATCTGAAGCAGGATATTTCTGACAAATTCTCGAAAAAGACCCTGAATTTCGCATAGGGATCCCTTCTAAAAATTTCTTTAAAAAAACATCCTTTTTTTGTCACAAAACAGTTCTCATCAGGTCTTACACTAAACTGTCTCAAAAAAGGACGGTTTTGACTTTAACCTAAACTGTTTTGCTTCATGAAAGAGATTCTCATTTTCTTTATTGCCCACTGGTACCTGTCTCTGTTTTTCCAGACTTTTTTTCTTCATCGATACGCTGCACACAAGGCGTTTACGATGAGTCCATTTATGGAGAAAGTAGTCTATGTACTCACCTGGATTTTTCAAGGTTCTAATTACCTCAGCCCCTATGGATATGGTGTTATGCACCGCATGCATCATGCTTATGCCGATACCGAAAATGATCCACACTCACCCAAATACGATGAAACGATTTGGAACATGATGTGGAAAACAAGGACTATTTATTCTGACATTGCAAACAAGAAACTAAAAGTTGAAAAACGTTTCACCGAAGGTGTTCCGGATTGGGTCGCTTTTGACAAGTTTGCCCGGTCATGGCCGTCCAGGCTTTTCTGGGGCGCACTGTATGTGGCGTTCTACTACCAATTTGCAACCGCCTGGTGGATGTTCGCCCTATTGCCAATACACTTTATCATGAGTCCCATTCATGGAGCAGTTATTAACTGGTTCGCTCATAAGTATGGCTATCGCAACTTTGAAGTGGGGGATACTTCCCGCAATTTTCTTCCAGTGGATTTCCTGATGATGGGCGAGAGCTATCACAACAATCATCATAAGCATGGATCGCGGCCAAATTTTGGTGGCATCCGTTGGCATGAAATTGATCCTACCTATCAGATTATGAGAGTTCTGAATAAGTTGGGTGTCATTCAATTAGCGCAGCAAAAGCAGATTAAGCTAGAACGAGTTAAGAAAGCAGCCTAGCTTTTTATTGTCACGGTCATGTAAAGCCGTCTCCACCGATCAGTTGATCAGGGTTGACGGCTTTTTTGTTTGGTAGCGATCCGGACAAAATTGGCGTGTTCTCGCCTGATTATAACCCGTCTAGTGGCATATTAGAAATCAGAAATTTCTCATTACATTTGAATTATTAACTAATTAATTTTTATCAAACAACTATCAAATCACAATGAAAGAAGGAACAGTAAAATTCTTCAATGAAGCCAAAGGATTCGGTTTCGTAAAGGAATCAGGAACAGAACAAGAGTATTTTGTACACGTATCAGGCCTGGTGGATAAAGTCCGCGAGAATGATAAAATTACTTTTGAGCTTAAAGAGGGAAAGAAAGGCCTGAACGCAGTTAACGTGCGTTTGGTTAAGTAATCATCCTATGTTGTAAAATTGCAACAAAAGCCGGGCCCACAAGCCTGGCTTTTTCATTCACACCAAAACTAAAACTCATTTTGACTTTCGATAATTTCAGTTTCGATCAACGCCTGCTGGACGGTCTTTCCTCCATGGGCTATTCAAAGCCCACACCTATTCAAGAACAAACTATTCCGATTATATTAAGTGGTAAAGATTTGATTGCTTGTGCTCAAACCGGTACGGGAAAAACGGCAGCCTATGTACTGCCCATCTTAAATAAAATTGTTGTAACGGAGAACCGGCATCTCAACACACTGATCATTTCGCCCACTCGCGAATTGGCTCAGCAGATTGACCAGCAGATAGAAGGCTTTGCGTATTTCCTTGGAGTAAGTTCCATTCCTGTTTATGGAGGTGGTGACGGAGCCATTTGGGATCAGCAGAAGAAGGCACTCGAATCAGGTGCTGACATTATTATCGCTACGCCCGGAAGACTGATTGCACTACTTGCATCTGGTGCAATCAAGTTGGACCAGCTTCAACACCTTGTATTAGATGAAGCCGACAGAATGTTGGACATGGGTTTCTATGAAGACATTATTCGCATCATTAAGTATCTCCCGGAGCATCGGCAAACCTTGCTTTTCTCTGCTACCATGCCGCCAAAGATCAGAGGCCTTGCGAATAGAATATTAAAAGAGCCGGAGCAAGTGAATATCGCCATCTCCAAGCCAGCCGAAGGTATTTTACAGCAAGCTTATGTGGTATACGATGCACAGAAAGTCTTACTGATAAAGCAATTGCTAAAAGGAGGCTCTTATCCGAGTGCACTCATATTCGCATCTACGAAAGAAAACGTTAAGAATTTAGATATCGCCTTGCATCGCGCGGGTGTAAAAGCAAAAGCAATACATTCAGATCTGGAGCAGAACGAGCGAGAATCAATCTTGAGAGAGTTCAAGAATAAACAACTCTCGGTATTGATTGGTACCGATGTTTTATCAAGAGGTATAGATGTTGAGGGCATTAGTCTGGTTGTGAACTATGACGTGCCGCCCGATCCGGAAGATTATATTCATCGAATTGGCCGAACGGCCAGGGCTGAGACAACGGGTACAGCTATCACGTTTATAAATGAGCGCGATATGAGAAGGTTTTCGAGCATTGAGAATCTTATTGGAAAAGAAGTGCCGAAGATTGCGTTGCCAGAAGAGATAGGAGCAGGCCCGGTTTATCAACCTGAATTGAAACGAGTGAAGACTCAAACACACTCTGGAAAATCTGGCCAACGGAAGAAGCATCACGGACAACATCGGGGTGGAAATCGCCCGCCCGCCAAACATTGATCAGCGCTCGGTTAAAATTCTGTTTATGATTTTTTCGAAGTACTTGCCATAGTTGGGACCTACCCAATTCAAGGCCATTACTTCTTCTTTTTTGTAACGATCGTAGTGTTCGTCAAGTGTAATGTATCCGATGTAGTCGCCATTGAAACTGGTGATGATGAGTTTCTTTCCATGAGCTGAAGCGAGCTTATCCAATTCGGCAATCACAGAAATTTCACCAGAGAAATCACACGGAGTTCCGATCAAAATAATATTCCCGATTTCGAGCAGCGTTAACTCACCTTTCAGTTCGCCAAACAATGAACGAAACGCCCAATCTCTTACGCGTAAGTTTTTCTCCAACCTTAATTGTGAGTCACCAAAGCGAATAGGAATATGTGCGGTTGTGATGGAGATGGAATCAGCTGCAGCAGTTTCAATCGATTCGTTCAGGATTTTTGCTGCCAGTGTCTTTCCGGCTTTTTCTGTTAACTCAAAATTCTGTTCTGTAAATCCGTCAAGCGCATGGCTGCCCACCATACCGGCTAAGTACATTGAAAAGTCATAGCCATTTCTTTCCAGCTCTTTTTCCAGTTCGGATGGATAATCGCCCGAGAGTTTGTTTATCGTTTTGCTGATGCTGGTAGCGTGAGCGCTAAAACTTACCAGGATGGCTTTGCTGCTGTCCTGTCGTGTAATCTTAATTCCACGCAATTTTGAATCTACTTTTCCATCCGTTCCAGCTAATCGATTAACTGCATATCCGCTGGCATCTGCTTCAAAAAATGAAACAGATCCGTCCATCATCTCTTCGCTAAGGGTAAGCAGTGTGTTTACAATGCCAAGGCTAACTTCATCCACCCATTCTTGCTGATAATCTCCGGCAATTAATTGCCCTGCAAAACTATCGTTCCAACCACCAACGCCATTATGCGTGTGCGTTGCAGAAAAATACAGGAAAGCGTTGGGCAATTTTTTCTTAACCCCGTCTTCTATTTGTTTTTTTATCACGGGCGGAAACAGCAGCAGGTCAACACTGATGATGAAGGATAGCTGGCCATTGTCGATGGCGAGCACTCTTGCGAACAAAGAGTCATGGACCGAATCAAAATGATCGCGGGGCTTATAACCCGCCATAGGCATATCCGTGGAAGGCGTGATATTGTATTTGCCCCAACTTGCTTTTAACCGATGTTTCGGCTTACTGATGAATGGCCTCAGTGTATCCATCTCCGTCATCATGGCATGATAGAATGGTTGCTCACTCAGTGGCGTTCGATCAATCGTAGCAATCAACGAAATCACCAGAAAGCATGTGATGACAGCCGTGTATACGAGCCATCTTATAAATTTTTTCATTTGCCAGTAGGTGTTGTATCGAGCATTATATTGTATCTGTATTCAGCACACGTGTGTTTGGAACTGTGAATCAAATCAAGCGATCAATATAGACGATAATTCTTAAAAATTTGTTAAAATAAATTAACTCAGTTGTTGGAGTAAACCAGTCAACGTGATTTTTCTGAAAATATTTAAGCGGTCTCTTTTCCTAAGGGGTTTATCTGTTAATTTGTGCAAACCCACATAGCTACCATGAGAAGGTTTGTTTTTTTGATTTTTGTAGTAACGTCTTTAACTGGCTACAGTCAGTTGCGCAAGCAACCCGATGCAGCGTCTATTAAACTGGAGTTGAAGAAACTTGGATTCCTTGGATCGGTGCTGTATGTAGCCGCGCACCCAGACGATGAGAACACGCGGGCCATCGCTTATTTTGCTAATGATAAACTTGCCACCACAGCGTATTTGTCGATGACGCGTGGCGATGGCGGTCAGAATTTAATTGGTCCGGAGATCAGAGATCAATTAGGGTTGATTCGAACACAAGAGCTTCTTTCGGCCAGAAGGATTGATGGCGGTCTTCAGTTCTTTACACGCGCCAATGATTTTGGTTTTTCAAAACGGGTGTCTGAAACGTTTGACATTTGGAATAAGCAAGAAATTTTATCGGATGTGGTGAAGATCATGCGCCAGTTTAAGCCCGATATCATTCTCACAAGATTTCCACCCGATGAACGAGCAGGACATGGACATCATACTGGTTCTGCTGTTTTAGCACAAGAAGCATTTGACCTGACAGGTCAACCTGATTTTCTTCCAGAGCAGGTAAAAGAATTTGGAGTTTGGCAATCAAAGCGGCTTTACACCAACACGGGCCGTTGGTGGAATCAGACCATCAACGAGAATACACCCGGTGTTGTGGTGGTGGATGTTGGTGCCTACAACAATTTATTGGGGAAGTCTTATTCAGAGCTGGCCGCTGAAAGCAGAACGCAACACAAAAGTCAGGGCTTTGGATCGCCTGGTCGAAGGGGAGAAGCACCCGAATATTTTGAGTATGTAAAAGGAGAAAAAGCGCAAAAGGATTTCTTCGAAAACATAAACACATCGTGGACGCGTGTGAAAGGTGGTGAACGCATTCAACCGCTCGTTGACAAAGCCATTAGGGAATTTGATGAAGAGAAGCCTTCTAATTCAATTCTTATTTTATTGCAGATTCGCAAAGAGATAAGCGCGTTGGAGACCAGCATTTGGAAGGAAAGAAAACTGAAGGATGTGAATAAGCTAATCCAGGATTGCCTTGGTTTGTTTGTGGAGGTGACAACAGATAATTATTGGGTTGCACCCGGACAGAACGTTACGTGTTCGTTCGAGTTGGTGAATCGATCTCCGCTCAATGTAACACTGGAGTCCATCAAAGGTGAGAAACTCTCCATTGACACGGTAGCAACAATCAATTTGACCAATAACAAACTGCAAACTTTCAAATCAAAAAAGAGTTTGCTTCCGTCACTACCTTATTCCGATCCTTACTGGCTGTCAAATGAACATAGCATTGGTATTTTCAATGTGTCTGACAAAAACCTGATTAGTAAACCAGAAAATGA
This sequence comes from Cyclobacteriaceae bacterium, assembly GCA_044222145.1. GTDB lineage: Bacteria > Bacteroidota > Bacteroidia > Cytophagales > Cyclobacteriaceae > ELB16-189. The sequence continues at coordinate 53,949 of JBGANU010000011.1, forward strand.
TCCTGCCGTTGAACTTACTTTTTCCTTTCTGGTGAATGGCGAGCGGCTGGAAGTAAAGTCCCCGTTAATTTATAAATGGACCGATCCGGTGAAAGGTGAACTTTGGAGACCGTTTGAAATTGTTCCTCCCGTTTTTGTTAACCTAACGGAACGTGTCTTGTTGTTTAAAGATCAGGCACCAAAAGATGTTTCGGTATTACTAAAGTCATCGGCCGATAAAAAATTATCCGGACAATTGAGATTGTCGTTGCCGATGGGGTGGAGGTCAGAGCCAGCAACGCAAGCTTTTGATCTGTCGAAGCGAAATGAAGAACTCACGCTTGTTTTCAAAGTGTTTCCATCAACCGAACAAATGAATGCGACACTTTCTGCGATTGCAGAAGTGGAGGGCAGAAGCTACAATCAGGCTGTTCAAACAATTGCGTATGATCATATTCCCGTGCAGACATTATTGCCAAAGTCTACCGCCAAAATTGTGCGGGTAGATTTGAAGAAGGAAGGCGGCATTGTGGGATACATTAAGGGCGCTGGTGACGACATTCCATCGGCATTGCGCAACATAGGATATGAGGTCTGGGAAATGAAAGATGAAGAAGTGACACCCGAAAACCTGAAACGATTAGACGCTGTTGTGCTGGGCATTCGTGCTTTAAACACAAATGAGCGGATTCGTTATTTTATGCCCGATCTGTTAAACTACGTCAAGGCCGGTGGTACAATGGTGGTGCAATACAACACAAGTTCAGATTTGGAAATCGACAAGGATAAGTTTTCTCCATTTCCCTTAACAATCAGCAGAGATCGGGTAACGGAAGAAAATAGCGAGGTTCGTTTCCTGAAACCAGAGGCTCACGTATTGAATCAACCCAACAAGATTACCGCGAAGGATTTTGATGGCTGGGTGCAAGAGCGAGGTCTTTATTTTCCCGATACCTGGGATGCCAACTTTGAAGCCGTGCTTTCGGCAAATGATACAGGCGAGAAGGCAAAAGATGGATCATTACTGGTAGCTAAGTATGGAGAGGGTCATTATGTGTATACCAGTCTTTCTTTTTTCAGAGAGCTGCCGGAAGGTGTGCCGGGAGCGTATAAGCTCTTCACCAATATTGTGTCACTTCGAAATACGAGAAAACCTCAAAATCAAAAAATTAAAGCCGCTAAGTAATGTCAGGTTTACCCGAAGAAAACCCGCCCGTCTTTAAATCCTGGAATGGTTGGTATTGGTTGGTGATGATCGTATTGTTGGTGCAGGTCTTACTATACTTTTTTCTAACACGATCTTTTTCATGAATCTGCTCGACTGGTTTGTTCTTTTTGGAACAATTATATGCATTGCCCTTTATGGATGGTGGAAGACGCGCGGTGCGCAGAACATTGAAGGTTATCTGAAAGGAGATAACAGCATGAAGTGGTGGATGATTGGCATATCCATCATGGCAACGCAGGCGAGCGCTGTCACTTTCCTTTCTACTCCGGGTCAGGCAATTGAAGATGGAATGCGTTTCGTTCAGTTCTATTTTGGTTTACCCTTGGCGATGATCATTATTTCGGTGACAATGGTGCCCATCTATTATCGTCTAAAAGTGTACACCGCCTACGAGTATCTGGAGACACGATTTGATTTAAAGACCAGAACGCTGGCCGCTATTTTATTTTTGCTGTTGAGAGGACTGTCAGCGGGCATTACCTTGTTTGCACCGTCACTAATTTTGTCCACTATTTTGGGCTGGAATATTTATGCCACCACATTTCTAATAGGAGCATTGGTAATTGCCTACACAGTTTCCGGTGGCACCAAAGCCGTTAGCCTTACGCAGCGTCAGCAAATGACGGTGATTATGGGCGGAATGTTATTGGCTGGCATTATTGCCTATCGCTTATTACCCGATCATATTTCGTTTGGCGATACTATTCAGATTGCGGGTGAGTTAGGCAAGCTTAATATCGTGACCACCAACTTTAGCTGGAACGATCGCTTCAACATTTGGTCGGGATTGATTGCATCTACCTTTTTGTTTTTGTCGTATTTCGGCACTGATCAGTCGCAAGTGGCGCGATACCTCGGGGGCAAATCATTGCGGGAGAGCAGAATGGGTTTGATCATGAACGGATTGCTGAAGATTCCCATGCAGTTTGTTATTTTATTCATTGGTGTGCTGGTGTTCGTATTTTATTTATTTGTTCAGCCACCTGTATTTCACAATCAAACTCTTAAGGCCGAGGCGTTGGAAACAGGCCGCGCGGATTCTTTATTGGTATTGGAAAATGAATACCATGATCTGTACGCCAGAAAGAAGATTGTTGTTGACGACTTAATAAAAGGTATTCAAAGTCATGACGAAGAATTAAAGGAGCGATCAAAGTCATCTTACGCTGAAATAAAAGAGGAGGAGAATAAAATAAGAAAAGACGTAAAGGCTAAAATCGCTGCGGCCATTCCGGGGGCAAAGACTCAGGATCGCGATTATATTTTCTTGAATTTTGTTTTGCATTATTTACCTCATGGTATTGTCGGTTTGCTATTGGCTGTGATGTTTTCTGCGGCCATGTCTTCGATGGCATCTGAATTAAATGCATTGGCGTCTACAACCACTGTGGATATCTATAAAAGATCCATCAAAGCAAATGGCTCTGACATTCATTACGTGAAAGCCTCAAAATACTTTACGGTGTTGTGGGCGCTGATGGCTATGCTCTTTGCTGTGTTGGCCAACTTTGCCGAGAACCTCATTCAATTTGTGAATATTGTGGGGTCACTTTTTTACGGAACAATTTTGGGAATCTTCCTGGTGGCGTTTTATTTAAAGTGGGTGAGGAGTAATGCCGTTTTTCTGGCGGCACTCTTGGCCGAGGCCACCGTGTTGGCGTGCTACTTCTATTTCTACGAAGAGTTAGCTTTTCTCTACTACAACATTATTGGATGCGTGATTGTGGTGGTGCTGGCGTTGGTCTTTCAAGCACTTGGTCGCGAAGGAAAAAGCTCAGAGCGTTAATAAGAATCGTTTTGTGTTTAGTTCGGAACGCCTTGTTTAAGGCGCCAATGGGCAGGTAATGCACTTAGCGACAAGGCGATTGTGCAGGTTGCGTTGAAGAGTTTACTGGGGCAAGTGCTGGCCTTTCGAGCCATAGATGAAATATATGCAATTGCATATATTTGGATGTTGTGGCCAATTGCTTTTAGACATATGAGACTACTTTCGACAATAACATTTATTATCCTCGTTGGACAATCTTACGGACAACAAAAAGAAGTAAAAGTCAAATTGGCGGACAACGTAACTCTGACTTTTTTGAAGGACACCTTTGACCAAAAAGGAAAAAAAATTGAAGTATATAACAAGCTTGTTGTATCCATTGACAATAGACTCGTTTTTGGGACAGATGGAGACATGCCAACGACTTATTTAAAAAAAGGAACACTAACAATTGGGACAAACAAGTTTGATCTTCAGGTTGACGGAATGTATAATCCATGGCTGGACGACTATTTTAACGACAGAGTATTCAAACTCAAAACGGAAGGACTCAAGTACAAAATAATAGGCGGCTTCTCAGACGGTGCAGGTTATTATGGAGTTGAGTGGACAGTATTTGGGCAAGGCGTTATTCGGACAATCTTGACAAATGACGAAAAGATTTTGTTTGAATGCATGGACCAGTAATAAACACTGACGTTGTGGGTAATTAACTTTCGACAATGGGATACGATGTACACATAACAAGAAAAGAAAATTGGTTTGACGAGGACGGCTCAGATAACATCTCCGTGACAGAGTGGACCGAGTATATCAAACGGGACAGCGAAATGCGTTTGGACAATTTTGCAGAAGCGACAGCGACAAATGGAGAATATGTTAGAGTTGAGGCTCAAGGAATGAGTGTGTGGACAAAATACTCAAAGGATGGACTTGGCGGCAACCACGCTTGGTTTTGGCCAAGCAACGGAAACATCGTTGTTAAGAATCCGGACATAGAAATAAGAAACAAAATGATCGACATTGCAGGACATTTGAACGCGAAAGTACAAGGAGACGATGGAGAATTTTACGATGCGAAAGAAACGATAATTGAAAGACGACCTTGGTGGAAGGTTTGGAGTTAAGTTAACTTCTCATGGCATGTGCATATGCCATACGGGGGTTCAATGTTGTGTTGTAGTTTTTGTTTCTTAATTTACTTCTGTCATTATTTCCAGTGGTCAGTCTCTCCCGAACCACTCTAGCCGGCTCATAAACACCAGGACATACCAATCACCAAGATCGCGAAATATCGAATTCATATTCGTTATATTTGATAGACATCCTCAACGCGTATGGCCAACTCTCATCATCGTCTGTTCACTCTTGGTTTAATTTTCCTTTGCACCGTTTCGCTCAGCGCGCAGCAAGATAAAAGTTTGTTGTGTCAGGGCGCTTACTACACCGAGGCGCAAGGAGCGGAGCAACTTGAGCGTGTGGGCCGCACGCTTCACCGTTTAGATGATTGGCTTGCTCATGCTGATAGCGTGAAGAAGCAGATACGAGCCGGAATGGAGATGGAGAAGTTTCCAACCAAAACTCCGTTGAAGGCGCAATTCAAAAAGAAGAAAATGTTGGATGGCTATAGCGTGGAAGCTGTGGTGTTTGAAAGTCTGCCTGGCTTTTTTGTTACCGGTAATCTGTATCGGCCGATCGGAAATTTTGGTAAGGCCTCTCTGGCAGCCATTGCTTGTCCGCATGGTCATTGGGACAGGCCCGAAGATTATGGAAGATTCAGAAACGATATGCAATACCGATGTGCTGCGTTTGCCAAGATGGGTGCTATCGTTTTTTCGGTTGACATGGTTGGCTATGGAGAAAGTCAGCAACTAAAACACGAAGATGAAAAAGTGTTGATCTTCCAAACCTGGAATAGCATGCGTATCATTGATTTCCTGTTGTCGTTTCCAGAGGTCGATGCAAATAGGGTTGCGATCACTGGCGCATCGGGTGGTGGCACGCAAACCATGTTGGCGACTGCGCTAGACGATCGCATAAAAGTTTCTGTGCCCGTGGTGATGGCTTCCGCTCATTTCTTTGGCGGCTGTTCCTGCGAAAGCGGTATGCCTATTCACCGAACTGGCAATAAAGTTTTCAGCAATGCCGAGATCGCGTGCCTTGCGGCACCGCGGCCGATGTTACTGGTTTCGGATGGCGATGACTGGACGAAAAACAACCCGAACGTTGAATATCCCTTCGCTAAAAAAGTGTATGGCCTTTATGGCAAAGAGCAATTAGTAGAGAATGCTCACTTCGCTGATGAGAAGCATGACTATGGAAAGAATAAAAGACTGGCAGTTTATGATTTCCTGAGCAAACATTTGGGATTAAAACTTTCAAACATTCAAGACAAGAATGGTAAGGTGGACGAGAGTTTTGTGACCATCGTGCCCAGAAACGAGTTGGAATACTTTCACGAAGGTGAGAGTGATAAGTTGATTAAGGGCGAGGCCGTGTATCAGACTTTTGTACAATCCAAACGATAATCTTGCTCGCAGGCCCAACCAGATTCACGGAGTTGACCCCAAAGTGTAAGTGGTGGCGCTGGCACTAAACACGATTGATGATCTTAACCGAGCATTGCCATTTCCATCCCTAACAAATTGCCCTGAACGATATTAGATGCGTGGGGTGTATTTATAAACAGCTAGCCTTCAATTAGATAAACGCTGTGCCTTGTGGCGTATTAGGCGTATCACCTAAAAAGCGTTATATTTTTGTAAAACCAGCTTCAGTTTTCATAAGTTAGCACCAATATTCTATAGTTTTTGGCAATGAATTACAAGTCTATTATGACCAGCCTTTACTATTTGCTTACCCAGGCAGATGGTAAAGTGAATGAGAAAGAAATCATGCTGGGTAAAAAAATGATGCAAGCCGAGGGGTTTGATGAAAAAGGCTTTGAGGCCACGCTTGAATCATTGAAAGCCAAAGACAAATCAACCCTCCTGAATGAATGTCTCAATGGGCTTAAAAAGCTGGATAGCAAGCAACAAATTCGGGCAATCGCGTGGATGTGTGTGATTGCAAATTCCGATGGATTCATGGATAAGGAAGAATGGATTTTAATCTATAAAATATACCACACCGAGCTCAAGCTTTCGCTTGACGAGATACTCAAAGTTCAAAAAGACCTCAATATGATCATTCATGGCAGGTCGTTTCACTCATTGGGCGTGAAGATGTGAGAAATATGAGCAAAGGAGTGCGCCATTTATTAGGCATGTAAGAATACCCCCAATTGTCAATCCGCGGGTGCCGTATTTTGGCCTATATTTGCCACGTAAATTTTATTTAACGCTCGTTTTAATGGAAGAGAAGGATAAAGAAGACAATAATCCCTGGCGGTTTCATCCTCTTTACATTGCCTACAAGAAATTTTACGAAGGTAAAAATGTGGTAATGGGAAGGATTATGGGACTCGTTATTGCGATTATCGTGATCATCGTCTGCTATCTTATCTTTGGATAACCCATCTATTTCTTCTTCTCAAGTTTTTTCTTGAAGTTCAAAAAAGACTCGTAAGGCGCCTGTGCAGCTACCATATTGATGAGCCAGGCGGGCACTGACCCACCGGGATCAACCTGCATCCTAAACTCTACAGAGAGTGTTGTCTCATCGATCGGTTTTAAGATCCATTGTGATTTTGACATGGGCACTCGCACGACTCCCTCTTTCTTTGGTAAGAATTCAGGAACGCTTTGCGTAAATACATCCACACGACCGCTTTCATCTTTCTCAATCCTCAACTGTACTACCAGGTCTCGGTTACTGGCTGGCCACGGTGAAACTATTTCTGTGTAATAAATTAATTCATGCTCGCTTGTACTTTTAACCACATGAGCGTTGATGGTATGATATTGCCAGTTGTTGTATTCATTTACATCCAGGATGATGTCAATTACTTCCTGCACGGTTGCTTCCACCTCGAGCACGGTCTTTAGCGATTTGATTTTAGAGTCAGTCACCTCACAGGCATAAACCGTGATACCCTGTTCGTCTTTGCGAATAACACAGTCTGTCTGGGCAAGGGCAGAATGGCACAGGAGTGACAACCCACCCAAAAGTGCGGTAACGGTCAGTGTTATGAATCTCATCTCAATCTGTTCATTGTCATAAAGTTAAGATTTTATGATACCCCTGAATAGGTAAACTTAAATTCTCGCGGTTTCGGATAAAACGTGGGCCGGATCGGGTGAGTGACCGATGTATGTTTTATGGTCAGGTGTAAAATTCTGAATTGCGAAATTCTTCTAAATTTGCACTTCCTATAACTCGGAGACGGAATGAATTTACTCGATTTTGAAAAACCAATTGCCGAATTAGAGACAAAGTTGGACGACATGAAGCACCTGGCAGACGACAGTGATGCTACGGTGAAAGGAGCGATCGAAGCGCTCGAAAAGAAAATACAGAACTTGAAAAAGGAAACATTCGAAAACTTGACGGGCTGGCAGCGTGTGCAATTGTCCCGTCATCCTGATCGGCCTTACACGTTAGATTACATCTACGAAATCACAACTGACTTTATCGAGTTGCATGGCGATAGAACGGTAGGCGATGATAAAGCGATGATCGGTGGGTTGGGCAGTATTGATGGCCAAACGTTCATGATGATCGGTCAGCAAAAAGGACGCAACACGAAGCAGCGTCAAATGCGAAATTTTGGAATGGCCAACCCCGAAGGTTATCGTAAGGCGCTTCGCCTGATGAAGATTGCGGAGAAGTTTAATAAACCCATTATCACTTTTATTGATACACCGGGAGCATTTCCTGGATTGGAGGCTGAAGAGCGTGGACAAGGAGAGGCCATTGCGCGTAACCTGAAAGAAATGTTCATGCTGAAAGTGCCCGTCATTTGTATCATCATTGGCGAAGGAGCATCGGGCGGTGCGTTGGGTATCGCGATTGGAGACAAAGTATTGATGTTGGAAAACACCTGGTATTCGGTGATATCGCCTGAGTCATGCTCGTCTATTTTGTGGAGAAGCTGGGATTATAAAGAACAAGCTGCCGAGGTGTTGAAGCTTACCGCGAAAGATATGCTCTCAAACAAATTGATCGATGGCATTATTAAAGAGCCTGTAGGTGGAGCCCACACGGATGTGAAGGCGATGGCGGCCGAGATTAAAAAGACGATTCTCTCTGAGTTTGCAAAACTTCAAAAGCTTTCCGATCGCGAAAGAATAGATCAGCGTATCGAAAAATTCTGTGCGATGGGTGTGGTGAAGGAATAAGACTAAAATAACTGAATACAGAAGAGCTGCGTTGGCAGCTTTTTTTGTTTTCAAACCTGTTGAATAATGAATTCGTAATTTTGAATATTGCTGTATGAAACTTCATGTCATCAATACCGGATTCTTCAAGCTCGATGGTGGCGCCATGTTTGGCGTTGTGCCCAAATCTATTTGGCAAAAGACAAATCCAGCCGATGCAAACAATCTTTGCTCATGGGCTATGCGTTGTTTATTAATTGAAGATGGCAATCAACTCATTTTAATTGATAATGGAATTGGCAATAAACAAGACGAGAAATTTCTAAGTCATTACGATTTGCATGGCGATGATAGCCTGATGACTTCTTTGTCGAAAGCAGGATTTTCACCCGATGATGTAACCGATATGTTTTTGACGCACCTGCATTTTGATCATTGCGGTGGTGGATTGAAGAAGGAGGGTGAGAAGATTTCCTTAACATTTAAGAACGCGAAATACTGGAGCAATGCCGATCATTGGCAATGGGCTACGCAACCAAATCCACGGGAGAAGGCGAGCTTTTTGAAAGAGAATATCCTGCCTATGCAGGAAAGCGGACATTTGAATTTTGTGGACGTGAATAAGCCGTCATCTTTCAGTCAATTTGATATTTTTTATGCATCGGGTCATACGGATAAAATGATGGTGCCTAAAGTCAAATACAAGGACAAGACCATCTGCTTTGTTGCTGATCTTATTCCGTCAGCAAGTCATATCCCATTGCCATATGTGATGAGCTATGATACCCGGCCATTGATTACCATGACCGAGAAGGAACAATTTTTAAAAGAAGCAGCCGACAAAGGTTACGTGCTGTTTTTTGAACATGACCCCGTTCACGAATGTTGTACGGTGAAGAATACGGAGAAGGGAGTAAGGTTGGATCGTGTGTTTCCGTTGAAGGATATTTGAAAGGCTTAACCACAAAGCTCACAAAGTCTTTCGCAAAGAACACAAGGAAAGTATTGGAAAGAATTAATAGTGCTCTTTGTGCAACCTTCGCGTTCTCAGTGGTAAAAGATGTAAATGCTTAACCACAAAGTTCACGAAGTCTTTCACTGAGGAGGCAAGGATTATTGCAAGATTTCATTGTGCCCTTTGAGCAACCTTGGTGTCTCTTAGTGGTAAAAAAGGTGTGAAAAAGCTTAACCACAAAGTTCACGAAGTCTTTCGCAAAGGACACAAGGAAAGTACTGCAAAGAATCAATAGTGCTCTTTGTGCGACCTTAGTGGTAAAAAGGAGTCTTTCGCAAAGAACACAAGGAAGTAGTGCAGATTTTATAGTGCCCATTGTGCGACCTTCGTGATCTCAGTGGTTAAAAAAATGACGTACAATGACCGAAAACGAGATTTCCAAAGTGGTCTTTGAAGCAGGCCTTAAGGTTCACAGAAATTTAGGGCCCGGACTTTTGGAAAGCGCTTATGAAGAATGTTTGTATTACGAAATACGGAAGTCGGGTTTAATAGTCGAGAAACAGAAGGCACTTCCGTTGGTTTACGAAGACGTGAAGTTAGAAGCAGGGTATCGGATTGATCTATTTGTTGAGCATAAATTTGTGGTTGAGATTAAATCGGTTGAAGAGTTGAATGATTTGCATCTTGCACAAATTCTCACTTATCTTAAGCTCTCAAATTGTAAGTTGGGTCTCTTAATTAATTTCAATACGGTCTTGTTCAAAGATGGGGTGAAAAGAGTTATCAACGGAATTATTTGATCATTTGAAATTATGAAACTTGGATTGGCTCTTTCGGGTGGTGGTGCGCGAGGTGTTGTGCACATTGGCGTGCTAAAAGCTTTGGATGAAATGGGCGTGAAATTCTCGGTTGTGTCGGGAACCAGTGCCGGTTCGATTGTAGCAGCTCTCTATGCCAAAGGATATCATCCCGATGAAATTTTTGACATCACAAAAAACCTCTCGATTTTTAAATCGGTGAGTCCGGCCTGGACGTGGGCCGGCTTACTGAAGATGGATGGACTTGAAGCATTGCTGCGTAAGCATATTCCTGAAAACGACTTCTCATCACTAAAGATGCCGTTGACAGTTGCTGCAACGGAAATCAGAAAGGGTACCATTCACTATTTCACAGAAGGAGAATTAATTCCAGCGGTTGTGGCATCGTGCAGCATTCCCGCGATTTTTAATCCTGTTCATTTCAACAATGGCGTTTATGTAGATGGCGGCTTACTGGATAATCTTCCGGTGCTGCCCATTCGCGATAAATGTGATTTTGTTGTGGGTGTGCATTGCAACCACATCAATTCAGAATTTGACGCGAAGAGTTTAAAGGTTGTGGTGGAGCGTAGTCTGCTGATGGCTATTTCAAGCAATACACGCGTCAGCCGGCAAATGTGCGATGTCTTTATTGAGCCTCCCCACATGGATCGTTACAGCAGCCTGGCAGTTGGCAAAGCACAGGAGATATTTGAATACGGTTACAAATTCACGAAAGAGAATTTTTTGCCACACCATTTTCAGAAACCAACAAGCGCATGATAGCAACAGCATTGAGTTTCAAAGAACAAATTCTTCAGGGCATACCGGATGAACTTCCCATGGTGAAAGAATATGATGCATCGATCAGTCATGCACCGAGACGGAAGGATATTTTATCGACTGAAGAAAAGAAACTGGCATTGAGAAATGCGCTCCGATATTTTCATCCAAAGCATCACGCGGTATTGGCACCGGAGTTTTTTGAGGAGCTTCAAAAGTTTGGCCGGATTTATATGTATCGCTTCCGTCCCGATTATAAAATGTTTGCCCGGCCTATCTCCGAGTATCCGTCACAATCACAACAAGCAGCCGCAATCATGTTGATGATTCAAAATAATCTGGATCCTGCCATTGCTCAACATCCCCATGAGCTGATTACCTATGGAGGCAACGGTGCGGTGTTTCAAAACTGGGCGCAGTATCTATTGACCATGAAGTATCTGGCAACCATGAACGATGAGCAGACACTGCATGTGTACTCCGGTCATCCGATGGGTTTGTTTCCTTCGTCTAAAGAGGCACCCAGAGTGGTCGTCACGAATGGTATGATGATTCCGAATTATTCGAAGCAAGATGATTGGGAGAAATTTAATGCATTGGGCGTAACGCAGTATGGGCAGATGACGGCTGGTTCATACATGTACATTGGTCCGCAAGGAATTGTGCACGGAACGAACATCACCATCTTAAATGCCGGACGAAAGATTTCGAAAGCAGGCGAGGGGCTGGCTGGAAAACTTTTTGTTACGTCTGGCCTGGGCGGCATGAGTGGTGCGCAACCAAAAGCGGGTAACATCGCGGGCTGCATCACGGTCATAGCAGAAGTAAATAGAAAAGCTACCGACAAGCGTCATGCACAAGGTTGGGTGGACGAAGTCATTGAAGATTTGGATGAGTTAGTCAAACGTGTTGCTACGGCTAAGAAAAATAAGGAAGTAGTTTCAATTGCCTTTCAGGGAAATGTGGTGGACGTGTGGGAAAAGTTTGACAAAGAAAATATATACATTGATTTAGGTTCCGATCAGACATCGTTACATAATCCATGGGCTGGAGGTTATTATCCTGTTGGATTTTCTTACGAGCAAGCCAACGAAACAATGGTGAAAGATCCGGCTGAATTTAAAAAGCAAGTGCATGAATCATTAAAGCGACATGCAAATGCGATCAATAAACATGTTGCCAAAGGAACCTACTTCTTCGATTATGGAAATGCATTTTTGTTGGAAGCTTCTCGTGCTGGTGCAGATGTGATGGCAAAAGATGGCATCAATTTCCGTTATCCATCGTATGTGCAAGACATCATGGGGCCCATGTGTTTTGATTATGGCTTTGGCCCGTTCCGTTGGGTGTGTACTTCAGGCAATGATGCCGATCTCGACAAAACAGATGCGCTGGCAGCTCAGGTGCTGGAAGAGATTTTGAAAACAGCGCCAGAAGAAATTCAATCGCAGCTAAGCGACAACATCAACTGGATAAAAGCTGCGAAGACGAATAAACTTGTTGTCGGTTCAAAAGCCCGCATACTGTATGCCGATGCGGAAGGGCGAATGAAGATTGCTGAAGCTTTTAACAAAGCAATTGCAGAAAAGAAAATTGGTCCTGTCGTGTTAGGTCGCGATCATCACGATGTTTCCGGAACGGATAGTCCATTCCGAGAAACCTCAAATATTTATGATGGCTCTCGCTTTACGGCCGATATGGCGGTGCACAATGTGATTGGTGATTCCTTCCGGGGAGCCACGTGGGTATCGCTTCACAACGGTGGTGGAGTGGGATGGGGTGAAGTCATCAACGGTGGCTTTGGTATGTTGCTGGATGGTTCAGCCGATGCTAGTCGCAAGTTGAAGAACATGTTGTTCTTTGACGTGAACAACGGAATAGCGAGACGGGCTTGGGCACGGAATGACGGAGCGATAAGTGCGATTACGCGTGCGCAAGATCAATACGATCAACTGAAGATTACGGTGCCGTATCAAGCCGATCAGAAATTAATTGATGACTTGATCTAACACATATGCTCCGACCTCTTTACGTTTTGCTCTTCAAAATCTTCGGTTGGAAAATCAATGGCAATTTTTCTGTTGATCTGAAGAAGTATATTATTGCCGTTGCTCCTCACACCAGCAATTGGGATTTTCCTGTTGGCGTGGCGGCCCGAAGTATTCTAAGAATTCAAAAAGCGAAATTTTTGGGAAAGAGCCAGTTGTTCCGCGCCCCATATGGCTGGTTCTTCCGGGCATTGGGTGGCTATCCGGTTGACCGAAGTTCAAGTCATGATATGGTAGACCAGGTGGTGAAAATTTTTAACAGTCACGATGAATTTATTCTGGCGATGGCACCCGAAGGCACCCGAAAGAAAGTGGAGAAATTTCGGACGGGCTTTTATTACATCGCTAAGAAAGCTCACGTTCCTATTATTCCTGTGGGCTTTGACTTTGGCAAGAAAGAAATTGTTGTTGGCAAACCTTTTTATCCAACGGAAAATATCGAAGCCGACTTTGAGGTGCTCTATTCTTTTTATCGCGGCATAACCGGAAGAAACCCCGAGTTGGGAATCATTTAGCCACTAGCTTCTAGCTGCCAGCAATCAGAACGGGAGGAGAGCCAGCATGCTTGCTGCCAGAAATTCCTTTTATAACCGTTAAACAAATTCTGTTTCACGGTATTTCGATTTATTAGCTACATTGATCTCCATAAAAGTGTAGCTATGTCGCATCGTGTTTATGTCTTTGTTCTGTTCATTGTTTGTATTCTTTGCCTGTCGTCTTGCCAGGAAAAAAAATATCGCGATGAGATTTATGAGAAGCCAGTTGTTAATCCCAATCCTGAAATAAAAGCATTATCACCAGAAGAAAGTCTTTCGCGCATGTATTTGCCGAAAGGTTATCGCATGGAGCTCGTTGCCAGTGAACCGATGATCAACGAACCGGTGGCGATAGCCTGGGACGGAAATGGAAAAATGTATGTAGCACAAATGGTGACGTACATGCAAGACATCGATGCCGGGCATGAGAATGAACCCTGGAGTAGAATCTCGATGCTGGAAGATACAGACGATGATGGTAAGATGGACAAGAGTTCGATCTTCATCGACAGTATGGTGTTGCCGCGCATTATGCTTCCATTAGATGATAGAGTGTTGGTGGGTGAAACCTTTCAACGAAATCTGTACTCTTATCGCGACACCAATGGCGATGGAAAAGCCGATGAAAAAATTCTGCTGCTGGAAGACACCGTTCGCGACAATCGAAACCTGGAACATCAGGACGCCAACATGATCTGGAGTCTTGACAATTGGCTGTACGTTACCAATAATGCATTCCGATATCGTTTTACAAACAATGTATTGGTGCGTGATACCTTGCCCGAACCGGGAGTAGGTCAATGGGGACTTACGCAAGATGCAACAGGCAGATTGTTTTTCTCACGGGCTGGGGCCGAGATTCCTGCGTTGGGTTTTCAGCAACACCCTGCTTATGGAAGTCTGGAATTGGAAGGAAAGTATGATGAATCATTTTTGGAACCGTGGCCAATCGTTGGAACACTCGATGCACAAGGTGGACCAAGAAGAATTCGCGAAGGCGACAGCACGCTGAATAAATTTACAGGAGTAGCAGGACAAGAGATTTATCTGGGAGATAAAATGCCTCCGGCTTCTGGTGATCTTTTTATTCCCGAACCCGTAGGCCGATTGGTGAGACGGGCAAAGGTGAATCACGTCAACGGAAAAATCGTGTTGGAGAATCCTTACCAGCAAACAGAGTTTCTTGCATCTACCGATCCGTTGTTCAGACCGGTGAATGCTGCAACGGGACCGGATGGGTGTTTGTATATCGTTGACATGTATCGCGGCATCATTCAGGAAGGCACCTGGGTGGGCGAAGGAAGTTATTTGCGCGAGGTGGTGAAGAAGAAAGGTTACGACAAGTTTGTGGGACATGGAAGGATATACAGAATTGTTCATGAGGATATGGAGCCCGGCCCGAAGCCAGACTTGTTGAATAAGACAGCATCCGAATTATTAAACTATCTGGGTCATCCCAACGGCTGGTGGCGAATGACCGCACAAAAACTAATCGTATTAAAAGGTGATAAATCGGTTGTCTCAGACCTTGCTAAAATAGTTGAAGGGAATGAATCTTGGCTATCTAAACTATTTAATCCTGATAAAGACTTTGCTTTAGAGCGATTGCATGCCTTGTGGACACTTGAAGGACTTGACGCGATAGAGAAGTCAATTATTAAAACGGCCTTGACTGATAAAGACCCGCGAGTGAGAGTTGGCGCCATTCGCATCAGTGATCGCTACTTAAAACAAAACGACAATGAGATTTTTGAAGCATTGAAACCGCTTGCTAAAGATTCTGACTACGAAGTGTTACAACAGTTGATACTTTCGTTGAGGATTATCAACGAAACTTCAAAGCCTTTAGTGAAAGGGATACTGGATGCACATCCCGATAATGAAGTAATCAAAGTGACCGCTACTGAAAATCTCAATCCCTCTTTCTCGGTTATTCAACAATTGAGAGAAAAATATAAACTAAGAGGTGGTGATGCGGCAGGCCAGGTCGTGCATGGCTATAAGATATTTAAAGAGTATTGCTCCACCTGTCACGGTGCCGATGGAAAAGGAATTCACCAACTGGCACCATCACTGGTAGGTTCACCCCGCGTGTTGGGCGATGCAGAAGTGCCGATAAAGATTTTGTTGCATGGATTGACAGGTCCAGTGGATGGCAAAGAATACAATGGGCCGATGGCACCTGTTGCAAAAGAGAACGATCAATACATTGCCGATGTGCTTACCTACGTGCGCATGCATCTCAATGATACAGGCGGTATTTGGTTTGGCAGGATAAGAGGCGTTCGCGAAAGAACGAAAGACCGAAACAAGTATTGGACGCTGAAAGAGCTGGAGGCCGAGCAGAAAGTGAGGGAGGCAGAGAGATTAAAAGCAGAAAAGCTCAAAGCTGAAAGCTTGAAGTCAAAAGTAAAGTAGTTGGGCTTCGGCTTTGTACTTTCAGCTTTTAGCTATTGCACGCCACTTACTGGCAATGACAACCACGCGTGTAAAACGCTTAGGTATGCGTGAACATCCAAGGCGGAATTTTGTTATCTTAGCCAATCAATCAAATTTAAAATACAATGGCTCAAT
Organism: Cyclobacteriaceae bacterium; assembly: GCA_044222145.1. Lineage (GTDB taxonomy): Bacteria > Bacteroidota > Bacteroidia > Cytophagales > Cyclobacteriaceae > ELB16-189. Next base: position 69,875 of record JBGANU010000011.1, read on the forward strand.
ACAAATTACAGGTAAACGGTAAAACTGTTGAGGCGGATGTAGATGCAGATACTCCGCTGCTGTGGGTGCTGCGCGATCATCTAGGACTCGTGGGTACTAAGTATGGTTGCGGTATTGCGCAATGTGGTGCTTGCACAGTTCATTTGAATGGTGTGGCGGTTCGCTCTTGTTCAATGCCTGTGTCCACTGTTGGTACAAAGGTGGTGACAACGATTGAAGGTTTGTCTGCGAATGGCGATCATCCTGTGCAGCAGGCCTGGGCGGAAATCGATGTGCCACAATGTGGCTATTGTCAGGCTGGCCAGATCATGACCGCTTCGGCTTTGCTCGCCAAAAATCCGAAACCTACTTCGGAGCAAATTGACAACGCCATGAATGGAAACATTTGCCGCTGCGGCACTTATCACCGCATTCACGAAGCAGTAGCATTAGCATCTTCTAAACTCTCTAAATAATCTCGGCCATGTCAATACTATTAAAAACCAACAGACGGGATTTTATAAAGATGGCGGCCACCGCGGGTGGCGGTCTTTTCTTAGGCTTTCATGGAATAAACTCCATCGCTTCTCCTTTGGATGTGGACGCACCTTTGGCAGTTGGAGCGGCTGGTGATATTAATTTTAACAATTACTTGTCCATCTCGCCCGATGATGTCATCACGATTTTTTCACCCAATCCTGAACTGGGTCAGAACATCAAAACGTCTTTCCCAATGATTGTAGCAGAAGAGTTGGATGCTGATTGGAAGAAAGTGAAAGTGGTGCAAGCCAATCTCGATGCGAAAAAATATGAACGTCAGCTAACTGGTGGAAGCGGAGCCATTCCTCATTCATGGGAACGCTTGCGCAAAGCCGGAGCTACCGCCAGGCAAATGTTGGTGGAAGCTGCGGCAAAGCAATGGAATGTTCCGGCTGCGTCACTGACAACAGATACAGGTGTTGTGTGGCACAAAGAAAGCGGCCGCAAACTTACCTATGGTGAATTGGCGACCGAAGCGTCTGCTATTCCGGTGCCAACCGACATTAAGCTAAAAGACAAAAAAGATTTCAAGATCATCGGTCAGCCTATTCATAACGTTGACAATCAGGAGATGCTTACCGGCAAGCCATTGTATGGTTTGGATTTCTATCGCGAAGGAATGTTGTTCGCCATGATTCAACGTCCTGCAGCATTTGGGATGAAAATAAAATCTGTGGATAGCGCTGCTGCGAAGGCCATGCCTGGCATAGTGGATGTAGTGACGTTCAAAAATAACGTAGCGGTTGTGGGTAAGTCTACCTGGCAAGTCAACAAGGCACGCAAGGCGTTAAAGGTGGAGTACGAAGCGGAAGGAGCTATTGAAAGTACAACGGATCACGATGCTTTGTTTAAAAAATTATTGGACACCACCGAAGGTGTCACCGTCAGACGCAAAGACGGTGATGTAGATGCTGCATTCAAATCGGCCGCGAAAGTGATTTCACGCGAATATCAATGTCCTTTCTTATCGCACGCTCCGATGGAACCCATGAACTTCTTTGCTCATGTAAGAGCGGATGGAGTTGAATTGGTTGGTCCGTCACAGACTCCGGAAGCAGGAAGGGGTGAGGTCGCTAAGTTATTGGGCGTTGCTCCCGAAACTATCACGCTGCAATTAACTCGTCTGGGTGGTGGCTTTGGCAGAAGATTGAAGACCGACTATGTTGTGGAAGCAGCTGAGTTATCAAGTTTGATAAAAGCACCTGTGAAAGTAATCTGGACACGTGAAGATGATATTACCGGTGGAAGCTTCCGCCCGGCTGTGCGCTATCGCTTTGAAGCTGCCTTGGATGCGAATAATAATTTGATTGGATATAAGTTACGTGGAGTAGGAATTAATTCCGGCAACTCCACCCGTGAGGATAATTTTCCTTCGGGCGCGGTTGATAATCTCCTGATTGATTCAGTGGAACATAAATCACCGATTACAACAGGTGCATGGCGTGCTCCGATCACCAACTTCCTCGCGTTTGCCGAGCAAGCGTTCTTAGATGAAGTGGCGGATGCTGCGAAACAAGATCCCATTCAATTCCGACTTGCGTTACTCGAGAGAGCCAAGAAAAATCCTGTCGGTGCCATCAAGTATGATATTGATCGCATGAAAGCTGTGATTGAATTAGCCGCTGCTAAATCAGAGTGGGGAAAGAAGAAAGATGTAGCTCAGGGTTTCAGTGTTTACTTCTCGCACCGTTCTTATGTGGCTCAGGTTGCTGAAGTGGAAATGAAAAGTGGAAAGCCAACGCTGAAGAAAATTCACGCTGCCGCGGATTGTGGTGTAGTAGTAAATTTGAGTGGCGCGTATCAGCAGGTGAGAGGTGGTGTGGTAGATGGACTAGGACACGCGTTGTATAGTCAATTGACATTTAAGGATGGTGCTACTGAGCAGAAGAACTTCAATAACTATCGCTTGATTCGTATGAAGGAAGTGCCGGAGATTGACGTTCATTTTGTGAATAATGGAATTGATCCAACAGGTTTAGGTGAACCAGCCCTTCCGCCAACAGGAGGTGCCGTAGCCAATGCATTCTTTAAAGCTACCGGCAAGCGTTTGTATAATCAACCATTCAGCAAGCAGGAAGAAATGAAGGGCGTGAATCTGGGTGAGAAGATGTGATTTAGAAATATATCAATTTAGACTTTGGACGTCAGGTGAGAGCCTGACGTTTTTTATTACTTCACCACACCCGCCTCCATCAACAGCGTAAGCAACACAAACTTAATTCCATCGGCAACTTTTTCGTTGGTCCACCATTCGTCCAGCGAGTGTTCGTTGTTACTCTTTCCACCAGTGCCAATAGTTACAGCAGGAATGTTGTGTGCAATGGGCGTGTTCGAATTCGTTGAACCAATACTTAAATGAGGACTGGCAACAAAGTATTTCGCGGCAGCGAGTGTACGTTGAACCAGTGGTTGCTTTTCGGCTGTCGCACCCGAAGGCCGGTTGCCGATTTGCTGGATCGTAAGCGTTAAGGCAGGACCGGTTTTCAGACCTGCGTTGTATTCATCCAAACCTTTCTTAAGCGATGCTTTAAAAATCGAATCGATAGTATTGAGTTGCTTCGGACTTTCCGATCGCATATCTACTTCAGCCCACGATTCGAAAGGAATAGAGTTCACCGATGTTCCGCCTCCTGTGCGCCCAACATTAAAACTGGTTTTATTGCCGGTGGCTGTAAAGCGCGTTGCTGCATCGGCAAAATAATTGAGTCCTTTCGCCATAGCGTGATGAGGGTTTCCCAATCCAAACGCACTCCACGAATGACCACCTGGTCCGTTGATGGTTACTTTGTAGCGATAGGAGCCAAGGGCCCCGTTGATCACGTCATCGATGTTGGTTCCGTCAATTGAAATCCAAGAATCAATTTTTAGTTTACTCTTTTCAACAACATATTTTACACCACGCAAATCGCCCACGCCTTCCTCTCCCACACTGGCCACAAACAAAACATCATCGTTGGTTTCTATGCCAGCCTTCTCCAAAGCTTTCAGCACCGTGAGCATCACCATCAGCCCTCGAGTGTTATCGGAAATACCGGGTGCAAACAACGTATCACCTTTCATTTTCACGCTTACATCCGTTCCTTCCGGAAAGACGGTATCCAGATGTGCATCGACTACAACTGTTCTGTCACCTTTTTTTCCTTTGCGCAGAGCGAGCACGTTCCCCAATGAATCAATCCATACTTTATCGGGGCCTGCAGCCTCTAGTAATTGTTTGAATCGGATGGCACGCTTCGCTTCCTTGAAAGGGGGAGCAGGTATTTCAGTGAGTTCAATGTGTTCTTTGCGTGTGGTGGGCTCGAGGTTATCGATCAACGCAAATGCATCTTTCACAACTTTTGATTTAGCAAGTGCGTCTGCTTGTTTTTCAAATTCATTTTTCTGTATCGTTTTTGTCTGAGCATTAGCAGTGATCAGCGGCAAGGACAGCAGTAGCAACAGTGCGCATGATGATGGACGTGAATATTTTTTCATAATATAGGTAAGGTCTGTTTGCCAAAGTACTAAAAAGGACTGGAGCTTTATCCTGATCTTGCATAATCGGATTTTCTTGAATTTTTTTCAGCTAACGATTGCATGAAACAAGTAAAATTAATTGAGGCAATACATAGTCTGGATGGCATGGAATGCGTTACTTTTATGGTCGATTTATGGAGGAATCTAACCTGTCTCAGTACATTCCCATAGCCATCATGTTTGTTGTGGCAGCAGGCTTCATCGGCACCACTATGGTGGCTACCCATTTGCTGGGCCCCAAACGAAAAACCAAAATCAAACTCGAGTCTTTTGAATCTGGCATTCAGCCCAGAGGAAATGCGCGTATTCCATTCAACATCAAGTACTTCCTCGTGGCCATTCTCTTTGTTTTATTTGATGTTGAGGTGATCTTTATGTATCCGTGGGCAGTTAATTTTAAAGACTTGGGTATAACAGGATTTATAGAAATGGTGTTATTTATTCTGACCCTGCTCATCGGCTTTTTTTATATTATCAAAAAGGGCGCATTGGACTGGGAGGAGTAACTCTATATAGTATGGAAACTTTGCAAAGTGGAATTACGGTAGGTGAGAAGCCCAAAGGAATTGAAGGGCATGGTTTTTTTGCAACCAGTTTGGAGAAAGTAGTTGGCCTCGCCCGAAAAAATTCAATCTGGCCGTTACCTTTTGCTACGTCATGTTGTGGAATAGAGTTTATGGCAACCATGGGCGCTCACTATGATCTGGCACGATTTGGATCGGAGCGTTTGAGTTTTTCACCCAGGCAGGCGGACTTGCTCATGGTGATGGGTACGATTGCCAAGAAGATGGGACCCGTGTTGCGGCAAGTGTATGAGCAAATGGCCGAGCCGCGTTGGGTATTATCTGTTGGGGCATGTGCATCAAGTGGTGGCATATTCGATACGTACAGTGTGCTTCAGGGGATTGATAGAATTATTCCGGTGGATGTTTATGTGCCAGGGTGCCCCCCAAGACCGGAGCAAATTATTGATGGAGTGATGAAGATTCAGCGGTTGGTGGAAACGGAATCCTTGAGAAGGAGAGATTCGGAAGAATACAAGGCGATGTTGAATAGTTATAATATTGAATGATAAACAAGTTGATAGTTGCTAGATGTTAGTTGATCGCAATACAATATAGGATTACCAACAACTAGCAACCAACAACTAACAACGAATAAGTGTTTGGAAAAGATACTTGAAATATTGAAGCAGCGATTTGAGGGAGAGATTCTCCATTCCGAGATGCTTTATGATTTTCCGGTGATTTCTTTGAAGAGCGAGAAGATCGTGGAGATCATTAAGTACTTGTATGATCACCCGGAAACGAAGATGCAATATCTCACCACACTGTGTGGCATACATTATCCCGATCAAAATCAGATTGCCGTGATGTATCAACTGCACAATATGGTATCGAACGAGCGGGTTCGCTTGAAGATATTTCTTCCAATTGAAAATCCGGTTGTCAAAACGTTGACGACTGTTTTTCCGGCAGCTAATTGGATGGAGCGTGAGACGTATGATTTTTACGGAGTCATCTTCGAAGGACATCCAAATCTCAAGAGGATTCTCAATGTGGAAGAGATGATCATCTTTCCGCTGCGAAAAGAATATCCATTGGAAGATCAGGTGCGTGTTGATAAAAATGATGCAATGTTTGGACGTTAAACCGAATGGAAGCTAAGCAATCCACCAACGATCAATATTACCAGCCTGAAGAGAAGCAGTACTCTTATCTGAATCTCGGGCCAACGCATCCTGCCACGCACGGTATTTTTCAGAATGTGTTGAAGATGGATGGCGAAGTGATTGTGGAAGCAGAACCCACGATCGGCTACATTCATCGTGCGTTTGAGAAGTTGGCCGAACGCAGACCATTTTATCAGATCACGCCCATCACCGACCGCATGAACTATTGCTCGGCTCCAATCAACAACATTGGCTGGCACATGACGGTGGAGAAATTGCTGGGTATTGAAATTCCAAAGCGAGTGCAGTATCTGCGCGTGATCATCATGGAACTGGCCCGCATCACCGATCACTTGATCTGCAATGCTGTTATTGGCGTGGACACGGGAGCTTTGACGGGTTTTGTATACATGTTTCAGCAACGCGAACTTGTGTATGAAATCTATGAAGAGATTTGTGGAGCGCGATTGACATCTAACATTGGCCGCATTGGTGGTTTTGAAAGAGATTTCTCGCCTAAAGCCTGGGATAAGATCGATAAGTTTTTGAAGGAGTTTCCAGTTGTGTTGAAAGAATTCGGAGATCTCCTTATCCGCAATAGAATTTTTATGGACCGTACGATCGGCTGCGGTGGCATCACGGCTGAAAAGGCGTTGAGTTATAGTTTCTCCGGACCGAACTTGCGTGCAGCAGGTGTTGACTATGACATTCGGGTGGCTCGCCCATATTCTTCTTATCAGGATTTTGATTTTATCATTCCTGTGGGAACCAATGGCGATACCTACGATCGCTTCATGGTTCGTCAGGAAGAGATGTGGCAAAGTTTGAGCATCATTAAACAAGCCATTGCCAAATTACCGGAAGGACCATTTCATGCCGATGTTCCTGAATTTTATTTACCTCCCAAGGAAGAGGTGTATAATAATATGGAGGCGTTGATCTATCACTTTAAAATTGTGATGGGCGAAACAGATGTTCCGAAAGGAGAAGTCTACCATTGTGTGGAAGGCGGTAATGGAGAGCTTGGTTTTTATTTGATCAGCGATGGTGGGAGAACACCCTTTCGCCTTCACATGAGAAGGCCTTGTTTCATTTATTATCAGGCGTATCCTGAAATGATTAAAGGCTCTATGTTGTCAGACGCAATCCTGACCATGAGCAGTATGAATGTGATTGCTGGCGAACTTGATGCGTAATATTAGTTGATAGTTATTAGTTGGTAGTTATTAGAAATACAGATAACCGCCAACTAGCAACTGACAACTAACAACTAAATTTTAATGGAAGTAAGATTTTCAGAAGAGACATTAAAGCTGGTGAATAAGATTATCAGGCGCTATCCGGAGGGAAGGCAGAAGTCTGCTTTGCTGCCCGTGTTGCACCTGGCTCAATCTGAGTTTGACGGTTGGTTGAGTGTTCCTGTGATGGATTATGTAGCTTCCTTATTGAGTATCAAGCCTATTGAGGTGTACGAAGTAGCTTCGTTCTATTCGATGTACAATCTTAAACCGGTAGGCAAATGTTTGCTAGAAGTTTGCCAGACCGGTTCGTGTATGCTCATGGGTTCTGATGACATCATCGAACACCTTGAGAATAAGTTGCAGATCAAAGTAGGAGAGACCACTGCCGATGGTATGTTTACACTAAAAGCAGTTGAGTGTTTAGGTTCGTGTGGCACTGCGCCCATGTTGCAATGCGGTGCCGACTATCACGAAAACCTCACTCCCGAAAAGGTGGATGGTTTATTAGAGAAATTAAGGGCAAAAGGGGAACGTAGTTCTTATATGAAATAAAGTAGTTGATCGTTGTTAGTTGGTGGTTTGTAGCAAAGCCAATAACTAACAACTGACAACCAACAACGAAAGGAAATGGGTAAGAAGTTTTTATTAGAGCATGTCAACGTACCCGGGATAGAGACGATGAACGTCTATCGCGAGAAAGGTGGCTATGCGTCTGTAGAAAAAGCATTGAAGACCATGACACCCGAACAGATCATAGAAGAAGTGAAGTTCTCTGATCTACGGGGCCGTGGTGGTGCTGGCTTTCCGGCCGGAATGAAGTGGAGCTTTCTGGATAAAAAATCTGATAAGCCGCGATATCTTGTTTGCAATGCCGATGAAAGTGAACCAGGAACCTTCAAAGACCGATACCTGATGGAAAAGATTCCTCATCTTTTGATTGAGGGAATGATTGTATCGAGTTACACCTTGGGTGCGAAGACGGCCTACATCTATATAAGAGGCGAGTACATGTACATTCTCCGGATATTGGAGAAAGCAATTGATGAAGCCTACGCTGCAGGATTTTTAGGTAACAATATTTTAGGCACTAATTACTCACTTGATCTTTATGTTCATCCTGGTGCCGGTGCTTATATCTGTGGTGAAGAAACTGCGTTGCTTGAATCGCTGGAAGGCAAACGTGGTAATCCAAGATTGAAGCCACCGTTCCCGGCTATTGCAGGATTGTATGCTTGTCCAACCGTGGTGAATAATGTTGAGACACTTGCCTCAGTCCCAACAATCATCAATATCACAGCCGATAAATATAATGACATTGGTATTGGCAAGAGTGCAGGTACCAAATTGATTTCAGCAAGCGGTCATATAAACAAGCCCGGTGTGTATGAGATTGAACTTGGTTTGCCTGTTGAAGAATTTATTTACTCAGATGAATACTGTGGCGGCATTTGGAAGGGAAGAAAACTGAAAGCAGTAGTAGCGGGCGGTTCTTCAGTGCCTATACTTCCAGCTGATTTGATTTTGAAGACTGCCAAAGGTGAACCGCGATTGATGACGTACGAGTCCATGGCGGATGGCGGCTTTGCAACGGGAACGATGCTTGGTTCCGGAGGATTTATTGTGATGGACGAAACGACTTGCATCGTTCGCAACTTGTGGACGTTTGCCCGATTCTATCATCATGAATCATGTGGGCAATGCAGTCCGTGCCGTGAAGGAACGGGTTGGATGGAAAAAGTATTGCATCGTATAGAACATGGTCATGGCCACATGGGTGATATTGATTTGCTGGTCAGCGTTGCAAAGAAGATTGAAGGGAACACGATTTGTCCACTAGGTGATGCCGCTGCCTGGCCGGTGGCAAGTGCCATTCGTCACTTCAGAGAAGAGTTTGAATATCATGTGAAGTACCCTGAAAAAGTGAAGAACCCGAAGCATTTTGAAATAGAACCATTTGTGAGTGAAAAAGTAGCGGCATTGGTATAAATATCAGTTGATAGTTGCTGGTTGTTAGTTATTAGAAAGACTAGCAACTAACAACGGACAACTAACAACTATAACGCATGGCAAAAGTAACAATAGACAATGTAGAGATAGAAGTTCCGGATGGAACCACCATACTCAATGCTGCGCGGCAGATTGGTGGTGATCTGGTGCCACCTGCCATGTGTTATTACTCGAGTTTGAAAGACAGTGGTGGAAAGTGCCGCGTGTGTTTGGTGAAAGTAGCGCAAGGCTCTGCTAAAGATCCGCGTCCACTTCCGAAATTGATGGCATCATGTCGCACGCCAGTGGCCGATGGAATGGTTGTGCAAAGCATCACGTCTCCTGAGGTGCTCGAATCGCGCAAAGCAGTTGTTGAATTTCTATTGATCAATCATCCGTTGGATTGCCCGGTCTGTGATCAGGCTGGTGAATGTGATCTTCAGAACCTCGCGTATGAGCATGGAGCTGCTGCCACGCGATACGAAGAAGACAGACGGACATTTGAAAAGATTGATATTGGCGACAAGATCAAGTTACACATGACGCGCTGCATTCTTTGCTATCGCTGTACCTTCGTTGCGGATCAACTCACTGACAATCGCGTTCACGGAGTATTAGGGCGTGGTGATAAATCTGAAATCAGTACCTACATTCAACAAGCAGTTGACAATGATTTCTCCGGCAATATGATTGATGTTTGCCCAGTAGGAGCGTTGACCGATAAAACCTTTCGCTTCAAAAGCAGAGTGTGGTTCACCAATCCGTTGGATGCGCATCGCAATTGTACGAAGTGCAGCGGCAAGGTTATCCTCTGGACAAAAGGTGAAGAGGTGTTACGCGTTTCGGCAAGAAAAGACAAAAATGGTGAAGTGAAGGAATTCATTTGTAATGAATGCCGGTTTGAACATAAGAACTTAAGCGACTGGACGGTTGAAGGTCCGCGCCACATAGAGCACAATTCGGTTATTTCTCAAAATCACTACGAACGCACTGATCTCCTGAAACTCAAACAGGAAATCAATCGACAGATTGAATTTGAGAAAGGAAAAAAACTTCCCACTAATCCATCGTTGACTGCATGATGTCGCTGCTGCTCTTTAAGGGAATATTGATTGGTGCCATCTTCACGATCACATTATTGGTCGCGGCTTACTCTACCTATGCAGAAAGAAAAGTCGCAGCATTCCTTCAGGATAGAATTGGCCCTGATCGTGCGGGTCCGTTTGGAATCCTTCAACCATTGGCCGATGGATTGAAATTCATTATGAAGGAAGAGATCATTCCCAATGTCTCTAATAAATTATTGTTTGTTCTCGGCCCCTGTATCGCAATGCTCACAGCCTTGATGGCCGGTGTGATCATCCCTTGGGGTAATACATTAGTTATTGATGGCACAGAATTCTCATTACAGATAGCTGACCTGAACGTTGGTATTCTGTATGTGTTTGGTGTCGTGTCAATTGGTGTTTATGGAATTATGATTGGAGGTTGGGCATCTAACAATAAGTTTTCATTGTTGGGAGCTATTCGTGCTTCAGCTCAAATGATCAGCTACGAGGTGGCGATGGGATTGTCCATCATTGCGCTGATCATTATGACTGGTACATTGAGTCTTGGTGAGATCAGTAAGTTGCAGGCTGGCGGTGTTGGCAGTGACTGGAACTTCTGGAATGTTATCTATCAGCCGGTAGGCTTTTTAATTTTCCTGATTTGCGCTTTCGCGGAATGCAACAGGACGCCCTTCGATCTGGCGGAATGTGAAACTGAACTGGTGGGTGGATATCACACCGAGTATAGCAGTATGAAACTTGGCTTTTATTTATTTGCCGAGTACATCAACATGTTTATTTCATCAGCCGTAATTTCTACGTTATACTTTGGTGGTTTTAATTTTCCATTCATGAACGATCTTGGATTGGATCACAACACCATCACCGTTATTGGTTCGTTGGTGTTTTTTGTAAAGATTACCTTCTTTATCTTTTTCTTCATGTGGATTCGCTGGACGATTCCAAGATTTAGATATGATCAATTGATGAACTTAGGATGGAAGATATTAATACCATTGTCGATAGTAAATATATTTATCACAGCATTGGTCATTCTATTAAAAGGAAATTGAACCATGAACAACCAATAACTAACAACGATCAACTAAATAGATGCTAACCAATAGATCCAAAGTTGTAGTCAAGAAGGAAATGAATTTCTGGGAGCGAATTTATCTGCCGGCAATTCTTGGAGGGATCGCGATTACCATCAAACATTTATTCAAGAGGAGTGCCACCGTTCGATATCCGGAGAAGACACGTGAGATCAGCGATATCTGGAGAGGCCAGCATGTATTGAAGCGCGATGAGAAAGGAGCGGAGCGTTGCACGGCCTGCGGACTTTGTGCGGTAGCATGTCCGGCTGAAGCAATTACAATGGTAGCAGCAGAGCGAAAGAAGGGCGAAGAAAATCTGTATCGCGAAGAGAAGTATGCGTCTACTTACGAGATCAACATGTTGCGCTGCATCTTCTGCGGATTGTGCGAAGAAGCTTGTCCGAAGGAAGCAATTTTTCTAACCAACCGAATTGTGGAAACCGATTACGGACGGAAGGGATTTGTTTTTGGTAAAGATAAATTGGTGGAGCCAGTGGATGCTCGCATTGATGTGACCAAACGACAAACACCTCAGGTACTGGCGTTCAAACAGCATAAACAATTTACGCATAACAAATAATTATCACGTGATCCTGAACCTGTTCTACTTTCTTTCATTCGTAGCAGTCTTTTCAGCTTTGCTGGTGGTGTTCTCCAAGAACCCCGTGTACAGTGTGTTGTATCTGATCATTACCTTCTTTGCGATTGCAGGGCATTACGTGTTGCTCAATGCACAGTTCCTGGCAGTTGTTCATGTGATCGTTTATGCCGGAGCCATCATGGTATTATTTCTATATGTGATCATGCTGCTGAATCTTAACGCAGAAACAGAGCCACATAAGAGTACGTTCTTGAAGTTTGCTGCGGTAATTTGTTCTGGACTGTTGATGATTGTCTTGATCGGTTCGTTGAAGGGCACCGAGATGATCACAAATCAGACTGTGGCGAATAGCACCATCGGAACTGTGAAGAATTTGGGAAAGGTGTTGTTTACAGATTTCTTACTTCCATTCGAGATTGCTTCGGTGTTATTGCTTGCCGCGATGGTGGGAGCGGTGATGCTGGGGAAATCGGAAAAGGGACAATAGTTAATAGTTAAATGGGCAATAGAGGAATTTCAAACAACGAACAACGATCGACTAACAACTAAAGCATGGTTCCAATAGATTACTACCTCTGGCTCAGTGCAATTTTATTCACCATTGGTGTATTGGGTGTTCTATATCGTAGAAATGCAATTATCATTTTCATGTGCATTGAGTTGATGCTGAATGCCGTGAACTTGCTGATGGTGGCCTTTTCTAATTATCTCAATGATGCCGCAGGGCAGGTGTTTGTTTTCTTTATCATGGCGGTGGCCGCTGCGGAAGTTGCAGTGGGCTTGGCTATTTTGATGATGATGTATCGAAATACACGCACGACAGATATTAATGTGTTGAACCGATTGAAATGGTAGGCATGAGTGTTCTGATTAGCCTTGTTCCGTTATTGCCGTTGATTGGCTTTCTACTGGTAAGTTTAAACCGCAGAAAGTTGTCACATAGCGTTACAGCATTTATAGCAAGCGGAGCTGTGCTGCTTTCTTTTATCATCTCCATCGTCTTGTTCTTGCAGCTGCTTGGTAAATCCGAAGAGGAGCGTTTCTTCCAGGTAGAGTTGGCAAAATGGATTGCCACAGACGACCTCGCTGTCAACTTTAGTTTTTTGATCGATCCATTGTCGTCATTAATGCTGTTGATCATCACGGGGGTGGGATTTTTGATTCATGTCTATCCCATCGGTTACATGCACGATGACGAAGGCTTCAATAAATTTTTCTCTTACCTCAACCTGTTCGTATTCTTCATGCTGCTACTGGTCATGGGCTCAAATTACCTGATCATGTTTGTGGGCTGGGAAGGAGTGGGACTATGTTCGTATTTGTTGATCGGTTTCTGGTTTAAGAACACTGCTTACAACAACGCAGCGAACAAAGCTTTCATCATGAACAGGATTGGTGATCTCGGCTTGTTGCTGGGTGTGATTTTAATTTTCATGAATTGCGGCAGCCTCGATTATGAAATTGTGTTTTCAAAAGCATCAACTCTTGATGCAGCCACGATCACGTTAATCACTGTGTTACTTTTTGTAGGAGCGATGGGCAAGAGCGCACAGATTCCACTTTACACCTGGTTACCCGATGCGATGGCGGGCCCAACACCGGTGTCGGCATTGATACATGCTGCCACGATGGTAACAGCAGGCGTGTACATGGTGGCCCGCAACAATGTTTTGTATGCTCTGTCTCCCGTGGCGTTAAATTTGATTTTAGTAATCGGACTGGCCACTGCTTTATTTGCAGCCACCATTGCACTTACGCAAAATGATATTAAAAAAGTATTGGCCTATTCAACCGTCAGTCAATTGGGGTTGATGTTTGTTGCTTTGGGCGTTGGCGCGTTTTCAAGCGGCATTTTTCACATGGCAACGCACGCGTTCTTCAAGGCGTTGCTGTTCCTTGGAGCGGGCAGCGTTATTCATGCATTGCAAGGGGAACAAGACATTCGAAATATGGGCGGTTTGAAAAAGCACCTGCCGATAACATACGTCACGTTCTTTATTGGCGTGTTGGCGATTTCGGGTATTCCGCCTTTTGCCGGTTTCTTTTCTAAAGATGAAATCCTCGCGCATGCATTTGCTGCGAACCCAATTGCCTGGGCGGTGGCACTATTGGCTTCTTTGCTGACCGCTTTTTATATGTTCAGATTGTTCTTCCTAACATTCTTTGGAAAAGAACGGGCAGGTCATGACGTTATGCATCACATTCATGAATCACCTAAGAGTATGGCAGTACCGTTGATTATACTGGCTGGTCTTTCCGTTGTGGGCGGGGCTATGAATGTGCCCGAAGTTTTATTCGGTTCCAGTTGGCTGAATGAATTCTTAGCTCCCGTTTTTGCAAAATCAGTGCCTTTGTTGACTCATCACGAATTAAGCCACTCGACAGAATACATGCTGATGGCGATTGTTATTGCTCTTACACTTGTCCTGATCGGAATTGCGTACTCGATATATGTGAAACGAAATAATGTGCCTGCCGCAGAGGGACAAAATATTGGAAGTGTTCAAAGAGTAGTCTACCATAAATACTATGTAGATGAAATTTATGATACTGTTATCGTAAAGACGTTGTTCTGGTTGTCGGCAAAATTTGATGTGGTGATTGAGAAGATGGCCATCGATAAACTGGTGAATTCAATTGGAGAGACAACTGTTGCCTGGAGTTGGATTTTAAGATGGCTTCAAAACGGCAGCATTGGGTTTTATATTTTCATTATGGTGATGGGTATTGCGCTGATGCTGACTCTAGCGATTTGGCATTAATTAAAATCACGAATTGCAAATGACGCAGCAACGATTAACGAATAACGATTAACGAATTCATGATAATATTTCTTCTCATCTGGCCTTTACTCATATCTCTGGCATTACTTGCTTTCAAGGTAGAGAAAGCGAAAGAGTTTGCGTTGGCCGCCTCGGTTATTGAATTGATTGCTTCATTGGCGATAGCTTTTCAGTTTGAGAAAACTTCCGAGGTTCAGTTTATAGTTAATCAACCATGGATTGCTTCATTAGGTATAAATTTTTCCATTGGCATAGATGGTATCAGCCTGTTGCTGGTACTGCTGACAACAGTATTAGTTCCCTTTATCATTCTTTCCTCATTTAGTCGCACAGTTAGTCGTCCTTCAGCGTTTTACGGACTGATCTTACTCATGCAGATGGCGTTGGTCGGTGTGTTTGTTGCCCGCGATGGTTTTCTGTTTTATATCTTCTGGGAAGTGGCGTTGATTCCGATCTGGTTTATCTGTTTGCTGTGGGGAGGAGAGGACCGCGGAAGAATTACGCTGAAGTTCTTCATCTACACATTGGCAGGCAGTTTATTCATGCTGGTGGCGTTGGTGTATGTATACTTTCAAACACCTGGTTCACATTCATTTGATATTGAAGCTTTGTATGAGGCCGGAAGATCATTGTCGTTATCACAACAAAGTCTGATCTTCTGGGGATTGTTCATTGCCTTTGCCATCAAGATGCCCGTCTTTCCATTTCACACGTGGCAGCCTGACACCTATACGGTTGCCCCCGTTCAGGGAACGATGTTATTATCTGCCATTATGTTGAAGATGGGTATATACGGAGTGATCCGTTGGTTGATTCCCGTAGTTCCGTTGGGCGTGAATGAATGGGGCCTTTTGGTGATTATACTTTCCGTTATCGGAATTATTTATGCTTCGGCTATTGCCATCGTGCAAAAGGACATTAAACGATTGATTGCATACTCTTCCATCGCACACGTGGGACTAATCTCAGCTGGAATTTTAACATTAAGCAAAATTGGAATGCAAGGCGCCATCATTCAGATGTTGAGCCATGGCATTGTCGTGTTTGCCTTGTTTTATATCATTGAAATAATCGCTGATCGCACCAAAACCAGAACGCTGTCCGAAATGGGTGGCATTCGTAATATCGCACCAGCCCTGGCTTCTGTCTTTATGATTGTGATGCTGGGAAGTGTTGCACTTCCATTAACCAGTGGATTTGTTGGGGAGTTTATGCTGATCAATTCGCTGGTGCACTATCAATTCATCATCGGTGCTGTAGCTGGAGTGACGATTATTTTAGGAGCAGTGTACATGCTTCGCACCTACCAAAAGGCAATGCTGGGAGAAGTTAATACAGCTGTGAGTGGTTTTGCAGATTTAACAACGAATGAGAAGTTAGTTCTATATCCCATGGTTATTTTAATTGTCGCCATCGGAGTTTACCCAACACCGTTGCTCGAAATTTCGGAAGCAGCGGTCGATAATCTTTTAACAACAATGACAGGTTTTTCAGCAAGTATTAAATAACGATGAACGCACTTTATCTTATTTCTGGATTGGGTTTCATTTCGCTACTGGCTGAGATTACTAATCTTAGAAGACTATTAGGCATCACCATTATGCTTGGGTTGGTTGCCGCTGTGTCTTTGATCGCAATGGATTGGAACACGAATCAGCATTACTATTCCGACATGGTTGTGTTCGATAATTTTTCTGTTGCCTTTATTTCACTGATCCTGATCATCTCTATTTTTTGGTTTTGGATGGCTGGAGATTATTTCCAGGGACAGTCTCATCAAACGGATCGATCGGCTTTAATTTTATTTGCTATCGTAGGAGCAATTATGATGGTCTCGTTTAATAACATGGCGATGTTGTTTTTAGGAATTGAGATCTTATCTATTTCACTTTATTCATTGGCAGGAAGTAAAAAAGAGAGTTTGTTTTCCAACGAGGCATCGTTCAAGTATTTTTTGATGGGCTCCTTTGCCACGGGATTTTTACTGATGGGCATTGCGTTGGTATACGGAGCAACTGGTTCTTTTCACATCACCAAGATTGCAGCGGCAATTTCTTCTCATCCTGATAGTTTGCCCACCTTCTTTTATGCAGGAGTGATTCTAATGCTGGTGGGAATGGCATTTAAAATTTCAGCTGTGCCATTTCACTTCTGGGCGCCCGATGTATACGAAGGAGCACCAATGAATGTGACTGCATTCATGGCAACGGTGGTGAAGATTGCGGCCATCGCTGCATTCTTCAGAATATTTTCGTTTTGCTTTTTGGCCGTTCAGCCGGTCTGGATCATGATCGTGCAAGTAATGGCCGTAGTCACCTTGATCGTTCCCAACATCACTGCCGTTTACCAAACTAAAGTAAAGCGCATGCTTGCTTACTCCAGTGTTGGGCACGTGGGATATATTCTGCTCGCATTCATTGCCAATACCAACGCGCCTGGCACAATTCTATACTACCTGTCTGGCTATGCCGTGGCATCAATTGCTGCCTTCAGTGTTTTGCACGAAGTTGAAAATGCAGGAGACTCAGGGTTCAACGGATTGGCTAAAAGAAATCCAATGCTTGCAGTCGTGATGACTGTGGCGTTACTGTCGCTGGCTGGTATCCCGCCACTGGCTGGCTTTTTTGCCAAGTACCTTGTGTTTGCTCAGGCACTTGATCATGGGTATGCACCCTTGGTGATTGTAGCTGTATTGACTTCCTTAGTTGGTGTTTATTACTACTTCCGTGTGATCATTTCCATGTTTTCGAAAGAGCCTGAAGGTGATAGCATTGTGCTCTCCGCTTCCGCGAAAGCGTTAATGGTATTGCTCGTCACACTCATTCTGCTGATGGGCCTCTTTCCCGATGCGCTGATCAAGCTTCTCTCTTAAGGTTACCGTTCAAAAAAACTTTCTAAAACACCAGACCACCTGGTGTGAAGTCCTTGTTTTTTCTTTTGGAAAATTTTACCTTCAATCGATTGAAATTCATCTTTAGACATTAATAGATCATGGGCAAAGTAAAAGAGATTTTAAAACACAAGGGACGTGGTGTTTTTTCTGTGGTGCCTTCCACTACTGTGTATCGGGCCATTGAGCAGATGTGTGAGAAAAATATTGGTGGGTTGCTGATCGTGGAAGATGGCGCCCTGATTGGAATTTTTACGGAACGCGACTATGCCCGAAAACTGATTTTGAAAGGAAAATCATCTAAGGATACTCCCATCAGCGAGCTCATGACCAGAAATCCAATCACCGTTACCGGAGACAATACGGTGGAAGATTGTATGAATATTATGTCGGACAAAAGAATTCGTCACTTGCCGGTGGTAGAGAACGGTCAGTTGACCGGAATGATTTCAATCGGAGACTTGGTGAAGCACATCATCGAAGAGCAGAAATCGATCATCGAGCATCTCGAGCATTACATTACGCATTAGCAGTGAAGTGTGGCTTGTATCCAGGTTGGCTTGGGTATTTTAATAACGGGCGTATGAATCGTTTTACCAGAAAGATTATTGGGTGAAGAGACTATTCCCTTTTATTTTACTGCTGTCGGCCTGCTCTCCCCAACAGATAGAGAAGCAAAATCCCTTTCCTGTCTTTACTATTGCAGATGATGAATGGGCTACCTACGAGGGCAAGTGGTTGACTAATGATGGTGTTGTTAGATTTGAACTCTCTTTAAAAAATGGGAGTGCTGGCGTTGATTCCTATTATAAGCTGGTAGAATCTGTTGACTTGGATAGCTCAGCAAGTAGCACCATAAGTCAAGGTAGATATTCCACTCACTATGGACTCCCAAATAAAGAATGGGGCATTTGTTTACGCGACCTGGAGCTGAAAGCTTACCCTATTTAGTAGCATCCAAAATTAATGATTCCCAATTATAATTATCATCCTGTTGGAATGTGGGAAACTCCGCGTTGGCCTTTAGGGGGTGGTGGAGTTTTCCATATTTCAATAGGAACTGTGTAGGGGTTTTATAACCCAGAGAACTATGCGGCCTTTCATTATTATAAATCCACATCCAGGCTTGAGTCAGTAAACGAGCTTGGTTTAGATCATCAAATGCAAAAGCATCCAGAACCTCTTCACGATAAGTTCTATTGAACCGTTCGATGTAAGCGTTTTGTTGCGGCTTACCTTTTTCAATGAACCGCAATTCAATACTGTCCCCGCACCAATCCTGCAGAGCTTGAGCAATGAACTCTGGTCCATTATCAACTCTTAAACACTCCGGCTTACCTCGCCACTCAACAATGCGATTGAGTTCTCTGATTACTCGTCTGCTGGTTAAGCTGGTGTCAATAGTGATGTTGAGTATCTCTCGATTAAAATCATCAATTACATTGAAGGCTCGGAACGATTTGCCCTGGAGCAATCCGTCATGTACGAAGTCCATTGACCAAGTCAGGTTGTGATGAAGAGGCTGTAGCAAAGGCTGCTTAATGCGTGCTGGTAAGCGTTTCTTGTGTTTTCTGCGAAGGTTCAATTTCATCTCCGTGTAAATGCGATAAACGCGTTTATGATTGTCTGTGAAATTCATTAACCGTAACCGATGGTACATCATCCAAAAACCCCAGCGGCAATGAAGTTCTGCCATCGTCTGAAGTTGTGTTCGGATAGGTTCATCATCTTTTGGCTTTGGCTTGTAGCGGAATACAGAAGGGTGTGTACCCAGCAGCTTACAGACCTGACGAATACTGATAGCGTGCTCTTCAACAGAATACTCGATCAGTTCCCGTTTCTCGGCAGGCCCTAAAGCTTTTTTTCAACAATATCCTTTAGTACGGTAATGTGAAGTGTTTGCTCGGCCACAATCTTTTTGTACTGAGCTAACTCAGCCTCCAATTCCTTTACCCGTTTGAGTTGAGGTACGTCCATTCCAGAGAACTTACTCTTCCAATAGTAAAAAGTAGGCTGACTGATTCCATGCTCACGGCATATGTCACCCACTTTCTTGCCTTGTTCTTGTTGCTTGAGAATACCAACTATCTGGCTCTCATTGAATTTTGTGTTTTTCATTTTCTCCCAATTTTAACGATTAAACTCTATTTTTAATCGCTACTCTTTTTAGGGGAGCTTTCAGAGCCATATTCTAAAGGCGTCTACTTGAGATTTAAACCGTCCGGAAGCATTTATTCGCCAGACGAGATGTTTTTTACTACTCGCGGAAATGATGAATTGCTCCCTGCGGATAATCACTTTGCTGCCATTACTTCCGACAGACGATATACCCTTCACCGAAGGTCAAAGCTCTTTACGGTGGAAGGTTACATCACGTTTGAACAAGATTCTGCCGTTTTTTTCGAACGCAATACTTTTGAGCATTGGAAAGTAACGGATCTGGGTGAATTCAATGAGCTTAAATTGTTGTATAAGCAATTGGCAAAAGAAAAGTATGAAGGAATCTATTTGAAAGCATTGGCGTATTCTGTTTCAGATCCAACATCCAAAAAAGAACATAGTACTCTTGTGATAAAACGAATAAAGAGTGCTGGCAAAGATCCGGATTAAACACCTGCCTTTTGATATAAAAAGCCGACAAGCAATAAATATATTTGTCCTCAGTTAGAATAATTTACATTTCTCTATTACCAATTATGCAAACATCTAATTCCTTTTTGAACTCCTTTTCCCCGAAGGTAATTTTTATCCTTTCAATACTTTTGTTGGTTAGTTGCCAGCAAGACAAAGAACCGTTAGATAAAAGGATCAAGCAATACGATCCTTCTTACACCGCACAACAGGCCGCTACCATTGAAGCAACTGTTACGCCTCAACTGGCAAAAGGCCTTACACTGAAGTTGTGGGGAATTGATTCTCTCGTAGCAGATCCCGTGTCCATTGATGTAGATGATCAGGGAAAATTATACTACACGCGCACCAATCGTCAGAAAAATTCGGAGTTTGATATCCGTGGCCACCAGGACTGGGAGATTGGATCGATCCAATTAAAATCGATCGAGGAGAAGCGTGCCTTTTTGCATAAAGTATTATCGCCTGAGAATAGCAAAAAGAATGAATGGTTAGAAGACCTTAACAAAGATGGTTCTCACGATTGGAGAGATATGACGATTGAAAAAGAGCACGTGTACCGATTGGAAGATCTTTCAGGCGATGGCGTAGCCGATATGTCGCAACTAATGGTGGAAGATTTTCACGATGAGGTGACGGATGCAGCAGGCGGCATTTTGAAATATGGCGATGATTTGTTTGTCGACATTGGTCCGGACATGTGGAGAATTAAAGACAATAATGGCGATGGTCTTGCGGATGAGAAGACTTCTATCTCACATGGTTATGGCATTCACGTTGGCTTCAGCGGTCATGGTATGTCGGGAATTGAAGTGGGACCAGAGGGAAAGATTTATTGGCAGATAGGAGACATTGGCTTTAATGGCGTTGGCCCCGATGGACAAAAGTGGGAGTATCCCAACAGCGGTGTGATCGTTCGGTCCAATCCTGATGGCAGCGACTTCGAAGTCTTTGCATATGGAAACCGCAACACACACGAATTTGTGTTTGATGAATATGGAAACTTAATCAGCGAAGACAACGATGGTGATCATCCGGGTGAAAGTGAACGCATCGTGTACATCGTTAATGGTTCAGATACCGGCTGGCGTACCAACTGGCAATTTGGAAAGTATCGCGATCCAGATAACAACACTTACAAAGTGTGGATGGATGAGAAGATGTACATACCCAGATGGGAGGGGCAGGCAGCGTACATCACGCCCGCGATTAAAAATTTTGTAAACGGACCAACGGGCATGCTCTACAATCCCGGAACGGCATTAAGTGCTGAGTGGAATAAGACCTTCTTCATCGGAGAGTTTGTGGGCAATCCAACGCGCTCTGGCATACACGCATTTAAATTAAATCCGAAAGGCGCCACATTTGAATTGGGCGAATACCAACAAGTGCTGGGTGGTGTGTTGGCCACCGGAATTGATTTCGGACCCGATGGTGCCATGTATCTGGCCGACTGGATTGACGGTTGGGGGACAAAGGATCACGGACGTGTGTGGAAGCTCGATGTGGCTGAACCAGATTATGCCGCGCGCAAGCTTACCAGAAGTTTGCTGATGGCCGATCTGAAAAAGTATGATGCTAAACAATTGAGCGACATGCTCAGAAATGCAGACTACCGTGTTCGACAAAAGGCACAGTTTGAGTTGGCTACACGTGGTGATGAAGGCATGGAAGTTTTTCAGGCTGCCATAAATCAGACAGAACATCAATTGGCTAGAGTGCACGCCATCTGGGGCATCAGCCAATTCGCGCGCAAAGACATGAAGTATGCAAAAGTCTTGTTGCCGCTCTTGACAGATAAGGATCCTGAGATTCGAGCACAAGCTGCTAAATGGATTGGAGACGTTCGCTTCAAGGAAGCGGGTGAAGCCCTGATTCCATTAATGAAAGATGAAAACAGCCGGGCACGTTTCTTTGCGGCAGAAGCTTCCGGAAGAATCGCCAATGAAGCAGCCATCGGACCTATTATTGAATTGCTGCGAGCTAACAATGAAGAAGATGCTTTCATTCGCCATGCGGCAAGTCTGGCATTGGCAAGAATTGGAAAGGCTGAGCCAATCATTGCATTATCAAAAGATCCATCGCGTGCCGTGAGAATTGGCGCGGTGGTAGCACTCCGGAGAATGCAGAACCTCGGTATCGCTGAGTTTCTAAAAGACCAGGACGAATACATCGTTACAGAAGCCGCGCGAGGTATTAACGATGATCTTTCTATCGAGCAAGCCTTGCCTGCGTTGGGCGAGGTGTTGAATGATAACGGTGAAGTGATGAACCGCAGTCGCTTCACAGCGGAAGCCTTGTTGAGGCGTGCCATTAATGCCAATCTAAGAGTGGGAACTGATCAGGCGCTGCAAAACCTTATCAACTATGCATCTCATGAAGGGTCACCAGTGGCGATGCGTGCCGAAGCCATTGCCGCGTTGAGTACATGGGCGAAGCCTTCGGTGCTTGACCGCGTGGACGGACGCTATCGTGGGGAAATCAACAGGGATCTGAATGCCGTACAATCCAAAGCAGCAGACGCGTTGATTCAATTGCTTTCAAATAAAGAGATGACGTTGCGACTAGGCGCAGCAAAAGCAATTGGTAAACTGAAAATTGAAAAAGCATCTGCACAATTGTTTGCGAAATTGAAGAGCGACCCCCAACCAGAAGTAAGAGCCGAAGCATTGAAGGCGCTCGCAAGCAGTGATGATAAGCAAATTGGTGATGCCATTAAACAAGCGCTTTCGGACAAAGAAAAAAATGTGCGCGTAACAGGCTTAGACTTGTTGGGAAAGATGAATGTCTCCAAAGAGTTGATGGTATCCTTGCTAACCGATGTGATCAATACCCGCACGGTAGAAGAGAAGCAGGCCGCGATCACCACGCTTGGAAGTCTGCCGCTGGAGAATTCAAAAAAAGTGTTTGAGCAATTGCTGGATAAAATGGCAGCCGGAAAACTTCCGTCCGAAACGTATCTCGAATTATCAGATGCGCTTGACAGCACACGCTCTTCCGAACTGATTGCCCGTTACAAAACGATCAACGCAAAGTCATCGCAAGATTCATTGAAGGCAGCTTATCAGGGAAGCTTATTAGGTGGTGATGTAAATAAGGGTGCACGGATTTTTTATAGCAACCAAACAGCTCAATGTGTGCGATGTCATGCCATTGGCGATTACGGTGGCAATGCCGGGCCACGCCTCAATGGTGTTGCCTCGCGACTTCAACGACCTCAGATACTGGAAGCGCTCATTGATCCAAGCGCCAGAATAGCGCCAGGGTTTGGAACCGTAAGTCTCGAGTTGAAAAACGGAAAGAAAATCAGCGGCATACTCAAAGAAGAAAAGGCAACAGGCTTGTTATTAAAGATTGGCGATAAACCTGATACGTTAATCAGTAGTTCGCAAATAGAGAAGCGCACCAATTCGCCATCCAGTATGCCACCTATGCGATTCTTGTTAACGAAAAAAGAAATCAGAGACGTGGTTAGCTTTCTGTCAACTTTAAAGACGGACGATTAGATTATTTAAAGTGAAAGACATTAAGCAAAGGCTTTGGAGCGTTCCGAAGCCTTTATTCTTTTTTACCATTATTTCCAGACGACACGGATCGCGCTGTTCTGCGAATCGGCAACATAGACATTTCCATTTGAATCGACCGCGATACCCAGTGGACTTGATAACTTAGCTGCCGTTGCTGGTCCGCCATCTCCGTCATAGCCCGCCACTCCCGTTCCTGCAAGGGTGGTGATCGTTCCGGTGGCAGCAGTTATCAACCTGATGGCATTGTTTCCAGAGTCAGCGATATAAAGATTTCCACTACCGTCAACAGCCAGCCCTCGCACGCCAGAGAAAGCTGCTGACAAAGCTGGTCCGCCATCACCGGTATATCCAATTGATCCATTCCCGGCAACGGTGCTAATGATGCCAGCGGATATTTTTCGAATGACGTGGTTGAGATCATCAGCAAAATAAATATTGCCATTATCCTCAACAGCAATCGCCACCGGTGAGCGCAGCTTTGCGGACGTAGCCGGACCATTGTCGCCTGAGTAGCCGGCATGATCCGGGCCTAATCCTGCAATGGTGGTAATCTTTCCGGTGGACTTGGTCACCAGGCGAATAGCATTGTTTTGAGAATCGGCCAGATAGATGTTACCGACTGCATCTGTCGCTACATTATAAAGATTATTAAACGCAGCTTGTGTAGCCAACTGACCGTCCCCTTCATAACCCTGCGAATTTGGCTTTCCGGCTACGGTTGAAATTTTTCCACCTGAGATTTGACGAACAACACCATTGGCAATGTCAAGCACCGATAGATTGTCGGAATCATCGATGGCGATCGACCACGGAACGTTGAGATGTGCCGAAGTGGCCGGCCCACCATCTCCCGCGAAGGGTGTTGGATCAACTACATTAAAACCGAGGAACGTGCCGGCAATGGTCGAGATATTTTTGTCGGTGGCATTTACCTTGCGCACAACATTGGCGGCACCATCGGTGATGTAAACATTGTTCGAGTGATCGACCGCTACGCTCGTCACATAACTCAACTTTGCTGCCGTGGCTAATCCGCCATCGCCAGCATAACCGCTGTCAGCGGGCCCACGCCCGGCAAACGTTTCGATGGTTCCGGAAACTTTTGTCTGGACGGTGGGACTAATATTTTGCTTGTCGCAGCCTTGAAAGAGGAGAAGAAAAGTGAGGAAAACGGATATTACTCTGGCGTTTTTCATAGGTTTGGACCTTTGTTTGGAATCAAAACGCGAATCGTTTAAAAAGATACAGCCTTTTGTAAAAGATAACAACGCGGTGTGTATTGATTTGAAACTGCTCGCTTGATTTAATGATTTATTTCAACTTCTTTTATTACAATGAAGCTTCTGGAACCCTACGAAAAAATACTCACCATCGATATTGGCGGATCGCGGATTAAGGCAACTGTTCTGGACACTGAATGCAATATTCTGGAGGACTATCACCGTGTAGAAACGCCACCAACTCCCAGTCCGGCCGATGTACTTCAATCCATCACCGAACTGACCAAAGATTTTCAGGAATATCATAAAGTGTCTGTCGGATTTCCCGGCTATGTGCGTGACGGAATTGTTTACACCGCTCCGAATCTCTCAACAGAGAAGTGGAAAGGATTTGATTTGAAGCGACAACTCACCGCCATGCTGAAGCATCCTGCCCGTGTAATCAACGATGCCGATATGCAGGGGCTTGGGATTGCTAAAGGGAAGGGATTGGAAATGGTGGTGACGTTAGGAACTGGATTTGGAACGGCTTTATTAATGAACGGAAGTCTGCTGCCTCACTTTGAAATCGCGCATCATCCGGTTTCAAAGGAAAGAGATTATGATGAGTACATTGGCAAGAAAGCATTGGATGAAGTAGGAGTGGAGCGTTGGAACAAGCGTATGAAAAAAGTGATCTCGATTTTAAAAACTGTTTTTAATTACGATCGACTCTACATCAGCGGTGGCAATGCCAAGAAGATTGACTTTAAAGTGGATAACAATATTTCGATTGTATCAAATATTGATGGAATAAAAGGCGGAGTTAACCTTTGGCAACGAGACAACCACTACAATGTCTGAGGTCTAAGTATTTCTCAAAAAACCTGTCACGTTGAGCCTGTCGAAACGCAAACCTCTAAGATATTAGAATCGACTTCGACAAGCTCAGTCTGACAGTCTAATGAGTGTTTGTGCTTAAATAGTTATCACACTCTTCTTGCTGATTTCATCTTTAAACCCTAACGCAAACAGAACCGTAACGAGTGCCGCGAAGATCAAGGGTATCGTCCAAAACGATTGCCATTGTTCCAATGTAGGTTCACTGTTAGCTGGCATAATGGTGTTGAAGATCCAACCCGCTGCCAGCGTGCCCAATCCCTGACCGACACCGTACGAAATCAAAACAAAAAATCCCTGTGCCTGTGCTCTGATCTCCGGTGTTGCTTTCTGATCAATGTACACCTGACTGGCCACATAAACGAAATCGTAACATGCACCGTGAAGTAATATGCCAGTGATCAACATCCACGTAACGGCATCTGGTGCGCCAATAGCGAACAAGGCATA
Source organism: Cyclobacteriaceae bacterium (assembly GCA_044222145.1). Taxonomy (GTDB): domain Bacteria; phylum Bacteroidota; class Bacteroidia; order Cytophagales; family Cyclobacteriaceae; genus ELB16-189. The sequence goes on from JBGANU010000011.1 coordinate 95,936, forward strand.
ACGTAGTGACCACGCGAGCAAGCCCGTTACCATTACCCATTTTATTCCAAGCCGAACAAACAGCCAGGGCATCAGCAACAAGAACAATACCTCCGACATTTGTCCGAACGTCATCTTGAATGCGGGGCTTGAAACATTGGCGGCTTTCAGATAAATCGGAACGTAAGCAAAATAACTCGCAAACGGAATGCTGATAAGTAATAGTCCAATGATGAAGATGATAAACGGACGGGAGTTAAGCTGCTTCAGTGCATCAAGGCCAATCACATCCCGAAAGGAAATTGCTTTGCCTGCACCTCGAGGTGGAATATTTGGAAGTGTAAAACTATAAAGTCCCATCAACACACCGCCTGCACCTGCTACGTACATGGGCAAAGCAGTTGTATCGCCTTGCAACAAATAGCTGACGATAATGCCGGCACTGATCCAACCGAGCGTTCCGAACACACGAACGAACGGAAACTCGCGCTCCTGATCTTTGAGCAAGTGAAAAGCCGTGGCTGTTGCTAAGCCAACGGTGGGCATGTAGCATAGCATGTGAAACAGGAGGAAGATCAGAAACAATGGAGCAGACGCTTCACCTAACCACGGTGCGCAGAAAACAAAAATGCCGCTGAGTATGTGCATTACGCCCATTACTTTCTGCACCGAAAAAAAGCGATCGGCAATCATGCCCAAAAAGAAAGGTGATACAATTGATCCTATCGGGCTCACCATGTAAGCGAGATAGATGATATCGCTCATGCCATGGCTCTTCATGTAATTGCCACCCGTAGCGTACCATGCTCCCCAGATAAAGAACTGCAGGAACATCATGATCATCAGACGAACTTTCATAGTTGGTAGTCAGCGTGTCGAACTTAACTTAAGCAAGAGAGACCTTTGCTTTTTTAGAGGAAGCGACTCGATTTAATAATTGCTTCATGTAGCGCATACCCAGGATGGTAGCGTGATCCACTGCATCCACGCCAGCGATCTTATGATTCTTGATCAGCGGCAGGCAATACTCTGAAACCAGATAGCCATCGTATCCAATGTGGTGAAGACCTTCGATGAACGTATCGTAATTAATCTTTCCACCGTGGGTAGGAGCAGGCTCCTGTACAACGTCACCTTCTTCTGTCTCTTTGAAATTCCATGCGCCATAGTGCGTGTAGATGATATGCTCTTTACATTGCTCAACCGCTTCGCGAACATATTCCGTTTTTTGACGATCGAAGAACAGCGGAACATCCAGACACAACTTTACATTCTTGCGATCGATTTCGTTTTTCATGGCCAGCGTATCTTCATAACCTGGCGCCAGCACCGGTGCGTGATTTTGTAAGGCTAACGTTATACCCATGTCACTTGCCATATCAGCTACTTCGCGAATGCCTTCTATCGCACGGTTCCATACTTTAAGGTCTGCCGCATTGATGGGTTTGAAATAATTACCGCGATCGTAAGGGGCATACATCGCCAATGCTTCTTCATCGTTGATAATGCCTGGCCATGCCGCAAAGATTTTCACGACATCAATTCCAAGGTCTTTCGCCAACTCCAGCACCAGCCTCATCATGGCCAGATTATTTTCGCGTTCTTCCATCAGCCGGCTACAGAAGTTGCTCATGCTTTCAATCCCGCACAAAGCAATGCCTTCGTCAGCAGCAACAGACTTCAAGCGCGATCTGTCTTTTTTGGTCAAGTCCAGCGGTGATGCGATAGGGCGTTTGGTTTCGATGGCCAACGCCTCGAAGCCCAATTCTTTGGCTTTGTGAATTTGCTGTTCGAGGGTTAAGGGCTTACCGGAATAAAATAAACCTGAATAGGTGACGGAAAGCAGCGCGAATTTCATGACCTCTTGCGTTTAGTTATTGAAGGAATTACTAAACTTAAGAAATAACGATCGCCTTAACAATGACGAAAATGGAGAGCGGTGGGAAAACTACTTGGTGGCAGTCCGCTCAATTTCGCGAAGGTTCTCCATCTTTTTGTTCCGCAAAAATCCGTTGATGTCTTCGAAGTGTTCTTTGATACGTTTGTTCCCAAACTCAAATACTTTGGTGGCAAGGCCATCCAAAAAATCGCGATCGTGGGAAACGAGAATCAACGTACCATCAAACGCTTTAAGGGCATCCTTTAGGATATCTTTGGTTTTGATATCCAGGTGATTAGTAGGTTCATCGAGGATCAACAGATTAACAGGTTGCAGCAGCAGTTTAAGCATCGCGAGCCGTGTTCTCTCACCCCCGGAAAGCAATTTCACTTTCTTATCAATCGCCTCGCCACTGAACATGAACGCGCCCAACAAGTCTTTAATTTTTGTGCGAATGTCTCCCTCGGCCACCTGATCGATGGTTTGAAACACCGTGATGTCTTCTTCCAATAAGGCTGCCTGATTTTGAGCGAAATAGCCGATCATCGAATTGTGACCCATTTGAAGTTTACCTTCGAAATCAATCTCACCCATGATGGCCTTTACCAGCGTTGACTTTCCTTCTCCGTTTTTTCCAACGAAAGCAATCTTCTCACCTCTGGCAATTGTCAGAGATGCATCCTGAAATACCACATGATTGCCATATCGTTTGGTGAGGCCTTCAATAATTACCGGATAATTTCCTGAACGTGGAGCTGGCGGAAACTTCAGATTCAACGCGGAAGAGTCTACTTCGTCTACCTCTATGATCTCAATTTTCTCCAACATCTTCACGCGAGATTGCACCTGCAATGTCTTCGAGTAAGTTCCTTTAAAACGATCGATAAATTGTTGAATGTCAGCAATCTGTTTTGCCTGATCATCAAACTGCTTCTGCTGTTGTTCGCGCCTTTCTTTGCGCAGTTGCAAGTAATGGGTGTAGTTGGTCTTGTAATCGTAGATCCGGCCCATGGTAACTTCGATGGTGCGGTTGGTCAGGTTATCTACGAAAGTCTTATCGTGACTGATCACAATCACGGCCTTTGCATTGTTGATCAGGAAATCTTCCAGCCACTGGATGGATTCTATATCCATGTGGTTGGTAGGCTCATCCAGCAAAATCAAATCGGGCTTTTGCAACAGGATTTTCGCCAACTCAATGCGCATGCGCCAGCCCCCGCTGAATTCTTTTGTCGGTCGGTTGAAATCGGAACGCAAAAAGCCTAAGCCCATCAGGGTCTTTTCTACTTCAGCATCGTAGTTGATTTCTTCAATCGAATAATACTTCTCGCTTAGCTCAGATACTTCTTCAATTATTTTGGAATACTCATCTGATTCATAGTCGGTTCGGGTTTCTAACTGATGGTTCAACTCATCCATCCGTTTCTTCATGTCCAATACCTTGGAGAATGCTTTTGATGCTTCTTCGAAAACGGTGTCTTTATCTTCTGTGAGCAAGTGCTGAGGCAGGTAGGCGATGACGGCATCTTTGGGTGACGATACTTTGCCCCGTGTGGGTTTATTGACACCCGCTATTATTTTCAAGAGGGTGGATTTGCCCGCACCGTTCTTGCCCATCAAGGCAATGCGGTCGTTCTCATTAATATTAAAGGTAATGTCACTAAAAAGGGCCGAACCGTTGAACTCTACCGTAACTGCGTCTACCGAAATCATGATTTTAAAATAAGGGCGCAAAGATATTATTATTTTTTGTTTGCAGTCGCCTTCGAATTGAACTTTGGCCAGCCTATTTCAAACCAAGGCAAGCCGTGAAAAACGGTCTGGCCTGATGTATATTTACCGTTGGCCTTTTTTTGCCTGCACCTGTATGGATGAGATATTAGCCCACCTTCAACAAAGCATTGCCGATGAACATTTTTCAAAAGAAGAGAAGCGGGCTCTCAGAGACTTGGTATCAGGTCAAAACCTAAACGCAGACCAGCTCAATTTCTTGAGGAGCAAGATGTATGAGCTGGCGAGCGAAAAAGCGACCGAAAAAAACATCAAATTTATTATCGAATGGATACGGCAAGCTAACAGCGCGTTGACTCCAAAATGGCAGGAATTCTCAGAGGCTTTTTTCAGTCCTGGTGAATCGTGTCGTTCAACCATCATTCAGCAAATTGGTAAATCCACCAAACAACTTAAGATATGTGTGTTCACGATCAGTGATGATCGGATCACCGACTCTATTTTGCTGTCACATAAAAAAGGAGTGGATATAAAAATCCTCACCGACAATGATAAATCGCTCGATATTGGATCGGACATTGACCGATTGGCGAGAGAAGGCATCAAAATAAAGATGGACAACACCTCCAACCACATGCATCACAAATTCATGATAACAGACGAACGAATGGTGCTTACAGGAAGTTATAACTGGACACAAAGTGCAGCGCGTTTTAATCATGAAAACATTGTCTTGAACAGCGAAGCCGGTGTCGTGAAATCCTTCCTGAATCAGTTTGATAAGTTGTGGAAAGAAATGGACGATTATAAGTAGCGAATACATGTTATTGAAAGTATCTCAAATTAATAAGAAGGGCGAAGGACAGTTCGCCATCCGACAAATCAGTTTCACTCAAAAGCGGCAACAGAAAATTGCCATCGTGGGCGAGACGGGTTCTGGCAAAAGTACATTGCTCAAAATTATTGCCGGGCTCGAACAACAGGACGCGGGAGAGGTGTTTCTCGAAGGAGAGCGCGTGAAAGGTCCGGCTGATAAATTGGTGCCCGGCCATGCATCCATTGCCTACTTGTCGCAATACTTTGAATTGCAGAAGTTTTTGACGGTTGCGCAAATTCTTTCCTACGCCAATCATCTTTCCGATAAGGAAGCCAATAAGATTTATAAAGTATGTGAGATTGATCATTTGCTTACCCGAAAGACCGATCAGTTGTCGGGCGGGGAGAAGCAACGCATTGCCATGGCACGTTTGCTGATTTCATCTCCAAGACTGTTGTTGCTGGATGAACCGTTCTCGCATCTGGACATGGTCCATAAGAATACACTTCGAAATGTCATCGACAACATCAGCGATCAATTGAAAATTACCTGCATGCTGGTTTCGCACGATCCTAACGACACACTTTCATGGGCAGACAAGATACTCGTGCTGAAAGAAGGAAAAGTTCTTCAGGAGGGAACACCAGAGACTATCTATAAAAAGCCGGTGAGCGAATACGTGGCCGGTCTCTTCGGAAAGTACAACATCATTTCGCCCGACCTTATGAATTTACTATCGCTTACGGCAGCGAAGCGTAAATTGATTTTTCGCCCTGAAGATTTCAAGCTATTGCCAAAAGGCAAAAAGGAACTGAAAGGAAAAATTACATCCATGCAATTTTTTGGAAGCTACAAAGAGGTGGTTTTTGAAATCGTGAAGACGCAGGTTGTTGTCAGGACAAGAAATATGAAAATCAAAAAAGGAGATTCTCTTTATCTCTCTCTACGCGATTAAGGTGCCTTTGCACCCTGATTTATCCAGCACTGGATTTTGGCCAGCTCTACTGGTGTTAATTGCGCGTTGCCTGCTGGTGGCATAGCATTATTAGACAACTGCGAAAGTATATCGCTGCTGTTGGCTTGTACTTCAGAAAATTTGGTGAGGTAGGGCACATACACATTTGATCCGTTGTGACAGCCGGGTATGCTGCACTTTGAATTGATAATCGGAGCTACCACGGCTTCATAACTCACCGTGTGTGCAGGATCGCAAGCCGGAACCACTTCTTCAGCATGACGGTAATAGCAAGATGGTAGAGCAAATATGATTGCCAGTAGGAGAGTAGTGTTGATTTTTTTCAAGCTATAAAGGTAGAGCACCCCGGTAGCTAGTGGATTAACAATTTGTTACGGTAAGATTAATTCAATAACACCGTGCTCTGTTGAAAGGATCGCTTTGACCTTCACTTCTTCGATACTTGCCCGATAAACAGAAGGGCATTTGTTTCGGGGATATCAATATGAACTTCGCGCATACCGTATTCCCGATCGAACGGTGCTTTTACCCGAAGATGCTTCACTTTGTTTTCGATCGACTTCCAGATGGCATTCACATCATCGACTTCGAGATAAAACTCCATTTGCCCAACATCCGGTCCGGCCTTGAGAATGTGCAGACTTAGATTGTCTTTCTGAACGATCACATAATTTGCTTCATCCCGCATAATTTGAAATCCAAGCAGGTCTGTAAAAAAGTGAACGGTCTTGTCAATTGCAAAAGAGGGAATCATCGGGCTGAGATGCAGGGCCTTGTACATAGTCTTTTGTTAGTTGCGGTCTAAAGATAATAATTGACAGGTGCTTGTATCGCAAACGATTATCCTAGTACATTGGCCCCGCGCGCAAAAACAGCCACATGAACCGGGTACTACCCATTATTGTCATCAGTCAATTTTTTTGCACCTCGCTGTGGTTTGCAGGTAATGCTATCTTGCCGGAGATCATTGCCAACTTGCATCTCAGTCAGAGTTTTTTAGCACACCTCACCAGTGCTGTTCAATTTGGGTTTATTACCGGCACGCTTCTCTTCGCTGCGATGACGATCTCCGATCGATTCTCACCTTCAAAAGTATTTTTTATCTGTTCTGTTGTCGCTGCTGTTTTTAATCTGGCGATAATCGTAGATGAAATTTCTTCCTATGGTTTATTAGCGGCTCGTTTTGCAACTGGATTTTTCCTGGCAGGAATTTATCCGGTGGGCATGAAGATCGCATCTGACTATTATCAAAAGGGACTTGGCAAGTCATTAGGTTTTTTAGTGGGTGCATTGGTGCTTGGAACAGCTCTCCCTCACTTGTTAAGAAGTATTGCAGCAGACTTTCCATGGAAGTACGTGATATTCTCAACTTCGGGTTTGTCGGTTGCTGGTGGAGTTGCTATGGTGTTGTTAGTTCCAGATGGTCCGTTCCGAAAACCGGGACAGCAATTACATCCATCGGCCTTTCTCAAGGTTTTCAATAACGCGAAATTCAGATCGGCAGCCTTTGGCTATTTCGGCCACATGTGGGAGCTCTACGCATTCTGGGCCTTTGTGCCCGTCATGCTTACTGCGTACAAAAATTTCTATCCGGATTCTGATATTAATGTTTCGCTTTATTCATTCCTGATTATATCATCAGGAGGAGTAGCCTGTGTGGTGAGTGGTTTACTGTCACAGAATTTCTTGCCGCGGAAAATTGCTACTATTGCGTTGTGCTTGTCGGGCTTATGTTGCGTGGTCTCTCCGTTGCTCTTGATGAATAGCTCAGCGGTGTTGTTGATCGTATTCTTATTTTTCTGGGGAATTGTGGTGATCGCAGACTCGCCCTTGTTTTCAACTTTGGTAGCGCAGAGTGCTCCGGAAGAATCCAGGGGAACAGCGTTGACAATTGTTAATTGCATTGGATTTTCGATTACCATCGTCAGTATTCAATTGCTTGGCGCTTTGACAAATGCTACTCATTCGCACTATGTTTACATGGTGCTGGCCATCGGTCCGGCATTTGGGGTAGCCGCTCTTTTGAAAAAAACTTCCGCCAATTAAATTTAACTATAACTAACAGAAGGAATTCATGATCAAGCGCATTCTTAAAATCGTTGCAATAATTCTTATCATTCTTTTAGCTGCCGCAGTTTTTATTTACTTTAAATATCTCAAGCCAATTCCTCCGCCCATTTCGGCAGAAGATCGTGCAGCTATTTCTATGATGCCGCTTCCATCTTCACTCGCATTGTCGGGGGGAAGGTTTGCTCTTACAAACGAATTCGGTGCAGCCATTCAAGGCCCGGCAGATGATGTGGTTTCGAAAGCAGTTAATCGCTTTGTAACGCGCACGGCAACAACGACCAAGAACGAGGTGCAGCCTGACGGCAAAGGGCTAACTATAACATATAGGAAAGCAGTTGAAGCTATTCAGCCTATGGCGCCAGATGAATCCTATCGACTTTCGATTGATTCTGATGAAATCAAACTGGAAGCTGCTACCGGTTATGGAGTACTCCGTGGATTGGAATCATTAACACAACTCATGAAGGAAGAAAACGGCAATTATTATTGGCCCAATCTTGAGTTGACGGACGCGCCACGATTTGCATGGCGTGGCCTTATGATTGACGTGTGTCGCCATTGGATACCCAAAGATGCGATACTTAGAAATATTGAAGCCATGGCTGCTGTGAAGCTGAATGTCCTGCACTTGCATCTCAGCGATTACCAGGGATTTCGTGTGGAATCAAAAATATTCCCGAAGCTTCATGAAGCAGGATCGGAAGGAAACTACTATTCACAGGAAGATATTAAAGAGATCGTTCAGTTTGCTCGTGAGCGGGGAGTTCGTATTGTGCCTGAGTTTGATATGCCCGGTCATACCACCAGTTTTTTGGTGGGTTATCCTGAGCTTGGTTCGGCACCCGGGCCATACAAGCTAGAGACAGCTTTTGGATTACTGAAACCAGTTATGGATCCCTCGCGGGAAGAGGTTTATAATTTCATTGATGCGTTTGTAGAAGAGATGACTCAATTATTTCCCGACTCGTACTATCATATCGGGGGAGATGAGGTGGATTATTCTCAATGGACAAAGAATGAGAGCATTCAGCAATTCATGAAACAAAACGCAATTGAAAATACGCACGACCTGCAAGCGTATTTCAATCAACGACTGGAAAAAATTTTACAGAAGCATGGAAGAAAAATGATGGGGTGGGATGAAATTCTGAATCCTAAGCTTAGTAATGATATTGTTGTACAGAGCTGGAGGGGCCACAAATCTTTATTCGAAACAGTGCAACGCGGCAACAAAGGAGTTTTATCGACTGGTTACTACCTGGATTATAAATTGCCAGCAGGCAAACATTATGGTGTTGATCCGGAAGTCCTTCCGGGCGCCATCACCATTCGCCCCGATTCTTTGCATTGGCAACAATATGATCTTGCGATCGAAGTTTCGGAAAGCCCCATTCATTCATCTCTTGTTTTGTACGGTGAAGATAAAAGTCGCGGATTGTTTTTTATGATGGAGAATGCAACAGGATTTGAGCAAGCCACCTTTACCGGCAAAGACTTGAAGCTTTCTTTTAAGTCAGACTTTGGTGTGATTGATGTGGAATCGGAATTTGACGGAGATAGCTTGCACGGTAAAATGTCACTTGGACTTCTTTCATTTCCATTCAAAGGTGAAAAGATAGGAGGCAACGATTGGCCCGGAACGATTGCTCCGAAGGTAGAACAGATGAAGCCACTCACGGCAGAACAAAAGCACAACATACTGGGTGGTGAAGCAGCCATGTGGACAGAGGTGGTATCCATGCAAAACATAGATTCGCGTGTGTGGCCGCGAATGGCAGCAATGGCCGAGAAATGGTGGTCGCCACAAGAGTTGACCAAAGATGTTAAAGACATGTATCGAAGATTGGAAACGACCTCTATTTATCTTGATCAACTTGGTCTTCGTCACCTCAAAGGACAAGAAGAGATGATTTCAAATCTTGCCGAAGGCAAGGATGTTCGGCCAGTTAGCACATTAATCGAAGTATTGGAAGAAGTTAAATATGCTTCGCGCATCATGGGCATCACCACCTTAACTCCGCTCAATGAAGTAGCGGATGCTGCTTCACCAGAGAGTTTAGCAGCGTTGCATTTTCAGTGGATGACCGATGAGTTTATTGCTGACCCCACTCACACGAAAAATGTAAGTGAAATCAGGGCATCCTTGACTAAGTGGAGAAATAATCACGCAGCGTTTGAAGAAGTGGCTGCCGGAAACGTACGTCTGGAGAAGGTGATTTTGACAAGTCAGGAGTTAAGCATGATGTCGAATTTTGCCTTGCAAGCTGTAGATGCCATCGTTGGAAAGACGAAACTCAATGTCGCTGATAAAGAAGCCATGCGCAATGCACTGAGCAAAGTTCCTGAGAATCGCGAAGGTACCATTCTTGCGGTAGCGCCTGCGCTGCGAAAGTTAATTGAATCAATCCCTGAGAAATAACTGGACCAACTCGTTATTTTTATAAACCATTCCTGCAAAGATGGTGTTCTCGGTCATTGGATTCGGTTTATGAAAAGTAACGTCAACATGTTTTCAGTAGCGTTGAAGTCGATTGCCTTTGCGTGGCAGACGAATCGCAAGCTGTTGGTCATTTTAATACTGCTAAACATCTTTCAGGGTTCGGTCATTTATTTGCAGTTCACCACGTTCTCTGCCATCGTTGACGAGATCATTAAAATTAAGTTGGGAACGGGCACCGTGCGCGATTTGATTGATTCATCCGTGATATTAGGATTATCATTTCTGGTGCCTTCCATTGTTGGAAATTTTGTTTCTCATTTTCGCAACAAGTTTCGCCTTCAGCAGGGAGTTCAATTAGAGTTATATAAAATTGACAAACAAAGCGCTTTGGATATTGGTACCATTGAAAGCAATTCGTATCAGACCTTGCTGCGCGGTGCTCAGGAGTGGGGCAGTGGCAGCGTATTAAATCTTCAGGACTTTATGTTTACATCGGCCACCAGTTTTGCAGGTATCATTACCTCTATTGGAATTCTCTGGTCGCTTAGTGGATGGTTAGTACTGTTTGCTGTCCTGGCAGCAGCACCGGTATATTTCTTCTACAAGAAGTTTAGCATGGAGGTATTTCGCATACGCTACCTTTCGTTGGATGATCACCGCATCATAGGCAATCGCATTTCACACTTTGAAGAGTTAGAGAAAGCGGTAGATGTTATTTTGCTCACGCTGAAGTCGTGGTTCAAAGAACAGATCAGGGACAGGAAAGTACAGTTTAACAAAAAGATCATCGCAGCCGAACAGCGCAAGGCGATCTCATATGGGTTGTTGAGTTTGTGGTATTTGCTTTTTCTGTTTGCCGCTATTGCGCTGATGACAAAAGAAGCACTGGCCGGAACCATTGCGGTGGGCGGACTATTGCTGGCCTTCAACACCTACACACGATTTTATCAAACGGTTAATGGATATGTAGAATCAATTTCTTTTACAGAAGAAGCAGCGCGTTATGCGGCACGATGGTTTGAATTGTTTGATCTCAAGCCAAAGATAGCTTCGAACGAAAATGCTCAACGCGTTACATTCAAAGAGCCGCCATTCATTGAATTCAGCAATGTGTCGTTTAGGTATCCGGGTGATACGGTTGAAAATCCTTATGTATTGCAGAACCTCAACTTTGTTATAAAGCCGGGAGAAAAAATTGCCATTGTGGGTGTGAATGGTTCTGGCAAGACAACGATGATCAAACTTTTATGCCGGATATATGATCCAACGGAAGGAGCGATTCTGATCAATGGAACAAATCTGAAAGACATTCATCTGGAAGACTGGCAACAAGCAATCGGTGTGTTGTTTCAAAATTTTCCTGAATATAATCTGACCATCCGTCAATCGATTGGTGTGGGTCGCATTGCCAATGTGATCGAAGAGGAAAAACTCAAGCAAGCAGCTTATTATTCAGGTGCCGATGAATTCATCACCGAGTTTCCGTCCACCTATGATCAGCTCATCTGGAAAGAATTTAAAGACGGCACGGATTTATCGAAGGGACAGCACCAACGACTAGCGGTTGCCCGTATGTTTTATCGCGATGCGCCCATCACTATATTAGATGAGCCAACGGCATCGATTGATGCAGTGACGGAGGAAAAAATATTTACAACTCTTGAAACGAATAGAATAGGGAAGACCGTAATCTTGATCACCCACCGGTTTAGTACGGTAAAGAATGCCGATAAGACGTTGATGCTGGAACACGGAAAGATAATTGAACAGGGATCGCACCGTGAACTCATGCAGTTGAATGGAAAATATGCCGAGCTTTATACGATGCAGGCGAAGAGGTATTTGGAGAATGATGAGGAAAAATGAATGACTTCATGCTTCACGCTACAAGCCGCAGGCCGGGTAGAATCAGCTTGAAGCTTGTGGCCTGTAGCATGAAGCCAGACCAAAATAAAAAACAGTTATTCTACAATATTTAAACGGAAATCTAGCCCATGACAACCCCTAACAACTCCCGAAGAAAATTTATAAAAGACGTGACCAAGGCAGCTGGCTCAGCTATGATCCTCGCTTCACCAGTAGCAAGTTTTGCCCACACCGATAAAGCAGACTGGACAGTAGGGCAAATCATGGATTTATTTATGAATGAAGTGCCGGGTGGCCCATTAACAACCACCGTGGATACACTAAAAGCAGGCAATCGCGATATGAAAGTGACGGGCATTGTCACTACCATGTTTCCTACCTTAGAAGTCATTCGAAAGTCAATTGATCTGAAGGCAAATTTTATCATTTGTCATGAGCCTACTTATTACGGGCACCAGGATACTACAGACTGGCTTGAAAATGATGAACTGTACAAAGCAAAATCGGCATTGCTGAAAAAGAACAACATTACCATTTGGCGCAACCACGATCACATTCATCGGCACTTGCCCGATGGTGTGAAGTCGGGTGTAATTACAAAATTGGGCTGGCAAAATTATTGGGATCCTAAAGCCAACCAGATTGTGAACATTCCTGAGATGACCTTGGCCAAGTTAATTGAGCATGTCAAACAAAAGCTCGGTATTACCATGTTGCGTTACTCGGGCGATCTTTCACAACCCTGTCGCAAGATTTTATTTAATCCTGGATTTAACACCGGCAACATTGTGATCCCTGTGATTGCAAGTGAGAAGCCAGATGTGGTGATGGGAGGTGAGTTTCACGAATGGGAAGCAGTAGAATACATCCGCGACCTTCAATTGAGCGGACAAAAGACTTCCCTGATCATCATGGGGCATGCCGATAGCGAAGAGCCCGGCTCTGAATACATGGCCCAGTGGTTGAAAGAAAAAGTCCCGGGTGTAAACGTCACGCACATGCCCGCGAAAAATCCCTTAACATTTATGTAGTGTTACATTCAAAACAATGGTGTCTTTGAAAATAGTTAAGCTGGCAACAGTTTTAGTCTTATTGGCTATCACGTCAATCGTATGCGCTGCCCAAAGTAGTGATTACTTTCTCTACATTGGAACGTACACGCGCAAGACCAGTGAAGGAATTTATGTTTACCAGTTCAATTCAACAACTGGTGACTTCAAGCCTGTTAGTATTGCCAAAGGCAACACCAATCCTTCTTTTTTATCCATCTCCAGCGATCAACGCTTTTTATACTCGCTCGCAGGAAACAAAGGAGATTCCGTGAAGGCCTATGCCATCGAAAAACCTTCTCGTCACTTGAAATTATTAAATGGTCAATCGCTTGGTGGTAGTTTTGGCGCAAGTCATTTGGAAGTAGATCAAACAGGGCGCTGGCTGATTGTTGGTAATTATGGAAGTGGTAGCGTTACGGTTCTCTCCATCCAGCCCGATGGAAAGATTGGCAATGTCATTCAAACCATTGTGCACGAGGGCAAAAGCATTGATCCGGAAAGGCAACAAAAACCTTTTGTGCATTCCATCAATATTGCGCCAAACAATGCTGATGTGTTTGTGCCTGATTTGGGAACGGATAAGATCATGAACTATATTTTGAACTCACACACCGGAAACCTGACGGCTGCAAAAGTTCCGTTTACGTTGATTACACCTGGCTCAGGCCCTCGACATTTTACATTCCATCCTAATGGAAAGTTCGCTTACGTCATTCTGGAGATGGGGGCGATGATTACAGGCTTCAATTATAATGAAGGTGAGTTAAAAGCTTTTCAAACAGTAAAGAATCTTCCAGATGATTACACGGGTCTTAAATGGGCGGCCGACATTCACATTTCTCCCGATGGTAAGTTTCTGTATGGATCCAATCGTGCTCATGAGAGTCTTGTCATTTTTAGCATTGATCAAAACACAGGACGGCTTACATTGGTAGGTCATCAACCAGTCAATGGCAAAACGCCACGAAATTTTGCGATTGATCCTACTGGCAATTTTGTGTTGGTGGCCAATCAGGATTCGGACAACATTACGATTTTTAAACGCGACAAGTTATCGGGAAAGCTCACAGCTACCGGAAAGGAAATAACTATCTCACAGCCGGTTTGTATGAAGTTCATTCCGTGATGAATGATGTGATGGATAGTTTGCTAACTCTTGTTAGTATTCGAAATCAGTAAAGTCATTTTCACGCAATTAAGAAATCTATCTCATAAACTTCGGGCATGACCAGCTCAACGCCAGGCGATCGTGATGATCGTATTGATTATTTCTTATTTTTGACCTTTTGTACAAAGCCATCAACATGTTTTTACACAAGATCAGAAACAAAGAGTCAGGCGTTTTATTATATGGTATCACACCTCCCAAGTCGCAGACGCCAACAGAGAAGTTAGGCGAGATTGCTGATAAAACTCTTCACACACTTTGTTCACTTGATATCGATGCATTAATCGTCTATGACGTACAAGATGAATCGGCCAGAACAACAGAGGAGAGACCTTTCCCATTTGTAAGGGCGCTTGATCCGTTTCAGTATGCCAGTCAATACCTGCAGCGACTTGACGTTCCCAAGATTATCTATCGGCCAGCCGGTATGTTTACCAAAGAGGAATTAACACAATGGCTTGACGATTTGAAGACTCATAAATTTCATCCGGTATTCGTGGGCTTGCCAGCACCCGATTATGTTGTTAAGACAAGTCTCAAGGAAGCTTATCAAATCTGGAGCGACCATCATAAAGACCATTCGGTGATTGGGGCCGTTACCATTCCCGAAAGGCATGCGGTGCTAAAAGACGAAGACGTGAGGATTTTGGATAAAGTAGATTCCGGTGTTTCTTATTTTATCTCGCAGTGTATTTTCAATGTTGAGTACACGAGGCAAACATTGGATGCTCTTGTTTCAGCGTGCGAACGTAACAAACGAGAAATCCCGACCATTATTTTTACGCTTACGGTGTGTGGCTCAGCAAAGACACTTCACTTTATGGATTGGCTGGGAATACACGTTCCCGATGATATTAAAGAAGACCTGAAGGCAAGTGCAAGCCCTGCACTGCGGTCGGTGGAGATTGCCGTTGCTACGGCCAAAGAACTTATTGCTTACTGTATGCAGCGATCCATTCCGTTTGGATTTAATATCGAAAGTGTTGCCATCCGCAAGGAAGAGATAGAGGCTTCGATTCTTTTAATCAACACAGTGGGAGAGTTGCTCATGGCCAATGGACTGCGCAAGTCACCAGCCGTGCGAACGGAAATTGTAAACTAATTTTACAACGAGTCACAATTCCGGAAACATCAGTCCGTTTGTATTCACGATTAACCAGACAATCTCTTTCACCACAAGCGGAACTGCATGAAATTTATTTGCTCGTTTGCCGTCTCCGCGATTATTTTAATTGTCCTCTGTAGTTCCTGTGCCAAGCATGCCTTCGTACCGGTAAATGTCGGTCGTGAGCATGGCGATCCGGTTCCGTTGTTTGTGTCGCATATTCCGAAATTAAATCAGGGTGTATTGGCGCGCACGCCACATCATTTTTTTCTGCGAAAGATTTTGTGCTTTGATTATGTATGTCGCAGAATGATTGGGCGAAACAAATCATTGGCCGCTATCAGCTTTGCTGATTTTGAAAAACGAGTCAAGAAGAATGCAAAGAAGGGAGCTTATAAAAAATATTCGCCTGCAAATAAGAAAGTTAAGCGAGATACAATTGCGAAGCCGATAACAACCGATACAGTCTCCGTTCGTAAAGACGCTGAGCCAGTTGTTACCAACGAAAAGGTAGCTGCGGTAGATGCTCCGCTTTTGAAGACAGACAGTTTGATAACGCTGACTGAAATTCTGTTTGAGACGAACAGCGCGAAACTCAAGAGTGATCATTTCTCATCACTGGATGCACTCGCCAGTTACTTGCTGGCCCATCCCACGCTGGAGGTAAGCGTACTTGGACACACCGATAACGTGGGCAAAGAACGTAACAACGTTTTGCTTTCCACCAGGCGTGCCGAAGTGGTTGCTGAATACATTAAGAACAAAGGCGTAGCCGATGAACGTGTCGCCTTCGAAGGATTTGGAAGTTCGAGGCCCGTTACCGGGAATGAAACCAGCGAAGGACGGAGCAAGAACAGAAGGGTAGAGCTTCTTATCCACGACAGAGCCGGCAAGTAGTTCAGCTTGTGTTGCCAATGCTTTCACGATAAGTGTTTATATTCGTTGCGAACCGGATAACACTATGGATAAACGAACCTTCCTCAAAACTTCTTCGGCATTGGTTGCCGGCACTGTTCTTTCGCGACTTACTTCCTGCGCGCCTGAGAAAGAACATTTAAAGAACTGGTCGGGTAATCTCGAGTACAGCACAGACAATGTTTTTTATCCAAAGACATTAGAAGACGTTCAGAATAGTGTGAGGCAATGCACAAAAATAAAAGCATTGGGTTCGCGTCACTCGTTTAATTCCATTGCTGATTCAACTGAAAATCAAATCTCTTTAAAAGAGATTAACAAAGTCGTGTCCTTAGACAAGGAAGCTCGCACCATTACGGTTGAGGCCGGCATCAAATATGGAGAAGTGTGTCAATATCTTCATGAAAATGGTTTTGCCTTACACAACCTGGCATCTTTGCCTCATATTTCCATCGCGGGCGCGATATCCACAGCTACGCATGGTTCGGGTGTAAAGAATGGCAATCTATCGACTGGTGTTGCAGCTATTGAGTTTGTTAACGCAGCCGGTGAAGTTGTTTCGATAACTAAAAATGACCCGGCATTTAACGGTGCTGTTGTGGGCCTCGGGGCGTTGGGTGTTGTTACAAAAGTTACGCTGGATCTGCTTCCAACTTTTAATATGCAGCAGGTGGTGTATCGAAACTTGCCGATGGCGGAATTAGAGAAGAATTTTCTGGCCATTATGTCGGCTGGATATAGCGTGAGTTTGTTTACTGATTGGCGCAATAAAAATGTGAACGAAGTTTGGATAAAGAGCAGGGTGGAAGAAGGTGTGCCGATTGACATAGCACCCGAGTTTTATGGTGCGAAACTAGCCACTCAAAACATGCATCCGGTAGAGGCGCTTGATGCTGTTAACTGTACCGATCAACTGGGCCTGCCCGGTGTTTGGTATGAACGTATGCCGCATTTTAAGATGGGATTTATGCCCAGTGCCGGCAAAGAACTGCAAGCCGAATATTTTGTGCCGCTGGAGAACGGGTATGAAGCGATGATGGCCGTAGAATCGTTGCACAAAAAAATCTCGCCTCATCTTTTCATTTCTGAAATACGGGCAGTTGATGCCGATGATCTCTGGATGAGTCCATGTTATAAAAAACCATGCATTGCTATTCACACCACCTGGAAGCAGGAGTGGGACACGGTGATGAGCTTGCTTCCATTGATGGAAGAGAAACTGGCACCATTCAATGCCCGGCCGCATTGGGCAAAATTGTTTACACTTTCACCCGATGTATTGCAGTCGCGAATTGAAAAACTGGATGACTTTCGGCAATTACTCAATCAACATGATCCTGAAGGAAAGTTTCGCAATGCTTTTATTGATCACAACCTCTATAAGGGTTAACTACTTTGTCGTTTAAACCTTTTCAGATGATTAACATCTTGTTTCCATTAATGCTGGCGGCCTTGTCGCTAAGTTTTTCCAACCAGACGGATAAGGAATTTGTTTGTCTTCCATGCGGCAATGCGTGTGATAAAGAAGTTCACAAAGAGGCCGGCACCTGTCCGACTTGCAAAATGAAGCTGGTGGAGAAATCAACCATCAAGTTTGGCAACCTTTCGCCAGCCGAATATTGTAAAAGGATTGCATCCAATCCAAAAGCGTTGATCCTCGATGTGCGTTCACCGGGAGAGTTTAATGGTACTACCAAAGAAGTGATGACATTTGGCCACTTCAACCGTGCCGTGAACATAAACATTCAGGAACTGGAGCAACGCGTTGATGAGTTATCCAAGTATAAAAACAGTGAGGTGTTGGTCTACTGTAGCCACAGCCACAGAAGCCCGCAGGCAAGTTATTTCTTAAGCACACATGGCTTCACAAACGTAAAGAACATGTCAGGTGGTGTTTCAGTTATTGATGCTAAAAATCTCAATGACTGTCTTAAAACGTCTTTTGTAGTTCATTCGCATTAGCGCAGATATGCTTCTTTAAATTTAGGAGATGTAAACATTCCGGACATATCAGTTGAATCAGGTAATGACTCAGGCAAAGTGCTCTTTCTTTTCTTTGCGCAGCAAAAGATCTTCTATCTCCGAATAAAACAATTCGTTGGTCAGTCGCGTGATTTCTTTCTTCTTCACCTGATCGATGATCGAATGGTAGGTGGTGTCGATGTCCACATTTCCATTTTTAAGTCGGAGTAATTTGGATTCGATCTCTTGCAGTTCAGTTTCCGTTGCCTTCGCACCCAGGCGATAGGCGAGAAAGTAGGGAACATCTTTCAACAAAGAGTTGATGAGTTTGTCGCGGTGCGCGTTTAAAATCTGCTGCACCTGAAAACGCACTGCGCCCGGATCGCGTGCGAGAATTGGTTTTCTACCAATCAGAGGGGATTCAATGGCCTTCATCTCTTTGTACCGTTTTAACAGAACAAATTAATGAAATACTAATTTATTTAGCAAGTAAAATACTAATTAAATTAGGATATAATACCGGTTTTTTGAGCGGAAATAAGCTTCCGCTTATCTTGGCCAACTACTTTACAACGATATCCACCTCTGCGGTGATCTTGCTTTCTGTGTTGTTTTTGTCCCAGGCCTGAAGGGTGACATGATAGGTTTTGCCGGCCACCATCGGGTCGCCAACCGTGACGGTGCCGCGCAAAACACCTGCATCAGTTGGCGAGTAGCCTTCTCCACTGGCAAACAGATCGTCATTGTTGAGCACGGACGTGCCTTGCTCGTCTGTCACTTTCAGGCTCAGGCCTGGAAATGCTTTCTCATCTTTTAGCGTATAGTTTTCAATGCCCTGAATAACAACCGCCACGGTTGTCCCGACCGGCACTTCATTGCTCTTGAGAGGTGTGTTGTCCGGACCAACAAAATAGACTTCAGAAACCCCAAAGCCATTATAGGTGTATGAAAGCCCCGTAGCCAGGTCTTTCTTTGTTCCCGCACTGAAGCTACAAGCAGCAAGCGTCAGAGTTAACAACGAGATAACCGCGACATTGAAATGTTTTTTCATAGAGTTTGATTTTTGCCGAAGTTAACCAATCTCACAAGAGACACCAACTTTCAATTGCACTTCAGTTCAATCATTTACTTAGCTTTCCAACTTGCTTTGCAAAATCTCCAATTCGCGTTTCCTGTTTTTATACAAGTTGTGTTCCCATCCGCTGGCAAAGTAAGCGATGCTAAAAAAGACGAGGATAACAGCCGCAATCCAAACGGGTTTTCCGCTTTGAATTGTGCCAATGATGGTGAGAACGCCAATAGGAATCATATTCCATTGCCCGAGCTGTGAAAGGCGCACCTGGTAAGTAGCCATAGATATTGCATAATGTAGATCGCCCAACATCGATCGGTCAAATTGCTGCTCACCTTTTATCCTGCGTCTTCTGCTCGCCAGTAAATACAAGGCACTAGCAAACATCCAGACTGCCAGAAAAATCATTACCCAACTACTGTTTCCATTGAGTAGCGTCATCACTACCACAAGGCATCCAGCGATGGTGTTGACGATGATCAACATCAGTTCGCTGAAGTTGGTGATGCGGTGCGCCTGATTTTTTTTGGCAAGAATGCGGTTGTGCAAGGCGCGCTCGTTGATGGCGTAGAGCGGCTCGCTGTTTTGTGAATCCCAGATTTTTTTCATTTCCTCAAATTCCATGGTGAATGTATTTTTCTGACTTTGAGATTAATTGTTTTTTGATGCGATTGATTTTAACTCCCACGTTTGTTTCGGTAATGCCCAGCATGGCGGCCATTTCTTTGTAGCTGAAATTATCCAGCATCAGCAGCGTGAGCGAACGATCGATTTCATCCAGTTGATGGATTTCGTGATAGAGCCAGTCCAGTCGTTCATCTGTTTTAGCGCCACTTTCGTGAAGCAAATGCTGCACGTGTTCGATGGGTTCTGGTCGCGATCGCTTTTTCTCTTTAGTGATCCACTTGATGGCGGTGTTAAGTGAGATGCGGTAGATCCACGTGGTGACGGCCGACTCATGCCGGAAGGACGGAATGGAGCGCCACACCTGTATGGTGATCTCCTGAAAAAGATCATCCTGATCCATGCTGTCGGCAGCATAGGCCCGAACAACTTTAAAGATCAACGCCTCGCA
The DNA here is from genome assembly GCA_044222145.1 of Cyclobacteriaceae bacterium. GTDB lineage: Bacteria > Bacteroidota > Bacteroidia > Cytophagales > Cyclobacteriaceae > ELB16-189. The sequence continues at coordinate 116,043 of JBGANU010000011.1, forward strand.
TTGACTGAGCCAACGTTCAAAAATGTCTTTCTGGTCCTTTTCAGTCACGCAGCTGATTATTTATATCATTAGTACGATTGCGCAATTGGATTCTTACAGGAAGATGGGAAATAATCCAACAAGTTAGAGATGACTAACGAGAAGGTACCACAAACGGCTTTTTTGCAGTAGATATAAATTGAAACATATGCAATTGCATATATTTAGATGTTGGCGGCTATGCGCTAGACAAACAAGCGTTAAAGATTTTGAATTGAAGAATTGCTTTTCGACTTTGGACTTAAAAACTTTTGATATTAATGGAAAACGGAATCTCGGAATCGATTGACTGGATGGGAATGCTCTTGACCTGGGTCTTTTTTTTTGGCTTGGTGACGGTAATAATCTTTCCTGCAATGAAGTTTCAAAATTTAGCCAAACGCCACGGACAAAAGGGATGGCTTTTTTTCATTGCGGGTTTGGGGGTAGGACTTTTGGGACTAACACTAGGTCGCATATTTATGTCGTGGGTTAGCACTTTGGTGGTTCCGGGGTACCATTCGTATCTTTTGTCGAGTCTATTCTTTATTCCTCCTATTATAATTTACCTAATATTTTACAGGGTGCTTAAAAAGAACATCGCTAAGTAGACAACAAACTTTGAGATGCGCACGGTAACAATAGCTATGAGCCATTGTTTTATTAATAATTTTAAAGGCCAAAACAACGGCAGATAGCCAGACGTTGGCGGCAAGGCGTTGGGACAATTAGTTTAAAAACAAAATGGCTGACAAAAAAGGACAAAAGCTCGACACGTGGGACATAGTATTAATGGCGACATATTTTTTTGTTCCATTCTATGGACTAAGAATCGCTCTAGAGAATTATTTCTTCGTGGACGACTTAGACATGAGCTATGTAATGCTTCTTGGATTCATGAGTGGAATAATAACAACTATTTATTTTATAACCTTAAGACCCAAGACAATGAAAGTAAAAATCATTGGACTTGGTCTCATATTCTTTTTAGTAATTGTTATCAATTTATTGGTGGACTAACGCCCAGCCGCCAACAAAGCCCTTATGCCATCTGCGGGTGATGTGTTGTTATCAAGTTTTGTTTTCTTAATTTCGTTCGGCTCGTGGGAGAAGGCGCGGCAGAGAAATCCGCAGCCGTCATAAACACAGGTCGATATGTGCAATTATTAGCGGACAAAATTTAATGACTGAATAAATTTTATGACGGACGACAAACCACAACAACCACAACCAGACCCGACTCCGGCTACTGAAGTAAGAACTGGAAGACCGTAAACCAGAGCGCGGCATAACAGACAACTACTATGCACCCGACCTTTATCGTGGAAATGATAAAGCTGACATGTTTCTGTCTTTGTCTGTTTGAATTTTCGTTAAACACAATCATTTCATGAGTTGTACGAATGGAGTTGTATATAAACGCAAACTCTTGATATTCTTTCATTGACAACTTCTCATCTGAGAGTAGTTTTTCCAAACTATTCCCAAGCGGATATATCTCATATAATTCATTCAGTTTAAGGGCTTTCCAAGACACAATTGCTAAAATCAAGACACCAATCACCGACAGATGAATCAACGCGACAGGAGGCTTACTGACAATGACTCCGACTAAAGCAACTAAAATAGGAATTGAGAACTGCAAAATACTTACAGCCCTGCCACTTAATATGTTGGCGGTTTCAATTGTCGCTTCAAGTTTTTTCTCCAGTTGACCAAGAATAAATTTAGCAGTATCTGGATTCAATTCTCTCCATGCTTTTTCCATAATTGCTTCCATAGTTGACAAGGGTTTTCTGTTTGACAAATAAAGATAATCAATACGCTACACCAACTTGCAATCCCGCCATGCCATCGCGCAAACCCAAGCTTGCAAGTCCGTGTAGCTCTTTCAGGGCGGGACATTGGGCACGGCATACAATATTAGGTCTATGCCAGCTTGGGTTTAGTGTAATTGTAACTATTCATTTCTTTATTTAGTTTCGTTCGTTGGACGGATTGGACTTGTCGCGGTTGTTATGCTTCGCATTTAACAAACGCTCCTATACCCAAGCCGTTATAAATCTAGATACGGTGTGCACAATGCCAAGAATATTATGCAGATAAAACTGACTTTCATTTTATTACTTATGACAATGACAGTGTATGGTCAAAGTCAAGAAAAAAAAGACTCTCTGATAAATGAAATATGTAAAGTAATAACTGAGAAACAAGGTGAGCCCGACTCAGTGAGAATTTTTACAGCATATGAAAAGCATCTTTATCCATTTCTTGAAAAATATCCAGAGGACCAAAGACAGGAAATTGGAAACGGTATTTATTTCAGGATGCAAAGGAATTGCAAGGAATTTAAAGAAATACTAATTCGACTTGACCCACCAAACGGTGACTGGGAAACAATTGAGGAAAAACCGAAGACAAAACTAACGAAGAAGCTCTGCAAACAATTTCTCGACCATAAGAATTATAAGTACTTGGAGACAACGGGTGACACCGTCAAACTTCAAATTGAACACGGATTTTGGATTGACAAATTTAAGGATGGGACATATTCGAAATTAAAACTAAAATGGGTGAACGACTGTGAGTTTGATATCGAGTTCATAGAAAGTAATAATGAAATTAGAAAACATTTTAGTAAACCGGGTGACAAATATCGATATCAGGTCGTGGACAAAAAGAACAATTACTATGACATGTCAGTTGAAATTGCCGCGACAGGACAACAGGTTATTTTCAAAATATACTACTAGGCACTGTGCACAACTGTGTGCATGTGCCATAATGCTGGTTCAGTGTAGCATTGTAGTTTTGGTTTCTTAATTTCGTTCAGTGGCGTGGGACAATTTACCAATCATAAATCCACAGCGTCATAATATAAACCTGTGAGCAATGCCAAAACGTTGACAAAGCTAACACGCCTGGCAGAACGCCAATTATTTCAAACACCGCATACTTCAGTTATGACCTACTCAACGGATCAATGGCATAAGAAAGGTAAATGGCTTACGTACAATGGTCATCAGATATTTTATGTGGATGAAGGGAGCGGTGAACCTCTTGTTTTGCTCCATGGATTTCCCACATCATCATGGGACTGGCACAAGCTATGGGACACATTCAATAAAAGATATCGTGTTATAGCGCTGGACTTTATTGGATTTGGTTTTTCAGACAAACCGAAACCATATAGCTATTCGATAATCGATCAAGCCAATCTGGTTGAACAACTGCTTCTCAATTTACGCATAGATCATTATCATTTGCTTGCTCATGATTATGGCGATACAGTGGCTCAGGAGTTATTAGCGAGGCAATTAGACAGACAAGAAAATAAAATCAATTCCTGCTGTCTGCTCAACGGAGGGTTATTCCCGGAAACGCACCGGGCAACCCGCACGCAAAAATTGCTGCTTAGTTGGTTGGGGCCGTTAGTGGCAAAGATGTCTTCTTATAAACGATTTGTCGCTTCCTTTTCAATTCTCTTCCCTGAACAAACGAGACCTTCGGAAGATGAACTGCACAGCCTTTATGATTTAATCAGATACCATAATGGCCACGAAGTAACACATCTGTTGATCAGGTATATTATTGAAAGACGGCAAAACCGAACTCGTTGGCTTACCGCTTTGCAAAAAGCAAGATGTCCGCTAAGACTAATTGATGGTTTGGATGATCCTGTTTCCGGAGCGCATATGGTGGCCCGGTATAAAGAACTAATTCCTGATCCGGATGTCATCGAACTATCCGGCTGCGGACATTATCCACAAATGGAAGTGCCTGAAAAAGTTATTGGAAATTACGATCAGTTCCGGAGCAACTATTTTTCTCCCGCCAACCAATAATTGCACATCTTTGTTGGATCGAGTTAATGAAAAACATCCCTCTCAGAAAAATCATCACGTCTCATGGCGAACCCAACGCAACGGAAGGTTTTGCCATTCGCAACGTGCGCACGTTGCTAGCGGGAAAGGACATGGTGCAGGAACTTCATCGGCATGATTTCTTTTTCGTGCTGGCGCTGGAAAAGGGAAAGGGCAAACATATAATTGATTTTACACCGTATGACGTTAGTGATCACGCTGTTTTCTTCATGCGTCCGGGGCAAGTGCATGAACTTGCACTCAAGGCAGGAAGCAGTGGATACCTCATGGAATTTAAACCGGATTTTTATTTTCCACAACAGAAGATATCCGGTCAACTACTGCGGAACGCGGGCCATAAAAACCTTTGTCAGCTTGATTCCGGGAAATTTAAAAAACTGCTCGTATTTCTCACCAATATCTTTCAGGAATACACCGATAAACAAGAAGACTATCAGGACGTGATAAAAGCGAATCTGGAAATATTCTTTATTGAACTTGTGCGGCATCGGCAAAACAAAAGAGGCTCATCTCATCAGGTTGGTACATACGCACAGGAGCAACTGGATAAATTTATGGAGTTGCTGGAAAGTCATATCGCTACCCACAAACAAGTGTCGGACTATGCGGATATGATGAGTCTTTCTGCCTACCAGCTCAATGCTCTTACGAAATCAGCTTTGGGCAAAACATGTTCTGAACTGATCAACGAACAGATCCTACTCGAAGCCAAACGACATCTTCTCGCGACCTCCAACCAGGTAAATCAGATAGCTTATCAGCTTGGTTATGACGATGTCTCTTATTTCATCCGGTTCTTTAAAAAGCATACCGGACACACGCCCGAGCAATTCAGAAATAATTTCATATAAGTTCTATTCAACTACAGATTTGTCCTACCGGAAGGAGTAGGGGTAGCTTTACTTTTGTGGAATAATAAATAATCAATCAACCAAAAAAGTAAATTTTTATGAAAACGAAAATGAAATTAATTGCTTCGCTGAAAATTTGGGTCGTGATCTATCCGTCTATTACGTTGTTTCTGTATCTGTTTGGCGAAGCGCTGTCCGTGCTGCCGTTATATCAACGCACGTTGTTGCTAACGCTGTCGCTCGTGCCGTGGATTGTCTTTGCGGGTTTGCCTTTCGTAAATTTGATCATTGGTTTGATCGCTCCGGAAGCTGATCAGAAACAAGTATCCAAATAAAATACAACGAATATGAAAGACATGTGGGACGAACGATATGGTAAAAAGGAATTTGCTTATGGCGAGCAACCTAATATTTATCTGAAAGAACAATTGTTAAAGATGCCTGCCGGAACAATTTTATTGCCGGCCGATGGCGAAGGACGAAACGGGGTGTATGCCGCTTCACTTGGCTGGAATGTATATTCATTCGATCAGAGTGCAGCCGGGAAGGAGAAAGCGATTCAGTTGGCCAACAAGCACAATGTGAAGTTACATTATGATGTTGGAGAATTTCAGTCACTGGTGTATCAATCCAATCAGTTTGATGCGATCGCTTTGATTTATGCTCATTTTCCGGCCGACAAGAAATCAGCTTACCATAAGAAGTTGATTTCTTATTTGAAACCAGGAGGCATTGTGATATTCGAAGCATTCAGTAAAAAGCATCTGGACTACTCCAGCAAAAATGCAAAAGTGGGAGGGCCAAAAGACATTGATCAGCTTTTCTCAGTGGAAGAGATACAATTAGACTTTACTAATTTTGAAATTCTCGAATTAGTTGAGCAAGATGTTGAACTGAATGAGGGACTTTTTCACAATGGCATGAGTTCGGTGATCAGATTTGTGGGTCGGAAAAAAACTTTATAAACATCACTCACTTTTCCAATCTTCCTGTAAATACTTCTGCTTTGCTATTAAAAGGATTGCCTGACGATCTTCGGAAAGAGACAAGCTGCCCCACGTGCCAAACGCAATCTTCAATGGGGCCGTTGATCATGTTCCAAAACGGATAGGTAACGGTCTGCGTACCAGCCTTAAAAATGAAATTGTATTCTTTCATCTGGTCATCGGTGCAGGTGCGTAGGTTTTCAGCAGCAGTCCAAAAATTGTTAAGTGTCACCTGGCGCATCTCGCCAAAAGGCAACTCCTTGTCCTGGCCCGGCACGTTTGTAGTTTTGGTGGTAGCATGTAAAATCAGAATAGACATTTCGTAAATGTGGGCGATGGTTTCTTCTGCTGTGCGCGCTTCGGCAGAAGGTTTGAAGGCAAGGTCCTGAGGCCGCAATCCATCAGTAGCCCAATGATAGCGGAAGCCGAGTCCATCGATCATGCGTGCAGCCACGGTGCCGGCAGTGAAACTTTTTGGATCTGGCGGGATCTCCGCATACGGCAAACTTTTGTCTTGCGCATGCACCACAATGGTGGCCAGCGTGAGCAGAAATGCAAGTTGTTTCATAAAAGAAGATAACATCCTTAAAATTTATCTGATCATAACGTGATTTATAAAAGTCAGGCTTTCTACCTGACTTTTATAAATGTGTAGCAGATGATTTTAATTCAACCAAAGATCAACCGCTTTCTTTACAACAGGTGTAAAAGGCAATTCGATTTTCTTTCCTTGTTTTGCGGATGCATAGGCAGCATAGATTACTTCCAATACTTTGCGACCGAGTTCGCCCGTTACCATCGGCTGCTTGTTGTTGCGAACACAATCGATGAAATGTTTCAGCTCATGCGGATAACCCTGATTGAAGGCTTCTTCAAAAACCGGGAACGTCCAGCCGGTTGTCGTGTCCGCTTTCTCCATGGCATATCCAAAACCTTTTTTGCTGTAAGCAAGCGATGCGTTGCCACGGAATAAGTCAGCCTGCATGAGACCTTCGGTGCCATACACTTCGCAATGATCGTCCATACCACCGTGACGTGCCCAACTGTTTTCGGCAACACCAATTGTACCGTTTTCAAATTCAACAATCACAACCGAGTTGTCCTCACCCTTGGTTCGGCCTTTGTGCAAAACTGTTGACATAGTCGCCATCACATTCTTCACCTTCGCACCGTTAAGCATCCAGAAGAACCAGCCGAAGGCATGACAGCCCATGTCCATGAGCACACCGCCACCGGAAAGATTTACATCATAAAACCAATCGGAGTGAGGGCCTGAATGTTTCTCCGCTTGCTTCAGCATATAGATGTCGCCAATGGCGCCTTCTTTCACCAGGCTGCGCACGCGCTCATACTTCGGTGCAAAGCAAAGTTCTTCGGCATACATTAACTTAACGCCTTGCTGTGCACACACGCGAATCATTTCGTCTGCTTCCTCCAATGTGACCGCCAGCGGCTTCTCAATGATGATGTGTTTCTTTGCCATCGCTGCTTTGATGGTTGCCTGAGCGTGAAGGAAGTTGGGCAAACAGATGTCCACTACATCGCATCCTGATTCGTTGATGATGGCATCTATCGAGTCATATGATTTTGGAATGTGATGCTTTTGCGCAAACGCCTTTGCTTTGTTGATGTCTCGGCTGTACACCGCGACCACCTCGGCATCGGGCACAAAGCGTTCATAACTTTCCAGGTGGATGTCGGAAATAAAACCGCAGCCAAGGATGGCGACTTTTGTTTTCGTCATAGTAAGTCAGTTAAGGTAAATAGATAAATGATGTTAAAGCGTGGCCATGTCAATCACAAACCGATAGCGCACATCGCCTTTGATCATACGTTCATAGGCTTTGGTGATATCTTTTATGTTGATTAACTCAATATCTGAAACGATGTTGTTCTTCGCGCAGTAGTCCAGCATCTCCTGAGTTTCGGGCAAGCCACCGATGCTTGAGCCCGTCAGGTTCTTCCGTCCGTTGATGACGCTAAAAGCAGGAACGGCATTTGGCTTTGGCGGAATGCCCACCATGATGTGTGTGCCATCAGTTTTGAGTAACGACAAGTAAAATCTGAGATCGTGTTCGGCAGAAACGGTATCGATGATAAAATCAAAGTACCCTTTCACACTTTGCGCCTGCTTCTTGTCGGATGTAAGCACAAATTTATGCGCGCCAAGTTTTTTCGCGTCAGCTTCTTTGGCCGCGGAAGTACTTAACACCGTTACCTCTGCGCCAAATGAAACACCAAACTTCACCGCCATGTGACCAAGTCCGCCCAGTCCGAGTACGGCAAGCTTATGTCCTTTGCCCACCTTCCAATGGCGAAGAGGAGAGTAGGTGGTAATGCCTGCGCACAACAAAGGCGCAACGGCAGCCAGATTGAGTTTATCTGAAACATGTAAAACAAAATCTTCGTGCGTGACGATGGTGTTCGAATAACCACCATAGGTTGGCAATCCATCTTTTCCGCGCGCGTTGTATGTCCCCACGGCATCGTTAAGACAGTATTGTTCCAATCCTTGTTTGCAGTTTTCGCAATCGCGGCACGAATCGACCAGGCAACCAACGGCCGCGAGATCTCCTACTTTGAATTTCTTTACCTGATCTCCCACTTTTACAACCGTTCCCACGATTTCATGTCCGGGCACCATGGGAAAAATTCCGGGAAACCATTCGTTCCGGATTTGATGTAAGTCGGAATGGCACACGCCACAGTAGGCGATATCAAATTGCACATCGTTCGGACCAACATTTCTTCTTTCAAAATTCCAGGGGGCCAGATCGGTAGTCGGGCTTTGCGCTGCGTATCCTTTTGCTTGTACCATAGTCTAATAAGAATTGATTTATTGTTTTTCGAAAAGTACGAAAATCAATTTTCAATCCTACATCAGATGTGATGTGTGGCGGACCAAAAAATAGGAGAGAGGTGATTAAATTCTTTTGATCTTATTTATTCAGATATTCGGCCAGAGAGACCGGAGCGTTATATATTCGTTCAATTGAAAAAGGTTTGCTTTGCGTTTCCATGATAATTATTTCAAAGATGAAAGGTCAAACGACAGATCGGGCACAACGTCTTCGAGGACTTCTATTTCGCAATCAAAGCCTTTGATTAGTTCAATTATTTCGCAGACTTGAACGGAATCCGTTTTGCATTCGATGCGAAGTATTTTATCGCAATCGTCCAAATCAAAATTGGCCAAGTATCCGACAAATGTGGTATGAATCTCCGCCAACAGAAATTCTGCCAGCTTTACATCATTCACATTTGTCTTGAATACTTCTACCATGGTATATCTATTTTGCAACACTCAATCCTTCTTTTAATCTTTTGTGATGAAAAATGTACGAGCCTACGAGCAATGCAATCGGTAAAAAGATAAATGCATATCCTGCTACCGGGTCGCCTAATGAAATAAAGGAATAGATCGCTGCAGTCAGATCATAAATGAGGCCGGCATACGCCCACTCTTTTACGCGGTTGAAACCGGGGATAACGATAGCAATAGCGCCAGCTACTTTTGCAACGCCAATCATCGGGATGAAATAGGCCGGATACCCCATGTGTGTGGAAATAAGACTCACGGCATCTGGCACGGATAAAATATTGGGGATACCCGATAAGAGCATCATGGCGGCTGCGAGCCCCGTCAAAATCCAATAGATGATGTTTGTTCTTTTCATTGTTGATTGTTTAGGTTAATTATTGAGGTTAGTTTTTTTAAATATTCTTCCAAACGATTCAGATGTTGCGAGCCACCTTCTACAGCACCAAATTTTTTCACTTCATCGAAAGCAGCAGCTGTTTTGAAAATAGGATGAGATTTATTTCTTACGAGTAACTTTCTTCTTCGCTGACTTCATTAACGTTTTCGCGTTCTCTCTTTCCACGTTCTCCTTCATTCGTGCTTTCACGATTTTTTTCACCAATACAGCTGGCAAAGGTTTTTCCACAGTGAATTGAATAGTGCCCTTCGCAGTTTTATAAGGCTTAAGTTCTTTTTCCATTTTCGCAATGAGAGAAGAATTGCCCGGGAAGAAACTACAATGATTCTTGAAGGCAGAAAAATAAACTAACATGCCATGATACTTAAAAGCCGGCATGCCATAGCTAATGAGTTCTTCTGCCTGGGGAGCGACCGACTTAATGGTGTCGCGGAGATTTTGTAACAACTCCCGAACGTCAACCGGAAGTGTGTTTAAGTATTCATCGGTGGTTTTGGCTACGATAGCTTTCATAGGCTTATTTTTCTAAAATGTTTTTCAAGTTTATTAGACTGGCCTCGAGATCTTTTCCGAGTAGCGCATCCATAAAAGGATTCATGGCGTTCAGTGGGTACTTGCTGGTTGCTTCCATTCCCCAAATAACTTTTGTTTGCTGGTCAGTTATGGCCACGGTTCGCAAAGGAGTTTTGGCTACTGACTTAAATGGTCGTTCAAACCGTACTTCAACATCAACCAGGTCTCCCTCTACTATTTTTACGATTTCCTGTTCTCCTTTTCCGGCTTGTTTATTTTGACTGTCCCACGCATACGTGAAGCCCACGGTGCCATCTGCTCCTTTAAGATCTTTTTTCATTCCCGGATCCATCATCACCCACTTGTTGTAGCGTTCCTGATTCCTTAGGTGTTTGATGTATTGAAATACAACGGTTTTGGGTTTGTTGATCACAATCTCACGCGAGATGGTGTATTCCTTTTTAATGAATAAGGCGATAATGAAGAATAATGCGACTAACGCGGCCAGACCTACCAAGATGTTGATGAGAATATTCATGTGAAAGATGTTTAAGTTTTGAATCTAAGTAGAAATGTTTATTTCGCCATGCTGTAAGTATTGAAACTGTCAGTTATCGTTTATTCAATTTCACCATACACAGCATTTCATCATTGTTTTTATACCATTCGATGCATGGATTGTTTTTATCAATGCGGTGATCGTTCATCATCGCTTCAAAAACATCTTTGATGGTATCTGTTTTCGCCCGCCAGTTGTTCACCGTTACCGAGAGATATTCGCCTTTCTTTACGATGTAGATGTCGCAGTTATACTTCTCTGCTTCGCCTTCAGACATTTCTTCAGCTGCAGCATAATAGACAATTCGGCCGTCTTCGGCCATATCGCTGATCCCGTAATAAGAACGGTTCTCTCCGTTGGGGATTCTTCTCATCAACGCATCGAAAGCCTCACCAATACCATTGGGAAAAGTCTGAACATGGACACCGAACACCTTTAAATCATGTGGTAAAGTAATTTTCTTCATTTCGTATAAACCTGGTTACCCGATTTCCATATCGTAAAAATAGGCTGGCCATTAAAAACTCACAGGGTGTAAATACGGCATTCTTAGGGGTTGATTGCGACAAAAGCATTTTCTAGTTTTGGTTCATGAAACATATCTCCATTCTTGTTCCGCGTGGTGCAGTAGCGCTCAGTTGTATAGAAGGCCCTTTCATTTTATTTAATAAGGCAAATGAATTTCTGAGTGGCCTAGGAAAACAGCCGTTGTTCAAAGTCGAGTTGGTTGGCCTTACCAACGATCAGCAAGTGTATGACCGATTGTTTACTGTATCGCCAGACACCAGTATTGATAAAGTTTCGCGTACGGATCTTGTGATCATTCCAGCAGTGAATGGCGAAATGAAGAAGGTCATAGAAACGAACAAGGAATTCTTTCCGTGGATAACAAAGCAATACAACAATGGGGCAGAGGTGGCAAGTCTTTGTGTAGGTTCTTTTTTGCTGGCGTCAACGGGTTTATTGAATGGGAAGAAATGTTCTACACATTGGGCAGCAGCCAATGAATTTCGACAATTGTTTCCTGATGTAGAGTTAGTGTCTGACAAGATCATCACCGATGAGAATGGAATTTACTCAAGTGGTGGTGCCAATTCATTTTGGAACCTCTTGTTGTATTTAATGGAGAAATACACCGATCGTGAAATGGCCATTTTGTTTTCAAAATATTATGAAATTGAGATTGATCGGTTCAGTCAGTCGCCTTTCATCATGTTTAATGGACAAAAGGAGCACGTGGATGAACCGATAAAGAAAGCGCAGGAGTTCATTGAAAATAATTTTCAGGAGAAGATCACCGTGGACCAATTGGCTTCCATGCTTGCCTTAGGCAGACGAAACCTTGAGCGAAGATTTAAGAAAGCTACTTCGAATTCAGTAACCGAGTACATGCAGCGTGTGAAGATAGAGGCCGCGAAGAAAAGTCTGGAGTCATCGCGAGAGAATGTAAATGAAGTGATGTACAAAGTTGGTTATTCGGATAGCAAAGCATTTCGCACCACGTTTAAAAAAATCACCGGACTTTCGCCAATCGAGTACCGTAGCAGATATAATGTAGGTGTTTAGTGTTGTCAGACAAAGCGGTGTGTTGGTTGGGGATAACCGGGTCTGAACACCGCCCATTTTTCAGTAGTTGCTGTACAATCGTAGACATGCTGTGTTCGCGCGATCACATCGTCCACGAGTTTCTCCAATAAGGCAGGTTCGGTTTGTACTCTCGCGTTGATCAGCATTCGTACGGTATTTGTGTGATGACCAGATGACGGAATATCCGCGCTCGTACTGGTAGCTGTAAAGCTTATTTTTTCTGTCCAGTTATTTGCTTCCAGAAAAAACTTGAGATGCCCAATGATGTAGTGATGTTCTTGTATGTGATCAAAGACTGATCCGATGATGTGATGTGCAACAGCGATCGCATTGTTGTGCGTTGTGTTGATAATAATATGTTTATCCAGCCAGGCTAATCGCGATTCACCTTCGCCATAAACGTCATAATCAATAGCCAGTGAGTTTCGTTCAGGCGAGTTGGTAAATTGCTGGAGATTGTCCAGCCAACTTACAATCGATTTAGAGTCGAATGAGTTGAGCTTCAGAATAATTTTAGAGGGGTATTCCGTCTTGATCATAGAAGCTACAGCTTCCAATTGTTGTGGACTGACAAGATCGGTTTTGGTAAGGACCAACAAGTCGGCTTCTTCTAACTGTTTCTTGTAAATGTATCGCACGGACTCATCCAGAAATGATATCCTGCCCTCCATCAGTGCCAGAAGAAAATCAACTTCGGCAAAAATTGAAACCACCACGTCAATGGCTGGCCTTGATTGATGGAGTGGTTTTGCTATCGTGGCAATGAGATCGGTGCAAGAGCCAACTGACTCTGCAAAAATAAGTTCAGGATTATGTTGGTGAATAAGAGTCTCCAGATGCGCATCCAACTGATTGTAGTTGCAACAGAAACATCCATTGATCACTTCCAGATTAGGAATACCAAACGATTTATAAAAAATAGTATCCACTTGTTGGTCGCCCTGATCGTTGCTGATCACGGCAACCTTGTTCCCTTGCTGCATAAGCAACTTGCTTGCAGCAGCGATTGCTGTAGTTTTTCCGCTTCCCAAAAAGCCTCCAACCAATGCCAGCCTCATTTCTGCGTAAGCGTTAACCAATGTTCTTTTTTAATCCTGAATATATTCACCTTGTTCTCATGATAAACAGTTTGCTTGTCGATCTGCATGCCATTCCTGATCGCCACATGAGCAGAAGGAGTATTTGTAAGACTAATAATAGAAATCAACGATGATGCATAATTATTTTGAAAGGCAAAATCGCGGCATTTCATCGCGGCCTCTGTCGCGTAGCCTTTGTTGCGGCCCCTGGCCAACAGCGAGTAACCAATTTCTAACTCTGTAATGTGATCAACTTCCTGAACCAGTAAGCCAGCATGGCCAATGAGTTGCCCGCTACTTTTTTCCACGAGAGCATTCATTCCCCCCAGATCGTTGGCATAACGACTCGTTTGTTTGGCATACCAATTTTCGCATTCTACATCTGGCGATTTCATCGTGACATTCCAATGCTTAAATGACAATGGATCTTTGAAGAAGGCAAGCCAGTCATTGAAGTCAGTCTCTTCTATCTTTCTGAAATAGAGTCGTTCAGTTTCCTGATAATCGAGTAGGTACTTCATTTTGATGTAATTTATAATATTGACCGCTCCGTGGCAATTGCTATATTAGCCGAACTCAACTTTTAAGATGTAGCATGAAAAAGAGTTTTTGTTTGAGCCTGATCATTTTATTTTTCGGGTCATGTAGCCGCGAAAGCAAAAAAGCTGAAAATGAGTGGATAGCGCTCTTTAACGGAAAGGACCTCAACGACTGGATTGTGAAAGTACATCATCATGATGTCGGTGTAAACTTCGGCAACACGTTTCGGGTGGAAGACGGCATGATCAAAGTGCGTTACGATCAATATGGAGACTATAACGATCAGTTTGCACACTTATATTACAAACAACCATTTTCATATTTTCATTTGAAGCTGGAGTATCGATTTGTTGGCGAATTGCAAAAAGGAGCTCCTGATTATACACTTCGCAACAGCGGTGTCATGTTTCACTCTCAAGATCCGCGCAGCATGCCGAAGGAACAGAATTGGCCAATTTCTGTGGAGATGCAATTTTTAGGCGGGCTTGGTGATGGTGAACCACGCCCGACAGGCAATATGTGCTCACCAGGCACTGACATTGTCTACAAAGGAGTTACCTACGATAGTCATTGTCTCAACTCAACTTCCAAAACGTATGATGGCGATCAATGGGTGACAGCCGAGCTAATCGTATTGGGTGATTCTTTGATCACACATATCATAAACGGTGATACCGTTTTGCAATACAGCAAGCCCACGATCGGCGGTGGCGTGGTGCAAGGCTATGACAGCGCCATCTGGCAACCGGGCAAGGCGTTGACATCTGGCTTTATTGCATTGCAAAGTGAAGGCCAGCCAATTGACTTTCGAAATGTGCAGCTTAAGAATCTAAAGAAATAAGTTCCGCTTGTGTTGAATAAGAAGGCAGATATAAAAATATTTTCCTTTCTTGTGTCGTTTGTTTCCGGATGAGTCAGCTCTCTTTATCACGTCTTATTAAAATATCACCCTACTGGTCGAGGCACGTGGGCGTTCGCTGGCAATTGTTGGCAGCCGTTGCAGCATTGCTGCTCGCAACCACCTGGCTCAAGAGCGAATACGGGCAAGACGACTCCAATCTTTGGCTGGTGATGAACCAATTCATCAAACTTTTGCAATGGACGCTTATTGGCCTGGTGATGATCAGTCTGTTGTCCGTTGTTGCCGTTTGGGTTTATTTTCTTCAAGGCGTCAAGCGAAAGTCATTTTCAATTCAGGTAAAATTTGGAGACGGCCAAACGGCAGAAGCTGGTCTGGCACCCGTCACAGTAATGATTAGTGGCACGGTGCTTCGTCCCTTACTGGGTACCATTCAGGCGCAACTTGTCTTTTCAGAAATGAGATTGGCACAGCCGGTGATATTGGATGGCAATGTAACGAAGCCGCGACAGTTGTGGCGTCAGGCGATTGTGGGAACAGGCGAAACGCTGCTTCACGACCGTGGCATTTATGCTGTTGAAAAAGTATTGATATCGTTTTGTGATATGTTAGGTCTGGTGTCGTTGCCCTGTACGGTTCCCTATACCAAACAATTGTACACGCTGCCATTGGCACAGCCGGTTCAACACGTAAAGGCGCAACCCAATAGCACAGAAGAGCAAACCTATCGCATCGACATTCCAAAACGAGTGGAAGGCGAGTATGTCAACTATAAAGAGTTTGAAGCCGGTGACAACATTCAACGCATCGTTTGGAAAATTTATGCGAAGAGTGGCCAGTTGGTGGTGCGCGTTCCGGAAACAAAGGACCCGTATGCATCGCACGTTTATTTCTACGCGAGCTTTTTTTATGGAATGGGAACAGCAGGCGGATCGTTTGAAACGGAATTGCTCAACGTTTATAAAGACCGTGTTCGCAATTTGTTTGAATCGCTGCAGCGCAACGGATATGAAGTTCGCATGCCACAAGATCAGCCCGTGCCAAAGCTTGCCGGAGTGGGAGAGAAGAAGAATGAGTTATATCAGATCACAGCGGCTTCGTGGCAAAACGAAACCAGTCCAATCGCTTTTGTGAAATCCAACCAGGCAGCGTGCGTGTGTTTGTCTTCCCTTGTTCCTGTTGATGAAGTGAGTGCTATCTTTCGAAATCTTCCGGACGCTGTTCCGTTGATCATTGTGAAGTTGTCGGATGCAATACCATCGCCTTTTCAAATTTCTGTGAAAGACATTTTCTTTAAGCCTGAAAAACAACCTAGTGATAAATTGCGTCAGCCGTGGTTGTTGTCTTCACTTCGCAAGTCGCTGATTAAAAATGAAAAAGCTATTGAAGGTTTGTTGAAAAGCAGAAACAACACCTGGTTGACTAGTACCATTCAATTTGAAAGATGACAGAGCAGAGACTTGACAGATTCAAACAGTTGCTTATCCGATGGGCGTTGGTGGTAGTTCCCACCATTCTTATTGGCTACATAACCCTTCGATTTCTCAATTTCTCGTACACCGCGCTCAACACCGGTATCATCAGTCAGACGATTTATTTCGCGCTCGGCCTGGTGATTGCCTATTCGCTCTATTATTATAATGCCCGATGGATAGTTACCTTCCTCTTATTGTGGCTGGTGTATGCGTTGTTTGAAAAGATCATCAACCGGTTGCCCGGAGAGTTTGATGTTTTTTATACCACGGCACGTTTTCAACTTTATTCAACGCTCTTCATTTTTGGTTGGGTGTTTGGCTTTCTGCTGGCGCGAATCCGTTGGGCATTCATTATTCTTTTCGCGGTGCTGCTCATTGTTACGATGGTGTCGATATCGAATACCATTGACGTGAGTTTAACCTATATCCTGCAACACATTTCTCCAGTGGTGGTGTATGGATTGTATTTGTTTTTTCTGTCGCCTTTGTTGCAGGGGCGTATTGAACTGACACCCAAGAAGTCAGGTAGGTTGATCACAAGAACTGCACTCTTTGTCCTTCTTATTTTGTTTGCTTTTATCATTACAGAAAGTCTTTTCAAAAGCGATTTAAAAGCAGTTGAAAAAGAATTGGCGGCACGCGGATCAAAAGATGGTAAAGATGGTGGTGGTAAAGGTGGCGACAATTACGATGATCGCTACGGCCTCATGGATAAAGGCGATGATGGATATCGGTTGAAAGACACCATGCGCGTCAACAGCAAGATGAGTCAATCGGACAAGCTCATGTTTTGTAGTAAACTCGACAACTACCTTCCGGATGGTAGTCCCATACCTTTGTATTTTGTGTATCACTATCTCACCAAGTACGATTCGGTCAAAGAAAGTTTTACGCGCGATGTAAACGTTCCGTCATTCGATGAGTTTGAAGTGGATCCGGCCAATTTGCCGATGTATTATTCTTACACTGATACGTCCATCTTCCGTAAAACGATGTCCAACAAATTTCGCAAAGTGGTGGAAGCCCAGGTCTATCTCTCCGAAAACACCTGGAAGCATGCTGTGTTGGGTCCTGCCAATGTCTTTTCTATTCAGACGATTCCTGTAGAGAAAGATTTTCAAAAAACATTTTTATCAGCCTATAAGATCAATGCCTTTGTATCCGATTTAAACAACGCGTATTTCGTTTACAATGTATCCGCCAATCCGGCTTTGGAGCAAATCCAGGAACAGCGTCACAATGAGTTGAGAAGTGTAGATGGCTACCGAAAAATCGATCGTAAATTCTTAGACTACTATACCCAATATCCAAAAGGAGGTATCTACGATTCAATCGCAAAGCTTGCAAAAGGATTGATTTCACAAGATGGTAAACCAGTAGATAAAGTATTGGCCGTTCGTGATTTCTTTTTGCAGCACAACGAAAATGGAAAACGAATCTTTAGATATACGCTGAAGGCAGGAGCGGTGGACGATCCGAATATTCCGAGTTCAAAAATGCTGTACGACTTTTTGTTTAAGACAAAAGCAGGTTACTGTACCTATTATGCCGGTGCATCGCTCTTTATGTTAAGAGCTTTGGGCGTTCCCACAAGATTTACCACAGGCTTTGCCACCATCAATCGAAGCGATAAAAACAAAGGCTGGTATTGGTTTTATGCAAGTCAGGCACACGCATGGACACAAGTTTATTTTCCCGGCTATGGTTGGTTGGATTTTGACATGACCATTGGAAACGAAGATCAGCAAAGCGCACCCAAACCCGATGGCACTCCGCCATTGCCACCACCCGAACCGTGGTTGGTGCTCAACGCAAAAGCAGAATCGGTAAATGTTGCGGCTAAGCAATTGGATGCGTCTTTCAACGAAATGATCTATTTCAATACTCCCTTTCAATTGAACAAGACATTCAACAGAAGTATTGATGCATCGCTGTGTCGCGTGTTGTATGACAAGCGTGACACGACCCTGGCCGCAATTCATCCTGGTGACTCCATCATCATTGTATCGTACAAAGACGAAGCAAAGAAGATTCAGCCACCGCGCAAAGGCGTGCCGATTGAGATTCAGGTGAATGAGTTTGCAACACCCATTGTAGCAGACGAAATACATATTCGTGTGCACGAAAAGAAGGTGAAGAAGGAGGATTCAGGAAAAGGACACGTGACGGAAGAAGAAGAGAAAATTACGTGGCAGGAGATTGCCTGGATAGCGGGCAAAGGAGTTCTGATATTAATGATTATTGTGCTTTTGTTGCCAACGCTATTTTTAGTGTATCGATTGATGAGCATAGCAATAGCCCGACATCCGTCATCAAAGGCCGATCAGGTGTATCGTGCGGCTCTTTATCGATTCCACATGGCGGGAGTGGAGCGTGAAACGGAAACACCATTGGTATATGCCGAAACAAAAGTGGATCCGATATTTAACGCGGGCTTCGAGGAATTCATGCGCATGTATCTGCGCCTGAAGTACACCAACATGAGTCCGGGAGCTGAAGACATTGCCATCATTCATAAATTGGAAAAGACAACAGGCCCGTGCATTCGAAGGAAGACCGGCTTTGTCAGAGCATCCATTAACTATCTTAACGTATGGCGAGCAATTCGCTATTTTCAACAACCAGAAAAATCAGATAACGAAACATCACCGATATGAGTAAATCCACTGCAAAATTGAAAGCACTAACCGACAACATTGAAACAATCATTCGTGGCAAGCCGCAGGAAGTGAAGTATGTTGTGACGGCCTTGCTGGCCCGCGGACATATCTTGTTGGAAGATAATCCGGGCGCTGGAAAGACGGTGTTGGCAAAAACCCTTGCGCAATCTATTTCGGATAGTACATCTGAACTGAATGTTCCGGGAAGTGGTGTATCATTTAAAAGAATTCAGTTTACACCGGATTTGTTGCCGATGGATTTGATTGGTTCGCACATCTTTGATGAATCAAAGAAAGATTTTGTTTTCAAGCGAGGTCCCCTTTTCACGCACGTGTTGCTGGCTGATGAGATCAATCGCGCCTCGCCAAAAGTGCAAAGCGCGTTGTTGGAGTGTATGGCCGAGAATCAGATTTCCGCAGGTGACACCACGTTTCAACTGGATAATTTTTTCTTCACCATCGCCACGCAAAACCCAATTGAGATAGAAGGCACCTATCCCTTGCCGGCCGCGCAACTGGATCGTTTCTTCATGAAGATATCGTTCGGATATGTTTCCGAAGAAGTGGAGTTTGATATCTACACACATTATAAGGAAATCGGCAATTCAAAGAACACAGTTAAACAAGTGCTTACCTATCATGACGTGATTGAATTGCAACAACAGGCCGAGAATGTTCACATTCATCCTGAACTGGTGAAAGCCATTGTCAGATTGGTGCAAGGCACCCGGCAGCATCCAGAGATCGCGTTGGGTTGCTCCACTCGCGGTGGTATTATCTTTATCAAATGTTTGAAAGCGTGGGCCCTTGTCAATCAACGCGATTATGTGATTGAAGATGACATTGCTGCCCTGGCTCAGCCTGTGCTTCATCATCGTTTGATTTTCCGCAATCGCGAAGCATCCAAAACAGCGTTGCAGCAGATTGTAGATAAGGAAGTGAGCAAGCTGGCCAAGCTGGGAATCAAATCAAAACCATAGCGTATGAGGGGGCGACTCACATTTTTATTGTTGTTCACTGCAGGTTGTGCGCTGGCGCAAAACAGCATTCGCGATCAAATGAACAGCGAGCGAAATGGATCTTTTCTCGATGATAAAACATTGGAGAAGGCCCGTAGCTTCATTCGCAAGGACAGCACATTTTATCTGGGCTATCTACTGGAAGGTGCTTTTCTGTTTTACCGCGCCAACGATGAGTTGGGTTTTACCAAAGCTATAGCACCGTTGCAGAAATCGCTGGACAGGATCGAACATGACTATGATCCGTTGCTGAAAATCCGAACCAACAATTATGCTGTTTATAACGAGAATTACCGTTATCATTTTGACTATGGCATGATTGCTTATTTTTTAAGTCGATGCTATCAAAATGTGGAAGATCAGGACAAGGCGATGGAAGTATTGCGCCACATTCGCGACCGAAACTTTCAGATGGAAGTCAACATGGATTCGTATAACACGATGGCGTGGCTGTACCACCGAAACAGAGTGTACACATCCAGTAAGTTTTCTTTTTTAAAAAATACGGTGCGCGAAAATGTGTACGCTGCCAATCGTTGCCTGGATTCCGCCCTGCAAAAAATCCAAAATGATTTTCCGGTGAACAATGGATTGTATGATCCTAAATATCTCAACCGTCAATACCTGAGCACACTGCATTACAAGGCAATGATCTATGACTATCTGTTGGATATCGATTCGGCAAATTATTACTATGATGTGCTCATTCAAAACAATGCCTATTCCAGCAACAACTACGCGGAGTTTAAGTTGGCCATGGGTGATTTCAATGAAGCGGAATTGTTTTTTAGAGAGGCAGAAGATCGGGAGGGAAGTCCGGAGAAGACAACCAAAGAATATTATTATATGCGCGGCACACTGGCCACCTATCGCGGCCATCCTGAGCAAGCCGATTCCTTGCTAGCCGATCTTTTGCAAAAGCAGGGAAGCACGCCCGGCTATGGCTGGCATTGTATCGGGTTGTCTCGCGCCAAACATTTTGAAGGATTGACGGCCGAGAGTCAGGAGTATGCGAATAAAGCAGGCCGTTTTCAGGAATTGCACATCGGCACTACGTGGGGACAGGAGCAATATAATCTGGCGGTGGCTTCGTTGAATTACATTAATCAACATCAGTTTAAACAGGAATATTGGTTTGAACACAATGAGTGGTATTTCTGGCTCAATCCTATCAATTGGTATCGTTGGGTAAAATACACGCTTGAAGTTCGTCATCATAAAATGGTGCTAGCTTCTCTGGTGGCGGAGAACCCGGAACGGGAACAAGTGATCTATTCGATTTTCTCGCCTGAAAATCTCATGACGTTTGACGAAGTGTGGTCGGTGATCGATGGTTTTGGCAATGAGTATTTTATTGATCTGTATAAAAAACGATTGGCGACTGATAAACGTCCACTCGTGAAAAAATACATTCATTATTTTTTAGGAAAGCTTTACCTAGCCGAAGGAAAAAATAAAGAGGCGATCGAATACTTTACAAAAGTTTTAAAAGATCCGAACTTAACAGATCCTTATCAAACCCTTTTAACCGGAAGAGTATATGAGGGCATCGCAACGGCTTTGAGCGGAAAGGAACGCGAAGAGTATGTACAAGAGCTTTATCGCACCTATCCACAACTTCTGCCATTCTCTGATTTGACCATGTCGTTTCGATTAGATGTAAATGGCAAGGTGACAGACGAGGAAAAAACTGTGCTTGATGATCTTAAAAACAGTCGCATTAATTTTATAAACTCTCAGGATGTGCCGGTGGTGACGGTGTCCTTTGTTACGAAGGGTGATGTGTGGGATATCAATTACACGGTGAGTGATCGCGATCTGGTCACGCAGCAGGGATCCCTTCGAATTGAGTTAAGTGAACGTGCCAATGCCGGAAAGTTGTTGGCCTATCGATTATTTGGTGTGACGAAAAGCACAGTGGGAGAGAAGCCAATCCCATCGCAGCCGGTGAAAGAAGTTACCAAAGAGGAAAATTCTAAACCTGTTTAATCCCGTAACAACATGAATGCTTTTTTTAAATCAAGTCCGATTTGGCGGGAAGAAGGGATAGCCATTGTTCGAATGATGGTGGGTGGCATGCTGATCTTTCATGGTCACGAAGTATTCCGTCCTGAATTGATGAACAGTTATATGGAATGGGATTCATTCAAAGGACCGATGGCCAAGCTAATGGTGTACGCTGGAAAGGCATCTGAACTGATTGCCGGCATCATGCTTTTGTTGGGATTGTTTACAAGAGTGGGCTGCGTGCTGATGATTGGAACGTTTACCTACATCACCTTTATTCTCAGTCAGGGCAGGTTCTGGTATGAAGATCAGCACCCTTTTATGTTTCTTTTGTTTGGCGTGCTATTCATGTTCACCGGGCCAGGCGCCTGGAGTTTGGATGGAATTGTTTTTAAAGAACCAGGCAAGCTAAAGTAGTCAATGACTATTGACCAATATCCATTCACTAATTAGGCGAAGCTGTATAAATACGGTGCCTTGTGTGCCTTGCCGTGATAACGTTTTTCGTGACGTACCAACAATTCGGAAGCTAACATCTTACGTTGAAAAGTTGTCCGCCTGAGTTTCGTTCCTAAAATGGCTTCATATACTTTTTGAAGTTCACCCATCGTAAATTTTTTTGGAAGCAAGTTCATGCCCACCAGTTTCCGATCGATACTTTGCCGAAGCACGTCAATCGCTTTCTTTACAATTTGATTATGATCTAAGATAAGTTTAGGCAACTTGTTAACGCTATACCATTCGCAGGAGTCGGAGAGCGCATCAGGTTTCGGCACTACATCTTTATAGTTGATTAATGCGTAATAAGCTACCGATATAAATCGGTCGAGCAGCCATTGCATGTCTTTTGTGTTGTTCTGATTCGCGATCAGAATGGTTTCCATTACCTCGGGTCGATGGCGCGCTATGTTTCCAAACGTATAGAATTGCTCGAGATAAATTTTATCCAGACCGGTACGTTCTTTTAATCCGCGCCTGACGGCATCGTCCAGATTTTCATTGGCACCTACAAATCCGCCAGGCAAAGCAAATAGTTTGGTGTTGTGATACTCCATGATGAGGATCTTGAGTTCATCTCCCGAGAAGCCAAAGATCACAGAATCGTAGGCGATATGAGGAAGGAAGTTTCTGCCGTTAATCGTTGCCACGGATGCGGTATTCGAAACAACTGATTTTTTATTCTTAGTGCTCATCCACGATATCTCCGTAATCAATTACCAACTCTTCGCCTGATTGTATCGCGCGGGTCGTTTCAAAATATTCGCCTTCGTTAATCGAAATGACATTGGGCGTGTCCGAATGATTTAAGAAAAGAGATACGTCAATTTTCTTGAAGCCGTAATCCGGTACATAGTAGTGGTCTTTATCGAACAGACAGTAGTTTTCCACCAGCAGTCTGGCATGAGAAGGTAAGTCATCCACTTCCTTTTTGGATAGCAACACCCAATTGTCGGAAGGGTCTGGCTTGCTGAAGATGGAACGGCAACCCTTTTCAATATCACGTATGGCGAAGACGCCAATTCCTTCAATAGGTGAGGGGCGCAGTATCACATACGTGTTGTCGACCAATTCATTGATTAATTCCTGCTTGATTCTTTTTGAGTCCATTAGTGAAGATGACGCACAACTGTTTTAGTTGCAAAAATAACAGAAGCTGTCTGCTTTCAGAATTTATTCTGATTATTCGGCCACGCGGACTTGACTAGCGGGCTCCATGATTGTCAGGCTCTCATTCACTTCAATGGGAAGTGTAATTCTGAATAATGAACCACGACCGGGAGTAGATTCTACTTCGATCGTTCCATGAAGCACTTCAATTTGAGATTTGATCAGGTATAACCCAAGACCTCTGCCCTCCACATGGCTATGGAATCGCTTATAAAGTTTAAATAATTTTTCTTCGTGCAGTTTCGTGTCGAAACCCAATCCATTGTCTACAACTTCAAGCACCACCTTGTCATTCTCGCGTCTGCTGGTGGCCACCACTTTTAAATTTCTTTCTGGTGATTTAAACTTAATGGCGTTGCTGAGCAAGTTATAGAAGACGCTTTGAATCATCGCCCTTACCGACATCAGTTTGGGCACCTCTCGGAAGTTCGTAACAATTTCTTCCTGTCCGGTGAGGCTGTCTTGCAGTAAACTGGCACTTTGGTTCCATTCAGCTTCCAGGTCAATTGTTTCCCGATACCGGTGAGGTTCATTTCTAAGATCCAGTATTTTACTCAGGTCTTTGATGATCATATCCAGCTCACCTGCCGTCTTATGGATCAGATTAATCCATGCATTTGCTTTTTGCTGATCCGCTTCGGCTTGTGCTAAATCTGAAAGCCCTAACAGGCGCGCCACCGGGCCACGCAGGTTATGCGAAACGGTGTAAGAGAATTGCAATAATTCGTTGTTATGCTTTACCAGTTCCTGATTGGCGGTGCGCAGTTCAAGCGTTTTCTCTGCAACAATAATCTCAAGTCTGCGATTTAAGTCGCTGATACTTTTGTTGCTCTCGCTGAGTTTATTGGCTTGAGCTTGAATCTCCTCACTTTTCTCTGACACTTCACGATACAGGTGATTGAGTTCGCTGTTTACCGCCTGAAGTTTATCGGCTTGCGCCTGTATGCGTTTGTGATTTTCGGTAATGGTGATGTTAAGGCCCTTGATGCGTTTATAGAACCGGTAGTAAACAAAGGCGAGTGCGCCAATAAGAGCGAGGCTGATAAGCCCTGCAACCAACAAGATGAATTGTTGTCGAAGCTTTGATTCCTGAATATGAATTTTACTTTCAGCCAGCTGCTTGTCTTTTCGCAGTTCTTCAATGTTGCGGTCGCGTTGTTCTATCTCTTGAATTTTTTCAAGGTTCACGAATCGCCTCACTAAATCGGAGCGATGGATGGAGTCTTTCAATGCGCTCGCCAGCTTGGCAAACTCCAGCGATTCTTTGAATCTATTTTGTGCGGCCAATAAATCTCTGCGCGTATTAAAATTTAGAATGAGGATTTCATTTGCATTAATCAACCGACTAAAATTTTCTGACCGGTCGAGGCAGATACTTGCCTGTTGAAAATTCCCTTGTCTGAAATGGATGTCACCCATACCCCAGTTCGACCAGGCTAGTCCGTAGCTATAGCCGGTTTCCTCTGCCAGTCGTATGCTTTCCCGATAGTATTGCAGTCCTTGTTCATATTTATTTTGACGAGCTGCTAACTCTCCCAGGTTCATGAGAGTTTCACTCATCCCTCGTTTGTTATCGAGTGACTTGTAAATAGTTAAAACCGAATCAAGAGATGACCGGGCCTGGTCAAATCGCTTTAACTCGGTAAGCACTACGCCTTTCAGTGTCAACGCATTGGCAAGATCGCTTTGCAATGGTTTTTTTATGTTGGCATTCAACGCTTCATTGGCCAGTTGAAGAGCCTGGTTCAAATCGCCCAGCCTGAAATTGACCCACCCAATCCGATAACGAATCGTATAGCTCTCGGCATCAAAGCCCCTAAGCTTGCTGAGCTTCAGCGCATCATAAAAATTATTGAGTGCCAATTCATATTCGCCACGATCAGAAAATACTTTTCCCAGATCAATCAGAAGCGTGACGTATTTACGCAGCAGGGCTGCTTTAAAGTAATAGTTGCGGGCTGAGTCAAATAAGACAAGAGCTTCTTCAAAATCTCCCTTCTGAAATAAGATCAATGCGCGCAAGTGGCGAACATCATTGAGATTTTCTTTGTCATCGGGGTTGTCTTTCAAAATTTTGTCGGCTTCATCCAGCAGTTCTTCGGCACCGGTTGAATTGCCCACCCGTAATTTATTGTTGGCCTGCACGGCAAGAGCATCTGCCAGCAAAGTCTTGTCGGGCATAAGTTTGCGTATAGCGATGGCCCGATCGAGATATGCTTGTTGCTTATCGTATTGATAGCGCTGCCCGTACACAGCGCTCATGTTGCGATAAATTTTAGAAAGGAGCGAGGGATTGGTGCTGTCTTTAAATATTTCGTAACTCTTTTGAAAGTAGAACAGGGCGGAATCGTTTTCCACTTCTTCGAGACTGCAATTGCCTAATTGAAGATAACAATATCCCACATTGGTTTTATCACCAACCCTGGAAGATAATACTATGCCCTGGTGAAGATTTATATGTGCGAGCGGAAATTGTCCGGAGAGATATTCGTATACACCCCGATAGGCGTGTGCAATCCCTTCACCCTTTATGTATCCAAGTTTGTTGCTGAGTTCGAGTGCTTGATTGCTGTAGGTGAGTACTTTCTCGCTGTTATAGGATATGAACTCGTAGGTGAGCCGATTCAGAACATCCACCTTTGTGTTTGCCTGAACGGTCGAAAGTTTCAACTCAAGACTGTCAGTCAGTTTCGTTTGTCCCATGGTAGTGGAGACAAACAACGCTAACGCGCTCGAAACCAACAGTCTTATCCTTAGCGTCATCAATGAATATAAAGACAGTAATTTAACACGAATGCTGTTCTAAAAAAATGGATAGTCTGCCAAGTCTTGATTTAATTTTTTTGAATCTTTGCAGCCTTATTTGAAAGAATGATCAATACGACCGAACAGGAAGAGCGCGAATATCTGGAGGAGATCAAAGAACGGCTGCATCTGGCCATCAACCGGGTGGAGAACAGTGTAAAACAATTTTCATCTGAGCTGCGACAAAACAAAGAATACATTCATGAACATCAGTCGGGCATGGACGAGGCCGATATGGTGGCGGCAGGTCAATCGATTAATCGCATGGCATTTACCGGTGAGTCGGCTGTTGCCCGCAGAAGGAAATTGATAAAGTTGGGGCAGTCGCCTTACTTCGGCCGCATCGATTTTATAGCCGATCGCGATAATCGAACCGCTGTTTATATCGGCATCTACACATTTACCGATGAAACCCAACGGGCCAATCTCATTTATGACTGGCGCGCACCCATCTCTTCCATGTTTTATGATTTTGAGCTGGGCGAAGCCTGGTACACAACACCGTCCGGAAAAATCACAGGAGAAATTGCCCTGAAGCGTCAATACAAAATCCGCAACGGTAAGATGGAGTTCATGATCGAGAACTCGGTGAACATCCACGATGACATTTTACAAAGGGAGCTAAGTAAAACGTCTGACGACAAAATGAAGAACATTGTCGCGACCATTCAACGCGATCAAAACGCTGTCATTCGAAATGAGACTGCTACCGTGATGATTATTCAAGGCGTGGCTGGGTCTGGCAAAACTTCTATTGCATTACATCGCATTGCTTTTTTGCTTTACCGTTTCCGGGAATCCATTGCATCGAAAGACATTTTGATTATTTCACCCAACAAAGTGTTTGCCGATTACATCTCGAATGTTTTGCCGGAGTTGGGAGAGGAGCATATCCCGGAAATGGGAATGGAAGAACTCGCCACCGAACTGTTGGAAAACAAATTCCGCTTTCAAAGTTTCTTTGAGCAGGTGTCGTCTCTTTTGCACGAGCAGGATGCTGCTGCGGTAGAACGTATCCGATTCAAGTCAACATTCGAATTTCTGAGTCAGCTCAACAAATACCTCATTCACATCGAAAACAATTACTTCACATTTGATGAACTGAAAGTAGCCAAGACGGTGGTGCCATTTCCATTCATCAAGGAAAGGTTCAGGGCGTATCACCGCATTCCGTTACTAAAGCGTTTTCCCGAAGTAGTCAAAGATGTGCAGCAGCATGTTCGAAATGCCGTGCAACGAAAATTGACGGGAGAAGAAAAAAATAAAATCTGGGAAGCGGTGCCCCGCATGTTCAAGATGAACAATGTGTTTGATTTATATAAAGACTTCTATCGTTGGATTGGTAAACCAGAGATGTTGAAGGCACAAGCCAATGAACCATTAGAGTATTCGGATGTTTTTCCGTTGATCTATTTTAAATTGAGATTGGAAGGTGTGCAATCCTACGACTATGTTAAACACCTGCTCGTGGATGAGATGCAGGACTACACACCCGTTCAATACTCGGTGCTGTCACGCTTGTTTCAATGCAAGAAGACTATTCTTGGCGATGTAAGTCAAATGGTGAACCCGTACAGTTCATCTTCTTCGGAAGTGATTAGCGAAGTGTTTCCCCAGGCCGACACTGTGAAACTGTTGAGAAGTTATCGGTCTACTTATGAGATCACAGCTTTTGCGCAGCGTATTCAACCCAATCCCGACTTGATTCCGATGGAGCGGCATGGTGAAGCACCACTCGTCAAAAGCTTTAACAATAACATCGAAGAGATCGAGGAGATAAAGAAAGTCGTGACCCGATTTAAGGAGTCACAATACGAATCGATGGGCATCATTTGTAAAACTCAGGATCAGGCAGATTTTATTTTCAGCGAAATCAAGTCGGCTCATGTTCATTTGCTTTCTCCTGATAGCACATCGTTCATCGATGGCATCATTGTTACCACAGCCCACCTGGCCAAAGGCTTGGAGTTTGATGAAGTGATCATTCCATTTACATCGGCCCGTAACTATGCCAACGATGTTGACAGAAGTATGTTGTACATTGCCTGCACCCGCGCGATGCACCGGCTCACCTTAACCTACTCGAAAGAGAAGAGCAATTTTATCTGATTTACGATTTCTCCTCTGGCTTGGGGGAGAACCCCGATCAAGCATCCACAAGGAAGTGGTGACGTCACTAGCTCAGATAAATTAGTTATTGGAGCCGGGAAAATTATTTATCTTGTCGGATTAACAGCAGTTAACAGAGTTGTTGATTCATTTATAAAGTCGATTGCAGAGTTTGGCTGGTAAAAAACGATACCGAATTTGTTAAAGATAATTTTTCTGTGCTGTTTCTGTTGTGGTGTCGTGACGGTGAGCGCACAGAACATTCTTGATGTGAGGCTTAATGGCACCGAACAGGGAAAGCCCTTGGTCACTGTCCTTGCCGAACTCGAACAGCAGCATGCCGTTCGCTTTTATTTTCTTCCGGAGTCCATTCAGCCCATCTCATTTCAACAAAGCTATGCAGGCCAGACATTGGCGGAAGCACTGGATAATGTTTTCCTTGGAACCGATTTGAATTACCTGAGCATGTATCCGCACGCAGTGGTGATTGTTAAGGATCCTACACAGGCGATACTGAGGAATAGCGCCATTAAAACAGCTGTACGACAGCAAAAGAAAATTGAACGTCATTCATTCGGAGAACTTGGCAAATCGAAAAAGGAGCGCGTGAGCATCATCGGACATGTGGTTAATGCCAAGACGCGAGAACCCATGCCGCGAGCAACGATACAAATCATCGACACAGGTTTTGGAACAACCACCGATGATTCAGGTGGCTATACCTTGTCGTTGGCACCGGGCGTTCACGTGTTGAATTTTAGTTTCGTAGATTTTGAAGATAAGGTCATCGATCTTGCAGCGTATGACGATGGCGAAGTCAACCTTGAAATGGAACCCATGCCCATTATGCTGGATGAAGTGGTGATACAGGACCGTGCCATGCGAGAAATAACGACCAGTCGTATCGGACAAACACAACTTACCGCGCTCGAATTAAAGCGAGTGCCATCGTTGCTGGGCGAACCCGATCTCGTAAAACAAGTGCAGGTGCTTCCGGGTGTCACAACAGTTGGTGAAGCTGCCACAGGTTTCAATGTACGCGGTGGGAGTGTTGATCAAAACCTTATTCTCTATGATGGACTACCGGTGTTCAACAGCTCACATGTTTTTGGATTTTTCTCAGCATTTAATTCAGAAGCCATTCGCGATGTTTCATTTTATCGCGGTGGAATTCCTGCTGAGTATGGCGGACGGGCTTCTTCTGTTTTGGATATCAAGTCGAGAGATGGCAACTATCAGAAGTGGAATGGCAATGCTGGAATTGGAATGATCACCAGCAATTTCATGATCAATGGCCCGATCGTAAAAGATAAAACATCGATGGTGGCTTCATTCCGGTCTACGTATTCAAACTGGCTGATTCATTCGATACGAACCAACTATGCTAACCTGAGCAAGAGTTCTGTGTTTTTTTATGATGGCACTGTGAAGTTGACTCACTTAATTGATGCTCAGACAAAACTTTCCGTGACGGGATATTCCAGCAGCGATGCCTTTCGGTTAGTGGGTGACTCCACGTATCATTGGCACAATCTCAATATCTCGGCCAAACTGGATCATCAGTTCTCAGAAAAATTAGGATCAGAATTTATTGCTGGTGTGAGTAAATACGGCTACTCATTGGTGAATGGGAACTACGCTACGGCATCCGAACTTTCATTTCAGATTACCTCTTCAATGATGAAAGCCGGATTTTATTATCAGGGCGACAATCATAAAATAAATTTTGGCTGGCAGGCGATGTTCTATCAGTTTAATCCGGGATCATTTAAACCCACATCCTCATTATCAAATGCAAGGCAGGTTTCATTGAATGAGCAATATGCAATTGAGAATGCATTTTATGCGTCTGATGAATGGTCGCTCACCAGAAAACTTTTTTTGGAAGGTGGTTTACGATTGCCGGTCTTTTCATCATTTGGTCCAGCGTCTGTGAACATTTACAAAGAAGGCTCACCCCGCGAGATCGGAACAATCATAGATACGTTGCAATTTAGAAAGGGACAACCTATTAAGACGTATATGGGTCTTGAACCCCGTCTATCATTCCGTTGGATGGCTGGCAAGAACGGATCGGTTAAACTTGGTTATAATCGAATGTATCAATTTCTTCATTTGGTTACGAATACTACGGCTGTTACGCCTGTTGATATTTGGCAGCCAAGTGGTCATTACTTTAAGCCACAGAAAGCGGATCAAATTTCAATTGGATACTTTAAAGATTTCCAGGAGAAAAAGTATGGCGCATCTTCTGAAGTTTTTTACAAGTCCATTAAAAACATACTTGACTTTAAAGATGGTGCCCAACTGATTTTAAATCCACACCTTGAAACAGAACTTCTACAAGGCAAAGGGCACTCTTATGGTGTAGAAAATTCTCTTGCAAAAAACACCGGGCGGTTGACAGGAACGCTGAACTACACATACTCCCGTTCCTTCCGCTTGATTTCTGGACCAACACCAAGTGAATCCGTCAATCAGGGGAAACTTTATCCGGCAAGTTTTGATCAGCCACACATCATGAATCTCGCGTGGAAGTATAACCTGTCGCGCAGATATTTTTTCACGGGAAACTTTACGTATCACACCGGCAGGCCTGTGACAGTTCCGCTTTCGGCATTTGAATTTGAGAATACAACGGTCACGTATTTTTCGGGCCGCAATCAATATCGTATTCCCAACTATCACCGTCTTGATCTGGCATTTGTATTTGAAGGCAATCACAAGCGCGTAAAGAGAGGAGAGGCAACATGGGTGCTTAGCTTTTATAATGTCTATGGAAGAAAAAATCCGTACACCGTTTTCTTTCGAACAGGTGCCAACGGTTTGCCAACACCTTATCAACTTTCCATTGTTGGCACCATATTGCCATCACTCAGCTATAATGTAAAATTCTGATGAAGGTGTTGACGTACATAAAATTAAAATGGGTTATCACAATGATCGCGTTAAGCGCATGCGTGAGTCCAATTGATTTTAACGCCCCACCTGCCAACTATCAAATCATTATCGAAGGAATGATCTCGGATGATCCAGGCCCTTATACGGTTAAAGTTTCAAGAAGCATGGACCTTGATACCGACACTCTGGTGATTAACTATGTGCAACACGCAACGATTAAACTATTCGATGATAACGGAAATGTGGAAACGCTGAAAGAAGTAGAATCGGGTACCTATCAAACAGCAGGATTAATCCAGGGACAAATCGGCCACAGTTATTATATCCAGATTCAAACTTTAGAAGGGAGAATATACGAGTCAGAGCCAGATAGAATTAATCCGGGTGGAGAGGTTGAGAATATTCGATATGAATTTGAAGGCAGAACGGTGAAGACAGCGTATGGGCAGCTACCGGCAGATGTGTTTAATGTTTACATCGATGCGCATGCTGTTACCGGAGATAACAACTATGCACGCTGGCGATATACCGGTAGACATAAGCTGGTTACTAACCCTGAGGAGCGTACGGTTTGGTCAGAAGGCTTCCGTTTGAAAGCACCACCGCCATGCAGTGGTTATGTTGTGGGGCCAGGTACGGGTGGCGGTAATCTGGTGCGTGTAGGTGAGTGCACGTGCTGCACGTGTTGGATAAGTCAAAATGAGTCAGCGCCCGTACTTTCCGACCGACAGTTTGCATCGGGTAATGAATTTAGAAATATTAAAGTGGGTGAGGTGCCGGTCGACAATAACACCTTCGCATATCGATACATGGTGCAGGTAGATCAATTCAGTCTTTCGAAGAACGCGTTTGAATTCTTTAACCTGGTTCGCGCACAAAAAGAAAAAGCGTCCAGTATATTTCAACCACCTTTCGGGGAATTGAAAGGAAATGTGAAAGGCGTGAACAACGATCAGCCCGTGGTTGGAATTTTCTGGGCCACGTCTGTGCGGCACAAGGTCATTTTTCTGGACAAGAGTGATGTTCCTTATTTAGTGACGCCACCTGCTTTTATTGCCGAGGCCTGCACATCGTTTGCGAATTCATCCAACCATCAACCGGCTTTTTGGGAATGAAAAAAATGATCGCAGCCGTTGTTTTTCTCCTTGTCGTTTCGGTGCAATCCGAAGCACAGTTCACGGGTGAGAGCATCACCAAGAAGTTTGATGAATACACCGCCATCTGGCCAAAGACGAAACTCCAGCTGATTTTTAATCAGAATAAATATTCACCTGGCGATACCATTTACTTTAAAATATATTTTCTAAAAGAAGACTTGCAAAGCATTCCCGGCAATCAGGTGATTGAAGTCAACCTAGTCGATCCGCATGGCGTGTCAAAAAGTCACGTGATCGTGCGGGTTAAAGACGGTGTAGGTCAAAATCAAATCATAATTCCAGGCAATTTGTCGGGCGGAATCTATCTGATCACTGCGCATAGTAATTGGATGAAGAACTTTGATCCTGAATTGATTTTCAAAAGGGAGATGGTTATTGTTTCCAAAAACTCATTTTCGAAAATTACCGCACCCATTAAAGTGATAGCCGAAGGAGGGTATGTGATTCAAGATATACCAACCAATATCATTATTGAAACAGGAAAGGCAGGCTCTGGTGTAGAGTTAATCGATCAAACGGGAAAGGAGATAGGCCGGTCAACAGCAGATATGAATGGGTTTGCCGCGATTAGATTTACACCTGCAAAAGATAATGATTACTTCACTCGTATCGTTGGAGATACACTTCGGACAAAGCTTCCTCAAACAGAAGATGATGGATGTGCGTTGACGCTAATTCCTCCTTCGCGAAGTGCAGACGCCAAACTTAAAATTGCAATGCCTGTTCATTCCAATTTTCGAAAAGAGGAGTTGATGGTGATCCTAACCGCGCAAGGTAAAGTTCGTTACACTACTTCGTTTGTTCAGGGAACTCAGGATGTTATTGAACTTGACTTGCCTCGTGAAAAGCTGCCTCAGGGAGTAACACACGTATCGATTCTCAGTCGCTCAGGAGATGTGCTGGCTTACCGCGATTTCTTTTGGGAGTCCACTGATGACGTGCGCGTATCAGTCGAGACCAGTCAATCTAATTATCACATCAGAGAAAAGGTGAAGTTACAAGTTTCCATCACCGATGCTAGTGGAAATCCGTTGACGGGTGAGTTTTCGTTCAGTGTTACCAATGGAAATCTGTTTGCCGGCAAAAAACAAAACTCTCTGGCAGATGAACTCACTATTCTCACGGAAACGAAAGAGAAGATTTTAATTGATCGAATGAATGAAAGTGCCTCGGCCAGTCTTGATCTTTTTTTAATCTCACAAACGGAGCCCTTGCCGTGGAAGAACATACTGGCAAGAGAAGTAACCCAACCGCGCTTCCCCTTTATTTCCGTCATTCAAAAAAATGGAAAAGCTTATTCAACTACGACCGGAAAGCCCGTACCCGATGGAACTCAAATCATCTTCTATTTTCAAAGGAGCAAAAAGTTTTATCAAACCTTTGCCATGGATCAGGGTAAGGTAATGTTGAATGTTCCGCCCATTACCGATGACGAGCTATTGTATTTGGGAGAGACGTTTTATCAGTTGGGAAACATGCGTCATGGACAGGAAGTGAGCGACCTGAAAATTGATTGGACGGATGATGCTTTTGAATTGCCGGCAGCTCCGGGATACAGAGGAATTGGCAATCAAGACCCCTACGCATCCTTTACATCCAAAAAAATACTGATCGATAAATCCTTTGGCGTGTACTCAACGACTAGTCAGAGAGTTGATAGCAGCACAACGTCACCCAATAAATACTTTGAAGCGATGGCAGATGTCACCGTCAACCTCTCGGACTATTTTCTGTTTCCCGCCATGGAAGATTTTATTAAAGAAGTGATCCCTTCGTTGTTTCATCGCAAGTCGGGAGGAAAATCGATCGTGCGAGTTAACCTGCCCGAGCCGTTGATATCAAGAGCAACAGGCGATCCGTTGTATATCATTGATGGTATTGCCAACAAGAACACCGACTATTTTCTTTCCTTAAAACCTGCCGATGTCGTGACCCTTTCGGTGGTGAAAGATTGGACGAAGTTGTCAAAGTTTGGTTTGATGGGTAAAAATGGATTTGTAGTGGTGAGCACCAAACAAGGAGATATGCGGCAACCGCTTGCGGACTCCACGCTTTTAATAAAAGGTATTCAAATGCCATTACGCTTCAACGCTCCCGACTACACGCATCCCGGAGATTTGCGCAAACCCGATTTCAGGTCTACTATATTTTGGAATCCGTCAATTGAAACAGATGCCACTGGTAAAGCAACGATTGAGTTCTATTGTTCCGATGACGTGGGTAAACTTGATGTTCGTATTGATGGCATGTCATCAAACCGAAAGCCATTCTCAAAAGACTATCAATTGGAAGTGGTAGTGGACGGGCAGGTAAGAAAATGATGCAGGTAAACGGAAAGGTGAACAGGGATTTTCTTAAGAAAATTAAATGGAGATGGCTGATCGCCTTCTTATTGATCACCGCTTGTGTCGATCCAATTAATTTTAAAGTACCCCCTCCAAAATTTTTGTTAGTGGTTGAAGGTATGATTTCCGATCGTCCGGGACCCTACACCATCAAGGTTTCGCGAAGCCTGGGACTCGATGCCATTTCATTGACACGTACACCCGTGATCAATTGTTCCATTCAGTTATATGATGATGCGGGAAACGTGGAAGACTTTTACGAGACAACAACTCTGGGCACATACGCAACACGAGGTGTGATGCAGGGACAAGTAGGTCGCACTTATCATATTCAATTGAAGACCGGTGACGGAAAAACATTTGAATCTACGCCAGAGCAAATTAAACCTGTTGGCGAAGTAGAAAGCATCCGGCAGGAGTTTGAAGGCAGAACAGTAGCCACCAACTATGGCGAGAAGGCAGCCGATGTGTTTAAGATTTTTATCGATGCCAAAGGAGTAGGAAGCGATGAAAATTATGTACGATGGCGGTTTACCGGAACTCACCAGGTTGTTACCTATCCGGAGCTGCATGAAATTTTCTTACAAGTCTCGGCCTACAAAGATCCGTTGCCATGCAGTGGATACATCATCACTCCTGCATTGGGTGGTGGCAAAATTTTAAAAGTAGATGAATGTACCTGTTGCACCTGTTGGGTGAATCAATATGAATCGGCACCACTGCTTTCGGATGAGCAATTAGTGGACAATAAGGAATTTAGAAACATCAAGGTGGGAGAGGTGCCCGTCAACAACATTACGTTTGCATACCAATACATGGTGCTCGTAGAACAAATGAGTTTATCGAGAAACACGTTTGATTTTTTTAAGTTGATAAGGGCGCAGAAGGAGGGAGCTTCCAGTTTATTCCAACCCCCATATGGAGAAATTAAAGGAAACATAAAGGCGATCGACTCACAAGATCCGGTTGTTGGACTGTTCTGGGCTACTTCAATCAGTTCCAAAGCGATCTTTTTAACGCAGAACGATGTGCCGTATCCCGTTACGCCACCGGATGTGATTGCAGATGATTGCAGCACATTCTATGAAAACTCATCAACGACTAAACCGGAATTCTGGCAATGACCACAAAAAATTGGCGCAGCCGGAATTAAACGGTCTGCGATCTGTCGGAAGAATAAGTAGGATGCTTGTTACTGATTTTTATCATGGAGCTGAAAAAGAATATTAGTGAACTTGCCGCGTGAAAAATCTACATTTTGGTCACGTTGTTAGCGCGGTGGTTGTACCATCGGCACGGTCATTCTGGATTTACGCGATCTTGTTTTTGGTGCGTATTAATCCCGTTAATGCGCAAGATGACGTCACTATTCTAAAGAATGTACTTTTAACCGATACACTCTCTGCAAGCATTGTTCTGGCAAATGAACGGATTGATAATGTTCATCCGCTTCAGTTGTTTTATAAGTCAACTCAATATGTGTTGGCCTGGGACGACAACGATAATGTGAATGCTTGTATCACGGCCATCCGAAATTCTATCGATGAGGGGCTGGAGCCCTCCGACTATCACCTGGCCACGCTTGAACAACTGCGTAATCAATCGCAAAAGACGGATACCGAAAGGATTGCCCTCGATGTCTTACTAACGGACGCTTTTATGAGTTATGCTACTCACTTGTTTTCCGGAAAGGCAAGCGATCAACTCTATCCCGACAAATGGGAAGCTGACAAAAAGAGTACTCTTGACTTACCAGCTCTGTTGAACAGTGCTTTGCGCGATAAAACAATCACGGCAACATTCGAACGTTTAAAGCCCTCATTCCCACAATATGAGCAGTTGAAAAGTCAACTCAAGAGTTTTCGGAATCTGAAGAATCTGGGTGGGTGGCCACTTGTTCCTGCCGACAGTGCATTTCAAGTTGGCGTGGCAGATGGCCGCGTGCCTTTGTTGATAAAACGACTGGTAGCAACAGGTCAACTTCCAGCATTGTATGTGAACAAGGATCAACTGTTTGATTCGACATTGATTAAAGCCATACAAAAATTTCAACAGCAGCATGGACTGAAGGCTGATGGTGTAATCGGAATGTACACCTTTCATAATCTTAACCACAGCGTTGATCATTATATAGATGTCATACGAGTAAACCTCGAGCGCTATCGATGGCTTCCGCAGAAGCTGGGTAATTCCTACGTGTCCATTAATATTCCCGAATTTCAGTTAGAAGTGCACGAAGGCGATTCGCTGATCATGTCTATGAAGGTAATTGTTGGCAAGCCCGAGCGGTCTACACCGGTGTTCAGCAGCACCATACATTATCTTATTCTAAATCCAACCTGGACAGTGCCGCCTACGATATTAAAAGAGGACGCATTGCCAGCATTGAAGGCTGACATCCAATATCTCGATCGCCACAACCTGCGGGTAATCGATAAGAAAGGAAACGAAGTAGATCCATCGGTGCTGCCATGGGAATCTTTTACCGAACGAAATTTTCCGTATCAGCTTCGGCAAGACCCCGGGCCAAACAATTCGCTTGGATTGATCAAGTTTCAATTCCCGAATCATTATCAGGTTTTCCTTCACGACACCAACATGCACAATTTATTTTTGGAAGCTAATCGTGCCTTAAGTTCTGGTTGCATTAGGCTTGAATATCCGTTTCGGTTGGCTTCTTATTTATTAAAAGACACGAAATGGTCGGCCAAAGAAATTGATAAAATGGTGTTGTCTGGCAAAACGTCTACCATCATTTTTCAGGAATCTGTCCCGATTCACATTTGGTATTTTACAGCCGTTGTGACAAAATACAATTCCCTGCAAATGAGAAACGATCTTTATGATTTGGATGGAGCGTTGATGGAAGCGCTTAGCGGCCACCCAATGCGGTAACTTCTTCTGAGGTTGTATTTGAAAAGCTGAAGGTAGATTTTGAAAGATAATCCTGATCTGGATAATAGATAAATAGGCAAGTTCCTCCCGCCAATTGTTTCACCATTTCTTTATGAATACCCATCGGCACTGACGGGCATCCAAAACTTCTCCCCAGTCTTCCTGCCTTTTTAATGTAGGCTTCGCTCACATAGTCAGCGCCATGCATCACAATAGCGCGAGCCTCGGCCTGATCGTTAATTCCTTTTTCAACTCCTTGCAAGAGTAGTGAAATTCCATGCTTGCCTATATACGTGTTTCCTGTTACATAAAACCCAAGACTACTCTGATAAGACTCGTGCACGTTCGAGAACTTGCGGGCATAAACATCGCCTGTGTTGCGGCCGTGAGCAACTAATGTGTGAAAGAGAAGTTTCTTATTGCCGATATCGATTACCCACAAACGTTTTTCATTTGAGGATTTTCGAAAATCAATCACCGTCACAATCTCATTTTCTGAGAGACGATTGGATTCTTTTAGTTGATAATAGCCCTGAAGCGCGCGGTTGAAGAGCTCCCAATCGGGTCGTTCTGCTGTTCCAAAATCGATATCTTCATACAGCGCGGAAATGGCCTCATCTCCTGATCTGCCAGGCGCAGAATAGGAGCAAAACACACCGAACATGAGCGCGGTGATCGTAAAAAGGCCTTTTCTGAAGCGGAATAACATCGGGTATGGAGGTCTCCAGCCATGACAGCGTAAGGGTCGAAATAGTTCCCAGGACTTTATCCACAAAAATATTTGTAGCGAGCGTAAAAGGATGACCCCACTACCGCCAAAATAAGTTTCTCATTTTTATGCAACCATTCACGAAATCTGGAGTATTTCACGTTAGGTTCCTTCAATAATTAATAACTATGCTTAAAAGCTACTTCATAATCGCCTTTCGCAACCTTTACAAAAACAAAGGCTACTCATTCATCAACATCGCAGGCCTTGCCACAGGTATGGCTGTTGCCTTGCTCATAGGTCTTTGGATCTCGGATGAGCTTAATTACAATAAGTACCACCAGAATTACGATCGAATTGCTCAGGTATGGCAGCACAATATCTACAATGGTAACCGCGGATCGCAGGTATCCAATCCGTATTTGATGGCTGAAGAGATACGTAATAATTTTGGCAGCGACTTCACTTATGTATTGCAATCGTCCTGGAATTCAACTCACATACTTACGGTAGGTGAGAAGAAATTCAACAAAGCCGGAAGCTATTTTGAACCCGCTGTCACCGAAATGCTATCGCTGAAGATGTTGAAGGGCACACGTGATGGATTGAAAGACCCTTATTCTATATTATTATCAGAGACTACAGCAAAGGCCTACTTCGGTGATGTAGATCCGATGGGTCAGCTTATGCGCATTGACAATAAAACAGATGTGAAAGTGACTGGTGTGTACGAAGACTTGCCCTATAATTCAAGATTTCGTGATGTGAACTACCTCCTGCCATGGGAACTTTACATCATCGTTAATCCCTGGATAAAAAAAATGGAGAATCCATGGGGAAGCAACTTCACACAAACATTCGCACAGATAGCTCCCAATGCCGACATGGAGAAAGTATCGGCAAAAATTGTAAACGTAAAATTCAACAAGCTGACGGATGATGGCGAAAGAAAGTATAAGCCCGAAGTATTTCTTCATCCCATGAGCAAGTGGCGCTTGTATTCTGAATTCAAGAATGGCGAAAACACCGGAGGGCGAATAGAATTTGTTTGGCTCTTCGGCATCATAGGAGTCTTTGTGCTACTGCTTGCTTGCATCAACTTTATGAATCTGAGCACAGCGCGGTCAGAGAAGCGGGCTAAAGAAGTAGGCATTCGCAAATCTATCGGCTCTGTGCGTTCTCAGCTTATTAGTCAGTTTTTTAGTGAGTCGTTAGTTGTTGCACTACTCGCTTTTTTCGTTTCGCTGTTGCTGGTGCAATTGATATTACCTGCCTTCAATCAAGTGGCCGACAAAAGATTAACATTATTATGGAGCAGTCCAATATTTTGGTTGACGGGC
The DNA here is from genome assembly GCA_044222145.1 of Cyclobacteriaceae bacterium. Lineage (GTDB taxonomy): Bacteria > Bacteroidota > Bacteroidia > Cytophagales > Cyclobacteriaceae > ELB16-189. The sequence goes on from JBGANU010000011.1 coordinate 155,728, forward strand.
ATTGGCTTTAGTTTATTTACTGGGATAGTTGCTGGCAGTTATCCTGCCTTGTATCTATCCTCTTTTCAACCCGTAAAAGTATTGAAGGGAACATTTCGTGCCGGAAGATTTGCATCTATACCACGTCAGGTGCTGGTGGTCTTACAGTTTACGGTATCTGTAACACTTATCATTGGTACTATTGTAGTGTTCCGACAAATTGAATTCGCTAAGAACCGCCCGATTGGTTATGACCGAAATGGATTGATCAACATCTTCATGTCCACCCAAGACATTCACAAACACTTCGATGCTGTTCGTTCAGAGTTAATAAGCGCTGGTGCCATTGCCGAGATGACAGAGTCCGGAAGTCCAACCACACAAGTATGGAATACCAACGGTGGCTTCGATTGGAAAGGTAAAGACCCGGCATTAGCCGTTGACTTCCCTAACAATGGCGTTACCTATGAGTATGGAAAAACGATTGGCTGGACATTCAAAGAGGGGAGAGATTTCTCCAGAGAACATGGAACGGATTCGCTGGCGTTTGTAATCAACGAAGCAGCCGCTACGTTTCTGGGTTTTAAAAATCCGATTGGCGAAGAACTGAAATGGAACGATAAACCCTACACGATCATAGGTATTATCAAAGACATGGTGGTTGAATCACCTTACGAACCTGTTCGTCCATCATTGTTCCACATTTCACGTGACGATGGGAATGTTATGATCCTGAAATTGAACCCGACCATGTCATCGAATGAATCGATCGACAAGATAAAAACCGTGTTCACAAAATACGATCCGGCTTCACCATTTGAATATAAGTTCGTGGACGAAGACTACGCGCAAAAATTTGAGGGAGAGGAACGCATTGGCAAACTGGCAAGCTTCTTTGCCGTTCTTGCCATCTTCATCAGTTGTTTGGGAATTTTTGGATTGGCAAGCTTCATGGCCGAGCAGCGCACCAAAGAAATTGGCGTGCGCAAAGTAATGGGTGCATCTGTATTCAATCTCTGGGGTATGTTGTCTAAAGACTTTGTCATCTTGGTGATGATTTCACTTCTTATTGCTGTGCCAATGGCGTATTATTTTATGAACAATTGGTTGAATAAGTACGACTATCGGACAGAAATTGCCTGGTGGATCTTTGCTGTGTCAGGTGTTGGTGCTTTGGCGATTACACTGGCAACTGTCAGCTATCAATCCATCAAGGCAGCGATGGCCAATCCGGTTAGCAGCTTAAGGTCAGAGTAACGTCTAACCGACTTGTGCCTTCTCACGAAGAGCATGAACAGTCGACTAGACCTTGCTTTTATGTTTAAGGGTAAACACACGACTAAAGTTAAACCCTATCCTCATGCCCTTTGGCCCGTCAAAGAAACGATTAGAAGTAAGGCCGATGAATTGCGGCTCAATTAGTCCGGTTGAGTTGGTGAGCATAATTTGAAACACGTGACCGCCCGTATCAATATCATATCCGATTGCAACGGGATTGTAATAGCCTGCACCAAGTGTGTTCGATTTGTTGAGATTATTACAACGACCCCTGCCTACCGGCAGGCAGGGAAGCTATCCCCAATCGAAAACTGAATCTTCGGTGTTTGCATTTTACAAATTCCGAAGAGGCCAACATCCGTGTAACTATGCCCTTCGAAAGCCTTACACGTAACGGTGACTGAGTTTTTTGACCTTGCTGGAAACGACCAGCCGCTATGTCAAGGGCAGAATGGTTTGCTCGCGTGCATTATTGTTCTTCACCAACGAACTTAATATGATTGGTGTGTTGAAGAAGAACACGACACAAGCGAAGAGATATAAAAAAACTCTGTTTAGAGAAAGTTATTTCCGTCCCGGTTCTTGTTGTTTGCTGGCCAATAAGCCAACATCTGATGATAAGAAGACTCTTGCCTTTAATGGGTTTCGTCTGGTAATTCGTTAAAGGCTTTACGTTTATCCTCCATCCATGCATTCATGGCATCTGGTGAAGTCATACTATTCCGCATTTCATTCATTGCCACAATATGAGCACGGTCACCTTGTTGAACCTTTTCGCGCGCATGCATGCTTACCATTTTGGCGATCTCGTCAAACGTATTCGCGCTAAATGTCTGTTCACAGGCCCCACCTAATTGTTTGCAATTCATTGTTTTCATAGTGTACGATTTTTTTGTTTTAAGGTGAGTGTTGTCACCGCACCCTCAACGGCAGATTGTTTACTCGTGTCCGGTAGTGTTCTTCACCAACGAACTTAGTGTGGCTACTTTTTCTTCTCTTTTGCTGCTGACGAAGGCACTGCTGGCGTAGGTTGTGGTGCCTTAGGTTTTAGATGAGGAAGTTGTTTTGCGGCCATTTTTATCATGCTGGCTACTTCGCTGCGGATTTCCTTTTCGCGCTTAGCGTCTATTTTGGTTTTGGAAAGCTCTTTGTTGATTTCCTGGTGGAGCCTTAACACCTTCAAAGCCAACTGCTGTCGGTTATTGCCAATCTCTTTTGAGCAATCGGCAAAGATCTTGTTGATTTCTTCTTTAAATTCTTTGTTAACGTCTTGTGTTTTTTCCATGGGTTGATTTAGTCATCGACTAGCGTAAAGATACAAGGCGGGAAGCACAAGTAAGCATAGTAAAGACGCCTACTTTTTTGTCAACTCCTTTATCCGGATATTTTTAAATCGAAGAAGATCACCATGACCTAAAAATCCGATGTGCCCGCTCGTGCGTTGCAGGCCCGGGTGTTCTTTGCCATCCAGGGTTCCGTTCTTGCTCGCTTCAATAAAATCACCATCCACTATAACTGTCCCGTTCAGAATCACTTTTATTTTCGATCCCACCACGATCACTTCTTCATCATTCCATTCGCCAACTGGTTTTAAAAACTCTCGTTTGGCTGGAATGACGCCATAAACGGAGCCATGAAATTGGTAAGGATGGAGGTTGGCATACTTGGCGGCTGTGTTATCAAGAATCTGGATTTCTTTGCCCACGTAAGCGGCATCGCCTTCCAGCGGAGCATGGATGCCCAGGCCGTTGTTGGCACCCGGTGTTAACTGAAACTCAAAACGAAAATTAAAATCGCTGTATTCTGCGCTGGTAAATAAATTACCTCCGTTTCCGCCACTTTGCGGGTCTACTTCAATCACGCCATTTACAACTTTATACGATTCTTTGTTGCCCACCCAGCCTTCAAGATCTTTTCCATTGAAAAGACTGACAAATCCTTTCTCCTTTTTCTTCGACTGCGCCCCACTTGAAATGAAGATCAGAAGCAGGAGCACCATCAGAAAAAATTGCCGGCTATTTTTGTGGGTTGCCGCAGGGTTTTGGTAGGGAAGTGAGAAGGTTGTTTGCATATGATTTGGATAAACAATTAAAAGAGTGGATCAAAGGTATTTAAATAGAACAAAATAAACTTAGAATTTAACGTGGCTAGCGCAAGCGTCTCGCTTGTGCTTGAGATTATTCAAGCGTCCGCTTGAATTTATTCCACACCACAGACTTTCATTTGTGTAAGTTTTCAGCGTGACGCTGTTCGCACTAAGGCACAAGCGAGACGCTTGCGCCAGTTCTGAGTGGCAAAGGCGTTGGTGGCGAGTAGCGACAGCCCGATAAGCCGCCCAAAGTTTACAGCTGCAAAAAAATATCTTCGCGCTTGTCCGGTTATCTATTGATTGTTCGTCATAGGTGTAAAATCAATAACTCACTCACCTAAACATCAAAAACTATGACCACACAACAAGTAGCCAATCGCCTCGTAGAATTTTGTCGCATCGGACAAATTGTAGAAGCCATGCAAGAATTGTATGCCGATAACATCGTGAGCACCGAACCCGCTCACGCACCTGTAAAGTCGGCCAGCGGCAAGAAAGCCGTTGCTGAGAAAGGTGCCCAGTTTGCCGGTATGATTGAACAACGACATGGCGGTTCGTTTGGAGATCCCATTGTAGCAGGGCGATACTTCAGCACGGTTATGATATTGGATGCAACCTTCAAAGGTCAGGGCAGACAGACTCTCGAAGAAGTTTGCGTGTATGAAGTGAAAGACGGAAAGATTGTGTCGGAACGATTTTTCTTTTGATCCCATCTTTAGAAGCCTTCGTTTCAGTTCGCAATGAACTGTGATAAAAAGCAAGTGTTATTTGATCATTTGTAATGAAAGTTTTGTATCAAATGCCATCCCTGATTTTACTAACGCGAATGCCTGCCTCAGAAGTTTGTGCGATACAG